>CACWZP010000017.1 GCA_902765395.1 uncultured Eubacteriales bacterium
GTCCGCCGTGGAGACCATCGCCTACTACGGCGGCCGCGCCGTGGGCATCGCCTCCATATTCGCCACCGTGGACACCATCCAGGGCCTGCCCGTCACCCGGCTGTTCGACCCGAACGACCTGCCGGGCTACACCTCCTACGACGCCCACGCCTGCCCGCTGTGCCGGGCCGGCCAGAAGCTGGACGCCATCGTCAACAGCTTCGGGTATTCCAAGCTGTAAAGGCCAACCCAAAAGAAGCCCCCGGCATATGCCGGGGGCTTTTTCTATGCTCATATCAGATAACGCGGCCCTCTTTGCGCTCACATCAGCTTCTCCAGCGCCGCGCCGATGTCGCCGTCGATCAGGATCGACTTCTCCCGGATCTCCTCCGGGGCGCAGGCCTCGCCGTAGTTCACACAGGCATAGGTGGCGTCGGGCCACTGCCAGGTCATGCGCATGAAGGGGATCTTGATGATGCCGGGGGTGTTGCCGCCCACGCCCAGCTCCATGAAAAGCACACGCTTCTCCCGGTGCGCCTCCAGGAAATCGCTGTAGAGCTTCGCGTGGCGGCGCCAGCCCTCGTCCTCCACAAAGGTGTCGTCGGCGCGCAGGTTCATGGACATGGGCCGCCCGCACCGCGGGCAGCGCGGCACCAGCTCTGTCGGCACGGTCATCCTCGGCGTCACGCCTTCGGGGAGGGTCAGATCGCCGTCCTCCGCGATGACATACCCCTGGGCCTCCACCATCCTGCGCACGGTCGCCTCGTTGTCATAGGTGGCCTGGTGGCAGGGCTTGGAGCACTGCCACAGGCCGTAGTCGCCCTGGGTGTAGAACAGGCGCTGCCTGTCGAAGCCGGCGCGCTGGAAGCAGTGGTCCACGTTGGTGGTGAGGACGAAGTAATCCCGGCCCTTCACCAGCGCCAGCAGTTTTTCGTACACCGGCTTCGGCGGGGCCATGTAGCGGTTGATGTGGATGTACCGGCTCCAGAACGCCCACTGCTCCTCCAGCGTGCCATAGGGATAGAAGCCGCCGGAGTACATGTCGTCAAAGCGGTACTTCGCCTGGAAATCGCTGAAATACTTCTCAAAGCGCTCGCCGGAGTAGGTATACCCCGCAGAAGCGGACAGCCCCGCCCCCGCGCCCAGGATGATCGCCTCCGCGTCCCGCAGCGCCCCGTGCAGGCGGGTCAGTTCTTCATCGTATCGCGCCATGTTGTCCCCCCATCACAGGATTTTTATGCTCTTCAGGAAATCCCCCACCGCTTCGGCGTACATGGCCGGGTCGGTGAGCACGGAATTGGCGTGCTTCGCGCCGGGGATCAGCACCAGCCGCTTTTCGCCCCGGGCGGCGTCGTACATCCTCTGGCTGTGGTCAGGGGTGATGAAGTCGTCCTCCGCGCCGTGGATGAACAGTATGGGCACCCGGCTTTCGGCCAGGCTGTCGATGGGCCGCATCTGGCCGAAGCCGTAGCCGTAGCGCAGCTTCGCGCAGGCGCTGGCCACGCGCACCAGCCCGCCCGGCAGCTTCATGGCCCTCAGGCCGCCCACCAGCACGGGCGTGATCTCCGCAAAGCCGCAATCCGCCACGGCGAAGTCCACCGCCGGGGCGTACTTCAGCACCGCCACCGTGGTGGCCGCGCCCAGGGATTCCCCGTGCAGGCCCAGCGCCTTCATGCCGCCAAACCGCGCCCGGGCGTCGGCGATGATCGCGTTCAGATCTTCGCTTTCCCGCACGGAATAGGTGCAGAAGGTGGGCGCGTTCAGCCCGTGGCCCCGCAGGTCATAAACGATCAGGTTGAAGCCCAGGTCGAGGTACAGCTTGCCGTATTTCAGCGCGCCGAAGCGGTTGTCGGTGTAGCCGTGGGAGATGATGACATACCTGTCCGACGGCGCCGGACTGCACACCATCTGGCAGTGCAGCGCGTAGCCGTCGCCGCTTGTGACGGTATAATCCCGCTTATCCAATCCGTCGTACCAGCCCAGGTCATAGTGCTCCTCCTGCCAGGCCCGGGCCTCCTCCAAGGTCTGGCGCTTGCCGGTCATGGAGAAGCGGGCCAGGTAGAAGCCAAAGCCGACCACTGCCGCCGCCAGCAGCGCCAGGACGATCCAAATCGCGATCATATCACTTGTCCATCACCGCGATGATGGCATCCGCGGCGCCCTCATAGCCCAGGGTGGAGGTATTCAGCATCAGGTCGTAGTTCTTTGGGTCGCCCCAGACCTTGTCGGCAAAGAACTTGTTGTAGTTCTTGCGCTGGGCGTCCCGGCGCTTGATGTAGGACTCGATGCGGGTGGTCTCCACGCCGTCCACCTTGCGGGCGCGCTCGATGCGGTCCTGGATGTTGCTGGCGTAGATAAAGGCGTTCACGAAGGGCACGTGGGCCTCGGTCTTCAGGATGCGCGCCGTGCAGCGGCCCAGGAAAATGCAGGGCCCCTTGGCCACCAGCTGCTGCACCAGCCGGGACTGGGCCGAGAACACGCTGTAGGCCTGCTCCATCTTGTAGCCGGGGGTGGAGACGTTGGACATCATGGCGATGTCGGACAGTATGCCGCCCACGCCCTTTTCGTCAAACTCCTCGATCACGCCCAGCTCGATGCCGTATTCCTTGCCGGCCATGGTCAGCAGGTTGCCGTCATAGAACTCCATGCCCAGCTTTTCCGACAGGATGCGGGCCACCTCGCGGCCGCCGCTGCCGTATTCCCTGTCGATGACGATGCTCTTTTTATTCATTCCGGATGCCTCCTTTGATGGTCGCATGTTAAGTTTCGCCTTCGTTGTTTACTTATATTATACACAATGCCGGGCGGGTTGTCCAGCAAAATAAGCCGTCGCCACTTCCGAAGGCCAGGGGCTTTGTTAATATTGTATTCCCGTACTTGACAATACTTGAATCCTTGTATACAATGATACAAAACGCCTTCGGGCGTATCGAACCCACGGGAGATGAGAACCTATGCTGGAAATGTCCGCGAAAACCAATCTGCTGGAGCAGCGCCAATACAAGTATTCGCTGCAGGATGTGCCGAACCCGAACCTGTATCGGGACATCTACCCCTATGATGAGATTCCCCGCATCGCCTTCAACCACCGGCGCGTGCCCATGGGCATGCCGGAGGACATCTGGATCACGGATACCTCCTTCCGCGACGGGCAGCAGTCCGTCGAGCCCTATTCGGTGAAGCAGATCGTGGATCTGTACAAGCTGATGGCCCGTCTTGGCGGCCCCTACGGCGTCATTCGCCAGACGGAGTTCTTCGTCTACAGCGAAAAGGACCGTCAGGCCATCCAGGAGTGCATGGACCTGGGCTATCGGTTCCCGGAGATCACCACCTGGATCCGCGCCACCCGGGAGGACTTCAAGCTGGTGAAGGACCTGGGCATCCGCGAGACGGGCATACTGGTGTCCTGCAGCGACTATCACATCTTCAAGAAGATGCAGATGACCCGCAAGCAGTGCATGGATTACTACCTGAAGACCGTGGCGGACGCATTCGATTCCGGCGTCATGCCCCGCTGCCATTTGGAAGACATCACCCGGGCTGACTTCTACGGCTTCGTGGTGCCCTTCGTGAACGAGCTGATGAAGATGAGCCAGGACGCCGGCATCCCGGTGAAGATCCGCGCCTGCGACACCATGGGCTACGGCGTGCCCTATTCCGAGGTGGCCCTGCCCCGCAGCGTGCCCGGCATCATCTACGGCCTGCAGCACTATTCCGACGTGCCCAGCGAGATGCTGGAGTGGCACGGCCACAACGACTTCTACAAGGCCGTCACCAACGCCTCCACCGCCTGGCTGTACGGCGCCTGCGCGGTGAACTGCTCGCTGCTGGGCATCGGCGAGCGCACGGGCAACATCCCGCTGGAGGCCATGGTGATGGAGTACGCCAGCCTGCGCGGCAGCCTGGACGGCATGGACACCACCGCCATCACCGACATCGCTCGCTACTTCCGGGACGAGATCGGATATGACATCCCGGTGATGACCCCCTTCGTGGGCCGCCAGTTCAACACCACCCGTGCCGGCATCCACGCCGACGGCCTGCTGAAGGACGCGGAGGTGTACACCATCTTCGACACCCGCAAGATACTCAACCGCGCCCCGGCGGTGATGATCGGCAAGGCCAGCGGCCTGGCGGGCATCGCCTACTGGATCAACGAGAATTACCAGCTGGCGGGCGACGCGGCCATGGACAAGCATTCCGACCTGGTGGTGGCGCTGAAGCAGTGGATCGACGGCGAATATGAGGACGGCCGCCAGACCACCCTGTCCACCGCCGAGCTGGAGACGAAGATCGAAGAGCTGTCGAACGGCGCTCTAAAAAGGCTGTAAGGAGGCGTCAACATGGACTACAAGACCGTATCCCTGTCCGACCAGGTGTTTGAGCACCTGGAGTCGAATATACTCAGCGGCGTCTATGAGCGCGGCCAGATCATCACCGAATTGCAGCTCTGCTCGGAGCTGGGCGTCAGCCGCACCCCCATCCGCGAGGCGCTGCGCCGCCTGTTCCAGGAGCATCTGATCGAGGACACTCCCCGGGGCACCATGGTGCTGGGCATCACGCCCAAGGACTTCCGCGACATGTCGGAGATCCGCCTGCGCATCGAGGAGCTGGCCGTGCGCGGCTTCGTGAAGCACGCGTCCGCCGACGACCTCAAGGCCCTGAACGAGGCCGTGGACTTCCAGGAGTTCTACCTGGCCCGGGGCGATGTGGACCAGCTGAAGTCCCTGGACGGCCGCTTCCACGAGATCATCTACGCCAGCTGCGGCAGCATGATCCTGCGGGACACGCTCTCGCCGCTGCACAAGAAGATCCAGCAGTACCGGCGCAACGCCCTGCGCACGCCGGAGCGGGCCGCCTGCTCCGTGAAGGAGCACCGGGAAATCCTGGAAGCCATCCAGCTGCGGGACGCCGACCTGGCCGCCGAGCGGATGCAGCAGCACATTCAGCACGCGCTCCAGCGCGGCATGAACGAAGTGGAGGAAGCATGACATGGGCATGACCATCGCACAGAAGATCATCAAGAATCACCTGGTCTCCGGGGAGATGATCCCCGGGAAGGAAATCGCCCTGAGAATCGACCAGACGCTGACCCAGGACGCCACCGGCACCATGGCCTATCTGGAGTTTGAGACCATGGGCATCGAGCGGGTGCGCACGGAGCTTTCCGTGGCCTACATCGACCACAACACCCTGCAGTGCGGCTTTGAGAACGCCGACGACCACCGCTACATCCAGTCCGTGGCGAAGAAGCACGGCATCCGCTTCTCCCGCCCCGGCAATGGCATCTGCCACCAGGTGCACCTGGAGCGCTTCGGCGTGCCGGGCAAGACGCTGATCGGCTCCGACAGCCACACCCCCACCGGCGGCGGCATCGGCATGCTGGCATTCGGCGCGGGCGGCATGGACGTGGCCGTGGCCATGGGCGGCGGCGCGTACTACATCACCATGCCGAAGATGTTCAAGGTGAACCTCACCGGCAAGCTGCGGCCCTTCGTCACCGCCAAGGACGTGAGCCTTGAGATCCTGCGCATACTGTCCGTGAAGGGCGGCGTGGGCGCCATCATCGAGTGGGGCGGCGAGGGCGTGAAGACCCTATCCGTGCCCGAGCGCGCCACCATCACCAACATGGGCACCGAGCTGGGCGCCACCACCTCCATCTTCCCCTCCGATGAGATCACCCGCGAATTCCTGAAGGCCGAGGGCCGGGAGGCGGACTGGGTGGCGCTGGAGAGCGACGCCGACGCGGCATACGACCGGATCATCGACATCGACCTCGACACCCTGGAGCCGCTGATCGCCTGCCCCCACAGCCCGGACAACGTGAAGAAGGTCTCCGAGCTGAAGGGCGTGAAGGTGGACCAGGTTTGCATCGGCTCCTGCACAAACTCTTCCCTGATGGACATGCTCAAGGTGGCGGCGCTCCTGAAGGGCAGGACCATCGACCCCTCCGTGAGCCTTTCCATCTCCCCCGGCTCCAAGCAGGTGCTTTCGATGCTGGCCTCCTCCGGCGCGCTGAACGACATACTGGCCTCCGGCGCGCGGGTGCTGGAGTGCGCCTGCGGCCCCTGCATCGGCATGGGCTTCAGCCCCAACAGCGCGGGCGTCTCCCTGCGCACCTTCAACCGCAACTTCCTGGGCCGCAGCGGCACCGCCGACGCCGGCGTGCACCTGGTCAGCCCGGAGACCGCCGTGGCCGCCGCGCTGACGGGCACTGTCACCGACCCGCGGCTGCTGGGCGAGATGCCCGAAATCGCCATGCCCGAGGCCTTTAGGATCGACGACACGGCGGTGATCCTGCCCGCGTCCCCCGAGGAGGCGAAGGATGTCGAGGTCGTGCGCGGCCCCAACATCAAGCCCTTTCCGCAGAGCAAGGCCGTGGGCGACACCATCGAGGCCCCGCTGACGCTGAAGGTGGGCGACAACATCACCACCGACCACATCATGCCCGCGGGCGCGAAGATCCTGCCCTACCGCTCCAACATCCCGCACCTCTCCCAGTTCTGCTTCGGCGTGTGCGACGCCAGCTTCCCCGAGCGGGCCAAGGCCGCGGGCGAGAGCATCGTGGTGGGCGGCAGCAACTACGGCCAGGGCTCGTCCCGGGAGCACGCCGCGCTGGTGCCCATGTACCTGGGCGTGCGGGCCGTGATCGCCAAGAGCTTCGCCCGCATCCACGTGGCGAACCTGATCAACGCCGGCATCCTGCCGCTGACATTCAAGAACCCGGACGACTACGACGCCCTCAGCCAGGGCGACGCGCTGGCCCTGAAGAGCATCCACGCCGGCATGGACGCCGGGGAGATCGTCCTGGAGGATTTGACCACCGGAAAGTCCTTCCCCCTCGCCTGCGATTTCACCGAGCGCCAGAAGGACATGCTCAAGGCGGGCGGATTGCTGGCGTATACCGCTACGCTATGATTAATCGGGAGACACCCGATTAATCATAGCCATGAATTGCGCCTTCGGCGCGTGAACAGACGCTTCGCGTCATGAGTTGCCCTTCGGACGTGAATTGCGCCCAGTGCCGCTTCCCAATCCGCAGGATTGTGAAGTCGGCAGTCCGGCTAAAGCCGGACCAGCTTTGCCAGCGGCAAAGCTGCCTTGGCGCATTGGAAAAGGCGCAATTCCAATCATGCGCGAGGCACAAATCACGACTGCGAAGCAGTCAATTCATGGCGCGAAGCGCCAATTCATATAATCACATACTATACCAGGAGGCAACTATCATGAATCAGTACATCGACGCCGCCGTCAACCACTACCGCGAACTTCTTGAGGCGCAGCTGGAGCGGGTGGCGCGCATGGAGAACGCCGCTCCCGCCAAGGACTTCACCGCCCTGCCCGTGGTCACCATCGGCGTGATCGACGGCGACGGCATCGGCCCGATCATCTCCGCGCAGACCACGCGGGTGCTGGAAACCCTGCTGAAGGACGAGCTGGCCTCGGGCAGCATCGTGATGAAGCACATCGAGGGTCTGACCATCGAGAACCGCCTGGCCAGGGGCGAGGCCGTGCCGAAGGAGATCCTGGAGGAGGTCAAGACCTGCGACGTGTTCCTGAAGGGCCCCACCGAGACCCCCAAGGGCGGCACCATGGAGAGCGCCAACGTCACCCTGCGACGCGAGCTGGACCTGTACGCCAACGTGCGGCCCGTGTCCGTGCCGGAGAAGGGCATCGACTGGACCTTCTTCCGCGAAAACACCGAGGGCGAATACGTGCTGGGCAGCAAGGGCATCGAGGTGCCCGGCAAGCTGACCATGGACTTCAAGGTCACCACCGAGCCCGGCACCCGCCGCATCGCCCGCATGGCCTTTGAGTACGCCAGGAACAACGGCAAGGACATGGTGGCCATCGTCACCAAGGCCAACATCATGAAGAAGACCGACGGCCGGTTCTCCGAGATCTGCCACGAGGTGGCCAAGGACTATCCCGGCATCGCCGCCGAGGACTGGTACGCCGACATCGTCACCGCCAAGCTGGTGGACGAGCGGGTGCGCAGCCGGTTCCAGGTGTTCGTGCTGCCCAACCTGTACGGCGACATCATCACCGACGAGGCCGCCCAGATCCAGGGCGGCGTTGGCACCGCCGGCAGCGCCAACCTGGGCGACCAGTACGCCATGTTCGAGGCCATCCACGGCTCCGCGCCCCGGATGATCGAGACCGGCCGCGGCGACTACGCCAATCCCTCCAGCCTGCTGCGGGCGGCCGCCATGCTGCTGCGCCACATCGCCCGCTACGACAAGGCCGACGCGCTGGACAGGGCGCTGGACACCGTTCCCCACGACGGCGACACCGCCAAGGGCTTCGCCGACCGGCTGATTCAGGCCATCGAGGGGTAGAAAACTTAATAGAAGCATGTATATAATGGGAACGATCTCTTCCGCCTCCGCTTCGCGGAGGCACCTTCCTCTTTAGGGGAAGGCTCAAGGGTTGCCTTCCCCCTTTAGGGGAAGGTGGCTTGCCGCACAGCGGCAAGACGAAAGAGGTCGTTCCCAATTTCGATGCAGCATGAATACTAAATGAATATTTATGCGTTTTTAACTTGAATAAACGGGTATTTTGGCGTATAATACACGCATATCCATGAATGAACTGAGTGATGACCATGACGAAGGTATTCATCGACGGCAGCGCCGGGACCACCGGGCTGCGCATACGGGAGCGCCTGGAGGCCCGGAAGGACATCGAATTGATCCTCCTTCCCGACGCGCTGCGCAAGCAGCCCGAGGCCCGCAGGGACGCCATCCACGCGGCGGACATCGCCTTTTTGTGCCTGCCCGACGACGCGGCCCGGGAGGCCGTGGCCCTGGCGGGCGGCTGCGACACCGCCATCATCGACACCTCCACCGCCCACAGGGTGGCCCCCGGCTGGGTCTACGGCATGGCGGAGCTGCCGGGCCAGCGCCAGCGCATCGCCACTTCGAAGCGGGTGGCCAACCCCGGCTGCCACGCCAGCGGCTTCATCGCCCTCGTCGCGCCCCTCGTGCACGCGGGCGTGCTGGACAGGGACATGAAGCTGTCCTGCTTCTCCCTCACCGGGTACTCCGGCGGCGGCAAGAAGATGATCGCGGACTACGAGAACGACGGGCGCGATCCCCTGCTGGACGCCCCGCGGCAGTACGGCCTTAATCAGGCCCACAAGCACCTGCCGGAAATGGCGGCCGTCTGCGGCCTTGCCAGCGCCCCGGTGTTCTCCCCCATCGTGGCCGACTTCTTCAGCGGCATGGAGGTGTCCGTGCCCCTGTTCGGCGAATGGGTGGACGGCGGCATCCAGCGCGTGCACGAAGTGTTCGCCGCGGCCTATCCCGGGCCGGTGATCCGCTTTGTGGAACAGGCCGACGAATCCGGCTTCCTGTCCGCCGGGAAGCTGTCCGGGCGGGACGACATGGAGGTCACCGTCACGGGCAGCGACGAGCGCATGCTGCTCACGGCCCGGTTCGACAACCTGGGCAAGGGCGCGTCCGGCGCGGCCATCCAGAACATGAACATCCTCATGGGCATAAGCGAGACGGAGGGACTGGTCCTTGGCTGATACGAGCGACATCCGCATACTGCCCATGCGGGAGGAGGATTACGACGCCGTGCGGGCGCTGTGGATGACCATCCGCGGCTTCGGCATCCGGGCGCTGGACGACTCCCGGGAGGACGTGGCCCGGTTCATCCGCCGCAACCCCACCACCAGCGTGGTGGCCGTGGCGGGCGGGCGCATCGTAGGCTCCATACTCTGCGGCTCGGACGGGCGGCAGGGGGCGCTGTACCACGTGTGCGTGGCCCGGGAATACCGGCGGCGCGGCATCGGCACCCGCATGGTGGGCTGCTGCATGGAGCAGCTGCGCCAGATGGGCATCAACAAGGTGTCCTTGATCGCCTTCAAGGGCAACGACGTGGGCAACGCCTTCTGGCGGCAGATCGGCTGGAAGTGCAGCGACGTGAATTACTACGAATTCGTCCTCAACGAGGACAACATCACCCGATTCATAGGAGACGACAATGATGATTGACAGGATTCCCGGCGGCGTGACCGCGGCCAAAGGCTTCAAGGCGGCCAGCTGCGCGGCGGGCATCAAGTACGCCGGCCGCACCGACATGGCCATGCTCTACAGCGACGCTCCCTGCGCCGTGGCGGGCACCTTCACCACCAACGTGGTCAAGGCCGCGCCGGTGCTGTGGGACCGCCGGATCGTGTATGATGTGAAGTCCGCCCGGGCGGTGGTGGTAAACGCCGGCATCGCCAACGCGACCACCGGCGAGGCGGGCATGGAAACCTGCCGCCAGACCGCCGACTGCGCCGCCAGGGCGCTGGATATCCCCGCGGACAGCGTGCTGCTGGGCTCCACCGGCGTCATCGGCCCGAACCTGCCCATGGACAGGATTTCCGCGGGCGTGACCGCCCTGGCCGCGTCGCTGTCGGACACCGTCGAGGCGGGCACCGACGCCAGCCGCGCCATCATGACCACCGACACCGTGAACAAGGAGTTCGCCGTCACCTTCCAGCTGCCCGCCGCGAACGGCGAGGGCAATGTGACGGTCACGCTGGGCGGCATGAGCAAGGGCTCCGGCATGATCCACCCCAACATGTGCACCATGCTGGGCTACGTCACCACCGATTGCGCCATTGACCAGGCGCTGCTGCAGAGGGCGCTGAGCGCGGTGATCCAGGACACCTTCAACATGATCTCCGTGGACGGCGACACCAGCACCAACGACACGCTGCTGGTGATGGCCAACGGCCTGGCGGGCAACGCCCCCATCACGGAGGAAGGCGAAGCTTACGCGCTGTTTGTGGAGGCGCTGACGAGCGTATGCCGCGACCTGGCCGTGAAGATGGCCGGCGACGGCGAGGGCGCCACCCATCTACTGGAGATGAAGGTCACCGGCGCGGACACGAAGGAGCACGCGCGGATGCTCGCCAAGAGCGTGATCGGCTCCAGCCTGGTGAAGGCCATGGTGTTCGGCAAGGACGCCAACTGCGGCCGCGTGCTGTGCGCGCTGGGCTACGCCGGGGTGGAATTCGACCCCGCCGTGATCGAGCTGTACCTGGTGGGCGAAAGCGGCACCGTGTGCTTCTGCAGGGACGGCGCGGTGCAGGCCTTCGACGAGGACGCGGCGCTCCAGATCCTGTCGGAGAAGAAGGTCTCCTTCACCTGCGACATGCGCATGGGCGGCGAGGAAGCCACCGCCTGGGGCTGCGACCTGACCTATGACTACGTGAAGATCAACGGGGATTACAGGACATAACAGAGTTAAGAGTTGAGAGTTTAGAGTTCAGATTCAGTTTGCCGCAACAGCCGTATTCCCATCTGAACTCTCATCGACAAGGAGACAGCATGGAAAAGAACTTCTCCAATTTGGAACGGGCGCAGGTGCTGGTCCAGGCGCTGCCCTATATCAAGCGCTACAACGGCAAGATCGTCGTGGTGAAGTACGGCGGCAACGCCATGATCAACGAACAGCTGAAGCACCAGGTGATGGAGGACATCACCCTGCTGTGGCTGATCGGCGTGAAGGTGGTGCTGGTGCACGGCGGCGGGCCGGAGATCAGCGAGACCATGCAGCGGCTGGGCAAGAAGGCCGAGTTCGTGGACGGCCTGCGGGTCACCGACCGGGAGACCGTGGACATCGTGCAGATGGTGCTGGCCGGCAAGATCAACAAGACGCTGGTGAACCTGCTGGAAATGAAGGGCGGCCGCGCCATGGGCATCTCCGGCATGGACGGGCGGCTGATCGAGGCCAGGATGCGCGACGAGCGCCTGGGCTACGTGGGCGAGATCACGAAGGTGAACATCAAGCCCGTCACGGACCTGCTGGAGAAGGGCTACATCCCCGTGATCTCCACGCTGGGCTGCGACGCGCAGGGCAACACCTACAACATCAACGGCGACACCGCCGCGGCCTGCGTGGCGGGGGCGCTGGGAGCCGAGAGGCTCATCATGCTGTCCGACATTCCGGGCCTGCTGCGCGACAAGGACGATCCCACCACGCTGATCCCGGAGCTGACCATCCAGGAGGCCGCGAAGCTGCGCAACGAGGGCGTGATCTCCGGCGGCATGATCCCGAAGGTGGAGTGCTGCGTGGACGCCATCCGCGCGGGCGTGCACAAGGTCATCATCATGGACGGCCGGGTGCCCCACTCCATACTGATGGAGATCCTCACCGACGAGGGCGCGGGCACGATGGTCATGGGCGGCGTGCGGCCGGAAAAGCACGAAATCTGACCCAATGGAGGGAATCTATATGAGCAACACCATGCAGCTGGACAAGACCTATATCGCCGGCACCTACGCCCGCTTCCCGGTGGAACTGGCCGGGGGCAAGGGCTCGCTGGCCTGGGACGTGAACGGCAAGGAGTACATCGACCTGGGCAGCGGCATCGCCGTGAACGGGTTCGGCATCTCGGACGACATCTGGCTCAAGGCCGTCACCGAGCAGCTGGGCAAGCTCCCCCACGCCTCGAACCTCTACTACACCGAGCCCTGCGCCAGGCTGGCGGAGATGCTGTGCCAGCGCACGGGCATGAAGAAGGTGTTCTTCGGCAACTCCGGCGCGGAGGCCAACGAGTGCCTGATCAAGGCGGCGCGCAAGTACGCCGCCGAGAAGCACGGCGCCGACTGCTTCACCATCGTCACCCTGGTGAACAGCTTCCACGGCCGCACGCTGACCACCCTGTCCGCCACCGGCCAGGACCACTACCACGAGCTCTACCAGCCGCTGACCCCGGGCTTTGCCCACATCCCCGCCGGGGACCTGGACGCCCTGAAGGAACTGGCGAAGACCACGAAGATCGCCGCCGTGCTGATCGAGTGCGTGCAGGGTGAGGGCGGCGTGGTGCCGCTGGACAAGGCGTTCGTGGAGGGGCTGGCGGCCTACTGCGCGGACAACGACGTGCTGCTGGCGGTGGACGAGGTGCAGACCGGCAACGGCCGCAGCGGCCAGCTGTATTCCTACATGAACTACGGCATCACCCCCGACATCGTCTCCACGGCCAAGGGCCTGGGCGGCGGGCTGCCCATCGGCGCGTGCCTGCTGGGCGAAAAGGTGAAGGACGTGTTCGGCCCCGGCGACCACGGCTCCACCTTCGGCGGCAATCCCGCAGCCTGCGCCGGCGGTGTCAGCATCCTCAGCCGCATCGACGAGGCGCTGCTTCAGGGCGTGCGCCAGCGCAGCCGGTACATATTTGACCAGCTCACCGGCGCCAAGGGCGTGGAATCCGTCAGCGGCATGGGCCTGATGATCGGCATCAAGCCCGTCAAGCCCGCCCGCGAGGTGGTGGGCAGGTGCATCGAAAACGGCGTGCTGTGCCTGACCGCCAAGGACCGCGTGCGGCTGCTGCCCGCGCTGAACATCCCCATGGAACAGCTGGAGAAGGCCATTGCCGTGCTGAAGGCCGCGCTGGCGGAATAACTGAAAAAAGGGCCTCCCGTTCAGGGAAGCCCTCTCATATTGAAGGCTTTCCCTTGAGGGGAAGCCTTTTTTGTCCTCGCTTAATTCTCCATCTCCCGGCCCTTTTCCAGCAGGCTGATGATGGGCAGGTGCTGGGGACAGGCGCGCTCGCATTGGCCGCATTGCACGCAGTCGCTGGCGCGGCCCTTGCCCATGGTCACGTTGTTGTACTCCCGCACGGTTCGGAAGTGGGGGCTGCCCTTGCGGCGGTTGGCCACGGTGAAGATGTCCGGGATCGGGATGCCCATGGGGCAGCCCTCCACGCAGTAGCGGCAGCCCGTGCAGGGGATGGACTGGTCGGCGTTCAGCACCTCCTGGACCCGCCGGATCACGTCCAGATCCGCCGCATCCATGGGCTTGAAATGGCGCATGTAGCCCAGGTTGTCCGCCATCTGCTCAAAGCTGCTCATGCCAGAGAGCACCGTGATGATGTTGTCCAGGCTGGCGATATAGCGGATGGCCCAGGACGCACAGGAGGCATTCGGGTCGGCGGCCTTCAAGATGTCGCGCACGCCGGGGATGGGATCGGCCAGGATGCCGCCCTTCACCGGCTCCATCACCGTGACGGGCACGCCGTGGGCCTTGCAGATCTCCCAGTTGCGCCTCGAGGCCACGCCCGGGTTCTCCCAGTCGGCGTAGTTCATCTGCAGCTGCACGAACTCCACGTCCGGGTGCTTCGTGAGCAGCTCCTCCAGCAGCTCCGGGTCGGCGTGGAAGGAGAAGCCCCAGTGCCTGACCAGTCCCTTGGCCTTCTGCTCCCTCACGAAGTCCCAGATGCCGTACTTATCATACACCTCGATGTTGTTGCGCTGGATGGCGTGGAGCAGGTAGAAGTCGAAATAGCCCGCGCCGGTGCGCTGAAGGCTGGTCTCGAACTGGCGCTTGGCGGCCTGCTCGTCCGGGCTGCCCAGCCAGGCGTTCAGCTTGGTGGCCACGGTATAGCGCTCACGGGGATAGCGGTCGGCCACGGCGGCTTTGAAGGCGGCCTCGCTCTCGCCGTCGTCGTAGACATAGGCGGTGTCAAAGTAGGTGCCGCCCGCCTCCAGGAACGCGTCCGCCATCCTTGTGACCTGGGGAATGTCGATGGTGCCGTCGGGGTTCTTGGGCAGGCGCATCAGCCCGAAGCCCAGCTTGAAGGTGTCCTTTCCCAGATAATCGCTCATGTTTGCCTCCTGTATTGATCGTCCATGAGAGCGCTCCGCGCGTCACGACTGCGCGTCTTCCAGCATCACCAGCTGCAGCTCCTCCCGCAGCGCCCACCCCTGGTGGCCCTTGTATTGGATCAGGCACCAGCTGTCGTCCATCTCCAGCACCTCCACCTGCGTGCCCTTGGGCAGGTGTCCCAGCAGCTCGGCGGCGTCGGTGTTGTCGTCGTAGACGCCCGCGCTGGCCTTGGCCGTGGCGTAATCCACCTGCGCGGCGGCATCCGCGGCGGCCCTGTCCTCCCCGCTTGGGATCGCGTCCTCCGGGCCGGTCCAGAAGCGCAGGTAGGCGTTCATCAGGTAGCCCTCCGCGCCCCCGTAGCGCACCTGGGTCCACTCGGCGTACTGCCGCTCCACCCGCAGGCTGGCGCCGTCCTCCACCGTGGCCAGCACGTCGCTGTCGGCATTGGGCTCCGCGCGCAAGTTCAGGGAGAGGGCCTGGCCGTGGGTGTCCACGGTGGCATAGTTCACCAGCTGGGAGATGTCCGTGGCCTGTTCATTGGCGGCCAGGTATTCCGCGAAGACCTCGCTGGGCTTCCTGGCCCCGGCCAGCACGTCCTCGGTCGTGCAGCCCACGGTGTAGACCCGGCCGTCCTCCGGGGAGGTGTACACCAACTGGACAAGCTGCCGGTCGGCGTTCTCCTTAAAATCGTAGGTCGCGCCGTCGAAGGTTTCCCGCAGCCTGCCGGCCTCGTAATCGATGGCCTTCTGCACCTCGGGGGTCGCCTCGCCGGTGACCTTGTAGCCGTAGACCTTCTGGAACCGGCTCACGGCCTCTGACACGCCCACGTCGTACACGCTGTCCAGCTCGCCCTCGTCATAGAGCCTGAGCACCGCCAGATTCTCCTGCAGCTTGCGCACGGCGGGACCGCCCATGCCCGCCGTCAGCGCCACGTTCATGGCCGTGGGGGCGTCGGCGGCAAATATCTTCTGCCGGAATTCCTCGGTGGCCGCGCCGGTGAGGGCGTCGCCCACCATGTACTGGGCCACGCGCACGGCATTGACGGTGGCGCTGTCGTATTCGCCGGTCATCTCGCCTTCGAAGATGCCCAGGTCCCGCAGGCGGTACTGCAAATCCAGCACCTTCTGGCCCACGCTGCCCCGGCTCAGGGCCCCGGGCTCGTCGGACATGCCCAGGAAGCTGTCGTAGGAGAAGCCGCGGCTGATGTCGAAGCTCTCCTGGAACAGCAGCTGGCGCAGGTCCTCCTTGCGCTCGCCGCTCTTGGTGATGCGCACCGCCGTGCCCGGCAGGCAGTTGTCCGATATGAACTGGGCGTCCTGCCAGCGCAGGCGCACGCAGCCGTGGGAGGCGGGAAAGCCGAAATCCTTGAGCGCCCGGGCCTCCACCGAAAACAGCGACTTGTCCGTGTAGGGCAGCGAGTGGAACAGCAGCACGTTGCGGATGCGGGAGGGATAGCGCACGAAGCGGCGGAACTGGACGATGTAGTACCAGGGCTTGCGGTACTTGTCCAGGTCCTGCTCCATGATGAAGGTGCCGGTGGGGGTGGAGTCGCCCATGCCGGTGGAGCACAGCATCTGCCGCACGATCTCGTCGGTCTTGTTCTCGTAGATCGTCACGATCTGGCTGCTGATGTCCACCTCGATGCGATAGGGCATGTCCTTCGGCCCGTCGGCCCGGGCGATGCCGGATAACGGCGCCGCCGTGAGAACAAGCGCCCATATCGCCAGCAGCGCAAGCAAACGTCGCAATTTCATGGATCTCAACCTCATCGGCCCCCTGTCCCGCCCGGAAGGCAGCGGACATGGGCTCGCATAATATTCTGATAATACTATATCATATTCCTGTCATTTTTACAACGTGTTTTTGCTTCTGCGATTCCAATGCTTCGGCGGAGCCCGATGGGCTCCGCCGCTCGCTTCATGCAGTTTTTCCGGCCGCGTCAGACGGGGCCGTCGATGGTGTCGTAGATGGCCCGCACGGCCTCCTCGTACTTCTCCTCGGGCACGCCGATCAGCAGGTTCAGCTTGCCCGCGCCCTGGTTGATGGTGTTGATGGGCATGCCCGCCCGGGCCAGCGCCTGGAGCACCCGCACGTTGGCGTCGCAGGACTCCGTGCCCTTTTCGCCGATGACGGCGATCATCGAGAGCCGCTCCGTCAGGCCCAGGTAATCCGGGTCCAGCTTCCGCTGGATCTCCTCGAACAGCTCGTCCTTGCAGGGGGCCAGCAGGTCGCTGCGGATCACCAGCGTCACGGTGTCGATGCCCGTCAGGCACTGCTCGAAGGGCAGCCGGCGGTTCTTCAGGATGTCCAGCATCACGGCAGTGAAGCCGGATTCGTCCGAGACCATCACCTTCTCCACCTGGATGACCGACATGCCCACCCGGCCCGCCACGCCGATGATGGGATACTTCGTCTCCCCCTTCGGCAGCTTGCGCACGATGGTGGTGCCGGCGTCCTCCGGGCGGTCGGTGTTGCGGATGTTGATGGGGATGTCCATGCCCGTCACCGGCATCACCGCGTCCGTGTGCAGCACCGACGCGCCCATGTAGGACAGGGTGCGCAGCTCGCGGTAGCTGACATACGGCACGGTCTTGGCCCGGGGCACGATGCGGGGATCGGCGGCCAGCAGCCCGGACACGTCCGTCCAGTTCTCGTACAAATCGGCCCCCACCGCCGCGGCGGCCAGGCTGCCCGTCACGTCGCTGCCACCCCGGGACAGCGTGCGCACGCGCCCGTCCATGTCTGCGCCGTAGAAGCCCGCGATCACCGCGTTCTGCAGGGGCCGCAGCGCCGCGCCCATGGTGCGCCGGGTCATGGCGGCGTCCAGGCGGCCGTCCGCGTCGAAGCACACGCACCACTCCGGGTCCACGAAGGTGTAGCCCAGCCACGCGGCCGCCAGCCGGGCGCTCAGGTACTCGCCCCGGCTGACCACCCAGTCCGGGTTCACCTCGCCCCGCAGGTGCTCCCGCAGCCGCGCGATCTCCGCCTCCAGCGGGAATTCCAGCCCCAGGCCGTCCATGATCTCCCGGAAGCGGCCGTGCACCAGCACCAGCGTCGGCTCGCAGCTCTCCCCCGCCGCGGCCCGCTCCACACAGCGCGCCAGCAGGTCGGTAACCTTCTCATCCCCGTCGAAGCGCTTTCCCGGCGCGGAGACCACGATGAACCGCCGCCCGGGGTCCGCCTCCACGATCCGCCGCATCTTTCTGAACTGTTCCGCGTCGGCCAGGGAGGTCCCGCCGAACTTGGCTACCACCGTTCTCATAGGTATTCACGCACCTGTTCTGGTCTTTTATAGTGTATTTCCGAATGAAGTATGTGCGGCTCTGGATGTTTTGGCGCACCTCGGAGACTTCAAACACGCCCATTGATCCATCCCGGGCAGATGACCGCCCGGCGGACAGCCCTATTGTATCGCATTTCACCCTTCATTTCAACAGGAAAACGCATCGTCGGAGCAAGTTCGACGCGTTTTCGGAATTCCGAATCCGAAAAGTGCCGGATTTCAGCATGTATTATCCGGATTTTTAATTCCATTCCCGGAATTCCAATATTCCAAAATGTGCCAAATCCCTTGTGTCGCAACGGGTTTGACAGTTCTGACCAGGTCAATAGTAATGTAAGGGGTATATATCTAAGGATATATACCCCTTCGTAGGGGCAAAAAATACTCGGTTCCTCTACAGTCCTGACGCTTTACAGGCACAAAAGCGGCGCTTGTATCAAAAAACATAACAGACCTCCGGCCTCAAGGCCTTCGGTCTGGCGGGTGAAATTTTGACTATAGACAACGGGACAGCGCGTCCTGTCGCGAGGCAGGACGGAGCGGAGCGTTGCCCTCCGCGCGGGGCGCGGAGAATGACGGTTGAAGCTTTGAAGAACGTCCATGCGGACAGGAAAGGAAGGTGCCACCATGGCGAACATCGACAACACCCCCCACATCATCCGCGAGACCAATGCGGGCTACGACATCCTCGACATCCGCGACGAGATGCTGAGGAACCGCGAAGTCGAGTGCGTCGGCGTCATCGACGCGCAGATGCTGAACTCCATTGCGCGCCAGCTGCGCTTCCTGGCCAGGGAATCGGCCACCGAGCCCATCACGCTGTTCGTCAACAGCGACGGCGGCGAGGTGAACAGCGGGCTGGCGATCTACGACGTGATGAAGGCCATCCCGTGCCCCATCCGCACCGTGTGCGTCGGCCGAGCCGCCAGCATGGGCGCCGTGCTGTTCGCGTCCGGCGACCAGCGCGACATCCTGCCCCACGGCAGCGTGCTGATCCACGACCCGCTGATCCCCGGCGGCATCGGCGGCAGCGCGCTGCAGATCCAGGAGATCAGCGAAGACCTGCTGCGTGTGCGGCATATGCTGGCCGAAATCCTGGTCCGGCAGACCGGAAGGTCACTGGAGGAAATCTTCGCCAAGACCGCCCGCGACACCATCTTCACCGCCGACGAGGCCGTGGAGTTCGGCCTGGCGGACCGGGTCATCGACACCCTGTGACGACAGAGAAAGGAAGGTGGATCCCATGATCCAGAACCAGAGCACCGATACCCTGCGCATCCTGGCCGAGGGCGCGCTGATCAGCAACAACACCCGCCAGACAGGCATCAACAACAACGACCTGATCATCGGGCCCTCCGGCGCCGGCAAGACGCGCGGCTACGTCATGCCGAACATCCTGCAGGCCAACGAGAGCATGATCGTGGCCGACACCAAGGGCAGCCTCTACGGCGAGATGGCGCCCTACCTGCGCCAGCGGGGCTACCGCGTCGTGTGCGTCGACATGAAGGACACGATGTCGTCCTTCGGCTACAATCCCCTGGATTACATCCACAGGGATTCGATCACCGGGCGCTGGGACGAGCAGAACATCCTCAGTGTCTGCGCCGCGCTCGCGCCGGTGGAGAACGCCCGCGATCCCTTCTGGGACCTGTCCGCCCGCGCGCTGCTCTGCGCGCTGGTGGGCTATGTGCTCGAATGCCTGCCCGAGAATGAGCACAACCTCCACTCGGTCATGGACGTATTCAACATGCCCGAGGACTATCGCCGCGAGCTGTTCCAGGCCCGCCTGGACGAATGCCCAGAGTCCTTCGCGGTTCGGCAGTACCGCATGTTCCTCGAACTGTCCAAGGCCAAGGCCACGATGGGCTGCGTGGTCGGCATACTGGGCGAAAAGCTGAGCCCCATGGCGCTGGAGGGACCTTTGCGGATGTTCACCGCCGCCGAGCGGCTGAGCTTCAGCGACCTCGGGCGCAGCCGGATGGCCGTGTTCCTGAACGTCAGCGACACGGACCGCTCCATGGACAGGCTCACCAACCTGTTCTATGCCCAGGCGCTGCACGAGCTGTGCGAGAGCGCCGACCACTATCCGGACCACCGCCTGCCGGTGCCGGTGCGCATCTACCTGGATGACTTCGCCACGAACGTGTACATCCCGGACTTCGACAAGATCATCTCGGTGATCCGGTCGCGGGAGATCTACGTGAGCGTCATCCTGCAGAGCATCTCGCAGCTGGATTCGCTGTACGGCAAGTCCGCCGCCTGCACGATCCTGAACAACTGCGACAACTGCCTGTACCTGGGCGGCCAGGACGTGGATACCGCGCACTACATCGGCGTCAAGGCCAACTGCCGCATCGACCGCGTGCTGAACATGCCCCTCTCCGAGGCATTCCTGTTCACCCGCGGCCAGCTGCCCCGGAAGGTGTCCCGGTTCGACGTGAGCCGCCACGGCATGTACGTCGCCATGCTCGAGGCCTTCAATGGCATGGGCATGGAGCCGGACATCCCGTTGGACACCGACAGCCTGCCCTTCTGAAGGCTGCGTCCCGAACCCGCAGGGGGCCGATCCCCGGAAAGGCCCCCCTCTCCCCATCAACCCTGAACAGGAGGTATCGCCATGAACATCCACGAAAAGTGGCCCCTAACCGCTTCCGACGACACCCTGCTCGCGTTCCGGCTGGCCTCTGCCCCGCTGCTGCGGGAGAACGGCCTGTCCGTGTTCCTTCACCCCAGGGACGCGGCCATCCAGCCCGCGGAAGTCTGCGGCCAGCAGCGGGACGACGGCAATCCCACCACGCGCACGCTGTGGCACGAGCCGGGCCGCAGGCCCTTCTCCAAAGTGGTGCTGGCCATCTGCCGGGGCAGCGGTCGCAACCGGCGCGTGCTGCTGGTGGTGGAATGGGCGCTGAAGACGAACCGGCCGGAAGTGGAGACCTTCGACGACCCGGTGCGCCGGCTCAGGGTGCCCTTCGACGCCTTCCTGGGGCGGGACATCGACGGCAAAAACGGCGCGGACCTCGTCTTCAACGCCGTGCTGGAACAGCTCGGCCTCGTGCTGGAGCGCGTCCGCACCGACGGCCGCCAACCGGGCCTCAGCCTCGACCTGAAGAGCATCCAGCCCAGGAGCGCGCTGTACTCGAGCCTGGTGGCGGAGCACGCCCTCGTGCCCGTGGACCCCGATCGGCTCCCCGACGAGTTCACAAAGCGCGTCAAGGGCTGCGATGAAACAGGCCTGACCGCGATCCCCACCCCCTGCGGCGACCGCTGCGGGCTCTGCCTGGGCGTGTGCTGTGACAAGCGCGGACGGCTGATCTTTGCCCCCTTCGCCACGCAGGAGGACTGGAGCCGAGCCTGCAGGCCGGTGACACTGCCCACCCTGCGGGGCGTGCAGTCGCTGAAGCAGCGCATCGCCTGCCTGAACAGTTCCTCCGGGATCGACCGGGATCGCGGCAGTCTGGCCAGGCGCATGGCCGACATGCCGCTGATCGACCTGTTCAAGGGCAATGACGGCGAGCTGCAGCGGATGCGGCAGCTGCTGATGCCCAGGACGGCGGAGACCGTGGGCGAGGCCGCCCAGGCCATCCGGGACGCCTGTGTCGCCACGGGCGTCAGGCTGGACGCACGGCTCATCGACGCGCTGGAGCAACTGACCATGCTGCTCATGCGCATGCAGAGAGGAGGTACGCCCCATGAGTGAACAGCAGGTGCCCGTCCTCGCCATAGCGAACGTCGTCAACCCGGCGCTGCTGGCCGAGATCGCGAACGACGACCCGGAGCCGCAGGAAGAGCGGCCCCCGGTCGACCTGAAGTCGATCCAATTCGACCGGTTCTTCGACAGCGCCATCGTCCTCACCGGAAGCCCGTTCCTGGCCTGGCTGCGGGAGGCGTGTGTGAACAAGCTGCTGGAGATCCCGGGCGTCAACGACCAGCCGCCCAACCTGTTCCGCTGCTTCAGGCACCTGGGAACGCCCGACGGCCGCGACGGCGAACAGCTGGACGCCAACCTCTACCTGCTGCTGGCGGAGCCGCTGGCCAGGAGCGCGGACGCCCTCCAGCGGCTCCGTCGCCGGTGAACGAACGCGAAGAGGGCCTTCCCGGTGGGAGGGCCCTCTTCATTTTTCGCCTGAAGCGGTCATACGATGTGGATGCTCTCGCCCTTGGGATCGACGGTATAGCCGTCGAACAGCACGCCCGAGTAGTGGTCCAGCAGCCAGAACAGGGTTTCGCGGACGCGGCTGTCGCGAGCCTGCCTCTGCGCCGCGGTGCCCTCCCCCGCGCCCGTTCGCAGCAGCTTCATCAGCTCGCCCTGCGGCGCAAGGGAGATGGTCATGGCGTTGCTCTGGCCGCCCTTGTTCTCCTTGAAATAGCGCATGCGCAGCGCCTTGCGAACCAGGAAGCGCTTGATCTGCACGTTGTCCCGGGTGTCGCTCCGCTTCCGGCCGTTCGCCCCCACGGCGTGCAGGCAGTCCAGCTCGAAATAGCGCAGCTGCTTCACCGCCAGGGCGTAGGCGTAGAGAGGCAGCGCCTCCTCCAGCGCCTCGGGCATCCGATACCGCCACATCGGCTCCAGTGTCTCCAGGGACAGCATGGGGCCCTCGAAGTCCCGCCGGGGCAGGCCGCGCCCCTCCAGCTCGTCGCCGCACTGGATCGAAATGCCCGCGCCCGTCAGCCGCCGCAGGCTCTCAAGCACGTCGGCCTTGAGGCCCTTGGCCTCGCCCCGGACGGGGATGTCGATTCCCTCGTCGCCGGTGAGCACCGCGCACAGGTGGCGCAGCGTGAACCTGCGGGAGCGGCGGCTGTGCAGGGTATAGAGCGCGTCGGCCACGTCGATGTCGAAGGAGGTCAGCGCGCCGGAGACGGAGAAGGTCAGCCAGGCGTCCTTGATCGGGCGGACGCGCCTGGCCTCGCCGGGCTTCACCTCGCCCCGGCGCAGCAACTGGGCCACCATGGTGCTGTTGAAATCGCCATAGGCGATGTCCTCCCGGCGGGGCAGGGCGTCGTCCGGGGCGGGCGCGTCATCTGTCCGGGCAGGCACGGCAGCCGTCGAAGGGGCAGGGTTAGGCGCTTGGGAACCCGGGGCCATCAGCTGCTCCAGCATTGCCAGCGCTTCCTCCGGCAGTTCATCCGCCGCGTCCTTGTCGCTGGCCGCGGGTTCGGCCCGCGTCCCGGCCGGCACATCGACCGGTTCGGTCTTGGCCTTCATCGTCGCCGCCGCAGGCGACACAGTTCCCCCGGTTTCGTCGGGCAGAAGCTCCGCCGGGAAGCCCTCGTCCTCCTCCAGGAAGGCGTCGTAGCGGGCATAGTAATCCAGGCGCACCGCCCCGTCCATGCCGTAGCGGTTCTTCAGCACCACCAGCTCGATCCGCCGGGGCAGCCGGCTCTTCTCCTGCTCGAGGTCGAAGCCCTTCTTCCCGCGCGGCTGGGGATCCTGGCCCTTCTCGCCGACGGTGTGCACGGCGGTATACTGCAAGCCCATCAGCACGCTGGCGGAGAACTCGATGCCGCCGGACTCCTTGAAGGCGTCCTCCTGGATGGGCTTGTTGTAGTTGGTACGGCTGATGGAGCTGACCACCAGCACGCAGAAGCCGTCGTTGGCCAGCTGGGTGAGGCTGCGGATGCTGTCGTCCACCTCCTGGCGCTCGCTGATCGCCCGGCCGGTGCCCCGGTACAGCATTTGCAGGTAGTCCACCACCACGAAGGGCGCCACGCCGTGCGCTTCCCGGAAGGCGGTGGCGTCGTCCTTGATGAACTCGGCGGAGATGGCGCCGCCCTCCCCCACGCCGTCGATGATGTGGAAGGGCTGCACATCCCCCGGCCCGGCCAGGCAGTAGGGCTCCTCCCGGCCGGCGACGCTCACCGTGCGCAGCTCACCCCGGACGGCCCGCACAGCCTCGCGATAGGCGGCGTAGTCGGCCGCGCTCCACCGGGCGGTGTGCCGGGAATCGAACAGGTCGGCGGCGGTGAAGCGGCACTTCTCCCCCTTCTGGCGGCACAGGGCGAAGTGGTGCCGGGTGATGAGCCGCGCCGTCACCCGGTCGGCGGGCATCTCCGTGGAATAGTACAGCACGGGCGTGCCGTGGCGGCAGATGTAGTCGCCGATGCCGATGGCCAGCGTGGACTTGCCCACGCTGGTCATGCCGCCCAGCACCACCAGCCCCGGCTGCATGCCCCGCAGGATGCCGTCCAGGCGCGGGATGCCGGTGTCCAGCCCGGGGGTGCGCGTCTTCAGCGCGTCCTCGCCGAAGAAGCGCTCCAGCACCTGGGATACCGGCTTGCGATGGGTGCCCTGCCTGTCCTCCATAGCGCGTCCTCCTCCGTCACCGGGCTATCAATGATGGGGCCCGGAGCCGTCCCTCCGGCACCCCGGTTCAATCAAAGCGCCGTCACTCCGCCCCCTGCACCCAGGTGATGAAGGCCTGGGCTTCCTCAAAGGTGCGCAGCTTCGCGGTATACATATACCTGCCCATCTGGGGCCAGTTCATGGGCGGCATCTCCTCCTGCATCACCATGTCTGCGCCGTAGCGGGCCATGATGTCCTCGTGGCCGCGGGCATAGCGGTGGCCGTCCTTGCGGCTGGCGTAGACGCAGTAGAAGTGCTCATCCGGCTCGGGCAGCCTGCGCGCGTCGAAGGCCACCATGTCGGCGTAGATCTGGTACACGTCGGTGGAGTGGGCGAAGTCCATCATGTCCGGGGTGTAGCCGCCCGCGGGCCGCATGTTCACCTCCAGGGCCACGAAGTCCCCCACGCCGCCCAGGCCCTTCCTGGCCACAGTCAGCCGGAAGAACTCCAGGTGCACGAACCGCCGGTCCACGCCGAAGGCCTTCACCGTGCGCCGTCCCAGCGCCCGCAGGCCCTCGGGCACGTCCGGACAGGTGTAGTACATCAGGTCCAGGTCCTTGTTCACGATGTCCATCACCGGCGGCCAGACCGTCATGCTCTCGAACAGCGGCTCGCACTTCGAGTCCAGGATGGCGTCGTAGGAGCAGATGTCGCCGGTGATGAACTCCTCCATCACGTAGGGCGCGGCGGGCAGGTGGTCGTAGAACCGGTCGAAGTCGGCGTCGTTCTCCAGCTTCCAGGTGTCCGTGGCGCCCACGCCCACGTCCGGCTTCACGATCACCGGATAGCCCACCTCGCCGATGAACGCCCGCCCGGCTTCCCGGGTGGAGACCACGTGCTGTCGGGCGGTGGGGATCCCGGCCTCGATATACAGCCCCTTCATCAGCGACTTGTTCTTGATGAAGCCGATGCGGTCGGATCGGATGCCGGTCAACACGTTGAAATCCGTGCGCAGCCGGGCGTCATGCTCCAGCCAGTATTCGTTCATGGATTCGATCCAGTCGATCTTGCCGTACTTAAAGGCGAAATAGGCCACGGCGCGGTACACCTGGTCGTAATCCTCCAGGCTGTCCACCCGGTAATACTCCGTCAGCGCCGCCTTCAGCGGAGCCTCCAGGCCGTCGTAGGGCGCGTCGCCGATGCCCAGCACGTTGATGCCGTTGCGGCGCAGGCGATCGCAGAACTGCCAGTAGGTGTGGGGAAAATTCGGGGAGACAAACACGAAATTCATAGCATCATTTCCCTTTCATTGGTCGCCTTTGTTTGCTTCGCCGAGCAGGAAGGGCAGGAAGTAGCGCATCTGCTTGAACCACCAGGGCCAGTCGTGGTTCACGTCGAAGCCCCAGAAGTCGCACCAGGCGTGGATGCCCTTCTCCCGGAACACGCTCTCCAGGAACTTCAGCGTGCGCACGCCGTCCTCCTCCCAGGCCCCCTGGCCGCAGCAGAGGATCATCTTCCGCTGGTTGTAGAGGCTGATGTAGGGATGGTCGGCAGGCATGTTGGGCAGGAAGCGCTCCGGGGAGCTCTCGTACAGCGTGGAATCCATCCAGCCGTCGAAGAAGTAGTCCGCGTCGTACACGCCGGACAGGGCGATCACGCCGCGGAACAGGTCCGGCCGCCGCAGGAAGGCGATCACCGCGTGGTCCGCGCCCATGCTGAACCCGGTGACGGCGGGGGTGTCGGGGTTGATCTCCCTGATGGCAGGCAGCGCCTCGTCCACGATATAGCGGAAGTACTGCTCCTGCCGCAGCGCGCGCCAGGCGTTGTTGCCGCCCCGGTCCGACCAGCTCTCCCGGTCCACGGTGTCCACGACGAACAGCTGGATCTTGCCGCCCTCGATGTAGTCCGACAGGCAGTCGATCATGCCGAAGTCCTCCAGGTTGTGGCACATGGAGTCCTGGGTCGGGAAGCACAGAAGCGGCACGCCGCCCCGGCCGTAGACCATCATGTGCATGTCGCGCATCAGCGCCTGGCTCCAGCGAATCAGTTCTTCTCTGTACATGTCAATAACCTCGCATATGGGATGGGGATATTTTATCACCCCTCGCCGCCATTGTCCAGTGCATAAATGGCCTTTGCAGCCGAATCGCCCCCCTGCCTTCGATCTGCGTCAAAAAAAAGCGAACAAACCGCGAATGAAAACAAACTCAATTTCAATTGACATCACCACAGTAATATGATAGAATTTTTGCAAATGGTGCAATTTATTATGTTTTGGTTTGTGCTTTTTGGTTACTGCACGGCTTGTCCGTGTCAAATAACGACCTGAAAAGGAGAGTGTGTCCCCATGAAAAAGATCCTGTCCCTGGTTCTGGCCGCTCTGATGCTGCTTGGCATCGTCGGCGCGATGGCGGAAGCCAACGATCAGAAGCCCGTCATCTGGTTCAACCGTCAGCCCTCCAACTCCACCACCGGTGAGCTGGACATGGATGCCCTGAACTTCAACGGCAAGACCTACTATGTCGGCTTTGACGCCAAGCAGGGCGCTGAGCTGCAGGGTCAGATGATCGTGGATTATCTGCTGGCCCACGGCGAGGGCCTGGACCGCAACGGCGACGGCATCATCGGCTACGTGCTGTGCATCGGCGACGTCGGCCACAACGACTCCATCGCCCGTACCCGCGGCGCCCGCAAGGCTCTCGGCACGGCTGTTCCGGATGCCGCCCAGGGCAAGACTGAGATCGAGACCATCGACGACGTCGATTCCGCCCCGATCGGCACCAACACCGACGGTACCGCCACTGACGTTCAGGATGGCTCCATCGAGATCGATGGCACCACCTACATCGTGCGCGAGCTGGCCTCCCAGGAGATGAAGAACAGCTCCGGTGCCACATGGGATGCCCCCACCGCCGGCAACGCCATCGCCGCCTGGGAAGGCTCCTTCGGCGATCAGATCGACGTGGTCGTTTCCAATAACGACGGCATGGGCATGGCCGTGTTCAACGCCTGGTCCAAGGAAGCCGGCGTTCCCACCTTCGGCTATGACGCCAACAGCGACGCCGTCGCCGCCATCGCCGACGGCTATTGCGGCACCATCTCCCAGAATGCCGACGTGCAGGCCTACCTGACCCTGCGCACCCTGCGCAACGCGCTGGACGACGCCGACATCATGGTGGGCATCAGCACCCCCGACGCCGCCGGCAACGTTCTGACCGACGACCTGTACTACTATGACGACGCCACCCGCTGCTTCTACGCTCTGAACGGCGCCGTGACCGCCGACAACTACGAGGCATTCCTGGATGCTACCGCCGCCAACCCCGCTTTCAGCAACCAGCTGAGCGAGGACGATGCCGCCACCAAGAAGGTCTGGCTGAGCATCTACAACAGCGCTGACAACTTCCTGAATGCCACCTATGTGCCGCAGCTGAAGAACTACGCGGCGGCCCTGAACCTGGATGTGGAGTACGTCCTGGGCGACGGCCAGACCGAGGCGAACCTGATCGACAAGCTGGGCAACCCCTCCGAGTACGACGGCTTCGCGATCAACATGGTGAAGACCGACAACGCGGCCTCCTATATGGCCAAGCTCATGCAGTAATCTGAACCCCAGCCCGGTTTAGAGGACGGGTCATCAGGTGATCCCTCGCCTGATGACCCTATCTCTATGACGGGAAGAAGCTGCGAAAAGGCGGGATGACAACAATGGCAGAACGGGAAGCAAGGAATATTCTGTCGATCCGCGGTATGTGCAAATCCTTCGGGCGCAACCGCGTTCTGGATCACATCAACATGGATGTCAAGGAAGGCACCATCATGGGGCTGATGGGCGAAAACGGCGCCGGCAAGTCCACCATGATGAAGTGCCTGTTCGGCACCTATCAAAAGGATGAGGGCACCATCCTTCTGGACGGCAAGGAAGTCAATTTCTCCGGCCCCAAGGACGCGCTGGAAAACGGCGTGGCCATGGTGCACCAGGAACTGAACCAGTGCCTGGAGCGCAATGTGCTGGACAACCTGTTCTTGGGCCGCTATCCGCTGACGCCCCTGGGCATGGTGGATGAAGCCCGTATGAAGAACGAAGCGTCGGACCTGTTCCGCAAGCTGAACATGACCGTGAACCTCACCGCGCCCATGAAGACCATGTCGGTCTCTTCCCGGCAGATGGTGGAAATCGCCAAGGCCATCTCCTATAACGCCAAGCTGATCGTGCTGGACGAGCCCACGTCCTCGCTGACGGTCCGCGAGGTGGCCAAGCTGTTTGAAATGATGCGGAACCTGAAGGCCCAGGGCATTTCGCTGGTCTACATCTCCCACAAGATGGACGAGATCTTTGAAATCTGCGATGAGATCTCGGTGCTGCGCGACGGCAAGATGGTGCTGACCAAGAAGACTGGAGACACGGATATGAACGAGCTGATCGCTGCGATGGTCGGCCGCGCGCTGGACAACCGCTTTCCGCCCGTGGACAACACTCCCGGCGACGTGGTGCTCTCGGTGCAGCACCTGTCCACCAAGTTCGCGCCCAATCTGAAGGACATCACCTTCGACGTGCGCGAGGGCGAGATCTTCGGCCTGTACGGGCTGGTCGGCGCCGGGCGGTCGGAGCTGCTGGAGACCATGTTCGGCGTGCGCACCCGCGCGGCCGGGCGCGTTTACTATAACGGGCGGCTGATGAACTTCACCAGCTCCAAGGATGCCATGGATCACGGCTTCGCCATGATCACCGAGGAGCGCAAGTCCACCGGCCTGTTCCTGGAGGGCGACCTCACCTTCAATACGACCATCACCAACCTGTCCCACTACTACACGGGCATCGCGCTGTCCAACGACAAAATGGTGAAGGCCACAGCCAACGAAATCAACATCATGCATACCAAGTGCATGGGTCCCTCCGACTCCATCACGGCGCTGTCGGGCGGAAACCAGCAAAAGGTCATCTTCGGAAAATGGCTGGAACGGGATCCCGCCGTCTTCCTGATGGATGAACCAACGCGAGGCATTGATGTCGGCGCCAAGTATGAAATCTACGAGCTGATCATCAAGATGGCAAAGATGGGCAAGACGATCATCGTCGTCTCCTCTGAAATGCCGGAAATCCTGGGCATCACCAACCGCATCGGCGTCATGTCCAACGGTCGGCTCGCCGGCATCGTCGATACCCGGCAGACCAATCAGGAAGAGCTGCTGAGACTGAGCGCGAAGTATCTGTAATTGGAGGGAAAGCAATGGCAATTGACAAGAGAATCCTCTCCGTGGAAGAGGAGCAGAGGCTGCTCGCCCCCATCGACGAGCGGGTAGGCGCGATTCAGGAGAAGATCAACGCGCTGCGCAAGGACGGCACGGACAGGGTCGTCGCCCTGACGAACCACATCGCCATCGTCCGCGAAAACGCCAACTATACCAAGGGCGAGAAGGCCAGCATGATCGCTGCCGACAGGCAGGCCCTGGCCGAGGCCAAGGCCGTGGAGGCGGGCAACAAGGGCCAGGTGAACAGCCTGATCGACGAAGCCGTCAAATATCTGGACGCCAACTATGACTCGGCCTATTACAGCAGGATCGCTGCGTCCTGCGAGGCCCAGAAGGAGACCGAGCAGGCTCGCTACGCCGAAGAGCTGGCCCAGCTGAAAAAGCAGCACGAAGCGGACCTGGCCAAGCTGACCAACGCCGCCGAGATCAAGGACGAGAAGTACGTCTTCAAGAACAAGCTGTTCGACGCCAAGCTGAAGCACGACTCCACGCTCCAGGAGATCAAGGACCGCCAGCACGACGCCTTCACCCACCGCTATCACCTGATCGACCTGCTGCGCCTGTCGAAGTTCAGCTTCGTCGAGAAGCAGAAGCAGAAGTGGGAGAACTACAAATACACCTTCAACGTCAAGCAGTTCCTGCTGAAGAACGGCCTGTACATCGCCATACTGTTCGTGTTCGTGCTGCTGTGCATCCTGACGCCCATCATCAAGCACACCCAGCTGCTGACCATGAACAACATACTGAACATCCTGCAGGCGGCCTCGCCGCGCATGTTCCTGGCGCTGGGCGTCGGCGGCCTGATCCTGCTGGGCGGCACGGATCTGTCCGTGGGCCGCATGGTGGGCACCAGCATGGTGCTGTCCACCATGATCATGCACAAGGGCATCAACACCGGCATGCTGTTCGGCAAGGTGTTTGACTTCTCCACGCTGCCGGTGGGCCTGCGCATCGTGATGGCGCTGGTGGTCTGCTGCTGCATCACCACGCTGTTCGCAGCGCTGGCGGGCTTCTTCACCGCGCGGTTCAAGATCCACCCCTTCATCTCCACCATGGCAAACATGCTGATCATGTTCGGCCTGATGACCTTCGCCACCAAGGGCGTTTCCTTCGGCGCCATCGAAATGACGATCCCCAAGATGATCATCCCGAAGATCGCCGGCCAGTTCCCGTCCATCATCCTGTGGGCCATCGCGGCCATCATCGTGATGTACTTCATCTGGAACAAGACCAAGCTGGGCAAGGACATGTACGCCGTGGGCGGCAACCAGGAGGCCGCCGCCGTGTCGGGTATCTCGGTGTTCAAGGTGACCATCATCACCTTCATCATGGCCGGCATCCTCTACGGCTTCGGCTCCTGGCTGGAGTGCATCCGCATGGTGGGCTCCGGCTCCTCCTCCTACGGCCAGGGCTGGGAGACCGACGCCATCGCGGCCTGCGTCGTGGGCGGCATCTCCTTCAAAGGCGGCATCGGCAAGATCCAGGGCATCGTCGTGGGCGTGCTGATCTTCACCGCCCTCACCTACTCCCTGACTATCCTGGGCGTGGACACCAACCTGCAGTTCGTGTTCTCCGGCATCATTATCCTTTCCGCCGTGACCATCGACTGCCTGAAGTACGTGCAGAAGAAGTAAGGGATCCTTCCGGACATAAAGAGGCGCCCCGCCACTTGGCGGAGCGCCTCAACTCTTTCTTCTTACGCCTCTTCGTCATCCCCGGGACCATGGGGTTCTTCCTTCCCGCTGCTTCGCCCGCGCAGCAGCGCTTCATGCTTTTTGGTGAACAGCCGCTGGATGCTCACCATCACGCCCAGCGCGATGAACACCACCAGGAACATGATCGTGCCCTCCAGCCGCAGCGTCTCGCGAACCGTCTGCACCGTCTCCGCCGTCATCAGCTTCTTGCCCATCCACATCATCACCGAGTACAGCAGCAGCGCGAACAGCACCACGCCGGCGGCCGACGCGCCCGCGGTGGCCGGCACGTTGGAGCGGGCCATGGTGCGCAGGTAGAACATAAAGCCCACCAGGCACCACAGCGACAGCAGCAGGTAGGCGTCCGAGCCCATCATGTCGATGGCCGTCAGCCTCGGGATCAGCTGCGCCACGGCGAACGCCACGGAGAACCCCAACCCCAGGATGCCCGTCACCACGAAGCGGCGGTTGCCGGTTTTGCGGGCCAGCCGCCAGGCGGAGGCGGAGGTGTAGCCAAAGGCGATGATCGCGCCCAGGGAGGTCAGCTCCATGAAGCAGGTCAGCGCGCTGCGCCCGAAGATGGAGATGACGATGGAGACCAGCATGATGAACAGGATGCTGTAGGTGGTGCCCTCGAACCGCTCGGACAGGATGTGGTCCTCGGCCATGGTGGAGAGTACGCGGGTGGTGGCGCGGTAGGCCGCGATCATGCCCGTGAGTATGGCGGCCAGCGCCGCAATGGCCATCAGCAGAAGGCCCCCGGTGCCCAGCGCCGACTGGGCGGCGTTGAACGTGGGCACCGCGGCGATGCCGTCCAGGCTGCCCAGGTCGGCGATGTAGGCCTGCCAGTTGGCGTAGCCGTCCGGCACGGAGGTGATGCCCATCAGCGTCAGCGCCGCGTACATCAGCCCGCTCAGTGCGACCGCCGCCAGGATCAGCCATTTCGACCGCTGGATCTTGAAATCGAAGTGGGCCGTCTCCAGGGAGATCACCTCAAAGCCCACGAAGGCCCAGGGCGCCAGCATCACGATGGTGAAGATCGAGAAGGCCCTGCCTCCGCCCTGGATGCCGAAGGCGCCGGTCAGGCCGCCCAAGTCCAGCTTCGGCAGGCACACCGCCGCCACCGCCGCGACGCACACCAGCATCACCACCGCCAGGATGGTCTGCAGCTTTTGCAGCAGGGGCTTGGCGTTGATGAACAGCAGCGCGATGATGGCCAGCGCAATGATGGACGCGCCCACCTCGCCCATGAAGATGCGGTTCCCTGCGATTTCATAGGAGTAATAGCCGATCTGCAGGCTACGGCCGAACATCATGCGGATGACCAGGAACAGCGACGTGGCGTTCATGAACAGCACCGTCAGGTAGGACAGCGTCAGGAACCAGGCGCACAGGAACGCGTGGTCCCCGCCAAAGGCCTCCTTGGTGTAGGCGTAGACGCCGCCCGTGCCGGGCCTGCGCCGCATCAGGAAGAAGAAGTTCGCGCCGATGACCAGCACGATCGCCATGCTGATGGCTATGGAGATCACCGTACCCATGGGGCCGGCCACGGGCAGGAAGGTGGAGCCCGGCATCATGAAGGCGCCCCAGCCGATGATGCAGCCGAAGGCGATCGCCCAGACATCCAGTGGTGACAGGTATCTGTCGTATTCGTTGATGATTCTGTTGTCCTCCATATCCATCCCCCCGCCGCGTATAAGCGCCATTTGGAACCATTAATGCGATTATAACACACAAAGCCCCGTTTGAAAAGGGAAAGAGGCCCGCAAATCGCCATAATTCTGCCATCCCGTCCAATTTATGGTTGATTCATCGGCCCGTATCAGTTATAATCAATTATGTGAAGATTTCACTTTCGTTAACGATCAAGGCCGTGGCACCACGGGAAAGGGGTGAATGAGCGTGCTCTATTCAAGCGCGGGCCTGCTGGCCCTCATCATTCACCTGATCATCAACCACGACGTGCTGCGCAGCCCTTCGGGGAAGGAGATCCTGCCCGCCCACCGGGCCTATCGCTCCTTCCTGTTCGTCATCACGGCCTACTATATCACGGACATCCTGTGGGGCCTCCTGTACGAGCGTCGGCTCACCCCCCTGACCCACCTGGACACCGCCGTCTATTTCGCGTCCATGGCCATATCGATCCTGCTCTGGACGCGCTTCGCCATCGCCTATATGAAGGAGGAAAGCGCCTTCGGCCGCATGCTGGCCATCATCGGCTGGCTGATCTGCGGCTTCCAGATGCTGTTCCTGGCGGTGAACTTCTTCCTGCCGGTGCTGTACTCCTTCGACGCGGACGGCAATTACCACGCCGAGGCGGCGCGATACATCACCCTGGCCGTACAGATCGCCATGTACCTGATGACGTCCGTCTACGCCATCTTCGTCGCGACGCGCAACACCGGCACCATGAAGCTGCGCCACCGCACCATCGCCATCTCCAGCCTGGCCATGGCCGGGTTCATCGGCGCGCAGGCGCTGTACCCGCTGCTGCCGCTGTACGCCATCGGCTGCCTGCTGAGCACCTGCGTGCTGCACAGCTTCGTGCTGGAAAACGAAAAGGAGGAATACCGGGACAAGCTGGAGGAGCGTTTGCACGAGAACATCCTCAAGGGCAACTACTACGACCTGCTCACGGGCCTGCCCGGCATGTCCTATTTCTTCGAGCTGGCCCAGTCCGCCCGCGCAGGCATCAAGCGCAGCGGCGGCAGGTGCTGCCTGCTGTACATGAACCTGAGCGGACTGAAGTTCTACAACCAGAGCCACGGCTTCGCGGAGGGCGACCGGCTGCTGCGCTCGTTCTCCCAGCTGCTGGTCTCCGCCTTTGGGAACGAAAGCTGCAGCCGCTTCGGCCAGGACCACTTCGTGGTGCTGACGGCGGAAGAAGGCCTGGACGAGGCCCTGGATGCCCTGTTCAAGGCCTGGGACGACCTGAACGGCCACGACTGCCCCGCCGTGCTGGTGGGCGTCTATCCGGACAGCGTGGACAACGTGGACATCAGCACCGCCTGCGACCTGGCCAAGATCGCCTGCGACGCCATCCGCCACACCTACGTGTCCTCCGTCAAGTACTACGACACCGCCATGCTGGCCAGCGCCGAGCGCCAGCAGTACATCGTCTCCCACCTGGACCAGGCCATCCAGGAGCAGTGGATCCAGGTCTACTACCAGCCCATCGTCCGCGCCGCCAGCCGCCAGGTCTGCGACGAGGAGGCGCTGGCCCGCTGGATCGACCCCCGGCGCGGCTTCCTCTCCCCCGCCGATTTCATCCCCATCCTGGAGGAGGCGAAGCAGATCTACCGGCTGGATCTGTATATCGTGGACCGGGTGCTGGAGAAAAACCGCCGGCTGAAGGAATCCGGGCTGCACCTGGTGCCCCAGTCCGTCAACCTGTCCCGGTCGGACTTTGAATCCTGCGACATCGTGGAGGAGATCCGCCGCCGCGTGGACGACGCCGGGCTCGACCGCAGCCTGCTGACCATCGAGATCACCGAGAGCATCATCGGCGGCGACTTCGATTTCATCAAGGAACAGGTGGAGCGCTTCCGGGCGCTGGGCTTCCCCGTGTGGATGGACGACTTCGGCAGCGGCTACTCGTCCCTGGACGTACTGCAGAGCATGCCGGTGGACCTGATCAAGTTCGACATGCGCTTCATGCAGCAGTTCAACCACGGCGACAAGAGCAAGATCATACTCACCGAACTGATGAAGATGGCCGTGGGCCTGGGCATCGACACCGTGTGCGAGGGCGTGGAGCGGGAGGACCAGGTGGAATTCCTGCGGGACATCGGCTGCTCCAAGCTGCAGGGCTTCTACTACGCCCGGCCCATGCCCATGGAGCAGATCCTCGAGCGCTACCGGACCGGCCAGCAGATCGGCTTCGAGAACCCCGCGGAGTCCGGCTACTTTGACGCCATCGGCCGCATCAACCTCTACGACCTGGCGGTCATTGCCAAGGAAGAGGAGGATGCCTTCCAGCACTACTTCAGCACCGTGCCCATGTCGATCATCGAGGTGCAGGAAGGCGAGACGCGCTTCGTCCGCAGCAACCACGCCTATCGGGACTTCATGTGGCGCGCCTTCCGGCTGGACATCTCCGAGCTGAACGCCGATTACCACGCCACGAGAGAGGGGCCCGGGCAGCCCTTTGTGGACGCGCTGCGCCAGTGCTGCGACGGCGGCAGCCGGCTGGTGTTTGAAAACGCCCTGCCGGACGGCAGCACCGCCCATGTCTTCATGCGCCGCATCGCGGAAAACCCCGTCACCGGCACGGAGGCGGTGGCCGTGGCCGTGCTGGCCATCACCGACCCCGACAGATAATCACATCAACGCTGGAGGATACAGACATGCGCTATGCGTACAAGGTTCCCGAGGAAAAGCAGATCCGGGTCATCATCGATTCCGACACCGCCTGCGAGGCGGACGATCCCTTCGCCATCGCCCACGCGCTGATGAGCTCCAAGCTCATCGTGCGCGCCCTGGTGGCGGAGCACTTCGCCGCCCCCGGCTCCATGAAAAAGAGCCGCGAGGCCATCCGGCGCCTGCTGGATGCCATGCACCGGGAGACGAACCTGCTGGACGGCGAGGAGTGGCCTCTGGACGGGAACCGGCCCATGTCCGAGGGCGTGCGGTTCATCATCGACGAGGCCCTGCGCGAGGACGCGCGGCCGCTGTTCGTGCTGTGCCTCGGCGCGCTCTCCAACCTGGCCCGGGCGTTCCGGGAGGCGCCGGAGATCATCCGTCGGATGACCGTGGTCACCATCGGCGGCCACGGCTACGACGTGTCCCCCATCCCCTTCCGGGAGTTCAACTTCGGCAACGACGTGGACGCCGCCAACGCCCTGCTCACCTCCGGCGCACAGATCTGGCAGGTGCCCGTGCCCGCCTATGGCAGCATCCGCACGGGGCTGGCGGAGCTTCAATACCGGGTCGCCCCCTGCGGCGACGCCGGGCGGTATCTGTTCGACCAGATGGTGGCCTACAACGAATCCCCCGCCGCCGGGTGGACCCCCGGCGAGAGCTGGTCCCTGGGCGATTCCCCCGCCGTGGCCGTCACGCTGGACCCCTCCTGCGGCCGGTTCCACACTCAGGCCGCCCGGTTCGTCAACCCGGACACCACCTATTCCGATCGCCAAACGGGCCAGTTCGTGCGTCTGTACGACACCGTGGACTCCCGCTACGTGCTGGAGGACTTCTTCGCCAAGCTGGCGATAAATTACCTGGATTGAACCAGGCCAATCAAATGCGCCCCGCGTTCACCCATGTGAGCGCGGGGCGCGTATTATTCCATCACGCCTTGTCCTTCACCATGCTCAGCGCGATGCGCTTCCTCTTTTCGTCCACGTCGACCACCCAGACCTTCACCACGTCCCCCACCTTCACCACCTCGGAGGGGTGGCGGATGAACCGGTCGGCCATGCGGGAGATGTGCACCAGGCCGTCCTGGTGCACGCCGATGTCCACAAACGCGCCGAAGTCGATCACGTTGCGCACCGTGCCGGTCAGCTCCATGCCCGGCTTCAGGTCCTTCATGTCCAGAACGTCCGTGCGCAGCACCGGCTTGGGCAGGTCGTCCCGGGGGTCGCGCCCGGGCTTTTGCAGCTCGGCGAGGATGTCCTTCAGCGTGGGCAGGCCCACGCCCGCCTCGCCCGCCAGCTTCTCCAGGCCGTACAGCTGCGCCCGCTGGACGGCGTCCGGGATGCCGCCGCGCACGGCCTTCGCGTCGCAGCCCAGCGCGGAGGCGACCACCTTCGCCGCGTCGTAGCTCTCCGGATGCACGGCGGTGGCGTCCAGCGGGTTCTTGCTGTCCCGCACCCGCAGGAAGCCCGCGCACTGTTCAAACGCCTTCGGCCCCAGCTTGGGCACCTTCTTCAGCGCCGCGCGGCTGGGGATGCCGTTTTCCTCCCGGTAGGCCACGATGTTCTTCGCCAGCGCGGGGCCGATGCCCGCCACGTGGCTTAGCAGCGCCGCCGACGCCGTGGACACCTCCACGCCCACCTGGTTCACGCACTGCTCCACCACGCCGTCCAGCGCGGCCGTCAGCTCGTTCTGCTTCAAATCATGCTGGTACTGACCCACGCCGATGGCCTTCGGGTCGATCTTCACCAGCTCCGCCAGCGGGTCCTGCATCCTGCGCGCGATGGACACCGCGCTGCGCTGGGTCACGTCGAAGTCCGGGAACTCCTCGGCGGCCAGCGGGCTGGCGGAGTACACCGAGGCGCCCGCCTCGCTGACGATGATATAGGCCACGCCGGGCATATCCGGCAGCAGCGACACGATGAACTGCTCGCTCTCCCGGCTGGCGGTGCCGTTGCCGATGGCGATGGCGGTGACGCCATACTTCTTCACAAAGCCCTTGATCAGCCGCGCGGCGGCCGCCTTGCCCGCCTCGTTCCCGGGCAGGGTGAAGTGGCCCACGCCGGTGTCCAGCACCTTGCCGTTTTCGTCGATGACGGCCAGCTTGCAGCCCGTGCGGAAGCCCGGGTCCACCCCCAGCGTCACCTTGCCCTTGATGGGCGGCTGCATCAGCAGCTGGTGCAGGTTGTCGGAGAACACCCTGATGGCGGACTCATTCGCCCGGTCGGTGAGCATATTCCGGATCTCCCGCTCCAGCGACGGGAACAGCAGCCGGCTCCAGGCGTCCTCGCAGGCCTCGGCCACCTGCGCGGCGGCGGCGGAATTGCCCCGCACGAAGGCCCGCTTCACCGCCTGCTGGGCGCGCCCGTCGTCCGCTTCAATGGATACCTTCAAAAACGCTTCCCGTTCGCCGCGGTTGACGGCCAGGATCCGATGGGCCGCGATGGCGCGCACCGGCTCCCGGAAGTCGTAGTAGTTGCTGTAGACGCTGTCCTCGTCCTTGGCGGCCTTCGTCACGACGACCGCTTCCCGGGTCAGCATTTCCCGCAGCTGCTTGCGCAGGGCCGCGTCGTCGCTGACCATCTCGGCGATGATGTCCCGCGCGCCGGCAAGCGCCGCCTGGGCATCGGGCACCTCCTTCGCCGGGTCGACGAAAGCCGCCGCCTTCGCCACGGGGTCGCCCTTCATCGGCTGCACCAGCAGCCATGTGGCCAGCGGCTCCAGCCCGCGCTCCTTCGCCACGGTGGCCCGGGTCCTGCGCTTGGGCCGGAAGGGGCGATAGATGTCCTCCAGCTCGGAGAGCGTCGCCGCCTTCTCAAGCGACGCGCGAAGTTCCTCTGTCAAAACGCCCTGCTCCTCCAGCGCCTTTGCGACCTCCTGGCGGCGCTTGTCCAGGCCCCGCAGGTACTCCAGCCGCTCGGAGAGCCGCCGCAGCACCTGGTCGTCCAGGGAGCCGGTGGCCTCCTTGCGGTAGCGCGCGATGAAGGGGATGGTGTTGCCCGCGTCCAGCAGGTCGATCACCGCCTTGACCTGAGCCGGGCGCAGCGAAAATTCATGGGCCAATACTTCCACAAACCGATCGTTCATGCCTGTCTCCTGTCTGTCGTCACTTCAAAAGATTCAGGGTAATGAGCTCCGCCGTTTGGCGCTGCTGTTCCTCGGCGGTGATGGCGGCCGCGCCGTCGCCGGCCTGCGCGCCGTAGCTGCCGAACTGGGCATGGTTGCCGCCCTCGATGGCTTCCTTCACGTAATCATCCGGCGCGAACCGGTCGCCCGCGGCCACCTTGTCCATGTTCAGCACGCCGTCCTCCGTGCCGTATATCGAGACCAGCGTCAGGCCGTCGTCCAGCTCCCGCGTGGGATAGGCGGCCAGCAGCGCCACCCCGTTAAGCTCCTCCGGGTGTCTGGCGGCGTAGTCCGCGGCCATGGCCCCGCCCAGGGAGTGCCCGGCGATGGACCAGCGCTCGTAATTGTATTGGTTCATCACGGCGTCCGCGCTGTTTAAGCCGAAGAACGCCAGGCGGAACGGCATCTTCACCAGGCACACGTCCATGCCGCCCTCGGCGATGCGGCGCAGCAGCGGCGCGCAGGCAGTCTCTTCCACCTTCGCGCCGGGATAGAAGATCAGCGCGTCCGTCTCGGAAGGGCCGTCGAAGCGCCAGCCGTAGCCGGTCTTCTCCACGGTCACCGACCCGCCCGAGGCCAGCGCCGCCAGAGCCGTTTCATCCGCGTGGTAGTAGACGCCCGCGTAGATGAAGAACGCGACGGCCAGCGCCGCAAGGACGCCCACGGGAACGAGCCACTTCAGCCTCTTTTTCACCTTCCACACTTCCCCCTCCGCGCGGGACACCCATTCGCGCGATAATCGTCTGATTGTATTATAGCACAGCCGCGCGCGTTTTTCCACCGTGCGGCGGGATTCCTATACCGCGCCGGAGCCGTCCGGCAAGCTGTCTGTCAATAAACAGCGCCCTGTAAACCAGCTGCAGGGGCGTCAATGCGACGCCCCTGCAGCCGGTTCATTCTGCGTTTGTTTCAACCGTTTTTCTTCGCCCAGGCCGCGACCCTGTCCTCGCTCCTGGCCGCCTCCGCGCCGTGGATGGACAGCCCAGGCAACACCGTGGCGCCCTTGCAGATCTTCTTCAGCTCCCGTTCGCTTCCGCCCAGGCCGCTGCCCTCGTTGGTGCAGAAGGGCACGATCCTCTTGCCGGTCAAATCATAGTGCTCCAGGAACGTGTACACGCACATCGGCATGGTGCCCCACCAGTTGGGATAGCCCACGAAGATGGTGTCGTAGCCGTCGATGCTCCCGGGATACCGCTTCAACTCCGGCCGGGCGTGCTCGCGCAGCTCCGCCTTGGCCTCCTCGATGCAGACCATGTAGTCCGGGCTGTACTCTCTCACGGTCTCGATCTCGAACAGGTCGCCGCCCACGGCCTTCTGGATGAACTCCGCCACGCGCTCAGTGTTGCCCTTGGCCAGGTCCACGATGGAACCGTTCCAGTAATTCTGTCCCTTGCGGGAATAGTACACGATCAGGTTTGCCATGTCATCGTCCTCCATTTGATTATAGGCGCAAAAATCCCCTAAATCAATTCGGATTCCGGGGGTTTTCAATAAGTACAGCTTATATGAAATGCCGTTCGAGGCAGGACACGAACTCCCACTGCAGCGGGGAATCCCGCTCCTCCAGCCAGAAGGCGAACATCTTGCGGGTCACGGGGGCCTCGCCCCGCGTCAGCGGCACCAGCGCCGTCCCCGCCGCCGCCAGGTCGCGGTCGCAGGGCAGCCAGCCCACGCCCGCCACGGCGTTCATGCAGGCCTCCTCCACGCTGTCCACGAACAGCAGGTCGCCCCGCACGGTCACCACGTCCCGCCAGTAGGACGCCTCGCTGGCCCGCTGCTGCGGCGTGGACACCACGATGCACAGCTCGTCCCGCAGTGCCTCCAGCGACACTGAGGCCTGCCCGGCCAGCGGGCTGTCCTGGCGCAGCATGGCGTAGAGCGGCTGGTCGCCCAGCTCCTCGTTCACGAAGTGGTCCGCCAGCGCCCGGCGCTGGTCGTTGACAACCATGTCCAGCCGGCCCGCCATCACCTTCTGGAAGATGTCCTCGTGGGTGCCGGAGACCAGCGTCATCTGCACATAGGGATGGGCGGCCACGAAGTCGCTCACGGCATTCTGAACGGTCTTCCCGCTGAACCCCGTCAGCACCCCGATGCGCAGCTGCCGGCGCTCGCCCGTGCCGATGCGGCGCACCTCGCGGACGGTGGAATCCACCTCCGCCACGTGGCGCTTCGCCCGCTGGAAGAACCACTCTCCCGCGGCTGTGACGGCAAAGCGCCTGCCCTTGCGCTCCAGCAGCCGCACCCCCAGCTCGTCCTCCAGCGCCCTGATCTGCTGGCTGATGGCCGACTGGGAGATGTGGCACAGCTCCGCCGCCTCGGAAAAGCTGCCCGTCTCCACCACGGCGACGTAGTACTTCATCTGGCGTATCATTCAGGAACACCTCCGCATTGTAACCACATTATAACACATTTCTCCCCTCCGTGGAAACGCTCACGGGTCGATTTTGGCCGCGCGATGTGGTATAATTGAGCCGCTGTATTTCAAGCAAAGGAAGATGCGCCATGAAAAGAACGATGAACCTCGTCCTCGCGCTGGTCCTGCTGGCGATCTGCTTTGCCTTCGGCGCCCGGGCCGAGGCGCTGGAGGACTACTGCGGCACTTGGGCGGCCGACGGCGCCGCCGTGGAGATCTGGACGGAGGACGGCGAAGGCCAGTGCCGGGCCGTGTTCGTGGACGACAGCGGCGAGGCCGAGATCTGGCAGTACGGCAGCTGCTGCCGCGACGAGAGCGCGCCTGGCCTGCAGTGCCTCAGCGTCACGCGCACCCGGGAGCGCCTCGACCCGCTGTTCGACAGCCTGGAGGAGCTGAGCTGGTCGATGAACGACTTCGCCACCGCCAGCCTGGAGCTGTCGAATGGCAGCCTGCTCTTCACCGATGAGACCATGGACGCGCCCATCGCGCTGACCCGCTTGGACGACGCACCCGCCAGCGAGCGCACCCGGGCCCTTGCATACCTGGGCAAGTGGTCGGGCGAAGCCGGCGAGCTGTGGGTGGAGGATCACGGCGTGTGCTGCCAGTTCACCGTCACCGTGCCCGTGGACGAGGTCACCCGCCACCGCTGGACCTACACCTGCGTCTACGACGCCGAAAGCGGCGCCATGGAGACCAAGAGCATCTCCCCGCTGGGGATCATCACCCTCGAGGCGGACGGCACCAGCGAGGTGGAGGAATACAACGACGCCGAGCTGGCCACGTTCACCCTCAGGGATGGAGGGATGATCTGGAGCGCCCTGGACGTAGGGGAAGCGGTGCTGGAGCGCGCCGCGGAATGATCCACAGCCCTGCTGACCGGGATTTTACAGAGGGAGGCACCGCTATGAACGAGGTCATACGACAGCTCTTCGAGCGCAAATCCGTGCGCGCGTTCACGGAACAGCCCATCGACGAGGGCATCGTCCGCACGATCCTGGAGGCCGCGGCCATGGCCCCCACCGCCGGGAACCAGCAGCTGTACACCATCCTGCGGGTGACCGACCCGGCGCTGAAGGAGCGGCTGGTGGAATCCTGCGACCACCAGCCCTTCATCGCCCGCGGGCAGCTGGTGCTGGTGTTCTGCGCGGACTGCCTGAAGTGGTACGACGCCTTTTCGAGCGTCGGCTGCCAGCCCCGCCGGCCCGGGCCGGGCGACCTCATGCTGGCGGTGGACGACGCGCTGATCGCCGCCCAGAACGCCGTGGTCGCGGCCGAGGCCTTCGGCATCGGCTCCTGCTACATCGGCGACATCATGGAGAACATCGAAGTCCAGCGGGACATCCTCGGCCTGCCGGAATACGTGTTCCCCGCCGCGCTGCTGGTGTTCGGCTATCCCACCGAGCAGCAAAAGGCGCGCCGCAAGCCGGAGAGGGCCGACCTGCGCTTCATCGTGCAGGAGAACCGGTATCACCGGATGGACGAAGGCGAACTGCGCCAGATTTTCCTGAAAAAAGCATCCGGCGGGAATTACGAGGAATGGATGGCGGCCTTCTGCAAGAGGAAGTACAATTCCGATTTCGCCCGGGAGATGAGCCGCTCCGTCGGGGAATACCTGAAGCAATACCAGAACGAAACCTGACAACACGACAGAACGGAGAAGAAGAAATGTCCAACCGCTCAGACGCAAACCGCACAACCGACCCCATTGAAACCCGCGAATTGAAACCCAACGCGCTGGCCCTGCTGCCCATCGTCATATTCCTGGCCATCTACCTCGGCAACGGCATCTACTTTGAATACATACAGCCCATCGAAGGCAGGATGGGCTTTTACATCATGTCCGTGGTGGTCGCCTTCGGCATCGCGCTGATCGTGGCGTTCATGCAGAACAGGCGCCTGTCCTTCGACGAAAAGATCCACGTCTGCGCCCAGGGCATCGGCGACGACAACATCACCACCATGCTGCTGATCTTCCTGCTGGCCGGGGCCTTCAGCGGCATCGCCCGGGCCACCGGCGGGGCCGTCAGCGTGGCCAACATGCTGCTGAACGTGATCCCGTCCCGCTTCGCGGTCTCGGGGCTGTTCATCATCGCCTGCCTGATCTCCATGGCCATGGGCACCAGCGTAGGCACCATCACGCTGCTGGTGCCCATCGCGACGGAGGTGGCCCAGAACGGCGCGCTCTCGCTGCCGCTGTGCGTGGGCACGGTGGTGGGCGGCGCGATGTTCGGCGACAACCTCTCCGTGATCTCCGACACCACCATCGCCGCCACCCGCACCCAGGGCATCGAGATGAAGGACAAATTCCTGACCAACATCAGAATCGCCCTGCCCGCGGCGCTTGCGACGCTGGCGCTGCTGATCGTGCTGTCACTGGGAAGCAAGGACGCCCCCATCGGCCATTTCGACTTCAACGTCTGGCTGGCGCTGCCCTACTTCGCGGTGCTGGCGCTGGCGCTGCTGGGCATCAACGTGTTCGTGGTGCTGCTGATCGGCGTGGGGCTGTTCCTGGTGGTGGGGCTGTGCCTGGGCCAGGTGGGCTACGCGGACGCCTTTTCGGCCATGGGCGACGGCACCGCCGCCATGTTCGAGACCATGATCGTCACCGTCCTGGTGGCCTCGATCTCCGCGCTGATGAAAGCCCACGGCGGCTTCGAGGCGATCCTGAAGTTCATCCGCGCTCACTTCAACGGCAGGCGCGGCGGCATGGCGGGCATCGCGCTGCTCACCGCGTTCATGGACATCGCCACCGCCAACAACACCGTGGCCATCGTCATCGCCGCGCCCATCGCAAAGGAGATCAGCCAGGAATTCGGCGTGTCCGGCAAGGTGACGGCCTCGCTGCTGGACACCTGCTCCTGCATCGCCCAGGGCATCATCCCCTACGGCGCCCAGCTGCTGATCGCGGCGGGCCTGGCGGGCATCAGCAGCTTCTCCATCATGCCCTGGCTGTTCTACCCCTTCCTGCTTTCGGTGTTCGTGGTCATCTCCATCGTCCGCGCGGGCTCGCGCAAGGATTAACGCTTCAGTTGAAATCTCTGGAGGCCATTCATGAACCAGCTTTTGACCGAGGGCAGCTTCCGGCGCAGGATCATCGGCTTTGCCGTGCCGATCTTCATCGGCTACCTGTTCCAGCAGCTCTACAACACGGCGGACTCGCTGATCGTCGGGAACTACCTGGGCGAAAACGCACTGGCGGCGGTCAGCTCCAACGGCGCGTTCATCTATCTGTTCGTGGGCTTTTTCATGGGCTTTGCCACCGGCGCGGGCGTGGTGATCGCCCGGCACATCGGCGCCGGCGACGCCCACCACACCTCCCTGGCGGTACACACCACCGTGGCCATGGGCCTGGTGTTCAGCGCCATCGTGTCGGTGGGCGGCGTGCTGATCACGCCCTCGGTGCTGCGCTGGATGGGCACGCCCCCGGAGGTGTTCACCGAGTCCAGCAAGTACCTGAAGATCTACTTCGCCGGCGGCACGGGCCTGGTGATGTACAACATCCTGGTGGGCATCCTGCAGGCCTCCGGCGACAGCCGCCATCCGCTGGTCTACCTGATCGTCAGCTCGCTGGTGAACGTGGCGCTGGACGTGCTGTTCGTGGCGGGGTTCAAGATGGGCGTGGAGGGCGCGGCCTATGCCACCATCATCTCCCAGTTCCTGAGCATGGTGCTGGTAGCCGTGCGGCTGATGCGCAGCGACAGCGCCATCCGCGTGGACGTCCGCCGGATCCGCTTCGACGGGGAGAGCCTGCGCTTCATCGTGCGCAACGGCCTGCCCACGGCGCTGCAGGCCTGCGTGATCGACCTGTCCAACCTGCTGATCCAGTCCTACATCAACTCCTTCGGCGGGCTGGCCATGGCGGGCATCGGCGCGTCCACCAAGGTGGAGGGCTTCGCCTTCCTGCCCGTGACCGCGTTCCAGATGTCGCTGACCACCTTCGTCTCCCAGAACATGGGCGCGAAGCAGTATGACCGCGTGCGCCGGGGCATCCGCTTCGGCCTGACCTGCGCCATCGCCATCATCGAGCTGCTGGGCGCGGTGCTGTTCCTGCTGGCGCCGCAGATCGTGGGCCTGTTCAACCGCAACCCGGAGGTGGTCGCCTTCGGCGTGGGCCGCGCGAGGGTGTGCGCGCTGTTCTACTGCCTGGTGGGCTTCTCCCACGTGGCCTCGGCGGTGATGCGCGGGCTGGGCAAGCCCGTGACGCCCATGGTCATCATGCTCACCTGCTGGTGCGCGGTGCGGATACTGGTGCTGTTCACCCTGGGCCAGGCCCTGCACGACATCCGGCTGGCCTACTGGATCTACCCCTTCACCTGGGCGCTGTCCAGCGCGGTCTACGCCGTGCTGCTCAAGCGCATCCACGTGGACCAGCTCTCCGGCGCGGTTTGACGCGGTTCCACGGCAGCGCTGCTCCGGCAGTCAGCCACAGACATGAGAACTCCCGGCCATGGGCCTTCGCCCGAAGCCGGGAGTTCTTTATGTGTCGTATTAGTCAGCCGTGCCGCTCCTCAGGACTATTGTCAAATAAGGAACTTCGACTCCGCTCAGGATGACAAATGCAGCGGTGTCATCCCGGGCGAAGCGAAGGATCTTTTTTCCAATTGAGGTCTGTATTACAGCTCGATCTGTGCGCAAACGCGCTCGTCCAGGCAGGAGCCGCCCGCATAGACCCGGTAGGTGCCCGGCTCCACCAGCTTCCGGCCCGCCGTCTCCATGTAGATCTCCAGGTCGCCGGGGTTCACGGTGAATTCGGCGCTCCGGCGCTCGCCGGGAGCCATGTCGTGCAGGCGCTCAAAGCCGATCAGCCGCCGAACGGGATGCGCCGTGCCGGAGGGCGACACGCGCCGGATGTACAGCTGGGCCACCTCGTCGCCACACACATCGCCCGCGTTTCTCACGTTCACGCTGACCCGCAGGCCGCCGTCCGCCTTTTCCACGCGCAGGCCGTCGTATTCAAAGCGGGTGTAGGACAGCCCGTGGCCGAAGGGGTACAGCACCGGCTTGTCAAAGTAGCGATAGGTGCGCGGGTGGTGGATCAGGTCGTAATCCTCCATCGGCGGCAGGTCGTCGTCGCCCAGGTACCAGGTCATGGGCAGCCGCCCCGCGGGGTTGGCCTCGCCGAAGAGGGCCGCCGCCAGGCCGTGGCCCAAATCCTGGGAGCCGGTGGCGTTCAGCAGGATGGCCGGCACGTGCGCCTGCATCCAGTTGACGGCATAGGGATAGTTGGCGATCAGCACCACGGCCACGTTGGGGTTGGCCGCGTACACGGCCTCCAGCAGCCGCTGCTGGGAGGGGATCATGTCGATGGTGCTGCGGTCGATCTCCTCCTTGGCGTTCACCACGGGGTTGCAGCCCAGGGCCACGACCACCTTCTTCGCCTTCTTCGCCAGCGCCACGGCCCGCTGCACGCCGTCGGAGACCACCTCCACCGTCAAGATGTCGGCTTCCTTCTCGGAGCCGGCCCAGGCGGTGGACTCGTTGCCGCCTTCCTTGGTGTTGCTCTCGGCCTCGCGCCGCCGGAGGGGATCGGTCCTCAGCCGCCCGTCCTCCAGGTACACGTTCCGGTTGCCGAAGCAGTACAGCCGGACATCCCCCGGCCGATCGTCCCAGTACTCCGTCAGCTCCACGCAGTTGGCGTTGCGCGGGCTGGGCGTGCGCAACGCGCCGGCGGTGCCGATGGTGAAGCTGTCGGTGACGAACCAGGCGAAGGGATCGTCGGAGGCCAGGCTGACCTTCCCGGCCCCGTCCACGGTCAGGTACTTTTTGTACGCGGGCGCATAGAGGAAATTGCTGCCGCAGCCCCAGTTGGTCTGCTCGAACAGAACCGCGTCCTCCGCCCGGTCCACCGGCACCAGCTCCGCTGGCCTGGCCGTCTTGGCGGCCTCCCAGTTCTCCGGCACGGGCTCGCTGGCGCCCAGGTACTTCTTACCGACCTTCAGCCGAATCAGGTTCAGTCCGCTGTCATAGGGCACTTCCCGGCGCATCCGCTTCTCCATGCCCGCCTTCAGCGTCACCCTGTAGAGGGGCGTGCCACCGTACCAGTCCATGTACCAGCTGCCGCCCACGTGGCCGATCAGGGCGATGTCGTCGTCCTTCTTGAGCGGCAGGAAGCCGCCCTCGTTCTTGAGCAGCACGTTGGATTCCTCGCTCATGCGCAGGGAGACGCGTTTGGCCTCGTCCGTGCCCACGTCCGCCATGTCCAGGTCGGCGTAGGGGTCCGCCGGATCGAACGCGCCCTGGCGCAGCAGCTCCGTGATGGTGCACAGCACGGACCTGTCCAGCTCCTCCTCCGAGATCAGCCCGCGCTCGAAGGCCTCCCTGGCCGCCTTCGACACCTCCGCGGGGGTGTCCAGCATGGCGTCCACGCCCGCCTTCACGCCCTCGGCCAGGGTCTCGGCGTGGGTGTCGAAGTAGCGGTGGAAGTTCACGGTCTGCAAAAAGTCGCCGCCGTCGGTCATGGCGTACCGGATGCCCCACCGATCCTTCAGGATGTCCCGCACCTCGTGGTTCAGCATGGCCGGCAGGTGGTTGATCTCGTTGTAGGAGGTCATCACGCCCTCGGCGTGGCCCTCCAGGGCGCAGTAGCGGTAGGGCTCCAGCTCGTAGTCGTACTTCACCTTGTCGCTGATATCGAAGTTGTCGTAGCAGCGGCGGTACTCCTGGTTGTTGGCGTAAAAGTGCTTCAGCACCGCGGCGGTGCGCACGCGGTCGCCCCGCTGGCCGGGGGAAAGGGGCGAGCCGTCCAGGTTGTGCTCGTCCTGCATGCCGCGGATGTAGGCGGAGGCCATCTTGCCGGTCAGGTACGGGTCCTCGCCGTAGCCCTCCTCGTTCCGGCCCCAGCGGGGATCGCGGCACAGGTCGATGGTGGGGCCCAGCCGGCCGTTGCCGCCCTTGCCCACGGCGTTGCAGAAGGCGCGGGACTCGCGCCCGGTCACGTCGCCCGCCCGGAAGATCAGCTCCCGGTCGAAGGTGGCGGCCATGCCGATGGGCTGGGTGAAGGAAGTGGTGGGCGTGGGCGGATAGTGCTCGCCCTGGCCCGCCCGCGCCTGGACACCGTGGGCGCCCTCGCCGCCGCAGGTGGAGGCCGAGATGCCCAGGCGCTCGTTGCGCACGCGCAGGGTGAACCAGGCGCACTTTTCCTCGACGGTCATTTGGGAAAGCAGATATTGCGCGCGCTCCTCGTCGGTGCGCTTCATGTCGTACAGCGGTGTGCTCCTGTCCATGTGATCCCCTCCGTGGCTGTGTTTTCCCCTGTATTATAGCGCCGATCAACGGAAGCGGCAATAGATATTTCACGCAAATCCAAAGCAGATCCTGCGAAAAGGCCCGACCGCGCGCCGCGCACATTAATGCAAACTTTTCACCAGCGCAAAGGGATGTTCCAGATGGCGTGTTATAATCAGGGTACAGCGGAGTTCGGCCTCTAAATCCTTCGCTATACAAAACAAAACCAAGGAGATTTTTTTATGCGCAAACGGTTCCAACAATTCATTTCCGACACATCCCTGCTCCTCCGGTCCATCCCCTCCCCCGTGGTCACCTGCTTCGTGCTTTCCGTGGTGCTGATGAACCTGCTGGCCAACAAGACCATCTACCAGAAGGGCTTTTTCGCCGTGGACGGCGGCATCGTCGTGTCCTGGGCGTGCTTCCTGTGCATGGACATCATCACCAAGCACTTCGGCGCGAGCGCCGCGACCCGGGTATCCATATTCGCGCTGGCCATGAACCTGTTCTGCGTGGGCATCTTCGCGGTGGTCAGCGTCATCCCCACCGAGACGGACTATTCCGCCTTCAACGGCATCTTCGGCGGCAGCTGGTTCATCGTGCTGTCCAGCTCGCTGGCGTTCCTCGCCTCCGCCGTGGCCAACAACGCGCTGAACGCGGCCATCGGCCGGATGTTCCGGGCCAACCCGGACGGCCGCGCGGCCTACTACACCCGCAGCTACGTGTCCACGTTCATCGGCCAGTTTGTCGACAACATGGTGTTCGCCTCGCTGGTGTTCATGCTGTTCGCACCCATCTACTGGGGCGGCTTCAGCTGGACCCTGCCCCAGTGCGTCAGCTGCTCGCTGATCGGCGCGTTCCTGGAGCTGCTGATGGAGGTCGTCTTCTCCCCCATCGGCTACGGGGTAACCCGGCGCTGGCGTCAGCTGGACGTGGGCGGCGCGTATCTGGCGTCGCACGCCGCATGAAGGCGCTGATCACCGGCGCTTCCCGGGGCATCGGGAGGGCCGTGGCCGAGCGGTTCCTGGCGCTGGGGCACGAGGTGCACGGCCTCGATTTGCTCGGCGCCGCCATCGAACATCCCTGCTACAGGCACCACGTCTGCGACATCCGGCTCAAAGAGGCCCTGCCGGAGATCGACGGCGTGGAGATCCTGTTCAACAACGCGGGCATCCAGCAGGGCGAGGACGACATCGCCACGAACCTGACCGGCGCGATCCACGTGACCGAGAAGTATGCCATGGGCAACCCGGCGCTGAAGTCCATACTGTTCAACGCCTCGGCGTCCTCTGTCAGCGGCCAGGAGTTCCCCCGCTACGTGGCCAGCAAGGCCGGCCTGGTGGGCTACATGCGCAACGTGGCCATCCGCGTGGCGCCCCGGGGCGTCACCTGCAACGCCATCAGCCTGGGCGGCGTGATCACCGACTCCAACGACGCGGTGATGAACGACCCGGAAATGTGGCGGGCCATCATGGACGTGACGCCCATGAAGAAGTGGGCCACGCTTTCAGAGGTGTGTGACTGGGTGGTGTTCCTCACCACGGCGAACCGGTCCATGTCCGGGCAGAATATACTGATCGACAACGGTGAAAAGGATCTCAACCCCACCTTCGTCTGGCCGGGGTATTGAAGATGAACAAAAGGGGCTGTCTCAAGATTTGAGACAGCCCCTTTTGCCGACGGAATCCCGGATCAGGCCGCGTTCGACAGCCCGGTCTCTTCCTCCTCCGCGGCCTCGGGCAGCCACGGCACCGCGGCCACGTTCAAATCGCCCAGCCAGCTGTTGCCGTTGCCGCGGATGGTCTCCTCCAGCGTGTTGATGATCACGCCGCGGATGCGCTGCACGGTGGTGCCGCCCGGCTGCATGATGGAGCCGGTGCTGCTGATCACGTAGTGCAGGCCGTAGGCCTCGCCCAGGTACAGCATCTCATGCCCCCGGAAGAACAGGATCGTGCCGACGGGCAGCGCGTCCAGGGTGTCCGCCTTGGCGTCCTCGTCCAGCTCCGAAAGGTCCGCCTTCAGCGCGGGCATGGCCGACTGCCAGGTGGTGTTCCGGGGCAGCTCCAGGCCGAAGCACTTGTAGATGTTGCGTATGTACTGGGAGCAGTCCGGCACGGCCAGCATGCCGCCCCAGCCATAGGCGTCGCCCAGCATGGTGAAGGCCACGTTCAGCACGTTCTCCGTCGTCAGCGGCAGATAGCCCAGGCTGTAATCGCAGTGCTGGGGGATCAGCGCGATGGTGGTGGCGTAGTTGCCCGCCTCGTCCCGAACGGGCAGCCAGACGGCGGTGTTGTGATAGGCGGCGCGGTTGGTGAGGGCCGGGTCGTAGTCCTTCTCCTGCACCAGTTTGAGCGTGGTGCCCATGGTCAGCATCCGCTGGGAGGACGCGCTGTTCACGTTGGCGGCGTCCAGGTAGAACTTGCCGCCGGTCACCACCAGCAGCTCCTCCCGGGGGATCTGCCAGGCGCCCAGCCATTCCACACGGTCCTTGCACAGGGCGATGTTCTCCGCCTTGATCCAGCCGCACACGCACCAGGTGTCGCAGTAATACCAGCTGCCGTCCGCCGTCTGGGCGCGGATGACCACCGGCTCGTTCACGCGGACATAGGAATTCTGCAGGGTGTCGAAGTCGTTGTCGCCCGCCATGTCGGTGATCAGCAGGTCCGTGGGCACGGCGCGGACGTCCGCCAGCGTCACGCAAATGCCGTAGCGGGCCTCCTCCTTGTCGGTCACCTCCGCGTCGTCGATGTTCGCCAGCACCTCGGCCACGTCCGAATAGCGCACCTGCTCGCCGTCCGCGCGATAGTAGCCGCTGGCCATGTACTCGGACAGCGCGCCCATGGCCTGCTTGACCAGCTCCCCGCGGTAGGCCGAGCCGTCATAGGGCGCGTACGTCTGCAACAGATCCGTCATGCAGCACTCCTCCCGCGCCAGGCAGGCGGCGTTCATGGCCTCGATGTCGGCGTCTTCCGCCAGCACCTCGTCCGAGTGGCGCGCCTTCTTCGCCCAGTAGGCCGCGTCGGTCATCTCCTCCGTCACTTCGGGCAGCAGCGCCGTCTCCGCCATCGCTGGCAGCGAGGCGAGCAGCAGCGCCGCGATCAACAGCGCGATCGCCGCGAATTTGATTCGATTCATGTCCTTTCCTCCTCGAAGCGCGGGCGCCTGTTTCCGCCCGCTGGTCTCATTGTACCCCATTCCGCGGGATTTTTCCACTGTTTTTTCCGGCAAATCAAAACTTCGATATAATACAGCCTTCCTTGACACGTTTTTATACTCAGTGTACAATTCAAATACGATAGAATACCTGGAGTGAAATACGCATGGAAAAGAAGCGCGCCCAGTGGGGCAGCAAAATCGGCTTTATACTCGCGGCAGCGGGCTCTGCGGTGGGGCTTGGCAACATCTGGAAATTTCCCGGCAGGGCCTATGAGGGCGGCGGCGGGTGCTTTATGCTGATCTACCTGTGCATGGTGGTGTTCCTCGGCGCGCCGCTGATGCTCACGGAGCTGTCCGTGGGCCGGGCGAGCCAGACCAACATCGTCAGCGCGTTCAAAAAACTGGGCCACAAGGGCTATTCCTGGGTGGGCTGGATCGGCGTCGGCGGCGCCTTCGTCATCACCTGCTACTACAGCCACGTGGGCGGCTGGGTGCTGCGCTATGTGTTCGGCTACGCCACCGAGAGCCCGAAGATCTACGCGGACTCCCTGGGCTACTTCTACGAGATGCTGGGCCGCCACGCGGACGGCACCACGGCCTTTCCCTGGGCGGCCATACTGTTCGCGGCCGTGTTCATGGTGGTCAACGCCGTGGTCATCATCCGTGGCGTGGAGAGCGGCATCGAAAAGTTCAACAAGATCGGCATGCCGGCGCTGTTTTTGCTGCTGCTGGTGCTGCTGGGCCGCGCGGTCACGCTGGACGGCGCCCGGCCCGGCATCCGCTACCTGCTGTCGCTGGACTGGAGCAAGGTCACCTTCAACACCTTCCTGTCCGCGCTGGGCCAGGCCTTCTATTCCCTGTCCATCGGCATGGCCATCATGATTACCTACGGCTCCTACCTGCCCAAGACGGAAAACATCGCCCGCAACACCGGCCTGGTCTGCGCCATGGACACGCTGGTGGCGGTCCTGGCGGGCTTCATCATCGTGCCCGCCGTGTTCGCCACCCTGGGCGAGCAGCAGATCGGCAAGGGCGGCGGCTTCGCCTTCGTGTCCCTGGCCAAGGTGTTCGAGCAGATGCCCGGCGGCACGTTCTTCGGCGCGCTGTTCTATCTGCTGCTGCTGTTCGCGGCGCTCACCAGCTGCATGTCGCTGGTGGAGGGCATCGTGGCCTTCCTGACGGAGCACTTCTCCTGGCCGCGCAAGGGCACGACCATCGCCGTCTGCGCGGTGATGTTCCTGATCGGCTGCCTGTACACCTGCTCCCAGGCGGCCTATCCCATCAAGGGCATCTGGTTCGACGCCGCCACCGGCGTGTCCACCCCCGCCTTCTGCGACGCCATGGAGTTCCTCACTGACCGCATCATGATCCCCGTCTGTGCCCTGGGCTGCTGCATATTCGTGGGCTGGGTCTGGAAACCGGAGAGCGCCGTGGCGGAGGTGGAGCAGAATGGCGTCCGCTTCACCCTGGCGAAGGTCTACTCCCTGATCATCAAGTACGTCGCGCCGCTGGCCATACTGACCATACTGGTCATGAGCTTCGCCACCGGCATGACGCTGAGCTGACCGGCACCCTCGGCGTGTCGACAAATGAATACAAAAGATCCGGGCCCGCGCGGCCCGGATCTCATTTTATCGACATATGACCGTCACTGCACGGCTTCGTCCTCGACGCTGAGGGGCCGCTCTTCGCTGCTCAACACGTCATATTTCGCCAGGAATTCGTCGTAGATCTGCTGGTACTGCCGCTGGCTGAGCTCCTGGGCCTTCAGCGCATGCACGTGGATGTCCGCGCTTGCCTGGGTCTCCCTGCGCACCACGCCGGAGACGGCCACGCAGTGGGACGCGATCCTCTCAAAGCTGTTCAGCAGCTCGGTATAGACGGTGCCCTGGGTCAGATTGCACTCACCCCGCGAAAGCCTGCCGATGTGGCGGGCTTTCAGTATCTCGCACAGATAGGACAGCGCGGCGGCGCTCGGCTTGATCCGCATGGCGGTCTGCATGTCCTGCTCCTGATAGGCGGTTATGGTGCTGTTGACCAGGTCCCGCTCGGCATCGATCACCACGTTCAGATCCCGCCTGGCGTCCTCCGAGAAGGTGATGTTCTGATCGTTGATCTCGTTGGTCACGCGGGCGATGTTGGAAGCATAGTCGCCGATGCGCTCCAGGTCGCCCACGACGCGCAGCAGCATGGTCACTTTCCGGGTCTGCCGCGAATCCATCTGCTGTTTGGACACCTGAATCAAATACTCGCCCGTCTTGGACTCGTACTTGTCGATCAGGTCCTCCTTCCGCTGGACCTTGTCATACTTGCTTTGCGAGAATTCTTGGATCAGGTTGAGGGCTCTGCCCACATTTTTGCGGACCTTCCTGGACATGCCGTCCACCACCCGCTCCGCCTGGCCGAGGGCCAGGGCCGGCAGGTTCAGGAGGCGCTCCTCCAGCAGGTCGAAGTCCGCGTTGTCCGCGATGTCCTCCAGGTCCTCCGCCGAATCCTTGACCAGCAGCATGAGCAGCTTCTCCATCGCTTTTATGAACGGGAACAGGAGCACGGCGTTCATGATGCGCACGGCGGAGTTGACCAATGCGATCAGCACCGGGCTGACCGTCATGTTCATGAACGAGAAGGAGAATATCGCGTTCAGGGCATAGAAGCCCACCCCCCACAGCACCATGCCGAACACATTTTCAAGCAGGTAGGCCAGCGCCGTGCGCACGCCGTTCTTGTTGGCCCCGATGGCCGACAGCATCACCGGGCAGGCCGCGCCCACGCCGATGCCCAGGATCACCGGGAAGGCGGTGGCGAAGGTCAGCGCCCCGGTGACGGACAGGGCCTGCACGATACCGATGGAAGCCGAGGCACTCTGCAGGATGGCGGTCATCACGATGCCCAGCAGGATGCCCAGGAACGGGTTGGAGAACATGGTGATGGTGTTGGTGAAGGCGGGGCTGTCCTTCAGCGGCGAGACCGCCGCGCTCATGGTCTGCATGCCCACCATCAACACGGCAAAGCCCATCAGGATGTTGCCCAGGTTCCTGTACACGCTGCGCTTGGAGAGCATCCGGCACAGTATGCCCGTGATGGCGGCCACGGCGCTGATGGTCGACGACGAGAGCAGCTTGGCGATGCCGGCCGAACCCTCGATATAGGACAGGCACAGAATCCAGCCGGTGATGCTGGTGCCGATGTTGGCGCCGAGGGTGATGGCAATGGCCTGGACAAGCTTCATCAGGCCGGAATTGACAAAGCCGATGACCATGACCGTGGTGGCCGAGGAGGACTGGATCACGGAGGTGACCCCCGTCCCCAGCAGGATGCCCTTCACGGGGGTGTTGGTCATCTTGTACAGGAACGTCTCGAGCTTGTTTCCGGCGACGCTCTTCAGCCCGTCCCCCATCAGGGACATTCCGAACAGGAACAGCGCGACACCACACAGCAGGGAAAGGATCATGCTTATGATTTGCATAGGGTTTCTCCTTCGTCATTGATTGCTATTGTTCATCCGAACCCAGCCATTGGCCGGGATAGGCTTTTCTATCCGCGATGGCATTGCGGCAAGCCCATGGCCGTTGCGCCTGGTTTCCCTGTCCTCCGCTTCCCGGATCAGCTCCTCCAGGGTCTCGAACAGCCGCTCCGGCGTGGAGAGCGTGCGGCTGAAGATGCTCACCGGGTAGTACTTGTTGTTCAGGGAGTGGATGTAGTTCGGCTCGTTCTCGCTGAGCTCCAACTGCGACGCGTTGAGCTGGGCCAGGAGCTCAGGCTTCGCCTTGCTGACGCACAGGTAATAGTCCGACTCGCCGAAGGCATAGAGCAGCCGCGCGTGCGAACGCCCGTAGGCGCCGTCGCCCTCGGCGGCCAGCACGTCCACCTCCTGGCTGTCGAAGGCCTCGAACAGGGGCGCGTAATCCCGGAAGAGCACCACCTCGGCCTCGACGCCCCGGCTCTGCAGGAACTCTTTCAGCGTCGTCGCCATCGCACTGTCCAGCACGCCGATCCGCCTGCCCTGCAGCGTGGCGGGGTCGGACGTGAGCGCCTCGTCCGTGTCGTGGGCGATCAGGTTGAAGCTCTCGTTGCCCATGGGCGCGTCCGGGTAGCCGATCAGCGCCTCCCGATCCTCTCGCCGGGCCAGGCCGGCCAGGAAGTCGATCTCCCCGTCCAGGAGCATCTAGTACAGGTCGCCGAACTCGCCCTACACGTACTCATATCTCCAACCGGTGTATTCCGACAGCTTCTGATAGTACTCATAGGCATAGCCGGTCTTGACGGCGCCGTCCCGGGCGCCTTCCTCAAACACCTCGTTTTCATAGTAGCCGACGCGAACCCGGTTTTCCCCCGTCTCCGACGCGAAGGCGTGCGAAGGCGCAAGCGCCGCAACGAGAAGGATCGCGCAGAGCAGCACTCGCCAGATCCTCCCGAATATACCTCGTCTCACCATAAAACCTCCCCGTCGGCATCGCCGAGTCTGGAAACAGACTTCCAGTCCTATTATATCAGTATAGATCGTCCAAATCAACCGTTTATGTAGACATATAGCGCACATCCCGGGCGACAAAATTCCCCGTAAAGCGCGTCGCCGCACGGCGATCGAGCGCGAGCGGCCCGTCAAACGCCCTGCCGGGGCATGGCCCGTCGGGCCTTCCCCCCCGCGCTGCGAACCGCCCCGCCGCCCGCTTCCCCACGCAAAAAGCGCCCGAAAACAGGTGTTTTCAGGCGTCTTCCGGGTTTGGCGGAGCATAATACGATCAAATCCGAACCATCAGCTGGTTCGGATTTGAAAGCGTTTGGTGGAGCATACCGGATTCGAACCGGTGACCTCTACAATGCGAATGTAGCGCGCTAACGAAGCGTCGTAACTACACCCCAATTTCCCGATAAAAAAGGGGTTATCCCACCTTCGTTGCGCGGCAGTCTTCTGCTTCCACCACTGTTACACTCTCGCCCTCGCCCAGAGTTTCAAAATCTGAAAGCGTAACAAAGAAATGGATCGTTAGATGATAATGACGGTCGACCTCGATCCGTTCGATGATCTTCGCCAGAATCATTTTCTTTTCTTCGATGCTCGCATCGTCAAACACTTCCGCCCAGTCGCTGATGTTCTTATACTGGCTGGAGAGATAGTCGAGCTTTGCTTCCTCGTTTTCCCTCTCTCGCCGGCACTCGACAAGCGCATCCTCACAAGCCTTGATCGCGGCCTTGTTTTCACAAAGCATCGATTGCAGCGTGTCCGTGTCCAGCGGGCTCTCCCCCGTGATTGACTTGAGGATTTCCTGCTTCAACGCTTCCTGCTGCTTTTCCAGCTTTTGGAGATTTCGCTCTTCGGCTTTCTGGCGTGCCTGCGTTTTGCTTCGCATCTGACGCCGCGCTTGCTCTTTCCAGACTGTATCAACGGACTGCTTCATACTGGTGAAATAGTCGTGGACGATTTCCAGCACAGCAGTTTCAATCTTCTTTGCGGAATAAACGGTCAGGCCGTCACATTCCTTCGCGTCGATTGAACCGTTGTAACAGCGGTAAATAGGCCGGTGATAAACATGGGTCGGAAGATGCTTGGTGCAGTAGCCTCCAACCAGCTTGTGATGACAATGACCGCACCAGAGCAACCCGGACAACATGGACGCCCCATAGACGGAAGTCTTGGTCTGTCCTTCCGGCACTCTACCATCCTCCTCACGACGCACCTCAGTATATCGGTCTTGCAGCCGCTTCTTGAGAGCATACTGCGTGAATTGGAAGTCATCGTCTGATACCAGCCTTAGAGTCTCATTGGGTTCGGACAGAACATCGTTCATGTGCATCCTGCCGGTGTAAACCGGGTTCTTCAGCATGGTCATGACCGTTGCTCGCGTCCAGGTTTTGTTCGGGTCAGGGAAATGCTCGTTCAGGTAATTGGCAATTCTGGTTGTCCCCATGCCTTGCCTGCCAGCCATCTCGAAGATCAACTGCACCTGACTGCCGGCTACGGGATCGATTTCCAGATCGTATAACTCTCTGTTCTTCTTCCCCGTTCTGCCTTTGCGAACGAGCTTGTATCCATATGGGCACTTCCCGCCGCGCCAGATTCCATCCTGGGTCATCTGCGTATGCGCAGCTTTTACTCGGACTGAGGTCTTGGCGCTCTCGCCGCTGGCTTGCCAGAAGCGAATGAAATTCAGTAGCTTATCAACTTGGCTGTCAAGACGCTGCTGTCCCTCGCGCGTGCTCCATACCTCGATCCCGTGCTCGATAAACCACTGCACCAAAAAAGGCGTTTCGTCCTCCCTACGCCCCAGCCGGTCGAACATGAACACAAGCAGAACATCAAACTCCTTGCGCTCCGCCATTGCACGGATCTCCAGGATAACATCCCGCTTGTTTGCCGACACCTTATAGCCGGAGACGCCCTTTTCGAGGCGCTCCCCGTAGAACACCCAATCCTCCTGCTGCTCAATGAACGCTTCGCATTCTCGCCGCTGCATCGGGATGTCGTCCTTCGGGTCTACCTGGCCCAACGTTGAAACTCTATACAAGCACAATACTTTTTTCATGATGCTTCACTCCGTTTCTTCAAGGAACAAAGCAGCATATCTGCAACGTCTTTCCGTATCGTCGGATTCTCTTCCCGACTGAAGATCAACGTCGCCGTGCAGCCGTTCCTAGTCTTGATGGTGCGGAGATTAGCATCAGTTGCTAACGTGTCTATTCTATTGTCAAGGTACATGTCTCCATGCCCTAATGATACACCATAATCCTTGTCTTTGCAAGGCTCTTTGGGAAAAACAGGATTCAATTTGTGACCTCCTTCTATATGAAAACAGACGCCTTTCAACAGCGTCTGGAAATGTGGTTTATTCAATTCTCATTTAAGGGATATTTGGATAATGAAATCATCAGCCGGGAGCTGATGGAAAATGGTTTTAAGTGAAAGGAGAGGTTCAATGTGTTAGGGATTATTATTGTTATGCTGCTGTTCTCCTGTCGTCGCCTCTTCTGGGGTGACTTTGGATGGGGAGCTCCATTCGGCAGCTGGTGGATGCACCATCCTCCTATGGGAGGCCCGATAAAACAACCCATGAATGGCCAGATGGGAAGGCCCATGGGCAGCCCTGGTGGGCATATAGGTGGACATTCAAGATAAATAAACTGGAGTCGGTATCTGCCGACTCCAATTTGTAATTTGACTATTTACCCCAGCCAATAAACTCTGCAATTTCTGCTTCGCAGTTCCAGCTATAGCGATCATCTGATTTCATCTTATTTAGTGTGGCAGTTGCGGTTGCCTTATCAGCGAACAGCATTACATCGCTGTCCTTCCCAACAACCCAGCCTACTGGTCCTTTGTCATGTGTAATTCTGATCCCATACTTCGTCGTCGTTGTGTTCGTTGTTGCCATATCCTTCTGCCTTTCCAACCAGACAATATCGCTGGCTATTATGGCTGCTTGAAGTCGCAGCAGAAGCGATTATATCAAAAAATGGCATAATCTGTCAAAGCCAAGAGCTAGGAGAGAAGATAAATGGAGCTGACCCTCTGCTTCGAGAAAAGCACAGGGTCAGTAGTGTTCTGTCTATTCTGTATTCGACCTAATCGTCTATGTTTCCATCTTCCGTCACGTAGATCGTCCCATCGATGGAGTCACGATCAATCGAGATTTCTGGCCAAATCTCTTCACTGGTTCCCTCGGGTACTTCGTAGACCTGATGGTTGCTGGGCTCTACATTCAGAAAGTGTCTGAGAGCGTTCCCGACGAATTCCTTGAAGGCGGGATTGTTCTCTACTTCATCAAAGATGTCCCGATTAAGCTTGATTGCCATAAAGCGCCTCCTATCTGTAATCGGTGTGAATCAAGGCAGCAGAAATCGTCAGTCAAAGACGAAGCCCTCCGACTTCTTCATGATGACGCTGTTGTATTCCAGCCGGAAGGCGTAGCCTTCCTTCAGGTTGACCTCGACGGAGGTGTTGTACATGGCCAGGACGGCTTCAAAGTCCGTGTCCTTGAAGTCGTTGGTAGCGTCCTCGGGGTTTGCATAGGTGCGCACGCGGGAAGGCGCTTCGCCGTTGAAGTAGATCGTGTACTTGCCGGCGGGAATCTCCTCGCCGATGATGTAGATGCCCGTGGGGATGGACGTACCTTCCGGGGCGGTGTAGTCGTATTCCACGGGGACAGCGTTGCCGGTACGCTCGATGGACGCCGCGGAGCGGTAGATCACGAAGTAATCCCCGTCGAACAATTCGACCTTCACGGAGCTGCCCTCCTGCACGCGGCCCTCGTCGCGGGGCAGGTCGCCCAGGTACAGGCGGCTCACGTCGTAATCGTACATCTGCTTGGTGTCGTAGATGTACCAGTTGGTATAGGTGTCGTCTGCCTCCGCGGGAACGAAGCCCACGTCGTAGATGCCCTGAGCGATGTCCTTTCCCACCACATACTGGCCCGGCTGGAGGACGCGTGCGCCGGCCTCCGGTCGGGTGGCAATCTCCGCGTCCAGCTGTTCCTTGATGCCGATCAGCTGGTCGTAGCTGTAGCTGGTGAAGTCGAAGTCGGCCTCGGCCATGGCGGTGGGGACGACCAGCATGAGCAACAGAATCAACGCAATAAACTTCTTCATGGAAATTCCTCCTTCATTTTCACAGCCCCGACGGAGCTGTAAGTCGGTGTGTCAGTCGGCCAGCTGTCTACGCAACGCCATACCAATCAGGATGATGACTGCATCATCAAGCGGGCCGGGGCAGGCGTCGATCGGCGAGACGAGATAGAGAATCATGAATATCAGAATCGCGGCACGCATGAAATCATCCATGATTGCAACCTCCTTCTTACGGCCGGGACTGAGGCAGGTCGGCCGTGTCTTTCGTCCTCCGTCTGACGATGAACATCCAGACGGCGCAGGCAGCGATGATGGCTGCCAGCGGATAGTACAGATGGTGTGCAATGGCCCAGACCCGGTCGCCGCTGGGCATGATGCCCCGGTCGACAAAATCCCAGTTGACGATGTAGAACGCGCCGCCCATCAAGAGATCGAGTATCAGCGTCAGCACTGGCTTCCCCCGCCAGGCCGCCAGCATCACCAGCAGGGCCAGTCCCGGGATCAGGCACATCAGCACACCGTAAAACGTGCCCATGCCGCCGGAGCCAAAGAATGCCTCACCGCCCTGGAAGTACACCCTTGCGTACTTGAAGAGTGACATGTCCATGATCTCCCCAACAGTGATGTCCACCCCGTCAAAGGGTTTGTCGTCGACCTGGTCTGACATGTAATCGCGGTAGTCCTGAGTCGCCGAGATGAACGGCAGGAAGAAGCCCACGATGGCGATGAGCGCCACGATCATGGCGATCAGCCGCGGCAGTTTGTTGTTCATGCGTATCCCTCCCCACTTGCCTGAGTGTCCTCACTTGCCCGGCCAAAGCTGATGGAGAGCTTCCCCAGGCGGATGTCCAGCCGGAAGTCCCGTTCCATCATTCGACTGGTGAGATCGTGCCCATAGTCGATGATTTGCGGCAGGCAGGCGATCAGCTCCAGTCCCAGCGCGACCAGCAGCCCGCCCCCACCGATCTCTCTCTTCTGAATCCTGTGCTCCATGTTACAGCCCCCTTTCCTCTGGCTTGGTTTCAGTATATAACGCGCATTTATCCATCTGGTTTTGGCGGTGCAAATGAAAACCGGAACCGCTATCGGCCCCGGCTATGGGAAACCATGTTCAGTTTTGCTTTCATTGTTCTGCTGCTTTGTTTCGAATTGACTGCGGGCAAAGCGGTTTTGACTCGTCAAAGGCATAGGGTGAATCAGTGCGGCAAGGTTCAAGCTGGTCGTATATCTCCTCGGCCTTGATATAATCCCCATTATTCGTATAGACCTGTGTAAGAAAGAGATAAGCGTCAAAGCGCAAGCGCCGGTACGAGGCGATCTCCATGTTTTCTTCGCAGAGCCGGATTGCTTCCTGGATTGCTCCAATGGCATCGTCGACCAGCCCCATTTCATAGTAAATGGGCGCGCACTGATCCAGCAGATGATCCGCGTAAGCCATTGCAGAATCGCGGGAGGTGTCTGCGATGCGCGTCGCTTCTTCCAGACAATGCAGCGCTTTCTCAGAGTCGCCTGTCGCCTTGACATCTTGTGTCTGTCGAAACCTATAACGAGGCCAAAGCGAACGAAAAAGCGGACTGATACCGCCGCGCCCGAAACCGGGCAGGTGGCAAAGACCGCTTCCGAGGCGACGATTGTGGCGCAGACCGTCCCCGGAGCGACCGCAACGGAGGAAACCAAACCGGCGCGGATGTGTCAAGGCTGGCGAAGAAAGACAGCTAAAAACCCCTTCTCCGACATCAGAGAAGGGGCAATCTATACTCTGATAATACGATCGTGAATGACTGTCTGGATCGACGCGGGTACGTCGAACGTGTACTGGCCGCCATAACACCTCTGTCAAATTGTCATGGTATACTACCTACAACACAAAAAGGGTCATCCTGACCCGGAAAAGAGGAGAGCAACATGAACAGAAAAACCATCATGGCCATGCCCGTGAAATACTTCTGGGCAATGGTCGTCGCCTGCGCTGCGGGCATCGTCGCAGGTTCCTTCTTTGATTTCAATATCAACGTGGCGCTGGCCAACAAGACCATTATCGGCGCCTTCTTCGCCACCTATGGCTCTTATTTTTCTTACTGCCTCTATCCTGCCGCGGGTGCATGCCTGTTTGTCGGGCTCCGGAAGAAGGGCAGCCGCTACAACGCCCTCGCGTGGACGCTCTTGGTCGTGGGCTGGTTCATGGCGGTCTATTATTCCAACAGCTACAACGGCTCCAAAGTTCGTGAACTGTTCGGATACGTTGCCGGGGAGTCCGCGCCGATCAAGAGCGTGTTGAGCTGGTTGTTCTGGGTGGCCCTTTATGCCTGGGTCGCTCCAGTGGTCGTGAAGCTGGCGGACGATTCCGACCCCGACAGATTGATCGCCGTCGGTGCGGCTATTCTGGTGGCGGGCATCGTGGCGGACAACGTGAACCTGTGGCTCAAGCAGGTGGGTTCCCGTCCGCGGTACAAATACCTGATCACACTGGAAGACCCGAAGTCGGAATATCGCAACTGGTGGCAGATGACACCGAATCTGGCGGGCAGCAACGACAATTTCAAGAGCTGGCCAAGCGGCAACATGACCATCGCCAGCATGATGTTTGCCCTGCCGATGCTGACCGATTGCCTCAAGAGCCGGAGCGAGGGTAAAAACCGAGCCTCATTTATCGCCGCCTGTGCGTTTGTACTGCTATACGGCTACAATCGCATCCACATGACCAACCACTTCCTTACCGACGTATGCTTCGGTACGCTGATTACCTATCTCATCTATGCAGGAATCAGCACATCCTTCCTCCGCGCGACAGAGAAGAAATAAAAAACGATCCGCGACGTGTTGTCCGTTTCCTTCCATAGGTGACTATCCAGGTTTATCCTGCCTGTTTGTACGTCTTTCTTATGTGAAGACACTGCCCATCTCCTACAGTGAAGCGTTTACGGCGGATCCCATGTCCCAGATGGAAATGGATGCTCTGGTTGGAAAGACCATCGGTGAATTGCGTGAAGCCGGTTATGACGACAGTGAAAGTGGCACGGAAGGCGATGATATCGTCTATGTCATGAGAAACGGTCTGTTTGAGTATTCCTGCATCGTAGATGCGGACTTTGACGCCTATGAAAAGGCACAGGAAGAATGGCCTGATGGCGGAAATGATTTCGTGATCAAGAGCGTGAGCTTCCATGGCATCACAAGTGAGGCCATTTTTAAGAGATACCATACCGATGGCAGCGTCGAAGAAGATCCCGATCCCTTTGAAGGATACGCTGAACTCATGACAGATGTTCAGCAGATGATTGATAGTGTTCAGAATGGCGAAGAAGTAAATATTGATGAATACTTCAGCGGGCTAAAAGATAAGTATCCAAACCTTGTGGAAGCCATTGATATGTATTTGGAGATGTACAAGATGGGTCTATCCCAAAATCTGTGTAAACAGCAGAAAGCAGTGCAAAACGCCAAACAGTTAAGAGAGAGCGGGCAGCGGATTTATCCGATGTCCGCTTGTGT
>CACWZP010000018.1 GCA_902765395.1 uncultured Eubacteriales bacterium
TGATAGTACTTGGCTGGAAACGGCCCGGTAGGGTAGGTCGTCGCCGGATCTCAATGAGGACATTCGAAAGAATGTCCTCTTTTCTTTTTGGAAAGCGGCGGACGGAGACCTCTTCCGTCATTTGCTTCGCAAATGCCACCTTCCCCGCAGGGGAAGGCTGGAGGGCGGCACAACGCCGCCCCTACTGGGGATGCGTAAACCAAGAGCCTACCCGCAATGACGGGGAGGCTCTTTTCATTGAGAAAGTGATGAAGGAATCTGAAACGCATTTCAGAACTGTCGGATCAGGGCCACCAGTTTGCCCAGCACGGTGACGTTATCGGCATAGATGGGTTCCATGGTGCTGTTCTCCGGCTGGAGGCGGACATGGCCGTCCTCATAGAAGATGCGCTTCAGAGTGGCCTCATCTTCCTCCGTCATGGCGACGACGATCTCGCCGTTGTCGGCGGTGTCCTGCTGGCGCAGCACGACGATGTCGCCGTCCAGGATGCCGATGTCGATCATGCTCTCGCCCTGCACGCGCAGGCAGAACAGGTCGTCCTTGCCCAGCATGTTCTGGGGGAGCATCAGGTAATCCTCGATGTTCTCGATGGCCAGAATGGGCTGGCCGGCGGTGACCCGGCCCACCAGCGGCACGCTGCGCCCCCGGGCATGGGAGCCGTCCAGCACCTCCAGCGCCCTGGGCTTGGTGGAATCGCGCCGGATGAGGCCCTGCTCCTCCAGGTGGTTCAGGTGAGCGTGCACGGTGGAAGTGGAGCGCAGGCCCACCGCCGCGCAGATTTCCCGCACCGACGGCGGATAGCCCTTGTCCTCGATTTCAGATTTGATGAAGTCGAGGATTTTTTGCTGGTTGTTCCCGGATGTGCGCATGACGCCGCCTCCAATCCTGTCATCTGCCATAAGTATAACATATGTTCGATTAAAATGCAAACACGTGTTCTAATTACACGATGAAAATAATGTGTCAGTGTGGGAGAACGGCCCTGTCCTGCCGTCTTGCGAGCCATTGGGACGGTGATTGTGACAAAAATCGAAAAATATATGAAATAAGTGTCAAAAAGTGGCACAGAAGGTATTGATGTGGTATAATGTGTCATACAGAGTGGCAGAAAAGGGGGTGAAGCCGGTGTCGATGGCCGAATTTTCCGGAAACTACACGCATAATATTGACCCCAAGGGCCGGGCGACCATCCCCGCGGCCTATCGCGAAGCGCTGGGCGACGGTTTCACGATCGGCCTGAACAACGAGTTCAACGCCATCGCCCTGTATCCCACCGAGAAGTGGCAGCAGATGAGCGAGCAACTGGACCGCATCCCGGACAGCGACGCCCGCGGCATGGCCTACGTCCGGCTGATCAAGGCCTTCTCCTTCACGGGGCAGAGCCTGGACAGCCAGGGCCGCGTGCTGCTTCCCGCCGTGCTGCGCCAGAAGGCCGGCATGGAAAAGGCCATTCGCTTCGCCGGCATGGGCCGGTGGCTGGAGATCTGGGATGAGAACCGCTTCGCCGCTTCCTGCGAACAGAGCGAGATGGACATCAACGCGCTGCTTGAATACGTGAACGACCGCTACTTCAGTCCCCGGAATGACTGAGTTCTAACCGATATGCCGGAGGAATAGATATGAACGGAAAGCGGGTATCCCGCCGCACGCGGGAGCGGCAGACCAGCCGCATATTGATGATCGCGTTCGCGCTGGTGCTGTTCATCGGCGTATTCGCCCAGATCGCCATGATGGCGAAGCTGTCCAGCCAGAACAAGCAGGTGGTGGAGACCCGGAAGGAGATCAAGGCGCTGAGCGCCAGCGCCGACAACCTGAACCTGGGCCTGAACCAGTACCACAACCTGGAGCGGATCGCCGCCAGAGCTCAGCAGCTGGGCATGGAACAGCCCGACGAGACACAGCTTCGGGTGGTGAACCTGCCCACGATAATCGACAGTACGTCCACGCAGAGTGCCGACAGCTCCGGCACGGAGGAAATGATCGACTAAATCATATCCGAGGCGGGGAGGGATGCGCTTGGTTCTCACAGGGCCGGTCATCCGTCGCCGCCTTGCGCTATGCATGGCCGCGTTTTTCACGCTGTTCACGGCGCTGGCCGGGCGGCTGTTCTATCTCCAGGTGATCGCCTCGGAGGAGCTGCAGCACCGCGCCCAGAGCCAGTGGACCAGCGAGAGCGCCATCCAGCCCACCCGAGGGAAGATATTGGATCGCAACGGCGCCGTGCTGGCCCAGAGCGCCACGGCCTACACCGCCTCCGTCAGTCCCCGGCAGGTGACGGACGCCGCGCGGCTTGCGAGGATCCTTTCGCCGGTGCTGGACATGGAGGCCGCGACCATCGAGAAGCGGGCCTCGGACACCAGTCGGGGCGGGGTGACGCTCAAGAGGCAGCTGCCCCGGGAGACGGCCCAGCGCATCAAGCGCATGAAGGCGGATTACGCCGCCGCGGGCAAGCGCGACCTGGACGGCCTGTATCTGGAGGAGGAGAGCAAGCGCTACTACCCCATGGGCGCCTTCGCAACCCAGCTGATCGGCCTGACCACCATCGACGGCGTGGGGCAGGCGGGGCTGGAACAGTCGCTGGACCGCTACCTGTCCGGCAAGGCGGGTCGGGTGCTCTCCGAGATCGACGGCAAGGGACGCTCGCTGGGCGACGGCCAGAGCGAGTACATCGCCCCGGTCAACGGCGGCAGCGTGACGCTGACCATCGACGCCTCCATCCAGAGCTTCTGCGAGCAGGCGGCCCGGGAGGCCCTGCAGGTGAACAACGCCAAGGCTGTGCGGGTGCTGGCCATGGACCCGGCCACCGGCGAGATCCTCGCCATGGTGAACAAGCCGGATTTCGACCTGAACGACCCGCCCCGAAGCGACGTGGAGAGGCTCACCGAGTATCTGCGCAACCGGGTGCTCACCGACGCCTACGAGCCCGGCTCTACCTTCAAGATCATCACCGCCGCCTCCGCGCTGGACGCGGGGCTGGTGCGGGTGAACGAGGGCTTCTACTGCTCCGGTTCGGTGACGGTGGAGGGCGGCAAGATCCGCTGCTGGGGCAAGCCTCATGGGGCCCAGACCTTCGCCCAGGCGCTGCAAAACTCCTGCAACCCGGTGTTCGTGGAGATGGGCCTGCGGCTGGGCGCCGATACCTTTTACAAGTATCTCGACGCATTTGGTATCGGCCAGAAGACCGGGGTGGACATCCCCGGCGAGGCGGACGGCATCGTGATTTCACGCAGCGCCGTCAAACGGGTGGACATCGCCCGCATCGGCTTCGGCCAGTCCGTGGCGGTGACGCCCGTGCAGCTGCTGCGGGCAGTGTGCGCCGCCATCAACGGCGGGAACCTGTTGAAGCCCTGGATCGTCCGGGAGATCACCGACGCCGCCGGCAACGTGATCCAGCGGGGCGAAAAGCAGGTGGTGGGGCACCCCGTCAGGCCGGAGACCTCCGCCACCATGCGGATGCTGCTGGAGGACGTGGTCAACCTGGGCGGCGGCAAGAACGCCCGCATTCCCGGTTACCGGGTGGGCGGCAAGACCGGCACGGCCCAGGTGTATGTCGACGGCGTGGTGTCCCGGGAGAAGCACATCGGCTCCTTCGTGGGCTTCGCGCCCGCGGACGACCCGCGCATCGCGGTGATCCTGATCGTGGACCAGGCGGACGTGGCCGTGGACTTCGGCTCCGTCACCGCAGCGCCCTTCGCCCGGGAGATACTGGAGCGCTCGCTGATCTACCTGGGCGTGGCCCCGGAGACGGACGAGTCGCCCGCCGAGCGGGTGAAGGTGCCGGACGTGACCGGCATGGACGTGGAGGCGGCCATCCACGCGCTGGAGGAAGCGGGTTTTGATTCCGTGCTGGACGGCGCGGGGCAACGGGTGGTGAACCAGCTGCCCGCCCCGGGGGCCGACATGAACGCCGGCGCACTGGTGATGCTGTACGTGGACGGCGTGGAACCGGCGAACGGGACCGTGACCGTGCCGGACGTGACAGGCATGCCTGTGACCGAGGCCAACCGGCTGCTGAAGAGCTACGGGCTGGAGCTGGCCATCGAGGGCAGCGGGCTGGCCGCCAGCCAGACCCCCGCCGCCGGGGAACAGGTGAACCCCACCACGCGGGTGACGGTGCGCTTCGAGCCGCCGTGAACCCCATAAGATACGATATTCAATTCGGGAGGACTCCGGATGAAACTGAACGCGCTGATCGTGAATATACCGGGCAAGGTGCAGACCTTCGGCAATATGGACGTGGAGATCACGTCGCTGTGCATCGATTCCAGAAAGGCGGAGGCGGGCGCGCTGTTCTTCTGCACGCCGGGCCTGCAGGTGGACGCGCACAAATTCGCGCCCCAGGCCGTGGAGAAGGGCGCCGTGGCGCTGATCGTGCAGCGAAAGCTGGAGATGGACGTGCCGCAGGTGCTGGTGGAGGACGTGCGCAAGGCGCTGTCCTACATCGCCGCCGAATATTTCGGCAACCCGGCGGAAAAGCTGATGATGCTGGGCATCACCGGCACCAAGGGCAAGACCACCACCTCCTTTCTGGTGAAGTCCATCATGGAGGCCGCCGGGATCAAGTGCGGCCTGATCGGCACGGTCTGCTCCATGATCGGCGAGGAGACCTTGCCCAACCGGCTGACCACGCCCGACCCCATCGAGACTCAGACGCTGCTGCGGCGCATGGTGGACGCGGGCATGGAGTGCGTCATCATGGAGGTGTCCGCCCACGCGCTGGACATGCACCGCCTGGCCGGCGTGAAGTTCAAGGTGGGCGCGTTCTCCAACTTCTCCCAGGACCACCTGGACTACTTTGCCGACATGGACGCCTACTTTGCTGCCAAGATGCGCCTGATGGACCCGGCCATCTGCGAGACCATCGTCTACAACGTGGACGACGAGCGGGTGGGCGCCGCCATCAAGGACATCGACTGCACGAAGATGCGCATCGGCATCCGGGAGAGCAGCGACGTGTACGCCAACGACATCGAGATCGGCGAGCGCGGCTGCAGCTTCCTGATGACCTGGCACAAGCACTTCCGCACCACGGTGTCGCTGCACCTGGCGGGCATATTCAACGTCTACAACGCCCTGATGGCCGCGGGCATCGCCATCTGCGCGGGCGTGGGGCCGGAGAGCATCCGGCAGGGGCTTGAGAACGTCTACGCCGTGCCCGGGCGCATCGAGCTGCTGGACACCGGCACCCCCTATCGGGTGATCCTGGACTACGCCCATTCGCCGGACAGCCTGGAGAACGTGCTGCGCGCCGTGCGCCAGACCGCCAAGGGCAGGATGATCGCCCTGTTCGGCTGCGGCGGCGACCGGGACAAGGCCAAGCGCCCCATGATGGGCCAGATCGGCGGCCAGCTGGCGGATTACTGCATCCTGACCAGCGACAACCCCCGCAACGAGGAACCCATGGCGATCCTGGACGCCATCGAGGAGGGCATCCGGCCCACCGGCTGCGAATACATCGTCATCGAGAACCGCCGCGAGGCCATCCGCTACGCCCTGACCCATGCCGAGCCGGGGGACGTTGTGGTGCTGGCCGGCAAGGGCCACGAGACCTACCAGGACATCAAGGGCGTGAAGCATCCCTTCGACGAGAAGGTCGTCGTGCGGGAGCTGCTGGAAGAAATCTGAACTCTCAATCAAGCGGAAGGAACATAAGATAAATGCAAAGGTTGATTTGGACCGTCGTAGCGGCATTTGCCATGGCCATGGTGCTGGGGCCGATCGTGATTCCGTGGCTGAAGAAGATGAAGTTCGGCAAGAAAATCTATGAGCTGGGCCCCCAGACCCACAAGAAGAAGCAGGGCACGCCCCAGATGGGCGGCATCATATTCGCCCTGCCGGCGCTGATCGCGGCGCTGGCCTTCTCCTATGGCGACGCCCGCTGGGATTTCCTGCTCATCGCGCTGGTGAGCGCCCTGGGCTTCGGGCTGATCGGCTTCATCGACGACTGGATCAAGATCCGCCATCACGCCGCCGAGGGCCTCACGCCCAAGCAGAAGCTGGCGCCCCAGATCGTGCTCTCCATCGGCCTGGCCGTGTGGGCCTACCTGAACCCGAAGATCGGCTCCAGCCTGACGGTGCCCTTCTTCAACGTGGAGTGGAACCTGGGCTGGTTCTACATCCCGGTGATGGTGTTCGTGCTGGTGGGCACGGTGAACTCCGCCAACCTGCTGGACGGCCTGGACGGCCTGCTGGGCGGCTGCAGCCTGTTCGACTTCGTGGCCATGGCGCTGATCTGCGTGGCCATGGCGGCGGCCAACCCCGCCGAGGCGGACAACTTGCTGAACGTGGCGATCCTCGCCGGGGCCATGGTGGGCGGCCTGCTGGGCTTCCTGCGCTTCAACAGCCACCCGGCCCGGGTGTTCATGGGCGACGTGGGCTCCTTCTTCATCGGCGGCGCGCTGGTGGGCATGACGCTGGTGACGCGGCTTTCGCTGCTGCTGCCCATCATCGCGCTGGCGATGGTGATGAGCAGCGTGTCCGACCTGATCCAGTTCGCCTACTTCCGCGCCACTCACGGCAAGCGCTTCTTCAAGATGGCGCCGCTGCACCATCACTTTGAGCTCAGCGGCATGCCCGAGACCCGCATCGTGGCCATGTACTACATCGTGACGGCCATGCTGTGCCTGGTGTCGCTGCTGGGGTTTGTGGCTTAGCGGATTAATGAGGAATTAGGAATGAGGAATGATGAATTGTGGAGTGCCTCCGGATGGATTTCAATCAATGAAATCCGTCAGGATTTCCACAACCATTCCTCATTCCTAATTCTTCATTCCTGATTATCGGATTCATGACAAGTATTGGCACTTTGGAGGTATCAACATGATGAAGGACAAAAAAGTACTGGTATTCGGCATGGCCCGCAGCGGCATCGCGGTGGCGAAGCTGCTGATGGACAAGGGAGCCAGGGTTTACATATGCGACGCCAAGCTCGAGGCAGACTTCGACGGCGCGCTGGATGAATTGAAGGCCGCGGGCGCTACCTTCTGCCTGGGCGAGCAGCACCCGGAAAACCTGGTGGAGGGCATGGACGCCCTGGTCATCAGCCCCGGCATCCCCGTGGAGCATCCCGCCGTGGTGCGTGCCAAGGCACTGGGCGTGGAGGTGATGGGCGAGATCGAATACGCCTATCGCGAGTCCACGGGCCTGCTGCTGGCCATCACCGGCACCAACGGCAAGACCACCACCACCACGCTGCTGGGCGAGATCTTCAGGAACGCCGGCAGGCGCACCTTCGTGGTGGGCAACATCGGCACGCCCTATTCCGGCGCGGCGGGGGAGACGAAGCCCGGCGACGTGACCGTCTGTGAGATCTCCTCCTTCATGATGGAGACCTCCTCCAAGTTCCATCCGGCCGTGGCCGCGGTGCTGAACATCTCCGAGGATCACCTGAACCGCCATGGCACCATGGAAAGGTACATCGCCCTCAAGGAGCGCATCTTTGAAAACTGCGTGGGGGACGACTGGGTGGTGCTGAACTGGGATGATCCGGTGACCCGCGACATGGCGAATCGCGTGAAGTGCCGCGTGGGCTGGTTCTCCTCCCGCAACGAGGTGCCCTTCGGCGCGTTCGTGAAGGACGGCATGATCGTCTACGGCAGCGCAAAGGACTACAAGTCCGTCTGCCCGGCGGCTGAGGTCTACATCCCCGGCGAGCACAACCTGAAGAACGCCCTGGCCGCCACGGCCATGGCCATGGCCGTGGGCGTGCCCGCGCCGGTGATCCGCCACACCCTCAAGACCTTCAAGGGCGTGGAGCACCGCATCGAATTCGTGCGGGAGCTGGACGGCGTGCGCTTCATCAACGACTCCAAGGGCACCAACGTGGACTCCACCATCCAGGCCGTGCGGGCCATGGACCGTCCCACGGTGCTGATCCTGGGCGGCTATGACAAGCACACCGACTTCACCCCGCTTTGCGAGGAGATACTCAAGTGCCCCATTTCCCGGATCGTGCTGATCGGCGCGACGGCCAAGCAGCTGGAGGAGACGCTTGAAAAGGTGGGCTACCATGCATGGACCCACGCGGGCTATGAATTCAAAAAAGCCATCGACATGGCCTTCGTGCAGGCGAACGCTGGCGGCAACGTGCTGCTGTCGCCCAGCTGCGCGTCGTTCGATATGTTCAAGGACTACGAGGAGCGCGGGCGCATCTTCAAGGACATCGTGAACGCCCTGGAGAGCAAAAAGGCTTGATCCTCCGGCCCGCACGCGGGGCCAATGAGACGCGGCGCACCGCCGCGCAGAGAGATACCGGCCGTGGGCTGTTCCGCGGCATCGACAAGGGATTTGCCGCCACGTTCGTCCTGCTGATGCTGGTGGGGCTGGTGACGCTCTACGCCGCCAGCTACTACAACGCCCAGGACAACGGCGGCGCGCTCTCCGAGGTGACCAGCCAGCTCTTCGGCATCGCCGTGGGCGCGGCGGGCATGCTGGTGATATTGGGCATCGACTACCGGGCGCTGTCAAGACCCTGGCTGTGCGGCGGATTGCTGGCGGCCAGCTTTATCATGCTGGCGCTGGTGGCGATTCCCGGCATCGGCAGGATGCTGAACGGCTCGCGGCGCTGGCTGCGGCTGGGGCCGGTCAGCTTCCAGCCGTCGGAGCTGGCAAAGTACTCCATGATCGTCTACCTGGCCCGGGCGCTGAGCCAGAAGAACCGGGACGTGACCCGGTTCTTTGCGGGGCTCGTGCCGCTGTTCATCCTGCCGGGGGCGATGTTCATGCTGATCCTGCTGCAGCCGAACCTGTCCACGGCGGGCAGCATACTGATCGTCACCGCCGTGATGGCGATGATCGCCGGGGCGCGCTGGCGGCACATGGGCCTGGTGGGCGCGGCCGGAGGCGTGCTGGGCACGTTCTATGCCCTGAGCGAGGGCTATCGCCGGGCAAGGCTGATGTCCTTTCGCCACCCCTTCGACTTCATGACCAACGAGGGCTACCAGCTGTCCCAGTCGCTGCTGGCCTTCGGCTCCGGCGGGCTGTTCGGAATGGGCATCGGCCAGGGGCGACAGAAGTTCGCCTTCCTGCCCTACCCAGAGTCGGACTTCATATTCGCCGTGGTGGGGGAGGACCTGGGCTGGGTGGGCTGCGTGGCGGTGTTGGCGCTGTTCGCCGCGTTCATCTATTTTGGACTGCGCGTGGCCATGCGCTGCGAGGACCGGTTCGGGAGCCTGCTGTCCGGCGGCATCGTGTGCATGATCGGCGTGCAGTGCGTGCTGAACGTGGCCGTGGTCATCGGCATGATGCCCACCACCGGCCTGCCGCTGCCCTTCTTCAGCGCCGGCGGCACGTCCATTTCCATCATCATGGCCGCCGTGGCGGTGGTGATGAACATATCCAAACGGAGGTCATAATGGCCAAAAGACGAAAGAAGAGCACCAGGCGATCCATCGCCCCGCTGGCAGTGTCCGTGGCGGTGTTCGTGCTGGCGCTGCTGTTGTTCACGAACGTGCTGTTCGTGGTGCGAGACGTGCAGGTGGTCGGCGCGGGCGAGGTGCCCGAGGCCGACGTGCGCCACCTGTCCGGCATCCGGCTGGGCTCGCGCATCTGGTCGGTGGACGCCGAGAAGGTGCGCCAGAGCGTGGAGAGCGACGGCCGCGTGGCCTTCGTGAGCCTGCACACGCGCCTGCCCAACACGGTGGTGCTGGAAGTGCGCCCCCGGAGCATGGATGCGGTGATCGTGCTGGGCGGCAAGATCCTGGCGCTGGATTCCGACGGCTACGTGGTGGCCACGGACGAGGTGCCGGAGAGCGGCGCGGTGTACGTCACCGGGCTGAAGGCCTCCTACTACACGCTGGGCCGCCAGCTGGACACCGCCGATGGCCGCGTCGCCGCCATGAAGGCGGTGGTGGAGGCGCTGAAGGCCCGGGGGGCCACGGGCTATGTTTCGGAGCTGAACGTGACCGACACCGCCGACCTGCGGGTGCTCACCCGCACGGGCATGACGGTGCTGCTGGGGGATACCGGGGATATGCTGAACAAGGTCACCTGGATGGCCGGGGCCCTGGCCGACCTGGAGGCCCGGGGCGAGACCACCGGCCAGCTGGACGTATCCAGCGGCACCAAGGCGGACTACGCGCCGCCCGCCCCCTCCGCCGACGATGAGGAGGAGCAAGACGAGCCCGAGGCCGCGGAGGCGCCCGCCGGGCAGGTCTATTCCATCGACGGCGTGATCTACGTGGACGGCCAGCCCGTGGACGCTCAGCCCACGGAACAGCCCGCCAGTTAAGAGAAGGCGGAGATCGTGTGACTTAACCTTGCCGTAAATTTGAAACTATTTTGAAAATCGCGGAAAAAGGCGAAAATCGGCGGTTTCCAATTTGCATCCGGATGAAAATCCATGTATAATACGTATAAGTTGGATAATCGGTACAAATGGATGAATATCCATCAGGGAACTTAGGAATAGGGTGGGTCGACTAAGTATATGAAAACGCAAATTGCTGCCATTGAGTTTGGAACCTCCAAAATCGTCACGGTGATTGCGCAGAGCGGCGGCATGGACCGCCTGGACATCATCGGCTCGGGCACGGTGCCCTATGACGGCTATTCCGATGGCGATTGGAACACGCCGGGCCAGATGATCCAGCGCGTGCGCGATTCCATCGCGGCGGCGGAGCTGGAGGCCAATTCCAAGATCAAGGAGATTTATGTGGGCGTCCCGGGCGAGTACATCCATGTGCGCGCTTGCGAGACCGAGGTGGAGCTGCCGGAAGGCATGGTGGACGAAGCGGCGATCAACGCCGTGCAGGACGCCGCCGCCGACAAGCTGAACATCGCCCAGGAGGGCGGGCTGGTGATGCACCGCACGCCTTCGTGGTTCATCGTGGACGACGGCAAGAAGACCATGACCCCCGGCGGCCGCGGACAGCGGCTGAGGGCCATGACCACCTTCATCATCGCCGACCCCCAGTTCATCGAGGATGTCACCGAGATGATCGGCCGCCAGAACATCACCATTCTGGGCTTCCTGTCCTGCTCGCTGGGCGAGAGCCTGCTGGTGCTGAGCCTGGAGGAGCGCGACCGGGCCGCGATGCTGATCGACGTGGGCTACCTGAACACCGAGATCAGCGTGGTGGAGGGCGACGCCATCATCTATCACGCCATACTGCCCCGGGGCGGCGGCCACATCACGGCCGACTTGGCCACCCAGCTGCGCATACCGATGCGCGCCGCGGAGCAGATTAAGCGGGGCTACGTGTTCAACCCCGACGAGTTCGACGCCAACTCCTTCTCCGAAGTCTATGACGAGCGCGGTCGCCGCATGACCTTCCCCCGGGAACAGGTCAGCAAGATCGTGGAGGAGAGCTTCGGCGAGATCGCCGGCATGATCGACATGACCCTGCGCAACGACGCGGAGGCCCTGCTGGGCAAGAAGTCCCAGGTGTTCCTCACCGGCGGCGGCATCGCCCTGATGCGCGGCGCGCGGGAGGCCCTGGCGGCGAAGATCAACCGGCCCGTGAAGGTTTCCGCCGCGAAATCCTCCAAGCTGAACAGCCCCGTGTTCTCGGCTTCGCTGGGACTGGCGGATCTGGTGTTCGACTCTATCGAGCGCCAGGGCGGCGAGGATGAAAACCTGGGCAGCCGCCTCAAGAGCCTGTTCGGCCGCGGATAACGAAAGCAACTTACACACATATACGGACAAATACATTGACGAGGGGGATGCCTTGTGCTGGAATTTGAAATGGAAAACAAGAACGTCGAAAACGAGGAGCAGGACACCAATTTCGCGGCAATAAAGGTTATCGGCGTGGGCGGTGCCGGCACCAACGCGGTGAATCGCATGGTGGATTCCGGCTTGCGCGGCGTGGATTTCATCGCCGTGAACACCGATAAGCAGGCGCTGGCCCTGTCCAAGGCACCCATCCAGGTGCAGATTGGCGAAAAGCTGACCAAGGGCCTGGGCGCCGGCGCGAACCCTGAGGTGGGCGAAAAGGCCGCCGAGGAGAGCCGCGAGGAGATCGCCAACAAGATCAAGGGCTCCGACCTGGTGTTCGTCACCTGCGGCATGGGCGGCGGCACCGGCACCGGCGCGGCTCCGATCATCGCCGAGACCGCCCGCGAAATGGGCATCCTGACCATCGGCGTGGTCTCCAAGCCCTTCCTGTTCGAGGGACGCCAGCGCATGAAGAACGCCGAGACCGGCATCGAGAAGCTGAAGGCCAACGTGGATACCCTGGTGGTGGTCCCCAATGACCGGCTGCTGAGCGTGGTGACCAAGGGCACCACGATGACCGACGCCTTCAGGATCGCCGACGACACGCTGCGCCAGGGCATCCAGGGCATCTCCGACCTGATCGCCGTGCCCAGCCTGATTAACCTGGACTTTGCGGATGTGCGCACCGTGATGCAGAGCCGCGGCCTGGCCCACATGGGCATCGGCATCGGCAAGGGCGAGAGCCGCATGGTGGACGCCGCCAAGCAGGCCATCTCCAGCCCCATGCTGGAGACCAGCATCGATGGCGCTCGCGCCGTGCTGATCAACATCACCGGCGGCCCGGACACCTCCATCATCGACATCAACGAGGCGGCCCAGCTGATCACCGCCGCGGCCGACCCCGAGGCCAACATCATCTTCGGCGCCGGCATCGACGAGACCATGAGCGACGAGGTGAAGATCACCGTCATCGCCACCGGCTTCGAAAAGCCCGCCTTCAGCGCCAGCCGCACCGCCTCCTCCATCGGCGAGAACAAGGAGCTGAACCTGGACGACGAGGAGCCTTCCGAGCGCCCCGCCCGCACCACTTCCCGCTATGAGGAAGAGCCCGTCTCCCCGATCTTCGAGCGCCGCCCCCGCGAGCGCGCGCCCAGGGATCGCGACCTGGACGGCTATGAGCAGCGCGAGCAGCGCCGGTCCGAGCGGGCCCAGGCGCCCCGCCGCCGCGTCTACCAGGAGGACGGCCAGGAAGCGCCCCGCCCCCGCGAGCGCCGCGGCTTCACCCCGGACGTGCCCAGCTTCATGAAGAAGAAGTGAGCCATCCCGGACGAGGGTAAGACCAAACCCGACTGACGTCGGTTCATACGACAAAAAACAGGCCAAAGTCTGAAAAAACAGACCGAGGCCTGTTTTCTACTTGACAATACCGAGGTCGGGAATGTACAATGGTCGGAAGAGGACGATTCCATTTGGAGGACGCAAGATGTATCTGATCGTTGGCCTGGGCAACCCGGGCCGGAAATACCAGCACACCCGCCACAACGTGGGTTTCGACGTGACGGAGGTGCTCAGCCAGAAATACGACATCCCCATCGTGAAGCTGCACTGCAAGGCCGCCGTGGGCGAGGGCCGAATCCGCGGGCAGCGGGTGGCCATCTGCCAGCCCCAGACCTTCATGAACCTCTCCGGCGAGAGCGTGGTGCAGCTGGTCAACTGGTACAAGCCCGAGGACGACCACCTGATCGTGGTCTATGACGACGTGGACCTGCCCGAGGGCAAGCTGCGCTTCCGCCCCAGCGGCAGTGCCGGCACCCACAACGGCATGCGCAATATCATCTATCTGCTGGGACGGGACAACTTTCCCCGGGTGCGGGTGGGCATCGGTCGGCCCGCCGAGGGCTGGGACATGAAGGACTGGGTGCTGTCCGGCTACGAGAGCAAGGAGCTGCGCCAGACCATGTTCGACGCCTACGTGGGCGCCGCCGACGTGATCGCCGAGCTGATCGAAAACGGCGTGGACGCCGCCCGGCAGCTGGTGGGGAAACTGAATGGATAATGAGGAATGAGAAATGAGGAGTGAAGAAAGCGGTTCTGCATTGAATCAAACAAATCCACAGGATTTGTACCGCCATTCCTAATTCCTCATACCTCATTCCTAATTTGGAGCAATATGCAAGACACCAACTGGAACCTGAACTGCCTGTTTGAACCGATGGAGGGCCTGCCGGCCTTCCGGGAGCTGACGCGCGCGCTGAAGAAGCCGGGCGTCTGTTCCGCATACGGCCCGGACGACGCCCAGCGGGCGCACGTTCTGGCGGCGGCGGCCCGGAAGCTGGAGCGGCCGCTGCTGGTGATCGAGCCCAACGACCAGGCCGCGGCCCGCATGACCGAGGATTTGAACGTGCTGCTCTCCGGCGCGGCGCGGCACCTGCCCGCCCGGGACATCACGTTTTTGAAGAGCGCCGCCTCCAGCCGCGACCTGTCCATGCGCCGCATCGAGGCCCTGGGCGACTGCCTGACGGGCCATGTGAAGGCACTGGTGGTGGCGGCGGACGCCATGCTGTTCCGGCTGGCCCCGGCGGCGGAATTCGACGCGCGGATCATCGAGCTTTCCGAGGGCGCCACCATGGAGCCCGCCGAGCTGATGGAAAAGCTCACCGCCGCGGGCTACGAGCGCGTGCACCTGGTGGAGGCCAGGGGCCAGTGCGCCCTGCGCGGCGGCATACTGGACGTGTATCCCGTGGGCGGCCCCAGCGCTCTGCGCGTGGAATTCTTCGACGATGAGATCGACTCCATCCGTTCCTTCGATGTGCTGACCCAGCGCTCCATCTCCCGCAGGGCGAGCCTCAAGCTGTACCCGGCCCAGGAGATCCTGCTGGGCGGCGAAGCGCGGGACAGGGCGGTGGAAGCCCTGCGGGGCATGCTGGAGGGCGGCCTGGGCAGCGCCGCGGCGGACCGCCAGCAGAAGATCGAGCAGGAGTTCAACCTGATTCCCTTCGACGAGTTTTTGAAGCTGACCCGCGAGGAAGAGGAGGACGAGGGCGAGGACGCCCCCAAGCCCCGGAAGAAGGGCGCCAAGAGCGCTGTGGTGCAGATGCCCGCCCGGGTGACGGTGGGCTCGGCGCTGCGCCGCAATTATGAGAACGTGCTGGAGGCTCTGCGCACGGGCCGGGTACCCGACGGCGCGGATTCGCTGCTGCCGGTGCTGCTGGACTACGGCCAGACCCCGGCAGACTACCTGGACAACCCCATCATCGTGTTCGACCAGCCCGAGAGGCTGCGGGAGCGCTGCGAGAACCGCTTCCTGGAGTTCAGGGAGCGCTTCGAGGCCGCGCTGGAGCGCCAGGAGGCCCTGCCGGCCCAGGCGGCGCTGCTGATGAGCTATGACGAGCTGCTGAAGAAGCTGGAGGGGAAGACCACCCTCCTGACCAACATGTTCCTGCGCACCGAGCAGGATTTCAAGCCCAAGGCGCTGATCCAGTTCGAGTGCCGCAACTCCGCGGCCTACCAGGGCAACGTGAAGGAGCTGGCCCGGGACCTGAACCGCTGGAAGGAGGACGGCTGGACCGTCGCGCTGCTGGCGGGCGGCACCGCCCGGGGCGAGCGCCTGCAGGGGGCGATCACCACCCAGGGCAGCGCCGCGCCGTTTGTGACGGAGATCCCGAAGGCGCTCACCCCCGGCGAGCCGCTGATCTTCCCGCTGACGCTGAACCGGGGCTTCCTGTATCCCGGTATCAAGTTCGCCGTGGTGGCGGAGTCGGACATCTACGGCGTCAACCGCCAGAAGAGCCGCAGCCGCGCCAACACCGGCGAGAAGATCGCCGCCTTCACGGACCTGAAGGTGGGGGACTACGTCGTCCACGAGAACCACGGCATCGGCCAGTACATGGGCATGGTGCGCCTGGCCAGCGACGGCACCTACCGGGATTTCCTGCACATCCGCTACCAGGGCAGCGACAAGCTGTATGTGCCCACGGACCAGCTGGACCGGGTGCAGAAGTACATCGGCAGCGAGGGCGAGGCCCCGAAGCTGAACCGGCTGTCCGGCGGCGAGTGGCAGAAGCAGAAGAGCAAGGTGCGCCAGAGCATCCAGGCCATCGCGGGGGATCTTTTAAAGCTCTATGCCCAGCGGGAGTCCATCCCCGGCTATGCCTTCGACCCGGACACCCCCTGGCAGCGGGAGTTTGAGGACGGCTTCCCCTATGAGGAGACGCCGGACCAGCTGGCCGCCATCGAGGACATCAAGCGGGACATGGAGAAGCCCAAGATCATGGATCGGCTGCTGTGCGGCGACGTGGGCTACGGCAAGACCGAGGTGGCCCTGCGCGCCATATTCAAGTGCGTGATGAGCGGCAAGCAGGCCGCCATGCTGGCCCCGACCACGATCCTGGTGCAGCAGCATTACGCCACGATGCTGAACCGCTTTGCGGGCTTCCCCATCCGGGTGGAGACCATCAGCCGCTTCAAGACCGCCGCCGAGCAGAAGCAGATCCTCGAGAAGCTGAAATCCGGCGAGCTGGACGTGGTGGTGGGCACCCATCGGCTGCTGGCCAAGGACGTGCAGTTCAAGGACCTGGGCCTGCTGGTGGTGGACGAGGAGCAGCGCTTCGGCGTCACCCACAAGGAGGCCATCAAGCAGATGAAGCGCTCGGTGGACGTGCTGACCCTGACGGCCACGCCCATCCCGCGCACGCTGCACATGTCCATGGTGGGCATCAGGGATATGTCCCTGCTGCAATCCCCGCCGGAGGAGCGCTATCCGGTGCAGACCTATGTGGTGGAATACTCCGACGGCCTGGTGCGCGACGCCATCCTGCGGGAGCTGTCCCGGGGCGGCCAGGTGTACGTGCTGCACAACCGGGTGCAGACCATCGAGATGATGTATACCCGCCTGAAGAAGCTGGTGCCCGAGGCGCGCATCGCCATCGGCCACGGCCAGATGCGCGAGCACGCGCTGGAGGACGTGATGCTGGACTTCTACGACGGCAAGTTCGACGTGCTGCTGTGCACCACCATCATCGAAGCGGGACTGGACGTGCCCCGGGCGAACACGCTGATCGTCTGCGACGCGGACCGCTTCGGCCTCAGCCAGCTCTACCAGCTGCGTGGCCGCGTGGGCCGCAGCAACCGCCTGGCCTATGCCTATCTGACGGTGAACCCCAGCAAGGTGCTCACCGAGGCCGCTGACAAGCGGCTGAACGCCATCCGGGAGTTCACCGAGTTCGGCTCCGGCTTCCGCGTGGCCATGCGGGATCTGGAGATCCGCGGCGCGGGCAACCTGCTGGGCAGCGAACAGAGCGGCTTCATGGCCTCCGTGGGCTATGATCTGTACGTGAAGATGATCGAGGAGACCGTGCGCCAGATGCGGGGCGACACCGCCCTGGACGACATCGAGACTCGGGTGGACCTGAAGATCGATGCCTACCTGCCCCAGGAGTATATCGCCAACGACCTGCTTCGGGTGGAGATGTACAAGAAGATCGCCTCCATCCGAAACCGCGAGAACCGGGACGATTTGACCGACGAGCTGATCGACCGCTTCGGCGACCCGAACCGGCCCGTGATGAACCTGATCGACATCGCTCACCTGAAGGCGCTGTGCGCGCGCATGGGCATCGACTACGTGACCATGCGGGGCGACGAATTGATGATGCGCTTCTCCATGTCCGCCGACATCGACCCCGTGCGCACCATCACCGCCCTGAAGGGCTTTCCCCGGTACCTGCGCCTCAAGCCCATCAACCCCATGGAGGTCTATTACTACGAGCGCGGCAAGGAGCCGGAGGAGCTGCTCCGCGGCGCCGTGAAGGTGATGGAGGACGTCGTGGCGCGGTTTGAGGAGATCGGAGAGACGAGGGAACAGGGGACAGGGAACAGAGAGTAGGGAGTAGGAATAGTGGACGCTTGTCCCTTGCTTCCCCGTGTTGGGGGCGGCGTTGCGCCGCCCGCCCAAAGCCTCCCCATCGCAATGGGGAAGGTGGCGCGCAGTGCCGGCGGGGCACCTGTTTCCAACGAAGCCTGCCTGAAAGGAGCCAGTATGCAGACCATTGCCCAACTGATGGAAAAAATGATCGCCTTCTCAGAGGGCAACATCCACGACATCGACCACTTTGTGCGCGTGTGGAACTACGCCAGAACCATCGCGGAGCTGGAGCATGTGGACGCGGACACCCGCTTTGTGCTGGAGGTGGCCGCCATCGTCCACGACATCGCCTGCCCGCTGTGCCGGGAAAAGTACGGCAACACCAACGGCAGGCACCAGGAGGCCGAGGGCGCGCCCATGGCGGCGGCGTTCCTCGCGGACTCCGGCATGACCGAAACGCAAATCGAGCGCGTGGCGTATCTGGTGGGCCATCACCACACCTTCACCGAAATCGACGGCATCGACTACCAGATCCTGATCGAGGCCGATTACATCGCCAACGCCACCGAAAACGGCTGGTCCGGCGACAATGTGCGCAACTTTGTCGGAAAGTACTTCGCCACGGCGGCGGGCAAGCGGCTGGTGGCGGAGATATTCAGGGAACAGGGGACAGGGAACAGGGAACCGGATTAGCTGTTGCCGCCCAACCCGAGGCCTCCCCTGTGCAAGGGGAGGTGGCGCGCAGCGCCGGAGGGGCGCCCATTTCCCCTTCATGCCCCAACCTGAAAGGAGCCTATATGCTGACCATCGCGCCTGAACGCCTCACCGCCGGGGCATACATCGACTTTTTGAAGCGCACCGACCTGGGCAGCCAGTACCCGGCGGAGCGCTTCGAGGCGCGCATCGAAAAGCTGGTGAAGAACGTCCCCATCAGCCTCACCGCCCGGGAGGACGGCCGTCTGGTGGGCGTGCTGTTCGGCATCACGGACTTCGCCTACTGGCTGTTCATCACCGACCTGGGCGTGGACCGGGACTTCGTGGGCCGGGGCATCGGCAAAAGGCTGATGGCCGCGGCGCTCGAGGCCGCCGGCGGCGCGGACGACATCATCGTCTACACCTGCGCCAACGAGAATGCCGTGGGCTTCTATGAGAAGCTGGGCATGCGGACCGCCGACGACGTGATGGTCTACAACCGGGTGCAGTGGACGGACTTCACGGTGAAGTGATATGGAAGTCATAGAGATATTCGGTAAAAACTACTTCGGACACTGGCGCGATACGCGCACGGCCTGCCGGGGCATCGTGCGGCGCGGAGGTGAGATCCTCACGTCCTTTGAGACGGTCACCGGGCAGTACATGATCCCCGGCGGCGGCCTGGAAAGCGGGGAGAGTGCCGGGAACTGCTGCCGCCGCGAGGTGGCTGAGGAGACAGGCGTTCTCGTGGAACCTGGCGATCCCGTCCTCGAGATCGACGAGTATTACGAAGACTGGAAGTACATCAGCCTCTATTTCTTCTGCCGTCCCGTGGGTACGACCGAGCGCCATCTCACGGACCGAGAGAGGGAAGTGGGCATGGAGCCCCGCTGGGTGAGCATTGAACAGGTCGTTGCGGAGTTTTCCCGCCATGCGGAATACGCCGACGACGAGATGCGCCGGGGACTGTACCTAAGGGAGTACACGGCGCTGAAGCGGCTGCTGAAGGACAGGGGGAACAGGACTGTGTCCTCCGCCGGCGGCGGTGACAGCGCCTCCTGAAGGGGGAAACCGCGAGCACTGCAAGACATCAAGACTGTTGGAAGGGGGGAGATCCATATGGCAAAGGGCTTTCTGCCCGTGAACGCGAAGGAGGCGCGCCAGCTTGGCTGGGACGCGCCGGACTTCGTGTACGTCACCGGCGACGCCTACGTGGATCATCCCTCCTTTGGCCTGGCCATCATTTCCCGCGTGCTGGAGGCGGCGGGGTATCGCGTGGCCATGCTGCCCCAGCCGGACTGGCACTCCTGCGAGCCCTTCAAGGCGTTCGGGCGGCCGAAGATCGGCTTCCTGGTCACGGCGGGCGTGATCGATTCCATGGTGAACCACTACACCGCAGCCAAGAAGAAGCGCAGCGAGGACGCCTATTCCCCGGGCGGCCAGGCGGGCCACCGCCCCGACCGCGCCACCATCGTCTACTGCAACCGCATCCGCGAGGCCTATCGGGACGTGCCCATCGCCATCGGCGGGGTGGAGGCGTCGCTGCGTCGCTTCGCCCACTACGACTACTGGGACGACCGGGTGCGCAATTCCATGCTGGTGGACAGCGGCGCGGACGTGCTGATGTTCGGCATGGGGGAGCGGAGCGTCATCGAGGTGGCCCGCTGGATGGCCGAGGGCCGGGACTTTTCCGAAATGCGCATCCCCGGCACCTGCGTGATGGCGGGGGAGGTGCCCGAGGGCTTCCTGGAGATCGCGCCGATGGAGACCGTGGCGAAGGACAAGCGCGCCTACGCCGAGGCCTTCAAGGTGCAGTACGACCAGCAGGACCCCGTGCGCGGCAAGCCCATCGCCCAGAAGCACGGCAAGAAGTGGATGCTGCAAAACAAACCGGACATGCCGCTGACCGAGGCGGAGCTGGACGCGGTCTACGCGCTGCCCTATCAGAGGACGTATCACCCGATGTATGAAAAGGCGGGCGGCATCCCGGCCATCGAGGAAGTGAAGTTTTCCATCGCCTCGGTGCGGGGCTGCTTCGGCGCCTGCTCCTTCTGTGCGCTCACCTTCCACCAGGGCCGGATCGTCACCGCCCGCAGCAAGCGGAGCATCGTGGACGAGGGGCGGCTGCTTACGAAGCTGCCCGGCTTCAAGGGCTATATCCACGACGTGGGCGGCCCCACGGCCAACTTCCGCCGGCCCGCCTGCGACAAGCAGTTGAAGGCGGGGGCCTGCGTGAACCGGCAGTGCCTGTTCCCGAAGCCCTGCCCGAACCTGAAGGCCGACCACCGGGAGTACATCGACATCCTGCGAACCCTGCGGCAGCTGCCGGGGGTGAAGAAGGTGTTCATCCGCTCGGGCATCCGCTTTGACTACCTGCTGGCGGACAAAAAGAGCAACTTCCTGCGGGAGCTTTCCGAGCACCACGTGTCCGGCCAGCTGAAGGTGGCCCCGGAGCACGTCAGCCCCCGGGTGCTGCACTACCTGGGCAAGCCGACGGTGGAGACCTACGACGAGTTCGTCAAGCGCTACAAGCAGGTGAACCAGGCGCTGGGCCTCAAGCAGTACCTGGTGCCCTACTTCATGTCCAGCCACCCGGGCTGCACGCTGGACGACGCCATCCTGCTGGCCCAGTACATGAAGCGCACCGGCCAGCACCCCGACCAGGTGCAGGACTTCTACCCCACGCCGGGCACGCTGTCCACCGCCATGTTCTTCACGGGCCTCGATCCCCGGGACATGACGGAGGTGTACGTGCCCCGGGACCCGGAGGAGAAGGCCATGCAGCGGGCGCTGATGCACTACTTCAAGCCCTACAACCGGGAATTGGTCGTCAGGGCGCTGAAGAAGGCGGGCCGGGAGGACCTGATCGGCTGGGGGCCGGAGTGCCTGATACCGCCCCGCGCTGTTGCCTCGCGGCAAGCGCGGGTTTCGGACGGCGCAGCCAAGTGTGCGCGTCCTCAGTCCGGCTCCGTCGGACGCTCAATGCCACCAAGAGAAATCGCACTGAAGGACAGGAGCAAATCCTCAAGGAGTGCTGTACCGAAGGACAAGGGCAAGCCGGCCAAGGGCAAAGATTCCAAAGCCGAGCTAAATCCCCAGCTGCAGAAGGCACAGCGGCGCGACGAGCCGCCGCGCAGGAAGCACCCGGACAAGGGCAGGGCGAATCGACGAAGCACCAAGCGATGACATCGACACCATAGACAACCACCAAGGGGGAGGCACCACCATGAAAAAAGGCGATTTGAAGCGGGCTCAGATCCTGGACGCCGCCGAGCAGTTGTTCTTCGAGAAGGGCTATGACCGCACCTCCGTGCAGGACCTGCTGGACGCGCTGGGCATGTCCAAGGGCGGCTTCTACCACTACTTTGACTCCAAGGAGGCCGTGCTGCGCGCCGTCAGTGAGCGCCGGGCCGAGGGGCGCTTCGAGCGCCTCTCCGCGGAACTTTACGCCCCCCGGCGCGGTCCAATCGACAGGTTGAACCTGCTGCTGGGCATGGCGAACCTGTTTGAGACGGAGGACCTGCGCTTTGCCGCGCTGATGGTCAAGCTGTGCTATGTGGAGGGCGACGCCTCCATGCGCGACCACCACCGCCGCATCCTGCTGGACCGCCTGACACCCTGGCTCTGCGACGTGATCGACGAGGGCGTGCGCGACGGCAGCTTCCATGCCCGCCATCCCATGGAGGTGGGGAGGCTGCTTCTGCTGCTGGCGCTGGACGCGGACGAGGAGGCCTGCCGCATACTGGCGAATGAGCCGGACAACCCGGACGCCGCCATCAAGATGCTGGAGCTGCTGAACGCCTGGCGCGAGGCGGCCGAGCGGCTGATCGGCGCGCCCTATGGCTCCATCCGGCTGTTTGACGCCTCCCGCATGGTGGCCGATTGGATGGCCGCCGCGGCACTGATGAGGGAATAGCGGAATATGAGTGAATTGAAGCGTTTTGTTGTGCTCGCCCTGGCGCTGGCCCTGCTGATGACGGCCCCGGCGCTGGCCGAGGGACTGACGGTGGAGGGCGCGGCATTGCCCGCGCCGGAGGAGCTGCTCCCGCAGGGCGGCGATGCCTCCATGCCGGAAGCCGTTGAAACCATCGCGCCGGACGACGGCGACACCGTGCCCAGCGTGGTGCTTAAGCTGGTGGAGGAGAAGCTGCCCCTCACCGGCGTGAAGATCGGCATCGACCCCGGCCACCAGGCCCACGGCAACAATGAGAAGGAGACCGTCGCCCCGGGCAGCAATGAAAAGAAGGCCAAGGTCACCAGTGGCACCTCCGGCGCGGCCACCGGCATCGCCGAGTACGTGACGAACCTGGAGATCTCCCTCAAGCTGCGGGACGCCCTCGTCAGCCAGGGGGCCGAGGTCTACATGACCCGCGAGACCCACGACGTGGACATCTCCAACCAGGAGCGGGCAAAGCTGATGAACGGCTACGGCGTGGACCTGGTGCTGCGCATCCACTGCGACGGCGCGGAGAACAAGTCCAAGCACGGCATCGCCCTGTACTGCAGCCGCTCCAACGCCATCGCCGAGGAGAGCTATCGCGCCGCCGAGGCCATACTGCCCGTGCTGTGCGAGACAACCGGCGCCCAGAACAACGGCATCGTCTCCAACGACAACTACACCGGCCAGAACTGGTCCGAGGTGCCCTGCCTGATGGTGGAGTGCGGCTTCCTGTCCAACGCCGACGAGGACAGGCTGCTGAACGACGAGGACTACCAGTGGAAGCTGGCGGCGGGCCTGACCAACGGCATCATCGCCTATATCCAGCAGCGGGACGGAGTGCAGGGGAATGAGTGACCGCATGGCCCTGCCGGACGTTGCATTGCGCCTGATCGACGGCTTCACCGCCGCCGCCCGGGACGTTTTCGGCCAATCGCTTGTGGGCGTCTACCTGCACGGCTCCGCGGCAATGGGCTGCTACAACAGCGCCGTGAGCGACCTGGACTTCATCGTGGTGGTTGACGCGCCCATGGCAGATGCCCGGCGCCGGGCCTTCATGGACGCCGTTGCCGAGCTGGATGCCCGGGCCCCGGGCAAGGGCATCGAGATGAGCGTCGTCACCCGCAGCGCCTGCGCGCCCTTCGTCCATCCCGCGCCCTTTGAGCTGCACTGGTCCCGGATGCACGCGGCCTGGTACGCCCGCGACCCGGAGGACTACATCGCGAAGATGCGCGGAACGGACGCGGACCTGGCGGCCCACTTCACGGTGATCCGCGGCCGCGGCGCATGCCTGTTCGGCGCGGCGATCGGGGACGTGTTCGCCCCGGTGCCGAAGCGGGACTACGTGGACTCCATCCGGGACGACGTCTGCGGCGCCGTGGATGAAATCGCGGGGAACACCCTATACCTGACGCTGAACCTGGCCCGGGTGCTGTCGTACCTGGAGGACGGCGTCGTGCGCTCCAAGCGGGAGGGTGGCGATTGGGCGCTCAAGCACCTGCTGGGGGAGTACCGCCCGCTGGTGGAGGCCGCGCTGAGCGCCTATGGCGGCGCGGCGGATGTGGCGTATGACCTTGACCTCGCCCGCCGATACGCGGCGTATATGCTGGGACGGATTCAGGCACTGCGCGATGTGGGCGCGTGAATGTTATTTTTTGATTTCAGCGCTGAAATACCCGGAAACTTCATTGACTTTCCCCGGAAAAACAGGTATAATCATTCGGTAAGCCGCTCGAAACCGGCTTAAAATGTATGTTCGGATGGTGATGAACCTCCGGCTGCTGCCAAGTTTCGGCGAGATTTTTGTATAGGAGGTGCAACGCGTGTACGCAGTCATTAAGACCGGTGGCAAGCAGTACCGTGTTCAGCAGGGCGACGTTATCTTCGTAGAGAAGCTCAACGCTCAGGCGGATGAAGCGGTTACTTTTGACGAGGTACTTCTCGTCGGCGAAGCGGATCAGGCCAAGGTCGGCACGCCCGTGGTTGAGGGCGCGAAGGTCGAAGGCAAGGTTCTGGCCCAGGTGAAGGGCAAGAAGATCGTCGTCTATAAGTACAAGGCCAAGAAGAACGAGCGCAAGAAGCAGGGCCATCGTCAGCCCTACACCAAGGTTGAGATCACGGCCATCAACGCCTGATGAACCGACTTGGCAACACCGTCACTTTCTACAGGAGAAAGGACGGGGCCCTCACGGGCTATCGAGCTGAGGGGCACACGGGTTATGCCGAGGCGGGCGAGGACATCGTCTGCGCCGCCGTCTCCGCGCTGACCCAGGCCACGCTGAACGGACTGAAAAACGTCCTGAAGGCGCCCGTCATGTTCGATATTGACGACAAAGCCGCCATACTGGAGGCAAGATTGGCGCCGGAAGCGTCCGAAGCACAGGTCACGCAAGCGCAGCTGCTGCTTGAGACCCTGCTGGAGGGCCTTCAGGCCATCGAGAGGAGTTATCCTCGAAACGTTCGCATATTCTTCGAAGAACGGAGGTAAAGCACATGTTCATGATGAATCTTCAGCTCTTCGCTCACAAGAAGGGAATGGGCTCCTCCCGCAACGGCCGTGACAGCCACGCGCAGCGCCTCGGCGTGAAGCGCGCGGACGGTCAGTTCGTGCTCGCGGGCAACATTCTCGTTCGTCAGCGCGGAACGAAATTCCATCCCGGCAAGAACGTGGGCATCGGCGACGACGATACCCTGTACGCGAAGCTGGATGGCGTCGTAAAGTTCGAGCGTCTGGGCAAGACCCGCAAGCAGGTCAGCATCTATCCCAAGACGGAAGTTGCGGCGGAATAATCCAACAACGGATGAATGAACGCGCCAAGCGATTGGCGCGTTTTTTCACGGCTACACGTTAGCAAGGTAGAGGAAGAAATCACAAATGCTGATCGGAAACGAGCCGCTGGACCTGAAATTGACGCTCATCGACAGTGCCCAGTGCTTCCGCTGGACGGAAGTGGACGGCCGCTTCGGCGCGGCGTTTGAGGACGGGCCGGTGTGGCTGTGGCGCACGGAGGCGGGCATCCAGGCCGAAGGCGCGTGCGACGCGGGGTGGCTGCGGCACTATCTGGACCTGGACCGGGATTATGCCGCTATCGCAGCCGAGTATGCCCACATTCCCGCCGCCCGGGACGCCGTTGCGCTGTTTCCGGGGCTGCGGGTGATGAACCAGCCGCCCTGGGAGGCGCTGATCTCGTTCATACTTTCCGCCAACAACAACGTGACCCGCATCCGCCAGCTGACCGACACACTGTGCCAAAGCTGCGGCGCGGCCTGGGACTGCGGCGGCGCGACGCTGTACAGCTTTCCCACGCCGCAAAGGCTGGCGGACTGCACGGAGGATGAGCTGCGCGCCTTGAAGGTGGGCTACCGCGCGCCGTTTTTGATCGAAACCGCGCGGCGGGTGGCAGATGGCTTCCCGCTGGACGACCTCTGCCGCATGCCCTATGACGAAGCCCACAGGCTGCTGGTGTCGCTGCCCGGCGTGGGGGACAAGGTGGCTGACTGCGCGCTGCTGTTCGGCTGCGGCCACGCCTGCGCCTTCCCGGTGGACGTGTGGGTGGACCGGTTGATGCGGGACTGGTTCGGCGTGACCTGCAAGAGCCGCGCCGCCCTGGCCAAAGAGGCCCGCCGGCGCCTGGGCGCGCACGCCGGGCTGATGCAGCAGTTCCTGTTTCACGCTGCAAGGACCGGGGCGATGGAATTAAGGAATAGGGATTAGGGAACAGGGATTAGGGAACAGCGAATAGAGAACAGGGAATAGGAATGGTGGCTGCCGCGCGGATGAACCTGTCAACCTGCAGGGGCGGCGTTGCGCTGCCAGCCCGGACAGGGATATGAGACAATAGGAACATCGGAGCGCTGTTTCAGTCCCCGGTACCTGTGCCATTGTTCCCACATGAGATAACGAAAGAGGGAAATCCGATGCTCGGCGTAATCGCAAACCCTGCCGCCATCGTGCTGGGCGGGCTGCTGGGGTGCCTGCTGCGAGGCGGCATCCAACAGCGCTTCCGCGACACCATCAACTACGGCCTGGCGCTGTGCGTGATGCTGATCGGCATCTCCGGCGCGCTCAAGACCAACAACATCCTGTGCATGATCGTCTCGGTGATCGTGGGTTCGGTGCTGGGCGAGTGGCTGGGCATCGAGCACGGCATCGAGCGCCTGGGCGACTGGGCGCAAAGCCGCTTCTCCAAGGGCGACACCGGCTTCGCGGCCGGGTTCGTGAACGCCTCGCTGCTGTTCTGCGTGGGCGCGATGGCGGTGGTCGGCGCGCTGGAGGCGGGACTGCAAAACAAGCCGGACACGCTGCTGGCCAAGTCCGCGCTGGACGGCGTGTTCTCCATCATACTGGCTTCCACCTACGGCCCGGGCGTGATCTTCTCCGCCGTGCCCATACTGATCTACCAGGGCGGCATCGCGCTGCTGGCGGGGGTGCTGTCGCCGCTGCTCACCGACGCGCTGATCACGGAGATGTCCGCCGTGGGCTCGCTGTTGATCGTGGCCATCGGCATCAACTCCATGGACTTTTTGAAATCCCGCATCCGCGTGGGCAACATGCTGCCGGCCATCCTCATTCCGTGTGTCTTCCTGCCGATGGCGCAGCTGTTGAAGGGACTGTTCTGAACAATCGGCAAAAGAAGGGCCTTCCCCTGAAAGGGAGGACCCTTTTGCGTCCGGTCGGCGCGCGTCGGTTGTTCATTTTTCGCGGCTCACTTGATGCTCGCCTGCATCGCCTGGGCCCAGACCCCGGCCTCGGTCTCGTCATCCCGCACCTGGCGCAGGGCGAGTATGAAACGGCCCTCCGTGTTGGTGTAGTCGCAGGTCACCAGCAGGAGCAGCCGGTCGCCGTAGCGCACGTCCACGGGGATCTTGAACATGCTGCGGCTCTGCAGCTTCAGCACGAACTTGTCAAACTCCACGTCGTCGAATATGAACTGGCGCACGTCGAAATAGCGGCGGTTGCCCGGCTCCATGCTGGCGGTGAAGGCGGCGAAGGCCACATAGGAGCGGTTTTCGTAGAGGGTGTCGAAGTGGATGACGGAGTGCTGGCGCAGGTACGCCAGGTCCTCGAACAGATCCAGCTTGCCGAACATGGTGCGGTTCTTCATGTTGTGGCCGTAGACGAGCAGGCAGTCGTCCTCCGGCACCAGCCGGTTCAGCCCGTCCATGAACAGCGTGCCCTCCTGGGCCTCGGCGCCCTCGAAGCTGTGGGAGAGGTAGAACTCGTTGTCGTTCTCCCGCTGCACCACCGGCAGCGACAGCACGCCGTCGATCTCCAGGAAGCCCACGGTCTCCGGGTTCAAGGCCAGCAGCTTGGAAAAGCCCGGCTGCACCGGCGGGACGGTGGGCAGCGCATAGATGCGGGTGTCCGCGCCGGGGGTGGGGATCAGCTCGTCCTCCACCAGGGGCATGTCCGCTCCGAAGGGCGCTTCGGTGGGCGTCGGCGCAGGGGTCGGCGCTTCGGTGGGCTCGGGCGTGGGCACCTCGGTGGCAACGGGGATCGGCGCTTCGGTGACGACGACCGTCGGCTCCGCGGTGGGGACGGCGGTGGGTTCCGGCGTAGGGGCGGCGGTGGGCACTGCCGTGGGAATGGCGGTGAGCTCCGGGGTGGGCTCTGCCGTGGGAATGGCGGTGAGCTCCGGGGTGGGCTCTGCCGTGGGAATGGCGGTGACGGTGACGGCCAGCGCGTTGTCCCGGCCCTCGTACAGGTCGGCATAGCGCCGGGCGTCGCCCTGTACGCGGCTGCGGTTGATGTACCACCAGCCCACGTAGGCCGACAGCCCCAATATCGCCAGCGCCAGAACCACGCAAAACGCCGTCAGGGCCGCGCGCCGCTGCCGACGCGCCCTGCCGCGCTTGCGATTCGCCTGTTGCCGCCTGGATTTCTTCACGGGAACCTCCGAAACTCTAAGATAGTATCATTATAAACCGAGCGGCGGGGAAATGCAAGGGCCGCGCCCATAGCCTGCCGCTGATCCCGCGCCGCATATCCCCGCGCCGCGGCTCATAAGCTGGAGGTGAAAATGCAAGCAGGAGGCGCGTTTCATGGATCAGAACACATTGTACCGGGATATTGCGGGCCGGTGCGACGGCGACATATACCTGGGCGTCGTCGGTCCGGTGCGCACCGGAAAGTCGACCTTCATCAAGCGGTTCATGGAACTGCTGGTGCTGCCCAATTTGCAGGAGGCCGGGGCGCGGGAGCGGGCCACGGATGCGCTGCCCCAGAGCGGCGCGGGCAGGACGATCATGACCACCGAGCCCCGGTTCGTGCCGGACGAGGCCGCCGCGAAGGTGAAATTGAAGGACGGGGCCGAGGCGCGGGTGCGGCTGGTGGACTGCGTGGGCTACCTGGTGCCCGGCGCGCTGGGGCTGAGCGAGGGCGAGGAGGCGCGCATGGTGCGCACGCCCTGGTTTGACCACGACATCCCCTTCGAGGAGGCGGCGGAGCTGGGCACCCGAAAGGTGATCGCCGAGCACGCCACCATCGGCGCGGTGGTGACCACCGACGGCAGCGTGGTGGACCTGCCCCGCAGCGCCTACGAGGCCGCCGAGGGCCGGGTGGTGGCGGAGCTGAAGGCCCTGGGCAAGCCCTTTATCGTGATATTGAACGTGCAGAACCCGTCGGAGGCGTCCGCGGTGCGGCTGCAGGGCGAGCTGTCCCGGCGCTACGGCGTGCCGGTGCGGACGGTGAACGCCCAGACCATGTCCCTGGAGGATCTGAACGGGTTGCTCGCCGACCTGCTGTTCGAATTCCCGCTGAAGGAGGTGCGCGTGCAGACGCCGGCCTGGCTCACGGCGCTGGCGGAGGACCACTGGCTGGGCCGCTCGGTGATGGACAGCGTGCGCATGGCCGCGGCGGGCATGGCCCGGGTGCGGGACCACGAAGCGCTGAAGGCGGCGCTGGATGAAAACGAGTACGTGGAAGGCGCGCTGCCGGTCAAAATCAACCTGAACGACGGCACGCTGGAGTACCGCCTGGACTTGAAGGACGGGCTGTTCTACCGGGTGCTGGGCGAGGCCTGCGGCGAGAACATCGACGGCGAGGCCCACCTGTTTGCGCTGATGCGCCAGCTGGTGGCGGCGAAGCGGGAGTACGACAAGGTGGCCGAGGCACTGGAGGCGGCCCGGCGCACCGGCTACGGCATGGTGCCGCCCCGGATGGACGAGCTGACGCTCCAGCCGCCGGAGCTGGTGAAGCAGGGGCCGAACTACAGCGTGAAGCTGAAGGCCAGCGCGCCGAGCCTGCAGCTGGTGCGTGCGGACATCGGCGCGGAGGTGACGCCCTTCGCCGGCTCCGAGAGCCAGTCCCGGGCGCTGGCGGGCACGCTGGCGGAGCAGCTGGCCGCGGGGGACGAGGCCCTGTGGGACACCGAGATCTTCGGCCAGACGCTGGGCGATCTGGTGCGCGAGGGCATGAACGGCAAGCTGGACAACCTGCCCGAGGACGCCCGGGGCAAGCTGCGGGAGGCCCTGGAGAAGATCCTCAACGAGGGCGGCGGGGGCATGATCTGCATCATGCTGTGAAGCAAAGCGGGGGAGCACGCTCCTCCGCCCTGTTTTTTTGGCTTGATTCCCGCTAACATTAACAGTATTGCAACGCAAAAGTGCCATAGAAATGTTAGAATAAAGTGTATGCCTATGTGTATGTGAATCCGACACGAAAGCGGTGCGAGGATGCAGGATAGAGACAACCAGGCGCGACCGGCGGCCCGCCCGGGCGGAACCGGGGTGGCGAAGCGCAAGACGGCCGGAAGCGCTTCCCTCAAAAAGAAAAAGAAGAAGGCCAAGGGCCTCACGCCCAAGCGCATCGCGGGGCGGGTGGGCCTGTCTGTGGGCACGGTCATCGCCCTGGTGCTGGTGGCCGCCATCGGCGCGGGCTTCGTGGCCTTCAAGGGGCCGTCCCGGAGCCTGGGCGACCTTCTGACCGTCACCATGCTGGAGACCAGCGCGCTGAAATTCGTGCCCCGCATCTACTACAGCAAGGCCGAGGTGGACGCCATACTGGCCCGCAACTCCGTGCAGGACGACGCCAGCGAGACCGATACCTCCCTGATCGTCGTCGCCGGGCCGACGCCGGAGCCGGGTTCGGAGCCGGTGGAGGCGGCCTCCAATGAGCCCAACCCGGAGAACCTGGCGTTTTCCGAGGACGGCATCGACGTGTACGAGGTGCATGGCGCCACCTATAACGGCTGGATGATGATCGTGCACGACCCCTCCCGGGTGTCCGTGGGCGTGTGCCGCGAGGAGTTCAGCTCCAAGCCTGGCATGCGGCTGAAGGAGATCGCCGCGCGCTACGAGGCCGTGGCGGCCGTCAACGGCGGCGGCTTCTCCGACGATGGCGGCGTGGGCAACGGCGGCAGGCCCCTGGGCCTGGTCGTATCCCAGGGCAAGCTGCTCAACAAGGCCCGGCCCAAGTCCGACCATGCGGTGGTGGCGGGGTTCAACCAGGACAACGTGCTGGTGGTGGGCAAGTTCACCACCGAGCAGGCCCAGGAGAAGGGCCTTCGGGACGCGCTGGCCTTTGGTCCGGCGCTGGTGGTGAACGGCGAGGCCGCCCAGGTGAGCGGATCCAGCTCGGGCCTCAATCCCCGCACGGCCATCGGCCAGCGGGCGGACGGCGCGGTGCTGCTGCTGGTGATCGACGGGCGACAGGCCTCCAGCCTGGGCGCGACCTACTCCGACCTGATCTCCGTGCTGATGGAGTATGGCGCCATCAACGCCGTGAACATGGACGGCGGCTCGTCCTCGCTGATGTGCTACAAGGGCGAGTACCTGAACAAGGGCGTCATACTGACCGGCGACCGCGATATTCCCGACGGGTTCATCGTGCGCTGACGGAGGGCTGCCATGAAGAAGAAAAAGATGCAGATGACGGGCCTGCTGGCCAGTCGGTTCTATCGGATCTATTTCATCGCGGTGTCCGTGGCGCTGATCGCCATCGCCATCGGCCTGATCTGGCTGCGCAGCGTGGTGAAGGACTATGAGACCGCCCAGCCAGTGCACGCCGCCGAGGTGGTGGCCCAGCTGTTCGAGCAGGGCGACTACGCCGGATTGTACGCCTTCGACACCTCCGCCCGGGATATCTACGAGGGCGACCAGGCCTTCTACGTGGACAGCCTGAACCAGCTGACCGCGGGCCGGGCCATCGCCTGGCGGGAGGCGTTTTCCTCCAACCCGGACGAGAAGAAATACACCGTGACCCTGGACGGCGACAAGTTCGCGTCGTTCACCCTGGTGCCCAGCGGCGAGACCACCGCCCACGGCAACAAGCTGTGGCAGCTGGGCAGCGTGACCACCAACGTGGCCCTGCAGGGCACGGAGGAGGCCGGCGTGGCGGCGGACGCGCCCTATCGCGTCACCGCGCCCTCGGACTGCGCCGTGACCGTGAACGGCAAAACGCTCACCGAGGCCGACGTCGTCACCCCCGCCTATTCCATCTATCCCGAGGGCTTCCTGCCCAAGGACGTCACCGGGCCCATGCTGGTGGAGTACGGCTTCTTCTCGGACGAGGGCGAGCCCCAGGTGGCCGTGACGGACAAGGCCGGCGCGGCGATGGAGGTGAAGCACGCCGAGGACGGCTTCAGCTTCAGCTGCGACGTACCCGTGGACGCGGAAGCCGCCGAAAAGTTCAGGGACCCGGTGCTGAAGCTTTCAGAACGCATCGCCAAGTTCACCGTGGACGACCTGAGCCGGGATCGCATCGGCATCGCCCCGGACTCCCCGGCGGAGAAGATCCTCAAGAAGTTCAGCAACTCCTGGGCCCCCAGCCACAAGTCCACCAAGGTGCTGAACCCGCAGGTGTCGGAGTTCCGCATCGTCTCGGACAACTGCATGACCTGCCACGTGTCCTTCGACTTCGTGCTCACCTCCCGCCGGGAGAACGACTATACCTATCCCACGTCCTACACGCTGTGCATCATCAAGCGCAAGGGCAAGGGCGCGCTGTACAATATTATCTTTCACTGATTGTCGGCGTCCCCTACAGGCGCCGCCGACCCGCGCGACCCCGCTTCGCGGCGGTCCGCTAATCAGACCCATTGATGCTCGCCGGCTTTCTCTCCCGGCAAACCGAAGCATACAGAATTCTATCCGGAGGCCTTTATGCAAAAGACCAAGAAGAAACTGACCAAGGCCCAGCGCCGCCGCAGGCGCAGGAACCGCCGCATCGCCTGGAGGGCGACGCTCTGCGTGCTGACGCTGATCGGCCTGGTGCTGGTGGCGGCGCTCAGTGCCGGAGAGGCGGCTTTCAACGGTCCCTCCCAGACGGTGGGCGACCTGCTGACCGTGTCTATGCTGGAGACCAGTGCGCTGAAGTTCGTGCCGCGCATCTTCTACAGCCAAGAGAAGCTGGACGAGGTGGTGGCCCGCAACTCCGTGTCCGAGGACAACGACGAGACGGACACCTCGCTGATCGTGGTGGCAAAGCCCACGCCCATCCCGGATCCGGGCGAGGTGCAGGCCGCGGAGGCAGGCGAGGGCGAGGCGCAGACCGCGGATGCGGCGTCCACGCCCCAGCCCACGCCCGCGCCGGAGAACCTGCTCTCCAGCGAGGATGGCATCGAGCTGTACCAGGTCAAGAGCGGTACCTATAACGGCTACATGATGGTGGTGCTGGACCCCTCCCGGGTCACCGTGGGCACCTGCCGGGACAAGTTCAACGGCTCCCGGGGCCTGCAGCTGAAGGACATCGCCAAACGCTACGACGCCCTGGCGGCCATCAACGGCGGCGGCTTCGAGGACAAGGGCGGCGTGGGCAACGGCGGCACGCCCGTGGGCCTGGTCGTGGCCCAGGGCAAGCTGATGCACACCGGCAACGCCGGCCAGTACAACATCACCGTGGGCTTCAACCAGGACAACATCATGGTCCTGGCCAAGAACATGTCCAAGAGCGAAGCCAAGGAAAAGGGCATCCGCGACGCCATCACCTTCGGCCCGGCGCTGATCGTGAACGGCGAGCCCGTGGCGGTCAAGGGCGCCAGCTCAGGCCTGAACCCCCGCACGGCCATCGGCCAGCGGTCGGACGGCGCGGTGCTGATGCTGGTGATCGAGGGCCGGCAGGCCTCCAGCCTGGGCGCCACCTATGCCGACCTGATCTCCATCATGCTGGAATACGGCGCCATCAACGCCATCAACATGGACGGCGGCTCTTCGTCGCTGATGTACTACAAGGGCGAATACGTGAACAACGGCGTGGTGCTGACCGGTTCGCGCACCATGCCCACGGCGTTTATCGTGCGTTGACGGAGGGCTTATGACCGCGAAGAAGAAAAAGAAGAAGAGCATACTGAAAAGCCGCTTCTATCAGGTGTATTTTATCGTCGTGGCCGTGGTGCTGATCGCCATCGCCATCGGCACCTTCTGGCTGCGGGACGTGCTGGCGGACTATGAATCCGCCCAGCCCGTGTACGCCGCCCAGGAGGTGGCCCGGCTGTTTGAGACGGGGGACTACCAGCGCCTCTACGACCTGGACACCTCCGCCGAGCAGATCGCCGGCGGCGACAAGGCCTTCTATCTGGAGAGCATGGAGGAGATCACCTCCGGCAAGTCCGTGGAGTGGTCCGATGCCTTCTCCACCGACGAGGATGTCCGCAAGTACAACGTCACCCTGGATGGCGAAAAGTTCGCCTCCTTCACGCTGGTGCCCAGCGGCCAGACCACCCGCCGGGGCAACAGGCTGTGGAAGCTGGGCGAGGTGACCACCTACGTGACCCGCCAGGAGCCCGAGCCCACGCCCGAGCCAGAACCTGAGCCCACGGAGGCGGAGCCCGAGGCCGAGCCCACGCCCACGCCCGAGCCGGTGGAGCTGTTCGAGTGCCGGGTGACCGTGCCCAGCGGCTACAGCGTCACCGTGGACGGCGTGGCCCTGGACGAGCAGAACGCCCAGATCGCCGCCGGTCAGCTGTTTGAGGACGGCTTCCTGCCCGAGGGCGTGGAGAACCCGGCCACCACCGTCTATGTCTATCACTCCGAGAACGAGAACCCCTCCGTGGAAGTGGCGGACGAGACCGGCGCGGCCGTGACGCCCAAGGCCGACGCGAAGCGGGAGCGGGTCTGGACCTGCCCCATGAAGGAGGACGAGGAGCTGAAGCAGCAGTACGGCGAGGCTGCCTACAAGCTGGGCCAGCGCATCGCCAAGTTCATGTCCAAGGACGCCAACAAGAACGCCATCATGAAGGTGTGCCTGAAGAACAGCCCCGCCCGGGCGATCTTCGACAACCTGTCCAACACCTTCGCCACGCCACACACCTCCAGCTCCTTCAAGAACCAGGAGGTCACGGAGTTCTACAAGCTGTCCGACACCTGTTTCACCTGCCGCGTCAGCTTCGACTACGTGCTCAAGACCAAGGCCGGCGACCGGGTGTTCCCCACGGCCTACACCTTCTGCGTGGTGAACCAGAACGGCAAGGGCGGGCTGTACAATCTGCAAATCTATTGATGTTGGATAAAAACGAGGGAACGGCACTTGCCGTTCCCTCGCTTGCGTTTTGGGTTCATTCCTTCAGGATGTGGATGGTGCAGCTGGTGTTTCCGATGTAGTTCCGCTCGGCGTCGAAGTCGTCCAGCGAGGCGCAGATGAACGCCGTGAGCCAGATGTCCGTCACCCGGCTGATCTGCTTGCCGGCGGTCAGCTTGATGGAGGTGATCAGCGTGTCGGACTTCATCTGGCTGCTTTTCAGGTGGGAGTAGAACTGGTGGGGCTTGCGGTGGTAGTCGTCGTAGAGCCAGACCTCGATGAACTCCGTGTGCTCGATGTACTTGGGCGAGAGCATGGTGTACTTGATCTCCGTGCCGTCGTCCAGGGTGTAGCGCAGGGTGTAGCCGATCTTGCAGGCGCTCGCGTCGGGGAACTGCTTCCAGGCCGCACCGAAGATGTCGCCGAAGAAATCGCCGTCCAGCTGGGCCTCGTCCGAGGCGATCACTTCAAAGGAACCGATGTCCTTGCCCTTCTTCCAGGGAGCGGAGAAGGTTTCGCCCATGCGCACCCTGGGGGAGTAGGCCTTGCCCTTGGGCGTGTAGAAGGACACCACGTCCGGCCGGCTGCCGGGCACCACGGTGGGCGTGGGCTCGGGCACGAGGGAGGGCGTGGGCTGGGGCGTCGGCGCAGGCGTCGGGGTGGGCTGGGGCGTCGGGACGGCCTCCGCCGTGGGCTGGGCCGTGGCGGCGTCGAGGCTGGCATAGGCGGGGACGTCCCGCTTTGGGCGGTTCAGCAGCAACAGCGCCACCGCCGCCAGCGCCAGCGCGCCCAGGGCGATCACGATGATCTCGATCCTGCGCCGCCGTCGCAGCGCCCGCTTGTTGGACTTTGCCATGGGGATTCCTCCAGTGAGCAGCAAATTACGAGGCTATTATATAACAAATCGGCGGGAAATAAAAGAGCCAATTCTTTCAACGTCGTTGCAACAGAAATGTCCTTGATATTGTGGCGCTGGGTCGATATAATATAAATGTGAAAATGTGTGCACTCGCATGAATTCGGGAGATTGACATGAATCAGGCGGAAGAGAGCAATCGGCTCGAAAAGACCGATCGTAAAAAGAGAATGAGGATATACCGGCTCATCGGCGCGGGGCTGCTGGTGGCAATGGCCGTGGCGCTGGGGTTCTTCCTGCACACGCTGGAGCTGAGCGCCGGGAAGATCATGGGCTGCGCGGCCTGCGCGCTGCTGCTGGTGGAGGCACTGCTGCTGGTGGTGAACCTGCGGGTGTCCCGGGCGCTGCAGGCCGTGCTGGGCGTGATCTGCATCCTGCTGCTGGGCCTGGGCTTCATTCGCCAGTACTACGTGGTGGTGGACAGCCGCTTCGTGCCCCGGTACAAGATGCTGGCGCGCCTCACGGTGGATGACGAGTATCCCGAACACTTCACCGAGATGGAGAGCCTGCGGTATCTGGACATGCGCAAGTCCTCGATCATGGACTTTGAACCCATCCAGTCGCTGAAGGCCCTGGAGATCCTGGACATCCGCGGCAATTACGCCTTCGACCAGTACGACCACGACACCCTGGCCGCCGCGCTGCCGAACTGCGACATCCGCTGGAGCGTGCCGGTGAAGCACATCCACTTCGACAGCACCGCCGAGGAGGTGGACCTGCGGGAGGTGCTCCTGACCACGGAGGAGCTGCGCGCGCTGTTTGCCACCTATCCCGAAAAGCGCTTTGCCTATCGGGTGCCGCTGCTGGGCGAGCGCTTCGCCCCGGACGTGGAGGAACTGGATCTGACCGATCACGACGTGGACGCCGAGGCCATCGCGGACGCGCTGATTATGCTGCCCCAGGTGACGCGGGTGGACCTGCGGGGCCAGCTGGCGACCGCCAAGGATGTTTCCTACCTCTGCGACAATTTCCCGGACGTGGATTTCAGCTTCTCCTGCGACGTGCCCCAGGGCGCCATGACCACCGACGACACCTGGATCAAGGTGAACGGCACCGCCGAGGACGTGATGGCCTACGTGGACTTCATCGACTACATGCCGAAGCTGGAGTACATGGACGCGGCAAACGTGGAGCTGAGCGACGAGCAGGCGGACGCCGTGCGCGCCCATGCCAACGGCGACAAGGTGCGCTATGGCCTGCGGGTGTTCGACCAGTTCGTGACCAGCGACATCAAGGAGCTGTACCTGGACAACATCCAGGTGGGCACCGTGGAGGCGGTGGAGAAGTGCATCGAGCGCCTGCCGAAGCTGCAGAAGATCTCGCTGCTGGACACCGGCCTGGCCCAGAATGATTACGGCTACCTGTTCGACGAATATCCCGAGATCAAGTTCGTGTTCTGGGTCGAGTTCGCCACCTACAAGGTGCGCACCGACGCCACGGCGTTCAGCACGCTGCTGTGGGACGGCAACCACTACCACTACAACGAAAACACCTTCGCGCCGCTGCGCTACTGCACGGACCTGCTGATGCTGGACCTGGGCCACAACAAGATCACCACCATGGAGCCCTTCCGCGAGTTGACCAAGCTGCGGGTGCTGATCCTGGCGGACAACCTGCTCACCGACATCGAGCCCATCTCCGAGATGAAGGATCTGGAGTATGTGGAGCTGTTCCTGAACGACATCACGGACCTGACCCCGCTGGAGGGGCTGACCAAGCTGGTGGACTTCAACATCTTCCACAACCCCATCTACGGCGCGTACACGCCGCTGAAGTCCATCAAGTCGCTGCGGCGCATTTGGATCGGCGGCTGCCGCCTGGACGAGAACATGCTCAAGGACCTGCAGCGCGCCCTGCCCAAGGCGAAGATCAACGTGAAGGGCCGCGGCTCCACCGGCATGGGCTGGCGCGACCATCCCCACTACCTCACGCTGAAGCAGATGTACACCGAGGGCAGGTACATCCCCTTCGACGACATCCCCGAGGACGACACCGCCGCGGCCAGAGCGCCGGAGGCGGAGACCTCGGAGGTAGCCGTTGAGGATGAACCCGGCGTGGAGACCGCGCCGGAGGAAACCCCGGAGGACGAGCCGGGCGAGGAGACCGCCCCGGAAGAGACCCCGGAAGGCTGACAGGCATATCGATTTGGCAGGGGGCTGTCTCAAAATGAGACAGCCCCTTCGTCTGCCGCGCGGCCGCCCATAAGCCCCTGTCGGCCCCGATATTCGCGGAATATGAAAAATGGTTGCATAATCCCCGGGTTTTGTGTATAATATAAGCGGATAATAAGAAGTGAAGGGGGCCTTCACATGAAGCTGATCATTTCAATCGTGCAGGACGAGGACGCTTCCAGGCTCATCAACCACCTGATGACCGAGGGCTATCGCGTGACGAAGCTGGCCACCACCGGCGGCTTCCTCCGCGCCGGCAACACCACGCTGCTGGTGGGCGTTGAGGACGACAAGCTGGAGAACGCCATGTCCGTGATCGAGAAGGTGTGCAAGAGCCGCAAGCAGATCGCCACCACGCCCTCGCCGATCTCCGGCACCACGGGGGTGTACGTGCCCTATCCGGTGGAGGTCACCGTGGGCGGCGCCACCATATTCGTGCTGGACGTGGAGCAGTTCAGGAAGATTTAGAGGCAGGCATTGAAGATATCCGAATTCGCGGGTTACGGCGACAAGATGGAACAGCTGATGCGTTCGGTTCAAGCCGGGCGCATTGTTCATGCCCTGCTGCTGGTGGGGCCCCACGGCTCCGGCAAGCGCACCATGGCGCGGCTGTTCGCCCAGGCCACGGTGTGCACCGGGCGGGACAAGCCCTGCGGCGTGTGCCCGGCCTGCAAGCGGTTCCTGAACGGCACCCACCCGGATATCCACGTGATCTCGCCGGATAAGAAGTCCATCGGCGTGGACGAGGTGCGCGAGCTGATCGACGCGCTGTCGCTGCGGCCCTACGAGGGCGTGCGGCACATCGCCATCATTGAGCAGGCCGAAAAACTGACGCCCCAGGCCCAGAACGCCCTGCTCAAGACGCTGGAGAGCCCCTCCGGCGAGGTGATGTTCTTCCTGATCACCGACGCCCCCGGCGCGCTGCTGGGCACCATCGTGTCCCGCTGCCAGACGGTGCGCTTCACGGATTTGAGCGTGGAGGACTGCGCGCAGGTGCTTGAGCGGCGGGGGATCGACCCCCTTCGCGCGGCGGAGCTTTCGGGCATGGCCCAGGGCTCGGTGGGCCGGGCGCTGGAGATCCAGGCGGATGGGGGCTACCGGGAACTGCGGGAGAGCGTGCTTTCGTCGCTGGCCGCCCTGAAGGACCGCGCCAGCGTGGCCGGGGCCGCCACGCCGCTGGAGGCGGGCAAGGGCCAGGAGGGCGCGATGCTGGACATCATGGAGTTGTGGGCCCGGGATTTGATGGCCCTTCAAAGCGGCGCGGCGCCCTACCAGTCGGGCGAGGCCCAGCGGCTTTCGCGCCTTAAGATTGACGGAGGGGCGCTGCTCAAGGGCGTGGTGCTGGCGCGCAAGCAGCTGGCCAGCAATGTGTCCTGGCCCAACGCGCTTGAAAATATGTACTTTCATCTGATAGAGACAGGTCTCAACGGGAGGTAACCCAACTATGGCAACGGTCATCGGCGTCCGCTTCAAGAAGGCGGGCAAGGTATACTATTTCGACCCGGACGGCATCTGGCCGCATCCGGGCGACAACGTGATTGTCGAAACCGCGCGGGGCGTGGAGTTCGGCGAGGTGGTCACCGGCGCGCGCACGGTCAGCGACCAGCAGATCGTCACGCCGCTGAAGAAGGTGATCCGCGTGGCCAACGAGGAGGACACGCGCCGCGCCGAGGCGAACGAGAAGCGGGAGAAGGAGGCCTTCGAGGTCTGCCAGGATCGCATCTCCAAGCACAAGCTGGACATGAAGCTGGTCAGCGTGGAGTACACCTTTGACAACAACAAGATCATATTCTACTTCACCGCCAACGGCCGAGTGGATTTCCGCGACCTGGTGAAGGACCTGGCCTCGGTGTTCAAGATCCGCATCGAGCTGCGCCAGATCGGCGTGCGCGACGAGGCCAAGATGTTGGGCGGACTGGGCTCCTGCGGCCGGCCCATTTGCTGCGGCGCGTTCCTGGGGGATTTCCAGCCCGTGTCCATCAAGATGGCCAAGGAGCAGAACCTGTCCCTGAACCCCACCAAGATCTCCGGCCAGTGCGGGCGGCTGATGTGCTGCCTGAAGTACGAACAGGACAACTACGAGGCCGTGCTCAAGCGGGTGCCCCGGGTGGGCAAGGACGTGGTCACCCCCGACGGCGTGGGCGTGATCGCGGAGATCAACTGCATCAAGGAGACCGTGAAGGTGCGCGTGCGGGTGGACGACGACAGCTTTGACGTGCGGGAGTATGCCATCGACGACGTGCGCCGTCCCGGCCCGGAGGACGCCGCCGCGCTGAAGGACATGCCCCGGCCCGAGCGCAAGCCCAGGCGGCCGCGGCCCGTGGCCGAGCCCAAGCCCGAGGAGAGCGCCGAGGGCGAAGAGGAGCCGAAGAAGAAGCGCTATCCCCACCAGAAGGCGCCCAAGAACCTGTCCACCGACCAGTTCCTGGAGAAGCTGAAGGAGAACGGCGGGGCCACGCCCGTGCCCGCCAGGGAGCATCGCCGCCGCCGTCGCGGGGGCAAGGGCCCGGATGCGGCCCAGGGCGAAGCGTCCAACGACCAGCCCCAGTCCGGGGCTCCGGCCGAGGAATGAACGCAACCGTCGCTAAAAAGTTAAAATTTGTGGCGGAAAATATGCCGAAAAGGCTGTACAAAATTGCTCCAGTGTGTTATAATATTCCCAGCCCCGATTAGAAGGCTTTTGAACCGTATCCCTCCGGTGGAACCCTACCGATGGCAGGAATCGGCAACAGAGACTATACATCGCATGGGCACACACAATTAGGAGGGTTATATTCCATGTTCGAAGACAAGACTTTGGTATGCCGTGAGTGCGGCAACGAATTCGTGTTCACCGCGTCCGAGCAGCAGTTCTATGCGGACAAGGGCTTCCAGAACGAGCCCGGCCGCTGCAAGGCATGCCGCGACAAGCGCAAGGCCGCCAACGGTGGCTTCAACCGTGCCGATCGCCCGATGTATGAAGTGGTTTGCGCCGAGTGCGGCAAGACCACCCAGGTGCCCTTCCAGCCCCGCGGGGATCGTCCGGTGTACTGCCGCGAGTGCTTCGACCGTCAGCGCTCCGAGAACCGCTGGTAAGCGAATAGATGAAAGCCCCCTTCCGAGAGGAAGGGGGCTTTTGAGTATGATGCGCGGAGCGCCTGGGGCGCAAGGGGCCGAGGACCGCCGGAAAACGCCGAACGCCTCCCCAACGGGGAAGGCGTTCACAATGTCCGCTCAAATCTTCTTCATCAGTCCCAGCGCGAGTACGCCCGGGCCCACGTGGCAGGCGATGCTGATGGGCAGGGGATCGCCGGTCACCTCAAACTGGGGGAACTTCGCTTGCACCTGGGCGTTCCACACCCGGCCCACGTCGGCGTCGCCGGTGTAGGCGGTGCGCAGGAGCATCTCCTGGTCCGCAAAGCGCTCCTCCAGGTCCTTGCGGATGGCCTCCACCATGGTGTTCTGCGCCGCGTGCAGGCCGCGCACCTTCTTGTAGGTGTCCAGCTTGCCGCCCTGGATCTGCAGCACCGGCTTGATGTTCAGCACGGTGGCGATGGTGGCCACGGAGGGCGTGATCCTGCCGCCCTTTTTGAGGTACTTCAGGTCGTCCACAGTCAGGTAGATGCTGGCCTCCATGGACGTGTCCATCAGGTTCTTGATGATCTCTTCTGCGCCAAGGCCGGCGTCCCGCCACTTCAGCGCGTCGTAGACCGACTGCTTTTGGCTGATGGAGATGCGGTGGTTGTCCACCACGAACACCCTGCCCGGGTAGTCCTCGGCGAACAGCCGCGCGCTCTGGCAGCTGGAGGACAGGGCGCTGGACATGGGGATATAGATCAGCTGGTCGCAGGTCTTGAGCGCCTCGTCCCAGCACTTCGTCACGTCCTCGGGCGAGGGCTGGCTGGTGGCCACGGACGCGCCGCCGGCCAGGCGCTCGAAGAACTCGTCATAGCTCATGTTCACGTTTTCCACGTAGTTCCGGTCGTTCACGGTGAACGGCATGGGCATCAGCGTGACGCCGCATTCCGCCGCCTCCCGGGCCGTCATGCCCGAATTGGTGTCGGTGATAATGCCGATTTTGCTCATATTTCCAACCCCTTTGGGAAAATACTTAGCCTCATAAACTATCTTAATCATTGTAGGCATACACATGTGGCATGTCAACGCACTTTATCAGAGTATTGTGTTAAGAAAACGACTACAGCCGGAACCGGAACAGGTTGATGTCCAGGTCCTCCGACAGCTCGAAGCAGTGGCCGGAGCGCCCGTAGTGCCGCTTCAGCGCCGCGGCCACGCCCTGGGCCATGTCCCTGTCCGGCAGCAGCAGGTAGGCCTTGCCCGTCCCGTCCAGCTGCTTCACGGCCAGGGTAACGGCGTCCGCCTGATTGTCCGCGATATACTCGGGCCGGTTGAAGTAGTAGTTTTCGTCCAGCGCTTCGGCGATGGGCCCGTCCGGCAGGCAGTCCGCGTCCCAGGTGCGGGTGCCGCCAAAGGCGGCGTAGGTCACGTTGAAGAAGGTGTGCTCCAGCGTGGGCTCCTCCTCGATCAGGTCGTCCCAGACGCAGTCCACGATGTACCACTTTCCATCCAGCTTCACCAGGTTCCAGGCGTGGCCCTTGCTGCCGGATTCGTCCCGGGTGGTGGGCCCGCCGATCATCTCCACCTCCAGCCCGGCCAGCCGCCCCAGCAGCCGGAAGGCGTCGCAGTAGCCGGCGCAGCGGGCCTCGCCGTATTTGAAGAGGCCCAGGGCGTCGCCGCTGTGGGGCGCGAGGATGTCCAGCGTATATTGGCAGTGGTTCACCACGTAGTCGTGCACCGCCAGCTCCCTGTCCCAGTCGCTCATGCCGGGGGTGATGATCTCCTCCACCGCGGCCTGCGCCGCCTCGGCCACCGCCAGCGCGTCCTCGTCCAGGCCGCTCGTGTCCCCGCCCTGCAGGGCGACCAGGGCGTTGATGCCGCTCTTGAACTCCACCTTCACGCCGGGCGGGTCGAAGCAGGCGCGATAGCGTTCAAAGTAGTTGCTGAACTTGTCGGTGATGTCGGCGATGTCGCCCTCGTCGATGGTCAGCGCGTCCAGCAGCACCGCGTCGTTGCCGGTCTCGATCATCCACCAGTACAGGTCGATCAGCTCACTCTTGGTGGCGACGCTGGCCATCGGCGCGCGCACGCCGCCGGAGAGCGGGCTCTCGGTGGGCTCGGGCGTGGGTTCGGGCGTGACGACGGGCGCGGGGGAGGAGGTCGGCTCCGGCACGGGCCGTGGGCCCTGCCTTGAAGGTAGCGCAACCAGCAGAATCAGCGCCAGCAGCGCCGCCAGGACGACGGCGGCCCACTTCGCGTATCGCAGCCTGCGCATGCGGCGGCGGCGGTCTCGGTACAGATACGCGCTGCCGCGCTTCGGCTTGCCCATGTCGCCGCCCCCTTTGCATAAATATCTATCATATAGTATAACACGTCTCCTTTGTCCGCGTCAGCCTCCGCCGCCCTTGTCACAAAATAGCCCGATTTCCCGTAAAATAACGGATAAGCGGTTGTAATTTCTTTCCGGCTGTGCTAAAATAGCTGTAATTTAGCGCTGATGGAGAGAGTAACCCGCAGGCGCGTCGAAAGAGAGCGGCCCCAAGGCTGGAAGGGCGGCGGAGGCGGCGCGGGCGAAGTTCACTCCGGAGCTTTTCCGCTGAAAGGCGACGATTAGGCGGGAACGGGCCCATCCCCCGTTATCGGGATGAGAGACCGGCAGACTTGCAGAGGCTGAAGGAATCGGAAGATCCTTCGATTGCGCTGACGCTCCGCCCAGGATGACAGGCATAACGGTGTCATTCTGAGCGCAGGCGAAGCCGAAGTCGAGAATCTGCGCTTTCGATCCTGTGCGAGCCGGTGAATTTGGGTGGTACAGCGGAGCAATGCGGCTTCGCCCCTTGGGGCGGAGCTTTTCTGTTGCCCCGAAAACAGCAAAACACAGGTTTGAGGAGTGAATATCGGATGGAAAAAATGCTTCGTGAGATCCGCGAGCGGGTGCTCAAGAACATCGACGAGGCCAAGGCCAGCGCCGCGCTGGAGCAGATCCGCGTGGCCGTCCTGGGCAAGAAGGGCGAGCTGACCGGCCTGCTGCGCGGCATGGGCAAGCTGCCGCCGGAGGAGCGGCCGAAGATGGGCCAGCTGGTGAACGACGTGCGCGCCGCGCTGGAGGAAAAGCTGGAGGCGCGCGCCAGCGAACTGGCCGAGAAGGAGAAGGCCGCGCGGCTGGCGAGCGAGGCCATCGACGTGACCCTGCCCGGGCCCGAGCGCAGCGCCGGCTCGCTGCACCCGATGAACATCGCCCTTCAGAAGATGGTGGACATCTTCGTGGGCATGGGCTACGAGGTGGTCGAGGGCCCGGAGGTGGAGTACGACCACTACAACTTCGAGCTTCTGAACCTGCCCAAGAACCATCCCGCCCGGGACGCCCAGGACACGTTCTACGTGGATGACAACATCGTGCTGCGCACCCACACCTCCCCGGTGCAGGCCCGCATCATGACCACCCGCAAGCCGCCCATCCGCGTGATCTGCCCCGGCCGGGTGTACCGCGCCGACGAGGCCGACGCCACCCACAGCCCGGTTTTCCACCAGATGGAGGGCCTGGTGATCGACGAGAACATCACCATGGGCGATTTGAAGGGCACGCTGGACGAGTTCGCCCGCCAGATGTACGGCGAGGGCATCCGCACCCGCTTCCGCCCGAGCTTCTTCCCGTTCACCGAGCCCAGCGCCGAGGTGGACCTGACCTGCGCCAACTGCAAGGGCGAGGGCTGTAGAATGTGCAAGGGCACCGGCTGGATCGAGGTGCTGGGCGCGGGCATGGTGAACCCGAAGGTGTTGGAGATGTGCGGCATCGACAGCCACAAGTATTCCGGCTTCGCCTTCGGCATGGGCGTGGAGCGCATCGCGCTGCTCAAGTACAACATCCCGAACCTGCGCTACCTCTATGAGAACGATTTGAGGTTCCTGACGCAGTACCGGTAAGGAAATGAGGAATGAGGAATTAGGAATTAAGAATGAAAGAAAGCTGCTGATGTGAGGCAGCCACTATCCATTCCTCATTCCTCATTCCTAATTCCTAATTGATCCGGGAGCATTCCGAGTTGAAACGGAGGATTTGTGATATGAAAGTCCCAATGAAGTGGCTGAAGGAATATGTTGACATCAACATGCCCGCGGAGGAGTATGCCTCCCGCATGGTCATGACCGGCACCGGCGTCGAGGGCGTCGAGAAGACCGGCGCGCAGTTCGACAAGGTGGTCGTGGGCTACGTGGTGTCCTGCGTGGACCATCCCAATTCCGACCACCTGCATATCTGCATGGTGGACGTGGGCGAGGAAGAGCCCATCCAGATCGTCTGCGGCGCGCCCAACGTGCACGCGGGCATGCGGGTGGCGGCGGCGCTGGACGGCGCGCACCTGCCCGGCGGCGGCGCCGGTTCCATTAAGATCAAGAAGGGCAAGATGCGCGGCGAGGTGTCCATGGGCATGCTGTGCTCCGGCCCGGAGCTGGACGTGCCCTCGGGCCTGTATCCCCACATCGGCGACGAGGGCATCATCGAGATCTTCGAGGACGTGAAGCCCGGCACCGACGTGAAGGAGGTCTTCGGCCTCGGCGACGACATCGTCGATTTCGAGATCCTGGCCAACCGCCCGGACTGCCTGAGCGTCTGGGGCCTGGCGCGGGAGAGCAGCGCGGTGCTCGAGGAGCACTTCGTGATGCCGGAGATTGCCGTGGAGGAGAGCGGCAAGGGCACCTTCGACGACTACGCGAAGGTGGAAGTGAAGGACGAGGAGGCCTGCCAGCGCTACTGCGCCCGGGTCATCACCGACGTGAAGATCGGCCCCAGCCCCAAGTGGATGCGGGAATACCTGTACGGCGCGGGCGTGCGTCCCATCAACAACATCGTGGACATCACCAACTTCGTGATGCTGGAGACCGGCCACCCGATGCACGCCTTCGACCTGTCCAAGGTGAAGGACCAGACCATCGTGGTGCGCCGCGCCCATCCCGGCGAGAAGCTGACCACGCTGGACGGCAAGGAGCACGTGCTGGACGAGAGCATGCTGGTGATCGCCGACAAGGAAAACGCCACCGGCCTGGCCGGCATCATGGGCGGCGAGGAGAGCGAGATCGTGGACGATACCGCCTCCGTGCTGTTCGAGTGTGCGGCCTTCGAGCGCGCCAACAACCGCGTCACCGCCCGTAAGCTGGGCATCCGCACCGAGTCCTCCGGCCGGTTTGAGAAGGGCGTCTGCCCCGAGACCACCCTGGAGGCGCTGGAACGGGCCTGCATGCTGGTGAACATGCTGGAGTGCGGCAAGGTCGTGCCCGGCACCTTCGACCACTATCCCAACCCCGCCGAGCCCGTGGAGATCGACGCCGAGGTGGACCGCATCTGCCGCCGCATCGGCGTGGACGTGCCCGCCGAGACCATGGAGGACATCCTGAACCGGCTGTACATCGACACCACGCTGGTGGACGGGAAGCTGCTGCACTGCGAGGTGCCCGCCTTCCGCCAGGACATGGAGACCGAGGCCGACGTGTCCGAGGAAGTGCTTCGGATGTACGGCTACGACCACATCCCCTCCACGCTGATGAACGGCGTGACCATGGCGGGCCGCCGCAACGCGCACACCGTGTTCGCCGACCGGGTGAAGGACGCGCTGGTGGGTATGGGCATGTATGAAGTGCTGAACTACTCCTTCATCAGCCCCAGGTGGATCGACAGCCTGGGCCTGGCGGAGGACGATGCCCGCAGGAGCGCCGTCACGCTGCGCAACCCCCTGGGCGAGGACACCAGCGTGATGCGCACATCCCTGGTGCCCAGCATGCTGTTCACCGTGGCGAACAACCTGAACCGGGGCAACGCCGAGGGCAAACTGTTCGAGCTGTCCAAGGTGTTCATGCCCGCCGAAAAGGCCGGGGAGCTGCCCACCGAGAAGCGGGCGCTGTGCCTGAGCGCCTTCGGCGAGGGCGTGGATTTCTTCACGATGAAGAACATCGTGGTGTGGCTGCTGGCGAAGTTCGGCGTCACGGCGCAGATCGAGGCCGCGGGCGACGGCTACTACCATCCCGGCCGCAAGGCTGTGATGACCGTGAACGGAGAAAAGATTGCCGCACTGGGTGAGATCCATCCGGACGTGGCGGAGAAGTTCGACGTCAAGGGCCGCGTGTACGTGGCCGAGATCGACCTGGACGCCCTGCAGCCGCTGGAGAAGGACTTCTACGGCGTGAAGCCGCTGCCGAAGTTCCCCGCCGTCAGCCGCGACATCGCCGTGGTGGTGGACGAGCAGGTGGGCGCGGGCACCATGATGGACGCCATCCGCAAGGCTGCCGCCAAGACGCTGGAGGACGTGAAGTTGTTTGACATCTACCGCGGCGAAAAGCTGGGCGCGGGGAGGAAGTCCGTGGCCTACGCCATCACGCTGCGCGCGCCCGACCGCACCCTGACCGACGAGGAGATCAACTCCACCATGGAGAAGGTGCTGAAGGCCCTGAAGGAGTTCGGCGCGGAGCTGAGGGCGTAACGCAATCGGGAAAAGGGAATCGGGAACAAAGGGCCCGATTCCCATTTCTGTATCATACAGGAGGAAAGATCATGGACGCGATCTGGCAGGAGATGCTCGCGGCGGCGAGGGCTGTGCAAAACGGCAGGGAAGTCTCGGAGTACGTCAGCTGCGGCGGTGTCGCGGCGGCGGTGCGCTCGAGGTCCGGCAGGATCTATGTCGGCGTATGCGTGGACACCTGTTCCACGCTGGGCATCTGCGCCGAGCGCAACGCCATATTCAACATGCTGACCAACGGGGAACAGACAATAGACCGCGTTCTGGCGGTGATGTCCGACGGCAGTGTCGGCGCACCGTGCGGGGCATGCCGCGAGTTGATGGTCCAGCTGATGCCGAACGAGTACCCGACCGTACGCATACTGATGGATGGCGAAATGGGGCGGGAAGTCACGCTGGGTGAGCTGACCCCGGATTGGTGGATCGTGCCCGGCGTGGCGAAGCGCTGAACCATGCGCTACTCAAATGTGCGTGCGGCCGTCTTCCTGCGCCGCCCGAACCGATTTGTGGCCGAGGTGGAGATGGACGGGCGGATTGAGCGCGTCCACGTGAAGAATACGGGCCGCTGCGCGGAGCTGCTTCAGGCGGGCAATCGCGTCTGGCTGGTGAAGTCGGACAACCCGCAGCGCAGGACCGCGTACGACCTGGTGGCCGTGGAGAAGCGCGTCGCAGGCGGCATGCGGCTTGTGAACATGGATTCCATGGCCCCGAACCGGGCAGCGGCGGAATGGCTGGCCGCGGGCGGGCTGGGGCCCCTTGAAGATTTGCGCGCCGAGGTGACGGTGGGGGATTCGAGGTTTGACTTCGTGGCCAAAGAGATGAATCGGACGGGCGATGCCGCGCGGCAGCAAATGGAAGCCGGTGCCGCCGGCTGCCCCGTGGCCATCGAGGTGAAGGGCTGTACGCTGGAGGACGGCGGCGTGGCCCGCTTCCCGGACGCGCCGACGCTGCGGGGCCTCAAGCACGTGCGGGGCCTGACGGCGCTTTCAAGGCAGGGCTGGCGCTGCGCGCTGCTGATCGTGATCCAGATGAAGGGCGTCACAGAGTTCCGCCCCAACTGGGCCACCCAGCCGGCCTTCGGCGAGGCACTGATCGAGGCGCGGGAAGCCGGGGTGGAGATCCACGCCCTGGACTGTCGCGTCGTGCCGGGAACGGTGGAGATCGACGTGCCGGTGAGGGTGAATCTGGTCGACGAGAGACAGGGAAAACTGAATTGCCACGTCAGGCAGGCTGGATTCATTCGATGATGAACCGGCCTCAGACCGCTGACAAAGCCCGCAAACGCAGAAATCCCCTGAAAAAACGCATGCGCAGAGGGGATTTCTGCTTCCTGTGTCAGGGAAGCCTGCCAATTCGGTTACTTACGCTTGTGTAAGCGCCCTCATTGGCAGGCTGTCCTTCCTTGGCTTGCAGGCTTTCTCAACGGCCTGCTTCTTGTAATGACGGGATTCGCGACCGAGATAGATCCACGATGATCAATCGTCCGACGTTTCGGCCCCGTACAACGTCATTGCGTGGAGCCCAAAGGGCGACGTGGAAATCCGGTTTCTATCAAAAACGAAAAGATCCTTCGCTGCGCTCAGGATGACAACCGCGTGAGGCGATTATGCCATCCCGAACGGAGCGAAGGATCTTTCAACATGCAGAAGCCTTTTACCGCCTTTTCTTCTCCTTGATCAATTCCCCGTACTTTGAGAACAGGAAGCTCTGGAACTCCACGCCGGCGGCGCCGTCGGCGCTGGTGTAGCCCATCTTCAGCTGGGCGCTGGTGACGGCCATGCGCGTGGCGTCGTTGTACTGGCCGATGCTGTCCTGCACGTCCTTCTTGTCCAGGAAGCCCAGCTCCCACAGCCGCTTTTGCAGGTTGGTCACCTCGTCGCCGCTGTCGCCGGAGCGCAGGGGGATGTAGCTTTCACCAGTGGCCTCGAACGCCACGGAGGCGTCCGGCGCGGCCTTGCTGTACACATAGCGCTGCATCGAGGCCGAAGCCTCGCCGGTGGGCTGCACGCCGATGGAGCCCTGGAAGGCGATGATGGCGTCCCGGGTGGCCTCGTCGAACACGCCGCTGGCGCTGTCCAGGTAGCCCAGGTCCATCAGCCGGTTCTGGAGCGCCGTCACGGCGGTGCCGGTGGAGCCCATGACCAGGTTGAAGTACAGCGTGTCGGCATCGGCCGGCGATTCCACAGCCGCCTGCGCCGCGTCCTGCGCGTCCTCGGGCTGCTGGATGGTGTCGTCTTCGGCGTCCTCGGCGGTCTCGTCGAAGGTGGCTGCGCCCTGCTGGGTCTGCTCATAGGTGAGGGCGTCGTCCGAGAACAGCACGGTCTGCAGCCACACGCTGGCCAGGCCGTCCGGCTCCATGCCGTTGCACTGCTGGTAGAAGGCCACGGCGCTGATGGTGGCCTGGCCGTATTCGCCGTTGGGCGTGCCGTTGGCGTAGCCCAGCTCCACCAGCCGGCGCTGCAGGTTCATCACGGCCTCGCCGCTGTCGCCCACGTTCAGGTTCTGGTAGGCGGAGATGGCGGCCTCGCCGCCGAAGGCGGGCGCGTTCCGGGACAGCAGGAATTCCTGCATGTCGGTGGTCAGCATGCCGTTGGGCTGGCGGCCGATGGCGCTGAGGAAGCGGTTCACGCCCTCCTGGGTGGCCTGGTCGAACACGCCGGTGTCCTCGCCGCCGTCCATGTAGCCCAAGGCGATCAGCCGCTGCTGGATCTGGGAGATGCGGGTGCCGGAGCTGCCCAGGGCCACGGCGGTGGTGTCGTCGCCCTCGCTGCCGTCGGGCATCACGATGGCGGCCTGCTGGGCCTCCTCTTCCGGGGACAGCGTGGCAAACACTTGCACCGTCGGGTCATAGGCCTTGGCGGTGTCGGCGTACAGCTCCCGCTGCATGGCCACGTTGGCCACGTCGCTGGAGGCCAGGCCGTAGGCGGCGTAGAACAGCCGCACGCACTCGCTGGTCTGCTCGTCGAACACGCCGGTCAGCTCCGTCAGCGGGTAGCCCAGGTTCTTCAGCCTCTGCTGCAGCGCGTAGACCGAGCTGCCCACCGCGCCGGGGCGCAGCACTGCGTACTGGCTGATGACGGCGCTGTTGTACTCCTCGGTGCCGTAGACCGGGGCGGCGGAGGCGAACAGCTTCAGCTGCAGCTTCGCGGTGGCGACGCCGGTCTGCATGGTGCCGTAGGTCTGCTCGAAACGCTTCACGGCAGCCTCGGTCTCGGCGTCGTACAGGCCGGACACGTCGCCGGTGAAGTAGCCCAGGTCCTTCAGCCGCAGCTGGAGCGCCTGCACGGCGATGCCGGTGTTGCCCAGGCTGAGGCTGCGGTACTCGGTCTGCTCCTCCTGGGCGCGGGCGGACTGGAAGTCGCCCTCGATGACGGAGGAGTCGTTCAGCGTGACGTTGCCGTCCGGGTCGATCACGATGGCCTCCGGGGCGTTCATGCGCTCCGGCAGGGGGGTGGCGGTGGCGTAGGGCACGTTGATCTCCACCGAGGTGTTGGCCTCGGTGTTCAGGTAATCCTCGTCAATCGTGCCGCAGCCCGCCAGCAGCAGGCACAGGCCCGCCGCCATGATGGCCAGCGCTCCGATCTTCCGGTTTCCCATGGGATGCCCTCCGGTCTGGTGACGTAGTTTCATGCTTCTCTTCTATATTTGGACGCGCGTTTCGCGCGGATGGTTGTCGTCAGGCAAAAATATAACACAGTATTACAAAACTATTTTAAAACAATCTCCCGCAAAATACAATAGCAAACCCGCTAAGATTCCGTGGAGTTCCCATGAACCCCGTCCAGGGCATACACGCACACGTCCCCCTCGGCGTAGACCAGCTGGCCGTTTTCCCGGAACCAGTCCTCGTCCACGGTGAAGTCGTTGCGCTCGTAGCTGGAGATGAAGGCATAGCCCACGCCGTACTTCTCGAACAGCTCCGCGCTGTCGGCGGGGAACTCCAGCATCTGCTCCATGGCGTGATACTGGTCGGTGTAGTCGATGCCGTGGAAGTAAAGATAGCTGGGCGTGCCGCAGACGATGCTCCTTCCCGCCAGCGCGGCCACGGGGTTCTTGTGCTGGGCGCCGGTGAGCACCACGGAGCCCTCCGGCGTGTTCTCCTCTATATACCGGGCGGCGCCCACTTCGCCGGCGTTGAACAGCTGGTAGTCGGACACCAGCTCCCGGCCGACGGTCAGCGCACCGGACAGCGTGGCCGACAGCATGAACGCCGCCGCCAGCAGCGCCCGCCAGCGCAGGCCCCGCAGCCGGTTCCACAGCCCCACCAGGTACCAGCCCACGGCGGGCATCATGGCCATGTAGGCCACGTAGAACAGCTTGTTGTTGTCGTACTCATTGGGCTGGAACTGGATCAGCTCCGCCACCGCGTACACGCACAGCGCGCCCAGCCCCAGCATGCGGAAGGCGCCCTGCCGGGAATCCGCGCCGCGCCTGCCGCACAGCGCCGCCGGGATCATCACCAGCCAGATCAGGCCCACGTTCTTGATCCAGAACCAGCAGTAGCCGTCGATCAGATGGCCGTTTCCGTCGTTGTTGACCCAGTTGAACCGGAATTTCAGCGAGCCGCCCTTCACCGTCTGGGGGATCGACCAGGTGAGCAGCTGGGGCAGCGCCAGCGCCACGGCGATGAAGCCGTAGATCAGGAAGCGCTTCAGTGCACCCGTGCGATCCTCCCGGGAGGCGACCAGCGTATAGGCCATCGCCCCGGCGCTGATCAGCCCCAGCGCCAGGAAGGAGTGGGTGTGGATCATGGGCATGGCCCCGGCCCATACGCCCAGCAGGGCAAACAGCTTCGCCCTGCGCTCCTTTGCCGCTTCGCACAGCAGCCACAGCGCCGGCACCAGCACCGTCCAGCCCGCCAGCAGCGTGCGCTGGGGGATCATCATGTCACAGATCACGTTCACCCAGCGCAGGTTCAGCGCCGGCTGGTTGGTGGGCGTCCTGTAGAAGCCGGTGAAGATCTCCCGGAAGGCGGTGGCGTCCCGGCCGATGCCGTCCAGGGCGTAGATGAAGCCCAGGCCGCCGTTTAAGAACATCAGCACGAACGCGATCGCCGTGGTGGCACGGCTCTTCGTCAGATCCCAGCACAGGATCACGAAGCCCAGCCCCACCAGGACCATCATCAGCGTGCCGGTGAGGACGAAGGAGAAGGCCAGGGGGCTGCCGCCCAGCAGCATGGACGTGACCAGGCTGTCGCCCAGGAAGGGATAGCCCAGCAGCGCCCCGGGCAGCAGCGAGTAGGTGGGCGGGAAGGCAGCGTTGCGCAGGCTGGTGGCGATGCCCAGGTGCAGGCACAGGTCGCCGTAGGTGGACTGGCCCACGTGCAGTGCGCCGTCCGCGCCGGCCCTTAGGATGTGGGTGTACTGCAGGCAGCCGCACAGGATCACAAACGGCACCACCAGCGCCAGCGGCAGCCAGGCGGGCATGTCCGTCCAGCGGCGCTCCCGGGACGCCCGGCGCGAAAGGAACTGGGCCAGCGCCGCGAGAACCGCCGCCGTGCCCAGGCCCAGCAGCTGGGCCGCCAGGGTGAACCGCAGGGCGAAGGCGAACAGCGCGGGCAGCCACATCATCTCGATCAGCCCCGCGCACAGCCCAAGCCACAGCCGTGTCAGCCGATACCGCCCCGGCAGCAGCGCGTCCATCAGCGCCGCCCCGCAGACCAGATAGCCGACCAATATCAACACACCACCCATAGCGCGCCTCCAGAAAGTCAAATCAATGTATATTATAACACCAATACGGCGACAATGTAAAGACAATTTGACAGTGATTTCATGCGCCGGGGGGACTTGTTTCAAATCAATTAATACTTGTTGCGTACGACTGCATATTTGTGAATGAAATAATGAGAATGTATGCATAAACAGCGTATTCTATTGAAAATGAGCAGGCAGGGGAGTAAAATATTATTAAGTACAAATGTCATTGTGAAACTGGAGGAAAACGGCATGAGGAAGCGCTGGATGAAGCTGGCAGTGGTGATGGTCGCCATCATGCTGGCCGCCTCTGTCTGCGCCATCGCGGAGGGGACGATCTCCACGACGGTGCTGATGCGCGTTTCGAGGATGACCCAGAACGCCGTGGTCAAGGCCGGCGAGGATCTGTCCATCGAGGTCAGCATCGACGGCGCGGCTCCCGCGTCCTACCAGTGGTACTTCAACGACGCGCCCATCGACGGCGCGAACCAGAAGGTCTACAACATCGTCAACGCCCAGCCCGAGCACACCGGCGTCTACCGCATGGACGCCTTCGACGAGAACGGCGCCATGGTGGTCAGCATGGACGTGGCCGCCCGCGTGCTGGAGGACGAGGTTCCCCAGGCCGGCGACGAATCCCTGCCCGTGGGCATGGCCATGGCGGGCATCGCAGTCTGCGGCGCGCTGCTGGCGGTGCTGCTGCGCAAGCGCCGGATGGCGTAAAACCGCACAGATCAGGACGTTGTCCTTTTTGTAGGGGCGCCGTTGCGGCGCCCCTATAATAATGTCAGCATGGAGGTCCCTATGTCCAAACCCTTTGAATTTGAGATTCTGCACACCTGCAAGCAGACCGGCGCGCGGCGCGGCCGCCTGCACACGCCCCACGGTGTGATCGAGACCCCGGTGTTCATGCCGGTGGGCACCCAGGCGTCCGTGAAGACCATGACGCCGGAGGAGCTGAAGGACTGCGGCGCGCAGATCATCCTCTCCAACACCTACCACCTGCACCTGCGCCCCGGCGAGGATTTGGTGGAGAAGGCCGGGGGCCTGCACAAATTCATGAATTGGGATCGTCCCATCCTCACCGACAGCGGCGGGTTCCAGGTGTTCTCGCTGGCGGACCTGCGCAAGGTGGAGGAGCGGGGCGTCCAGTTCCGAAGCCACCTGGACGGCTCTAAGATGTTCATCGGCCCGGAGGAATCCATCGCCATCCAGCAGGCCCTTGGCTCGGACATCATGATGCAGTTCGACGAATGTTCGCCCTATCCCTGCGACTATCCCCGGGCCAAGGACGCCATGTATCGCACCATCCGCTGGCTGGAGAGGTGCATGAAGTCCTGGACCCACGAGCACCAGGCGCTGTTCGGCATCGTACAGGGCGCGTTCTACGGCGACCTGCGCATCGAATGCGCCAGGGAGATGGCGCAGCTGGACCTGCCGGGCTTCGGCATCGGCGGCCTGTCCGTGGGCGAGCCGAAGGAAGTCATGTACGACATGCTCGATCAGATGATGCCCTATATGCCCCAGAACAAACCCCGGTATTTGATGGGCGTGGGCTCGCCGGACTGCCTGATCGAGGGCGTGCTGCGGGGCGTGGACATGTTCGACTGCGTGCTGGCCACCCGCGTGGCCCGCAACGGCACCGTGTTCACCCACGATGGGCGGCTGGTGGTGCGCAACGCGAAGTACGCCGAGGACTTCAGCCCCCTGGATGCCGACTGCGACTGCTACGCCTGCAAGAACTACACCCGGGCCTACATCCGCCACCTGTTCAAGGCGGGGGAGATCCTGGCCCTGCGGCTGAATTCCATCCACAACATCTATTTCCTCACGAAGATGATGGAGGAGATGCGCGCGGCCATCGAAAACGACGCGCTTATGGACTGGGCCAACGAATTCTATGCCCGCCACGGCCGGGGGAACTGGTAGCCTGAAAGTAAAAATTCCGCGAACAAACGGGAAATCGGGCATAATAAGTTGTAATTGTTGACAAGCTCGGTTATAATGGATACAGTACCCAAATGTACGCAAAGGAGAAATGAACGATGATGAACCTGATGAACATCCTGGCCGAGGCCGGCGAGGCCGTGGCCGTTACCGCCGCCGAAAGCACCGCCGCAACCGCCGCCACCGGCACCCAGGCGGCCGCACCCATGGGCGGCGACCTGATGATGACCATCGTGATGATGGTGGCCATGGTCGCCATCTTCTATTTCCTGCTGATCCGTCCCCAGCGCAAGAAGGACAAGCAGGTGAAGAACATGTTGGCGGCCCTGAAGGTGGGCGACCGCATCTGCACCATCGGCGGCCTGTACGGCACCATCGCCGCGCTGAAGGACGACACTGTGACCCTGACCATGGGCTCGCTGCAGAACACCATCGTCATCGCCCGCTGGGCCATCCGCAGTGTGGAGAACGTGGCGCTGGAGAACGACACCGAGCCGCAGATCTGATCGAAGGCGAAAAGAGCCGTGAATGTCGGGAGCTTTCCCCGCGCGTTCACGGCCCTTTTGCAAGTGCGGCGTTCTATTGCTGCGGCCCTGTCTGATCGACCAGCTGCGAAAGCGTTACGTCGAAGGGCGCGGCCTCGCCGTACATCTCCGGCGCGCCGGATTCATGGCCGCAGTCCTGGCAGCGATAGCCGCTGATGTACATGTCCATGCGCAGGCCCAGGGGTCCTTCCACGATCCGGGTCGAGCCGCAGTAGGGGCAGTACCTGAGCTGGAACGCCTTGTCCGTGCTGGGAAGCTTCTTGCAGGCGGCCTTGCGGATCGGCTGGTCGACGTTTCGCACGTCGGCGGCGACCTTCCGCAGCTGCTCGGCATAGGCCGGGTAGCTGAGTTTGGGCACGATGCCCGCGAGGTTTTGCCGCAGGATCGCCGAAGCGCTCATGGACTTTTCGGCGTAGTCGAACAGCCATTGGAAGTCGTCGCCCACCAGGGAGGCGGGGTCGCGCTTGAACAGGTAGAGCCGGAACATGGGGTTGCAGCCCCTGGTGTTCAGCAGCTCCTTCGCCGTCTTTGTATCCAGCAGGGGCACGAGGGCTGTGAAGAAGTCCTCGTTGAAGCGGCCTTCCGCGGTGCAGTAGCGGGCGAGGTTGTTCAGCGTCTGGGGCTTGAGCTTTGAAAGCGCCTGCCAGCTGGGGTTGTCGCGGCCGTAGCGCTGCTCCAGGGCGGCGAAATCCCCCTGTTCGGCCAGCCTGACGAACCCGCCCGAAAAGCGGAAGTCCTTCAGGGACTTGAGCATGACGTAGTTCAGGGCGAACACCACCGCCACCGTCCCGATGTAGCAGAGGATGAACCGCATGGGCGTTATCCCGGGCTCGCCCGCTGCCAGCAGGTACGCCGGGATCGCCGGCAGGCCAAACATCAATATGCCCAGCGGCGTGCCGTCGATTTTCTTGTCGGCGAAGTAGAGTATTGCCGCGCCGAGGACGACCAGCGCGAGCAGGCATGCGACGTAGAGCAGGGGCGAGCCCTGCCGAAAGGCGCATATGGATTGGTTGAGCGCCTCCATGTTCAGGCCTCCTTTGTCTGTTGATGCGAAGATTATAACATAAAACAAACACAAAAGCAACACGGCGGGTCATATATATACCCGGCGCGCGGGATACGGAAGAACGGCGACCGAGCGCTTCCGCGGGGAAGCAGGGGGGTCACATGATGAACGGAACGATCAGGCGGCTGCTGGCCGCGCTGCTGGCGCTGGCACTCGCGCTGGGCGTGGCCCTGGCGGAGGAAGAGGCCTTCCCGGTGGAGGACGCCGTTGCGGAGCTGGAGGAGTTTGCCCTGCCCGGGGAGGACGGCGCGCCGGACGCGCCGCTTGAGACAGACGCCGACGCCGCCGTGCTGGCCCCGGCCGACCCGGACGCCATGGTCGCCGCTCCGGCCCAGCCGGTGCTCACAACCGCCGCCCTCACCCTGGGCGTGAAGGAAAAAGCGAACCTGACCATCGCCGGCGGCGCGGCGCCCGAGAGCGTCGGCGCGGTGTTCACCACGTCCAACAAGAAGATCGCCACCGTGGACGCCTCCGGCCGCGTCACCGGCAAGAAGGCGGGCAAGGCCACCATCACCCTGGATGTGGGCGGCGTTCAGAGCAGTTGCGAGGTGACGGTGAAGAAGGCGCCCGGGAAGGTCACGCTGTCGGCAAAAAAGCTGACGCTGGGCGTGGGCGAGAAGAGCGCCCTGACCGCGACCCTTCCGAAGAACACCGCCTCTGTTATCACCTACACCTCGTCCAAGACCTCCGTGGCCACGGTGGACGCCGCGGGCCGGGTGACGGCCGTGGGCGTGGGCAAGACCACCGTCACCGCGAAGACGTTCAACGGCAAGAAGGCCAAGTGCACCGTAACGGTGAAGGCCGCGCCCACTTACGTCACCGCCACCATTGGCGAGACGGCGCTGTGGGTGGGCCGGAGCGTGAAGATCGAGCCGATATTGAGCTCCGGCAGTGCCGGCAAGGCGTCCATCGTCAGCTCCAACCCCTCCGTGGTGCAGATCTCCGGCACGACGGCCCGGGCGCTGGCGAAGGGCTCCGCCACCATCACCCTGACCACCTACAACGGCAAGTGCGCCGAGATCCCCGTCAACGTCACCAAGGCGCCGGTCTACCGGGCACTGGTGATCGGGGAGGAGAGATTCCCGGGCGCCGGCGTGTCCAGCATGCCCGGCAGCAAGGACGCGGCGCTGATGAAAAAGATGCTGAACAGCGTCCAGGGCCCCTCCGGCGCCAGCTGGAACGTCACCACGGCCACCAACCAGACGGCGGAGCAGATCCACCAGCTGATTCGCAGCACCTTCGCCGGGGTAGAGGCGGGGGACGTGTCGCTCTTCTACATCTCCACCCACGGCGACGAGGATTACGACATCAGCGGGCGATATGCCAGCTACGCCGGATGCCTGCTGGTCTATCCCGACTTCCGCTATTACAACTGGTATGACCGCTATACCATGACGCTGAGCCGCCTGGCCAACTGGCTGTGCGAGGTGCCGGGGCAGGTGATCGTGATGATCGACAGCTGCGGCTCCGGCGCGGCCATCTACGGCGCGGCGGGCGTGTCCGCCCCGGCGCTGTCAGGAAGCGATGATGGCGGCGCGAACGAGATCGACGCTCCGGCGTTCTCCCCCGAGGCCTTCGACCAGGCCGTGGTGGACGCCTTCCGTGACCTGGACAGGGGCGTGCTGGCCCCCGGCCAGGGCGCGTTCGTGCTGGACAACAAGTTCTTCGTGCTCACCGCCAGCGCCTATCGGGAGACCAGCTGGTCCCTGAAGAACAAATACAGCTACTTCACCAAGTGGCTGACTGACGGCATCAAGACCAAGGGAAAGATGCCCGCCGACGGCAACAAGAACAAGTACACCACGCTGAACGAGCTGTTCAACTACCTGAAAAAGAAGTGCAACGCCAAGACGTTCCACTATCGGGGCGCAAGCTATAAGCAGCACGTGCAGGTCTATCCGGCAAACAGCGCGTTTGAGCTGTTCCACAGGAAATAATGTAGGTTAAAATTTCCGACAGGGCCGCCGGGAACCCGTTTTTTGCTTGACATTGCGGGCGTTGGATGATATCATATTCGAGTTCGGGTATGTGAAAACCGAGCGGGAAGGGGCGTGCGCAGATGCTGGAAAAGCTGAAGAGCGCCGACAAGGTCGTCGGCACGCGCAGGCTCGTCCGTGCCATCCAGGCCGGCGAGATCGCCGAAGCCTATATCGCCCGGGACGCTGATCTGTTCATCGTGCGCCAGGTGCGCCAGGCCTGCAACGAGGCCGGCGTGCGCATGGTGGAGGTGGACACCATGAAGCAGCTGGGCGAGGCCTGCGGGGTGGAGGTCAAGACCGCCTCTGCGGGGATCCGGAAGTAAACCATACCGACAAAGCTGCCAAAGCGCTGACACGCGGCGACAGGCAGCGGCGGGGGAAGGATTCCCCCGTCCACAATATGCTCGTATCCTTCCAGGGTTGCGGAAGTGTATATAGAGGCTCAATAAGATCCATAATAGTTCAGGAGGTGCTTTTCTTCAATGCCGACGATCAATCAGTTGATCCACAAGGGTAGAGAAAAGGTAACCAGCAAGTCGAATTCCCCGATTCTGCAGTCCTGTCCGCAGAAGCGCGGCGTCTGCATGTCCGTCAAGACGCAGACCCCCAAGAAGCCGAATTCCGCTTTGCGTAAAATCGCGCGTGTTCGTCTGACGAACAACATCGAAGGTACCTGCTACATTCCGGGTATCGGCCACAACCTGCAGGAACACTCGGTTGTGCTGATCCGCGGCGGCAAGGTCCGCGATCTCCCTGGTGTGCGTTACCACATCATCCGCGGCGCTCTCGATGCTGCTGGCGTTGCCAAGCGCATGCAGGGCCGCTCCCTCTACGGCGCGAAGCGTCCGAAGAAGTAAGAGACAGTAAAACTGCCTCTTTGGTGAAAACGGCTCGAGCCGCTTGAGCGCATGGTCCATTTGGAACGTGGGAATATGCGCGAGGGCGATTTGAACCGGGCGAAGGCGAAAGCGCCAACTTTCGCACGAGCTTTTACCTGTTTCTCGTTCACTTTAACGTTTGTAGATTCTTGGGCCCGCACACAGCGGACCGACCATCAAGATAAGGGAGGGACTTAGAATGCCCAGACGTGGATTTATCCCGAAGCGCGAAGTGCTTCCGGATCCTGTATACGGAACGACCATAATCACCAAGCTGATCAATCAGGTTATGTATGACGGCAAGCGCGGCATCGCCCAGGGCGTGTGCTACGATGCTTTCGAGAAGGTGGCTGCCAAGACTGGCAAGGACGCCATGGAAGTGTTCAACGCCGCCATCGCCAACATCATGCCCGCGATGGAAGTCAAGGCCCGCCGCGTCGGCGGTTCCACCTACCAGGTGCCTATCGAGATTCGCCCGGAGCGCCGCCAGACCCTGGCCCTGCGCTGGCTGGTGATGTTCGCCCGCAAGCGCGGCGAGCGCACCATGGCGGACCGCCTGGCCGGCGAGATCATGGATGCCGCGAACAACACCGGCAACGCCGTGAAGCGCCGCGAGGACATGCACAAGATGGCCGAGGCCAACAAGGCATTCGCGCACTATCGCTGGTAATCGAAACGCCGCGTTACAGCGGCTTTCGCGAATCGCATAACCCATTCATCAGCACGCACTATGCGTGCTGATGGTTCTATGGGGGTCTGTTAAGATTGGCTCCCATGCATCGTTTAATCTTAATGAAAGTAGGAAATTGACTGTGGCAAGGACACATTCACTGGATCATGTACGCAATATAGGCATCATGGCACACATCGATGCCGGCAAGACCACCACTTCCGAGCGCATCCTGTACTACACGGGCCGCACCCATCGCATCGGCGAGGTGCACGAGGGCATGGCTACGATGGACTGGATGGAGCAGGAACAGGAGCGCGGTATCACCATCACCTCCGCGGCGACGACCTGTGAATGGCGCGGGCATCAGATCAACCTGATCGACACTCCCGGCCACGTCGATTTCACCGTCGAGGTGGAGCGCTCGCTGCGCGTGCTGGACGGCGCGGTCTCCGTGTTCTGCGCCAAGGGCGGCGTGGAGCCCCAGTCCGAGACCGTGTGGCGCCAGGCCACCAAGTACAACGTGCCGCGCCTGGCCTACGTCAACAAGATGGACATCGTGGGCGCCGACTTCTTCCGCGTGGTGAACATGATGAAGGAGCGGCTGCAGGCCAACGCCGTGCCGATCCAGATCCCCATCGGCGCCGAAGCCAGCTTCGTGGGCCTGGTGGACCTGGTCAAGATGAAGGCCGAGATCTACGTGGACGAGATGGGCACTACCATGGACGAGACGGAGATCCCCGCGGACCTTCAGAAAATGGCCGAGGAGTATCATTCCAAGATGGTTGAAGCCGCCGCCGAGTGCGACGACGAGCTGATGATGAAGTATCTGGACGGCGAGGAGCTGACCCAGAAGGAGATCATGTTCGGCCTGCGCAAGGGCACCATCGAGGGCAAGCTGAACCCGGTGCTGTGCGGCACGTCCTATCGCAACAAGGGCGTGCAGCCCCTGCTGGACGCCATCGTGGACTATCTGCCGTCTCCCGTCGACATCCCCGCCGTGAAGGGCACCCGCCCCGGCAAGGACACCGAGGAGGAGCGCCAGGCCGATGACGACGCCCCCTTCTCCGCGCTGGTGTTCAAGATCATGGCCGACCCCTTCGTGGGCAAGCTGGCGTTCATGCGCGTCTATTCCGGCACGCTGAAGACCGGCAGCTATGTCTATAACTCCACCAAGGGCAAGCGCGAGCGCGTGGGCCGCATCCTGCGCATGCACGCGAATCACCGCGAGGAGATCGAAGAGATCCGCGCGGGCGACATCGCGGGCGTCGTGGGCCTGAAGGAGACCACCACCGGCGACACCGTGTGCGTGGAGGGCAAGCCCATCATCCTGGAGAGCATGGAGTTCCCGGAGCCCGTCATCCGCGTGGCCATCGAGCCCAAGACCAAGGCCGGTCAGGACAAGATGAGCCTGGCGCTGGTGCGGCTGGCCGAGGAGGACCCCACCTTCAAGACCTACACCGACGAGTCCACGGGCCAGACCATCATCGCCGGCATGGGCGAGCTGCACCTGGAGATCATCGTGGACCGCCTGCTGCGCGAGTTCCGCGTGGAGGCCACCGTGGGCAAGCCCCAGGTCGCCTACAAGGAGTGCATCCGCAAGCGCGCGAAGGCCGAGGGCCGCTACGTGCGCCAGACCGGCGGCCACGGCCAGTTCGGTCACTGCGTGATCGAGATCTATCCCCGCGAGCCCGGCAGCGGCTATGAGTTCAACAACAAGATCGTCGGCGGCGTGATTCCCAAGGAATTCATCGCCCCCATCGACCAGGGCATCCGCGAGGCGGCGCTGTCCGGCAGCGTCGGCGGCTATGAGGTCATGGACTTCGGCGTCGACCTGATCGACGGCTCCTACCACGAGGTGGACTCCAGCGAAATGGCGTTCAAGATCGCCGGCTCCATGGCCTTCAAGGAGGCCCTGCGCAAGGCGGACAGCGCCCTGCTGGAGCCGATGATGAAGATCGAGGTCGTCGTACCGGACGAGTACATGGGCGACGTCATGGGCGACATCAGCGCCCGTCGCGGCCGCGTCACCGGCATGGACGCCCACGCCGGCATGCACTCCATCGACGGCATCGTGCCGCTGAGCGAGATGTTCGGCTACGCCACGGACCTGCGCAGCAAGACCCAGGGCCGCGGCACCTATACCATGCAGTTTGCCCACTACGAGGAAGTGCCGCACGGCATCGCCGAGAAGATCCTGGGCAAGCGGTAACGCAGATTCTGCCTTCCCCTTCAGGGGAAGGTGACAGCCGCTTTGCGGCTGGCGGAAGAGGCCGTTTTTCCCAAACCAACCAATATGGAGGTATACTGATATGGCAAAG
>CACWZP010000019.1 GCA_902765395.1 uncultured Eubacteriales bacterium
CTCGAAGGGCAGGGAGTGAATGGAAGCCCAGTGGGCTTCCAGAGCCTGCCCCGACCGAGCCCACAGGCGAGAATACCAACAAAGGGGCTGCCTCGCAAAGAGACAGCCCCTTTTCTATCTTTTTCAGTTTTGCGCGCCGGTCACGGCTTGGCCTCGTGGTACTCGTTGCCCTCGTCGAAGGACACCTGCTCCGGCGGCTGCTCCAGCAGCTCGGGATGGCGCAGGTAATGGGTGATGTCCTTGAAGAAGCGGGCGTAGTGTGCGCCGGAGCAGACGCGCTCGTCGGCGGTGATGCCCACGGGCAGGTAGCGCTTCATCCGCGCCTCGCCGCCCTCCGCCACGGCCACCTTCTCCTCCATGCCCATGCCGAAGAACAGCCCCACGTTGCCGAAGTTGTACAGGTGGTGGTTCACGTCGTGCAGGCGGATGGAGGCGGTGTTGGTGATGTACATGCCCACATAGAAGGGCAGCTCGTCCATCAGCGCGTTGGGGGCGATGCCATAGCGGTCCAGCAGCTTGATCAGCCCCACGACCAGCGTGGCCAGGCCGGGCACCGAGAACACAAAAGAGAGCAGCTTGTCCACGAAGCCGGGGCCGGCCTCCTCGCCGCGGTTGGCCTCTACGGCGGCGTTCACGCGGTCGCGCACGTCGTAGATTGTGTCCTTCAGGTCGAACTTGATCTTCACCACGGCCTCGCCCTTGTCGATGTTGCTGGGGTCCTTCAGCAGCGTGAAGGCGGCCGAGCAGTTGTTCCGGGCGAAGATCTGCTTGTTCATGATGAAGCGGTTCACCTTGGGGTTGCGGCTGATGGCCCGCACATAGGCGGCGATGATGATCTGCATATAGGAGATCTGTTCGCCCTTTTCCAGCTTCTGCCTGCGGACGTAGTCGAACAGAACGTCCAGATCCACCCGGTGCTTCAGGAACACCTGCGCGTCGCAGCGCATGGGCATGATATAGGGCGTGATCCGGATCACCGGGTCGATGCCCTTCACTCGCCTGCCGTCGGGCCTGCGTCCAAACATTTGAAATCCCTCCAACCGTTTTCTTCCTCTGTGTTTACACAAAACTCCAAATTAATTATAACATATGTGTCAAATCCATACAAGCGCGATTTGTGGAAAGAACAAGGGATGCGTGGTAAATGGTCACAGGCTCCGGAAGGGACAAGCGGCGGCGATTTCAAACGACGCCGACATGATGCCGCAGCGCGTGAAGGCCGTGCGGCATAACGGGTGCGCGAACTACTGATGCGACAGATTGGGGCGGCGGCCATGCGGCCGCCGCCTCGCTGTCATCGGGGATTGAACGCCATCCCACAGGATGCGGTCGTTTTATTCCTCGGCGGCTGCTTCCTCCACGGGAGCCTCGTCGTCCGCTTCGGGCGCATCCCCGGCCTCTTCCGGCGCTTCCGCTTCCTCGTCCGGCACGATCTCGATCTCGCCCATCTCCAGGTCGAAGCCCACGGTGTGCATGGAGATGTCGTGGATGTCCTCCACCAGCGAGCCCAGGCCGATCATGGCGCAGCCCACGATCACGCCGATGCCCAGGGACAGCAGCGTCCACATCGTGCCGGTCAGCTCCAGACCGTAGCGCATGAACAGCCATGTGAAGGGGATGGCCAGCACGCCCACCACCATCAGCAGGATGGACAGGGGATAGCGCTTGCGCGCCTCTTCCGCCAGGATTGCCTTGAACCTCATGTGATTACCTCCTCGTGGTATGTGTATCTATTCTTCAATGCCCTTTCGCGCACACAGGCCCTTGTCCGCAAAATAGTGCTTCACGCAGCGCATCTCCGTGACCAGGTCGGCCTGCTGCAGTATGGCGGGGCTGGCCCCGCGCCCGGTGAACACCAGCTCCGTGGATGCCGGCCGGGCGTCGATGACGCGCAGCAGGTCACCTTCGTTCAGCAGGCCGCACATCAGCGCGCAGTTGATCTCGTCGGCAATGACCAGGTCGAAGCGCTCCAGCGCCCACAGGATGCGCTCCATCCCGGCACTGGCGCAGGCCACGTCCTCCCGCTCGGCTTCCCGGCCCAGCAGCAGCCCCCTGTCGGAGCCGAATTGCTCCACCGTGATGCCGAGCTTCCCGAAGGGCTCCAGCTCGCTGGTGCCCCCGGCCTTCATGAACTGGCCGATGAACACCCGCAGCCCTGCGCCGGCGGCGCGCACCGCCAGCCCCAGCGCCGCTGTGGTCTTGCCCTTGCCGTCGCCAGTGTACACCTGAAACTGTCCAAGCTCCATGCGATCCTCCCGTTTCATCAAGCGTCGGGGTTTCGACCGAAGATGCTGTTCCACAGCGACGCGACCCATTCCCGCGCGGCGCCGATCCTGCCAGGGATGTCCAGCCCCGCGAACCAGTCCCGCACGGGCTTCAGTCGTTCGCCGATCCATTCCCGCGCCGGCGCGAGGCGCTGGCCGATCCAGTCGATGGCCGGGGCCAGCTTCCGGGGGATGCCGGTGGAATCGAACCAGGCGGCGATCTGCGAACGGCTGGGCAGGTAGTAATAGGGCTGCACATACCGCCGCGCCCCGGTGAATTTCTCCAGGTAGAAGTCCTCCAGCGCGCTCATCTTCACCTCGCCGGTGGAAGAGGCGTGGATGAAGCGGTTGCCGCCGATGTAAAAGCCCATGTGGTCGCTGGGGTCCTTGTCGGCCACGGTGTCAAAGCACACCACGTCGCCCGCCAGCAGGTCCCTGGGGTTTTCGATCAGCGGATAGCGCTCGTCCGTGCCGATGACGGCGGCGGCGTGGTAGGGGAACTCGAAGCCCTCCGGCTCCAGGCAGTACATCACAAGCCCGCTGCAATCGAACTGGTCCGGCCCAACGGCCCCCAGCACGTAGGGCTTGCCCAGGTGCTCCATCGCCCGCAGCACCACCACTTCGCCCTGGGTGTACCCGGAGCAGGTGAGCACGATCAGCGCCAGGCACAGCCACAGCGCCCAGGTTTGAATGATGAAAAACCGGGCGGCGCGGTGGGGCTGGAAGCGCTTTCGTTTGCGGGACATGGGTTTCCTCCGTCAATCTTTGGTATTTGGCGCGTCGTCCAGCATCCGCGCGATCAGGAAGTGGATGTTCTTGCCCTGGGCGGTGTACATCTGCTCGTGCTCGCTGACGTAGTTCGGCGCAAAGCCGGAGGCGTGCAAGTCGTCGGTGAGGTACGCGATCTCAAAGCCGCACTCGGCGAAATAGCGCTTCGAGGCCATGAACAGCGCGTCGTTGTCGGTCTTGAACCAGATCTCCCCGCCAGGCCTTAAAAACGCCCGGTACTGCGTCAGCTGCCTGGGGTGGGTCAGGCGGCGCTTGTGGTGCTTGGCCCGCTCGTCCCAGGGGTTGGGGAAGGAGATGTAGATGCGCTCGATGCCGTCGGCGGCGTTGAACGTGTCGTGGATGCGCAGGGCGTCCACGGCGGAGAGCAGTATGTTCCCCGGCGGCTGCTCGCCGTAGGCCGCGCGGATGTTCTTCACCGACACCGCCAGCACGTGGCGCACCTCGTCCACGGCGATGTAGTTCACGTCCGGGTTCTCGTGGGCCATCTGCGCGGTGGACACGCCCTTGCCGCAGCCGATCTCCAGCATCACGCGCTGCCTTTTCTCAAACAGCTCCGGCCATCGGCCGATGTGCTTCGAGGGCTCCTCGATGAAAAACGGGCAGCTGTCCAGCAGGGGTTCCGTCCAGGCCCTTCTTCGCATGCGCATGGATTACTGCTGCTCCTTTGCCTCGGATTCGGCCTTCGCGGCCTCCTCCCTGCGCTTGGTGACCGTGTGCATCCAGTACAGCAGCCCCACGCCGCCCAGGGTGGACACCACCCACAGGATCGACGCCAGCCGCACCTGCCCGGCCAGCATCAGCGCCAGCCCGGCAATGTAGAGCCCCACCAGCACCAGAGCGGTGATCGAGCGCAGTTTTCGCAGCATCGCCGTCCGCTTGTCTTCCATCGCACATCCCTCCGTTTAAACCTGTAACATTACAATATTCGCCCCGAAAGGGCGTTTGTCCTGCCGGAGAACGGAATTTTATCGCAAAATGCGCGTTTCACTTGCGCCTTTTTCGCTTTTGCGCTATACTGACACCTGCAAGGAGGCGAGAGCCATGTTTCCGATACAGACCTTTCTGGACCGCTTCGGCGCGCTGCTGGAGCAGCTGGACGCCCTGGCGGAGGACTGCGCCGTGGACGCGGCGGAGGACCTGGACGACCTGAACGCGGAGTTCGAGGACGCGCTGATGCTGCTGGGCGAGTGCAAGAGCGACGACGACCCGGAGGCACTTTCCGACGCGCTGGAGGACTTGAAGGCCCTGGCCGGGGACTATCGCGCTCTTTCGGGCGACATCCCCGAAGCCGCCGCCCTGGCCGACCAGCTGCAGATGGCGGCGGACATGGCGCTCGGCAACCTGTGACGGCTTGCCAATTCCCGTCGAATCAGTTATAATATTGTCATTCCATTTGCAAAGGACGATGCCCCTATGAAGCGTTTCCGCCCCTATTGCGCGGGCTATATCGTGCTGTACGTGCTGACCCTGCTCAGCCTGGCCGACGTGAGCTATACCCTTTATTGTACGGTGAAGGGCGTGCAGCCGTCCCCGTTTAACTTCTCCTTCTTCGCCTACATCGTGTTCGCTTTCGCGCTGTGCTATCTGTGGATGTACGGCCGCAGCCAGGTGGCCATAGACGGCCAGCGGGTGCGCGTGGCGTTTCCCATCAACCGGCGGCCCAGGGAGGGCGAGAGCCGGGCGATGTTCATCTATCGCCAGGGCGAGACGGACACCCGCTTCGTGGACAAGACCTTCCGGCTGGACGCCATCACCCGCTATGGCTACGTGGAGGACCTGGGCTATGAGCGCATCGACGAGGGCGGGGCGGGGGAGAACAACAAGCTGTTCCCCGTGCACGAGGTGGCCTTCATCACTCGCGACAACAAGCGCTATCACATGAACGCCGGCATCTACTCAAAAAAGCAGCGCCGGGAGATGTTCGCCCTGATCGAAAAGGGCAGCGGCGTGAAGCCGGAGGGAAAGCTGGGGGAGGAATTGGGAATAAGGAATGAAGAATGGGGAGTGAGGAATTGAAGTCGGTTCCGGCTTTCCGTAGTGGCGGCGCTAGCGCCGCCGTCATTCGTATGGACGCTCCGCCGGGAGCCTTGCCCTGGAAACAATACGCGCGGGAGCGAAGCTTCGCTCCCGCGCGTATGTATGATGCGGGCGTCGTCCCAAGCGGGACCGCCGCGTCAGCAGTAATAGGTCTTGCCCTGGTAGGTGATGGTCACGCTGGCGGCGTCGTAGCTGCCGAAGGCGTCCTCCGCCTTGAATTCTTTCCGGGAATAGCCGATGCCGAGCTTCGCCAGCGCCTCGGGCGTGACGGCGGCGGCAAGATGGCCGAGGCAGTATTCGATATCGTGGCTCGATTCCCCGGCGGTGTAGGCGGGGATGTTCTTAAACGCCGCGTCCACGGCCTCGTCGCGCAGGGCCTCGATGCCGTCGACGCCGTCCAGCTTCTGCGCGAACAGCAGCCTGAGGCAATGGCTCGCCATGTTGCAGCCGACCTCCGCGTCCCGAATGAAGGCCGCCAGCAGCTCGGGCCGGTCGCTCTCCCTGTTTTCCACGCGGGCCTCGATGGATTTTTCGGCATCCATCCAGCGTTCGGCTCTTGCTTCTCTGTAGAGAATGGGCAGTTCCTCGGCGGGAGCCTTGAACATCAGGTCGCGGAACGCTTTTTCCCGCAAATTCTTTCGACCGGCGTTCTGATAGATGCGGCGCAGGTCGTCGTCGCTGACCCGATCGGGCAGGTAGGGAGTGAATTGCGGGTCGGTCTCGGCGATCAGGGCGTCGATGTAGCGGCTGAACTGTTCGTCCGTCAGCTGATTATGGGCATACCTGCTTACATAATTGTCGTCCAGCACGTCCCGCGCCTTTTCCCGTTCGTGCGCGCTGGGCGCGCCAGTCATCAGCGACAGCAGCGCGTCCGCGTCGTCGATCCCTTCAATGGCGTTGAGCCGCACATTCAGGTCGTCGGATCGGGTGGCGATTTCATACAGCGCCGCCTGGTCGGTGATCTTGTCGAAGAGATCGCTGAGAGAGCATTTTGTGTGGCCCTTCAGCGCGATCTGCTTCAGATGCGCCGGGTCGGATAGGCGCTCCAGGGCGGCGTTTGCCAAAGAGAAGGATTCGCCTTGTTCCACGATTTTCGCGAGCATCGCCTGGTCGGTGATTCTCTCGATGGCGGCGAACGGCGGCGATCGCCTTGTCCAGCTTTCTGGGGTTCTCCGTCGTCCATGCCGGTGCAAAAAGTCCCATAATGATGCCTCCTTGAATGCTTATAACGTCATTAATAAATACATAATGATTATATCATAAATGCGGGAGACGCGCAAGGGGTAAACGATTTCCGGTCACGGCCAACGCCGGACCGCGAGACGCCGCTTTGCTGCGATCCGCTGATCGTGCGAGCATGAAAAAAGGCGCTTCACGGAAACCTGTGGGATATTAAGTAACCGATATGTGCATTTCTATTCAGCACTGTTTGTAAACGAAACGTACAGATCCTTCGCTTCGTTCAGGATGACACCGAAGCGAATCCGCGTCATCCTGAACGGAGCGAGGGATCTTTCTGTTTCTTATTTGAGAATAGTATGAAAAAAACCGGGGTGGCCTGAAGCCGCCCCGGCGGGGATTTGTTGAGCCTTACCCAACCACGATATTGACCAGCCTGCCCGGCACGAACACGAACTTTTTAACGGCCTTGCCGGCGATCAGCTTCTGGATCTCCTCGGTCTGCATGAAGTAGTCCTGGGCGGTGTCGCGGGTCAGGTCGGCGGGCACGTCCATGCGTCCGCGCAGCTTGCCGTTGATCTGCAGGGCCACCTCCACGGTGTCCTTCACCAGCGCGGCCTCGTCGTACTTCGGCCACGCGGCGTACATCAATTCGGAATCGGACAGCTGGCACAGCTGGTTGATCTCCTCGGTGATGTGGGGCGCCACGGGGTTCAGCAGCTTCACCAGCGCCAGCAATTCGGCCCTGGTGACGCTGCCCTTGGCGTAGATGGCGTTCACCAGCGTCATCATGGCGGCGATGGCGGTATTGTACTTCATCTTTTCGTAGTCCTCGCCCACCTTCTTGATGCAGGTGTGCACGTCATAGGCCATGTCCTTGCGGATGCCGTTTTCGTCGGTGAGCATCTCCATCAGGCGCCATACGCGGTCCAGGAAGCGCTTGCAGCCCTTCACGCTGTCGTCGTTCCAGGGGGCCGCGGCGGTGTAATCGCCCATGAACAGCACGTACAGCCGCAGCGTGTCCGCGCCGTACTGCTTCACGATGTCCAGCGGGTCGACCACGTTGCCCTTGGACTTGCTCATCTTCTCGCCGTCGCTGCCCAGGATCAGGCCCTGATAGCTGCGCTTGGCGTAGGGCTCGGGGGTGTTCACCTCGCCGATGTCGTACAGGAAGCGGTGCCAGAAGCGGCTGTACAGCAGGTGGCGGGTGACGTGCTCCATGCCGCCGTTGTACCAGTCCACGGGCATCCAGTACTTCATCTCGTCCATGGAGGCGAAGGCCTGGTCGTTGTGGGGATCCACGAACCGCAGGAAGTACCAGCTGGAGCCGGCCCACTGGGGCATGGTATCGGTCTCGCGTTTGGCGGGGCCGCCGCACTTCGGGCAGGCGCAGTTCACGAAGGATTCGATGCGGGCCAGCGGGCTCTGGCCGTCCTGGCCGGGCTCGAAGTTCTCCACATCCGGCAGCGTCAGCGGCAGCTGGTCATAGGGCACGCCCACCGTGCCGCAGACGGGGCAGTGGATCAGCGGGATCGGCTCGCCCCAGTAGCGCTGGCGATTGAAGGCCCAATCCTTCATCTTGTACTGGACGCCCTTCCTGCCGATGCCCTTTTCGGCCAGGAACTTGAGCATCGCGGCGATGGAGTCGGCCTTGTTGTCGTACTGGTTCAGGAATTCGGAGTTCACCATGGGGCCGTTGCCGGTGTAGGCCTCCTGGGTGATGTCGCCGCCCTTGATGACCTCGATGATGTCCACGCCGAACTTGGTGGCAAACTCCCAGTCGCGCTGGTCGTGGGCGGGCACGGCCATGATCGCGCCGGTGCCGTAGCCCATCATCACGTAATCGGCGATGAAGATGGGGATCTTCTTGCCGTTGACGGGGTTGACCGCCATCAGGCCCTCCAGCTTCACGCCGGTCTTGTCCTTGGCCAGCTGGGTGCGCTCAAACTCGGTCTTCTTGGCGCACTGGTCGCGGTAGTCCACCACGGCGCTCCAGTTGGCGATGCGGTCCTGGTACTTGTCCAGCAGCGGATGCTCCGGGGCCATGACCATGAAGGTGACGCCGAAGAGGGTGTCCGGCCGGGTGGTGTAGATCTCCAGCTGCTCGTCCACACCGTCCAGCGTGAAGTCCACGAACGCGCCGGTGGAGCGGCCGATCCAGGTGACCTGCTGCTGCTTGATGCTCTCGGGATAGTCCACGGTCTCCAGGCCCTCCAGCAGCTTGTCGGCATACTGGGTGATGCGCAGGTACCACACGTCCTTGGGCAGCTGCACCACGTCGCTGTGGCACACGTCGCACTTGCCGCCCTGGCTGTCCTCGTTGGACAGTACCACCTTGCAGTGGGGGCAGTAGTTCACCAGCGTCTTGGCGCGGAACACCAGGCCGTGCTCGAACAGCTTCAGGAAGATCCACTGGGTCCACTTGTAGTAATCCGGCAGGGAAGTGGAGATCTCCCGGCTCCAGTCGAAGGAGAAGCCGATCTGCTTCATCTGATCCTTGAAGTGATCCACGTTCTTGGTGGTGATCACGTGGGGATGGGTGTTGGTCTTGATGGCGTAGTTCTCCGCTGGCAGGCCGAAGCTGTCAAAGCCCATGGGGAACAGCACGTTGTAGCCCTCCATGCGGCGCTTGCGGGCGATCACCTCCAGGCCGGAATAGGCCTTGATGTGGCCCACGTGCATGCCCGCGCCGGAGGGATAGGGGAACTCCACCAGGCCGTAGAACTTGGGCTTGTCATGGCTGGCCTGCGCCTCAAAGGCGTGGGTCTCGTCCCAGTGCTTCTGCCATTTGCTCTCGATGCCCTGGGGATTGTAGGTGGGAATGTTGTTCATGTGATGCACCTCGTACAATTATTGATGAAAATAAAAAACTCCGCCTCGATCAAGAGACGGAGGATCAATCCTTCGCGGTACCACTCTCGTTGGCCTCCCGGGGGAAGCCCGCTCGGTGCCGGTAACGGCGGCGGCCGTTCCTTTCGGAAATGCTCCGGAGCGAGTTCGGCGGGGCGCGACGCTGCCTTCCAGCCTGGGCACATGGTGCCGTGGGCAGCTCTCTGTGGACGCGTGAAATGATGACCGCTTACTGCTCTCCTTCAATGCGATTCCTATTATAGACGGCCATCCGGGGCCTTGTCAAGCGCGGAAGGTTAAAAAACCGGGCGAACTGCGTTCACCCGGTTTTGCATCGACAACTTGAATCAGTTGTTGGCGGTCTCCTCGGCAGCCTCTTCGACGGCCTCGGCGGCATCCTCGGCGGCGCCTTCGACGGCCTCGGCGGCATCCTCGGCGGCGCCCTCAACGGCCTCGGCGGCATCCTCGGCGGCGCCCTCAACGGCCTCGGTAGCTTCCTCAGCGACATCCTCGGCAGCCTCGGTGGCTTCCTTGGCAGCGTCCTCGGCAGCCTCGGTAGCTTCCTCAGTAGCCTCTTCCGCCTCGTCGGCGGTGTCCTCGACGGCCTCTTCCACGGTCTCAACCGCGGCGGGAGCGGCGGTGCTGCCGGTGTTATGGGTGGTCACGATGGTGGCCACGATGGCCAGCACAATGAAGATGGCCGCGGCGATCTTGGTGTAGTTCTGCAGGCGGCCTTCCATGCTCTTGGCCTTGTTCTTGCCAAAGAAGGTTTCAGCGCCGCCGCCGATCGCGCCCAGACCCTGACGCTGGCCCTCCTGCATCAGCACGGTCACGATGAGAACGATGGAAATCAGAATCAGCACGATGTCGATGATAATGGAAACAGCGGTCATGGAACTTCCTCCTTAAGTATGGACACATATCTTGATTCATCCGGCGCGTCCCGCCGCCAAAGGGCGCACGAAACCCGCGTCGATCAAACACACTGGATTATTATAGCACGGTTCAAATCAAAACGCAACCATGTTTTTAATGAAAACAGGGGGTTTGCACCATAAAATGACGGTTAAATGTTTGCGGAGAGCGGAGCGTCACGCCCACGGCGGCGCAGGGCGCCACCGCTGTGCAGGGGAGGCCGGCGGGATTGTCTCCGCTACTCCTCAAACAGCTCGCCGATCTTCAGCTTCGCCCGGTACACCTCGTTGCGGGCGTAACCGGCTTCCGTCGCCGCCTGGGCAGCCTGGCGCAGGTCGTCGCCCTCCAGCACGCGCGACAGCATGAACGCCGCGGCCTCCGGGCGCTGGACGGGGGCCTCCGCGGGCGGGAGCATCGAGATGTCCACCGCCAGGCAGTATTCGCCCTTCTCCACGCTGGGATTGGCCTGGAGCTCCGCCAGCACCGCCGGGGCCGTGCCGCGGTAGAGGCGCTCGTAGCGCTTGGTCAGGTCGCTGCACACGCACACAAGGCACTGGGGCCACTTTTCCGCCAGCGCCGCAGTCAGCTCCACGATCCGGTGGGGGGATTCGTACAGCACGAACACGGGGATCCCCGCCCGCCGGATGGCGTCCAGCTTGTCCGTGAGCGCCTTTTTCTCCCGGGGCAAAAAGCCGTAGAAGGCGAACTCCCGGGCGTCGAAGCCGCTGGCGGACAGGCAGGTGGCCACCGCCGTTGGCCCGCATACCGGCTCCACGGGGATGCCGGCCTCCCAGCAGGCGCGCACCAGCAGGTGCCCCGGGTCGGAGATGCCGGGTGTGCCGGCGTCACAGGTCAGCGCCACGGTCAGGTCCTCCGCGAGCATCTTTTCCACGATCTGCGGGGCCTTGCCCTCCTCGTTGTGCCGGTGGCAGGAGGTCATGGGCTTCTTCAGGTCAAACTGATTCAGCAGCTTCATCGTCACCCGGGTGTCCTCGGCGGCGATCAGGTCGGCCGCCTCCAGCGCCTCGCGCATCCGGGACGTCAGATCGTTCAGGTTGCCGATGGGGGTGGCGACCACGTACAGCTTGGGCATGATCGAATCTCCTTATCCGTTATCATGGGCCGGGTCGGCCGCGGAGGCATACATAGGATTGGCCTCGCGGACGCGATCCCCATAGACGACCTTCAAGGCCTCGAAGGCGCTGACCACGTCTTCCGGGACGTCCACGTGGGCGATGTATCCCTTCCCATTCGGCCCGTAGCCGCCCGTGTCGTCGGTCAGCCGGGGGATCTCGCCCATCAGCAGCCGGATGTAACGCGGCATGTCCCACATGCCGTGGATGTCTTCTTCATAGACCAGCTCGCCGCCCGCCCGGCAGACGGTGGCGGCGTAGGCGGCGTAGTTGACGATGCGCAGGCCCTTGGGCGCGTATTTGCGCATGCCGGCGTCCATCCGGCGCTGCATCGTCGCGTCCTGGCACAGCAGGATGCTCTCGCAGGGCACGCTGTGCGCGTGCAGCAGCGCAAGCAGGTTGGTGATGTTGTTGCCGCAGTTGGTGGATGCCGTCTCCAGAAAGTCCGCCTCACAGCCGTGCACATGGCGCAGGTAGCGCTGGAAGACCTCGGCCTCCGGCAGGTCGGCGGTCTCGATCTGCGGATACTCGCCGTGCACCCTCAGCCGCAGAGATTCAGTCGTGTGCCCCTCGCCGCCGACGATGACCGTGGTCCTCGCCAGGCCGCCGCGGATGGCCCGGGCCAGCAGGTCTCCGCCCGCGAGGATGCTGCCGCCGAACAGCACCATCACGTCCACGCGCCCGATGCCGAAAGCCTCAATGAGCGCGGCGCGGTCGAGCCGCTCGATATCCCGCTGGCCGCAGAAGCGGGCGAGGGTATTGATATACTCACAGACGCGATCCTGCATGGTTCATCTCCCGCCGCCCGGCTGCGCCAGCACGAAAAACAGCTCGTTCTCCGTCTCGAAGGAGCCGACTTCGGTACGGTTTGACGGCATGTGCCCTGCCATCCACTCGGCGTAGTGCGCCGCCATGCCCACGTTTCGGCCGCCCAGCGTGCGGGTGGGGAAGGAGACGACGATATAATCGGCGTTCACAGCGTTCATCACGTCCAGCGCCGCGCCGCTTCTCTGCCGCTCCAAAAGCGGCAGCAGCTTGAACATCAGGCACAGGTCAAAGTGTTTCCCGGGGATGGCGCCGGGGCAGAGGACGTCCGCGCAGACGCCCCTGACCGGCGCTCCGTAGGTCTCGCCGAAGCCGTTGACGGCGGATACCGCGAGGCCTGATATGTCCACGCCCGTGGTGTCGATGCCCCGCGAGCCGAGGTAGATGGGGTTGATGCCGCAGGCCAGGTCTAAAACAGACCGAGGTCGGCTTGTTATGTCGAACAGGCGCGAATAGAGGGCATCCATGGCTGCGATGGGCAGCCTCTCCCGGGTGGAGGCATGCCGGGAGAGCATTCTTTCCAGACCGATGTCGGTTTTCTTTATCGACCACTCCTGCATGTCCCAGGCCAGGTGTTTGGCTTCGTCCGGCGTCATGAACGCGCCGCTGATGCCGTGCAGCGCCTCACGGGCGGCCTTCTCGGCGTCCCTGGGCTTCTTGTATTTGCGCTGGCATTCCTCCCACACACGGCGCACCGTGTCCGGGCAGATGTCGCGGTAGTTCTTCGATTGCAGCAGCTTGTCCAACGGATCGTTGCGCTGTTCAGCCATGAGGACGCTCCTTCAAACCGGGTAAGCATATGGAAGCCGGGAGGCCATTCGACGGCCGACTCGGCGTCGAGAGAAAGCGCGACAGCAAATGTCACTCGGCACTGCCGAGCAATGCCATCAGCCGCCCGTAGAACCGCAGGTTGTGGGCGGTGGCCAGGCGCAGGGCGGCAGGGTCGTTCACCTTGAACAGGTGGTGCAGGTAGGCCCGGGAGTATTTCCGGCACAGCACGCAGTCGCAGGCGGGGTCCACGGGCCCGGCCTCCCGGCGATGCTCGTCGTCCAGGATGTACAGGAATTTGTAGAACTTCCCGTCCGCGCGGCGCACGCCCTCGGGCGTGTCCATGCCGTCCAGCCAGGTGTACAGCCGCTGGTGCCGCGCCTCCCGGGTGGGGATCACGCAGTCGAACAGCGTGTAGCCCATCTGGACCAGCTGGGCGATCTCCTCCGGCCGGCCCAGGCCCATGGCGTACTTGATCTTGCCGTCCGGCATGGCGTCCGCGGCCATTTTGAGGATGTCCGGGCGGAAATTGCCGTCGGAATCCAGCGGCCAGCCGCCGAAGCCGTAGCCGTCGAAGCCGATCTCCTCCAGCCGTCGCCCGCACTCCATGCGCAGATCCGGGTCGCTGCCGCCCTGCACGATGCCGAACAGCTTGGGCTTTTTGTCCAGCTTCTTCGCCAGCTTGTCGAACTCCGCCCGGCAGCGCTCGCCCCACTTCACGGTCAGATCCACACTGCGCCGCTGCACGTCCATGGGGTCGTCCGGGTGGGTGCACATGTCCAGCGCCATCATGATGTCCGAGCCGTACTGGAACTGCACCTGGATGCACTTTTCCGGCGTGAAGGTCAGCTTTTCCCTGCCCCGGTCGGGCCGGAAGATGATCTCCTTGTCCCGGATCTCGCCGTATTCCGGGTTTTCCCGGATCAGCGAATACAGCTGGAACCCGCCGGAGTCGGTGAGGATCGCGCCTGAGTACCCGGTGAAGCCGTGCAGCCCGCCGAGGCTCTTGATGAGCTTCGCGCCGGGCTTGGTCATCAGGTGATAGCTGTTCATCTCGCAGCCCTGCAGGCCCGCCGCGTCCACGTCCTCGAACGCGCCCGCGCGGATCGCGCCGTAGGTGGCGTCCGGGAAGAAGGCCGGCAGTCGGACGGAGCCGGAGGGGGTTTCCAAATATTGCATAGATACCTCGTTGGAGAGTGGAGTTGAAGACGGTGCTGAGGCGACTCTACAGGGAAAGTGATGACAGGATTCGTTCGACGTTCACTTCGATGGGCAGAGCTGCGTCCAGCGCCAGCACCGGGCAGTCCAGCCCGATCAGGCTCTCTTCGACGCTGGCGTCAGTGCGGGCGGCGGCCATGGCGTGAAAGCGCCGCTGGCCTTCGTACATGTCGCCCCCGGGCAGCACCCGCGCGCCGAACCGTTGAAGCTCCCGCTGCTCGATGCGGGACATTCGCAGGCCCGCCGGCGCTTGCAGCCATGCAGCCAACGCAGCGTGGCTTCGAATGGCCTCACCCAGGTCGGCGCGGACGGAGGACAGCACGAAATCGCCGTGTGCACGGATGTCCTCCAGCATCCTCCGGCGCACCTCGTCTTTCGACCGGGCATTGGCGTAGGGCACGGTCATGTCGGGGAAGTAGTAATCCTCCACATCCAACCGCAGCCATCCAAGGCGCGCTGCCAGCGCGCGGCCCAGTGTGGTCTTGCCGCAACCGTTCAGGCCGACGATCAGAATGCCCCGCGTCATAGCTTTTCCAGTATCCGCAAACTCGCGCTTCTCGACCTCGGGTTCTGCGCCAGCTCCGCGTCGGAGGCCGTGATGGGTTTGCGGGTGACGAGCTTCACCGTGGGCTTCTTCCCACAGACGCACACGGGGAAGGACTTGGGGCAGGTGCAGGGGTCGGCGAGGCTTCGGAAGGTGTTTTTGACGATGCGGTCCTCCAGAGAATGGAAGGTGATCACGCACAGCCGCCCGCCGGGGTTCAATAAACCGACCAAAGTCCGAATTGCTGGCTCCAGTGGGTCCAGCTCGTCGTTCACCGCGATGCGCAGCGCCTGGAAGGTGCGCCGGGCCGGGTGGCTGCCGTCCGTGGAGCGGAACTTCTTCGGGATGGCGGCGTCGATAATGTCCACCAGCTGGGACGTGGTTTCGACCGAAGTCTGTTTTCGACGGTCGCAGACCACCCGGGCGATCTGCCGCGCCCACTTCTCCTCGCCGTAGTCGCGCAGGATGCGGTTCAGCTCGTCTTCGCTCCAGGTGTTCACGATCTCCCGCGCCGTCAGGCCCTGGCTCTGGTCCATGCGCATGTCCAGCGCAGCGTCGTCGTGGTAGGAAAAGCCCCGCTCGCGCACGTCCAGCTGGTGGCTGGACACGCCCAGGTCGACGAGGATCCCGTCCAGACCCCGGTCTATTTTAGCCTCCGCCAGCAGCGCGGGGGCGTCGTGGAAGTTGCCCCGCAGGCACGTAAAGCGGGCCGGAGTCTCGATGCCCCCCAGCCGCGTGGAGGCCGCCTCGATGGCGTCGGCGTCCCGGTCGATGCCGATGAGCAGGCCACCTTCGCCCAGGCGCTTCAATATCTCGGAAGAATGGCCCGCACCACCGAGGGTGCAGTCGAGATAGACCCCGGTCGGTTTTACGTTCAGCCCGTCCAGACATTCGTTCAGCAGGACGGGGAGATGGTGAAATTCCATGTGAACTCCCTCGAAAGTGATCTGATAATATAAATCGTTCCCGGCGGCGTGTACGCCGGGAACGGTGGTAATTTTTCCGAAGGGAAATCCCATTTGCCCGAAGGAAAAATTCCAACCTTGCGGATTTGACGGCCGGAGTTCCAAGGGAACTCAAGTCAAATCCGGAGGGGGCGGCAGTGGAGGGGGAGCTTGCTCCCCCTTTGCATCAAATCTTCCACGGCGCGATGCCCAGCTTCTTGCGCACCTTCAGCATGGTGCGGTGGGCGATGGCGCCGGCGCGCTCCCGGCCGGAATCCATCACCTGCTGCAGGTAGGCCTTGTCGGCGGAGATGCGGTCGTACTCGCTCTGGATGGGCGAAAGCGTCTCGATCACCGCGTCGGCCACGGCGTCCTTGAACTTGCCGTAGCCCTGGCCGTCGTACTCGGCGGTGATGTCGTCCATGCTCTTGCCGGTCAGCGCGGACAGGATGCTCATAAGGTTGGCCACGCCGGGCTGCTTCTCCGGGTCGAACACCACGCGGTTCTCGCAGTCCGTCACGGCGTGGCGCACCTTCTTGCGGATCACGTCGGGCTTGTCCAGGATGGCGATGTAGGTCTCCTCCGGGTCCGACTTGGACATCTTGCGGGTCGGCTCCTGCAGCGACATCACGCGCGCGCCCACCTTCGGGAAGTAGCCTTCCGGGATGGTGAACACGTCGCCGTAGACGCCGTTGAAGCGCTCGGCGATGTCCCGGGCGATCTCCAGGTGCTGCTTCTGGTCCGCGCCGATGGGCACCAGGTCGGTCTGGTACAGCAGGATGTCTGCCGCCATCAGCACCGGATAGGTGAACAGGCCGCAGTTGATGTTGTCGGCGTGCTTGGCTGACTTGTCCTTGAACTGGGTCATGCGGCTCATCTCGCCCATGTAGGTGAAGCAGTTCAGGATCCAACCCAGCTCCGCGTGGGCGGCCACCTGGCTCTGGAAGTAGATGATGTTCTTCTCCGGGTCCAGGCCACTGGCCAGGAAGATGGACATGGTGCGCAGGCAGGCCTTGCGCAGCTCGGCGGGGTTCTGGCGCACGGTCAGCGCGTGCAGGTCCACGATGGAGTACAGGCAGTCGTACTCGTCCTGCAGCAGCGAGAAATTGCGCAGCGCGCCGATGTAATTGCCCAGCGTCAGGTTGCCCGTGGGCTGTATGCCGGAAAAGATGCGTTTCTTTTGAATCTGCTGTTCCATGGATTGAACCTCCGATTATCAATAGGCATTATATTCTATTTTGATTATAGCACGCTCGCAGGGGCGCGTCAAATTATTAATTAGGGAGCAGGGAGTAGGGAGAGGGAGCAGGGAGCAGGGAGCGGGGATGGCGGCTGCCGCGGGGCGGCAGCGTTTCCTACGGCCTGCTCGCTGATGCCTGCTCCGCGATGCGCTCCGCCAGGTCGTTCAGGTACACCCAGCGCTCGGTCTTGTGCTCCAGCTCCGCCTCCAGCGCCTGCTTCTGCCCGGTCAGCTCCTGCAGCTTCACATAGTTGCTGGCGTTTTGGGCGATGGCTTCGTCGCAGGCGGCGATCTGCGCCTCCAGGGCCTCGATGTCCGCGTCGATGGTGTCGTACTCCCGCTGCTCCTTGAAGCTGAACTTCAGCTTCTGCGGCCGGTTTTGCGGCTTCTGGGCGGACACGGTCTTCTTCGGCGCGGCGGCCTTTTCCGCCACCTTCCGCTTTTTCAGGTAGTCGCCATGGTTTCCCTCGTAGCGGTTGACCTGTCCCCCGGGTACCACCTCGAAGATGCTCCCGGCCACCTTGTCCAGGAACCAGCGGTCGTGGCTGACGGCGATCACCGCGCCGGGGAAGGTGTCCAGATAGTCCTCCAATATGGTCAGCGTCTCGATGTCCAGGTCGTTGGTGGGCTCGTCCAGCAGCAGTATGTTCGGTGCGGCCATCAGTATGCCCAGCAGGTACAGCCTGCGCCGCTCGCCGCCGGACAGCCTGCCGATGGTGGAGTACTGCAGTTCCGGGGTGAACAGGAACCGCTCCAGCATCTGGGCGGCGGAGAAGCGCCCCTCCTCCGTGCGCACATCCGAGGCGATCTCGTGGATGTAGTCCCAGGGCCGCTGGCTCATGTCCAGTTCCCGGCCCTCCTGGGTGAAATAGCCGATCTTCACCGTGCCGCCGTACGCCACCGTTCCGGAATCCGGCGGGAGCGTCCCGGCGATGAGGTTTAAAAGCGTGCTCTTGCCCGCGCCGTTGGGGCCGACGATGCCGATGCGGTCGTCCCGCAGCACGGTGTAGGAGAAGTCGGCGATGACGGCCCTGCCGCCGTAGGACTTACTGACGTGGTCCAGCTCGATGGTCTTGCGGCCCAGCCGGGACGCCGCCCCCGCCACGGCCACGGTGCCCTGCGCTTCCGGCCCAGCCTGGGCCTTCAGCGCCTCGTAGCGGGCGATGCGCTCGGTGGACTTGGTGGAGCGCGCCTGGCAGCCCCGCATGATCCACTCCGTCTCCTTCTTTAAAAGCTGCTGGCGCTTGCGCTCGCTGGCGGTGGCCATCTCCAGCCGCTGGGCCTTCAGCTCCAGGTAGCCGGAGTACTTGGCGTCGTACAGGTACAGCTCTCCGCGGTCCAGCTCGGCGATCCTGTTCGTCACCCGGTCCAGGAAATAGCGGTCGTGGGTGACCATCACCAGCGCGCCGGTGAACCGCTGCAGCCGCTGCTCCAGCCAGGCCACCATGTCGCCGTCCAGGTGGTTCGTGGGCTCGTCCAGCACCAGTATGTCCGCGGGGTGCACGAACACGCTGGCCAGGGCCACCCGCTTGCGCTGGCCGCCGGAGAGGGCGCTCACCTTCCGGTCGAAGTCGGTGATGCCCAGCTTCGTGAGGATCGTCCGCGCCTCGTATTCGTTCAGCGCGCGGAATTCGGCGGGAAAGTCGGCGAACACCTGCTCCATCACGGTGTTGTCGTCGTCCATCCTGGGCGTCTGGGGCAGGCAGGCCAGCTGCACGTTGGGGTCGCGGCTCACGCGGCCGGAATCCGCCGCCTCCGCGCCCGCCAGCACCTTCAAGAGCGTGCTCTTGCCGGTGCCGTTCCCGCCGATCAGGCCCAGCCGGTCGCCGGCGTTCAGATACAGCGTCACGTCCCGGAGCAGCTTCCTGTCGCCATAGTCCTTGGCGAGGTGTTCAGCGGACAGCAGCATGGGCAAACCTCCTGTCAGGGTTGATTGCATGATGCAGGGGCGCCTCAACGGCGCCCCTGCAGGGGACAAGACGGATCAATCCAGCTTCTTCAGGAAGCACCGCCTGCGCTTGTGCTGCTCGGTCTTGAAGAAGTTCCACTGGCTCTGCACCTTGTGGTTGGTCTCCAGCTGGGGGCCGGTCTCGGCCTTGGTGATGCCCATTTTGTGGCAGCCCTTCAGCACATGGTTCAGCAGGATGGCGTTCACGGCCTTGTTCTGGTACTCCGGCGTCACCGCCACCAGGAACAGATCCAGCGTGTCGTTCACCTTCAGCGCCCGCAGCACGCCGATCCACCCCAGGGGGAACAGCCTGCCGTGGCTCTTCTTCAGCGCCTTGGCCATGCTGGGCGCGGACACGCCGAAGCCCACCAGCTCGTCGTGCTCGTCCAGCACGAAGCAGGCCAGCTCCGGGTTGATGAGGGGGATGAACTTTTTGGCGTAGCGGCGGATCTGCCGCTCGTCCAGGGGCACGGTGCCGTACAGGTCGGAATAGGCCGTGTTCACCAGCCGGAACACCTTTTCGATCAGCGGCGGGTAATCCCGGCGGGATTTCGTCTCGGCGATGTGCAGGTTGGAGTAGCGCATCACGCGCTCGGCCAGCTTGTCCATGCGGGTGCAGGTGTGCTCGTCGTAGGGCACGTCGATCAGCATCTCCACCCAGTCCACGTCCTTCACGTAGCCCAGGCGAGCGAGGTGGTCGACGTAATAGGGAAAGTTGTAGTAGGTGATGAACATGCTCCGGCGGTCAAAGCCCTCCACCAGCATGCCCTCGCGGTCCAGGTCCGTGAAGCCCAGCGGGCCGTGCACCTCGTTGCAGCCCTTCTCCCGGGCGAAGTCCTCCACGGCCTTGAACAGGGCGGAGGAGACCTCGAAGTCGTCGATGAAGTCCACCTGGGTGAAGCGCATGCGGCTCAGACCCCACTTTTCGTTGGCACGCTTGCTGAGTATGGCGCCGATGCGGCCCACCACCTGGCCGTCCCGCCAGGCCAGCCAGCACTTGGCTTCGCAGTAGGAGAAGGCCGGGTTCTTCTTCGGGTTCCAGTCGTCCAGGTCGTCGCCGATCATGGCGGGGATGTACTGGGGCACGTCCTTGTACAGCACGTTCGGATAGTTGACGAACTTCTTCAGCTCCGAACGGGTTTTGACTTCCCTGATCTCGATCATGCAAATCGCCCCCATGCATATCGTTCCCGGCACAAGTATAGCATAATCCCCGGGAATGTGCAAATCATTTGTTGCGCAATAACAGGCGGGGACGGCTTTGTGCGCCGTCCCCGCGCAAGACGCTGCTCCGGTTACTTCCGCTTGCTGTCGCTCATGATGGCGACGATGCGCAAGAACAGGTTGATGATGTCCAGGTACAGCGAGGCGGACAGGTCGATGGCGTTGTCCACCGTGCGGGCGCAGGTGTTGGCCCGGGCCCAGTCATAGCCGATGTACAGCGAGAAGATGCCCGCGCCCAGCCATTCGTACACCATGCCGGCGCGGTTTTTGAACAGCAGCAGGCTGATCAGGCTGCCCACGATCGTGAACAGCAGCGAGAAGAACAGCACCCGGCCCAGCTTCAGGAAGAAGCCGGTGAACAGCGTGCCCGCGATCATGAACGACAGCGTGACGATGGCCGTGATCAGCACGGCGCTCTTGATGATGCTCACCGGCACGCCCGACAGCGAAAGGCACAGCACCATGCCGATGGGCGCGGCGATCAGCGTGTAGCCCACGAAGCTCAGAGCCGGGCCGCCCTTGGACACCATGAAATTGCCCGCGAGCACCAGCACGAAATAGCCGATCAGGAACACCCAGGGGCTCATGTTGCTGACCAGCCGGATCACCTTTTCGGCGAACAGCGCCACCGTCAGGTAGTTCAGCACGAAGCCGTAGAGCAGCATGCCGCCGATGATCAGGTTGAATGCCCGCTCCGAAATCTCCACATCGCCTTCCCGCAGCGTTTGGCGTTCGGCCAGGACCATTTGAGAATTGCCAAGAGCCATGACAGGACCTCCTTGCTTGTTCCGTTTCCCATATTTTAACCAACCTTTCCCTTCCTGTCAACCGCTGCGCACGCCCGACGAAGGAAAAGCATACTGTTAAATATAGCGCCTTTTCAGAAAAAGGGCGGTTGCGGGTATATTTTTGTGCTATAATGACAAAGATCACGATATATTGGAGGCAATCGCCTATGAAGATAGTGGTGCTGTGCGGCGGGTTGAGCATGGAGCGCAACGTATCCATCACCAGCGGCACGCTGATTTGCAAGGCCCTGCGCAAGCTGGGCCACAGGGCTGTGCTGGTGGACATGTTCTACGGCCTGGAGGACTTTGATACGCCCATAGAGGAGCTGTTTGACAACCTGCCTCCGGTGGAGACGGTGCCCGTGGCGGGCGAGCCGGACCTGGAGCAGGTGAAGGCGTCCCGCAAGTGGAAAAGCCCCAGCAAGGTGGGCAAGGGCGTTTTCGAGCTGTGCGCCCTGGCGGACGTGGTGTTCCTGGGCCTGCACGGGGCCTGCGGCGAGGACGGCCGCATCCAGGCCGCCTTCGACCTGATGGGCATCCCCTATACTGGCAGCGGCTATCTGGGCAGCGCCCTGGCCATGGACAAGGACCTGACCAAGCAGCTGGCCAGCGCGGCGGGTGTGCGCACGCCCAAGTGGCGCATCGCCAGCTACAGCCGCGAGCCCGTGGAGCAGATGGCCGCGTCCGTGGACCTGCCCTGCGTGGTGAAGCCCGTGGACAGCGGCTCCAGCATCGGCGTGGCCATTCCCCGCACGAAGGAGGAGCTGCTGGCCGCCCTGGAGGCCAACCGGCACCTGGGCCGGGTGATCCTGGAGCAGTACGTGCTGGGCCGGGAGATCGACGTGGGCGTGCTGATGGGCATGAGCCTGCCCTCCATCGAGATCATCCCGAAGGTGGGCTTCTACGACTATAAGAACAAGTACCAGGCCGGGGCGACGCTGGAGATCTGCCCCACGCCCATCGACCCGAAGATCGAGGAGAAGCTTCGGGAGACGGCGCTGAAGGTGCACCTGCTGCTGGGGCTGAAGACCTACTCCCGGTCGGACTTCATCGTGGACAAGGACGGGAATGTGTACTTCCTGGAGATCAACACCCTGCCGGGCATGACCCCCACGAGCCTGATGCCCCAGGAGGCCGCGGCCGTGGGCATCAACTATGAGCAGCTGTGCCAGAGGATCGTGGACGACGTCATGGGAGGTGCGAAGGCCTGATGAAGCCGTTTCTGCTGAGCGACGCCCTGCGCGCCATGGGCGGGCAGTACTTTGGCGACGAAGCTGCGCTGGGCCGCACGATCACCCGGGTGACCAGCGACAGCCGCGACGCCGGGGAAGGCGCGCTGTTCGTGGCCTTCAAGGGCAACCGCGTGGACGGCCACTGCTTCATGGCCGCATGCATCGAAAAGGGGGCCGTCGCCTGCGTCACCGAGCGGGAGCCCGCCGAGGGCGAGCGGCCCGCCATCATGGTGGACGCGTCCCTTCGCGCTGTGGGCGCGCTGGCGGCCTGGCACCGTTCGCGCTTTCATATTCCCGTGATCGGCATCACCGGCAGCGTGGGCAAGACCACCACCAAGGAGATGGTGGCCGCGGTGCTGGGCGAGCGGTTCAACACCCACAAGACCCAGAAGAACTTCAACAACGAGTTGGGCGTGCCCCGCACGCTGCTGGGCCTGGACGACGGCCACGAGGCGGCCGTGGTGGAGATGGGCATCTCCGACTTCGGCGAGATGCGCCGGCTGACGAACATGGTCCGGCCCACTATCGCGGTGTTCAGCGTCATCGGCGACGCCCACCTGGAGTTCCTGGGCGACCGGCCGGGTGTGCTGCGTGCCAAGGGCGAGATCTTCGAGGGCATGGACGAAAGCGGCCTGGCCGTGCTGAACGGGGACGACCCGTTGCTGGCGGCGTGCCGGCCCAATATGCGCCGGGTGCTGTACGGGCAGGGGGAGCGCTGCGACGTGCGGGCGGAGAACGTCAGGAACCTGGGCGAGGACGGCATCGCGCTGACCATTCGCCACGCGGGTGGCGCGTTCGAGGCGAGGATCCCCGCCTTCGGCAGCCACATGATCTACGCGGCCCTGGCCGCCGCCGCCGTGGGCCTGGAATTGGGCCTGACGGACGGAGAGATCGCCCGGGGCATCGCCCACTATCAGACCGTGGGCGACCGGGCGCGGGTGCTGCACGCCAACGGGATCACCGTCGTCAGCGACTGCTACAACGCCAACCCCAACTCCTGCCGCGCCGCGCTGGACTCCCTGGCCGCGCTGGGCGGGCGCAGGGTGTGCGTGCTGGGCGACATGCTGGAGCTGGGCGAACAGACCGCCGCGCTGCACAGCGCCGTGGGGGCGTACGCCGCAGGGCTGGGCATCGAGAAGATCGTTGCCTGCGGCCCGCTGGCCGCGCACATCGCGGACGGCGCGAAGGCTGCGGGGGGCGACGCCGTTTACTTCCCCGACAAGGCCGCGCTGCTGGCTGAACTGGACGGGATCATTTGCCCCGGCGACAGCGTGCTGGTCAAGGCCAGCCACAGCATGGCGTTTGAGCAGATCGTGGAAGCGCTGACGAAAACGGAATAGATGAATAATAGCCTCCCCATTGCGATGGGGAGGCTTTTCTCATGGCTTCAGCACTCCGCTCCCTGTACCCGCCCCACACTCGTGTTGTCCGCCCTGCGGTCCCGCAGCGCGGGCACGGGGTTCGGCGCGGTCTCGAAGCGATAGTCCTCGCCGTCCCGGGCGATCACCTTTTCGATGATGGCGTGGCTCTCCACGCCGTTCACATCCCGGTTCACGATGCCCTGGTACTTGAAGAAGTCGGCGCTGGGGCTCAAATCGTTCACGTTCGTCCAGTCCTCCCGCAGCGCGGTGTTGCACACGGTGCAGCCCAGGATGCCCCGCACGTATTCGATATTCCCGGTCAGCAGCAGCGGCTCGGGGAACGTGCCGTCCGGGATCACCTGGGCGGCCTCCCTGCCCTCGTAGGTCTCCAGCAGCTCCGCCGCCGCGTGCAGGTGGCTCACCTCCTGCATGAACAGCATCTCCCAGATGTCCCGGATGCGCGGGTCGGTCTCCGTCTCCATGGCGCTCCAGTAGAGGTAGCACTCGGTATACTGGTGGTTGAGGAGCCCCTCCAGCCAGGTCTGCTCCGTGTCCATCAGGCTTCCGTACTGGGTGACGTGCTGCTCCTCCACCATGCCGATCTCCCGGTACAGCTTCTGGCCCCAGGCAGTGGGGTAGAACGCGGCCACGTTCATGTAGTAGTTCATGGTCTGCTGCTCGGCGGGGGTGATGATGCCGGTGCACAGCCGCGTCATGGGCGAGGCCGTGGCGTTCTGGATGTGGAACTTCACGGAATCGAAGGGGTGCCTGTGGTGGGCGATGGTGGGCCGCCCGGGCATGATCTCAGTGTAGCGGCCCACGAGGGTCTCCGCATGCTGCCGGTCGTCGAACTCCATCAGGTCGGCATAGCGGTACAGGTGGTCGAAGTCCTCCAGCAGCGCAAAGTCCAGCGCCTGCTTCACATAAGGGTTGTCCTCCCGCTTTGCCAGGCCCGCCGTCAGGTCCACCGCCAGCTGCTCGTAGCCGATGGTGTGCTCCAATATCGTCTCGTCCGCCGGCTTCAGCGCGCCGATCAGCTTCTGCTGCTGCTGTTCGAGCCTCCGCATCAACGCGATCTGCCGCCGCAGCTCGTTGTCGCCCGCGTGGCGGGAGAACTGGTGGCTGTACCACACCTGCTCAAACTCCGTGCCGTTCATCAATATCACCCGGCAGCGGGTGTAGGGGTCCACCGTCCGCTTGTCGTAGGGAACGGGCGTCATCCGCCCCCAGTCCATGATCAGGCTCTCCAGCGGCCTGGCCGCCAACTCAAATGGATTCATTGCCCACGCTCCTTTTCGCATTTTGCGGATAGTATATGCAAAGGCACGTGGATTTATAATTGAGATAAGGAACCGTCCCTAATTCTCAAGGAACCGTCCCTAATTCTCAAAATACTGACCATCTTTGACAATCAGTTGACAATGGGTGTATAATTAAGTGGTAAACTGATCCTGTGACCAGGAAGGAAGGTGCGCAAATGAACGAAGTGAAGAAGCCGAGACAGCCGCTGGTCTTCTATTATGTGCTGGCCATCGCTGCGATTATACTGTTCAACAGCCTCGTCGCGCCGCTGCTGTTTTCGCCGCGGGTGACGGAGGTAAGCTACGACGAGTTCATGACCATGACCGAGGACAAGAAGATCGCCGAGGTGATGATCGAGGACAACCAGATCATGTTTGCCGACGCCGAGGGCAATCTGTACAAGACGGGCCTGATGGACGACCCGCAGCTGACCCAGCGGCTGTATGAAAGCGGCGCGAAGTTCGCCAGCCAGATCGTGGAGCAGATGTCGCCGATCCTGTCGTTTTTGGTCTCCTGGGCGCTGCCGCTGGTGCTGATGATTGGCCTGGGCCAGTATTTCAGCAAGAAGCTGGTGGAGAAGGCCGGGGGCGGCGCGGGCAGTATGATGTTCGGCATGGGCAAGAGCAACGCCAAGGTGTACGTGAAGAGTACCAGCGGCATCAAGTTCGACGACGTGGCCGGCGAGGACGAGGCCAAGGAGATCCTCTCCGAGATCGTGGACTTCCTGCACAACCCCAAGAAGTATGAGGAGATCGGCGCGAAGATGCCCAAGGGCGCGCTGCTGGTGGGCCCTCCCGGCACGGGCAAGACGCTGCTGGCCAAGGCGGTCGCCGGCGAGGCCAACGTGCCCTTCTTCTCCATCTCCGGCTCCGAGTTCGTGGAGATGTTCGTGGGCATGGGCGCGGCCAAGGTGCGCGACCTGTTCAAGCAGGCCAATGAGAAGGCCCCCTGCATCGTGTTCATCGACGAGGTGGACGCCATCGGCGGCAAGCGCGACGGGCGCATCGGCGGCAACGACGAGAGGGAGCAGACGCTGAACCAGCTGCTGACCGAGATGGACGGCTTCGACGGCTCCAAGGGCGTGGTGATCCTGGCGGCCACCAACCGGCCCGAGAGCCTCGACCCGGCGCTGCTGCGCCCCGGCCGGTTCGATCGGCGCGTGCCGGTGGAGCTGCCCGACCTGCAGGGCCGCGAGGCGATTTTGAGAGTGCACGCGAAGAAGGTGCAGATGCAAAAGAACATCGACTTTGCCGCCGTGGCCCGCGCGGCCGCCGGCGCTTCCGGCGCGGAGCTTGCCAACATCGTCAACGAGGCGGCGCTCAGGGCCGTGCGCGACGGGCGGCGGCTGGTGACCCAGGCCGACCTGGAGGAGAGCGTGGAGGTCATCATCGCGGGCTACCAGAAGAAGAACCGGGTGATGAGCGACAAGGAGAAGATGGTGGTGGCCTATCACGAGATCGGCCACGCGCTGGTGGCGGCGAAGCAGAGCGAGTCCGCGCCGGTGCACAAGATCACCATCATTCCGCGCACCAACGGCGCGCTGGGCTACACCATGCAGGTGGAGGAGAACGAACACTTCCTGCTCACCAAGGAGGAGCTGGAGAACAAGATCGCCACGTTCACCGGCGGCCGGGCCGCCGAGGCGCTGATCTTCCATCAGATCACTACCGGAGCCTCCAACGACATCGAGCAGGCCACCCGCCTGGCCCGGGCGATGATCACCCGCTACGGCATGAGCGACGAGTTCGGCATGGTGGCCATGGAGCAGCTGACCAACCAGTACCTGGGCGGCGACACCACGCTGGCCTGCTCCGCCGAGACCGCCAACCACATCGACGTGGTGGTGCGCAACCTGATCGCGGCCCAGTACGACAAGGCCTATAAGATCCTGCAGGACAACATCCAGCAGCTGCACGCCCTGGCCAAGTACCTCTACGAGCACGAGACCATCACCGGCGAGGAATTCATGGACATCCTGCACAAGACCACCCCGCAGATCGCCGCGGCGACGGCGGTGGAGTGATGGCGCCCGCCTGAGGCCCTCCCCTTCAGGGGCATCGAACGCCCGGAAAAATGTCCAGAGGACATTTTTCAGTAAGATGGGGCCGAAGGCCCGTGGCAGGTGCCCCGCAGGGGCGGGAGAGGTCGTTTTCCCTGCCTCCCATTGTGGGGAGCGGGAAAGCCATCCGCCATACCCGCCAACCACAGCCAAGGAACGCCAACGGCGTGCCTTGGCTTTTTCGCGGTTCGGTGGTAAAATGGAAGCACAGAGCGGCTCCTTCGCCTGGCTTAACATGCCTTGAGTGTCTTCCTGAGCGGAGGCACAGCCGGAGTCGAAGGATCCTTTCCCCGATACGATTACGCTGTGATGGAGGCGATCAACATGAAATACATCATCAACGGCACCCTCCTGCTCCCGGACGGCGAAATCACCGGCGCGGCGCTGGCCGTGGACGGCGGCAGGATCGCGGGCATCGCGAAAGAAGTCCCGGCGAACGCGGAGGTGATCGACGCCGCGTGCGGATACGTGTCCCCGGGGCTCATCGACGTGCACTGCCACGGCTTCATGGGCTGGGACACCTCAAACGGCAGCCTGGACGAGCTGCGGGAGATGTCCCGCCAGGCGGCGAGGTGGGGGACCACCTCATGGCTGCCCACTACCATGACGCTGGACTGGCCGGTGCTGGAGAAGTGCTTTTCCGCCATCCGCGCCGCCCGGGACGAGAGCCTGACGGACGGCTGGCGCGGCGCGCAGGTGCTGGGCTGCCACGCCGAGGGGCCCTTCATCAACATGAAGAAAAAGGGCGCCCAGGCGGGCGGCAGCATCCAGGCGCCGGACATCGAAAAGCTGCGGCCCTGGGCGGACGTGGTGAAGCTGATGACCGTCGCGCCGGAGGTGGACGGGGCGCTGGACTTCATCCGCGCGGCCAGCGCGCTGGGCGTGGTGATCTCCATGGGCCACACCGCCGCCACGGCTGAAGAGGCCCTCGCGGGCGTGGACGCGGGCGTGACCCACGCCACCCACACCTTCAACGCCATGACGCCCATGACCCACCGGGAGCCGGGCGTGGCGGGGGCGGCGCTGGTGGACGGTCGGGTGTACTGCGAGCTGATCGCCGACACCTTCCACGTATCGCCGCTGCTGTTCCCGCTGATGGCGAAGCAGAAGGGGGACCGCCTGGTGCTGATCACCGATTCCATCCGGGAAGCCCACCTGCCCGACGGCCCCCACGACCGCGACGGGCAGACCATCGTCGTGAGCGGCATCCGGTTGCGCTTCCCCAACGGTACCATCGCCGGCAGCGCCCTGACCATGGACCGGGCCGTGCGCAACTTCAGAGAGCACACGGGCCTGCCGCTTTACGAGGTGGTGAACATGGCCTCGCTGTATCCGGCGCGCTCCGTCGGCGCGGACACCTGCAAGGGCTCGCTGGAGAGGGGCAAGGACGCGGATTTCCTCATCACCGACGCCGATTTCAACGTGCGCGCCACGTTCGTGCGCGGCGAGCGGGTGTATTGAAGCGAGGGCATTTCCCGTCGCGCATCCCCGATCTGTCGAAGCCTTCCCCGCGCGCTGGGGAAGGCTTCTTTATGCCGTCCTTGACAATAGTAAGGTCAATGTATATAATAAATATGTAACACAACGGCGAAACCGATTCGACAGATCCATTAAGGAGGGAAGCCCATGAAGAAGGTATTCAGTTTACTGCTCGTACTGATGCTGGTGCTGTCCATTGCCGTGCCCGGCATGGCCGCCGGCAAGGCCAAGACGAAGATCGCCCTGAACCAGAAGGGCACCGTGACGCTGGCGCTGAACAAGACCCTGCAGCTCACCGCCACAGTGAGCACCGGCGCCGCCGTAAAGTGGAAGAGCAGCAAGAAGAGCGTCGCTTCGGTGGACGCCAACGGTCTGGTCACCGCCCACAAGGAGGGCAAGGCCACCATCACCGCCAAGGCTGGCGGCAAGACCGCGAAGGTTACCATCAAGGTGGTCGACCCCCTCAAGCCGAAGAAGCTCACCATCGGCCAGGGCAAGAAGACCACGCTGTACACGGGCGACAAGCTGACGCTGGTCACCAGGCTGGCTCCGGAGACCGCCAGGAGCGAGCTGACGTTCAAGAGCAGCAAGAAATCCGTCGCAAGCGTGGACGACAAGGGCGTGGTCACGGCCCGCAAGAAGGGCAAGGCGAAGATCACCGTCACCTGCGTGAAGAACAAAAAGGCGAAGGCGACGATCACCGTCACCGTGAAGGAAAAGATCGTCACCAAGCCTGAAAACGACCTGCTGCGCTACCTCGGCGCGTATGCCAAGACCACGGCGAAGAAGCTGGGCCTCAAGAAGCGCACCAACTTTGGTTCCGCCGCCGAATACTTCTGGAAGAGCAAGGCGGTCGAGCTCTATTGCCTCGGCAGCTATGAGCGCGGATATGTGAGCGGCTGCACCATCAAGGGCAAGACCAAGTACAACATCGCGGGCATCACCTATGGCATGAGCGAGAAGGAAGTCCCTGGCATCCTGGCCAAGAACGGCTTCAAAACGGACGCCAGCTTGAACAAGTGGAACAAGAAGGGCACGATTACCTACGACAAGCCGTACCTCGATGCAGGGATCGCCCTCGACGTCACCTGCAAGAAGGGCAAGGTGACCTACGTGTACGCGATCTTCTACGGTGATAACCTGCGCCCCGCCGATGCCTATGACGGGCTGTCGTAAGCAGGCGGATGGACGCGCCTCCGGCGAAAACCACAATCGCAAATAATGCATACCGGCCTTCCGAGAGGGGGCCGGTTCCGTATAATCGCAACAGCTTTAACCTCTCCTTCATTGACTGGACCAATGCACCGTGCTATAATGGTGCCACAGATGAATAGGCCGTTTGATGTTTGCAGGAGAGCGGACGGGCAGCCGTCCCGCCGAAGGAGAGACACTCTCAGGCGTTCCCCCGGGAATGAGGACTGCAAGCGGACGGCACTCTGGAGACGCCCGCGGAGCGCGGGGGCCGAAGGTGAAAGCGCGGGGGAACCTGCGCGAATCTCTCAGGCAAAAGGACAGAGCGAGTTTCTTCGACCGGCACCATACCGGTGGAAGCGACGCCCTGCGACCGATGCCTGCATCGGTTGTTTTCATGTAACGACAGAAAATGGAGGGCAACAGCAATGGTACAGGAGAGCATGGAGTTTATTCGCAGTTATGACCCGGAGATCGGCAGCATCATGCTGAAGGAGCTGGAGCGCCAGCGCCACAACCTGGAGCTGATCGCGTCGGAGAACATCGTGACCGAGCCGGTGATGGCGGCGATGGGTTCGGTGTTGACCAACAAGTACGCCGAGGGCTATCCGGGGCACCGCTACTACGGCGGCTGCGAATACGTGGACGAGGTGGAGAACGTGTGCATCGAGCGCGCCAAGAAGCTGTTCGGCGTGCAGTTTGCCAATGTGCAGCCCCACAGCGGCTCCCAGGCCAACGCGGCCGTGTACCTGGCGCTGTGCCAGCCCGGCGACACCGTGATGGGCATGGACCTGAGCGCCGGCGGCCACCTGACCCACGGCTCCAAGGTCAGCTTCTCCGGCAAGCTGTACAACAGCGTGTCCTACGGCTGCGATCCGGAGACAGGCCTGATCGACTATGACCAGGTGCGTGCCCTGGCGCTGGAGCACCGCCCGAAGATGATCATCGCCGGCGCGTCCGCCTATCCCAGGATCATCGACTTCGAGAAGTTCGGCCAGATCGCCAGGGAAGTGGGCGCCTACTTCATGGTGGACATCGCCCACATCGCGGGCCTGGTGGCTGCGGGCGAGCATCCCAGCCCGATCCCGTATGCCGATGTGGTGACCACCACCAACCACAAGACTCTGCGCGGTCCCCGCGGCGGCATGATCCTGACCAACGACGCGGACATTGCCAAGAAGATCAACAGCGCCATCTTTCCGGGCACCCAGGGTGGCCCGCTGATGCACGTGATCGCGGCCAAGGCCGTGGTGCTGGGCGAGGCCCTGAAGCCGGAGTTCAAGCAGTACCAGCGCCAGATCGTGGCCAACGCCGCCGCCATGGCGAACGCGCTGCTGGAGCGCGGCGTGAAGCTGGTGTCCGGCGGCACCGACAATCACCTGATGCTGATCGACCTGAAGCAGGCCGACATCAGCGGCCGGGAGCTGGAGGAGCGCCTGGACCAGGTGCACATCACCGTGAACAAGAACAAGATCCCCGGAGACCCCCGCTCCGCCAAGGAGACCTCCGGCATCCGCGTGGGCACCCCGGCCATCACGGCCCGCGGCTTCAAGGAGGCCGAGGCCCGGGAGGTGGGCGAGCTGCTGGCCCTGGCCGCCCAGGACTTCGACGCGAAGAAGGGCGAGATCCTGGAGCGCGTGGACGCCCTGTGCACCCGGTTCCCGATCTACGAATAATCATTCAAAAACCATGCCGGCTCTGCCGACATGGTTTTTGGCAATATGCGAGAGACATAAAAGGCCCATCCCTTGCCGAAACGGCAGGGGACGGGCCTTTGCGTCAGGATTGTTCTTCCTCGAACAGGTATGGCCTGTCGTGGTAGTAGCGGTAGAGCGTGATGCCCCACAGCGCCACGATCCCGGCGGGGACGATCCGCCTTCCCAGGCTGTCCGCGCCAAAGGAATCCAGCAGCAGGTCGATGGCCGCCAGGATGACCGCCGCCGCGAGGCACACGCCCAGCAGCTCCTTCGGCGCCTGGGGCCGGAAGGCGGCCAGGTCGAACCGCGTCTTGACGGTGAACGCGCCCACCAGCATCAGCCCCACGGCCAGCGCGATGACGGGCCAGGCGGGGTGCACGCCGTTCTCATTCACAAATTGAATGTCCAGGAATCCCTGGATCACCGCTACCAGCGCATAGGCCCAGAGGAAAAAGAAGATCAGCGCCTTGTGAAACCATGGATGGAAAACGGGCTTCTGCTCGCTCATGCGGGTCACTCTCCCTGCCCGGTCAGCATCGACGCCACCAACTCGGCCTCGGCGTCCAGTTTGGCCTGGTAGTCCTCCGCCGCCGGGTCGAGGATCTCAGCGCCGCCGTAGTTCATGTGCGTCATGTCCGCCGTCCAGGCGCACAGGAAGGCGGATTCGCCCAGCATGTTGTCGTACTCAATGGTGTAATAGCCCGCGCTGCCGGTGTCCGGGTCGTAGACCATGTAAATTCGGAAGCACTGGGGGCTCACCTCCGGCGCGGGCATGCCGATCTGCAGCACCGTCATGCCGTCCGGCTCGTACCAGTGCAGGGTGAAATCCCCCTCCTGATAAGGGTAATCCACGCCGTTTTCGTCGGCCAGCGCCGTCCAGAGGGGATAGATGCCATTCTCCTTCAGCACGTCCAGCATCACCTGGGGATCCTCGTGGAAATAGCGGGGCAGTACGTTGTGCTCGAAGAAGTAGCGCATGCGCTCCAGCGTGACGCCGGAGGCCTCCTCCTCCGGGGCGGCCTCGGCCAGCGCGGGCAGGGTCGCCAGCAGCATGAGCGCCAGCAGCATCGCAATCAGTCTCTTCATGGTATTCTCCTTTCCGTTGGTGAGTTTGGCACCGGGGTCAATCGGCGATGCGGCACTCGAAGTAGCTGACGTCGTCGAGGTCGATGTCCCGGACGTCGCCGTTTTCCATCACGACCGTCTTGACGCCGACGTAGACGGCGTAGGTGCTGTAGTACTTGTTGATCGCATAGGGATAGGCGTCCTTGGCGTTCAGGTAGTGCCCCGGCTCGATGTACTTCATCATTTCCAGTTCAAAGTGGTAGAGCTCGCCGCCGTTCGGGGACAGGTTGATCTTGTTGCCGTACATGTCCGTCTGGTAGAAGCTCAGCACATAGCCGCGGATGGCCGTGTCCGGGGAGCGGTTGACCAGTTCGACCTCCAGGAAACCGTTTTCAAGCCCGAGATCCAGGGGCGTCTCCACGATGTACGATCCGGCGATCATCAGCGGCAGATAGGGCTCCACATAGTACTTCGCGCTGCTGGAGTAGAGCAGCTCCTGCATTTCGGGCGTGGCCTGGCTGCCGATGGGCAGGCCGTTCTGCTCGCAGAAGGAGCGCACCGCCGTGCAGGTGTTTCGCCCGAAGGAGCCGTCCACCTTGTCGTTCAGGTAGAACAAATCCGTCAGCCGCTGCTGTAAATCGCGCACCGCCTGGCCCTTGCTGCCCTGCTTCAGCGTCTTGAAGTCGTAAGAGGCGGGGGTGTAGGCCGGCGCGGTGCCGCCGGTGGTGGGGACATAGCCGTCGTTGCCGCCGCCGCTGGGAGCGGGGTCCGAGTCGCCCAGGTTCAACACATTCAGCGAGACGTGCTGTTCGAACAGATGCTCATAGGTATCGCTGTTCATCGCCACCAGGTCCATCTCGATCTGGCGGGGATTGCTGATGGCCGCGCCGCTGACGACGGTGTCCTCGTCGGTGGTCATGAACATGATGTCCTGATTGCCGTCGCCGTACTCCGTGTAGGGGTCGAGGGTGACGCCCGCGCTCTTCACCGGCACGCCGTTTACCGTGGCGTTCTTCGCGCTGATCCAGATTTTGGTGTCCGTGTCGTTGGAGGCATAGACGTACAGCTGCAAAAAGGGCGGGTCGGTGCCGGAGATTTCGTAGTTCAGGGCGCGCAGCTCGATGCCGTTCTGGCTGAGCAGCGCTGTATCCGCCATCGCGGGAAGCGACAGGGCGCAGATCGCCAGCGCCAGCGCCAGCAGCATAGCAATTCTCTTCTCCATGGCCATCTCTCCTTTCGGATCGCTGATTGTTTGTGTTAATTATAACATCTGTTTTTAATAAAAACAACGAGCGAGCCGGGAATCACCGGTTTTGTCACGCTTTCGGTCGTGACAAAGATGGTAACTCCCGGCTCGCCCGTGAAGCGGGACGGCCCTGCGTCGCGGGAACCGCGGCTACACCATGCACCTGAACAGCTGCATCACGCCGCCGATGACGCGCATCATCAGCTTCCTGCCAAACGACAGCGGCGGGATCTTAAGCCCGTCCGGCACCTCGGAGGTCTCCTCGTCGATCACCCTGCGGCTGTCCGCGTGCAGCGCCTCCATGTGGCTTCGCAGCAGCGCGTTGACCTCCTCGCCACGGATCACCAGCATCAGCTCCGTGTCCACATAGGTGCTGCGCATGTCCAGGTTGAAGGAGCCGATCACCGACAGGCAGTCGTCGATGGCCAGGGACTTGCCGTGGTAGGAATCGCCCCCGGCGTACTCCAGCAGATGCATCCCCGTGGCGATCACCTCGCCCCGGTGGTACAGGTAGTCGCCGCTGGCCACCACGTTGGCGCCGTTCTCCACGGCGTTGATCATCAGCGTGACGGGCACCTTTTCGGCGATTTCGGCGAGGCTCTTTCGCATATACTCGTTCAGCACGGCATAGGGGCTGTGCAGGATCACATCCTCCCTTGCCCGCCCCGTCAGCGCGCACAGCGTGGCGAACACCACCGGCTGCTTGGCGTCGGTGTTGATGGGGTTCGACACCAGCCACACGCCCTTGGTGGGCAGGGTCATGGCCTCGTAGTCGGCCGGTGCGAATAGCCCCGGCATCGATTCGGACAGCGCCGTATACCGCGCCCGCAGGCTCTCCAGCACGTCGTCCCGCTTCGCGTCGTCGATGGCCCAGCTGCGAGGCGCTTCGGAGGCGGCCCAGATGGTCTCGAAGTAGTCCCGCACCTGAAGAAGCGAACTCTCCCCGCCGGCGGTCGCGCCGTGGGCCGTGTTGTACACCAGCGCCTCCCGGTCGTTGCTGTAGGTGCCGGAGGGGGAGACGTATTCGCCCAGGAAGTGGTCGAACATGTTGCGCCCGCCCAGTATGTAGCCGAAGTCGTCCACGATCACATACTTGTCGTGCATGCGACCCATGTGCCGCCAGGGCAGGAAGAGGGAGGGCGGGTTGTAGAACCGGATATCCACGTTCTCATGGGCGTTGAAGGCCCTGAACAGGTCGCTGCGCTTCACGGTGGCCAGGCCCGTCATGCCGTCGATCAGCATCCGCACCTTCACGCCCGCGTCCGCCCGCTCCAGCGCTGCGCACAGGATGTCCCGGGCGCTCTCGCTGTCCCGGGTGTCATAGGTGGTGATGACGATCTCCTCCCGGGCCTGGTGGATCAGCCGCAGCCGCTCGTTCAGCGCCTGGCCGCGCTTTTCCAGTATGGTCGCCCGGTCGGGGCTGTCCGCGTCCGCCTGCATATCCTCCGCCCGGGCTTCGATGACCGCGGCGTTCTCAGCCGACAGCTCCGGCAGGCGGGCGAACGGCGCGAAGCCGCCCACCACCTGGAACAGCACCAGGGCGAGGATCAACAGCAGTATGGTGCGGAGAATGTGCCGCCTGCGTTTCCCTTGTCGTCTGGGCATCGGTTCGCGCCTCCTCAATCCAGCGCCGCCATCAGCGCGTCCAGCTCGTCCTTCGTCAGCTCCCGCCATTGGCCGGGCTGGAGCCTGCCCAGGCGCAGGTTCATGATGCGCACCCGGCGCAGGTGGGTGACGTTGGCGCCCAGGGCCTCGCACATCCGGCGGATCTGGCGGTTCAGCCCCTGCACCAGCACGATGTTGAAGCTCCTTTCGCCGGTGCGGCGCAGCTTGCAGGGCAGGGTGACGGTGTCCAGTATGGGCACGCCCGCCATCATCTTTTTCGCAAACTCGGCGGTGACGGGCCGGTCGATGGTCACCTCGTACTCCTTCTCGTGCCCCCCGGCAGCGCGGAGCATCCGGTTCACGATCTCGCCGTCGCTGGTGAGCAGCAGCAGACCCTCGCTGTCCTTGTCCAGCCGGCCCACGGGGAAGATGCGCACGGGATGGCCCACGTAGTCCACCACGTTCATGGGCTCGCGGGGGTCGGCGGTGCAGACGATGCCCCGGGGCTTGTTCAGCAGGATGTACACCTTCTCGCCCTCGCCGGACAGCGGCTTTCCGTCCACGGTGACCGCCATTCCCGGCAGCACCCGGTCGCCCAGCGCGCCCGCGCGCCCGTCGATTTTCACCCGGCCCTCCTCGATCAGCCGGTCCGCCTCCCGCCGGGAGCAGTAGCCGCTCTCGGCCATGTATTTGTTCAGCCGAACGCCCGGCTGCTTGTTCTCCATATCGCGCCTCCGAAGTGTGTTTTCTTTAGTATTATAGCACAATCAAGGGCGCAAGGAAAGGCCCACACGCAAGCCAAAGGCCTTCCCCATGGGGAAGGCCTTCAATGTGTCGATCCCTTACTCCTCCAGCGCCTGGGCCCGCTGGGCGATCTTCACCAGGGAGAAGAACTCCTCGCGGTATGCGTCGCTGAGGGGCGCCTGCTTCAAAAGCTCCATCACGGTCTCGTAGCTGGCGTCGCCCCTGTGCTCGCTGTCGTTGAGGATCATGCCGAACTCGGCCACGGCGGAGGCGAACAGGAAGTCGCCAGAGGGCTGCTCCGCGAAGGCGTCCTCGCCGATGACGGTGGTCTCGAGAACGCTCTCGTCGTCGCCAGGCTCCTTGTAGCGGGTGGAGAGCGTGGCCCACTCGCCGCTCTGGCCGGCCTCGGTCAGGGTGCTGTCCTGATACTTCAGGCCGCTCTGCGCGCCGTCCTCGCCGGCGGGCACCAGCTCGTACAGCACGGTCACGCAGGCCCCCGCGCCCACCTCGCCGGCGTCCTTGGTGTCGTCCTCGAAGTCCTGGTTCTCCAGCGCCCGGTTCTCATAGCCGATCTGCCGCCAGGCGGAGACCTTCGCCGGGTTGAACTCGATCTGGAACTTCACGTCGTCGGCCACGCTGTACAGCGTCTGGGTCAGCTCCTCGCACAGCACCTTGCGGGCCTCGAGGATGGAGTCGATGTAGTAGTAGTTGCCGTTGCCGTCGTCGGCCAGGGTCTCCATCTTGGTGTCCTTGTAATTGCCCTCGCCAAAGCCCAGCACGGACAGGTAGATGCCGGCCTCCTTCTTCCTGGAAACGTAGTCGTGCAGGTCGCTCTCGCTGGTCATGCCCACGTTCAGGTCGCCGTCGGAGCACATTATCACGCGGTTGTTCCCCTTGGGCCGCAGGTACTTCTGGGCGATCTCATAGGCCTGCTCCAGGCCGCGCTCGCCGTTGGTGGAGCCGTCGGCGTACAGCGCGTCGATGGCGCTCATCAGCTTCGCCTTGTCCTTCACGGGGCTGGCGCCCTCGATCAGCACGTCCTCGCCGCTGGCGTAGGTGACGATGGACACGGTGTCCGCGTCGGTCAGCTCGTCCAGCAGCATGGTCAGCGCCTTCTTTACCAGGCCCAGCTTGTTTTCATAGGCCATGGAGCCGGACACGTCCACCAGGAACACCAGGTTGCTGCCGCCCTCGGCGGCCTCGGGGGCGTCCGCCGCCCGCACGCCCAGCAGGAGCAGCGTGTTCTCACCGTTCCAGGGGCACTTCGCCAGCTGGGCCGTCACGCCGAACTTGCTGCCGTCCTGGGGGGCGGGGTAGTCGTAGCGGAAGTAGTTCAGCATCTCCTCCACCCGCACCGCGCCGGAGGGGATCTCGCCGGCGTACCAGCCGTCGTTCAGCATCCGGCGCAGGTTGCAGTAGGACGCGGTGTCCACGTCGGCGGAGAAGGTGGACAGCGGGTCGGTGGCCACCTTGCGGAAGCCGTTTTCCGCGATTGCGGCGTATTCCTCGGTGTTGAACTCCTCGTAAGCGTCGTAGTAGGCGCCGCCCGCGGCCATCATGGGCATCGCCCACTCCTCGGTCTCCGCGGCGTACAGTCCGTCGTCCATGGCCTCGTACAGCGGTTCGCTGGTGCTCACCGGCTGGGGCGCGTTCTTGTTCTCGGTGCCGCGGTAGCCGCCGTACATGGTCATCAGGAACATCGGCAGCGCGCAACCGGCCAGCAGGCAGGCCGTCACCGCCAGCGCCGCGATCAACAATACCTTCTTCTTCATGGTTTTTCCCTCCCGTGTGTTTGTTGTTGCCCTTTGGACGGGAGCAGCTGGGGAAAGGTTCCAGAGAAATGGAAAATTCTGGCGGAGAAAAAACCGGCCTCCCGCGAGGGGAGGCCGGAGGGCTTGAGCGGAATTGTGCGGCTGGAGCGTTTCGAGGGAAATGTGTTGTGAGAACCGTTCCCGCGACACAGGTTCTTCGCTTTGCGCAGAATGACGACAAAACGCCGTGCTGTCATTCTGAGCGGAGCATTGCAGTATGCAATGCGCAGTCGAAGAATCTGTACATACAATCTCGATAGCCGTCCCTCAATACCTTGGAAGCTCTGAATTTCCCCCCCCCGTTGCCGCTCCCTCGTTCTTGTGCTCCATACCAACCAGAATTTACACTCATATGCTATGATAACCCCATCAAACACAGAGAGGATCATCAGCATGGCAACCATCACGCTGCGCAAGACCCGGGAGACCCGGGTGCGCGGGGGACATCCCTGGATCTACGCGTCGGAGATCGAGAAGGTGGAGGGCGCGTTTGAAAACGGCGACATCGTGGACGTGAACGACTTCCGCGGCAAGTTCATCGGCCGGGGCTTCTACAACCCCGCCAGCCAGATCTCCCTGCGCATACTCACCCGCAACGACGAGAAATGCGACCGGGCCTTCTTTGAAAAGCGCGTGCGGGACGCCTGGGAGTACCGCAAGCTGCTGTGCGACCCCATGAGCTGCCGCCTGATCTATTCGGAATCCGACTTCCTGCCCGGGCTGGTGGTGGACAAGTTCGGGGACATTCTGGTGCTGCAATCCCTGAGCCTGGGCATCGAGCGCATCAAGGACATGCTTTGCGACATCCTGATGGAGGTGGTCAAGCCCGCCGGCATCTGGGAGCGCAGCGACGTGCCCGTGCGCCGGCTGGAGGGACTGGAGCAGACCACGGGGCTGCTGCGGGGCGAGGTACCGGACGAGGCGGACATGGTGGAAAACGGCATCCACTTCCTGGTGGACGTGAAGCACGGCCAGAAGACCGGCTTTTTCCTGGACCAGAAGCAGAACCGGGCCGCCATCGCGCCGCTGTGCAAAGATGCCCGGGTGCTGGACTGCTTCTGCCACAACGGCTCCTTCTCCCTCCACGCGGCGAAGTACGGCGCCAGGAGCGTGCTGGGCGTGGACATCTCCGAGGAGGCCCTGGAGGTGGCCCGCCGGAACGCGGCGATCAACGGCTTCACCAACGTGACCTTCCGGGCCGCCAACTGCTTCGACCTGCTGCGGGAGCAGACCGACGCGGGGGAGCAGTACGACCTGGTGATCCTGGACCCGCCGGCCTTCACCAAGAACAAGGCCGCGGTGCAGAGCGCCATCCGCGGCTACAAGGAGATCAACCTGCGGGGCCTGAAGCTGGTGCGCCCCGGCGGCTTCCTGGTCACCTGCTCCTGCAGCCAGCACGTGCTGCCGGAGATGTTCCAGGACGTGATCAACCAGGCCGCCCGGGACGCGAAGAAACGCATCCGCCTGGTGGAGTACCGCACCCAGGGCTATGACCATCCGATCCTGCCCCAGAGCGTTGAGACCAGGTACCTCAAGACCATGATTCTACAGGTGATGGAGTGAGCGGGACATGAACGGCGCGGACGTGAAGAACCGGAGCAAGCACTTTGATTCCATCGAGGCGTTTTACCACGCGACCTAAGGCAGCCTGGAGGCTCTGGTGGACGAGCTGGCCCGGATCGTGGAAACGAAGGACAGGCCGGTGACCTGCGGCCAGCGCGACGCTTGGCGGAATTCCCTGCCCGATCTGGCGAAGCTGCTGCGGGACCCCATGGGGTATCTGCGCGACACCGTCGGGGAGCAGACCCGCCTGGTCGATGAGCTGCGGCGGTTCGCCGTCCCCGGGGACCTGGCGCGGGCGCTGAAATACAGCAGCGTGAAGCAGCTGCGCCAGACGCTGGAGGCTGCGGCGCACAGCCTGGAGGCGCAGCGGGACAGCCTGGCCGAGTGGCTGGTGAAGAACGGGGACGCGCCCATCCGCTTTCCGGAGGATCTGCAGATCGAGCTGGAACAGCCGCTGCAGGTGTACGGCAGCTGCAAGCGCGTGGACGCGCTGCTGTGGCGCAGGCAGGAAGACGGCAAGGTGATCTATGTGGTGATGGAGCTGAAGCAGTGGACGGAGGACAACATCATCGTCGACTTCGACCGCACCGAGGTGCGCATCAAGAGCGAGGAGAACCGGCCCCTCGACCACCCCGTGAAGCAGGCGCTGGAATACGCGGCCATGCTGCCCGGCAAGGCCATCTGCGGCCATGCCGTGGAGCCGGAGAGCGCCATCCACGCCTGCGCCTACCTGCACAACCAGCTCTATGAGGGCAGCCAGCTCTACGACGCCGGCTTCAGGAAGCAGATCTGCGAAGTGAACGGCAGGGAAGATAAAAAACGCTTCAAGCTGTTCAGCCGCGGCCACTGCAACGCGCTGATCAAGCAGCTGGATCTTTGGCTGAACGCCCGATGACCCTGCCCCTCCGAGGTGAACCCATATGCCATTGAACCGCGACTTTCCCCTGATGGAATACGACCCCAATCCCCGCGCGGTGCTGGAGCCGGGGCACGACGCGCCGGGCCTGCGCCTGCCGGAGAGCTGCGCCTTTCCCTTCCTGGGGGACACCGTCCACGACTATGCCCGCGAGCACGGCCTGAGCGTGCTGGGCGAGTGCGTGACCATCACCAAGCGCTATCCGGTCTATCAGGTTTCCGATCGCGTCTGCCTGTGCGAGGCCCCCATGGGCGCGCCGGCGGCCGCCTGCGTGATGGACTGGCTGATCGCCTGCGGCGTGAGGCGCGTCGTGGCGGCGGGTTCCTGCGGGGCGCTGATCGACCTGCCGGAGAACGCCTTCGTGCTGCCGCGGCGCGCGCTGCGGGACGAGGGCACGTCCTTTCACTACCTGCCCGCCGCCCGCTGGATCGACTTGGACGCCGACGTGCGCGGGCGGATCGAGCGGGTGCTGGCCGCCGAGGACCTGCCCTACATCGAAACCGATACCTGGACCACCGATGCCATCCACCGGGAGACACGGGACAAGATCGCCAGCCGCCGGGCCGAGGGCTGCGGCGTGGTGGAGATGGAGTGCGCGGCGCTGGCCGCCGTGGCCAGGTTCCGCGGCGCGAAATTCGGCCAGTTCCTCTATACCGCAGACACCCTGGCCGACGCGGAGGCCTACGACGAGCGGGATTGGGGTACGGATTCGCTGGCCCCGGCGCTTCGGCTGTGTCTGAAGATTGCTTCGGAGATTTAAATGGAGATTCACGAATGAGATTAGGGGACGGTTCCTCATCTCATTTTTGAAATAAACCGGGGTGCTTTACTTTGTGAGATAAGGAACCGTCCCCTTATCTCATTTTTAGGAATCGATGGATGTGTTTACCCAAAATATCAAGCCTGTTGCGAAAAAGCGTGTTAATATGGACCCACGGTACCGGAATCAATTGAATGGGGAATGAAAGCGTGGGAAAGCTGGAAGTGCTGATGGATGCGCTAGACTACATTGAGGCGCACCTCACCGAGGAGATCCGCACGGAGCAGGTGGCGGAAGCCTGTTTTTGCTCCAAGTCGGGGCTGGAAAAGCTGTTTCGCAACGTCAACCATCTGTCGGTGCACGACTACGTGATCCGCCGCAGGATGTCGCTGGCGGCGCGGGCGCTGCTGGCCGACCCCGACGCGCGGGTGATCGACCTGGCTGTGCAGTATGGCTACGGCAGCCACGAGGCCTTCGCCCGGGCATTCCGGCAGGCCTGGGGCGTCAATCCCTCCGAATACCGGCGACAGCGGCGCGGCTTCGTGCTGTTTCCAAGGCTCACGGTTCCCCCGGAGGAGGAGCAGATCATGGGCAAGAAGCACGTGGACATCACCGAACTGTACGACCTGTTTCAAAGGCGGCGCGACTGCTGGTTCGTCTGCTGCGACATTCAGGGGCTGATCCCCATCAACGAAATCTCCCGAAGGGCCGGGGACGCGGCTATACTGGAAGCCCTGGGGCGCATGAGCGACGCGGCGGGGGAGGAAGACGTGGTGTTCCGCATCGGCGGCGACGAGTTCGCGCTTTTGACGGCCTCCCCGGAGCGGGCGTACGCCGAGGGCGTGATGAACCGCATACTGGCCCACAACGGCGAGTGCGTCCGTTGGGAAGGCCGCGATATCCCGCTGTCCCTCTACGGCAGCCTCGTCCGCTGGGACGAGCGGAACCTGCGATACAGCGAGCTGTTCGCCGGGCTGCATCGGGTCATAGACGGGAGCAAGGAATAACAGAGCCATTCAAAAGTCAGAGGAAACCGGATTGCCACGTCACCCTGACGGACTCCTCGCAAAGACGAGATAAGGGGACGGTTCCTTATCTCATTTTTTGGAATCGATCGGTGTGTTTTACCCTGTGAGATAAGGAACCGTCCCCTTATCTCACGCAGTCCTCCCGCCCTTGAATCAGCGGGGCGGGAGGACTGGCAAGTGCGCGCGGCAGCGATTATCAGCGGGCATTGCCCGTCATCTTTTCCTGCTTCACCTTGTGGTCGATCACGTGGCGGCGAGCCAGCTCGCTGTGGATGTCCTCCAGGGAGATGCCCATCTGGATCATCAGCACCATCACGTGGTAGGTCAGGTCGGCGATCTCGTAGATGGTCTCGGCCTTGTCCTCGGCCTTGCCGGCGATGATCACCTCGGTGGATTCCTCGCCCACCTTCTTGAGGATCTTGTCCAGGCCCTTTTCAAACAGATAGGTGGTGTAGCTACCTTCCTTCTTCTCCGTCTTGCGGCCCTCGATCAGCTTCATCAGGCCGGCCAGGGAGAAGGCGTGGTTGGTGTCGCTCTCAAACACGGGGTTGGTGAAGCAGCTGTCCGTGCCCAGGTGGCAGGCGGGGCCGTCCTTGTTCACGAGGACCACCAGCGCGTCCCTGTCGCAGTCGGCGGTGATGGACACGATGTGCTGGAAATTTCCGCTGGTTTCGCCCTTCAGCCAGAGTTCCTGCCGGGAGCGGCTGAAGAAGCAGGTCAGCTCCTTCTCCATGGAGATTTGAAGGCTCTCCCGGTTCATGTAGGCCAGGGTCAACACGTCCTTGGTCTGAGCGTCCACCACGATGGCGGGGATCAGGCCCTTCTCGTCGAATTTCAGGGTGTTGATGTCAAAATCAATCATGGCTACCTCCTGCGGTCATAGGATTGTAAAACGATGTGTTTCGTACTGCTGTGCACACGAGCAGCATAGCGTCAGGAAGTGGACATCACGCCATCCGCACGTTGATGCCGTTTTCCCGCAGTTCCCGCTTCAAATCGGGGATCTGCACCTCGCCGAAGTGGAAGATCGAGGCCGCCAGCCCCGCGTCCACCTTGTCGAGCGCCTTGAACAGGTCGATGAAGTGCTGGATGTTTCCGGCCCCGCCTGAGGCGATCACCGGCACGTTCACCACCCGGCAAACCGCGTCCAGCATCTCCAGGTCGAAGCCGCCCTTCACGCCGTCGGTGTCGATGCTGTTCAGCACCACCTCGCCCGCGCCGCAGTCCACGCAGCGGGCGATCCAGTTGACGGCCTCCATGCCGGTGTCCTCCCGGCCGCCCTTGGCGAACACGCGGAACTCGCCGTCCACCCGCTTCACGTCCGCGGAGATTACCACGCACTGGCTGCCGTAGCGCTCGGCGGCCGCGGGGATCAGGCCAGGATTGTGGATGGCACCGGAGTTCACCGAGACCTTGTCCGCGCCGCACTTGAGCACCCGGTCGAAGTCCTCCAGCGTGTTGATGCCGCCGCCCACGGTCAGCGGGATGAACACCCGCTCGGCCACCTGCTTCAGGATGTCCGTGAACAGCGCGCGGCCCTCGGCGGAGGCGGTGATGTCGTAAAACACCAGCTCGTCCGCGCCGCACTGGGAATAGTACTCCGCCAGCTTCACCGGGCTGGACACGTCCGCCAGGCCCAGGAAGTTCACGCCCTTTACGACGCGCCCGTCCTTCACGTCCAGGCAGGGGATGATGCGCTTGGTAATCATGCTGCCTCCTTGTTGTTTGTGGAATCAGCTTTCCCGCCGCAGCGGGGAAGTGGCGCGAAGCGCCGATAGGGCGCCCCACCGCCCCCTTTGGGGCACCTCCCCATTGAGATGGGGAAGCTTTCGGTCATCCTTTGACTGAAAGGCTGACCTGTATGGCTTCCTTCAGGTCGATGTCCCCGGTGTACACCGCCTTGCCGATGATGGCCCCGTAGAGCCCCAGCGCCGACAGGGCCTTCACGTCCTCCAAGGTGGATACGCCGCCGGAGGCCACGATGTCCATGCGGTACTTGCGCTGCAATTCGGCGTACAGCGCCCGGTTCGCGCCTTGCATGGCGCCGTCCCGGCTCACGTCGGTGCAGATCAGCGTCCGCGCGCCCATGGCCTGGTACTTCTCGCAGAAGGCGTCCAGCGTCATGCCGGAGAGCTCCAGCCAGCCGCGGATGGCCACCTCGCCGTCCTTCACGTCCGCGCCCAGGGCGATGGCCTCGCCATACTGCTCGATGGCGGCGCGGGAGAAGGCCTCGTCGGCGATGGCCGCCGTGCCCAGGATCACCCGCTTCACGCCCGTGTTCAGGTACTTTTCGATCACGGCCATGTCCCGGATGCCGCCGCCGATCTCCACGAACAGGCCGGTGTTCTGTGCCACGCGCCGGACGACCTCGAAGTTGGGCGTGCCGCCGTCACGGGCGCCCTCCAGGTCCACCATGTGCAGGTGCTTCGCCCCGGCGGCCTCGAACCGCCGCGCAGCGTTCAGCGGGTCGTCGTCGTAGACGGTCATTTGGGCGTAGTCGCCCTTGAACAGCCGCACGGCCTTGCCGCCTACCAGGTCAATCGCGGGAAATATGTTCATGCTTCACCATTCCAATTAATGAAAGATTTAAGGATGCCCAGCCCCACGTCGCCGCTCTTTTCCGGGTGGAACTGGCAGCCAGCCACGTTGCCCCGGGCCACGGCGGCGGTCAGCGGCGCGCCATATTCGGCATTGGCGATCACGGCGTCGCCGCACTTCGCGCCATAGTAGCTGTGGACGAAGTACACACAGTCGCCGGGCTTCACGCTGGCGAATATGGGGTGGGGCTTCACGTCGATCAGCGCGTTCCAGCCGATGTGGGGAATCTTCAAATCCGCGGGGATGACCTCCGATATGGGCCGCACCTCGCCGGGGATCAGCCCCAGACCCTCGTGCTGGCCGAACTCGAAGGACCTGTCCAGCAGCAGCTGCATGCCCAGGCAGATGCCCATGATGGGCGTGCCGCGGGCCGCCGCGTCCTTCACCACCGCGTCCAGGCCGGTCTGGCGCAGCTTCCGGGCGGCGTCGCCAAAGGCGCCCACGCCGGGCAGCAGCACGTGGTCGGCGGACAGTATGGCATGGGCGTCGCCGGTGACGACGGCGTCCCCACCCACGGTCTTTACCGAGTGGGCCAGCGAGAACAGGTTGCCCACGCCGTAATCAATGATCGCAATCATAATACGCCTTTCGTCGACGGGATCTCCCCGTTCAGGCTCGGGTCGATGGCCACGGCCTGCCTGAGGCTCCGCGCCACGGACTTGAATGCGCCTTCCACGATGTGGTGGCTGTTCTCGCCGGAGAGCTGACGGATGTGCAGGGTGACGTTGGCCTTGCGCACGAACCCCAGCCAGAACTCCTTGACCAGCTCGGTGTCGAAGGTGCCGATCTTTTCCGTGGGCACGTCCAGCGCGTAGACGAGGGTGTCCCGCCCGGAGATGTCCACCGCGGAGAGGATCAGCGCCTCGTCCATGGGCAGGATGGCACTGCCATAGCGGTTGATGCCGCCCATGTCGCCCAGGGCCTCGGCGAACGCGCTGCCCAGGCAGATGCCGATGTCCTCCACGGTGTGATGGTCGTCCACATCCGTGTCGCCCACGCACTTCACCGTCAGGTCGAAGCGCCCATGCTTCTTGAAGAGCGTCAGCATGTGGTTCAGAAAGCCGCAGCCGGTGTCGATCTCGCCCGCGCCGGTGCCGTCCAGATCCAGCGTCAGGCGGATGTCCGTCTCCGCCGTGCGGCGGATGATCTCGGATGTACGCATAGGGCTCACTCCTTAAGTCTCGGAAAGGATTTCCTTTAATTTCAACATCAGCACCGCCATTTCCTGCTCCGCGCCGATGGTGATGCGCAGGAAATCCGCGATGCGGGGGCTGTCGAAGTGGCGCACCAGCACGCCCCGGGCCTTCAATTCCCGGTACAGCCAGCCGCCGTCCACGCCCGGCTTGCGGGCGAACACGAAGTTGGCCAGGCTCGGCAGCACCTCAAAGCCCAGGACCCGCAGCTGCTCAACCGTGGCTTCGCGGGTTTTGACGATCCGTCGGCAGTTGTCGGCGTTGTAGTCGTCCCGCGCCAGGGACGCCACGCCCGCGGCCAGCGTCATGCGGTTGACGCTGTAGGGGTTGGTGCTGTACTTGATGCGCTCCAGGTCGGCGATCACGCCCTCCCGGGCGATGGCGAAGCCCAGCCGCGCGCCGGCCAGCCCGCGGGACTTGGAGAACGTCTGCACCACCAGCAGGTTGTCGTACTTTTCGACGAGGGGCAGGCAGCTTTCGGCGCCGAAGTCCACATAGGCCTCGTCGATCAGCACCACGTGCTCCGGGTTCGCCGCCACGATGCGCTCCACCTGATCGCGCGTCAGCGCCATGCCGGTGGGGGCGTTGGGGTTGGCGATGACGATGAAGCCGCCGAGGTTCATGTAGTCCGCCGGGTCGATGGAGAAGTCCTCCTTCAGCGGCACGGGCCGCGCCTGGATGCCGTGCAGCGCGGCATAGACGCTGTAAAAGCCGTAGCTGATGTCCGGGAAATACGCGGGCACGTCCCCGCCGGCGAAGGCCATGAACGCGAAGTTCAGGATGTCGTCGGAGCCGTTGGACACGAACACGTTGGCCCGCTTCATGCCGTAGCGCTGGGCCAGCGCATCCCGCAGGTCGGCACACACCGGGTCGCTGTACAGCTGGGCGCGCGCGGCCTCCTTCGCCGCCGCCTCCATCACGCCCGGGGCCGGGGGATAGGGGCTCTCGTTGGTGTTCAGCTTCACATAGCGCATGTCCCGCGGCTGCTCGCCGGGAGTGTACGCCTCGAGGGATTGGTACTTATCGGAGAGGTATCTGCTCATTGTAACGCGCTCCTGGTTTTGAATGAGGAATGAGGAATTAGGAATGAACAGTGACACACACCCAATTCTTCATTTTTCAGTCTTCAGTATTCATTTTTCATTTCGTGTTTTCAGGATTCACTGAATCTTGAAAGCACGCTCCTGGCGTGTCCCTCCAGCCCCTCCTTGCGGGCGAAGCGGGCGATCTTGTCGGACACGGCGGACAGGGCTTCGCGGGTGAAGTAGGTGTACTGGCTCTTCTTCACGAAGTCGTCCACGGACAGCGGGCTGTAAAACCGGGCGGTGCCGCCGGTGGGCAGCGTGTGGTTCGGCCCGGCCAGGTAATCGCCCAGCGCCTCAGGGCAGTTGCGGCCCATGAAGATGGAACCGGCGTGCTTCACCTTGTCCAGGTAGTCGAAGGGATTGTCCACGCACAGCTCCAGATGCTCCGGCGCGATGGCGTTGGCGATCTCGATGGCCTGGTCCAGGTTGTCCGCCACGATGATCTTGCCGTTCACGTCGATGGATGCGGACGCGATCTCGACCCGGGGCAGCAGGCGCACCTGCCGCTCCACCTCCGCCTGCACGGCCTCCGCCAGCTGGGCGCTGTCGGTGACCAGCACGGCGCTGGCCATCCTGTCATGCTCGGCCTGGCTGAGCAGGTCGGCGGCCACTTCCCGGGGGTCGCTCCTCCCGTCGGCGACCACCAAGATCTCGCTGGGCCCGGCGATCATGTCGATGGCCACCCGGCCGAACACCTGCTTCTTGGCCTCCGCCACGAAGGCGTTGCCGGGGCCGACGATCTTGTCCACGCAGGGCACGGTCTCGGTGCCCCAGGCCAGCGCGGCCACCGCCTGGGCGCCGCCCACCTTGATGACCCGGTCCACGCCGGCCACCTTGGCCGCGGCCAGTATGGCCGGGTTCACGCTGCCGTCCCGGGCGGGGGGCGTGACCATCACGATCTCGCCGCAGCCGGCGATCTTCGCGGGGATGGCGTCCATCAACACGGTGGAGGGATAGGCCGCCGTGCCGCCGGGCACGTACAGGCCCACCTTGTCCAGCGGGGTCACCTTCTGGCCCATCACCACGCCGTCGCGCTCCGCAATGATGAAGGATTGGCGCACCTGCTTTTCGTGGAAATTGCGGATGTTCGCCGCGGCGGTCTCCAGCACGTCGATGAACTCCGGCTCCATGGCGGCCATGGCGGCGTCGAATTCGACGGGGGAGACCTCCAGCGAGGTCAGCTTCACCCGGTCGAACTTCTCGCAGTAGTCGAACAGCGCCGCGTCGCCGCGATTTTTCACCTCGGCGATGATGTCAGAAACGATCCCGGCCACGTCCACCTCGGGCACGCTGCGGGCGAAGATATCCTCATTGGCGACCTCGCCGTATTTCATGATCCTGATCACAGTGAAACCTCCTTCGCGAGCCCACGCTGTATGGCCTCGATTTCAGCGCTCTTGAACTTGAAGCTGGCCTTGTTGGCGATCAGCCGGGCGCTGATGGGCACGATGGTCTCGTAGGGCTCCAGGTCGTTTTCCAGCAGCGTCTTGCCCGTCTCCACGATGTCCACGATCACGTCGGAAAGGCCGAGGATCGGGGCGATCTCGATGGAGCCGTTCAGGTGGATGATGTCGATGTCCCGACCCAGCCCGGCATAGTAGGTGCGGGCGATGCGGGCGAACTTGGTGGCCACCCGCAGCGTGCGCTCCGGGTTGTCGCGAAAATCCTTCTTCGCGGCCACTGCCATGCGGCACCTGCCCACGTTGAGGTCGAGGAGCTCGTACACCTCCGGCGCGTACTCCAGCAGGATGTCCTTGCCGGCCACGCCGATGTCCGCCGCGCCGCGCTCCACGTAGATGGCCACATCCGAGGGCTTCACCCAGAAATAGCGCACCCCGGCGGCCTCGTTTTCAAAGATCAGCTTGCGGTTCGGCTCCAGGATCGACGGGCACTCATAGCCCGCCGCGGCGAACATGCCGTATACCTTCTCGCCCAAACGCCCCTTGGGCAGGGCGACATTGACCATGGTCTTCAAGATTCTCTTTTCCTCCTTGAGATATGGGGGATATGAATGAGAGTATAGAGCTGAGAGTTCAGAGTTAAGATAACAGGCCAATGATCTGAACTCTGAACTCTTAACTCTGAAAGCGTATGCTTTCCCGATACCGCAGCTTCTCTGGCACGGCCTTCTGGGCGGTGACCCGCTTGCCCTGCGCGGTCAGCTGGCGCACGGCCCTGGCCAGCGCGGCCACGTCGGCGCCGTCGTCGTAGAGCAGCAGCGTGTCCACGTCGTAGGGCCGCTCGCCGTCGCCCAGGCGCTCCAGCAGATCCATGTAGATGGCAAAGCCCACGGCCCGGGCGCTCTTGCCCATGCGCTGCATCAGCTTGTCGTACTGCCCGCCAGAGAGCACCGAAGCGGGGATGCCGTCGATATAGCCCATGAACACGATGCCGTTGTAGTAGTTCATGTCGTTGACGATGGAGAAGTCCAGGCTGATTTTGTCCAGCCCCTCCGCCGCCAGCGCCTCGGTGACCCGCTGCAGCTCGTCCAGCGCCGCCTTTGCCGCGCCGCCTTTGCAGTAGGGCATCAGCGCCGGGATGACCTGCGCCGCCGGGCCGTGGGAGGCGATCAGGGCCAGTATGCCGTCGATGTCAACCTCCGGGCACAGCTTGCGCACGCCGTCGGCGTTCTTCTCACCGATGCAGGCAAGCACACCCTGCCGCGCGTCGGCGTCCAGCCCCAGCGCGTCCACCAGCGCCGACACCACGCCCATGTGGCTGATGTCCAGCACGTAGTTTTCGTCGATCAGCGCCAGGCTGCGCGCCGCCAGCGAGATGACCTCGCACAGGTTGTAGAGCCCCACGTCGCCGATGCACTCCAGGCCCGTCTGCATGATCTCCTTGAAGCAGCGGGTGGAGCCGGACACGCGGTACACATTTTCGTTGTAGTACAGCTTTTGAACGCAGCCGGCCGTCACGCGGGCGTTCTTGATGATGGACAGCGTCACGTCCGGCTTCAGAGCCATCAGCCGCCCGTCGGTGTCGGTGAAGGTGATGATGCCGTCGGAGACGAGGAAGTCCTTGTTGCGCACGTACAGGTCGTACTCCTCGAACTTGCCCATCTTGAACGGGCTGTAGCCGTACTGGCGATACAGCCCCCGCAGCGCGTACAGCACGCGCTCCTCCGGCTTCAGCGGATACTTGGCTTCCATGGCGAGCCTCCCGAATTTGGTTTGCTTTATTATTTTAGCACTTTAGCGCGATAAAGTCAATTATGGAGAGGTTAAATCCCAACTGACATGATTATACTGCATGCCGGTCACAGGTTAAAGCACGAATGCGTGAAAAGTGAGCCCCAAAAGGGCTGTCTCAACATGATTGTCGGGGCCATCCGTTGGTTGTCCCCGACAATCATGCACATATCCAGTGAATTGGCGCTGCGCGCCATGAATCGTGCTGCGCACATGATTTGCATATGAACGCATGATTTGAATGGCTCCCCTTCCAACGCGCCGGACTGCCGACTTCGCAATCCTGCGGATTGGGAAACGGTACCGGGCGCAATTCACGCACGAATAGCAGTCGCGCCGGTGCTGCCGCCGACCCGATTTGCGTGGGCGGCGGTGCGTAAAGGGCAAATCATGGCCGTCAGGCCAATTCACGCGTCGAAGGCGTAATTCATAGGGGCTGTCTCATTTTGAGACAACCCCCTGCGTCAGATCTTCCTGCCCAGCGTCACGATCATGGGCGTGCTGTTCACGGAGAACGCAGCGCCGGAGATGACGTCGGTGGCGATCACCTGCCAGCCCTCGCCGGCAAGCGCGTTGATATCCTTTTCAGCGTCCCTCACGCTGGTGGTGATGACCTTGTACTCAATCATGGTGGTTTCCTTCTTATTGATTTTGTGCATCCGTGGAAGCGCCGCCCAGCAGGTCGCTGAGGTTCATGATGGTGCCGGTGCCGCCCATCACGGTGGGCAGCTTGCCGTCCCAGCGCTCGGCCAGGGTGTTCTGGATGGTCTGGTCGGTCAGGTTCTTGTTGATGGATTCCAGCCGGAAGGCCTCGGCCTCGGCGGCCAGCTTCACGGCGTTGGCCTTGGCCTCCGCCTCGATGCGCACCTTTTCCGCGGCGGCCTCCGCCTGCTTGATGGCCACCTGCTTCTCCCGCTCGGCCTGGGCGATGGCGGTCTCGTTCTCGGTGGCGGCCTTCTTGCGCACCTGCTCGGCCACCTGTTTGGCCTCGACGGCGTTGATGAAATCGGTGGAGAAGTCGAAGTCGATGATGTTGAAGTCGGTGACGGTGATGCCCATGCCGGTCAGCTTCGCGTCCAGCTCGTCGCGCATCTTGTCGGACGATTCGGCGCGCTTGCTGATCAGCTCCTCGGCGGTGTACTGGGCGCACACGCTCTTCAGCGCCTCGTGGGTGGCGGGCACAATGATGTTCTGCTCGAAGGCCGTGCCGTAGCTCTTGTACACCGAGAAGCTGCTCTCCGCCCGCAGACGGTAGTTCACGGCCAGCTTGGCCGATACGGTCTGTATGTCCTTGGAGAAGGCCTCGGTGTTCAGCTCCAGCTTCTGCACCCGGTTGTCCATGCTGACGATCTCCTGGATGAAGGGGATGTGCATGTGCACGCCCTCGGACAGGGTCACGCCGTCCTGCACCTTGCCGAAGGTGAGCAGGATGCCGGTGGAGCCCACGGGCACGCGGGCGAAGCTGTTGGCCAGCAGCGCCGCGAGCGCCACGATGATGATGACGACGACTACGCCGTGCTTTGCCAGCTTGTTGAACATGGTTGTTTCCTCCTTATCTTTGGTACGGCGGGGCTTGATTGCCTCGCGACGGTATTATTATAGCAAATCGGCGGGGCAGGGGAAGGGCTTTCCCATAAAAACCCGCCCCGGACATCCGAATTGTCGCGGGGCAGGTACGATTTGACAGATTGTCGGGGTTTACTCGTGGTCCACCGCGTTCACCGGGGTGATCACCTTGCCGTCCAGGACGGTGAAGCTCACGTCGCCGCCAAAGGGATAGTAGGCGAAGGAGGCGTCCTTGGCGTCGGGCAGCTTGTAGCCGATCACCAGCGCCAGGGAGTAGATGCCCTCCTGATACTGGCTCACGTTCAGGGTGATCTGGTAATCGCAGGCGGTGGCGTTCTGGCAAACGGCGCCGTCGTGGGGCAGCCCGGAAGCGCCGGCCACCAGCGGCAGCTCATAGCCGACCCTCTGGCCGGAGGCCACCTGGGTCACCACCAGCCAGCTCTTGGCCTGGGCGCCGTCGAAGCCCTCCACGTTCACGTAGCCGTAGCCGCTGATTACCATCAGCTGGTTATCGTCGGGCGCGGACACGTAGCAGCCGGTGATGCCGGTCTTGCCGTTCTCGGAGGCCGTGCCGGGCAGGTTGGGCAGCTTCGTCATCGGCACCGCCGCAGAACCCGCGGGCAGCTGGGTGGGCTCGGGCGTGGGCTCCGGGGTGGGCTCGGGCGTGGGCTCGGGCGTGGGCTCCTCCGTGGGCTCGGGTGTGACGGTCAGGTCCACCTCGTCCTCGGGCAGGTCAAACTCGGAGCCTTCCTCCACCGGCTCGTCCTCGGGCACTTCCGGCTCCGGCGTGGTCTCCACATAGGGCCGCATGGTGGTCTCGGGGTCCACCTGGTCGGAGTAGTCCAGCTTCGCCAGCGCGAAGTAGATCACGGCCAATATGATGAAAAGGATGATTAAACCAATGATGAAATAGAGCACCGCCAGGCCCTTGGCCTCGCGCTTGCGACCCTTCTTTAGCATGTCCAGTCCCTCCAAATCATTGCGTGTATCCAATTATGGCTTTCCTATTATAGCAACCATAATCATAATTCACCCGCAGCGGCCTTGTCAATGACTATGGGGGAAATGTAGAAATAAAGTTACAATATAGGGGGGAACAGGGGACGGGGAACAGGAATATCGGCTGTGGCAGATCCCGCAGGGGCAGCGTTGCGCCGCCTGCCTTTGGCGCTCCGTCCGCTGATCGTGCACAATTCCAATAGAGAACGGCCTCCCGCGAGGGGAGGCCGGTTGGCCGCAGGCAGGGCGGCGATGCCGCCGTCCCGCGCTTCGGGCTTATTCATACACGGGATCAAGGAGCATATTCGTCAGCTTGCCCTTCTTGAAGGTCATGCTGACACAGGCGGTTTTGCGTTCCAGGAAGCATTCGATGTTGCCGTTGGGGTCAGGTTCTTCCCACTCCAGATTCCAGCCCTTGCTCTTCAGCGTCGAAATCGCCTTATCCTTCTCCATGCCGAAGGTCACGCCGTTCAGGTTGTGCTTGCAGGGAGTATAGATATCCGCTGAGTAGAAGACCGCATCCGCCGTGGTCTTGCCGATTGTGATTATGCTAATGCCGTCCCCGCGCAGGACGATCCAATGATCGCCACCTTCATCGTAGGACTTGGCGACTTTGAGACTGTAATTCTGGATGGCGTAATCGGCGGTCTTCCCGATCAAATCGAACAGGTCCTTGCCGCTCACCTTCGGGGCTTTGTTCACCTTGATGGTGATGGTTGCCTTGGCCTTCTTGTTGCTCTTGCTGGTCACGGTGATTTTCGCCGTGCCCTTCTTGATGGCGGTCACCTTGCCGTTGGCGTCCACGGTGGCCACGGACTTCTTGCTGCTCTTGAAGGTCAGGTCCTTCCGGGCCGTGGACGGGGTCGGCGTGATGGTGAGCTGCAGGCTGCCGCCCTCGGTCAGGGTTTGCTTCTTGCCCTGGTTGATGTTCAGCTTCGTAGGCTTGTAGGGATCCTTCACGGTGATGGTGATGGTCGCCTTCGCCTTTTTGTTTTTCGCGGAGGTGACGGTGATCTTCGCCTTGCCCTCCTTGTGGGGGATGACGACGCCGTTCTCCACCGTGGCCACGCTCTTCTTGCTGGTCTTGAAGTTCAGACTGCTCCAGGCCGTGTCAGGCTTGAAGGCGATGGTCAGCGGCAGCGTCTTGTCGATGTCCAGCGTAGCCTTTTTGCCTTGCTCGATGGTCAGGCCCGTGGGCTTGGCGGGGTCGACCACCTTCACGGTGACCTTCGCAGTCTTGCCGCCTGCCTTGGCGGTGATGGTGGCCTTGCCTTCCTTGACGGGCGTCACCAGGCCGTTTTCAACGGTGGCCACGCTCTTCTTGCTGCTCTTCCAGGTGGGCGTCGCGCCGGTGGACACGGTGGCGGTGAGTTGCAGGGTCTCGCCCAGCTTCAACTCCACGGTGCCCTTGTGGGACAAGGTGACCTTGGTCTTGCCCGCGGCCATGCCGGGCACGGCGACGGACAGCACCATCAGCAGCACGAGCAGTAGTGAAAATACCTTCTTCATGGGAATTCCTCCTCTTAAAATAATTACAGAGATATTATAAATGGTAACAATCCAAAAGTCAACATAATGAATTCAAAAACATGCCGATAGAATATAATTTCGATAGTAAAATAAACTGAGGTGTTGCAATTGAATTCGGCATTGTCTGCCCAGGTGGGCGAAAGAATAAGGAGCCTGCGAAAGGCCCGCAAATGGTCACAGGCCGACCTTGGCCGTCTGATTGGCGTGCACAAGGTGACGGTGGGCCAATATGAAAGCGGAGATCGCAGCCCGTCCTATGACGTGCTGCTGAAGATCGCCGATACGTTCAAGGTCAGCACCGATTATTTGCTGCGGGGGAGCGAAACAGGGCGGATTTCGATGACGGGTTTTTCGGACGAATCCATCAGCGCCCTGGCCGCGTTCCTGTCCGAGGTTCAGAATGAGAAAGAATAGAGCCGTGCCGCTTGGCATGGCTCTATTCTTTGAATTGTGCACGATTGGCGGACGGACTGCCAAAGGCGGGCGATTGCCGCTTCAGTCAAATAGACCGCGCGGTCCGGCGGAGGCCGCAGGAATCCGCCGGAAATCGTTTTTAGAATTAACACGCCCGATCGCGCAAACCAATCCCATGTGTGCTATCATATTGCATCAAAAGGGGGCATGTCCATGGCGGTTTCCGAGAAGATCATCATACTGGACTTCGGCGGCCAGTATAACCAGCTGATCGCCCGGCGCATCCGCGAGGCGGGCGTCTATTGCGAGATCCTGAACTATGCCGCGCCCATCGACACCTGGCGGGACGAGGCGCTGAAGGGCGTCATCCTCACCGGCGGGCCGAACAGCGTTTACGGCGAAAACGCGCCGCGGCTGGGCAAAGAGGTGTTCGAGCTGGGCGTGCCGGTGCTTGGCATCTGCTACGGCATGCAGCTGATCAACTACGTCTACGGCGGCGAGGTTTCCAGCGCGGAGGTGGGCGAGTACGGCCACACGCTGCTGACCACCGAGGACGCACCGCTGTTTCAGGGCGTCAGCCGCCAGACGGCGGTGTTCATGAACCACCGCGACCGGGTCAGCGCGCCGCCCAAGGGCTTTTCCATCGACGCTCACACCGACCACTGCCCCGTGGCGGCCTTCTCCGACGCGGCGCGGGGCGTCTACGGCGTGCAGTTCCACCCGGAGGTGAAGCACTCCGTGGAGGGCGTGAAGATGCTGCGCAACTTTGCCTTCAACATCTGCGGCTGCAAGGGCGGCTATCGCGCCGAGGACATGATCGGCCGCATGGTGGCCGACATCCAGCGGCAGGTGGGCAGCGGCAGGGTGGTCGCGGGCCTGTCCGGCGGCGTGGATTCCTCCGTGGCCTGCGCCCTGGCGGGACGCGCCCTGGGGCCGGACCAGCTGACCTGCGTGTTCGTGGACCACGGCCTGCTGCGCAAGGACGAGGCGAAGCAGGTGATGGCCACCTATCGGGACAACCTGGGCCTGAACGTGATCCACGTGGACGCCTCCGACCGCTTCCTGGAGGCGCTTGCGGGCGTCACCGAGCCGGAGCGCAAGCGGCACATCATCGGCGAGCTGTTCGTGCGGGTGTTCGAGGAGGAGGCGCGCAGGATCGGCGCGGATTTCCTGCTCCAGGGCACCATCTATCCCGACAAGATCGAGAGCGGCATGGGCGGCAGCGCCACCATCAAGAGCCACCACAACGTGGGCGGCCTGCCCAAGGACAGCCTCTTTACGAAGGATCACATCATCGAGCCGCTGTCCATGCTGTTCAAGGACGAGGTGCGCGCCGTGGGCGAGGGCCTGGGCATTCCCCGCGACATGGTCTGGCGCCAGCCCTTCCCGGGCCCTGGCCTGGCCGTGCGCGTCATCGGCGACATCACCCGCGAGAAGCTGGACATCCTGCGCGAGTGCGACGCCATCTATCTGGAAGAACTGAAAAACGCCGGCCTCTCCGACGCCATCTGGCAGTCCTTCGCCGTGCTCACCGGCGTGCGCACCGTGGGCTGCATGGGCGACGACCGCACCTACGGCTACTGCGTCGCCTTGCGCGCTGTCACCTCCGACGACGCCATGACCGTCGAGGCCGCCGAGATTCCCTATGCCGTGCTCAAGACCTGCACCAGCCGCATCATCGGCGAAGTCCCCGGCGTTAACCGCGTCGTCTACGACGTGACCGGCAAGCCGCCGGGAACGATTGAGTGGGAATAAGGTACAATCCGCGAAAGTGCCTGAAAACACGGGCTTTTCGGGGTACGCGATAACCGGATGATACTGTTTTGATACTATTTTCCGGGTTTCCATTATTCTGTAGGATATCGCGTTGGCACTGGTATTGGTAATGGGTATTGCGGCGTTCGCTGAAACAGCTGAACCTGCAACGGATCCCGTTCCCGCTGTAACGGAAGAAGCTCCGGCTGAGGAAGCGGCTACCGCTGCTGAAGCAGAGAAAACTGATGAAAACGCGGCCCTCCAGGATGCCCTGGACGCCTGGCGCAGCGCGCGGGAATCCAAACGCGTGGACGATCTGGCTGAGGAACTGAACGGCTATGTGGAGGCCGGCGCGATGACGCTGGGACAGGCTGACCTGATCCTGAACAGCGTGAAAGAACGCCTGGCTGCCAAGAACGGCGAGTGCCCGAACTGTGGCTATCAGTTCCAGAACAACACTCCCAGGATGGGCGGCCAGAAGGGCCCGCGCGGTGGCCGCATGATGCAGGGTGGCCAGATGAACGGTCAGATGCCTGGCGGCTGGATAAACGGCCAGCAGCAGATGCCCGGCAATCAGCAGCAGCCTGACGCACAGAGCGGCACAACGCCCAACAGTCCGATGAACGGCCAGCAGCAGGTACCCCAGAGGTAAACCTGCCCTGAGTGAGAATCCTTGACACACTGAACCCCGACGACCATGTTGCCTGGCAAGCGGCATGGCCGGCGGGGCATGTTTTGCGTTCACGCCCTTGACTTTTGATCCCTGTTGCGATATTGTCTTCTTGGGGCAGGGCTTGTTTTTTCCTTACATCGGCCTCTGGAACGCGCGGGCGCCTGACGCATGTGCGGCGGGTCGATGGCGATTGATAGCGGCAAGGGTCATGGCGCGACGGTCACTATCACCCTTCCGGATACGAAAGAGAGTGAGAGCCATGCGGATAATCTGCATCGATGACGAGCGGCTGATCCTGGAGCGCACGGTTTCGCTGTGCCGGGAGCTTCCGGAAACGGAGGAGGCCGTGGGCTTTACCCATCCCCGCAAGGCGCTGGAATGGGTGGCGGAGCACCCCGTCGACCTGGCGCTGCTGGACGTGGAAATGCCGGGGATGAGCGGCATCGAGCTGGCGGCGGCCATCAAGGAAAGGCGGCCGGATGCCGCCATCATCTTCGTGACGGCCTATCCCAAGTATGCGGTGGACGCCTTTGCGGTGCGGGCCTCGGGCTATCTACTCAAGCCCGTCACGAAGGAAGCCCTGGAGTCAGACGTGACCCACGCGCTTTCCGGCAGGCGCAAGCCGCTGGAGGGCCATGTGGTGGTGCGCACCTTCGGCGGCTTCGACGTGCGGGCGGACGGCAGGACGGTGGAGTTTCGGCCCGCCAAGTGCAGGGAGATCCTGGGCTACCTGGTGGACAGGCAGGGAGCGACGGTCACGAAGGCGGAGCTGTTCGCAGCGCTGTGGGAGAATCGCCCCTACGACCGGGGCATGCAGAAGCAGCTGGACAACTACGTGCGCTCCCTGCGAACCACCCTGAGGGAATACGGGATCGAGGACATGCTTGAAATGGGTCGGGGCACGCTGCGCGTGCGGCCGGAGCACTTTGTCTGCGACCTGTATCGCTTTCTGGAGGGGGACCAGGATGTGGTGCAGAGCTATCGGGGCGAGTACATGAGCGCTTGGTCCTGGGCTAGCATGACGGAGAGCCTGCTGACCTGGAGAAGGCGGGGGGGCATAATTATTAAATGCATGTTAAATCGCAAAAGCAGCCGGCTTTTGCGATTTTTTAATGGACAATCAATGGACATCGCCTGTTACACATAGATGTAGGAGGAATATGCCTGCCGGGGATCACATATGCTGCAGCCCCTCCAGAAATGCCGCGGCGCGATCCACCCAGCCTTCGGCGGCGGTGCCGCTGCCGTCGCCCCAGCCGTGCCCGCCCTTCTCGATGATCTCGGCGCGGACGGGAATGCCCCGCTCTTGGAGCAGCCGCTCCAATGTCAGGCTGTGCGCTACGGGCACAGCGGGGTCGTCCTTGGCGTGGACGAGATAGCAGGGCGGATAGCTGTCCGTCATGCAATCCGGGACATCGAAGGAACGGGCATAGGCTTCGTCAAATCCGGGACCGAACATGCGGCCCATGAAGTGCAGCCGGGCCTGCGGGTCGGGGATGAATTCAGGGGCGGTGGAGATGGCGGGGTAGATGGGGAACAGCGCGATTGGGCGCGGACAGCCGTACTTTGCCCAGCCGTTGGGCTCGGTGCCGTAGATGGTGACGAGGCTTCCGCCGGCAGAATAACCGTTGACCACGTAATCGGTATTGACGAGGCCAAATTCAGATGGATTGGCCAGGATGAGCTTTACCGCCGCGGCCAGATCCTCCACCGGCGCGGGCAGCGTGACGCCCTCGCCAACCCGGTAATTCAGCGCAAAGACGTTATAGCCCAGCGCGTTCAGCCGGGCTCCGACCGGAAAGGACTCTACGGCGGAGCACACGCAGCTGTATCCGCCGCCAGAGACGCAGATGACAAAAGGTTTGTCGGAGGGCTGGTGCTCGGCGGGCAGGAAGAACAGCTTGGCATCGCGCTTGTCCCCTTGCCCTTGGGGGTAGACATCGTACAGCATCCGGCGCGTTGACGCCACCTGACACAGGCGTTCCAACCCGCGAAGCATGCTGTCCGCGTCCCAGGTGGGCTGGCTGGCGAGCATCTGGCTGATGGACATTTCCGCGGCCGGGCGGCCATCGTCGGTGTACCTGTACATCAGGTAGTCGACGCAGGCCTTCAGCTCCGGAATATCCGTGAGGCGGGTGCTGGCGTTCATCGAAAACCCTCCTTCGCTGTGTTCGTCAATTCCTGGGCTTGCAGCTGCCGCGGCAGACGAGGCGGACGGGGCAGACGACGTTCTGCGGCGGCCTCTCGTCGCCGTGGATGCGATCCCGGAGCAAATCGATGGCCTGGCGGGCCATCTCGGCAAAGTCACATTCCACGCTGCACAGGTCGGCGGGGAAGTGCTGCACGCCCTGGATGTTATCGAAGGAAACGATGCCCACGTCCCAATCCTGGAGCAGCGGGGTCTGTTGGAGCACGGACTGGACGTGCCAGGCCTCCTCGTCGCAGAACACGAACAGGCCGTCCACGCCCTCCTCACGCCAGCGCAGGAGCCGGTTGGTTATGGAGGCGTGCCAGCTCAACACCGGCGCATCCTCACGGGTCGGGTCGAAGTGGATGTAGGTGTGGCGATCCTCCCGGGGAATGCCCGCCTCGTCGCAGGCGCGGTTGAAGCCCTCCAGGCGCTTTTCATAGCTGTATACGATGCGCAGGTTGGAAAGATAGGCCAGGTTGCGCCTGCCGTTGTGAATCAGATGGCTCACGGCCAGGTAAGCGCCCTGCTCCTCGTCGCTGGTCACGCTGTCGGCCACGTCCTCGCCCAGGGCGCGAGACATCAGCACGAAGGGAATGCCCAGGGCGTTCAGGCGCTCAATGGTGCGCAGACTCTCATTGGTGGGGAAGAGCAGGATGCCGTCCACCCGCCGGGCCACGGCTGCCTCCACCATCTGCTCCTCCAGGTCCGCCCGGTCCCGGGAGCACATGAACAGCAGGCTGTAGTCCCGCATGGCGGCGGCGTCCTGGATGGTGTCGGCCATGATGCCATAGAAGGGGTTGGACATGTTGCCCAGGATCACCGCCAGCGTGCGCGTGCGCCCGGAGCGCAGGGAGCTGGCGATGGCATTGCCCATGTAGCCCATTTCCCGGGCCACCTTCTGGATGCGCTCGCGGGTTTCGCGGGCGATGTCATCCTTGTTCCGAAGCGCGTGGGACACCGTGTTCACGGAATAGCCCGTTTCGCGGGCGATGTCCTGCATGGTGACGCGCTGAATGCCGCTTGATTGTCTCATAGTATTACTCCGTTGAACGCCATATGGAAGCTTTTGTCAGCATTATAAGCGAACAATATTAATTTCCCTTTTGTGAAGAACACATTTTTACGAAAAAAACGCTTTTGCCCCTTGACAAGCACAAGAATACCATGCTATGATTATCACAGTCAAGAGCATTAACGTTAATGTTATCGTTTAGGAATTGGCGAATTTGCCATAAATCTGCATGATTGGTTAAGCCCTTGACCTCAGAACCCCGTTGAATTGATTAGCGCCTGACGCTATTCAAATAATGAAGGAGGAAATTCCCATGAAGAAACTGTTTGCTATGGCTCTGGTTCTCTGCATGCTGATCGGCACCTTTGCCGTCGCGTCCGCAGAGGAAGTGACCACCCTGACCATGTGGACGTTCATCGCCCAGCATCAGGAGTTCTTTGAGAAGGCCGCCGAGCGCTGGAACGGCGACAACCCCGACCGTCCCATCGCCGTGGAAGTGACCACCATCGGCTATGACGACATGCACAACAAGCTGAAGGTCGCCCTGCAGGCCGACGAAGGCGCGCCTGATATGTGCGACGTAGAGCTGGGCCAGTTCCCGAACATTCTGGCTTTCTCCGACAAGCTGCTTGACCTGACCCCCGCGATGGAGCCCTACATGGCCGACCTTGTGCAGGCCCGCCTGGAGATCTACGCCAAGGACGGCAAGTACTACGGCGCTCCGCTGCACGTCGGCGCGATGGTTTGCTTCTATGACAAGGCCCTCCTGGAGAGCGCTGGCGTCAACTACGAAGATATCAAGACTTGGGACGACTGGTATGAGGCCGGCCTGAAGCTGAAGGAAGCCGATCCGGAAGCCTGGATGGGCACCGTCGAGACCAGCACCCAGTGGGTCGCTTCCCTGATGCTGGCGCAGCAGGGCACCGACTGGCAGGATGGCGAGAACGCCTTCATCAACACCCCCGAACTGGCCAAGGTCATCGACACCCAGAAGTCCTGGCTCGAGGCCGGCATCTGCGAAGTTTGCCCCGGCGGCCAGCCCGACACCGAGGAAGGCAAGGCCTACATCGCCAACAACAAGATCGCCTGCGTCATCATGCCCTTCTGGTTCATGAGCCGCTTCACCGATGAAATCGGCGAGAGCTGCAAGGATCGCTACGTCCTGGCTCCCTGCCCCGTGTTCGAGGAAGGCCAGCTGCAGTCCATCGGCCAGGGCGGCACCGGCACCGTCGTGTACGCCAACGGCACCAATCCCGAGCTGTGCGCCGAGTTCCTGGCCTATGCCAAGGTTTCTCCCGAAGGCGAGGCTCAGATTTGGGACGTCATGGGCTTCGACCCCTGCAACACCTCCATCTGGGACGACGAGTCCATCATGAAGAAGGACGACAACAAGTTCAACCAGTACTTCATCGGCTATCCGATCGACGCCCTCCTGCCCATCAAGGACAACATCGGCTACATCCTGTCCACCTCCATCAGCCCCACCATCAACAACTACCTGGGCACCACCCTGTGGAACGAGGTTTATGTGGATGGCGTGGATACCGCCGAGGCCCTGGAGACCGCTCAGGACGCCATCGACAGCGACCTGTTCTAATCTGAATCCTTCGTAACCTTTACAGCATGGGAGCGGAGCTTTGCTCCCTCCCATGCCTTTATGTGACGGGGGCCTGCATGAGGGCCCTTGACGCGATCGAAAGAAAAACCAACAAGAGAGGGGTTATTCGATGCAAGCTCAAGCGGTTGTGCCGCGCACGCGCGGCGACGGCAGGCGGGCGCTCGTCCTGCTGATCTGCGGAGCGCTGTTGCTGGTGATCGGCATTGTGGGCCTGTTCTCGCTGCAGGGCAAGGCCGTGCGCTTTGACAGCGCCTATGATTCCCACGGCGATCTGAGTCCGTTCTTCTTTGGCACCCTGGAGGAGGGCCAGAGCTATTCCTTCCTGCAGAATCTGTGGCTGGGCGTGGCTCGCTATCGGCTGTGGGTGATCCTGGCGGGCCTGGCTTTGATCGTGGCCTATGTGGCGCTGAACCGCGACCTGCTCTATTCCCAGAGCGTGGCGCCCTATGTGTTCGTGCTGCCCTTCATCATCACCTTCCTGGTGTTCTTCCTCTATCCGTTCATCTCCACCGTGATGATGAGCTTCCAGGAAATCACCGGCGCGGGCACGAAGTGGATCGGCCTGAAGAACTATCAGGATCTGTTCGCCAACAAGAACTTCTATACCGCGGTGCGCAACTCCGTGATCTACATGGTGCTGACCTGCGCCATCCTGATCCCGGTGCCGATGCTGCTGGCCTATCTGGCCGAAACCGGGCTTTCCAAGATGGGCAAGCTGTTCAAGACCGTGGCCTTCATGCCGGTGCTGTGCTCCGTCGTGGTTGCCGGTATCATCTTCCGAATGATGTTCAGCGAGCTGGACGGCGCGATGATGAACCAGCTGCGCGGCGTGTTCGGCCTGAAGCCCATCACCTGGCTGAAGGACCAGAACGGCTCCATGTTCGCCATGGTGCTGCTGTGCTTCTGGCGCTGGACCGGCATGAACATGCTGTATTACATGGCGGGCCTGAAGTCGATCTCCAAGGAGCTCTATGAGGCCGCGGACATCGACGGCGCCAACGGCGTGCAGAAGTTCACCAAGATCTGCCTGCCGCTTTTGAAGCCCACGACCATTTACGTGCTGACCATTTCCATCTACGCGGGCCTGGCGATGTTCACGGAGAGCTACATGATCTTCGGCGGCAACAACAGCCCCAAGAACTACGGCCTGACCATCGTCGGCTACCTGTACCGCTACGGCTTTGAGAAGGTCGACAAGTTCGGCTTCGCCTCTGCCGTCGGCCTGGTGCTGCTGGCTGGCGCGTTGATCATCACCCTGGTGCAGCTGCGCATCACCGGCGTGATCGGCAAGAAGGAGGACTGACCATGAACAAGAAAATGTCCAATCCCGTCGCGAAGGTGCTGCTGGGAATCTTCTTCGTCATCCTCTGCATACTGTTCCTCATTCCGCTGTACGCGCTGCTGCTGGGCACCTTCAAGGGCGGCGCGGAGCTGTTCGTCAGCGGCCTGAACCTGAACCCCACCTTTGAGCTTTTGCACACAAAGGCCTGGAAGTATCTGTTCACGGGCGTGATGTCAAACGGCGAATACAACCCCCACGATTACTTCCTCTGGTACAAGAACAGTCTGCTGGTGGTGCTGGTGCAGGGCAGCCTGACGCTGCTGCTGAGCTCCATGGTGGCCTACGGCCTGGCGAAGTACAACTTCAAGGGCAAGAATGTCATCTTCATGTGCGTGCTGATGGTGATGATGGTGCCGCTGGAGATCCTGATGCTGCCCATGTACACCCAGGTGAACGCCATGGGCCTGCGCAACTCCTACGCGGGCGTGATGCTGCCCTTCCTGGTCTCGATGAGCGCGGTGTTCTTCTTCCGACAGTTCCTCACGGGCATTCCCTATGAGATGATCGAGGCGGGCCGCATCGACGGCTGCACCGAGTACGGCGTGTTCTTCCGAATCATCATGCCGGTGATGAAGCCGGCCTACGCCTCCATGGCGGTGCTGACCGGCATGGGCGCGTGGAACGCCCTGCTGTGGCCGATGCTGGTGCTTTCCGACATGAAGAAGTACACCATCCCAATCGGCCTGAACACGCTCTGGTCTCCCTACGGCAACAACTACGACCTGATGATCACCGGCTCCTGCTTCGCGATCCTGCCGCTTCTGCTGATCTACCTGTTCGCGCAGAGGTTCATCGTCGAGGGCATGACCGCGGGCGCGGTGAAGGGCTGATCCATGAGACGGCTTATGATCGCGGCGCTTGCGCTGATGCTGCTGGTGTCGGCATCGGCGCAGGCCGCCCAGGTGAAGTTTGGCAACGCCGGCGTCCACGATCCGTCCGTGCTGTATGACGACGGCACGTACTACATCTACGGCAGCCACATGCAGGCGGCGAAGTCGAAGGACTTGCAGGACTGGAAGCTGTTTTCCAAGCTGGACAAGTGCACCCTCCAGCCGAATTACGGCAGCGAGTTCAAGGAGGCCCTGACCTTTGCCGAGACGGGCACCTTCTGGGCCCCGGACGTGATTCGGCTGGCGGACGGCCGGTACTACATGTATTACTGCTGCTGCGAGGGCTCCAAGCCCCTGGCGGCGCTGGGCCTGGCCGTTTCAGACAGCCCCGAGGGCCCCTTTGAGAACGTTCAGATCCTGCTGAAGTCGGGCTATGAGGGCTACGACGCCACCCAGTATCCCAACACGATCGACCCCTGCGTGTTCTTCGATGCCGAAGAACGGCTGTGGATGGTCTACGGCTCCTATTCCGGCGGCATCTTCCTGCTGGAGCTGGATCCGGCCACGGGGCTGATCCTGGAGGGACAGGAGCCTTACGGCATCCACCTGCTGGGCGGAAATCACAGCTGCATTGAAGCGCCGTATATCGTCTACAACCCCGATACCGAATACTACTACCTGTTCCTGTCCTTCGGCGGGTTGAACGTGAACGACGGCTACAACATGCGCGTGTGCCGCTCGAAGAGCGTGACCGGCCCCTATGAGGACGCCGCGGGCCATCCCATGGCGGACTGCATGTGCCAGCCGGGCAACTTCTGGAACAACGACGATATCGCGCCCTATGGCGTTAAGATCATGGGCGGATATCAGTTCGCGCCCCTGGCGGGGGAGAACAGCGACAAGGCCGCCATCGTCCGCTCGCCGGGCCACAACAGCGTGTACTTCGACGAGGAAACGGGCCGCTGGTTCCTGATTCACCACACCCGCTTCGCGCCCAACAACGATCGTTACATCGTTCAGACCCGCGAGATGTGGTTCAACGACTATGGCTGGCCATGCGTGGCGCCCACGCGCTTCGTGACCGACGACAGGTTCCCCGCGGACGCCGTGTACCAGCCCTTCGGCACCTACAAGGTGCTGTCCCACGGGCAGGACGTGAATACCGAGGAGCACGTGTCCGTGCCGCTGGAGTTCCACGAGGACTTTACCGTGACCGGCGATATGAGCGGCGCCTTTGAAAACGACCGGGCGGGACACGTCAACATCACCCTGGATGGCGTGGAGTACCGCGGCTTCTGTGCCATCGGCTACGACGGCGACCAGGACGCCTTTGTATCCACCTTCACCGCCATGTCCGAGGACGGCCGGACCCTTTGGGGCGTCCGCGCCACAGGGCAGGACTGATTTTCGCGGACAAAAGGAACCCCATTCCCATTCTTATCACAGCACAAGGGAGAGCTTCTCTATGAAACACGCATCCATGATCCTGGACAGGGATTACGTCATCGGCAAGATCGACCCGCGCATCTACGGCTCGTTCATCGAGCACCTGGGCCGCGCGGTCTACGGCGGCATCTATGAGCCCGGCCATCCCCAGGCGGACGGGCAGGGTTTCAGAAAGGACGTGCTGGAAATGGTGCGCCGGCTGGGCGTGCCCGTGGTGCGCTATCCCGGCGGCAACTTCGTCTCCGGCTTCAACTGGGAGGATTCCATCGGCCCGCGGGACCAGCGGCCGAAGCGCCTGGACCTGGCCTGGTTCACCACCGAGACCAACGAGGTCGGCCTGCATGAGTTCTGCGACTGGGCGAAGGCGGCGGACACCACCGTCATGTACGCGGTGAACCTCGGCACCCGCGGCCCGGACGCGGCGCGCAACGTCGTCGAGTACGCCAACCACAAGGGCGGCAGCTACTGGTCCGACCTGCGGATCAAAAACGGCGCGAAGAACCCGCTGGGGATCAAGCTCTGGTGCCTGGGCAACGAGATGGACGGCCCCTGGCAGATCGGCCACAAGACTGCCTACGAGTACGGCCGCGTAGCCAACGAGGCCGCCAAGGTCATGAAGTGGGTCGACCCCTCCATCGAGCTGGTCGCCTGCGGCAGCGCCGCCCACGACATGCCGACCTACGGCGACTGGGAATACACCATGCTCAACGAGTGCTACGAGAACGTGGACTACGTCTCCCTCCACCGCTACTACGGCAACCCCACCAACGACACCCCCGGCTTCCTGGCCCGCAGCATGGACCTGGATGATTTCATCAGGGAAGTCGTCGCGATCTGCGACGCCGTCGGCGGCCGGAAGCATTCGAAGAAGAAGCTGAACCTGTCCTTTGACGAGTGGAACGTCTGGTACCACTCCAACCAGCAGGACCAGGAGGTCTGGAAGGCGGACAAGTGGGGCCGCGCCCTGCCGCTGCTCGAGGACGTCTACAACTTTGAGGACGCGCTGCTCGCCGGCGCGATCCTGATCACCTTCCTGAAGAACGCCGACCGCGTGAAGGTCGCCTGCCTCGCCCAGCTGGTGAACGTCATCGCCCCGATCATGACCCGCAACGGCGGCGGCGTCTGGGCCCAGACGATCTTCTGGCCGATGATGCACGCCTCGAAGTACGGCCGGGGCAC
>CACWZP010000020.1 GCA_902765395.1 uncultured Eubacteriales bacterium
GTGTCCGCGGCCGACGGCCCGATGCCCCAGACCCGCGAGCACATCCTGCTGGCCCGTCAGGTCGGCGTGCCCTACATCATCGTGTTCATGAACAAGACCGACCAGGTCGACGACCCCGAGCTGCTGGAGCTGGTGGAGATGGAGATCCGCGAGCTGCTGAACGAGTACGACTTCCCGGGCGACGACATCCCGATCATCCAGGGCTCCGCGCTGCTGGCGCTGGAAGCCCTGACTGCCGGCAAGGACGCGAAGACCACCCCCGAGTGCAAGTGCATCTTCGAGCTGATGGACGCTGTCGACGCGTACATTCCGGATCCGGAGCGCGACACCGACAAGCCGTTCCTGATGCCTGTTGAGGACGTGTTCTCGATCACCGGCCGCGGCACCGTGGCCACCGGCCGTGTGGAGCGCGGCATCGTGAAGATGAGCGACCAGGTCGAGATCGTCGGCCTGACCGATGAGAAGCGCACCACCGTGGTTACCGGCGTCGAGATGTTCCGCAAGCTGCTGGACTTCGCCGAGGCAGGCGACAACATCGGCGTTCTGCTGCGCGGCGTGCAGCGCACGGAGATCGAGCGCGGCCAGGTTCTGGCCAAGCCCGGCAGCATTCATCCTCACACCCATTTCATGGGCCAGGTTTACGTGCTGACCAAGGAAGAGGGCGGCCGTCACACCCCGTTCTTCAACGGCTATCGTCCGCAGTTCTACTTCCGCACCACCGACGTTACCGGCAACATCAAGCTGCCCGATGGCGTTGAGATGGTTATGCCGGGCGACAACATCGACATGGAGATCACCCTGATCACGCCCATCGCGTGCGAGGAAGGCCTGCGCTTCGCTATCCGTGAAGGCGGCCGCACCGTGGGTTCCGGCGTTGTCACCAAGATCATCGACGACTAAGCCGGTGGGACCGGCAGCCATGAGCTGCCGCGCACACTGACCATCCGCCCGCCCCGTAAATGGGGCGGGCGTCTGTGTATCTGTGAATAGAGCCCGCCCGGCGATGCGGGGCCAGCGAGGATCGGGATTTCGTAAATGCTCTTGTAAGGGCGGCGCAACGCCGCCCCTACAGAAGATTATGCGCCAACCAAAAGCCTCCCCACCGCAGCGGGGAGGTGGCGCGAAGCGCCGGTGGGGCACCCCCATTCAGAACTGTCCCATTCCTCGATGCTCCCAATCACGGGGCGGCCTGCCGAGTCGTGAATTGAAGCGAGCGGCTCGGCGCGTGGTGCCGAACGCGATGCTTCACTCAGCGAGCGCAGGCCGCCAAAAAGAACCGTTCTTCGGTTCCCCATTTCTTGATGTCGCCCTGAAGCGGGCGTTTTTTATTGCCAACTTCGCCCCTATGTGATATGATAAAGCCAACAATGCACAGGGGGGCGGCGACATGGATAAGCGGAGCTGGGACAAGGTGTTTGCCGAGCGGTTTGCCCGGCACGAGGACGAATTGAAGTGGCTCTACTGCGAGCTGTACAACGCGGACATGCAGGCCTATGACTATTTCGTGGGCATGCTGTATCGCGCGTATCAGGCGCGGCCGGAGGCGCTGCGGGCGCTGGACGGTCAGCGGGAGAAGAACCCCGACTGGTACCGTGCCCACGACATCACGGGCATGCTGATGTACGTGAAGGCCTTTGCCGGCACGCTGAAGGGCGTGCGGGAAAAGCTGGATTACATACAGGACTGCGGCGTGAACTACCTGCACCTGATGCCGCTGCTGGAGAGCCCGGAGGGCCGCAGCGACGGCGGCTACGCGGTCTCCGACTTCCGCAGGGTGCAGCCGGAGCTGGGCACCATGGAGGACCTGGCCGCCCTGGCGTCGGACTGCCACGACCGGGGCATCGCCGTGTGTCTGGATTTCGTGATGAACCACACCAGCGAGGACCACGAGTGGGCCAGAAAGGCCCGGGCGGGGGATTGGGAGAGCCAGTGCCGCTACTTCTTCTACGACAACTGGGTGGTGCCCAACGAGTACGAGAAGACCGTGCCCCAGGTGTTTCCCACCACCGCGCCGGGGAACTTCAGCTGGTGCCCGGCGCTGGGCAAGGTGGTGATGACCACCTTCTGGCCCTATCAGTGGGACCTGAATTACGCCAACCCCATGGTGTTCAACGACATGACGGACAACATGCTGTTCCTGTGCAACCAGGGCGTGGACATCATCCGCTTGGACGCCGTGCCCTACATCTGGAAGGCGCTGGGCACCACCTGCCGCAACCAGCCCCAGGTGCACACGCTGGTGCGCATGATGCGCATGGCCTGCGAGATCGTCTGCCCGGGCACGCTGCTGCTGGGCGAGGTGGTCATGGCCCCGGACAAGGTGGTGCCCTACTTCGGCACCGTGGAGAAGCCGGAGTGCCACATGCTGTACAACGTCACCACCATGGCCTCCATCTGGCACACCGTGGCCACCCGGGACGTGCGGCTGCTGCGCCACCAGCTGGGCCAGGTGTTCGCCCTGCCGGGGCAGTATACCTTCCTCAACTACCTGCGCTGCCATGACGACATTGGCTGGGGCCTGGACTACGGCTTCCTGGGCCAGTTCGGCATGGACGAGGTGCCCCACAAGAAGTATCTGAACGACTACCTGACCGGCAAGTGGCCGGGGAGCCTGGCCCGGGGCGAGCTGTACAACGACGACCCGCGCCTGGGCGACGCCCGCCTCTGCGGCACCACGGCCTCCCTGTGCGGCGTGCAGACCGCGCTTGAAAACGGCGGCGGCGCGCCGCTGGAGGCCGCGCTGGAGCTGGATGTCGCGCTGCACGCGCTGATGTTCACGCTCAGCGGCGTGCCGGTGCTGTACAGCGGCGACGAGATTGCCATGCTGAACGACGACGCCTATCACGCCGACCCCCTGAAGGCCGAGGACAGCCGCTACCTGCACCGGGGCGACATGGACTGGGCCGCCGCGAAGAAGCGCGGGGACGAATCCACGCCCGAGGGCCGGGTGTTCGCCGCGATCCGGCGCATGGAGGCGCTGCGCTCCGAGCATCCCGCCTTTGACGCCGCGGCGAAGGTGCGCCTGCTGCCCGACAACGGCAATTCCCTGCTGGGCATCGAGCGCGTCTGCGGCGGCGAGCGGCTGCTGGCGCTGTTCAACTTCGGCCAGTTCGCCCAGGTCGGCCTGCCCGGCGAGTCCGGAGAGTTCACCGACCTGTGGACCGGCGAGACCGTCCGCGCCGAAGACGTGCTGGTGCCCGGCGGCGGGTTCCGGTGGGTGGCAAAGGAGTAGGGATAAGGGAGTAGGGAGCAGGAATAGCGGCTGGCGCGGCTGCACAAGGCCTTCCCTCCCCGCAATGACGCACCTTCTTCACTTATGAGTACGCTGCGATCCTGTATGAACGATGTCATTGCGAGGAGGAGCATGGCGACGACGTGGCAATCTGGTCTTCTACAACTGCTTTTTCAAGGAGAACCGTATGCGGAAAATCATCCCTGTATTGTTGCTGTGCGTCTTGCTGACGGCCTGCGGGCAGACCGCCCCGACGCCTGGCCCGGAGCCGACGTCTGCGCCGGAGCCGGTGGCGACCATCGAGCCTGTTTCGGAGGAGACGGGGGAAGCGCAAATGCCGGCTGCCGTGGATTCAGGCCTGTCCTATTCCGGGGCCGCTGAGAAGCTGCGCTCGGATGCCCAGGCGGTGTACCTGTTCGCGACGAACGTGGGCAAGGGCGACGCGCTCGTTTTGCGCTGTGGCGACTGGATCGGCCTGATCGACACGGGCAAGACCTGGGCGCGGGGGCGGGTGGACCAGGCCCTGGCGCTGATGGGCTCGAGCTTCCGTGCCGGTGACAGCTATCGCCTGGACGCCGTGTTCCTCACCCACACCGACGATGATCACGTGGGCGGGCTCAAATGGATGACCGCGGATGACGGCCGAATCCCCAACAGAAGGATAGAGGCGCTGTATGCTTCGGCGATGTACACCGGCGTGAAGGAGGGCAAGCACCCGGCGGTGCAGGCCATGGGCGGCGCTCAGTGGCTCAAGCGGGGCGACGAGGTTCCACTGGGGGACAGCGGCGCGGTGTTGAAGGTGCTGGCCCCGGCTTCCCGGTACACCGACAAGGACGACAACAACTCCCTGGTGATGATGCTGGAATCGCCCCAGGGCAGGATGCTGCTCGCCGGTGACATGGAGCTGCCGGAGGAGGCGGAGCTGCTGAATCAGGGGGACGACCTGTCCTGCGCCGTGTTGAAGGTGCCGAACCACGGCGACGACGACACCACCAGCGCCGCCTTCGCCAATGCCTGCGCCGCGCAGATCGCCGTGGTCTCCACCGACAGCCAGGAGAAGCCCGGCACGCCCGACCCCGGCGTCATCAGCCGGCTGCAGGCCGCCGGCAGCCGGGTGGTGGTCACCGGGGACAGCGGCCTGGGCGTGCTCGTCACGCTGAAAAACGGCACCGCCACCGCCGAGACCGTGGACTTCCCATGTCCCGCCGTCTCCGGCCTGTCCATCGCCCGGGTGGACGCCTCGGACGACACCGTTACCCTTCAAAATACCTCTGACAGCCCCGTCGGCCTCAACGGCTGCTATCTCTTCTCCGACAAGGGCGGCGAGATGTACGTGTTCGCCGACGAATCCATCGACCCCGGCGCGACCCTCACCATCGGGACCAACTCCACCAAGGGGGATTACGACGTCCTCTGGGACGACAAAAAGGTCATCAACAAGAAGAAGGCCGACACGATTTGCCTGTACGACGATTGCGGCCGGGTGATCGACTGGATGGGGAACGGGAAATAGGGGAACAGGAACAGCGGACGGGATCAATGCCATCTGTCTTCTGTTGTTTCGCCCTGAAAATACATGTGTACAGATCCTTCGACTGCGCATCGCCTGCCGCGATGCTCCGCTCAGGATGACAACATGGCGTCGCCTGTCATCCTGAGCGCAGCGAAGGATCTGTACATTCATTATCCAACGACATGCCGGGATACGGTCGCGGGATCGTTGTTTTTGCCGCGGCAGCCACTCATCCCGTCCTCTCTCCCTCGCCCCAATTTCGCCTAAATTTCCCCCTCCGATAGACACCCACCGGGCTTTTGCGTTATCAAATTTCGACATTCCCCCAAAGGGCGGCGGCTTGTGTTATAATCTACAAAGGACGACTGTCTGTACCCATACCACCACCAAAGGGGTGAAATACATGGCGTTGCTGCGCATCGGCGGCTTCAACCTGGGCAAGAAGCGGGAGGAGCTGCTGCAGAGCTACGAGGGCGAGGAGCCCTACATGCCCGGCGGATACGAGACCCCCGTTGACGGCGAGGAACCCTATCGCCCGGAGGGCTACGACGCGCCCTACGATGATTACGAGGACGATTACGGCTACGACGACGACTATGGCTATGACGACGGCTATGGCTATGACGACGACAGCCGATACGACGACGATTACGGCTACGACGAGGCCTACGGCTATGACGACGACGGGGACTATCCCCCCGAGGACGGCGGCTATCGCCGCGCGCCTTATTACGACGCGCCGGCCTATGAGCCCCGGTATCCCGACAACGGCATCGGCGACCTGCTGGATTACGTGGACGAGCACGAGTGGATCAACTGGCTGATGCTGTTCCTGGTGCCCCCGCTGGGCATCTGGATGCTGTGGCGCCGGAAGCGCTTCGTGCAGAGCACCAACATACTGCTCACCGCGCTCAGCCTGCTGTGGCTGCTGGCGGTGATCATCCTGCTGTTCGTGCGGCCGTTCCGCGCCCGGACCGATACCACCATCACGCCCCAGCCCGTGGGCGCGGCGGCGCTGCCCACCGAGGCGCCCGTCGAGGAAGCGGAGCCGGAGGCGACGGAGGCCGTGGTGGTGCCCGCCGAGGAGGTGGACGAGGCCAACGCGGTGTACACCGTCAGCGGCGCGCCCTGGTACCACCAGAACGCGGAGTGTTCGTTCATTCCCGGCGGCTCGGAGACCAACCGCATCGCCCGCAACACCGCAGTGGAGCAGAGCATGCTGGCCTGCCCCTACTGCCTGGCCAGCCAGTACAGCGACGGCCTGTGGGACCTGGTGTTCGTCAACGGCGCCACCGAGGACCGCAGCGGCATGAAGGTGTATTGCTCCACCTACAACACCTACTTCCACACCAAGGCCGACTGCAGCGACCTGGGCGGCGACGCCCAGGAGGTGGGCCTGAAGGAAGCCCTGCTGATGGGCCGGGCCGCCTGCGAGAAGTGCTGCCCCGACGCGGGCCGCGAGGTGTTCTGCACGAAGGACGGCACCTATTACCACGTGGAGGACGAGTGCTCCGGCATGCGCAACGCCAGCAAGGTGACCTATGCCGAGGCGCGGGTCACCGGCAAGAAGCGCTGCCCGGTCTGCATCGGCGGCGTGGACGAGGCCGAGGAGGCGGCGGAGGCCGCGCTGAACGCCGAGACGGAGGCCGCGGCGCAGGCGTCCAGCGGTTACTATGTCTATGCCACGCCCAACGGCACCTATTATCACGTGAATTCCACCTGCTCCGGCATGCGGGACGCCCAGCAGGTGCTGCTCTCGGACATGCTGAAGGCGAAGCGCCCGGCCTGCCCGGTGTGCTGCCCCAACGCGGAGAGCACCGTGTTCGCCCAGAGCGGCAACCCGTATTACCACTCCTATGCCACCTGCTCCGGCATGGACAACGCCACCCAGGGCATCCTGGTGAACGCGCTGGCCGCCGGGCTGAAGCAGTGCCCCGTGTGCTGGACCAGCACCGCGGGGGGAGACAGCTGAGGGGAACCCATAAAAAGAAGGCCGAAGGGCCTTCTTTTTGTGTGGAACGGGATGGGCCTCTTTACCGGATGGGAAGGCTTGGGCGGGCGGCGCAACGCCGCCCCTGCAGGATTATGGGCGTACAATCCAAAAGCCTCCCCACCGCAGTGGGGAGGGGGCGCGAAGCGCCGGTAGGGCATTCCCTCTTCAGGACTGCCACGCTCCTCGCTGCACTCCACATACAGAGGCGGCCTGCAACCAAAACCCTTGGGAACGAGCAGATGCGCGCAGCGTGCGCAGGAGCGAAGTTTATAGCGCCGAGCGAAGCGAGGCCGAGGGCCCCGCACATTGGCTGTGCGAGCCCGAAACCCGCGCCTGGCTGTCAGGGCAGGCGCGGGGCGTAACGGGTTTTGTGCAGGCCGCCAAAAAAGAGCGTTTCCCGGTTCCCATAACCCCTCTGACCCTGCGGGCCTCCCTCCCCTTGAAAGGGGAGGCAAGAGGGACGACCCTTCCGTCATTTGCTTCGCAAATGCCACCTTCCCCTAAAGGGGAAGGCTTTCGGACGGCGCAACGCCGCCCCTACAGGGATTACGCACACCCAAAGGGGGAAGGCTTTCACGCGCAAAAAACATCCCCGGGCGGCAGCCCGGGGGTGTTGCGTCGTCAGCTTCAGTTCTTCTTCACGCTCAGCGCGGCCTTTTCGCCGTTGATGTTCCACTCCTTGGCGTAGGCGCCTTCGGGGGCATCGGCGTCGGAAATGGCGGTGGCCAGCACGGCGGAGGCGATGGCGTCCCGGTTGTTCGCGATGGCCGCGGCCAGCGTGTCGGTGGTCCGGTAGGTGACGGTGATGCGGTCCACCACGTCGAACCCGGCCTCCTTGCGCATGGTCTGCAGCTTGCTGATCACCTCGCGCACATAGCCCTTTTCGATCAGCGCGGGGGTGAGGTTGGTGTCGATGACCACGGTCATGCCGCCGTCGCTCTCGGCTACGAAACCGGGCTTCTGGGCGGGAGCGATCAGGCAGTCGTCCTTGGCCAGCTCCACTTCCGTGCCCTCGATCTCAAACTTCACGCTGCCGTCCTTCTCCAGCGCGTCGACGAATTCGTTGCCGTCCACGTCCTTCAGGTACGCGCCGATCTTGCCCAGGAGCTTTCCGTACTTCGGGCCCAGGGTGCGCATCTGGGGCTTGATCTGGTAGCTGGTGAAGGCGCGGGCGTCCTCGATGAACTCCACGCTCTCCACGTTCAGCTCGTCCCGGATCAGCGCGGCGCAGGCGTCGGACAGCTTGCTGCCCTTCACGTACAGGGTGGAAAGCGCCTGGCGCACCTTGATGTTGGCGGTGCTGCGGGCGGCGCGGCCCAGCGTGATGGCCTGGGCCACCTCGTCCATCTCGGCTTCAAGCTGCTTGTCGATGCGTGCCTCGTCGGCGGCGGGGAAGTCGCACAGGTGCACGCTCTCCGGCGCGCCGTCCACGCTGCCCACCACCAGGTTGCGGTACATGCTCTCGGTCATGAAGGGGATGAATGGCGCGGCCACCTTGCAAAGCGTCACCAGCACGGTGTACAGCGTCTGGTAGGCGGCCTTCTTGTCGCCGGTCCAATCCTTGCCCCAGAAGCGGGACTTGGAAAGGCGCACGTACCAGTTGGAAAGCTCGTCCACGAACGCCTGGATGGCGCGGGCGGACTCGGTGATCCTGTAGCCGGACAGGCCCTCGTCCACGGCCTTCACCAGGCTGTTCAGCCGGCTCAGCAGCCACTTGTCCATCAGGGTCAGGTCCTTCTCGTCCGCCACGTGCTCGGCGGGCACATAGCCGTCGATGGCGGCGTACATGCAGAAGAAGGCGTAGGTGTTCCACAGGGTGCCCATGAACTTGGACTGCATCTCGCTGACCAGTTCGCCGGAGAAGCGGGTGGGCAGCCACGGCGCGCCGTTGGCGTAGAAGTACCAGCGCACGGCGTCGGCGCCCTGCTTGTCCAGCACGGCCCAGGGATCCACCACGTTGCCCAGGTGCTTGGACATCTTCTTGCCCTCGGCGTCCTGCACATGGCCCATGACCACGCAGTTCTCAAAGGGGCTCCTGTCGAACAGCAGCGTCGAGATCGCCATCAGCGTGTAGAACCAGCCGCGGGTCTGGTCGATGGCCTCGGAGATGAAGTTGGCCGGGAAGTTGGCCTCGAAGATCTCCTTGTTCTCAAAGGGATAGTGCCACTGGGCGAAGGGCATGCTGCCAGAGTCGTACCAGCAGTCGATGACCTCGGGCGTGCGGCGCATCTCCCCGCCGCAGTCCGGGCAGGTGAGGGTCACATTGTCGATGTAGGGCCGGTGCAGCTCGATGTCGTCCGGCACGTCGTTGCCCAGCTCCTTGAGCTCGGCGCGGCTGCCGATCACGTGGATCTTGCCGCAGCCCTTGCATACCCACACGGGAAGGGGCGTGCCCCAGTAGCGCTCGCGGGAGAGGCCCCAGTCGATCACGTTCTCCAGGAAGTTGCCGAAGCGGCCCTCCTGGATGTTGTCCGGGTACCAGTTCACGGTGCGGTTGTTGGCCACCAGCCGGTCGCGCACGGCGGTCATGCGGATGAACCAGGTGCTGCGGGCGTAGTAGATCAGCGGGGTGTCGCAGCGCCAGCAGAAGGGATAGTCGTGGGTGAACTCCGGCGCGGAGACCAGCTTGCCCTGCTCCTCGAGCCATTCAAGGATCATCGGGTCGGCCTTCTTCACGAACACGCCGGGCCAGTAGGTCTGCTTGTCCATCTCGCCCTTGGCGTCCACCAGCTGCAGGAAGGGGATGGCGTTCTCGCGGCCCACGCGGGCGTCGTCCTCGCCGAAGGCGGGCGCCTGGTGCACCACGCCGGTGCCGTCCGTCATGGTCACGTAGTCGTCGGCCACGATGGTCCAGGCGTTCTGCTCGTTCTCAGCGCCCTTGATGGCGGTCTTCTGGAAGTCGAACAGCGGCTCGTAGCGCAGGCCCTTCAGCTCGATGCCGGGGAAGGTGATCTTGTTGGAGATCTCGGCGCCCTCGCCCAGCACCTTCTCGATCAGGGCGTCGCCCATGATGACGGTCCTGCCCTCGTAGTCAAAGCGGGCGTAGGTCTCGTCGGGGTTCACGCACAGCGCCACGTTGCTGGGCAGCGTCCAGGGCGTGGTGGTCCAGGCGTAGACATAGGTGTTGTCCTGGTCCAGCAGCTTGAAGCGCACCACGGCGGAGCGCTCCGTCACGGCCTTGTAGCCCTGGGATACCTCGTGGCTGGACAGCGCGGTGCCGCAGCGGGGGCAGTAGGGGACGACCTTGTGGCCCTTGTACAGAAGGCCCTTGTCCGCCACCTGCTTGAGCGACCACCATACGGATTCGATGTAGTTGTTGTCATAGGTGATGTAGGGGTTTTCCATGTCGGCCCAGTAGCCCACGCGCTCCGACATCTTCTCCCATTCGCCCTTGTACTTCCACACGGACTCCTTGCACTTCTTGATGAAGGGCTCGATGCCGTAGGCCTCGATCTGCTCCTTGCCGTCCAGGCCCAGCAGCTTCTCCACCTCCAGCTCCACGGGCAGGCCGTGGGTGTCCCAGCCGGCCTTGCGGGTGACATACTTGCCCTTCATGGTGTGATAGCGGGGCAGCAGGTCCTTGATGGCCCGGGTCTCGATGTGGCCGATGTGGGGCTTGCCGTTGGCCGTGGGCGGGCCGTCGAAGAAGGTCCAAACCTCCTGGCCCTCCCGGTTCTTCATGCTCTTCTGGAAGATGTCGTTCTCATTCCAGAACTTGATGACTTCCTTTTCCCGCGCCAGGAAATCCAGCGCCGTGGAAACCTTCTCTATCATGTTCATAACCTCCATGGTTTGGTTTTCTATCAATTAGGAATGAGGAATGAGAAATGAGGAATGGCGGTTGAAACCCTGCGGGTTTCTTGAACCAAAACAAATCCGCAGGGATTTGTTCCATAATTCCTGATTCCTGATTCCCAATTCCTAATTCAAAAAGCATCCGTCCCCCCATGGGACGAATGCTTCATTCGCGGTACCACCCAAATTGGCATATCGAAAGAATATGCCCGCTTGTGTGCGCTGTAACGGGCGCGCCCGGCGGGGCCTAATGGCAAACTGCGTTCAGCCCGACGGCTCCGGGAGGATACCCCTCTATGGCGGCCCCCGGACTTGCACCAACCTCCGGTTCGCTTCGCGCCGCTGGATAAAGGGCGGTTCCCATCATCACCGATGATATAATAACCTTATTATACCCGATTTCCCGGATTTGTAAATGGGTTTGGACGGCTCTCAATATCAATTTTACGTTCAAAAAACATAAAAGCGCCCCCACGGGCGCTTTATTGTGCTATAATAATAAAGCATACACTGTATACACTGGCGGATTGTGGGAGAAACCGCCTTTAAAGGACGAAAACGACATCACCAAGGGGGAGACACCTATGGACATCTTCAACAAGTGTTATACCTACTCCGTGGCGAACGACCTGCGCGCGAAGGGGCTGTATCCCTATTTCCACGCCCTGGAGACCCGGCAGGACGCCACCGTGGTCATGGAGGGCAAGCGCCGCATCATGCTGGGAAGCAACAACTACCTGGGCCTGACCGTCTGCCCCGAGGTGCAGGAGGCGGGGCTGAAGGCGCTGGAGCAGTACGGCACCGGCTGCTCGGGCTCCCGCTTCCTGAACGGCACCCTGAAGCTGCACCTGGAGCTGGAGGATGAGCTTGCAAAGTTCCTGCACAAGGAGGCCTGCTGCACCTTCTCCACCGGCTTCCAGAGCAACCTGGGCATCATCTCTGCCATCGTGGGCCATGGCGACTACGTGATCTGCGACAAGGAGAATCACGCATCCATCTACGACGGCTGCAAGCTGAGCTACGGCCGGATGCTGACCTACGGCCACGCCAACATGGAGGAGCTGGAGATCCAGCTGAAGAAGGTGCCGGAGACCGCCGGCTGCCTGATCGTCACCGATGGCGTGTTCAGCATGGGCGGCGACATCGCAAAGCTGCCTGAGATCGTGAAGCTGGCGAAGAAGTACGGCGCGCGGGTCATGGTGGACGACGCCCACGGCCTGGGCGTGATCGGCGAGGGCGGCCGCGGCACGGCCAGCTACTTCGGCCTGGAGGACGAAGTGGACCTGATCATGGGCACGTTTTCGAAGTCCCTGGCCTCCCTGGGCGGCTATCTGGTGGCCAACAGCACCGTGGTGGACTTCGTGCGCCACAACTCCCGCCCGTTCATCTTCTCCGCCTCCATTCCGCCGGCCAACGCCGCCATCGCGCTGGCGTCGCTCAAGCACATCGAGGCGCACCCGGAGATCGTGAAGCGGCTTTCCGACCTGTCCGCCTACATGCGCAAGGGCCTGAAGGCGCGGGGCATCCCGATCATCGAGGCCGAGACGCCCATCATTCCCATCTACACCTACAGCCCCGAGGCCACGCTGATCCGCGCGCGCCAGCTGTATGACGCGGGCGTGTACGTGAACCCGGTGCTGCCCCCGGCCACGCCGCCGGAGCTGTGCCTGCTGCGCACCAGCTATATGGCGTCCCTGAACGAGCAGCTGCTGGACGAGGCGCTGGATATCTTCGGGGAAGTGTTCTCGAAGCCCATTGAATAAGGATTCAACAAGAAGCCTTCCCCGGAGGGGAAGGCTCTTTTGTTCACGGAGGCATCTATGTTGAAGCTGCAGATTCTTCCCCAGGCGCTGACCGTTTGCAAGGTGGAACGCCTGGATGATTTTGACAGGGGCGGGCTGTATTTCATCGGCAGCACCGACAGCGAGCTGTCCCTGGTCTGCGAGACGGACCGGGTCCCGGCGGACACCCTCGCCCGGGAGGACGGCTGGCGGGCGCTGCGCATCGTCGGCCAGCTGGACTTCTCCCTGACCGGCATCCTGTCCAGGATTGCCACCATCCTCGCCGACGAGAAGATCGGCATCTTCGCCGTGTCCACCTTCGACACCGACTATATCCTGGTGAAGGCGGAAAACCTCCACCGCGCGGCCGCGGCGCTGAAGGAGAAGGGGTACGGGATCGACGGATGAGAGCCCTCCCCTATGGGGTATCGAGCGCCCGGAAAAGTGTCCAGCGGACTGTTTTCCGGGCGCTCGAACTCACTGCGGTGGGGAGGCTTTTGGTTTGCGCGTAGACCTTGCAGGGGCGGCGTTGCCTGTACAGTTTACCGCGTCAGCACCTCGCACCCGTCTTCGGTGATGGCGACCAGGTCCTCCACCCGCACGCCGAACTTCCCGGGCAGGTAGATGCCCGGCTCCACGGAGAAGATCATGCCGGGGCGGGCGACGGTCTCGCTGACGGCGGAGCAGTCGGGGAACTCGTGCACGTCCAGGCCGATGCCGTGGCCGGTGCGGTGGTTGAAGTATGGCCCGTAGCCCGCGTCCTCGATCACCTTCCGGGCGGCTCGGTCGATGTCCTTCAGCTTCACCCCCGGGCGGCAGGCGGCGATGCCCGCGCGGTTGGCGGCGGAGACGATGTCGTGCACCCGCTTCTGCTCGTCGGATACTTCGCCGAACTGCCGGGTGCGGGTCATGTCGCTGCAATAGTGCTTCCAGATCAGGCCCACGTCGGTGATGACGGTGTCGCCGCGCTTCAGCTTCGTGCCGTCGCTGTCGTGGTGGGGCTCCGCGCCGTTTTTGCCGAAGCAGATCAGCGGCGTGAACGACGGGCCGGGGGAACCCAGTTCCTGGGCGATCTGGTTGTACAGCGCCTGGATCTCCTTCTCGGTGCAGCCCTCGTAAAGCGCCTTCCCGATGCGATCGCACACCTGCACGTTCATCCGGGAGGAGACGCGCATCAGCGCAAGCTCCTCTTCGTCCTTGATCAGCCGCGCTTCGTCCAGCGGGCGGCTGCCCAGCACGGGCGTGATGTCGGGCCGGGCCTGCATCAGGCGGATGGTGAAGTGGCTGGGCCAGGTCTTGTCGATGCCCAGCTGCCCGGGCAGCATGTCGCCCGCCAGCACGGCAATGCAGTCGTCCGTGTCGTCGTACTCCACCAGCGGCACGTCGGAAAGCCCCTTCAGCGCGAACAGCTTGTTGGCGTACAGCTTCATTTCGCCGTCGGCCTTCACGTGCAGCGCCAGCATCCGCTCAAAGGGCTCGCACCACAGGCCGGTCAGATAGTACACGTTGGCGGTGCCGGTGACCAGGATCTGCTCCAGGCCCAGCGCGCGCATGTTGTCGGTCACTTTTTGGATTCTCAGTGTGTTCATTTGCTCATTTCTCCGGTTCGTATCTTTCCAGCTCCACGCCGCTCTCGTTCAGGATCTCCAGCGAGAAGTCGTCCGGGTAGCCCTCCTCATACACCACGCGCTTGATGCCGGCGTTGACGATCATCTTCGCGCACAGCACGCAGGGCTGGTGGGTGCAGTACAGGGTGGCGCCGTCGATGCTGCTGCCCAGCCGGGCGGCCTGGATGATGGCGTTCTGCTCGGCGTGCACCGCGTAGCAGATCTCGTGGTGCGTGCCGGACTGTATGCCCAGCTTCTCCCGCAGGCACTCGCCCCGCTCCACGCAGGTCTTGATGCCCGCCGGCGCGCCGTTGTAGCCGGTGGTCACGATGCGCTTGTTTTTCACGATTACCGCGCCGATCTTGCGGTTCGGCTTGTAGCAGCTGGCCCAGCCGGCGATCACCTTCGCCAGCTCCATGAAACGCGCGTCCCACTTGTCCATGCGTATCCCTCCGTTGAGTTTGATGGTACTATTATAGTCTATCGGGGGGAGAAATGCAAATGGAATGAGGGATCAGGGAGCAGGAATAGCGGCTGCCGCGCGGGGCCAAAAACTTTTGGCGGCATTCAAGCGTCTTACAGGTGTAGATCTGCAACACAGGAGGCCTCCGATGGACAAAGCGACCTTTGAACAGCTGTATCGCCAGATGCTGCCGGGGCTGTACCGGCTGGCGTTGAGCATCCTGCGCCATGGCGCGGACGCCCAGGACGCGGTGCAGCAGGCGGCGGTAAAGGCGTATCTGGCGGCGGAGCGGATTCGCCCCGGCGGCGAGCGGGCGTACTTCACGAGGATCGTGGTGAACGAGTGCCGGAACATCCAGCGCTCGCGGATGCGCCAAACGCCGGTGGCGGAAGTGCCCGAGCGCCCGGCGGTGGGGCCGAACGACGACTTGCGGCTGGCGGTCGAGGCGCTGCCGGAGGAGCTGCGGTTGATCCTGCTGATGAAGTACATGGAGGGCTACAGCGAAAAGGAAATCGCCGCCGCGCTGGAAATCAGCGTACCCACGGTGAAAAACCGGCTGTTCAAGGCGCGAAAGGCATTGAGACGTGAATTGAGAGAGGAGGTGGAGCTGGCATGAGGCGCGTGACACGACAGGATTTCAGGGATCTTTACGAGCCTGTTCCGAAGGAGCTGGCCGATGACATTCACGCTGCGCTGGCGCCCCTCCCGGAACGGAGGCAAGGGAAGATGAAACGAAAGTTTACTGGATTGCTGATCGCGGCGGTGCTGCTGGCGCTGAGCGCGGCGGGCATTGCGGCGGCGAAGCTGAACCTGTTCAGCGATATGACGGATTCCGCGAACCCTATCGTGCCACTGGAAGGCGCGGAGAATCTCATTGAGACGAACCTTGGAAGTGTGGAAAACGAATGGGCGACGGTGACGGTGGAGCAGGCGGCCTACGACGGACAGGGCGTGAACGTGCTGGCGCGGATCACGCCGAAGCGGCCGGAGGAATACGCGCTGTTCAACAGCTGGATGATGGATCGTGGGGATATGTACGACGTCTCCTGGGAGCCGGACGAGGTGGAGACAGGAACGCAGGAGAGCAATATCATCGAAGGCGGCGTCAAGATCGTCAACGAGAATGGCGCGCAGGCCTATTATGAAGCAGGAAAAGAGGTGGCCATTCCTGAGGGCCGCGAGGCCGCGATGGCGGCGGGCTGCATGATCTACCGGGAGGACGGCAAGCTCTATTACACCTATCAGGATGTCATTCGCGTCAAAGGCCGCAAAGACGGCAAGCGCATCGTCGGCTTCGACATGGGCCTGCGCTCCACCTCGAACGATCCGGCACAGGACGCTTCGTTCGACGGCATAGGGGGCGATGCCGAGGAGCAGAGCGACGGCAGCGTGCTGGTGTGGTTCGACGGCATCGCGGAGCGGCCGCTGTCGGATGAAATCGAACTGGAGTTGACCGTTTGGATTTGGCCCAACGGCGAGGAGGACCCCAGCGGCGAGGTGCTGGAAACGATCGCGTTCAAGCTGAAAAAGTCCGAGGCGGAGCGCGTGGCGAGGTACGTGCCGGAGGACGGCGGCATGATCGGCGACCACGTGAAGGTGCGCGAGGTGAATGTGAGCTTCACGAAGGTGCGGGCCTACCTGACCGTGGATTACGATTATGAGGAGCAGCCCGACGAGGTGATGGGCGTTTGGCTGCATCCCTATGACGGCGAGGGCAATCCCATCCACACCGGAAGCGGAGGCTGCTACGGCCCGGACGAAGGCGAACAGCTGGGCTTCTATCGGCAGCAGGACGAGATGCAGTCCTTCGACGCAATTCCCGACGTGATCGTGCTGGAGGCGAAGGTGATCGACGGCGATCCGCTGGGCAGGGTGGCCTGCAGGCTGGCCGAGGGGGAATAGACGAAAAATGAGGCCCGGAGCAGCGCTCCGGGCCTCGCCTGATGCCGTAGAACCATCAGTCAATCTTGCCGCCCTCGACCACCAGGTTGTCGGGGTCGACCGCGTCGCCGTAGACCTCCTTCAGGGTGGCGTCATAGTCGGCGTGGAAGAACTGCTCCTCCGCCAGCTTTTCGATCTCCTCGTTGATGAAGGCCAGCACGGTGTCGTTGCCCTTCTGCACGGCGGGGGCGATGGTGTCCAGGCTGCCCAGGGTCTCGATGCCAACGGTGAAGCCGGGGTTGTCGATGGCCCAGGCCAGCACCTCGGTGTTGTCGGTGGACAGGGCGTCGCCGCGGCCGTCCAGCAGGGCGTTGAAGGTCTCGGTGTAGGTGTCGTACTTCTGCAGGACGACCTCCGGCTCGTTGGCGGTGAACCAGGTCTCGGCGGTGGTGCCCTTGGAGACGATCAGGGTCTTGCCCCGCAGGTCCTCGACGCTGGTGATCAGCGCATCGTCCGGGCTGACCACGCCCAGGGCCACCTTCATGTAGGGCAGCGCAAAGTCAACCACTTCGGCGCGCTCGGGGGTGACGGTGAAGTTGGCCAGGATGATGTCCACCTTGGCGCTGGTCAGGTACTCCACCCGGTTGGGGGCGTCCACGCTCACCAGCTCCAGCTCCACGCCCAGGTCCTCCGCCAGGCGGCGGGCGAAGTAGACGTCATAGCCCTGGTATTCGCCGTTCTCGTCCACGTAGCCAAAGGGCTTCTTGTCGCTGAACACGCCGATGGTCAGCGTGCCGGATTCCACGATTTCGTCCAGGGTGCGGGCCTTGGCGTCCGCCAGCGCGGCGGGGATCAGGGCGATGGCCAGAACCAGGATCAGTGCAAACAGCTTCTTCATGATGATCTCTCCTTTTTGCTTGGTCGATGTCTTGGAGCGGGCGACCGGCACAGCGGTCGGCCGGGGTATATAAACAAACGGAGCGGAATGGTCGACTCGCGTCGTCCGCTCCGCTCCGTTTGGATATATCGAAGGTTCGTTGGAACACGTCAATATGACCGGCAGGGCATCGGGCGACGCTGTCGGCACATACAACACAGGCTCTGAACATGGAAGAAATGCTTCACGGGGCCGCCCTCCTTTCACTACAGTTTTTGTAGGAATTGCCAACATTATAATGCGGAGCGGGAAAGTTGTCAATGGGTTCGCGGGAAATTAACAATTTACTATTTCACCGCGTCGAACTCGAAGGTATCCAGGAACTGGCGGGCGCGGTCGGTCCGGGGGTTGTGGAAGAACTCCCTGGGCGGGGCTTCCTCCAGCACGCTGCCGCCCTCCAGGAACAGCACCCGGTCGGCCACGGCCTCGGCGAAGCGCATCTCGTGGGTGACGATCATCATGGTCATGCCGTCCCGGGCCAGGTCCAGCACCACGTTCAGCACCTCGCGCACCATCTCCGGGTCCAGCGCGGCGGTGATCTCGTCCAGCAGCAAGAGCCTTGGGTGCATCAGCATGGCCCGCACCAGCGCCACGCGCTGCTTCTGGCCGCCGGACAGCTGGCGGGGCAGGGCGTGCAGCTTCTCGGCCAGGCCCACGCGCTCCAGCGCCTTTTCCGCCTCGGCCTCCACCTCCAGGCGGGGCCGCTTCATGGCCTGCACCGGGCCCAGGGTCAGATTGCCCAGCACGTCCATGTGGGGGAACAGGTCGTAGCTCTGGAACACCATGCCCACCTGGCGGCGCACCTGCACCAGGTCCGCGCCGGCGTCGATGCGCGCCCCGTCCAACAGGATCTCGCCGCCGTCCGGGCGCTCCAGCCCGTTCACGCACCGCAGCAGCGTGCTCTTGCCGCAGCCGCTGGGGCCCACCACCACGATCACCTCGCCCTCCGCCAGCGTGAACGACACGTCCTTCAACACGCCGTTGCCGTCGAAGTGCTTGCTCAGGTGTTTGACTTCCAAGATGGGTTGGTTGCTCATATGGATCGCTCCTGTATGTGTCAATGAGGAATTATGAATTAGGAATGAGGAATTCCGGAGGAAATCCTTGCGGATTTCTGGAATTGAAACGAGGAGCGACCATGAAATCAATCAAATCCGTCAGGATTTGTACCGCCATTCCTCATTCCTCATTTCTCATTCCTGATTGTTTACGCCCATTTCTTCTCCAGCCTTCCCGCCACCAGCGAAATCGGCCAGCAGGCGAGGAAGTAGAGGAAGAACACCACGGCATAGATCCAGACCGCGGCCTGGGGGGCGTCGTAGCGGTTGGCGTCGATGATCTGGCTGCCCACCTTTAAAACCTCCACCACGCCGATCAGCATTACCAGCGAGGTGGTCTTGATCATGCGGGTGGCCAGGTTGATGGCCTGGGGCAGCAGCCGCCGGGCCGCCTGGGGCAGCAGCACGTATTGCCAGCACTGCCGGCTGGTCAGCCCCAGGGCCGCGCTGCTCTCCCGCTGGTGGACGGGGATGGACGTGATCGCGCCGCGCACCAGATCGCCCATCTCGCCCGCGCCCCAGAACGTGAACACCGCCACGGCGGCGGTCTCGCCGGAGATCTGGATGTTGAAGGCCTTGGCCAGGCCGAAGTAGACCAGGAACAGCAGCACCAGCTGGGGCACGATGCGCACCGTCTCCAGCCAGAGCCGGAAGAAGGCCCGCACCACGGGGTTCTTCAGCGTCATCAGCGCGCCGACCACCAGCCCCAGCGCCACGGACAGCGCCACCGAGAGCAGCGACAGCTTCAGCGTCACGCCCAGGCCACCCAGCAGCCGCGCCAGGTTATTGCCCTTGAACAGCACCGCCAAATCCTGCATAGCGCAGCCTCCTTTCCCACACAGAGAACACGATGGAGATGGGCAGCAGCAGCGTCAGGTAGGCCACCGTCAGCATCAAAAGCGCCTCGTCCGTCTTGTAGTACATGCCGATCAGGTCCTTGGCCACGTACATCAGGTCCGCCAGGGCCACGGCGCTGAACACGCTGGTCTCCTTGATCAGGAAGATGGCGTTGGCGCCGATGGCCGGGATGGCCGTGGCCAGCGCCTGGGGCAGGATCACGAAGCGCAGGTTCTGAAGGGGCGTCAGCCCGATGCACATGCCGGATTCCGCCTGGCCCCGGTCCACGGCCTCCAGGCCGCTGCGCAGCGCCTCGGCCATGTAGGCCCCGCCCAGGAACGTGAGCCCCGTGATGGCGCAAGTCTCCGCGCTCAGCTTCACGCCCACCTTGGGCAGGCCGAAGTACAGGAAGAACAGCTGCACCAGCAGGGGGGTGTTGCGGGCCAGCTCGATATAGACCGCCGCGACCTGCTTGAGCACCGGCACGCGGAAGTACTTCGCCAGGCAGCACAGCGCGCCGACGACCAGCGACAGCGCGATGCCGATCAGGCCGATGCGCAGCGTCAGCCCCGCGGCCTTTGCGTACATCGGCGCGAAGCGCTGGATAAAGTCGAAGTCCATGGGATCAGTCCCTTCGGTTGCTTGGGTATCGTATGCGCGGGCCGGGTGCTGCGCGCCATAAAAAACAGCGGCCTCCTGGGCCGCTGGCGTGTGTTTGGGGTATCGGGGCGGCGTCAGGACATGGCAAAGCAGGCCGCGCAACAACACGCCGCCATGTTCACGCGCATCCAGCTTGTAAACGCCATGCTGAAAACCTCCCTTTTCGGTAGATAGTATAGCGCGATGCTGGGGTTTTGTCAATGAGACAGTTGGTTAATTTATCAGCGCGATAAAGGGGAGCATGGCTGGACAAAGTGAAAGGGCGGCGCGCTGCGCTGCCCTTTGCCGTTGCCGATTGAATGTCCGCTACCCCAACACCCGGCGTCCCCAGGAGAAAACCTTCTTGTAATAGCCGGAGTTGAGGGTGCTGGTGATGACGCCCTTGCCCGTGGACGAGGCGTGGATGAACTTGCCGTTGCCCAGGTAGATGCCGGTGTGGTCCACCAGGTCGTTCGCGCCGTCCTCCACGGTGTTGAAGCACACCACGTCGCCGCGCTTCAGCTGGCTCATGCTGGTGATCTTCTTGATCTTGATCTTTCCGGTCTTGTCCGTATCCTTGTAGCCCTGCCTGTAGGCCGAATCCTGCATGGTGATGCCGATCTGCTTGAAGCTCCAGTACACCAGGCCGCTGCAGTCGAAGCCCTTGGGGTCGGCCACGTTCTTGTAGCCGCTGCCGTAGATGTAGGGCTTGCCCAGCTGCTGCTGAGCCTTGTAGATCACGTACTCCAGCTTTTCGGCGTTGGACATGCTGGGGTCGTATTCGGTGGTATCGGAGTCAATGGAGCTGTATTCGTCTTCAGGCAGCGACACTTCCACATTGCCGCCGGTCACGGTCAGCTTGCCCGTGGCGGTCCGGCCGTTGTAGGCGGTGACCGTCACGGTGACGGTGCCCGCGGCCAGGGCGGTGACGGTGCCGTCGTCGGCGATGGCGGCGACGGCGGGATCGCTGGATTTAATGGAGTAGGTGCCGCCGCAGCCCTTGGGGAAGGAGATCTTGTACTTGTTGGTCTCGCCCACCTTCAGCGCGCCCTTGGCGGGCTTGAGGGTTATCTTCTTGGGCGCCTTCAGGACCGACACCTTGCAGGTGGCCTTCTTGCCGTTGGTGGTGGTGGCGGTGATGGTGCAGCTGCCCTTCTTCACGCCGGTGATGACGCCGTTGGCGTCCACCTTGGCGATCTTCTTGTTGCTGCTGGTCCAGATGACGGTGGAGGCGCATTCGCTCTCGCCGGAGGGGATGCCCAGCGTGGGCAGCAGCCCGCTGAAAGTGTCCTTCACGCCGATGACGGCGGCCTTCTGGCTCAGGGTGATGCCGGTGGGCGCGGCGGCCACGGTCACGGGCAGGGTGGCGCTCAGGCCGTTGTAGGTGGTGGCCACCACGATGGCGCTGCCCTTGCGCACGCCGGTCAACTCGCCGGTTTCAGGGTTCAGCACCACGCAGCCGGCGTCCCGGGAATTGGGGCTGAGGCTGTAGGTGATGCCGGCGGGGCCCTTCGTGCCCTTGTCGTAGGTGACGGTGGGGGCGGGCTTGTAGCCGGCGGACACGGCCAGGGAAAGCTGGTCGATGGGGAAGGCGATGGCGGTGGGCTCGGCGCCCACGGTGAGCTTGCACTTGCCGCCCTTGCCGTTGTAGGCCTTCACGGTGATGTTGGCCTTGCCCTTTCCGACGGTGGTCACCAGGCCGTTCTGGTCCACGACGGCCACCTTGGTGTTGCTGCTGGTCCAGGTGAAGCTGTTGGAAGCACAACCCTTGGGCACCGTGAAGCTCAGCTGGACGGTGGCGCCGTTCGCGCCGAGGGTCAGCTTGGAGGGCTTCATGGTCAGCTTGCCGGGGGCCTTCAGCACTTTCACCTTGCAGGCCGCCTCCGCGCCGTTTTCCATCGTGGCGTAGACGGTGGTGGTGCCCTTTTTCACGCCGGTGATCTTGCCGTTGGCGTCCACCTTGGCGATCTTGGCGTTGGCCACGCGCCAGGTGACGGCGGGCGGCGCGGCGCCTTCGGGCTCGGCGACGACCGTCAGGCCGGTGTATACCTCTTTTATGCCGATGGTGACGGTCTCCGCGCTCAGGTGGAAGCCGGTGGCGGCTGCCGCCACCATGGGGGCGGCCACGGCCAGCTCGCCTTCACCGGCGAGGGGCTCCAGCTCGTCCTGAGCGGGCTCGACGGGCTCGGTGCCAAACTCGATCTGTTCGGCGTTGTCCCAGGCGGCTTCCGCTTCCTGGCCGGGCTCGTCTTCCGGGACGGGAGCGGGTTCCTCCGCGCCCTCCACAGTCAGGCCGGTGTCGCCGTCGATCTCCATGGCTTCGGCGACCTCCGCCTCAACGGCTTCGCTGACCTCCTCCGCCAGCGCGGCGGGCAGGCACAAGGCGCCGATCAACGCCAGGACCAGGGCGTGGCATAAAAACCGTTTCATACATTTCCTCCATATATAAGCGATGAACGCGCAAGCACGCAGGTCCACCCTATATACCAACATTTAGTTATATTTTACCACAGGTTAGTATTAATTGTCAACGTTTTGTAATATTTATGCATGGCGAAACCGTGTCAAATGAGTGGTTTTTGCAAGAAGAATCGGTGAAAAATGGTCGGCGTGTTGATATTTATTCCTGTCCGCTCCGGACGGCATTTGCATTTTTGAGGGGACGGATTCTGCAAAAACAGGCCGGAAATGTCCGCGTGGGACGGATTTGTGTGGCGGGGTTGCGCAGAATGAGGACGACGGGTGCAAAAATATCGCATTTGCCCCTTGAAATCCGCGCTTAAAAAATGTATAATATCGCTATCCAAATAAGGGAGGTACTTTCCTATGAAAAAGGTTATCGCACTCGTACTGGCAATGATGCTGGTTCTCAGCGCGGCCGCCATGGCCGAGACGCTGAAGATCGGCGTGTTTGAGCCCGCTTCCGGCGACAACGGCGCAGGCGGCAAGCAGGAGGTCCTGGGCATCGAGTACGCCCATTCCCTGACCCCCACCGTTGAGATCAACGGCGTCACCTACGACATCGAGCTGGACATCGTGGACAACCAGTCCCAGACCGACAAGGCCGTCTCCGCGGCCCAGACCCTGGTGAACGACAAGGTGTCCATCGTGCTGGGCTCCTACGGCAGCGGCGTTTCCATGGCCGGCGGCGACGTGTTCGCCGAGCACACCACCCCCGCCATCGGCTGCAGCTGCACCAACCCCAGCGTCACGCTGCTGTGCGACTACTACTGGCGCGTGTGCTTCCTGGATCCCTTCCAGGGCACCGTCATGGCCAACTTCGCCAAGGAAGAGAAGCAGGCCACCAAGGCCTACGTGCTGACCCAGCTGGGCGACGACTATTCCACCGGCCTGGGCTTCTACTTCCAGCAGGCCTTCACCGCCCTGGGCGGCGATGTGGTCACCGGTGAGTTCACCGAGGGCACCAGCGACTTCACCGCCTTCCTGACCACCGCCATCAACGAGGGCTGCGACTTCTTCTTCGCGCCCAGCTCCACCACCTCCGCGTCCCTGATCATCGACCAGGCCGCCTCCGCCAACGTGACCTTCCCCATCGCCGCCGGCGATACCTGGGAGTCCTCCGTTATCCTGGACGCCGCCAAGGGCAAGAACGTGGAAGTGTACTGCTCCACCTTCTTCGACGAGAAGGACGAGTCCAGCACCGTAGCCGCCGACTTCGTCTCCGGCTTCAAGGCCTGGCTGAACGACAACGCCGACAAGAAGACCAACAACGGCGGCAACGACATCGTCGCGGCCGTGTCCGCGCTGGGCTTTGACGCCTACAACGTGGCCATCGAGGCCATCAAGGCCGCCGGCAGCCCCGACCCGCAGGCTGTGGCCGCGGCGCTCCCGGGCGTTGTGTACGACGGCGTGACCGGCTCCATCTCCTTCGACGAGAACGGCGACGCCAACAAGGACATGGCCTACATCAAGCAGGCTAACAACGAGACCGGCGAGTTCGACTTCATCAAGACCCAGTCCGTCGCGGACCTCGGCTGATGTCGGTCGTAGCCTGACAATCCAACGATTCGCGGCCGGATTCGCGCGCAAACGTGAATCCGGCGCGTTTCGTATTATTTCGGGTGGGCGCCGGCGATGCCCGGTCTCCCGGCCCGGCAGGAGGCTGCTTCATGTTTGAAAAGTTTTTCCCCTACCTGCTCGCGGGCGTGTCTGTCGGCGGCCAGTACGCGCTGATCGCCGTGGGCTACACGATGGTCTACGGCATCCTGCGCCTGATCAACTTTGCTCACGGCGACATCTTCACCGCGGCGGGTTTCTTCATGGTCTATATCGCGGCCACCATGCCGCTGTACATCGCGGTGCCGCTGGTGATCATCCTCACGGTGCTGCTGGGCTTCACGGTGGAGCGCGTGGCCTACAAGCCGCTGCGCACCGCGCCGCGCATGTCCATCATGATCTCCGCCATCGGCGTCAGCTATCTGCTGCAGAACCTGATGTGGTACATCACCGGCGGCCTGGCCAAGCAGTACCCGGTGCTGCCCTGGATTGGAGACACCATCACCCTCGGCAATACCTCCACCAAGGTGGTCACCATCGTGACGCCCATACTGACCATCGCGCTGGTGGTGGCGCTGGTGATGCTGATCCAGCGCACCAAGATCGGCATGGCCATGCGCGCGGTGTCCAAGGATTTTGAGACCGCCCAGCTGATGGGCATCAAGATCAATTCCGTCATCTCCACCACGTTCATCATTGGCTCGTTCCTGGCGGCGGTGGGCAGCATGCTGTACTTCTCCAACTACGCCACCGTCACGCCCACCATCGGCGCCATGCCGGGCCTGAAGGCCTTCGTGGCGGCGGTGTTCGGCGGCATCGGCTCGGTGCCGGGCGCGGTGATCGGCGCGTTCATCATCGGCATTGCCGAAAACATCATCAAGGCGCTGGGGTACACCACGTTTTCCGACGCGTTTACCTTCGCGCTGCTGATCGTGATCCTGCTCGTCAAGCCCACGGGCCTCTTCGGCGAGAAGATTTCTGAGAAGGTGTAGGTGACGGGCATGAAGAAGAGTACGAAGAATTTTATCAACCTGGTCCTGCTGGCGCTGCTGTTCGTGGCCGTGTGGCTGATCGAGCGCTTCGCCGGGGCCTCCAGCATGCTGGTAACGGTTTTGAAGAAGGGCGCCATCTACGCGGTGATCGCCGTGTCCATGAACCTGCTGAACGGCTTCACGGGCCTTTTCTCCCTGGGCCAGGCGGGCTTCATGCTGGTGGGCGCCTATACCTACGCGGTGCTGACCATTCCGGTGGCCAAGCGCGTGGCCGTGTACCAGATGTACGCCGGCGGCGCGATCCACTTCCAGCTGCCCTGGATTGTGGGCATCCTGCTGGCAGGCGTGATGGCGGCGCTGCTGGCCGCGCTGATCGGCCTGCCGGTGCTGCGGCTGAAGAGCGACTATCTGGCCATCGCCACGCTGGGCTTCGCGGAGATCATCCGCGCCATCATCCAGTATGAGAAGCTGGGGCCGATCACCAACGGCTCGCTGCTGCTCAAGACCTATCCCACGTTCTCCTCGGTGCTGTTCCCCTTCGCGGCGGCGACGATCTGCATCGGCATCATCGTGCTGTTGATCAACTCCACCTATGGGCGCGCCTTCAAGGCCATCCGCGACGATGAGATCGCCGCCGAGGCCATGGGCATCAACCTGTTCCGGCACAAGCAGATGGCCTTCGTCATCAGCTCGTTCTTCGCGGGCGTGGGCGGCGCGCTGCTGGCCATGTACCAGGGCACGCTGCAGGCCAACGCCTTCAAGTCGGCCATGACCTATGAGATATTGCTGATCGTGGTCATCGGCGGCATGGGCTCCGTCACCGGCAGCGTGCTGGCCTCGTTCCTGTTCATCACGGCCAGCGAGTGGTGGCTGCGCTTCCTGGACTCCGAGCAGTTCATCGGCTCCTTCCAGGTGCCGCTGCTGCGCTCCGGCTTCCGCATGGTGGTGTTCTCGATCGTCATCATGGTGGTGGTGCTGTTCTTCCGCAAGGGCATCATGGGCGACCGGGAGTTTGACATCGAGGGCATCGCGAAGTGGTGCCACAGGCGATTCGGGAAGGGAGGCGCGAAGGCATGAGTGAAAACGTGCTGCACGTGGAAAGCATCACCATGCAGTTTGGCGGCGTGGTGGCCATCAACAACCTCTCCATGGAGATCAACAAGGGCGAGATCGTGGCCCTGATCGGCCCCAACGGCGCCGGCAAGACCACCGCCTTCAACTGCATCACCGGCGTGTACGAGCCCACCAACGGCCTGGTTTCCTTCAATGGCGAGGTGATCGTGCGCAACCATCCCTCCGGCAAGATGAAGAAGCTGTACGCCGGCGAGAATGCCGACAAGTACCCGGAGAAGCCCGTCAGCCTGACCCCGGACAGGATTACCCATCTGGGCATTGCCCGCACCTTCCAGAACATCCGGCTGTTCAAGTCCCAGACGGTGTTCGACAACGTGCTGATCGCCAAGCACCTGCGCCGCACCAGCAACGTGTTCACCGCCACCTTCCGGCTGAACATGAAGGAAGAAAAGCGCATGCGCGCCGAGACGCTGGAGCTTTTGAAGATCGTGGGCCTGGAGGGCGTGAAGGACGAGCTGGCCACGTCCCTGCCCTATGGACAGCAGCGGCGGCTGGAGATCGCCCGCGCGCTGGCCACCCAGCCGACGCTTCTGCTGTTGGACGAGCCCGCTGCCGGCATGAACCCCCAGGAGACCGAGGAGCTGGGCGAGTTCATCAAGGAGATCAAGGACAGGTTCAACCTGACGGTGTTCCTGATCGAGCACCACATGAACCTGGTCATGGGCATCTCCGACCGCATCTACGTCATCGACTTCGGCAAGCAGATCGCCGAGGGCACGCCCGCCGAGATCCAGGACAACCCCGCGGTCATCGCGGCCTATCTGGGCGTGGACGAGGAAGAGGAGGTGCAGTAGCATGAGCATGCTGAAAGTGAAGGACCTGAAGGTCAACTACGGCGGCATCGAGGCCCTGAAGGGCATTTCCTTCGACGTGGAGCAGGGCCAGATCGTCACGCTGATCGGCGCCAACGGCGCGGGCAAGAGCACCACGCTGCGGGCCATCAGCGGCCTGGTGAAGACCGCCTCCGGCGCCATCAACTTCATGGGGCGCGACATCATCCCCTTCAACGCCCAGCAGGTGGTGGCCGAGGGCATCGCCATGGTGCCGGAGGGGCGGCGGGTGTTCGACAACCTGACCGTGAAGGAGAACCTGAAGATCGGCGCTTATCTGCGCAACGACAGGGAGGAGATCGAGGCCGGCATCGAGGATATCTACCAGCGCTTCCCCCGGCTGAAGGAGCGCGAGTGGCAGCTGGCGGGCACGCTGTCCGGCGGCGAGCAGCAGATGCTGGCCGTGGGCCGCGCCATGATGGCCCGTCCGAAGCTGCTGATGATGGACGAGCCGTCCCTGGGCCTGGCGCCGCTGGTGGTGAAGGACATCTTCTCCATCATCCGCGACCTGAAGAGCGAGGGCATCACGATCCTCTTGATCGAGCAGAACGCCAACGCCGCCCTGCGCTGCGCCGACCAGGCCTACGTGCTGGAGACCGGCAGCATCACCATGTCCGGCACCGGCGCCGAGCTGCTGGCCGACCAGCGGGTGCGCGACGCGTACCTGGGCTCCACCGCCCGGTAGAACCGGGAGCCAATCGCTGCCGCGTGCCCAAAAGCTTCCCCACCGCAGTGGGGAGGCCTTTGGCTATCAGGCAACCCCGCATCAAATCTCAACTTAAAGGAACGCCAACCATGACCAAAAACCGCCTGGGTGCGCTGCAGGTGGCCCTGGCGGCCGCCAGCTGGAGCTTTGCCGGGGTGTTCAGCAAGTCGCTGCCCTGGAACGCGTGGACCGTGAACGGCGTGCGCTCGCTGGCAGCGGCGGCCATACTGGCCTTCGCCCGGGGCACGCCGAAGGTGAAGCTCACCCGGGGCACCCTGCTGGGCGCGGCGGGCGTGGCGCTGACCAGCATCCTGTACATGGCCGCCACGAAGCTGACCACCTCCGCCAACGCCATCGTGCTGCAATACGCCATGCCGGTGTTCGTGATCCTGTTCTCCTGGCTGTTTTACGGCGTCAAGCCCTTAAGGAAGCACGTGGTCATCGCCGCGTTCATACTCTGCGGCGTGATCCTGTGCAGCTGGGACGGCCTGCGGGGCGGCAACCCGCTTGGGGACGGCCTGGCCATCCTCTCGGCGGTGACGTTTGCGCTGGTGTTCTTCTGCGGCAGGATGCCCGGGGCCAATCCCCAGGACTACTCCTACCTGGGCATGATCTTCTGCGCGCCGTTTGCGCTGTGCGCCTTCTTCGACCCCGGCGTGTCCGCCAACCCGGTGCACTGGCTGATGGGGCTGGCGCTGGGCCTGTGCCTGGCGGGGGGATACTTCTTCATTTCGAAGTCCATGAACAACGTCTCGCCCATATCGGCGGCGCTGCTGGCCAACCTGGAGCCGATCCTGAACCCCATCTGGGTGTTCCTGTTCGTGGGCGAAAAGCCCGGGCCGCTGACCATCCTGGGCGCGGTCATCGTGCTGGTGACGGCCACGGTCTATTCCCTGCTGCCGGCGGGGGAGAACGACTGATGAGAGTTTAGAGTTAAGAGTTTAGATTGGGATGCCCCCTGGCTATTCTCTGAACTTTTGGAAATTTGACGGAAAGAGGAATACAACATGAGTGATCTCAACATCGTCTGCCTGGATCTGGAGGGCGTGCTGGTGCCCGAGATATGGATCGCCTTCTCCGAGGCCAGCGGCATCCCCGAGCTGCGCCGCACCACCCGGGACGAGCCGGACTACGACAAGCTGATGCGCTGGCGGCTGGGCATCCTGAAGGAGCACGGCCTGAAGCTGCAGGACATCCAGCGCACCATCGGCACCATCGACCCGCTGCCCGGGGCACGGGAGTTCCTGGACGCGCTGCGCCGGCGCACCCAGGCGGTGATCCTGTCCGACACCTTCACCCAGTTCGCCAAGCCCCTGATGGAAAAGCTGGGCTGGCCCACGCTGCTGTGCAACGCGCTGGAGGTGGCGGACGACGGCGAGATCACCGGCTATAAGATCCGCACGGCCCAGTCGAAGCTGTCAACCGTGAAGGCGCTGCAGTCCGTGGGCTTCGACACCATCGCCTGCGGCGACAGCTACAACGACCTGGGCATGATCCGCGCCAGCAAGGCCGGCTTCCTGTTCCGCAGCACCGAGAAGATCATCGCCGACAACCCCGACCTGAAGGCCTTTGAGGCCTTCGACGACCTGCGCGACGCCATCTTCGAGGCACTGTAGGGACATCCAAACGCAATCCTTTCGACCGTTCGCGCCGCCAAACGCGGATTTCGTCCGAAAGGATTGTTTTTTGTGCGCAATTTGATATAATGTCACTTATAGAGGATTCAATCGCCGCGACCGTGCGGCTTGAGGGGAGGACGGCCTGTGGAGAGTTTTCCCAATCAGAACTGGTCGGCGGAATTCAGCCGGCAGCTCGACGGTTTCAAGAGGGAGACGGAGGAAAAGCTTGCCCAGCGCTACGGGCGGGCGTTCACAATCACCAACATGATTGGCAACGCCGGCGTGGAGGAGGTGCAGCTCTTCATCCGGGCCGAGGGCGACGAGCCGCTGGTGTTCACGGCGCGGGTCACCGAGGGTTCGGTGGTTCGGGACGACTATGTGGCTCGGCTGCGGCTGCGGGAGTGTGAAAGGGCGCTGGAGGCCGAGCTGGCCCGGGCCGGCTGCGAGGCCCTGGTGAGCGCGGCGATGCCCCGATGCGACAGCACCGGCCTGCCGGTGGACACGCCCATCGCCCAGCTGCTGGAGCGGGAGGAAGTGTACGGGCTGCTGGCCCGCGTGGCGCTGAAGGCGCCCGTGGAGAACGGCAGCGCCGTGGAGGACGCGCTGAAGGCTTTGGGGCTGCGGCTGGGCAAGTGGACGGTGTTCAGCGGCTACGCGCTGGACGAGGCGGGCTTCGAAGCCTGCCGGGAGCTGTTTGCCACCCTGCCGGAGGTCACCGAGGCCATCATCACCGACCTGGATCCCGTGGCGGAGTTCTCGGTGTCCGTCCGCGACGGCGAATGCGTGGCGACGGACGTGAAGGGCGATGTGCTGAAGGGAGGCGCGTTCAATGGCCGGTAAGTATACGGATGCTGAGAGCATGACGTTTTCCAGGATCGCCTATCAGGATCTGAACGACGGCTACCAGATGGCCCTGCGCAGCGGCAAGTATCCCGACGGGAAGGTGCCGCTGAGCGCCCTGCCGCCCTCGGACATTGCGAAGCTGAAGTCGGAATGCGGCCTTACGGACAGCCAGATCAACAGCTGGAAGCTGGCGGATGTGCACGACACCAACGCCAAGAACGGCTTTTATGGCTGCGTCGTGGACACCGGCGACGGCCGGGCCGCCGTGGCCTTCCGTGGCAGCGAGGACATGCTGGTGGGCAACAGCGGCGCCGACGACTGGGCGGACGCCGACTTCAAACTGCTCAACCAGACCCAGACCCGCCAGCAGGCGGAGGTGGACCGCTTCCTGGCGAAGAACAAGGACATGCTCAGCCAGTACGACAGCATCTCCACCACGGGCCACTCCCTGGGTGGCAACCTGGCGGAATACGCCGCCATCGTGTCGGACAAGTATGGCCTGGACAAGAAGATCAGCCAGTGCACCAGCCTGGACGGCCCCGGCTTCAACAAGGAATTCCTGGCCGAGCACAAGGAGCAGATCGAGAAGATGCGGGACAGGATGACCCACTACAAGTGGAGCCTGGTGGGCAACTGTCTGGAAGATCCGTCGGGAAAGGACGTTCCCGCCCGCGTGAAGGACGAGGGCGTGAACAAGCCCCTCACCCGCCACGATATGAAATACGTGGACGTGGACGAAAACGGGAAAATCAAGAAGAATGACCGCCCTCTGGATATCTTCGATGGCGGCATCGTCAACAATTTCACCACCTGGCTGGACAAGTTCCCCAAGCCGGTGAAGGACGGCATCGTATTCGTCACCAACACCGTGTTCAACAGCGCCATTCGGGTAATCAAGCCCATCAAGGAGACCGCCGACAAGGTGGTGGGCTTTTTCAAGGGCTTCTTTGGCAGCGACAAGGGCCATTCCGGCGGCGGCCATTCCGGCGGCGGCCGGCACGACGGGGGCGGCTCCGGCCCGAAGGACCGGCTGCTGGTGTCCACCGAGGCCATGACGGCCACCATCAACCGCTACAAGGCGGCCCGGGACAGGATGGACGCGGCCGCCAAGGCCATGGATTCGGCCTGGAACCGGCTGAACAGCGTGTGGGACGGCGTGGCCAAGGTCGCGTTCATGGCCGAGTGGGTGACGCTGATGGGCAACATCCGCAAGAGCGAGCGGGCCATCGAGAAGTCCATCAACGGCCTGACGAGAACCGTGGAGCTGTTCTCCAGCAACGAGAGCGACCTCTCCGGCCGGGCCCAGAACCTGGATCCCGGCACGATCCCGCCGCTGTTCTGATCCGCAGCAGCGCAAAAAGGGGTTGGTCTCAAAATGAGACAGCCCCAATGAATTGCGCCTTCGTCGCGTGAATTGGCCTGGCGGCCATGATTTGCCCTTTACGCACCGCCGCCCACGCAAAGCGGGTCGGCGGCAGCGCCGCGCGCATCCTATGGATGCCAGCGCGGGCTGGTCGCGCCTGCGCGAAAGCGCACCGGCGCGACTGCTATTCGTGCGTGAATTGCGCTCGGTGCCGCTTCCCAATCCGCAGGATTGTGAAGTCGGCATTCCGGAGCATTGAATAAGGCGCCATTCAAATCATGCGTGCATACGCAAATCATGTGCGAAGCACAATTCATGGCGCGCAGCGCCAATTCATTGGATATGCACATGATTGATGGACGTCGCGCGGGTCGGGGACATCCAACGGATGGCCCCGACAATCATTTTGAGACAGACCTTTTTTGGCGGGTTTCTATGCCTACATCACCGGCGCGAACACCTTCAGGAGCCATCCGGCCACCCGGTAGGACAGGGGGATGCTCTTCAGGTCCTCCAGGGTGATCTCCTGGCACTTTTTGAGCGTCTCCTGAAAGTCCCGTTCCACGTCTATCACGGCGGGCGTGTCCCGCAAATAGGCCGCGCACTCAAAGTGCAGGTACAGGCTGCGGTAGTCCAGGTTGATGGTGCCCACCACGGCCTTGCAGTCGTCGCTGGAGAAGGTCTTGGCGTGGACGAAACCGGGGGTGTATTCGTATATGCGCACGCCCGCCTCCATCAGCTCCCGGTAGTGGGTCTTGGCCAGGGCGAAGGCGTATTTCTTGTCGGGGATGTGGGGCAGTATGATGGACACGTCCACGCCCCGCTTGGCGGCGAAGGTGAGCGATGTGAGCATCTCGCTGTCCAGGATCAGGTAGGGCGTCATGATGTGCACGTACCGCTGGGCCCGGTTCAGGATGTCCATGTAGACCATTTCGCCCACCTTCTCGGCGTCCAGCGGGCTGTCGCCGTAGGGCAGAACCCAGCCGGGGGCGTCCACGCGCCAGCCGCCGCTGGGGGCGTCCAGGTAGCGGGCGAAGGCGTCGCCGGTCTCGTTCACGTTCCACATCTGCAAAAACATCAGCGTGAACGAGCGCACCGCCTCGCCCTCCAGCCTTATGGACACGTCCTTCCAGTGGCCGAAGCGGGAGCCGATGTTGATGTACTCATCCGCCAGGTTCACGCCGCCGGTATAGGCCACCTTGCCGTCGATCACCAGGATCTTGCGGTGGTCGCGGTTGTTGTAGTGGGTGGAGATCATCGGCCGGATGGGCGCGAACATCTTGCAGGGGATGCCCAGCTTCTTCAGCATCTCCGGATAGCGGTAGGGCAGGCGGAAGATGGCGCAGGTGCCGTCGTACATCACGCGCACCTCCACGCCCTCCTTCTGCTTCTCCTCCAGGATCTTCAGCACCCGGCCCCACATGACGCCCTCGTCGATGATGAAGAACTCCAGGAAGATGAAGTCCTTCGCGGCGCGCAGGTCGTCCAGCATGGCCTCCATGGATTCCTCGCCGCTGGACAGGTAGTCCACCTTCGTGTTGCCGTAGACGGGGTACCGCCCGCCGCGGTTCCAGGCATAGCGGGCCAGGCCGGGCAGCTCCTCCGCGGCCTCGGCGGCGCCCTCGGGCATGGGCATCTCCTCCGGCAGGAAGGCGGAGGTCTCCTTCATCAGCTCGCTCAGCCGGCGGTTCAGCACCCGGTGGCCGATGTCGGATTCCACGAACACGTACAGCGCCATGCCCAGCGCCGGGGCCAGCACCACCAGAAGGATCCAGGTGATCTTGGTGGTGGGCTCGGAGGGCTTGTTCACCAGGTGCAGTATGATCCCGCCGTAGAGCACCAGCAGCAGCACATAGTAATAGGGCATCCAGCTGCTCAGCGAGCTGAACAGCGCCACCAACAGCACGATCTGCGCCGCCAGCGTCAGCACCACCAGCATCGTGCGCCCGAACACCAGGTTCAGTATGCCGCGCTTGCTCTTCTGCAGCAGCCGGCGCTCTTCGCCCTCCTGGCTGCTGCGCGTACGGATTTTCTCCTTTTCCTGATCCATATTGCCCTCAATTTGGTTTGATTTGGCTAATATCCTTCGCCAAATATACTATAGTACTTTTCATGGGAAAAAGCAAGGTTCTTCACGTTTTCTTGAGGGATTCCCCTCTCAGTCAGCCTTCGGCTGCCAGCTCTCCCCCTCACGGGACGAGCCAAGCGCTAAACAAATCCTTGCCTCGCCCCGTGAGGGGGAGAGGCGCCCGAAGGGCGGAGAGGGGGCACCTGATCCCTCAGCTTTCCGTGTAGAGCCAAAAAGCAAAGGGGCGGCGCTGCGTATGCAGCGCCGCCCCGGCGATATTATGTCAAGCTCCCCAGCAGCTTGTACAGGATCCGATACAGCATGCCGGCCTCCTCCGGGCTCAGCTGGATGCAGGCGCCCACCTGGCCGGGGATGCACAGGGCCTCCCGGCGCAGCGCGCGGCCGGCGTCGGTGATGGTCACCACCAGGTTGCGCTCGTCCTCGACGGCGCGGCGGCGGGTGACCAGCCCCTTCTCCTCCAGCTTCTTGATCACCGGGGTGAGGGTGCCGGAATCCAGGTGCAGCTTTTCGCCGATGGCCTTGCTGGTGGTCTCGCCGGCCTCCCACATCACCATCATCGTGACATACTGGGTGTAGGTCAGGTCGATGGCGTCCAGGAAGGGCTTGTACTTCTTCACCACCTCGCGGGCGCAGGCGTACAGCGGGAAGCACAGCTGGTTGTCCAGCCGCAGGGGGTCGAATTCCGCACCCTGCATATCAGGTCACTCCCAGGATCTTGATCTGCTTCTTCGCGAAGTCCGCGGCGTCGGCGCAGTCCTGGTCGTTGGGGCGGTTCTTGTTGAAGAACCAGAACTGACCCTTGCACTGGAAGAACATCTCGGCGGTCTTCACGGCCTGGCCCGCAGCGGCGGACTTGATGGCCGGGAAGGTGCTCTTGCTGGTGCAGGCGCTGCCGAACACCACGATCTTGCCGATGCTGCGGGCATTGTCGGCGATGAACTTCACCACCGCCGGGTCGGGCTTGCCGCCATAGACGCTGGCGCCCAGGAACACCACGTCCGCATACTTCTCAAGGGGTACATCCACGGTCTTGGCCTCGGCGCCCACGGCATTGGCGATGGCGTCGGCCAGCTTCTTCGTGCCGCCGTTCTTGGTAAAATATCGCACGTCGACTCTCATTGGTTACGCTCCCTTCTTTTCCTGTTCATAGGCCTTGCGAACGGCCCTGGCCAGCTGATCTGCGCAGGAGGTGGGCCGGCGGCCGCAGAGGTTGCCGAGCAGGTATTCCTCGATCTTCTCCACGGTCCAGCCGTTCACCAGCTTCGATATCGCCTTCAGGTTGCCGTTGCAGCCGCCTATAAATTCGATGTTGGAGACCACGTTGCCGTCCAGGTCGAAGTTGATCTGGGTGGAACAGGTCATCTGGGTGGGCATGTTGTGCCGCATGTTGGTATCACTCCCATCGATTCAGTGATTAATTGTATCAAATTAATTTTAATCGATTGACCCCGCTTTGTCAAGCGGTGGGAGGGTTATGTGTGCGTTAAGGGGGACAGGGAGCAGGAATAGTTGGCCAATGGCCGGGAAGCCCTTGCCGAGGGCGGCACAGAGCGCGGAGCAATGTCATTCTGAGCGGAGCGCGGCCGCAGGCGGAGCGCAGTCGAAGAATCTGTACACGGCGCTTTGCGCGGCCTTTCGCGATGCCTGTTCGCCCCATTAAAAGCTGCTGATGGGCAGGCTGTCGTCGTCCGTGCCCTTGGTGATGGAGAGGATTTTGACATAGTACTGCACCTCGTCGTTCACCTTCACCAGCGCGCGCTCGCCCACCCGGCGGCCCATCACGGCCCGGCCCAGCGGGGATTCCTTGCTGATGATGCCGTTCACGGCATCCTCGCGCAGGGTGGTCATCAGGGTGATGGTCTCCCGGTCGCCCTCGTCCTCGTATTCGATCTCCACCCTGTCGAAAAGCCCGGCCACGCCCTCGCGGGTGTCGGCCTGGATCACCCTGGCGGTGGCGATCATCTTCTTCAGGTAGCGCAGCCGGCTGTCGCAGCGGCGCAGCTCCTGCTTGGCGGCCTTGTATTCGTAATTCTCGCTCAAATCGCCAAAGCCCCGGGCGGTCTGCAGGTCCTGGATGCACTTGGGCCGGACCACCCGCATGCGGTAGTCGATCTCCTCCTGCATCTTCTTGATGTCCACTTCGGTCAGTTCGTTGTACATGGTATCACCTTATAAAATTCGTCATCGGCCCCTGTTCCACCTCGGGCAGGCCGAATGCCTCCTTGCCCAGGGCGATGCTCTTCATCAGGAAGGCCATGTTCCTGGCCAGGGTGCGCATGGTGCGCAGGCCCTCCTCGTCCTGCTCCGCCTCGCCGGGGGCCATGCCGTGCACGCTGTTCCAGTAGCGGCTGGAGGCCACGGGCATGCCGGAGATGGTGAAATACTTGTTCAGCCGGTCGAAGGTGGCGCTGGCCCCGCCCCGGCGGCACACCACCGCGCAGGCGCCCACCTTCATGGTCTTGTCGAAGGAGGTGGAGTAGAACAGCCGGTCCAGGAACGCCGTGACGGTGGCGTTGGGACCGGCGTAGTACACCGGGCTGCCCACCACGATGCCGTCCGCCGCCTCGAACTTCGGCGCGACCTCATTCACCATGTCGTCGAACACGCACTTGCCCTTCTTCCCACAGCCATTGCAGGCGATGCAGCCGCGGATGGGCTTGTTGCCCACGTGGATGGTCTCGGTCTCGATGCCCTGTTCGGCGAAGACGGCCGCCATCTCCTTCAGGGCCAGGGCGGTGTTGCCGTTTGCCTTGGGGCTGCCGTTGATCAGCAGGATTTTCATATAATTCACTCCTTTTGATTGTCGGCGTGCTGCGCAACTCGCGCTGTGTGCTCCCTTGCCCGCCGACCCGGAAAACCTGCGGTTTTCCTAATCAAGCATTTTTCCAACATTATAGCACCGGCGGGTGACGCCCGTCAAACGGTTGAAGCTTATTCGACGATGTGGTAAAATAGCACCATCCCACCCCCACGGAGGTAGTGCCCATGAGCCGCGAACTGACCCCCTGCCAGCTGATCGAGCGCAGCATCCAGAAGAAGTACCGCAAGGAATTGTGGACGCCCTTCATCGCCGCCGTGAAGCGCTACGAGCTGGTGAAGGAGGGGGACAGGATCGCCGTGTGCGTGTCCGGGGGCAAGGATTCCATGCTGCTGGCGAAGCTGATGCAGCTGCTGCAGAGGTACAGCGACGTGCCCTTCGAGCTGAAGTTCCTGGTGATGGACCCGGGCTACAACCCCGCCAACCGCGCCCGGATCGAGGCAAACGCCGCGCTGCTCCAGCTGCCGGTGGAGATCTTCGGAACGGACATATTCGACGTGACCAGCAGCGTGGAGAAGAACCCCTGCTATCTGTGCGCCCGGATGCGCCGGGGCCACCTCTACAGCCGCGCCCGCGACTTGGGCTGCAACAAGATCGCCCTGGGCCACCACTTCAACGACGTGATCGAGACCACCGTGATGGCCATGTTCTACGGCGCCCAGCTGCAGGGCATGATGCCCAAGCTGCACTCCACCAACTTCCCCGGCATGGAGCTGATCCGGCCGCTGTACTGCGTGCACGAGGACGATATCATCGCCTGGAAGCGGTACAACCGCCTCACGTTTTTGCAGTGCGCCTGCCGCTTCACCGAGAACGTCGCCCAGAGCGGCGACGGCGTGGGCGAGTCCAAGCGGCAGGAGATCAAGCAGCTGCTGAAGGCGCTGAAGAAGGACAACCCCGACATCGAAAAGAGCGTGTTCAACGCGGTGCACGCCGTGTGCCTGGACACTTTCCCCGGCTGGAAGGCGCGGGGCGTAGAGCACACGTTCCTGGAGGGCTACGACGAGCGATAGAAAAAACGGCGGCGCTGTGTTATAATGGGCATGGGAGGTGTGGACCATGAAGATCGGCGTTCTGTCGGACACCCACGGGCTGCTGCGGCCGGAGGTGCTCTCCGCGCTGGAGGGCTGCGAGGCGATCCTGCACGGCGGCGACATCAACCGGCAGGAGATCATCGACGAATTGTCGAAGCTCGCCCCGGTGTACGTGGTCCGCGGCAACAACGACAGGGAGTGGGCCGAAGCCATCCCCCTGTGGCTGGACTTCACCCTGGCGGGGATCAGGGTGGTCATGGCCCACAAGAAGAAGGACCTGCCCGCGGATTTGAGCGGGTACGACCTGGCGGTCTACGGCCATTCCCACCGATACGAGGAGGCCCGGCAGGGGCGGACGCTGCTTCTGAACCCCGGCAGCTGCGGGCCGAGGCGCTTCAACCAGCCGATCACGCTGGCGGTGCTTCAGACGGAGGGCGGCGAGATCCGCGTGGAGCGCGTGGACATCCCCCACGGGGACAGGCCCCTGGCCGCGCCGAAGGCCGCCGACCTGCGGGAGCAGATCGAGACGGTGATGAAGGAGACGGACCGGGGCCGGGGCCCGGGGGAGATCGCCCGCCGCCACGGCTGGGACGGGGAGCTGGTGCTGCAGATCGCCCGGCTGTACGTCACCCATCCCGGCGTGACCGCCGAGGGCATCATGAACAAGATGGGTCTTAGGTGAGGTGAAAAGCTGTGAGTTTCAATCAGCACGACATCAGCCGGGACGCCTGCATGCTCCACGGGCCGCTGGCCAGCCACGGCTATGACTGGTGGTGGCACTCCTTCACGGCCCAGGACGCCGAGACGGGGGAGGACAAGCCCTTCTTCGTGGAGTTCTTCCTGTGCAACCCGGCGCTGGCGGAGGATCAGCCGGTGCTGGGCCAGCTGCCGGAGAACCGGGTGGCGGGCAGGCGGCCCTCCTACCTGATGGTGAAGGCCGGCGCCTGGGGCGAGGACCACTGCCAGCTGCACCGCTTCTTCGCCTGGAAGGACGTGGATCTGCACGGCGGCGCGCCCTATCGCGTTAAGGCCGGGGACTGCCTGGCCAGCGAGACGCAGCTGCGCGGCAGCGTCCACGTCGATCCGGCCCAGGCCGCGGCGCACCCGGAGTGGATGTGCGACGGCGGGTCGATGAAGTGGGAGCTGACCGTGGACAAGCGGATCGCCTTCAACGTGGGCTACGGCGCCAGCAAGCCCCTGCGCGACGCGGAGGCCTTCGCCATGTACTGGCACGCCGAAGGCATGAAGAGCGCCTACAGCGGCTGGGTGGAGTACAACGGGCGGCGCTATGTCGTCACGCCGGAAAAGAGCTTCGGCTACGCGGACAAGAACTGGGGCCGGGACTTCACCAGTCCCTGGGTCTGGCTGGCGTCCAGCTGTTTGAAGAGCAAAAAGACCGGGCGGATGCTGGAAAACAGCGCCTTTGACATCGGCGGCGGGCGGCCCAAGGTGTACTTCGTGCCGCTGGATCGGCGGCTGCTGGGCGTGTTCTACTGCGAGGGGAAGGAATACGACTTCAACTTCTCCAAGCTGCACCTGCGCGTGAAGACCGAATTCTCCTTCGAGGAGCGGGACGACACGGTGGTGTGGCATGTGCGGCAGGAGAACATCCACGCCGCCATGGAGACGGAGGTGTTCTGCCGCAAGCGGGACATGCTGCTGGTGAACTACGAGGCCCCGGACGGCTCGAAGCGGCACAACCGCCTGTTCAACGGCGGCAACGGCTGGGGCACGGTGAAGCTGTACGACCGGGTGGACGGGGAGCTGGTTCTGGCGGACGAGATCGAGGCCACCCACATCGGCTGCGAATACGGGGAGTACGACGAGCCCGCGCCCCAGGAGATCGGCCTGGCGGAGAGCCTGCGCGACGCGCTGCGCCCGATGCGGCCCGCCCGGGAATAGGAGCATTTATGAAGAAGATCGAGACTATCGCCATCGTCGGCATGGGGGCGCTGGGCCTGCTGTTCGGCGACCTGCTGCAGAGGGACGCGGCGCTGTCCGTGGGGTTCGTCGTGGACGCGGCGCGGATGGAGCGCTATGGGCGCGAGCCCATCCGCATCAACGGCGTTCCCAAGCGCTTCAGCCTGCTGCCCGCCGGGGCGGCGGAAAAGGGCGCGGACCTGGTGATCTTCGCGGTGAAGTCCACGGCGCTGGAGGGCGCCATGGAGGACGCCGCGGGCTATGTGGGCGAGGACACCGTGCTGATCTCGCTCTTGAACGGCATCACCAGCGAGGGCCTGCTGGAGGCACGCTTCGGCCGGGAAAAGGTGGTGTACTGCACCGCCCAGGGCATGGACGCCACCCGCCAGGGCCGCACGCTGACCTATTCCAGGCCCGGCCAGCTGTGCATCGGCCTGCCGGACGGGCGGCCCCGGGACGCCCTGGAGGCGCTGGCGGAGGTGCTGGCGCGCGCCGGGGTGCCCCACACGGTGGAGGCGGACATACTGCACCGCCAGTGGAGCAAGCTCATGCTGAACGTGGGCGTGAACCAGGTGGTGATGGTGCGCGAGGGCAATTACGGCACGGTGCAAGTCCCCGGCGCGGCCCGGGAGCAGATGATCGCCGCCATGCGGGAGGTAATCGCCCTGTCGCGACTGGAGGGCGTGCCCGTCACGGAGGACGACCTCAAGTATTACGTGGACCTGATCGACACCCTGTCGCCCGAGGGCATGCCCTCCATGCGCCAGGACGGCCTGGCCCGAAGGCCGAGCGAGGTGGAGCTGTTCTCCGGCACGGTGCTGCGGCTGGCCGCGAAGCACGGGCTGGACACGCCCGTCAACCGGGAGCTGTATGACACCGTCCGGAGGATGGAAGCGGCTTACTGAAAGACGATATGACAGGAGAGGAGGCGCGGCATGCTGTTTTTCCAGCAGTTTTACCTGGACCGGGAGAAGGACATCGTCGTGGATCTGTATCTGGAGGGGGAGCGCCTCTTCCACGTCATCCGCACGCCCAACCACCACACCGGCAACCTGGTGACGAACCTGGCGCGGCTGTGCGCCCTGGAGACGTCGCTGGACGAGAACGGCCTGAAGGTGATCCGCGGCGAGGTGCCCTGCTATTTCGACGGGGACAACCGGCGGGTGTACATCCTGCGCCTGGGGGACACCAAAGTGGCCAACATCTTCCCGGACGGCCGGGTGGAATTGAAGGCGTCCGTGCCGGCCATCTCCAAGACGCTGATGAGCCAGACCAAGGACTATCGCCTGGGCATCGAGAAGACCATCGTCAAGACCTACATCCGCAGCGACTGCAAGTTCCGCACCGACCTGCACACCCACATGAACGGCAACCTGCCGCCGGACGCGCTGATCGCCCTGGGCATCACGCGGCAGATCCGCTATCCCTATTACTACATCAAGAAGCTGGAGCTGCAGTGCACGCTGGAGCAGATCGCCCGGCTGGAGGCGGCGCGGGTGGAGGCGGAGAAGGCGCTGGGGGACATCCCCCTCACCGGCCGCCACAGGGAGCGCCGCATCGACGATTTCACCTTCATCAACTTCGCCGACCTCATCCTGGGCAACCCGGAGCACGCCCTTTCAAACATCGAGAAGATCAGAAACTCCCTGACCATTCCCAAGGACGGCCAGGCGGTGTTCGCCAATTTGGAGAAGGTGTACCTGTACCGCTACGTGTTTACCAAGGGCGTCCGGGCGGAGGATCCCTTCCCGGGCGTGAACATCGACCGCATCCCGGACCGGGAGGTGCTGTCCTACGCCCGGCGGATGCTGCGCGACCGGGAGGACGACCGCTATCGGGGCAACACGATCTATCAGGATTTGCTGCTGTGGATCGCCCGGGAATACCAGCGCCACGGCATCCAATATGCCGAGATCACCGACACGGCCCTTCTGAACCGGGCGGAGTTCCCCGGCAAGCTGCGGCAGATCCACGAGGTGATGCCCGCCGTCACCCGGGAGACCGGCGTGGTGCTGCGGTTCCTGGCGGGCATCCGCCGGGTGCCGCTGACCATCGTGAAGGACGCCGTCACCCCCAACGACTACCTGGCCGAAAACCTGCGCTGCCTGCGCGCCATCGCCGCGGACCCCTATGTGGCCGGCAGCGACATCATCGGCGAGGAGATCAACGACGTGATGGAGCTGAAGAGCGTCATCCGCGAGCTGGTGCGCCTGGCGGGGAAACACCCCGGCTTCGTCATCCGCATCCACGCGGGCGAGAACGACAGCCTGCGGGACAACGTGGAGGGCAGCATCCGCTGCGTGGAGGCGGCCCTGGCCCCGGGCCAGGAGATGCCGCCGCTGCGGCTGGGCCACGGGCTTTACACCTGCGATCTGCGCAGCGAAAAGGGCAGGAAGCTGCTTGGCGACATGCGCCGGCTGGGCGTGACGCTGGAGTTCCAGATCACCTCCAACGTGCGGCTGAACAACCTGTCAAGGCTGGAACGGCACCCGCTCAGGCGCTACCTGAAGGCGGGCGTGCGCTGCGTGCAGGGCACCGACGGCGGCGCGCTGTACGGCACCAACTCCATCGACGAGGAGCTGAGCCTGGAGAAGCTGCTGGGCCTGAACGAGGCGGAACTGAAGAAGATGCGCGAGGCGGAGGACGGCATCCTGGATGAGAGCCTCAGGGTGTTCAGCCAGAAGACCGACGCCTTCCGCGAGGCCTGCACCGGCGACGTGGAGCAATTCTACCGCCGGCAGCTGGAGGCGGCGGACAGCGCCCCCGCCGACCTGTGGCAGGGCGGCGGCAAGGTGGCCTCGGAGGAGGCGCTCAAGGCGCTGATGCGGCCCCTGCCGGACGGCCTGACGCCCATCGTGGTGGCCGGGGGCAGCTTCAACAGCAACAGCCGCCGCACCCCCCTGCGCGACGAGGACAGGGCCTTCATCGACGACCTGCTAAAAAGCGCCGACCCCGGGAAGGTCTGCTTCGTGGTGGGCCACGCGCTCACCGCCCAGGAGGGCTATCTGGCGAAGAAGGCCGCGGGGCGGTTCGAGCTGTTCGCCATCGTGCCGAACCGGCTGACGCCAGTTCAGGTGTCGCGGCTCAGGGAGGCCGCGCCGGGCGTGCTGGTGTCCATCGAGGGCACTTCCGGCGGCCTGTACAAGAGCTTCGCCTACGAGATCTTCAAGCGGCAGCCCTCCGTGTTGATCGCCTTCGACGGCAACAGCGCGGCGCTGAACCTGATCCAGGAGGCCCGCAACGCCCGGCACAAGTGCCGCATCTACATCAACCCCCGCTCCCGGGGCCTGGCCGCCAAGGGCAAGCTGCTGGAGGGCTACGTGCAGCCCATCACGGACGCGAAGGCCCTGCTGGCGTCGATCGAGTGAGAATGTCAAAGGAGGATGACCATGCCCTACAGCACGGATGTTGAGGCCGCCAGGGCGCTGGCCGAGCGGATGCACGAAGGCCAGCTGGACAAGGCGGGCCAGCCCTATATCACCCACCCCATGCGCGTGGCGTCGCGGCTCAAGAGCCCCGAGGCGCAGGTGGTGGGCTGGCTGCACGACACCGTGGAGGACACGGGGTTGTCCCTTGCGGAGGTGGAGGCGCGGTTCGGCCCGGATACCGCCGGGGCCGTGGACGCCGTCAGCCGCCGGGAGGGCGAGGACTGGGAGGACTACCTGGAGCGCGTGCGGGCCAACCCCGTGGCGCGGCAGGTGAAGATCAGCGACCTGATCGACAACAGCAACCTGGGCCGCATCCCCCATGTGACCCTGCGGGACGTGGAGCGCCAGGCGAAATACAACCGGGCGCTGAAGACGCTGTTGTCGGAGGATTGACCCGGGCGCGGAACGGGCGTCCGGCGGACGACGGGATGGAGGTGTTCCCATGAAGCGCGCGATTTGCCTCATGCTGGCGGCGCTGCTTTGCGCCGCGTCGGCCTTCTGCGAGGGGGACGGGGGCGCGGTGCTGCGGTTCTTGTCCTTTGACGGCGGCGGCCACATCTATACCGTGGAGATCGAAGACCCGTCCGTGCTGGCCTGCGAGGGCGAGCGGGACTACCGGGGCGAGGACCCGGAGCTGGTGGACGGCGCGTCCTTCGACCAGCTGTTCCGCTTCACCGGCCTTGCGCCGGGGCGGACCACGGTGAACGTCTACGGCCGTTCGCCGATCCTGGAGAACGACGACCACGCCTATACCGCCGCCGTGGACGACGCCCTGAACGTGACGCTCGAGCCCCTGCGGGCCATCTCCACGCTCTTCCTGTCCCGAAGCGGCGAGATCTACTACGATTCCTACCAAATCACCCGGGAGCCGGACGGCTACCGCGTCTCCGTGAGCGACGGCGAGGCGCTGGGCATCGACGGCGCGAGCGTGGAGGCGCTGATGGCCGTGATCGACCGATACGGCCTGGAGGGCTGGGATGGCTTCGACGGGTCCACGCCGTACGTGCTGGACGGCGAGGGCTTTTGGCTGGAGTTCACTCTGACGGACGGCACCCATGTGCAGGCCCGGGGCGACAACGCCTTCCCGGAGGACTACTTCCCGGCGATGGGCGAGATCTGGCGGATACTGGAGAATGCCGAAATCGGCGAAACGGAGGAAGAGGCCATGAAACTGACCATCGGCGGCGAGGCCGTGCCCGTGACCTGGGAGGAGAACGAATCGGTGGAGGCGCTGAAGGCGCTGGCGCCGCTCGAGATCGAACTGTCGATGTACGGCGGGTTCGAGCAGGTGGGGCCCATCGGCCAGAGCCTGCCCTGCAACGACGCGCAGACCACCACGGCCGCCGGGGACATCGTGCTGTACTCGGGCAACCAGATCGTCGTATTCTACGGCTCCAACAGCTGGGCCTATACCCGGCTGGGCCACGTGGACCTGTCTGCGGCGGACATGGCGCGGCTGCTGGGAAGCGGCGACGTGACCATCGCCATCCAGTGAGGCGGCGCCGCACCATGTATTTTGCGCACACCCGCCGGCCGGGCTTCTGGATGGGCTTTGTCGACTTCTTCACCGCCGGGCTGTTCTTCCTGTTCTACATGCCCCTGGGCGGCCTGCAGGACGAGCTGGACGCGATCCTTGGCCGGCGCACCCGGCGCTACTGGGTGGCCTACCTGCTGGGCATCCCCACGCTGTTCATCTATCCGCTCGTCTGGATGGCCCGCATCGCCGAGGAGTTGAAGGCAAAGGCCATTGAACTGGGCGTGCCCGGGCCATACACATCCTGGTGGCACATGTTCGGCTGGAACACCTTCGGCCTTTTGCTGATGGGCCCCGCCGTGGCCACGCACCGCTTCTTCGACACGCTGAACCGGGTGGAGAAGGAATTGAACAGGAGGAACGGGGCCGAGGACGGCGCAGACGCAAGGAGAAGGGACATGATATGAAAAACCAATACTTTGGAGATGTGGGCGATTATGGCAAGTATGGCCTGCTGCGATTCCTTGCGAAGCAGGGCCTGTCCATTGCGGTCAACTGGTATCTGACGCCAAATGATGAATCCAATGACGGCTCAAAGCGCGATTATCTCAAGGACGGGCATTACCGTGCATGCGATCCCGAATTGTTCGATGTCCTTCGGGAAATGTGTAATCAGCAGGAAAAGGATGTTTGCCACTTTGGACAGCGTGGGATGATTCCTGGAGCGATTTACTATTCTAAAATGGTCGAGCCTCAATCCGGTGGGACAAACCTGGCCGTGGTCTTGAGGCGCGCGGCGCGGAAGCGCTGGCATCAGAAAGCGCTCGAAGCTTGTGCAGGGCCGGTTCTGGTGTTTATGGATCCGGATAACGGCTTGAAATCAGGCATGCCATCCGCCGGGAAAAACGCCTGCAAATACGTTTATGCCTCGGAAGTCTGCGACTATTACGATCGAGGCCAGGATGTGGTCTACTACTGCCACAAGGGCAGGCGCAAAGACGTGCAATGGGAGAAGGCCAAGGGCATCCTGCGGAAGTGCCGCCCTGAAGCGGCAATGCTCGGCGTGACTTATCATCGCGGTACGCAGCGCAGCTATCTGTTCATGGTACATCCCCAGAAGGAGCTATGCTATCGCGCAATGCTGGAGCGCTTTCTTAAAACACAGTGGGGTGCACACTTCACCGAAGAATGTTTCAAGCCAGACGAACAGGAGGATCTGAAATGAAGTATCAGGGCATCCGCAAGATCCACGAGGGGAAGTTCATCACCCGCTACGACGTGGACTACCTGACGGAGCAGGGGCACGAAAAGACCTATGAGATCGTCAGCCGGAACCGGGACCTGCGCACGCTGGAGGACTTGCAGAACAAGGTGCCGGATTCGGTGATCATGATCCTGACCGACGAATCCGGCGAGCGCATCCTGGTGAACCGGGAGTACCGCATGGCCATGGCCCAGTGGATCTACAACTTCCCCGCGGGGCTGATCGACCCGGGCGAGACGCCGGTTGAGAGCGCCAGGCGGGAGCTGTGGGAGGAGACGGGGCTGACGCTTGAGCGGGTGGACGACGTGCTGGACAACAGCTACAGCGCCGTGGGCTTCTCCAACGAGCGCAACATCTGCGTGTTCGGCGCGGCGTCGGGCCAGTTCCGGGAGAGCACCTCCGACGCGGAGGAGATCGTGCCGGGCTTCTACACCCGCGGGGAGATCCTTGAACTGCTGCGCACCCAGCCCTTCGCGGCGCGCACCCAGGCTTATTGCTATGCCTGGGCGAAGGAGGAATGAGCATGTACGGCTTCTACGGCTGGCAGGGCGCCGACATCCGGGACGCGCGGGGCCTGACGCCCCGGGACTATTACGACATCCTCAGGGGCATCTGGGCCGCGGACACCTGCGCGCCCAGGATGCGGGACAAATGGCGCGCGGACAACCCTACCTACGGCCAGTGCTCCATCACCGCCTTCCTGATGCAGGACATCTTCGGCGGGCGGGTGCTGGGCGTGCCCCGGGAGGGCGGCACCTTCCACTGCTTCAACGATGTGGACGGCTGCGTGTTCGATTTGACCAGCGAGCAGTTCGGCGACGAAAAGCTGGACTACGACAACTGCCCGGAGCAGAGCCGGGAGGTCCACTTCTCCAAGGCGGAAAAGAAGGCGCGCTACGAGTTGCTGCGCCAGCGGCTTTCAAAGGCCTTGGCCTGACATGGAGCGCCGTGCGGCGTGAAACCCACCATCGGACTGTCGGTCCGATTTGAAAACAAGCCCATCCCGGGTTTACCGGGATGGGCTTTTACGTAATTTTAATTAGTCATTCACCCATAATTCGATAAAAAATGTAGTCATATTTCTGCCTGATTTTCGTCCTCAGCGAAGGCTATTTTTGTCCCCAATCAAAGCAGGTTTTGTGTTGACGATTTATTACACTGACACTACAATAAATATGTATATCTATAAGGATAAGTGGGTTCTTATCCCGACGCATGGAGGAAAGAGAAATGAAGAACGGCTTCTATTTCGACCTGAACCGGAACGCGGTGCTGCGCGGCGCGCGGCGTTGCATGGCGCTGCTGCTGGCGCTTTTGCTGCTGGTTCCGGCGAACCTGGCGACGGTGCTGGCGGAGGGAACCGCCGGCGCGCAGGAGACCAGGACGCTTAGGTATGTGGGCAATCTTGCGCCCCATAAACATACCAAGGACTGCCGAAACAAGGACGGCAAGCTGGTCTGCGGCATCGTGGAGGGCGAGTACTACCACGAACACAATCAGTATTGCCGGGATGAAGCCGGGAACCTGGTGTGCGGCCTGCAGGAAAAGCGGCCCCATCACCACACCGATTCCTGCTATAAAGAGGAAAAGACCCTGGTGTGCGGCCTGGAGGAAACCGCGGGCCATCAGCACGGCGAGGGCTGCTATACCGAAAAGAAGGAGCTGACCTGCGGTTTGGAGGAGACCGCGGGCCATCAGCACGGCGCGGACTGTTACACCCGCACGCTGACCTGCGGTTTGGAGGAGACCGCGGGCCATCAGCATGGCGAGGGCTGCTATGAGCGGCGCCTGACCTGCACTGAGGAGCACGAGCACACCGCCGACTGCCCCCACGAGGACGTGCTGGTCTGCGGCAAGGCGGAGGGCGAGGGCGCCCATGCCCACACGGACGCCTGCTATACCGACGCGCTGACCTGCGGCAAGGCGGAGGGCGAGGGCGCCCATGCCCATGGCGACGCCTGCTATACCGTGACCCGCGAGCTGACCTGCGGCAAGGCGGAGGGCGAAGGCGCCCACGCCCACACCGACGACTGCTGGAAGACCTCGAAGGTGCTGACCTGCACCGAGGGCGAGCCCGTGGTCATCGACGGCGTGACCTTCAGGATCCAGACGCTCACCAGCAGCGCTTCCGATTGGCAGGAAGAGGTCGTGACAGTACAGTCCGTCGCGGAGGAGCTCACTGAGGAAGAGCCCGCCGCGGAGGAGCCCGTCGCAGAAGAAACTATAGCGGAAGAAACCGCAGAGGAAGATAATATTGGGGAGGAATCCGCCGCGGAAGAAACTGCCGCAGAAGATTCCGCTGAGGAAGAAACTGTAGCGGAAGAGGTCGTCGCGGAAGAAACCGCAACGGAAGAAACTGTTGTGGAAGAACCCGCTGAGGAAGAAACTGTCGAGGCAGGACCCGCTGAAGAGATCGTAGAGGAAGCGGTCGAGGCGGCGGAAGCGGCGGAAGCGGCCGAAGCGGCCGAACCGGCCGGGACTGAAGACAGGACGTTTGAATATGCCATCCCCGGCGCGCAGGAAGTGGCGCTGTCGGAGGTGTTCCAAGCGCTGGAGGTCGTGGCGGACGGCGAATGGGCCGACTTCGCGGCGGGGATCGAGGCCGTGGAGGTCTCCAATCCCGAGGCGCTGTGGCTGGAAGAGGCTGAAAATGACTGGACGCTGCGCGCCATGCGCGAGCCCGAAGCCGGGGACGCCCTGACGGCGGCGCTGGCGGACGGCTCGAAGATCACCGTCGAGATCACCGCCTACGGCGACACCGAGGCCAGCGCGAAGAACGACGCCGTGGTCATCAGCACCGTGGACGACATGTACCTGCCCGAGGAGGCCGCGGCCGAGGCCGTGATGCCCGCCGCCGAGGAGGCCCCCGCCCAGATGCTGGACGTGCCGGACCCGGGCGAGGACGCTGAATCCGTGTGCCGCGTGTTCGACATCGAGCTTGCGAACGTGGACGCGCAGGAGTACGAGGGATTCGACGTGGCGGTGAACCTGGACGAGGACGTCGTGGGCGCCGACTTCAAGCTGTATCAGGTGCAGGGCGACGTGGCCACGGACCTGACCGACACCCTGGAGCTGAACAGCCAGGTGGGCGCGGACGGCCTGGAGAGCGTGTCCGGCTTCACCTTCCGGACGGACGATTTCGCCCAGTTCGTGCTGTGCTATTCCCTGGAGACCTATTACAAGACCGTGGAAGGCGAGACCTTCAAAATCACCGTGAACTTCGACGAGGCCGCCCAGATCCCCTTCGGCGCGGAGCTGAAGGTGCGCGAGATCGAGCCCGGCGAGGCCGATTTCCAGCGCTATCTGGACGATTCCGCGGCCCAGCTGGGCGTTCAGAGCGCGGATGTGACCTTCGCGCGGTTCTTTGACATCGAGATCGTCAAGGACGGTGAAAAGGTGGAGCCCAAGGCCCCCGTGCAGGTGACCATCGCCTACCAGGACGCGCTGGAGCTGGGCGAGGAAGACCAGCTGAACGTGGTCCACTTCGCCGACGCGGGCACCGAGGTCATTTCCGATGTCTCCGTGACCGACGACGGCACGGAAATTACCTATGAGCAGGGCAGCTTCTCCGTCACGGGCACGGTGGTGACTGCGCCGCCGACTTCCGGCGACGGGCAGCAGTACGCCCTGGTCGTCAAGTATGACGATAAATACTATTGCGTGCTGAGCGACGGCAGTCTGTCCGAGGTCACGTATTTTGAGGATTCCAATACCGTGTCCATGGACTATGCCATATTCTGGACTTATGCAAGGAACAACGCCGATGGGATCCAGGTTGACAACCTTCTGCTGCCCTCCGAAGCTTCCGGCTTTGACAGCAATCAGCTGCCCAAGGGCTATTACTACAGGTATATTGATCCCAACGTAGCCAGCGGCAGGACGGACGAACCCAAGTTTCAGAATACGGATGATTATTGGTACTATAAAGCCGAGGCCCAGCATCCAACGTATTACAAGCAATGTGCGATTGTGTATTCCGACAACCATATCAAGGCAAGAAACGCTGACAAATACATCGGCGTCGATGCCGCGAACCACAGGATTTGCGGCAATGTTCCCGCCGATCAGGCCGCCGAAGTCTATCTGGCCACGGTGACCTCTGTGCCGAAATCCGGCAACATCTATCATACGGTCAACCACATTGACATCTCCATCGAGGGCAAGGCGACTGTGAAAAAGCCCCTGATCGCCGGTGAATACTGGTACCAGGCCAACGGCGAGTGGAGAAAACTGGAGGTTACCAAGCAAAACCCGGTCACGCTCAATCTGGAAATGGACAAAGTGCCGATTGATGCCGATGACATGAAGAAATCGGTGGTAACCGCCTACTCCGCCAAGAGCGGTTTGCTGGATGACGCGTTCTATATCACCGGATATTCGCAGAACCAGCAAACCAGCCTGAGCACAGTTCAGGTCCGCCTGGAGGGCTCCTTCAAGGTGGCCGACCTGGATCCATACTACCAATATGCCAACAGGCTCGGGAAGGAAAATGACAATATAGAGGATGCCTTCTCCCAGGAAGATTTGAACAAGAGACTTGCCAACCGAATCTACTATACTGTCACGGTCAGCAAGGAACTGACCTTTGATCTGGAGTACGAATACGCGCCGGGCAAGAAGGCGAAGCTGTACGCCAGTCAGGACGCGCAGACCCCCCTCACGACAACGTCGACGCTCAACCTTTCAAAGAGCTTTGATTACTGGGACGTGGGAAAGGGAGACCCGAGCTACGAGGACGGCAACGAATGCCCGCCGGTCAGTTGGAATCGCAGGAAATGGCAGCAAGGACATATCATCTGGGATACCTCCAAAGGTACCGGTTCAGGCATGGACTTCAAGCTTGTTGTGGCAGGTGAAGGCCAGACCACCGATGTTGCGATAGACATCACAAAGACCATCCTGTCGGCGGACGGCACGCAGCTCCACCCGGACACCAATGTGCTGAACCAGTTCACCGTGTACCAGAAGACCAATGCCGGCCAGGGCGATTGGGACAGCGTGGTCAATACTGGCGTGGGAAGCCCCGTCGCGCAGGGCGGCGCTGAGGGCTATGAAGCCGTTCACTCCAAGAGCGTTCTCGTCGGCAAATCCGGCGAAGGCACGGTGTTTGACTACGATGTGAACCCGGGCATGACCTATATCGAGGAGGACAAGGACTCCATCCCCAAGACGTTTGCGGATACCTCTGGCAAGGAATGGCATTACGTCAGCAGCTATATCGATACGGAGTATGCGTGGCGCAAGGACGGAGACGAGAACAAACTCCATACCGCAAACGGCCTAAAGTCCGTTCCGGACGTTCTGGGCGGCTACAAGAATGTCAACGGCACCGGGAATTCCCTGGATAACAAGTTCCTGGATTTCTACGTGTATAACGTGTACACGGATTACGTGCCCCACAAACAGGAAATCGGCCTGAATATGGCCGATGAATCCAAGAAGATTGCCGGTGAGGGTACGGCCTATTACGGCGTTGACAAACTCGGGGCTGTGAAGCCGGGTGACGAGATCACCTATGAGATCAGCTATAAGAACTATAGGACCGAGGCCGCGACCGTCACCATCGTGGACAAGCTGGATGAGAACGTGGAATACGTCTCTGCCAGCGAGGGCGGCGCGGAAGCTGATGGCACCGTGACCTGGACGCTGGAAAACGTTGCCGCGGGCACGGAAGGCAAGGTTACCCTGACTGTTAAGGTGACGGATGGCGCGAAGACGGCGGGCAAGGTCGTCAACGGCGGCGATACCGCAACTGTGCAGGTGGGCAACGACGAAGCTTTCACGTTGGAGACGGTGGAGAACCCGGTTCCCGAGCCCCCGACGAAGAAGGAGAAGACGCCCTATGAGGGCACGGGTGAGCTCGGCGGCGTGAAGGTGGGCGATCAGATCACCTACGAGATCGAATACAAGAACTACAAGGACGAGGCCGCGGACATCGTCATCAAGGACAAGCTGGACGCGAATGTGGCGTTTGTGGAAGCCAGCGACGGCGGTTCCAACGCCGACGGCGTGGTCACTTGGACGCTGAGCCAGGTGGCCGCAGGCACGAGCGGCACCGTCACCCTGAAGGTGAGGGTGCTGGAAGGCGCGCTGGAGAGCAACGGCGGCCAAGGTAAGGTCGTCAACGGCGGCGATACCGCCACCGTGAAGGTGGGCAACGACGACGAGATCTCGCTGAACGAGGTGGAGAACCCCGTCCCCGAGCAGCCCAACAAGCAGGAAGTCAAGCCCTACAAGGGCAACGGCGTGCTGGGCGGCGTGAAGGTGGGCGAGGAGATCACCTACACGATCAGCTACAAGAACTACAAGAGCACCGTCGCGGATATCGTCATCGTGGACACGTTGGACGAGAACGTGGAATTCGTGTCAGCTACCAGAGACGGCGTGCACGAAGACGGCATCGTCACCTGGACGCTGAACCAGGTGCCCGCGGGCGAGGAAGGCACCGTCACCCTGACGGTGAAGGTGCTGGAGGGCGCGCTTGAGAGCAAGGGCGGCGAAGGCAAGGTGGTCAACGGCGGCGAGAACGCCACCGTGAAGGTCGGCAATGACAACGAGTACACCCTGAACGAGGTGGAGAACCCCGTCCCCGAGGTGCCGCAGAAGAAGGAAACCGTGCCCTATGAGGGCACGGGCGTGCTCGGCGGCGTGAAGGTGGGCGATCAGATCACCTACACGATCAGCTTCAAGAACTACAAGGCCGAGGCGGCGGACATCGTCATCAAGGACACGCTGGATGCGCATGTTCAGTTCGTGGAAGCCAGCAACGGCGGCGCGGAGGCCGACGGCGTGGTGACGTGGACGCTGAAGGACGTTGCTGCGGGCAAGGATGGCACGGTTACCCTGACGGTGCAGGTGCTGGAAGGCGCGCTTGAGAGCAAGGGCGGCGAAGGCAAGGTCGTCAACGGCGGCGAGACCGCTACCGTGAAGGTGGGCGAGGACCACGAGTATACCCTGAATACAGTGGAGAATCCGGTGCCCGAACCGCCGGAGAAGAAGGAAACCGCGCCTTACGTGGGCACGGAGGCTTTGGGTGCCGTGAAGGTGGGCGACGCGATTACCTACACGATCACCTACAAGAACTACAAGGCCGACGCCGCGGACGTGGTCATCAAGGACCAGCTGGACAGCCATGTGAAGTTCGTCTCCGCGGACAACGGCGGCCAGAACAAGAGCGGCACCGTGGAGTGGACCATCAAGGCCGTGCCCGCGAATACGGAGGGCACCGTTTCCCTGACGGTGCAGGTGCTGGACACCGCGCTGGTATCCGTGAACAATGGCCCGGGCAAGGTGGTCAACGGCGGCGACACCGCCACCGTGCAGGTGGGCAACGACCAGGAGTTCGAGCTGAACGAGGTGGAGAACCCCGTTCCGGAGCCGCCCCACAAGCAGGAGATAGTGCCTGAACCGCCCACCGGTTCTGACGGAACGGGCGTGCTGGGCGCGGTGCAGGTGGGCGACACGATCACCTACAAGATCACCTACAGGAACTACAAGGCCGAGGCCGCGAACGTGGTCATCAAGGACAAGCTGGACGCCCATGTTGAGTTCGTCTCCGCGAACAACGGCGGCCAGAACAACAACGGCACCGTGGAGTGGACCATCGCGAGCGTGCCTGCGGGCGAGGAAGGCACCGTCACCCTGACGGTGAAGGTGCTGGGCAGCGCGAAGGTGCCGGATGGCCCGGGCATGGTGGTCAACGGCGGCGACACCGCCACGGTGAAGGTGGGCAACGACAACGAGTATTCGCTGGAGAAGGTCGTGAACCCGGTGCTGCCCAACAAGCAGGAGGTCTCGCCCTATGAGGGCCTGGACGATCTGGGCGCCGTGAAGGTGGGCGACGAGATCACCTATGAGATCAACTATGTAAACTATACGCCGAATACCGCGAATATCGTCATCAAGGATACGCTGGACACTCATGTGCAGTTCGTCTCCGCGGACAACGGTGGCGAAAACAAAAACGGCGTCGTGGAGTGGACCATCAAGGACGTTGCACCTGAAGTCAAGGGCAAGGTCACCCTGACGGTGAAGGTGCTGGACACCGCACTGGAGAGCCACAAGCCCACTGCTGGCCCGGGCAAGGTGGTCAACGGCAGCAATAAATCCGCCTCGATCAAGGTCGGCAATGAGAATGAGATCTACTTGAACGAGGTGGAGAACCCCGTGCCGGAGCCGCCCCACAAGAAGGAGACTGCGCCCTATGAGGGCACCGGCAAGCTTGGTGCGGTGCAGGTGGGCACGGAGATCACCTACGAAATCAGCTACAGGAACTACAAGACCGACAAGGCGGACATCGTCATCGCGGATACGCTGGATGAGAACGTGGAGTTCGTGTCCGCCAGCGACAGCGGCTGGAACGACAACGGCGTGGTCCGCTGGACGTTGAAGGGCGTCGAGGCGGGCAAGGAGGGCAAGGTCACCCTGACGGTGAAGGTGCTGGAGGGCGCGCTTGAGAGCAAGGGCGGCGAAGGCAAGGTCGTCAACGGCGGCCAGAACGCCACCGTGAAGGTGGGCAACGACAACGTATTTACGCTGGAAGAGGTCTCCAATCCCGTGCCGGAATCGCCGGAGAAGAAGGAAACCAAGCCCGAGCAGTACGCGAATCCGGGCAAAGGTGTCCTCGGCCCGGTGAAGGTGGGCGATCAGATCACCTACAAGATCAGCTTCACGAACTACAAGACGCAGGATGCGAAGATCGTCGTTAAGGACCAGCTGGACGAGCACGTGAAGTACGTGAGCTCTGACAGTGACGGCTCGCACGACGGTTCGGCCACCGGCGGCATCGTGACCTGGACCTTTGATACGGTTCCGGCGGGCGGCGAGCGCGAAGTCACCCTGACGGTGGAGGTGCTGCCCAGCGCCCAGGTGCCGGAAGGCCCGGGCAAGGTGGTCAACGGCGGCAAGGATGCCACCGTGCAGGTGGGCGACGACATGGAGTTCAAGCTGGACACCGTGGAGAACCCCGTGCCGCCCGTCAAGCGCGAGACCGCGCCCTACGACCAGACGGCCGGCAAGGAGCCCGGCGCCGTGAAGGTGGGCGACGAGATCACCTACAAGATCTTCTATGCCAACTACCTGAACGAAGCCGCGCCCATCACCATCAAGGACAAGCTGGACACCCATGTTCAGTTCGTGTCTGCCAGCAACGGCGGCGTGAACGAAGACGGCACCGTGAAGTGGACCATCGCGGACGTTCCCGCGGGCGATAATGGTTCCGTCACCCTGACGGTGAAGGTGCTGGACACCGCGCTGGAGAGCCACAATCCCAAAGGCCCGGGCAAGGTGGTCAACGGCGGCGAAGGCACGACCGTGAAGGTGGGCAACCATCACACGTATACGCTGGAGCCGGTGGAGAACCCCGTGCCCGAGGAGCCCGTGAAGCAGGAGACCGTCCCCTACAACCAGGCGGAGGGCAAGGAGCCCGGCGCCGTGAAGGTGGGCGACGTAATCACCTACACGATCAGCTACAAGAACTACAAGACCACGGCGGCGGACGTCGTCATCAAGGATACGCTGGACGAGCATGTGAGCTTCGAGTCTGCCAGCGACGGCAGCAAGTATGAGAACGGCGTAGTGACCTGGACGCTGAGCCAGGTGCCCGCGGGCGAAAGCGGCACCGTGACCCTGACGGTGAAGGTGCTGGAGAGCGCGCTTGTGAGCAAGGAAGGCCCCGGCGAGGTGGTCAACGGCGGCGAAGGCGCCACCGTGAAGGTGGGCAACGACCAGGAGTACACCCTGAACGAGGTGGAGAACCCCGTTCCCGAACCGCCGGAGAAGAAGGAGACCGCGCCCTACGACCAGACGCAGGACCAGAAGCTGGGCGCCGTGAAGGTGGGCGATGAGATCACCTACACGATCAGCTATACCAACTATAAGAAGACCGAGGCGACCGTCACCATCAAGGACACGCTGGACAAGAACGTGGAGTTCGTGGAGGCCAGCACGGGAAGCACCTACAAGGATAAGAACGACACAGACACGCAGCACACCGTGACCTGGACGCTGGAGAACGTGAAGCCGGGCATGAGCGGCACCGTCACCCTGAAGGTGAGGGCGCTGGAAGGCGCGCTTGTGAGCAAGGAAGGCCCCGGCAAGGTGGTCAACGGCGGCGGCACCGCCTCCGTGCAGGTGGACAACGACCAGGCCTACACCCTGAACGAGGTGGAGAACCCCGTTCCCGAACCGCCGGAGAAGAAGGAAATCACGCCCTATGAGGGCACCGGCGTGCTCGGCGGCGTGAAGGTGGGCGATAAGATCACCTACGAGATCAGCTACCGGAACTACAAGACCGCCGCCGCGGATATCGAAATCGTGGACAAGCTGGACGGGCACGTGGCTTTCTCGGAGGCCAGCAACGACGGCAAGCACGAGAACGGCGTGGTGACCTGGAAGCTGAAGAACGTGGAAGCGGGCACGGAAGGCAAGGTCACCCTGACGGTGGTGGTGCTGGAAGGCGCGCTGGAGAGCCAGGGCGGCAATGGCAAGGTGGGCAACGGCGGCGAGAATGCCACCGTGAAGGTCGGCAACGACAACGCCTATACCCTGAACGAGGTGGAGAACCCCGTTCCCGAACCGCCGGAGAAGAAGGAAATCAAACCCTTCGAGGGCACGGGCCTGCTGGGCGCCGTGAAGGCGGGCCAGGAGATCACCTACGAGATCGCCTACAAGAACTACAAGGCCGAGAAGGCGGACATCGTTATCACCGACACGCTGGACAGGAACGTGGAATTCGTTTCCGCCAGTGACGACGGCGCCGAGAAGAACGGCGTGGTCACCTGGACGCTGAAGGACGTCGATGCGGGCAAGGAAGGCACTGTGACCCTGACGGTGAAGGTGCTTGAGAGCGCCGAAGTCAGCAACGGCGGCCCCGGCAAGGTGGTCAACGGCGGCGACACCGCGACGGTGCAGGTGGGCGAGGACCACGAGTACACCCTGAACACCGTGGTGAACCCGCTGCTGCCCCAGAAGCAGGAGACCGAGCCCTATGAGGGCATCGGTGTGCTGGGCGGCGTGAAGGTGGGCGAGGAGATCACCTATGAGATTTTCTATGCGAACTACCTGGACGAGGCCGCAGAGATCGTCATCAAGGATACACTGGACAAGAACGTTGAGTTCGTGGAAGCCAGCGACAAGGGCGTGGAGGCCGACGGCATCGTGACCTGGACGCTGGGCTCGATCGACGCGGGCCAGACCGGCAAAGTCACCCTGACGGTGAAGGTGCTGGAAGGCGCGCTGGAGTCGAATGGCGGCCCGGGCAAGGTGGTCAACGGCGGCGACAACGCCACCGTGAAGGTCGGCAACGACCAGGAGTACACCCTGAACGAGGTGGAGAACCCCGTCCCCGAGGTGCCCAACAAGCAGGAGATCAAGCCCTATGAGGGCAACGGCGTGCTGGGCGGCGTGAAGGTGGGCGAGGAGATCACCTACGAGATCTCCTACAAGAACTACAAGGCCGAGAAGGCCGACATCGTCATCGTGGACACGCTGGACAAGATTGTTGAGTTTGTGGATGCCAGCAACGATGGCGCCGAGAAGAACGGCGTGGTCACCTGGACGCTGAAGGCGGTTCCGGCGGGCGAGGAGGGCACCGTGACCCTGACGGTGAAGGTGCTGGAAGGCGCGCTGGAGAGCAACGGCGGCCCTGCGAAGGTGGTCAACGGCGGCGAGAACGCCACCGTGAAGGTGGGCGAGGACCACGAATACACCCTGAACGAGGTGGAGAACCCGGTGCCCGAGGTGCCCAACAAGCAGGAGATCAAGCCCTACGAGGGCAACGGCGTGCTGGGCGGCGTGAAGGTGGGTGACGAGATCACCTACGAGATCAGCTACAAGAACTACAAGACCGAAAAGGCCGACATCGTCATCAGGGACACCCTGGACAAGAACGTGGAGTTCGTGGATGCCAGCGACGACGGCGAGGAGGCCGAGGGTGTGGTCACCTGGACGCTGAAGGACGTCGATGCGGGCAAGACCGGCAAGGTCACCCTGACGGTGAAGGTGCTGGAAGGCGCGCTGGAGAGCAACGGCGGCCCCGCGAAGGTGGTCAACGGCGGCGAGAACGCCACCGTGAAGGTGGGCGAAGATCACGAGTACACCCTGAACGAGGTGGAGAACCCGGTGCCCGAGCAGCCCAAC
>CACWZP010000021.1 GCA_902765395.1 uncultured Eubacteriales bacterium
AGCGGCCCATGCGCCGCTGGGAGTCCCTTTGCAGGATCATTCGGCACACCACGAAGCCCAGGATGCCCCAGGCCGCGAGGATCAGGTAGGATTCCGTGGACAAGGTCTTGACGGAGGTCAGGTTCGGGATCAAAAACTCCAGCGCGAACAGCACCGACACCACCAGGCCCATCAGGCCCAGGGCTTTCATGCGGCCGTTTCTCTCCAGCCGGGCCGTCTTCCAGGCGGAGGCGGAGGTGAAGGCATAGGCGATGGTGGCGCCGACGGTGGTCACGTCCACGATCCAGCTGATGGCCGTGCGCCCAAAGAAGGGCAGCACAACGGACACCGCCAGGATCGAGAGTATGGCGCGTCTGGGCACTCGGTTCTTGTCCAGCTGGCCCACCCAGCCGGAGAGCATGCCGTCCTCCGACATGGCACACAGCAAGCGGCTGAGGGCAATGGTGTTACCCACCAGGCCTGTGAGGATGGCTCCCAGCGCCGCCACGCCCATAAGCGCGGAGCCCGCTCCGCCCAGCGCGGACTGCGCCGCATAGAAGGCGGGCTGGGAGGCCGCGCCGCTGAACTGGTCCATGTGCTGAACATAGTCCGTCCATCCAGCGACGCCCTCGGGCTGCGCGGACGCCGCCATCACGCCAAGGGCAATATAGGCGAGCGCTGCCGTGACCAGCGCGACTGCCATCACGCCAAAGGCGCGCTTCATCGGGAACTTCGCCTCGGCTGCGGAATGAGAGATGGATTCAAAGCCCACGAAGGCCCAGGGCGCCAGCGCGAATATGGTGAAGCTGCCGCCCAGGGCGGAGTGATTCGGCGAGAAGGCCGGCGCCATCGAAGAAGCGCCCCTGGCCATGGCGGCGACAAAGCAGACCACCACGCCCGCCAGCAGCGCAATGGCGCTGGCGACCTGCACCCGCTGGGAGAGGCTCCTGCGCAGGCATACCAGCCCCGCGATCAGCAGCGACGCGATGGCCAGCAGGATCTCTCCCATGTAGACGTGGAAGCCCGCGATCTCATAGTTGAAGCCGAACTGGAACACGCCGGGCAGCAGCGTTCGCGCGATCAACGGCAGCGCCGTGGCGTTGGCCCAGATGATGGCCACATAGGTCAGTATCAGGAACCATGCACTCAAAAAGCCGTGGTCATAGCCGAAACAGCGCTTGGTGTAGGTATAGGTGCCGCCGCCGTCGGGGTAGCGGTTCATGAGGTAATGGTAATTCACTGCCAGGATCAGCATCACCAGCGCGCCGACGGCGATACCCAGGGCTGTGCCCGCAGGGCCCGCAATGGGCAGGAAGGTGGTGCCTGGCATGACAAAGGCGCCCCAGCCCACGCTGCACCCAAAAGCCAGCGCCCATGCGCCAAGGGTCGACAGATAGGGGGCGGTCTTATGCCCGTCCCGATTGACAGACATGTGATTCATGGTCTGAATCAGGCTCCTTTCGCCGGAAGCCCGGCGTTGCTTCAATTCTGTTCGTACTGGCGGACGCCATCTACCGCCCTGCGATACAGCGCGGCGATCTCATCCAGCTTTTCCCTCACCTGGCCGTCTGTCATGGTACGCGGGTTGCCCGGGCGAACCTCCTCGGCGATCTCCGACGCCAGGTCGGAGAGCTTCTTCAGGCCCAGGTTGCCGCACATGCCCTTGGATGCGTGGGCAGCGTCGAACATCTGCGCGGGATCCATGGCCTCGCCCGCCGCGATCAGCTGCTCCACCACGCCGCCTTTCGTCAGCTTGCGGATGTGCTTGTCCATCAGCTTTTCCACACGCAGCACCCGCAGCGCCTGGTCGTAATCGCCGCCGATGATCTCATACAATTCCTTAAGCGTCATCAAGGTCTATCCCCTTTCAACGTTCATTTCCCGCTCGATCAGTGCCTCGAAGGCCTCGGCCGGCAGCGGCCGGGAGAAGTAGTAGCCCTGCACCAAATCGCAGTCGGCGTCCTTCAGCAGATTCAGCTGCCCTGCGGTCTCAACACCCTCGGCCACCACCCGCAGCTTCAAATACCGGGCGATGTCCAGGATCAGCTTCACCAGTCGCATGTCCGTGGCGCTGGATTCGATGTTGCGCACGAACTTCATGTCCATCTTCAATACATCCAGCGGCATGCCCGAGAGCATATTCAGCGACGAATAGCCGCTTCCGAAGTCGTCCATCTCGATCTCAAAGCCGAGTTGGCGCAGATCGCGCACCGTCTCCAGCAGCTCGCCGGCGTTTTCGGTGTAGGCGGATTCCGTGATCTCCAGCTTCATGTCCTTGAAGTCCAGACCGTTTTCTTCGATGATCCGTGCCAGGCGATCCACCAGCGTGGGGTCGAACACATCCGCCCGGGACAGGTTCACGGATACCGGCAGCTTTATGCCGTACTTGTCGCGCCAGCGCACGATCTGCTGTGCCGCCTCCTGCCAGACATAGCTGTCCACCACGCTGATCAGGCCGTTGCCCTCGAACAGCGGCACGAAGTCGCAGGGTGAAATCATGCCCAGTTCCGGGTGGTTCCAGCGAATCAGCGCCTCCGCGCTGCTCAGCCGGGGCGGATCGCACTGGATGTCGTACTTGGGCTGGTAGTAGACGGTGAGCTGCCGCTCCTCCACCGCGCTCCTCAGGTCATTCAGCAGGCGCTGGTTCAAAAGCTCCCGCTTGCGCATGTCCTCGTCGTAGATCTTCAGCGGGTTCTGGTAGTCGCCCCGGGCCATGTTGCAGGCCGCGCGGGCGCAGTCGAACAGGAACGTCGGGTCCGTCCCCTCCTGCCAGGGCTTCACGCCCATGCGCAGGTGCACGCTGACGTTGGGGGATATGCCGTTGACTTTGCCCTGGATCCGGTCCAGCAGGGCCTGGTAATCATCCTGCGGGGCGCAGTAGAAGGCGAAGCGGTCCCCCTCGAAGCGGGTGGCGATGCCATGGCTCTCCGACAGGAACGCGCGGATCTCCGCGCCGATCACGCGGATCACGTCGTCGCCAAAGTCCCGCCCATTGACGGCGTTGATGGTGTGGAACTGCTCGATGTTCATCACCACGGCGTCCAGCCTGAGCCCCGGCGTGTAGTGGAACAGCCTGTGGGCGTATTCAAAGAAGAAGTTGCGGCTGTAGAGCATGGTGAGTCGGTCGTGCTCGGCGGCGGAGATCAGCTGGCGACCCTCGCTGAGCTCGATGATCCTGGCCACGCGGGCGATGATCACCTCGGGCACGTCGAAGGGCTTGGTGATGAAGTCGGACGCTCCCATCTGCAGGGCTTTCAGCTCCGCATTCTTTTCCGCGGTCAGCACGATGACGGGAATGTGGTTCAGGTGCTCGTCGGCGTTCACCCGCTTCAGCACCTCAAAGCCGTCCATCACAGGCATCATCAGGTCCAGCAGTACGACGGAAAGCCGATCGACGTTGCTCTCGATGGCCGCCAGGGCCTGAGCGCCGTCCTCGGCATAGATGATTTCATAGTCGTCCTCCAGGATCACGCCCAGTGCGTCCCGGTTGATCTCCTGGTCATCCACCACCAGGACCAGCTTTTGCCTCTGTATCTGTTTGGAATGGATCATAGGATATCAATCCTCTTTTCCCTTGCCATTGTTTATCCATTTGCCCAGCGCGGCATAGAGCTTTTCCGCGTCCACGGGCTTGACCAGGTGGTCGTTCATGCCCGCCTGAAGGGAGTTTTGCACGTCGCTCTCGTAGGCGTTTGCCGTCAGGGCGATGATGGGCATCTTTTTCGCGTCGGGGCGATCCAGCGCTCGGATGCGTCGCGCCGCCTCCATGCCGTCAATCACAGGCATACGAAGGTCCATCAGGATCGCGTCATAGTAATCCAAATCGGACGCTGCCACCCGGTCCACGGCGGCCTGCCCGTTGTCAGCGGTGTCGCAGGCCACGTCCTCCAGCTCCAGCAGGTCGGACACGATCTCGACGTTCCCGGCCATGTCGTCCACCACCAGCACGCGCCGACCCGCAAGGCTCGCGGACGGAGTATCTGCCGGACTGACTGTTTCGTTTTCGCCCGTCTCGGCATTCCCGCTGCCCTCCGAAACGAACCGGCGCATCGGCAGGGCGATGGTGAAGGTGGAGCCCTCGCCCTTGCGGCTATCGATCTCGATCGTTCCGCCCATGTGGGTGATGAAGGCTTTGGCCACCGGCAGGCCGATGCCGCTGCCACCGAAGCGGTTGGTGAAGCTGGCGTCCTCCCGGGCGAATGCCTCGAAGATTTTGGGCAGGAAGGCCTCATCGATGCCCACGCCGGTGTCAGAGACGACGAAACGCAAATGGACGCTGCCGTCCCCCGCTCCAGTGGTTTCCACATCGAACTGCACCGTTCCCGGGGCGTCGGTGAATTTCACGGCGTTGTCCAGCAGGCACATCAGCGCCTGCTTCAATCGCGCGGCGTCACCGGTATACTCTCCCCGGGCAGCCTCGGCGAAATGGCTCTGATAGGTCAGCCCCTTCTCCTCGCACATCGCGCCGGCGAGGACGTCGACCTGCTCCATCGCCTCTTTGAGGGAAAAGGGCTCGCTGTGGATCACCAGCTCGCCGCTCTCGATCTGCTGCATGTCCAGCATGCCGTTGATCAGGTCGGACAGGTGATGGGCGCTGGCGCCGATCTTTTCCAGGTGTTGCCGCGTCTCTTCGGACAGGTCCGGTTTTTTCAGGGCCAGCGTATTCTGGCCGAGGATCACGTTCATGGGCGTGCGCATCTCGTGGCTGACGGTGGCCAGGAAGCTGGCCTTGACGCGGTTGCTTTGCTCGGCGGCCAGCAGCTCCGCCTCCAGGTGCTCAATCTCAAACACCTTTTGGGTGATGGAACTGATCAGCCGCACCATCACGAACACGAATATGCTGCCGCCGAAGAGTATCCCTGCGACCAGGAGATCCGGCCTTCCGAAAAAGCCCACCATCAGATAGCCCAGCAGGAAGGAGACGAGCAGCGCGATGGGAATATCGAGGATGCGCCTGCCCCAACGCCACAGCTTCATGCCGCGAATGTAGCGGGCAAACCGAACAAAGCCGATGATGTTGTATACCATCAGCGCGCTTCCCAGATACACCATGGCGTATATGGCCCAGGTCATTGTGCGCGTCCCTCCCCTCTGTCAGCATCGCGGCATTCCATGGGCGTACTTGAGCATATACGCCTCCAATTTACCGACTATAATAATACCACATTTCTCCTCTGTGTGCAATAAGTAATCACGCCTGTCCGAGCAGATGAAGCACCTTTCGGAGCGATTGACCCGAGGGCCCCGTTATGCCCTGAAACGGACGCCTGCGCAGGCGTCCGTTTCAGGGTCAAAGGCGGCCTACCACTCCACCTTCTGCAGCGCCACGCCGCAGCGGCAGGGCAGGTAGATCTGGATGCCGTAGCCGAATTCGGTGTCCCGGGCATGGTAGACGAAGTTCATGTCGGTGCGGCTCTGGCCGCCGAAGGGCCAGTCGTCGGTGGACAGCGCCAACCGGTACCCGCCGGGGCCGGTGACGCGGCAGTCGATGAACACGTTCTCCTGGCTCCAGGTGGGGTGCAGGTTGAAGGCGTACAGCAGCCCGCCGCGCTCGAAGATCAGCAACTTTCGCCCGTTGTCGATCCAAAGGCTCTCGGCGGGGCCGGAGCAGTGCACCCTGCGGGTGTTCATCAGGTAGGTCATGGAGCGGTCAAAGGCGGCCAGCCAGTCGAATTTCATGCCCCCGTTCTGAACCAGCGACCACTGCCTTCGGGCGTAGTGATAGCTCCAGTTGTTGCCCTCCCGGGGAAAGTCGATCCACTCGGGATGGCCGAACTCGTTGCCCATGAAGTTCAGGTAGCCGTTGCCCGCCGTGGCGCAGGTCAAAAAGCGGATGACCTTGTGCATGTCGATGGCCCGGTCCATGGTGGGGCTGTGGTACTCCTTCTTCATGCCGTCGTACATCTCCGCGTCCGCCAGCTGGAACATCAGCGTCTTGTCCCCCACCATGGCCTGGTCGTGGGACTCGGCATAGCCGATGCTCATCTCGCCGGGGCGGCCGGCGGTCAGCTCGTGCCACAGGTAGTGCATGTCCCAGTCGTCCTGCATGGTGTCCTTCACCAGCTTGATCCATATGTCCGGGATGCCCATGGCCAGCCGATAGTCGAAGCCCACGCCGCCGTACTCCAGCGGCAGGCACATGCCCGGGAAGCCGCTCATGTCCTCGGCGACGGTCATGGCCTTGGGGTTGTAGTCGTGGATCAGCTCGTTGGCCAGCATCAGGTAGACGCGCCCGTCCACGTTGGTGTTCACGGAGAACATGGATGGATAGCCGGCAAAGCCGTTCAGACCGTGATCCTCGTACATGATGGAGGTGACGCCGTCGAAGCGGAAGCCGTCGAAGTGGAACTCCTCCATCCAGTACTTCAGGTTCGACAGCAGGAAGTGCAGCACCTCGTGCTTGGAATAGTCGAAGATGCGGGTCTTCCAGCCCGCGTGCCAGCCACGTTCGCCATCGTGGAAGTATTGATAATCCGTACCGTCCAGCTGGTTGAGCCCCTCGCCGATGTTCGGGCAGGCGTGGCTGTGCACCACGTCCAGCAGCACCGAGAGGCCCATGCCATGGGCTTTGTTGATAAGGTGCTTCAAATCCTCCGGCGTGCCGTAGCGGTGGGACGGCGCAAAGAAGTTGGTCACCTGGTAGCCGAAGGAGGCGTAGTAGGGGTGCTCCTGGATGGCCATCAGCTGCACGGTGTTGTAGCCCGCGCCCTTGATCCAGTCGAGGGTGTTGTCCGCAAACTCCCGATAGGTGCCGATGTGGCCGTGCTCCTGGGCCATGCCGATATGGGCCTCGTAGATCATCGGCGATTCCGGCCGCTGCTGCCGGAAGAAGTCCCGGTCGGTCCACTCGAAGGGCTCGTCCGGCATCCAGATCTGGCCGCAGAGGGTCTCGGTGGACATGTCCATCACGCAGCGGGTCATATAGGCGGGGATGCGCTCGAAGCTGGAGCCCTGCTGCCCCACCAGCAGCTTGATGAACTGCCCGTGCTTGAGGGCGTCCCAGCCCTCCAGCTCGATCTCCCACACGCCGCCGCCGATGTGCTTCAGAGGGTATTCCCACTTCGCCCAGAAGTTGAAGTCGCCGGTCAGTCAGGCCGCGTCCGCGCCGGGCAGCCACTCCCGGAACACCCATCCGGTCTCGGTGCGGTGGAAGCCGAAGTAGCGGTGGCCGTTGGCGAAGTCGCAGAGGGTACGCCACTCGTTCAGCGACCAGCGCCGGTCGTTGAAACGGTCCAGGTGCATCCTGATCTCCCCGGCGTAAGGGGTCAGGGTCGGGTCCTTCTCCATCAACAGCCACAGCGCGTCATCCACGTGTATCATGGATAAGCCTCCTCCATCGCGGTCGTTCCGGTCGTCATGCGTGCGCGGCAGTATATGCCCTTATTCTGTCATACCGCATCCATTTTTGCAATAGGTTACCGTGTAATTCTTGCATATTTTTCTCTGTCGCTCTTGAAATCGCGTCCGGGGTAATGTATCATAATCATTGAATTACTGTGCGGGGCATCGGAGGCAGACAATGAAAAAGATCAAAAACATCGTGCTCGGCGGCATCCAGCAGAAAATGTTCAACCTGGTGCTGTTCGTAATCATACTGATGATGGCAGCCTACACGGTGGTCATCATCCACCAGGCCGGGCGCATCGGCACCCTGGTGACGGAGACCAACGAGAAGCAGAAGCAGGCCATCTCCGACACATCCAAGCAGACGATGGACGCCGTGATCTCCCAGAGCATGGGCCAGAGCACCCAGATGGAGGCCTATATCGCCAACGACCTGTTCGAGGACCTGGCGGACACGGTGAACATGCTGGGCGACTACGCGGGCAACATCTTCCGCGATCCCGAGGCCTACTCCACCCAGCCCTATGCCCTGCCCGATCCCGCCAAAGAGGGTGAGATCACCGTGCAGCTGCTGACGGAGGAAGGGCTTGACCTCACAGGGCGCGAGCTTTCTGAAAAGCTGGGTCTCGTCGCCAACATGTCCGACATGATGAAGGCGCTGTACGCCAACGGCAACGTGAACTCCTGCTACATCGCCCTGCCGGAGGGCGCGATGCTGCTGGCGGATGACCACTCCGCTGCGAAGTTCGGCGAGGACGGCGCGCTGACGCCCATCCCCATCCGCGAGCGGGACTGGTACAGGGGCGCGAAGGAGACCGGCCACCTGTTCTATACCGACGTGGTGCAGGACGTGTTCACCGGACAGATCGGCATCATGTGTGCGCTGCCGGTGTACCAGGGCAACCGGCTGGCCGCCGTGGTGGGCGCGGACCTGTTCCTGGACAACATGTCCGATTCCATCTCCCGCACCGCCCGCAACGGCTCGTTCACCTTCATCGTGAACCAGTACGGCCACGTGGTGTTCTCTCCATTGACGGAGGGCGCGCTGCGCGTGCGCGAGCCCTCCGAGGCCCAGGACCTGCGCGCCTCTGACGAGGACGACCTGGGCGCGTTCATGGAGGAGGCGCTGATGGGCGTCACCGACGTGACGGAAGTGACGGTGGACGGCGTGGCCTACTACATGGTGGGCGCGCCGGTGGAGGCCGTGGGCTGGACGGTGGTCTCCGCCGTCACCCAGGAGGCGGCCAACTCCCCGACGGCCATGATGGAGCAGCAGTACGACGACATCCTGGGCGAGGCACAGGGCGCCTTCAACGACGGCCTCGGGCACGCCAGGAACACCATCCTGGTGCTGCTGGGCGTGATCCTGGTGATGGGCATCACCGGCGCGCTGGTGCTGTCCAAGCGCATCGTCAAGCCCCTGGGCATCATGACGGAGAAGGTGCAGTCCCTGGGCGGCAACAACCTGCAGTTCTTCATGGAGGACGCCTACCGCACGGGCGACGAGATCGAGGTGCTGGCGGATTCCTTCGCCACGCTGTCGGCCCGCACGCTGCAATACGTGGACCAGGTGAAGCGGGTCACCGCCGAGAAGGAGCGCATCGGCGCGGAGCTGAACATGGCCACGGACATCCAGGCCAGCCAGCTGCCCCGGCTGTTCCCCGCCTTCCCGAACCGGCCGGAGATTGATGTATACGCCAGCATGACCCCCGCCAAGGAGGTGGGCGGCGACTTCTACGACTTCTTCCTGGTGGACGACGACCACATCGGCCTGGTGATGGCGGACGTGTCCGGCAAGGGCGTGCCCGCGGCGCTGTTCATGATGATCTCCCGGGTACTGATCAAGTCTCACCTGCAAAACGGCGAGACCCCCGGCGAGGCGCTGGAAAACGTGAACGACCAGCTGTGCGAGGGCAACGACGCGGAGCTGTTCGTCACCGTCTGGCTGGCCGTGCTGGAGATCTCCACCGGCAAGGGCGTGGCCGCCAACGCGGGCCACGAGCATCCCACCATCCGCCGCGCCGGCGGCCAGTACGAACTGGTCACCTACCGCCACTCCCCCGCCGTGGCCACCCTGGAGGGCATCCCCTACAAGGAGCACACATTTGAGATGCGGCCCGGAGACAGCCTGTTCGTCTACACCGACGGCGTGGCCGAGGCCACCAACGCGGATAACGAGCTGTTCGGCACGGAGCGCATGCTGAAGGCCCTGAACCGCGATCCCGACGCCGATCCCGAGGGCGTGCTGCACAACGTGATGGAGGGCATCAACACCTTCGTGGCCGGTGCGGAGCAGTTCGACGACATCACGATGCTCTGCCTGAAGTACATCGGGCCGAAGAAATAGTGGGCATTGTAAAAGCGGAAGTCAGGTTGTACCTGACTTCCGCTTTTTCATGGTATCTCGCCTTGCCAATGCCATGGCGCGCCAGTAGCTCAGCGCCGCCAGCAGCGTTGCCGCCGCCGTGAAGATCAGCGCCAGCAGCAGGCGGTTCATGCGCAGGCCGAGCACGACCGACAACACGGCCAGGCCCATCACCACGAACATGTTGGGCAGCATGTAGATGGCCACCGCCGCGCCCTGCTTGATGACCTCGATCTCGTTCTCCCAGTCGAGGCGCATGTGTTTGATGCCGCAGACGCAGCCCCAGGCCGTAGAGAACGCGCACAGCGTCAGGCCCAGCAGCAGGTAGAGCGCCGTCTCGACCGCCGGAACCTTTCCGGCCACGCACAGGCACAGCGTGGAGAAGGCCATGAACGGCACCGTCATTGCCATGTTGTAGAGCATCTTGCCCTGGTACACGGTCTTCTTCTCGATGGGCAAACTTTGCAGGATCCAGTAGTTCTTCCCCTCCAGCGACGGCGAGCAGGCCGTGGTGGCCACCATGCCGATGAAGAAATAGACGATGAACGGGATGGCCGGATGGAGCATGGTGGGGTCGACGGGCGCGTCATGGGTGACCACCTGGATGATCCTGTCCGGGCCGATGACCAGCGTCAGCAGGCCCACCAGCGCCGCAAGGATCACGCCGATGCCGGCGTTGACCAGATAGGCGGTGGAGCCGGTCATGCGCCGGAATTCCTTGAAGGCGATGGCGCGCACCACGCCGCGCTGCTTCTGGGCGGACATCCTGAACCGCCGAGCCGCCGCGTGGGATTTCAGTGCGGAATTGATGCTGCGGTAGGACCGGCCCACCACGGCGAACACCGCCGAAAACAGCGCGATGCTCACCCCTGCCAGCAGCAGCATGGACGACATGCTGCCCTTCGTGACGGCCTCCGTGAACCAGGCCGCGGGCAGGTAGACGCGGGAAGCGCCGCCGGTCAGCGCCGAAGCCGCCTGAAGCGTGGCCTCGACCCGGTTGTTTCGGAGCAGGTCCTCGATAACAAAGCGCAGCGAGAAGGCGGCGAGGGTGAAGATCAGCGTGAGCACCGTCTGGATGGCGTTCGTCCTGCGGAAGCCCGAGCTGATCCGGGCGATCAGAAAGCCCAGGAAGGACGCGATCAGCATCGGGATCAGCGGCAAAAGCAGCGACAGCACGATCCACACCGGGTAGATCGCCCAGGAGGGCCGGGCGTACACCCCGTAGCCGATCAGCATGGCCAGCGAAATGCTGGCGTACCAGGCCAGGCTCTTGATGTACATGTACAGGAACTTGCAGCCCGCCACCGTCCTGGACTCAAGGGGCAGCGACATCAGCATGTCGTATTCCCTGAAATTGAACAGGTAGCTGTTGGTCTTGAACAGCGTGAACACGAAGGCGAGGGCGCTGATCATCAGCGCGCACATCTCGGGCACGGCGCGAACGAGGCCGATCCTGCCAAAGCCGATGCACATGGCCACGCACAGGGCCATCAGCATGGCGTACAGCACGACCACGCCCACGGCGCTGCCGATGATGCGGCGGCGCTTCTTCTTGTCCGTGGAATGCCTGCGGATATTCCGGCCGCTGGTGGACAGCAGCAGGGTCCTGAGCAGCACGATGCCGTTATTCATCGCCGTCCGCCTCCAAAAACGCCTCTTCCAGGGAATGGCCCTCGGTCAATTCCTCCATGGTGCCGGAGGCGATGATCCGGCCGTGCTTGATGATGGCCACCTTGTTGCACAGCTTCTCCGCCACGTCCAGCACGTGGGTGGAGAAGAATATGGCCGTGCCGTTCTGGCACATCTCGCGCATGATCTCCTTCAGCGTGAAGGCGGCCTTGGGATCCAGGCCCACGAATGGCTCGTCCAGCACCAGCAGCCGGGGCTTGTGGATCAGCGCGGAGATGATGGCCAGCTTCTGCTTCATGCCGTGGGAATAGGCGCCGATGAGGTCGCCCAGGTCCCCGGTGATCTCAAACAGGTCGGCGTACCTGCGGATGCTCTGCTCCCGTTCCCGGGCGTCGATGCCGAACACGTCCGCCACGAAGTTCAGGTACTGTATGCCGGTCAGGTTCTCGTAAAGGTCGGGGTTGTCCGGGATATAGGCGGTCACGCGCTTGCAGGCCATGGGCTCGTCCTTCACGGAATGGCCGTCGATGAAGATGTCGCCCTCGGTGAAGTCCAGCACGCCCACCACGGCGCGAATGGTGGTGGACTTGCCGGCGCCGTTGTGGCCGATGAAGCCGCAGATGTCACCGCCCATGACGGTGAGGTTCACGTCGTCCACGGCCCTCTTCTCCGATCCGTAGGATTTGGAATAGTGCCTGATCTCAAGCATCGCGTTGTCGTTGGTACGCAACGAAGCTCACTCCTTTGAACGATGGTCGCATGACGCCTTTTGCGCCGCGCAGCATTATCATAGCGCACATCTCCCTGTCGTTCAAGGCCTGTCGCTTCAATTGTCACCCGGATCGTCCCAATCGTCGGCAAAACCATCCAAAAAGTTTTCCGTGATGGCCGTATAGGGCTGGACACAAAGCCAAGTAAGCTGATATAATGATATTGGTATTTTTCCGTATATCCAATTCAGTTCAAAACAGCAGGAGCATTTGAACAGATGTACACAAAGGAACAGCTTGTTAAATACGAATATTTTGATGAAGCGCTGGGCAGGCGGGAGGTTTCCAACGTGCTGGACCCGCTGACGGGGCTGATCTCCCGGCAGTACATACTGGGGTTCGCCCGCTGGCTGATCGAAAAGGGCATCCCCTTCACCTTTGGCATGCTGGATCTGGACAACTTCAAATTCGTCAACGACGCCTACGGCCACCACGCCGGCGACCGAGTACTGATCCGCGTGGCGGAGGGCCTCATCGGCTACCTGGACGGCTTCGGCCTCGCCGGTCGGTTCGGCGGCGACGAATACCTGTGGATCAACCTGCGCGACCGGGAATACGCGGACAAGAAGGCCTTCCTGGCGGATCTGTACGGCAGCGAGCGGGTGGTGCGCAGGAACGTGGCGTTGGAGGACTGCGCCCCGTTCATCACCGGCACCGTCGGCTGCGCCACCTTCCCCGACGACGCCGGGGACTGCGACAGCCTGTTCGCCATGATCGACAAGGCGCTCTACCGCGGCAAGAGCAAGGGCCGCAACTGCTACATCATCTATGTGAAGGAAAAGCATGCCGACATCGACATCCAGCGCATCGCCCGCAAGGGTGTGTACACAACCATGTGCAACGTGGTGCGGATGTTTGAGATGGTGCCGGGGCTGGAGAACAAGCTGCACTCCGTGGCGCCGGTGCTGATGGAGGAACTGCGGCTGACGGATCTGTACTACATCGGCGGAGACCGGGTGTTGCGGGCCGTGCGCACCCAGGGCGTGGCGGAGCCGGCGTGTGACATCGACAACCTGATGAGCGACGAGCTGTTCACCGCCAACAGCCTGGAGCAGGTGCAGGCGCGCTGTCCCGCCTTCTGCGATGTGCTGAAAAGGCGCGAGGTGGAATCTCTTATGGTGGTGCGCGTGGGCATGGACAACGCGGCGGCCGACGGCTATCTGGTGTGCGCCGAGCCCCACAGCCTGCGCATCTGGCAGGAGGATGAATGCGCCGTGATGTTCTTCCTGGCAAAGCTGATCGCCGCCCGGATCCGCATCGACGGTGAAACGCTGGGCGGCCGACCGTAACACATTACAGACTTTGGTCTATACAGACTGAAGTCTGTTTATTTTTTACTTAATTCGACCGTTGTCTGTTGTAGATAAATTTCTTAACGAACGTGCCAAATTATTGACACATCCCATAAACGATGGTATAATCCTATTGATGCATAGGGTTATTTTTTGCAATTATTGAGGCTTTTTTGTCAACCCATGAGCATTTGCAGGCTGGAGGTGGGCGCTTGAAGGGACAGCGGACGATCCGGCAATACCGGGCGATGGACCTGGCGATGTTCGCCGTCATGCTGGCGGTGTTCGAGTCGCTGGTGGTCGTCGCCGCCCGCCGCTGGTTCCCCAACGAACCCTACACCGTGTCCGTGACCCCCGCCATCACCTGCATCGTGCTGATGCGCTGGGGCCCATGGGCGGGCCTCCACGCGGCGCTGGGCGGCGCGGTCTTCTGCCTGGTGTCCGGCGCCCGTCCGGCCCACTACGCCGTGTATACCATTGGCAACCTGCTGTCGCTGGGCACGCTTGGGCTGATTCGGGCATGGACGCCCGAGGGCATTCACGAGAGCGTGGCGAAGTCCCTGCTGCTGGCGCTGTGCGTGACGCTTTCAATGCAGCTGGGCCGGGCCGTCGTCTCCGTGGCCACGGGGTCTCCCCTGGCATCGGCGCTGGGCTTTTTCACCACAGACGCGATCACGCTGCTGTTCACACTGGTGCTGATCTGGATCGTACGTCGGCTGGACGGCATGTTTGAGGAACAAAACCACTACCTGCAAAGGCTTCACCGGCAGGAAGAAGAGGAAAGAGGAGGATTTTATGAGAGATAAGGGAGCGGATTTTCTGATTTTCGATCAGGCCAGCGGCACTTATCGCGAAAGTCCCGAACAGATGGTGCGCGACGATGTGGAGAAGCACTACTGGCTGCACGTGGGCCGCACGATCCTCAAGGACTGGCGCCTCTACCTGATGCTGCTGCCCACCATCCTGGTCTTCCTGTTCTGGCGCTACCTGCCCATGTACGAGCTGCTGGGCGCGTTCAAGGTGGGCGACCAGGTGAAGAGCGTGTCGGAGCAGTACTTCGCGGGTTTTTCCTATTTTAAGACCCTGCTGGTCGGCGGCGGCACCGGCGGCCTGTCCATGGAGTTCTGGCGGGCGCTGCGCAACACGTTCCTGCTGAGCTTCTACGGCCTGTGCTTCGGCTTCCCGATGCCGATCATACTGGCGCTGTTCTTCAACGAGGTGCGCTCCAACATCGCCCGCAGCGTGTACCAGGTGCTCACCTACCTGCCCAAGTTCATGTCCACCGTCGTCATGACCTCGCTGGTGATGATGCTGGTGAAGCAGGGCTCGCTGACCAGCGGTGCGGGCATCGTGTCCCGCTTCCTGGCGCGCATCGGGCTGATCTCCGAGGAGATGGCCAACGCGGGCCTTCTGAACAACCCCAGCTTCTTCCGGGGCATCTACCAGATCAGCGGCATCTGGGAGACGGCGGGCTACGACAGCATCGTGTTCTTCGCGGCCATCATCGCCATCTCCCCCACCAGCTACGAGGCGGCGCAGATCGACGGCGCCGGCAAGATGGCGCAAATGCGCTACGTGGTGCTGCCCAGCATCCTTTCCACCATTGTCATCATGCTGATCATGCGCATCGGCTCGCTGCTCAACATTGGATATGAAAAGGTGCTGCTGCTGTACAACAACAACACCTACGTGACCGCCGACGTGGTGTCCACCTTCGCCCAGCGCTACGGCCTGGCCGGCGCCCAGAAGGGCATCGCCTCCGCGGCGGAGATGATGAACAACGTGGTGGGCATGCTGCTGGTCATCGGCGCGAACACGGTCGCCCGCAAGGCGAGCAACGTGTCGCTGTATTAAAGGAGGGATTCAGTCGTGAAAAGAAAGCTTGAAGCCTCCGAGCTGATCTTCAAGATCATCAGCTATACGCTTTTGACGGTGTTCGCCCTGGGCTGCCTGTACCCGTTCGTGTACGCGGTCTCGGCCTCCATCAGTGGCCGCCACGCCGTAGATTACGGCGAGGTGGTGCTGTTCCCCAAGGACGTGCAGTTCGACGCCTTCCGCAGGATGTTCAACGACAACATGTTCTGGAATTCCTATTCCAACACGCTGTTTCTTACGGTCTACGGCACGGTGTGGGCGCTGGGCGTGGCCATCCTGGGCGCCTACGCGCTGAGCAAGAAGCGGCTGCTGTTCCGCAAGTTCTTCAACTTCTATCTGGTGTTCACCATGTGGTTCTCCGCGGGCATTGTGCCCCAGTACCTGAACTACCTGGCCACCAAAAAGGTGTTCAACGGCATCGGCATCATGGACGACAAGTGGCTGGTGGTCATCGCCATGGGCATGGCGGCCATGAACATCATCCTGCTGCGCAACGCCTTTGAGAACGTGCCCAGCGAGATCGAGGAGGCCGCCATCGTGGACGGCGCTACGGAGTTCGGCGTGCTGAGCAAGGTGTTCATCCCGATGAGCAAGTCCACCATTGCCACCGTCGCCCTGTTCTTCGCCATCTCCCGCTGGAACGGCTATTTCTGGGCGCGCCAGATGATCTCCAACGCCCACGAGCATCCCCTGCAGGTGTTCATACGATTGACGCTGGAGGATTACACGAACTCGGAGACCATGGCCGGCTGGAACGAGGTGTACGCCTCGGATTCGGTGATCTACGCGCTGATCGTGTGCTCCATCGTGCCGATCCTGATCATCTATCCCTTTATCCAGAAGTACTTCGCCAAAGGCACCAATGCCGGCGGTGTGAAGGAATAATATGAAGGAGGAACCCCCACATGAAGAAACTTCTGTCGATCCTGCTGGCCCTCGCGATGCTGCTTGGCTGCGCCGCGATGGCCGAAGGCACCGTGCTGCGCATGGCCACCGGCTACAACAGCACCAAGACCGGTATCGCCTTTGACGCCGAGACGGCGGGCAGCGGCGTGACCCTGGCCGACGGCAACACCTACAACACCGGCGACCTGAAGCCCACCTGGGTGGAAATGGAGAAGATCCTGGACGTCAAGTTCGAGGACAAGTACCAGGGCAACAGCGCCGCCAAGGAGTTCGAGTTCTGGAAGGACCGCCTGAACGAGGTGGACATGATCAGCGGCACCGCCGCCACGCTGTCCGAGTACGGCGAGGCCGGCAGCCTGGTCAACCTGGCCGAGTACCTGGACCAGATGCCCAACTTCAAGGCCTATCTGGAAGCCAACCCCATCGTGCGCCTGTCCATCACAGGCAACACCTCCACCGGCGCCATCTACTTCAGCCCCTATTTCGACGGTGTCAACGACATCGAGCGCATGCCCCTGATGCGCGTGGACTGGGTGCAGAAGCTGCTGGACGGCGAGGGTGAGTTCACCGCCGACGCCTGCAATAACCTGGCTCCCGTGGTCTACGAGCCCTACATGCCCACCAGCGGCTCCATCGAGATCGAGACCGTGACCCTGGACGGCACCGGCACCGAGACCGTCACCAAGAACTACGACGCCTTTGGCAATGTCGTGGCGATCATGAATGACGCGGGCGAGCTCACCGGCGTGGACGCCGTGAACCTGCTGCGCAACTACATTGACGCCGCCTACGACGGCTACTATGGCACCGAGCGGTCCAACCTGTTCGTCGGCCAGAACGCCGCCTGGGACGCCGACGAGATGGTTGCCCTGCTGCGCTGCGTCGTGGCCAACCCCCAGACCCTCAACGGCACCGATTCCGTGCAGGGCCTGTTCACCCGCGAGGAGAACAACAACCAGCGCCGCGTGGATATGATCCGCCTGGCCGGCCACCTGTTCGGCGTGCGCGGCATGGAGTCCCGCCAGGACTACCTGTATGTCGGCGCTGACAATGAGCTGCATGACGCCCGTCAGGACGTGGCCGCCTATGAGGCCATGGGCCGCATGCACGCCATGGTGGAAGAGGGGCTGATCTCCAAGGCGTTCCTGGATTCCTCCGAGGAGAACAGCGGCACCTACTTGGAGAACGACATGGGCTTCATGTCCTACGACTACAACCAGACCCAGACCATCATGAACGCCACCAAGCTGCAGGAAGGCGAGAAGTACATGGCCGTGATGGTTCCCGTGGCGCGCTGGTATGACGGCACCGACGAGAACGGCGTGTACATGCGCTTCACCGAGTCCTGGCGCTCTGTCAAGACCGACGGCTGGGCCATCTCCAAGGCCGGCGTGGAAGGCGACGAAGCCAAGCTGAACGCCGCCCTGGCGCTGATCGATTACGCCTTCTCCGAGCAGGGCCAGATCCTGATGAGCTATGGCCCCGACGCCTTCATCAAGACCAAGGACGACGGCTCCTACGAGACCTTCGTGTTCAACGGCAAGGAGATGCCCGTCATCGCCGACGCCACCTATGAAGAGCTGTGGGAGAAGGCCAGCGGCAACTATACCAACTACGCCCGCATGTACCTGGGCTCCACCCTGTCCTTCGCCAAGAGCCAGGCCTTCGAGTATCAGTGCACTCACGAGGTCGGCAAGGAAGGCGCGGGCCACATCTCCGTGGCCATCGGCCTGGGCACCATCAAGCATCCCGAGCTGGCCCTCGCTGAGAACCCCTGGTACACCTCCGTGCCCACCGTGCTGCCCAACACCAAGGTGGAGAACGACGAGCTGAACAGCTACACCGAGCTGACCGCCAACGGCAAGTTCGGCCTGGGCAAGGACGGCGAGAACGCGTTCGTGAACCTGATCGTGAACGGCTTCACCCTGGACGGCATGACCTCTCCCGAAGCGGCCGCCCAGACCGTGGACACCGACTGGTACGGCTATGACTACCTGCTGCTGAAGGGCGACGCCTGGGCTCGCCTGCTGGATTACTACACCAGCCTCGCCGAATAATCGGCCAATCGACCTAATCTGCCTCCCCTCCCGCCCTCCGGCGGGAGGGAGGCACCCTTACACTCTTGGATCGGGGGAAGTTCGACATGTATAAGAAACAGATGAAGCTGCAGCGCATCGCGTGCTTTCTGTCCATCGCGGCCGGCGCGCTGGTATTTTTGTACGTGCTGGGCATGATGACGGACCTGTACGACATGCTGTACACCATGGTCCCGGTGCCCGACGATCCATCCTCGGTCAAGGTGGCCGGCGCCATGATCTACTATGACATGCAGGGCTTCAATCGCGCGTTCCTGCGCGTGGCCATCGGGCTGCTGCTGGCGGCCTGCCTGCTGTTCATCACCAACACCCATTCACGCCGGAAATACTACATCGGCAACTACGCGGCCATCGGCATCGACGCCGTCGCCAACGTTGCCGCGGCCATCTGGGCCCACGGTCAGATCGCGGCCTTCAAGACCCAGTACCTGACCACCGTGGATTTCGAGCAGCTGGCGCGCCGCCTGGCGAGGGCAGGCACCTACACCGAATCCACCTTCTGGTTCGACGCCCACCTGGGCGTGTTCGCCTTCGCGCTGATCGCGGTGATCCTGCTGGTCGCCTGCGCGGTGTGGAAGCAATCGCTGATGAAGAACGAAAGAAAGCTGATTGAAGCTGGAAAGGCGGCGAACGCATGATGAATGAACAATCCGTCCGGCTCGACCGCATGCGCTTTACAAAGAACACCACGTCCTCCCGCCTGGCGATCCTGGCCATCGTGTTCGACGTGTTCTACTTTGTCAGCCTCTACAAGATCAATGTGGATTATTACTACTCCCTCATCATGGGCGCCTCGATCCTGTACAACCTGGTGTTCATGCTGGCGGCCTTCCTGTCCTCGGAGGGAGTGAAAAATTATAAGCAGGGCTTCTCCTGGGTGCTCTGCGTGCTGGGTATCATCCAGATCGCCCGGATATTCATACTGCCCGTGCCCGCCCACGCCACCACCGTCTCGGTCGGCGGCACGGAGCTGCTGGCCATGGGCGACGGCCAGTTCGTCCGAGTCGTCATCTATCTCATCGCCTCGGCCGTCTGCCTGTTCGCGGCGGCGGCGGTGAACCTGGTCAAGAGCCGCGCCCTGAAGGCGCATATCGCGGGCCTCGAAGGCCAAGGGGCATAAGGAGGGCGCACGATGGCAGAGCTGAGTTTACATCATATCGACAAAATCTATGACAACAACGTCCAGGCGGTGTACGACTTCAACATCGACATCAAGGACGGCGAGCTGATCGTGCTGGTCGGCCCCTCCGGCTGCGGCAAGTCCACCACGCTGCGCATGGTGGCCGGCCTGGAAGACATCTCCAACGGCACCCTGCTGCTGGACGGCCGGGACATCACCCGCGTGCCCGCCAAGGACAGGGACATGGCCATGGTCTTCCAGAACTACGCCCTGTACGGCCACATGACCATCTATGAAAACATGGCTTTTTCGCTGGTGCTGCGCAAGGAGGACCCGAACGTCATCCACAAGAAGGTGCTGGCCGCGGCGGAGATCCTGGGCCTGACCAGCCAGCTGAACAAGAAGCCCGCCCAGCTCTCCGGCGGTCAGCGGCAGCGCGTGGCCATGGGGCGCAGCATCGTGCGCAACCCCAAGGTGTTCCTGTTCGACGAGCCGCTGTCCAACCTGGACGCAAAGCTGCGCGGCGCCACCCGGCGGGAGATCCTGCTGCTGCACAAGCGGCTGAACGCCACGATGATGTATGTCACCCACGACCAGACCGAGGCGCTGACGCTGGCGGACCGCATCGTGTGCATGTCCATGGGCCACGTGCAGCAGATCGGCACGCCTCTGGAGCTGTACGACTCCCCCAACAACACCTTCGTGGCCGGGTTCATCGGCCTGCCGCCCATGAATTTCTTCGACGTCACGTTCCAGGACGGCGCGCTGAAGGGCAAGGGCTTCGAGGTGCAGCTGTCCGACGAGGAGAAGGCCACGCTGGCGGACTACAACCGCAAGGAGATCACCCTGGGCGTGCGCCCGGAGGACATCGTGGAACTGCCTGACGGCGGCCTGCCCGTGAAGGTGTTCTCAAATGAGAACCTGGGCATGAACACGCTGATACACGGCCACATGGGCGACAACCTGCGCATCAGCGCCAAACTGCGCGGCTGGGCCAATTACAAGACCGGCGACATCGTGAAGCTGGGCTTCAAGCGCATGCACTTCTTCGACAAGGAAACCACCAACGCCATCAGGAAAGGAGATCGGTGAGTCATGGCAAGCCAGCCCAAGGGCATCAAAGAATTCATCCGCAAGCGCATCGTGGCGCTGAAGCGCAAGCCCCAGACCATCGCCCTGTTGGCGTTTGGGCTCGCCTTCGTCTACTATTCCCTGAACCTGACGAAGATTTCTGACACCACGGCCTACATCAACCTGCCGGGCATGGGCCTGGCGGGTTTCGCCACCATGCTGTTCTCCATCCTGCTGATGGTGTGCTTCATGAACGCGTTCCCCCACCGCAAGAAGGTGAACATCCCCATGCTGGCGCTGATGTTCGTGCTGGTGGGCATCATCATCTACGCGGGCATCTTCTACCAGGGCCGCATCACCGAGGCGCTGACCCGCGAGGTGAACCCCATCACGGTGGGTTCCGACAAGACCTACATCACCGCCGCCATGAAGATGCTGAACGTGCACCGTATCATGCTGATCGTGGGCGTGGCGCTGGTGGCGCTGCTGCCGGTGTACTCCAAGCTGCTGAAGAAGATCAACACCAACGTGGAGGTCGAGGACAACGGCGGCATGGCGGCCATCGACATCAGCGGCGAGGACGCGTAGCGTCTGCGTAAGACATGGCTCGCAACAAGAAAACGGCGCCTCCCGAGGCCCATAAGTCCGCGGCGGATTACTACAGGCTGAACCTGAAGGCCGTGGACGACCTGGTGACCGCCGATGAATCCAACTCCCCCAGGGTGAGCGAGGCGGAGCTGCGCAAGTACCGCTCCGGCCCGAAGCTGAAGCTGTCGGACACGGTGAAAGCGCTGCTGATCAAGGCCTGGTTCGCCGGGGCAACCTGCTTCTTCTTCCTGTGGGGGCTGGGCACAATGCTCACCCACTGGCTGGATCAGCTGGTGGTGCTGGGGCTGGCCCTGGGGGCCGTGACGGACCTGCTGACCAACAACCTCTATCGGTTCTACGCCAAGATCCCCGGCGCGAACGACCGCTGGATGATGTTCCCCCAGAAGGCGTTTTACACGCTGCCGCTGAACATCGTGTACGCCTACGTGCTGCTGTTCCTGGTGGTGACTACCTACAACGTGGTCAACGCGGCGATCCTCGGCATGGGCCTTGCCCAGGGCGGCACGCCGCTGGGCGTGGGGCCGATCCTGTTCGGCGTGTTCACCGCGGCGTGGGACACGCTGCTCATCCAAATCAAGCGAACGGCGCAAAACGTCCTGGCGGACGCCAGGCGCAGCGCGAAGGGAGATTGACCTCATCGTGTTTCACAGCATTTATGTCGGGTCCACCTCCGCGTGCTTCGAGCTGGACAACCGCGCGCCGTTCCTCTCCCCCACTCCCTACAGCGTATCTCTGGACGGCGTGGAAAAGCTGAACGGCACGGAGAACGTGTTCTCGCTGTTCGACCTCGCGCCCGACCGGGATTACGCGGTGGCGCTGCGCATGGGCGGCGAGGAAGCGCGCCTCGCCATTCACACTCGGCCCGAAACCTGCGCCATCAGCGTCCGCGCGTTCGGCGTCGTGGGCGACGGCGTGACCGACGACACCGCGGCCATCCAGCGGGCCGTCAACCTGCTGCCCGAGGGCGGGCGGCTGGTGGTCCCCGAGGGCGCCTATCTCACCGGGCCGATCCTGCTCAAGAGCCACATGACGCTGGAGCTGCAGGCCGGCGCGACGCTGCTGGGCCGCACGGACAAGGCGGCCTACCCGGCGCTTCCCGCCACGGCAGAGGATATCGACGGCGGCAAGCCCGTGCACTTCGGCGCGTTCGAGGGCCTGGCGCGGGATATGTACGCCTCGCTGATCACCGCCGAGTACGCCCGGGACATCGCGATCGTCGGCCAGGGCAGGCTGGACGGCAACGCCCAGAATGCCGACTGGTGGCAGACCTTCAAGGATGACCCGGTGGCCCGCCCCCGCGTGCTGTTCATGAACCGGTGTGAGGACGTGACGGTCCACGGCGTTACCGCCTGCAACTCCCCCTCCTGGCACCTGCATCCCTACTACTGCAAGGGCGTGGCGCTTTACGACGTGTCGGTCTCCGCTCCAAAGAACAGCCCGAACACCGACGCGCTGGACCCGGAGTGCTGCGACGGCGTGGAAATCGTAGGATGCCGCTTCTCCGTGGGCGACGACTGCATCGCTATCAAGTCGGGCAAGCTGCCCCTCTATCGCATGTGCCCCGCCGCGGCCACGCGCCACACCATCCGCAACTGCCTGATGTCCTTCGGGCACGGGGCGGTCACCCTGGGCAGCGAGATCTCCGGCGGCATCCGGGATCTGTCCGTCAGCCAGTGCCTGTTCCGGCAGACGGACCGGGGGCTGCGCATCAAGACCCGCCGGGGCCGCGGCCAGAGCTGCTATATCGACGGGATCGCCTTCGACAACATCCGCATGGAGGGCGTCGTGACCCCCATCGTGATGAACATGTGGTATCGCTGCGTGGACCCGGACGGCGATTCCGAGTACGTGCAGGGCCGCGCGCCCCTGCCGGTGGACGAGCGCACGCCCCGGCTGGGCCGGTTCCGCTTTTCCAACATGGACTGCGTGGATGCTCAAGCCGCGGCCTGTTACTGCGACGGCCTGCCGGAGATGCCCATCGACGAGGTGACGTTTGAGAACGTGCGCGTGGCCTTTGCCGACGACGCCAAACCCGCTGTGCCCAGCATGTTCACCGGCGCGCCGGAGCGCTGCCGAATGGGGCTGTACTTTGAGAACGTGCGCCGGGTGGTGCTGAAAAACGTGCACATCGACGGTCAGGCGGGCGAGCCCGTCGTCACCCTTGGCGTGGACGAGATCGTCGCTGAGTAGACGGAGGAAATGACCATGTATGAAGCCATTGACCGCTATGTGTTCAGCCTGATCGAGCGTTCCTCGCCCGAGCGCACCGCCTGGAACATCGAAAAGGTGCGCCAGGGCGTGCCCACCAACTGGAATTACATCGACGGCTGCATGATCTCGGCCCTGCTTGCCATGGCCGACATACTGGGCGACGAGCGCTACTTCGACTTCTCCCGCCGGTTCATCGACGCCTTTGTGGGCGAGGACGGCACAGTGCGCACCTTCAACCCGTCCAAGCACACGCTGGACGACATCAACGAGGGCCGCGTGCTGTTCGCGCTGTACGACCGCACGGGCGACGGGAAGTACCGCCGCGCGGCGGGCACGCTGAAGCGGGCGCTGGACGATCAGCCGCGCACCTTCGAGGGCAGCTTCTGGCACAAGCAGATCTATCCCAACCAGGTGTGGCTGGACGGCATCTACATGGCCATGCCCTTCCTGGCGCTGTATGAGGGCCACTTCGGAAGCGGCGACTATAGCGACATCCTCCGACAAGTCGAGACCGTGCGTGACCGCATGCGTGACGGCGCCACTGGCCTCTACTATCACGGCTACGACGCCAGCCGCAGCGCCTTCTGGGCCGACCCGGTCACGGGCCTCTCCAGGAGCTTCTGGCTGCGCAGCATCGGCTGGTTCGCCGTTGCGCTGGCGGACCTGATCGAGTTCGTCCCCGCGGACGCGGGCCGGGAGACGCTCACCGCCATCTTTGCCGACCTGATGGACAGCGCCTGGCGCTTCCACGACCCGGACACCGCCATGTACTGGCAGGTGCCCGATCGCCCCGGCGAAGCGGGCAACTACCTGGAATCCAGCGGCAGCGCCATGCTGGCCTATGCCATGCTGAAGGGCGCGCGCCTGGGCGCGCTGGACGCGGTCTTTGCCGAGCGCGGGCAGCAGACCTTCGACGGCATCGTCAGGCATCAGCTCACCTTTGACGACGACGGCGAACTGAACCTGGGCGGCATCTGCCTGGTGGCGGGACTGGGGCCGGAGGACAACCGGCGCCGGGACGGCACCTATGAATACTATATCTCCGAGCCCGTCGTCAAGAACGACGCCAAGGGCGTGGCTCCCTTCGTGCTCTGCTACACGGAGGTCAAGCGGCGCCAGGGCTGACAAAACGGCAACCACAGCAACACTCAAGGAGGCGGCGATATGGCGTATTTGACGCTGAAGAACATCAACAAGATTTACCCGAACGGCTATCACGCGGTGCACAACTTCAATCTCGAAATTGAAAAGGGTGAATTTGTTGTATTCGTGGGGCCCTCTGGCTGCGGCAAGTCCACCACGCTGCGGATGATCGCGGGCCTGGAGGACATCTCCGGCGGCGAGTTCCTGATCAACGGCAAGCGCGCCAACGAGATGGGGCCCCGGGAGCGCGAGGTGGCCATGGTGTTCCAGAGCTACGCCCTCTACCCCCAGATGACGGTCTATGACAACATCGCCTTCGGCCTGACGCTGCAGGGCGTGGACGAGGACGTGATCGAAAAGCGGGTGGAGAACACGGCGCGCATCCTGGGCCTGACGGATTACCTGGATCGCCTGCCCCGGGCGCTGTCCGGCGGCCAGCGCCAGCGCGTGGCCATTGGCCGCGCCATCATCCGCAAGGTGGGCATCTTCCTGATGGACGAGCCGCTTTCCAACCTGGACGCCAAGCAGCGCGTGACCATGCGCTATGAGATCGCCCAGATCCACCGGGAGACCGGCGCGACCACCATCTACGTCACCCACGACCAGACCGAGGCCATGACGCTGGCGGATCGCATCGTGGTGATGAAGGACGGCTATGTCCAGCAGATCGGCACGCCCTACGAGCTTTACTACAAGCCGGCCAATGTGTTCGTCGCGGGCTTCATCGGCGAACCGCCCATGAACTTCGTGCGCGGCACTGTGAAGGACGGCTGCATCGCCATGGGCGACAACCGGCTGGATCTGAGCAGGAAATACGCGGGCATCGGCCAGTACGAGGGCAGAGAGATCGTGCTGGGGTTCCGGCCCGAGGCCATCTCCCTGGGCGAGACGGATGGCTACAGCGTCAACTGCCGGGTGGAGCTGACGGAGATGCTGGGCGACAACACCAATGTATACGTATCCGCCGGCGAGACCCAGGCCATCCTGAAGGTGGACTCCCACGACACCCCCGAGACCGACGTGGACATCACCTTCTCCATACCGCTGGAGGGCGTGTATCTGTTCGACGCGGAGACGGAGAACGTGATCGAGTGAGCATCCTGCAAAGCGATACCCCCGGCACAGCCTGTCGGGGGTTTGTCATGGAAATTGGAGGTCGAAATGATGAACATCGGCATTCGCCTGCACGACACCGCGGCCGGCTCGCTGGAGGAGCGGCTGGACTTCGCCAAAGCCCAGGGCTTTTCCTGCGCCCACCTGGCGCTTTCAAAGGTACTGCCCGGGTTTTCGATGAACGACGCGCCCCATCTGATGGACGACGCGCTGGCCGGGTGCGTCCGGCGCGCCTTTGAGGAGCGCGGCATGGGCTGCGCGGTGCTGGGCTGCTATCTGAAGCTGGCCACCGACGACGCCCAAGCGCTGGAGCGCACCCGGGACATCTACCGCGCGCACCTGCGCTTCGCCGGAAAGATCGGCGCGGGCGTGGTGGGCACCGAGACGCCCCTCTCCCCCGGCCTTGCCATGGCGCCGGACTCCGGAGAGGCGTTCAAGCTGTTCCTGAAATGCGTTGAGCCGCTGGTGCGCTGCGCCGAAGAGGAGGGCGCGCTGCTGGCCATCGAGCCGGTGGTGGATCACATCGTGAATACCCCGGAGAAGGCCGAGCGCATGCTGGAGGCGCTGAACAGCGACCACGTGCGCATCATACTGGACGCCGTGAACCTGCTGACCAATGAGAACTGCGCCCGGGCCGACGCCATCATCGACGAGGCCATCCGCCGCCTGGGCGACAGGATCAGCGTGCTGCACCTGAAGGACTACACCGTCGATCCGGGCGCCTTCCGGGTGAAGGCCTGCGCCTGCGGTACGGGCGTGATGCGATACGACCGTCTGCTGGCCTTTGGCCGCGAGCGCGGCCTGCCCATGACCCTTGAAAACACCCGGCCCGACAACGCCGAGGCGGCGCGACTGTTCCTGGAGGGGTTGGCCAAATGAGACATGTGATTTCGCCCGATGCGGGCCTTCAGGCCGCCGTGGATGCCGCGCGGGACGGCGACACGCTGGTGATGCTCCCCGGGGAGTACCGGGAGCGGGTGGTGATCCACAAGAGGGGCCTCACCATCAAAGCGGAGGACGGCGCGGTGCTGATCGGCTCCGGCTGCGCCAAGGACACATATCCCGACGGCCGGGAAAAGGGCACGTTCCTGTCCGCCACGCTGCTGGCGCTGGGCGACGACGTGACCATGGAGGGACTGACCGTGCGCAACGACGCCGGAGATGGCCGGGACGTGGGCCAGGCCGTGGCGGTCTATGCCGCGGGCGACCGGGGCGTGTGGAGGAACTGCCGGTTCATCGCCCACCAGGACACGCTGTTCTGCGGGCCGGTGATGCAAAAGGTGCTGGACGAGATCGCGCCGCGCTCGCTGGAAGGCGTGGAGTGCGTGCCCTCCGTCGGTGACTGCCCACCTACCCGGGGCAGGCAGTACTTTGAGAATTGCTTTATACAGGGCGACGTGGACTTCATCTTCGGCCCCTATCGCTGCTGGTTTGAGGGCTGCACGCTGCACATGAACGAGCGGGGCGGCTGGTACACCGCCGCCAACACCCCCGAAGCGCAGCCTTGGGGGCTGGTGTTCAACCGCTGCCGGCTGACCGGCGACTGCGCAGAAGGCGCGGGCAAGCTGGGGCGGCCCTGGCGCGCCTTCGCCCGGACGTTGTTCCTGGGCTGCGACATGAACGAACACGTCAGCCCCGCCGGATTTGAGGACTGGCAGAACTGGGACGGCGTGCGCGAAATCACGGGGCGCTGCGGCGAATGGGGCACAACGGGCGTTCGTGCCGACCTGTCCACGCGGCACCCAAAGGCAGCCAGGCTATCGGACGAGGAGGCCGCGGCCGTCACGCGGGAGACTGTGCTGAACGGATGGAAGCCATAAAAACGGGACTGGGTTTTTTTCCAGTCCCGATTCATTTGGTTTGAAGATCTCCGGCTCCGCTCAGGATGGCAGGCCCATGCGGGCATCTGAAACTATGAGCATATCGTAAGCCGCAGGCAGAGAATCATTTACCTGAACCAGCCTTCCGGGAGGTACTTGCGCTGGTTTTCCAGCATGTCGTCAAACAGCTTCCGTCCGTCCTCCATCCGAATGCCGCTCATCTGAGGGTCGTTCATGAAGGTGGCAAAGCCCAGCTTCCGGTCACAGTTCAGCGCAGCCTTAAGGGTGTTTTCCTGGTTCAGCACGTGCCGCGCCACCAGCGGCAAAAGGCCGTCCGGCATCGGCCCTGCACAGACGGGCTCGATGCGGTCCAGACCGAACAGCGCGTTGGTCTCCACCACGCTGCCCAGCGGCAGGTCGGGCACCTGGCCCCGGTTGGGCACGTTCACGTTGGACACCACGTCGCCCAGGCCCAGCAGCGCCTTGAGCAGCAGGTGTCCCTCCTCGCCGGAGGGCTTCAGGTTCAGCGGCTCCTCGCCGGAGATCAGCCGGTCGGAGCGCTCGAGCCGATCGCCCAGATCCTTCACGCGCCAATCCACGCTGGTCAGCTGGAACTTCCATTCGCGCACCGTCTCCGGATCCCGGGTGTACAGCGGCGCGATGAACTCCGCCAGGTGCCTGTCCCCCGCCGCGGCAATGGCGCCATAGCGGCGAAACAGGTCGAACTTGACCCGGTGGGCGCACTTGAAGTGGTTGTTCATCCAGTTGTCGTCCCCGCCGTCGTCATAGCCCGTCTCGAAATACCTGTCCGCAAATTTGGCGTACAGCGGCATCAGGTCGATGTCCCGGTAGCTGGCCCGGGTCAGCCAGGTAAAGTGGTTGATGCCGGTGACGGTGGTGTACAGCTGTTGGCGCGTCACGCCAGGGATGCCGTACTCCTTCTCAAGCATGTCACACAGCAGCTTCTGGGTGCCGAACACCTCGTGGCAGCAGCCGAAGGCCTTGATGCCGGGGAACACGTGGTAGAGCGTGCGCACGCACAGGCTCATGGGGTTGGTGTAGTTGATGACCCAGGCGTTGGGCGCGTGTTCGCGTATGGCCTCGGCGATTTCCACGAACATGGGAATGGTGCGCATGGCGCGCATGAAGCCGCCCGCGCCCACGGTGTCGCCCACGGGCTGCCAGACGCCCAGTCGCTCCGGCAGGTGCACGTCCGAACGCATCTCCTCAAAGGTGCCCGGCAGGATGGAGATCACCACGAAATCCGCGCCGGTCAGCGCCTCGGCCAGGGTGTCGCTCACCTGATAGCGCCAGCGGGACAGGGCGTCCGGGTGGGCGCTGATGCGGTTGCCGATGGTCTCGTTTCGCCGTGCCGCCGCTTTGTCGATGTCATACAGCCGGACCGTGCCGCACATGTCGCCGTCCATGGCCAGATCCGTCATCAGCCCCCAGGCCCAGCCGCGGGAGCCGCCGCCGATGTAGGCCACAGTCAGGTTCTTTTCACGCTGTTTGCTCGCAATGCCCATATATACCTCCTCGTAGTCAGTAAGCACGTCATTTCGCGTCCGAGCCGTAGACCTCCCACTGGATCAGCGCCGGGAAGGCTGACGGGGCGTCGCTCTTGATCATGTTCTGAAGCCGCAGCCAGCGGACGCGGTGCCTGCCCAGTTCGATGACCTGCCGGTCGCCGGTCTTCTTCAGGGGATAGTCCACGACGGCTCCGTCGCTCAGTTCCACCTGTCCGCGCACCCACCAGGCGTCGTGGGAAAAGTCCGTGCGCAAGGTAAGCGCCATGGCGTCCACGTCCACCTCCCTGCCCAGATCCAGCAGGCACCAGGCGTCCTCGCGGGCGCCGATGCCCCAGCTCTGGAACGGCCATTCGCCGTGGAAGGTGTTGTAGCGCAGTCCGTCGATCACGTTCCGGGCCGCAAAGCAGCTCTCGCCCCGGGTCTCCACATTGGCGGTGCAGTGCGGGAAGAAGTCGATGTTGCCCCGCAGGTCAGCGGGATTGGCCGCCAGATTTCGACGCGCGGCGATCTCCCCCGCCGTCATGGCCCGGGCAGAGACGATGTGCCTCGTCTCCGCGAACGCCCCGGGGCGGTAGGCCAGTCGATGCTCCCCGCAGGGCACCCGCCAGGTCATCCTCCCGCCGGGCAGGTAGACCTCCCCCGGCAGCAGGGACGCGTCCAGCTGCGCCCACAGGTGCCTGTCATTGGATATGATCTCGATGAAATCCCCCTCGGCGTAATCCCGGTCGAAGCACAGCAGCGCCTCGTAATCGTGCTGCGCGTGGGCCAGCGCGTTGCCGGCCGCATCCCGCGTGGTGATCTCAATCATACGCATTACCTCCGCCAGAGCATCGGGTCCGTGCCGACCAGCTTCGCCAGCGCCTCGATGAAGAAATAGTCGCCATAGACGATGTTGGTGTGCACGCCCGCCGCGTCGTCGTGATAGCTGGCGGTGCACTTTTGAAGCAGCCCGAAGGTGTCCTTGGAGAAGTCGCAGCAGTGGTCGATCAGCCCATCCAGCAGCTTCCCCGCTGCAGCGAGATAGATGTCTTCGCCTGTGATCCGGTTCAGCTCGATCAACCCGGACGCGGCGCAGGCCCCGGCAATGCTGTCGATGCGCTCGGGCGAGGCGGGCTGGAGGAAGTCGCAGTCCGTCAGGCCGTCCGGACGGATGTGGTCCATGAAGAACGCGGCCACGCGCCGGGAAGCCGTCAGGTAGCGCTCGTCCCCGGTGTTTTCATAGGCCAGCGCGAAGCCGTGCAGCGCCCAGGCCTGGCCGCGGGACCAGGCCGTGCCCTCGGCATAGCCCTGGCCGCCGTGCTCGCGCACCATGGCGCCGGTCTGCGGGTCGAACTCCACGATGTGGCACACAGAGCCGTCCGCCCGTACAAACGCCTTCAACGTGGTGTCCGCGTGGGCGCGGGCGACGTGGCTGAAGCGCGGGTCGCCGGTCATGTCGCTGGCCCAGAACAGCAGCGACAGGTTCATCAGGCAGTCGATGATGGCGTAGCCCACCCGCTCCGGCTCGTTCCAGGCGCGGATGTAGCCCGCGGGGTTAAAGCGGCCCATCAGCAGGCTTGCCGCGTGCAGCGCGTCCGTGCGGGCCTGCTCGTCGCCCAGCAGCTTGAAGTGGGCGCCGCAGGACAGCAGGTACATGAAGCCCACGTCGTGGTTCAGCTTGTTGAAGGTCCGAAACTCTGCTGTGAGCAGGTCCTCGGCGCGAAGGGCCTCGCCCTTGAACCAGTCGTCCCCGGTCGCCTTCCACAGCTGCCACATCAGCCCGGGCCAGAAGCCGCCCGTCCACCAGCTGTTGCCGTCGAAGGGCGATTCCATCCAGCGCGCGCCGCCTCGATAGGGCAGCATGTCGGCCTCGGCGGCCAGCGGCGCGGTGGCACGATACTTTTCCGCCGCGCGGCGCAGGATATCAACGGCATTGTTCCGCAATTTGAATCACCTCTTCAGGGATGTTTTCCGGCAGGTTTTCGTCCTCGGTCGCGCACACGGCGCAGATCAGCCGCGTTTCGCCGGACTGGATTTCTGTGCGCAGGGTGGGGATCAGCGTCCTCGGCCAGATCAGGCTGGTGTTGGGCTCGGCCTCCACCACCTCGCCGCGGCTGTAGCCCTCGATGGCGAATATGGCGCAGGAGCCCAAGTCGCAGCTGGCGGGGGTCTCCCTCGCCACGGTGTCCAGGGTGCTCTCCGGCGGCAGCGCCAGCGCCGCCGTCCGGGAAAAGGTGGAAGCCGCGGCGTGCCAGCTGGGCTATCGCAGGCCCGGTGCGGAAAAGCGCCAGGAGTCCGGACGGGACCACGCCCTGGCGCTGGTGATCTCCGACCTCACCAATCCCCATTACAGCGTGCTCTGCGACGGCGCGGAGCAGGCGGCCCGCCGGGCGGGCTGGCCGCTGATCCTGTGCCAGCCGGCGTTTGCCGGCGCGGAGGACGCGGAGCTGGAAAGCCTTCTCAACCTGCCGGTGAGCGGCGCGGTGGTGGTGGGCGCTGCCATGGAGCAGGGCGATCTGGACGGCATCCGCAAGCGCCTCTGCCGCATCGCCCAGCGCATGCCCATCGTCACCATCGGGCCGCGGGTGGAGGGCGTCAGCTGCGTGAACATCAGGTCCGACCTGTCGCTGAGCGTTCGCAAGTCCCTGGCGCACCTGGTCACGCTGGGCCATCGTCGCATCGCCTTCATCGGCGGCTCCGGCGGCATGCGCTCCTCCAGCACCCGGCGCAGGGCCTTCTATGAGGAGATGGAGCGGCTGGGCCTGCCCTCCGACCGGGAGATGCGCACCGACGCAGGCTTCACGCCCCAGGCGGGCGAGTTCTGCGTGAACCGGCTGTACAGCGGCGTGGCGCCGGAGAAGCGGCCCACCGCCATCATCGCCATCAACGACCTGGTGGCCCTGAGCGCGCTGCGGCAGCTGCAGCGCATCGGGCTGCGGGTTCCGGAGGACGTGGCGGTGATCGGCTGCGACAACCAGTTCTTCACGCCCTACCTGAACCCCTCGCTGACCACCGTGGACCTGCACCCCTTCGACCACGGCGTGACCGCCATCGAAGAGCTGATCGGCAGCCTGAACGGCGGCGGCTCCTATTCCCAGATCCGGGAGTGCAGCCTGATCGTTCGGGAGAGCTGCGGCGCGATGCTGGGCGCTCGAAGCTTCTGACGCAGACACTGAATACCCCACCTGATAAGCGCGGGTGGGATATTTGTTTGTGTTTTCACGATCATCGGACGGGCCGGCAAGACAGTCGACGAGCGGTCCGGCGTGGGCCGCTTACTCGACGGAGTCCTCCGGCATGACCACCTTTTCAAAGCGCATGTCCTCGGCGGCGTTCTCCACCTTGTCCTCCCAGATGAGGAAGCCCTCGTCGTCGATGCGGAACACGGCCTCGCCGTTGTCGTAAACCTGTTCCTCGGCGGCGATCTCGCCGTCCTCGCCGAAGGTCACATAGGCCAGCACGCCGTCCGGCTGGGAGACCAGGCAGTCGTTCTCCGCGTCGTAATCGCAGGCATACTCCCAGCGGGCGGACTCCGACGCGCTGTTGCCCCACATCACGGTGACGTAGATCACGTCGTCCAGGCTTTCGATGGTCATCGTCGCCCGGCCGCAGCCCCAGATGCCCTCAAAGGCGTCCTCCGGGCCCACGGGCGCTTCCGTGTCCACCTTTTCAAACACGATCTCGTTCTCACCGGGGGCTTCCTTGAAGTCCGTCCAGGTGAGCGTGCCGTCGTCGTTGATGGCGAAGGACGCCGCGCCGTCCTCGTAGTAGACCGGTTCGGAGGTCAGCAGCTCGCCGAATTCATCGTTGACAAAGTCGAACTTCGCGCCGATTTCCCGACTGGTCAGCGCCTTGCCCACGTCGTCATAGGAGCAGGCGTCGTAGATCCAGCGCACGCCCGCGTTATCCTCCTTGTATTGGCTGATGATGCAGTTGAGCAGACTCGGGTCGTCATCCATGGGCACGATCTCCAGGATCATGTCGTCCACGGCCCAGGTGCCGACAAACGCCTCCGTCTCCGGGTTGGCGGCGGAAGCGCTTTCCGCCAGCGCGCAGGCGCACAGCAGCACAAGTACGGTCAAAATGCTCAAAATCTTCTTCATGTTCACACTCTCCTTATTCTTGTATTATTACAAACGAACCTTCGCGGGTCCATTGTCCTTTTCTGCCTCCCGGGCCTCCTCCAGCTCCTTCTCCCAGGTCAGGTGGCGATATTCCTCCGCCCGGGGATCGGTCGCAAACCAGTTGAGGAAGTCCTCCATCATGGGCAGCGTCCAGCGGGTGTCGATCTGGGCGGTGGTGTAGGTCTTGCTCTGCAGGCGGTCGAAGCCGAAGATGTCGCGCACATGGGACTTTTCCGCGTTCTCCACCACGTGCTCGGCGTGCTGGGCGGGAATGAAGATCACGCCGGAGATGGTGCCCAGCACCACGTCCCCGGGCATGCACACCGCCTTGCCCACCCGGCAGGGCAGGTTGTAGCCGGTCATCATGCAGTTGCCGATACCGGTGGGATCCACGCCGCGGTAGTAGATCTGCAGGCCGTCGATCTTCACGATCTGCTGCAAATCCCGCACGCCGCCCCAGATCACCGCGCCGCCCCGCTTGGTGCGGGTGTGGATGGCGGTGGACAGGTTGCCGCCCACATAGGTGCCCTCGAAGATCTTGTCGTAAAGATCCACCACAACCACGTCGTCCTCCACCAGCTTGTCGATGACCCACTGGTTGTAGAAGCCCTTGTGGCCCTCGCTCTCGCCGATGCCCCGCAGCGCCTTGTCCAGATCCGGCCGAAAGGGCATCATCACGGCGGTCACCGCGCGGCCCACCAGGATGTTGTCCCCGTGGGTCATCTTGAAGTCGCACTCCCAGTTGTTGCGGTAGCCCATGTTCCACAGGGGCCCCCAGGCCTCCTCAAAGGTGATCTTCCGCATCCGGTTCAGCACGTCCGAACTCACCTTCGGCCGTCCGTCCGGCAGGCGCTCCCCCGTCCATTCCGGGGTGAGGCGAATGATGGTCTCCGGGTCGTTGAAAAACATGGATATTCCCTCCGTTTGTCTCGTCGGTCAGATCAGGATCAGGCCCTTGTCCACCCGGATCCCGTCGCCCGTGACGGCCTGGGCCTGGGGTGTGCACAGATAGCACACCAGCTCGCCCACGTCCCGGGGCGTCACCTGGCGAAAGCCGTTCATGTCCGGGTTGTTGCAGTCCAGCGGGTTGTGGGCGCGGATGGGCGCGTTGCCGGTCTTGAACTCGATCTTGCAGCCACCCAGGTCGACGGCGTTCACGGTGATGCCGTCGGCGTACAGCTCCAGCGCCAGCTCCCGCGTGAACATGCGAATGGCGCCTTTGGTCATGGCGTAGCCCGCGTCAAAACCGGTGGGCCGCTTGCCGTGGATGCTGGAGATGTTCACGATGCGGCCGCAGTCGCTCTTTTTCAGATGCGGCAGGCAGGCGCGCGCGGCGTGGAAATAGCCGCCGATGTTGATCTCCCACAGGCGGCGCAGGGTGGCGTAGTCGTACATGTCGATGAACAGGTTGGGCTGCATGGCAGCGTTGTTCACCAGGATGTCCAGCCTGCCCCATCTTTCGATGACCGCGTCCACCATGCCCTGAAGCTGCGCTGCGTCGGTGACGTCTGCCTGGAACACGAAGCCCTCTCCCCCGGCGGCCTCCACCTGGCGCAGAGTCTCCTCGGCCATGGCGCGGTTGGTGTTGCAGTTGATGCAGACCTTCGCGCCCTTTTCCGCCAGCGCCTTCACCACGCCCGCGCCGACGCCCTTGCCGCCGCCCGTCACCAGGGCAACGCGGTCACGAAGACGGCCAGTCATAGTAAGGCCTCCCTTCCACCTTGCGTCGATGGGTGTAGTATTGGGTCATGGCGCCGTCGGCCATCAGATCGCTGCCGTTCAGCGGCCAAGCTTCCGGCGTCAGCAGGAAGGCGATCAGCCCGTTCAGCTGGTCCTCCTCCGGCATTTTGCGCGTGGGATAGCGCATGTCCACGCCATAGTACACGCTGGAGACGGGGCTCTTGCTGTCCGGGTCGCTCTGGGTGATGCCCTTCTGGATGAAGAAGGACCTGACGCCAAACTGGCCGTAATCCTGCGCAACCTCCCTGGCCAGCATCTGCGCCGCGGCGCAGCCCATGCTGTACAGCGCACCGAGGCCCACGGGCTTTTCGGCGTGGATGCTGTTCAGGTAGATCATGCTGCCGCCGCCATTTTCCTTCATGTTGCCGCAAAACACCTTGGTGACGCACCAGGCCGCCATGGGGCCCTCGTCCGCAGCGCGGCTCCAGTCCTCCTCGGACACGGCCTCCACACCGCCCAGTATGCGCGGCGGTGCGGGATGGATCACGCCCGCGATCTCCCCCGCCAATGGCTCCGCCCAGGCGCTCAGGGCGGCCTCGTCCCACAGGCAAATATCCTTTGGAACCGTCTCAACGCGCCAGCCCTGCCCGGCCAGATACTCTCCGGCCAGTCGCGCCTCGGCCATGCGCACGTCCGTCAACACGACGATGTTCTTCATCGATTCCTCCGTCAGCTCCACAGCCGGTCGTGGGAATAGACGTCGTCCCAGCGGCTGGTCTCGGCCCACAGCTCGGGATAATCCGGATGCAGGTGCTCGCGAATCACCTCGTCGTTGTAGTCGTCCACGCCCAGCCCGGGCCTGTCCGGCACCTCGATGAATCCGTTTTCCACGATCTTCTTCGGCGCGCCGATCACCATGTCGTCCCACCAGGGCACGTCCACGGAGTGATTCTCCAGCACATAGAAGTTCTCGGTGGCGGCCACGGAATGCACGCAGGCGTAGGCCGAAACCGGGCTCTCCGCCATGTGCACGGCCATGGCCACACCGTGGCGCTGGGCCAGGTCGCCGATCTTCTTGTTCTCCAGGATGCCGCCGGAGGACAGGATGTCCGGGTGGATGACGCTCACAGCCCGGTTGGTCAGCAGCGGCTCGAAGCCCTCAGCCAGGAAGATGTCCTCGCCGGTACAGATGGGCACCGTGGTCGCCTCGCTGAGCCGCTTGTACTGGTCGGTGTACTGCCAGGGGATCATGTCCTCGGCCCAGGCGATGTTGTATTTTTCAATGCGGCGGCACAGCCGGATGCAGTCCTCCACGCAGATGTGGCCGAAGTGGTCGATGGCCAGCGGGATCTCATAGCCGATGACGTCGCGCACGTCCTTCACGTACTGCTCCAGCACGTCCAGGCCCTTCTCCGTCACGTGAATGCCGGTGAAGGGGTGCGGCACGTTGAACAGGTCATAGGCCCGGTTGCGCAGCTGGCGCTTCTCCTCGGGGCCGGCGGAGGATGCCCAGGCCATGCCTTCGGCAGCGTTCATCTCCTCCATCAGGCCCAGCGGCGCGCAGACCGTGCCCGGCTCGCCCTTCAAAATGCCCAGGCCCAGGTCCATCTTCAGGAACGTGAAGCCCTTGTCCATGCGGGCCTTCAGCGCCTTGCCCATGTCGGTGCCGGTGTGCTTGCCGTCCACGTCGGTGTCGCAGTAGATCCTGATCCTGTCCCGGTACTTGCCGCCCAGCAGCTGGTACACCGGCACGCCGTAGGCCTTGCCGGCCAGATCCCACAGGGCCACCTCCACGCCGCAGACGCCGCCGCCCTGGCGCGCGGGGCCGCCGAACTGCTTGATGCGGCGGAACAGCTTCTCCACGTTGCATGGGTTTTCACCCAGCAGGCGGCTCTTGAGCATCTCGGCGTAGACGCGGTTGCCCGCGTCGCGCACCTCGCCCAGGCCCACGATGCCCTGGTTGGTGTAGATCTTCATCAGCGTGCAGTGCATGGGCGCGCCCACCACGTCCGTGAAGCGAATGTCGGTGATGCGAAGCTGGCTGGGGCTGGAATTGCGGTTGACCGAGTCGGCGATGATTCTCTCCATGGCGATTCTCCTTTGTTTTATTGCTGTTGCAGCGGGCAGAGGCACACCGGATGGCCGATTTCAAGGCCCATGCCCGTGTCCTCCAGCCGCAGTGTTTCACGGTTCAGGCGATAGGCGCGGATAACGTAATCCCGCTGGCTGGCGGCGAGGACGTACTCCCCGCAGATGAGGAAGTCCCGGGGCTCGGCCACGCAGGGCGAGAGCACCGGCGCGCCCAGGGCGCCGTCCGCGTCCAGCGGCACCACGGCGATGCTGTCGTGCCCCCGGTTGGAGGCCAGCAGCAGGCCTCCGTCGCCGGTGATGTGGATGGCAGCGGCGGTGTTGGGGCCGTCGAAGTTCGCGGGCAGTATGGACACGGAATGGTCTACCACGCACCCGGTTTCCGACCGCTTCAGCGCGTAGACCCTGCCGTTCAGCTCCGAGACGCAGTAGAGCCAGCCGGGGTGCTTCGCGCTGTGGGCCAGGTGCCTGGGGCCGGAGCCAGCGGGCATGGCGATGCGGCCCATCTCGTGCAGCAGGTCGTCGCTGTTCTGATAGGTCACGATGGCGTCGATGCCCAGGTCGCAGACAAATATGAGGCCGTCCAGCGCCGTGGAGAAGTGGACGTGGGCCGCCTCCTGTCGCTGGGGATTGGGGCCGGAGCCAGTGTGCTGCCGAAGATCCGTCCGGCGGATGATATTGCCGGAATCATTCAGCGCGAAGGCCGCCAGGCTGCCGCTGGAGTAGTTGGCGGCATACAGGTACCGCGCGTCCTCCGAAAGCGCCAGGTGGCACGGGCTCGCGCCGAGGGTGGCAAAACTCTGTTCCTCCAGCGCAAGGCTTCCCTCCAGGCTGCCTGCCCGAACGCGGCCCTCCTCCGCCTCCTCCACGGCATAGAACACGCGCCCGTTGGGATGCGACAGCACAAAGCTGGGGTTCACGCAACCCGCCACGGACGCCAAGACCTGAAAGCCGGCATCTGGATCAAAGCCGACCCTGCATATGCCCTTTTCGTCCCGACCGGCATAGCTGCCCGTCAGGAATTCGTATTTCATAGGCGCAAGCCCTTTCTCCAAAATTATTAAGCTTACCAGTAAACTTACTGTTAAAAGTATATAATGCGTAAGTGTTTTTGTCAAGCGAAACACGCGCTTGCCGGCGGTGAAATTCAAGGCAAAAAACGACCGCCGCATTTGAGCGACGGCCGTTTTGTCGGCTTGCCTTTAGTTCGGCGCGGCCACCTTGCTGTCCACATGCATGCCCATGCCGGCGGTATGGGCGGAGACCTCGCTGGACAGGTAGAGGACTGCGTTGGCCACCTCTTCCGGCTTGACGTAGCGCTTGTCCATGGCATAGTTGCCGGCCAGCAGCGCCATGGCCTCTTCGTGGGTCATGGTGTCGCCGAAGAAGTCCTTCTCGATGCGCAGCATCATCGGCGTGTCCACCGGGCCGGGGCACACGTAGTTCACGTGGATGCCGTTCGGGCCCAGCTCCATGGCGACGCACTTGGTCAGGCCCGCCACGGCGTACTTGCTGGAGACATAGGCGCTGTTGCCCGCGGTGGGCTCATAGGCCGCCGCAGAAGCCACGACCACCACCGCGCCGCTCTTCTTCTCGATCAGCGTCGGGGCCGCGTACTTCATCAGCAGCATCACGGAGAACACGTTAAGCATATAGGTCTGCTGGAACAGCTCCAGGGTCATGTCCTGCACGGGATGGGCCTTGCCCTCGTAGCCCGCGTTGGGAACCACGATATCGATGGTGCCGAACTTCGCCTTAGCGTTCTCGACGAATGCCTGGATGTCCTCTTCCCGGTTCATGTCCGCCACGAAGCCCGCCACGTCGCCTTGAAGCGTGGGCAGCAGCGCGTCGATCTTGGCCTGGCTGGTGGAGGAGAAGGCCACCTTCGCGCCCTCGGCCAGATAGGCCTTCACAATGGCGGTGCCGATGCCGCCGGTGCCGCCGGTGACCAGTACGACTTTGTCCTTCAGTTTCAGATCCATGGGTTTGCCTCCTTTTTCTGCTTCACTGTGTATTTATCCTACAGTTAAATGCATCAAACGTCAATACCCATTATTGATACTCCGCCACGCTGATCCACTTTTCGAGCAGTTCGCGCTCGGCCTCCCGGTGCTTGGTCAGCTGCTGGGCGGCGACGACGGGCATCCAGGTCTGCACGTACTGGATGGCCATGTCCGCCTTCTTGCAGAACAGCCGCAGGTACTTCTCCGCCAGCTCCGGCCTGTCCAGCGAGAAGCGCAGGTAAGTGATGGCGGCGTCCGCCCCGGCGTTTCCGGCGGAGGCGTGGGCCCAGTCGAGAACGCAATAGCTGCCGTCCTCCCGCAGGACGATGTTGCTGGGCACCAAGTCCCCGTGGCAGAGCTTCGAGTGCTGGGCCATGCCGTGGACGCGCTGCAGAAGCTCATAGCGGGTGCTGGCGTCGATCTCGGTGAGGCTCTGGATGGCGTCGATCATCTTCTGGCGGGTGTTGCGCAGGTTCGGCACGCGATACTTGCCCGTGGCCAGCTGGATGTCCACCAGCTTCTCCAGGTACTCGTCCGTCTTGTCCGGATTCTCGTCCATAAGTTCGGCCAAAGTCTTGCCGGAGACGTACTCCATGGCGATGCTCCAGCCGCCGTTTTCAGAGGGCGTGACGCCCAGCAGCCGCGGCACCGGCACGCCCGCGTCCTCCACGCAGGCATGGATATAGGCCTCGTTCAGCACGCCGGACATGGGATGGGAGGCGGTGAATTCCTTGACGATTCGGCTGCCCTCCCGATAGACCGTCTTGTTCGCGGCCTGTTCAAGGATGATTCTTTCTGACATAATTCGTTCCTCCTTGGAACCTTTAAGATTCTTCGACTTCGGCTTCGCCTTCGCTCAGAATGACACCGACAAAGCGCAGCCCTGTCATCCTGAGCGGAGCAAAGGATCTGTACGAATGGTTCAGGACTGCATTTTGTTTATATCTTTTCTGCCTCTTTGGTCGGCTTGCCGTAATACGCCAGCAGGTACAGCTGCTTGATCTCGCTCATCAGCGGATAGCGGGGGTTCGCGCCGGTGCATTGGTCGTTGAAGGCGTTCTCGGTCATCTCGTCGAGAGTTGCGAGGAAGTCCTCCTCCTTGACGCCGAAATCCTTGATGGAAGCCGGGATGCCGATGGTCTTCTTCAGTTCCTCCAGCCTGTCGATCAGCAGATCGAAGGTCTCTTTATCGTTCTTCCCCACCAGGCCGTTGTAGCGGGCGATGTCGCAATAGCGCTGGAGCGTGTGCGGGTACTCATACTGCGGGAAGGTGCCCATCTTCGTGGGAATGTCGCTGGCGTTGTAGCGCATCACATAGGTCAGGATCAGCGCGTTCGCCACGCCGTGGGGAATGTGGTGGTACGCGCCCAGCTTGTGAGCCATGGAGTGGTTCACGCCCAGGAAGGCGTTGGCGAACGCCTCGCCCGCCAGCGTGGACGCCATGGCCATGTGCTCCCGCGCCTTCGGGGCCTTCGCGCCCAGGTTGTAGGCATCGGGAAGGTTGTCAAACACCAGCTTCGTAGCCTTCAGCGCGATGCCATCGGTCATGTCGGACGCCATCACGGACACATACGCCTCCAGCGCGTGGGTCATCACGTCGATGCCGCTGGCCGCGGTCAGGCCCTTGGGCTGGTTCATCATGTTGTCCACATCCACGATCGCCATGTTCGGCATCAACGCGTAGTCCGCCAGGGGCCACTTGGTGCCGGTCTCGGCGTCGGTGATGATGGCGAAGGGGGTCACCTCGCTGCCCGTGCCGGAGGACGTGGGGATCGCCACGAAATAGGCCTTCTTCCCCATCTCAGGATAGGTGTAGACGCGCTTTCTAATGTCCATGAAGTCCATGGCCATGTCCTCGAAGTTGGCGTCCGGATGCTCGTAGAGAACCCACATGATCTTCGCCGCGTCCATGGGCGAGCCGCCGCCCAGGGCGATGATCACGTCCGGCTCGAAGGAGCGCATCTGCTTCACGCCCTCCAGCGCGCACTGCAGCGTCGGGTCGGGAGCGACGTCCCAGAAGCAGCTGTGCTGGATGCCCATGGAATTGAGTTTATCCTCGATGGGCTTCACGTAGCCGTTCTTATACAGGAAGGTGTCGGTGACGATGAAGGCCTTCTTCTTGTGCATCACATTTCCCAGCTCGTCCAGCGCCACGGGCATGCAGCCCCGCTTGAAATACACCTTCTCGGGCAGACGCAGCCAAAGCATGTTCTCTCTCCTCTCCGCCACCGTCTTGATGTTCAGAAGGTCAAACGCGCCCACGTTGTGGGACACGCTGTTGCCGCCCCAGCTTCCGCAGCCAAGCGTCAGCGAGGGCGTAAGCCGGAAGTTGTAGATATCGCCGATGCCGCCGTGGCTGGACGGGGTGTTCACCACGATGCGGCTGGCGTGCATCCGCGCGGCATGGGCGGCCAGCTTTTCCTTCTCGGCGGGGTCGATGAAGATCGACGCGGTGTGGCCGGGGCCGCCGTCCATCAGCAGCTGCTCGGACATGTCCAGCGCCTGCTCGAAGGTCTCGGCCCTGTACATGGCCAGCACGGGCGACAGCTTCTCGTGGGCGAAGGGCTCGGAGATGTCGGTGCTGGTGACCTCGCCGATCAGGATCTTCGTCTTCTCCGGCACCTTCACGCCTGCGAGTTTCGCGATATTGCAGGCGCTCTGGCCGACGATCTTCGCGTTCACGCCGCCGTTGATGATGACGGTATTCCCCACCTTCTCGATCTCCTTCCCCTTGAGGAAGTAGCAGCCCCTGCGCTCGAACTCAGCCTTGACTTCGTCATAGACGTCCGCCAGCACCGTCACGCTCTGTTCGGAGGCGCAGATCATGCCGTTGTCGAAGGTCTTGGAGTGAATGATGGAGTTGACGGCCAGCTTGATGTCGGCTGTGCTGTCGATGATGGCTGGGACGTTGCCCGCGCCCACGCCCAGCGCCGGCTTGCCGGAGGAGTACGCCGCGCGCACCATGCCCGGGCCGCCGGTGGCCAGGATGATGTCCGCCTCCTTCATCACCTTATTCGTGAGCTCCAGGGACGGCTCGTCGATCCAGCCGATGATGTCCTTCGGCGCGCCGGCCGCCACCGCCGCCTCGTAGACGATCCGCGCCGCCTCGATGGTGCACTTCTTGGCCCGGGGATGGGGGCTGATGATGATGGCGTTGCGGGTCTTCAGGCAGATCAGCGTCTTGAAGATCGCCGTGCTGGTGGGGTTGGTGGTCGGGATGACCGCCGCCACCAGACCGATGGGCTCCGCAATCTTCTTGATGCCGTAGGCTGCATCCTCCTCGATCACGCCGCAGGTCTTGGCGTTTCGGTAGGCGTTGTAGATGTACTCGGCGGCGTAGTGGTTCTTGATGACCTTGTCCTCCACCACGCCCATGCCGGTCTCCTCCACGGCCATCTTCGCCAGCGGAATCCTCGCCTTGTTCGCCGCCATGGCCGCGGCCTGGAAGATCCTGTCCACCTGCTCCTGGCTGTACTTTCCGAACTCCCGCTGGGCCGCGCGCATTGCGTTCATGCGCGCCTCCAGCTGCTCCAGATTGGTTACGCGGGTTCCATTCTGCTTTTCAGCCATATTGAAAACCACCCTTTCCTTGCTCAATCACATTCCTATTCTAACAGAATTTGATTAATTTCAAACGCCTTCCGTATGAAGAAATCAGTCTCGCGGCGTGCAATGCAAAACAGCCTTCCAGCGCCGGAAGTCCAGCACGGGAAAGCTGTGTCAATTTCGCTATCGCTCGGGCTGCCAGGTCGCCAGGGCGGCGCAGCCCTCCGGGGTGACGGGCTTGATCCACTTGCCCCTGAACAGGTGCACCTGCATCAGCACATAGCGGATGGGCTCGTCCACATAGCAGCAGGCGAACACGACGAGGGTGGGCAGGTGCCACACCATGCCTGTGAGCCACACGCAGGGCAGCACCATCAGCCACATGAACACGATCTCCAGCACCGTGCCATAGGTGGCGTCCCCGGCGGCGCGGAAGGTGTCGTTCTGGGTCCAGTTGCCCATGCGGATCAGGGCCGCCACGGCATAGACGCAGATCAGCCCGAAGGCAATGTGGAAGCTCTCGCCCCGCATGCCCATCATGTTCAGTATGGGCGTGTGCAGCGCGATCAGCAGCGCGCCGATCAGGCCGATGAAGCCCTGGCACAGGTACACCAGCCGCCAGGCCCGCTTGTAGGCCGTATCCAGCCGCCCCGCGCCCACCTCCGTGCCCACCAGCACCGAGGAGGCGTTGGAGAAGCCGGCGAAGAAGCCGATGACCAGGCCCTCCAGCGTGCGGAACACGGCGATGGCGGCGATGGCCTCCTCCGGCTGCCTGCCCAGCACGATGTTGATGACCATGTTGCCCAGGCCGATCAGCACCTCGTTGCAGATGATCGGGAAGCATTTCCTGAAATACGTGCCCACCAGCGCCTGGTCCCAGCGGAAGTGACGCGTGATGGCCAGCAGGTAGGGATGGCCCTTCGCCTTGGCCAGCGTCACCACCACGATCAGGTTCACGCCCTGGGCGATCAGCGTGGCCAGCGCCGCGCCGCGCACGCCCATGGCGGGAAGGCCAAAGTGGCCGAAAATGAGCACCCAGTTCAGGAAGATGTTCACCGCCACGGCGCTGAGGGAGCCGTACAGCGGCAGGCGCACCTGGCCCGTGCAGCGCAGCAGCGCGGACATGGCCATGGAGAGCACCATCAGCGGGTAGGAGAAGCCCACGATGCGCAGGTACTGGACGCCGATGGCCTGGATGGACGCCTTGTCGGTGTACAGCTTCATCACCAGCTCCGGAAACAGCGTTGCAAAGGCACAAAACAGCACCGCCACCGTCATCATGCAGGTGAGCGTCAGGCCGTAGGAGCGGTTGATGCCGTCGTCGTCCTTTGCGCCCCAGTACTGGGAAAAGAACAGCATGCCGCCGCCCACGAAGCCCCAGTAGGCCGAGAACATCAGCGAGGAAAACTGGGCGCACAACCCCACCGCGCCCACCTCCAGGTTGCCCAGGGAGGCGATCATCATGGTGTCCACCATGGAACCGGTGGTGGTCAGCAGGTTTTGAAGCGCCACGGGCACGGCGATCACCGCGACCTTCCGCAGAAAGTCGCGCCAGGGAAAGGGAGTGGTTCTCATATCGGCGGGATTCCTCTCGGTTGTATCTTTCTATTGTACGGACGTCTTTTCGTAGGCCAGCCGGGGATCGTTGTCCTCGTACACATAGATCGTGCCGCAGTGGACAAAGCCCAGCTTTGCGAGCAGGCTCTGCATGACGGTGTTGTCGCCGTGGGTATCGATGCGCAGGTGCCCGCACTGTTCAAACGCCCAGTCCAGGCAGAAGCGGCCGACGCCCTTCTCGGAGCCGTCCGTGGCGATGCGGTGCACGACGCCATAGGGGCTGTCGTCCAGCCACGCGCCGTCATTGATGACGCGGTAGGTCGGCTCGATGTCCCTGCCCTGGATGAAGAAAAACGTGCCCACGACGGCGCCCGCGTCGTTCAGGCAGACATAGCTGTTGCCGTTCTGGATATCGCTTCGGATCAGCGCCTCCGGCGGCCAGTTCCGGGGCCCCCACTGGTTCGGGTTGCCGTGCTCGGCCATGAAGCGCCGGGCGTAAGCATAGATCTCCATCATCCGCGCCACGTCTCTTTCGGTGGACTTCCTGATTTGCATCCGCAATCACCTCACGCCCATTATAGCATCAAATCGCGGAATGTACAGATAAGGTTAGTATAAACGTCTGTTATCTGTGGATATACATCCGCGACATCTGCGGCTCGCCGTCGCCCTGGACCATGCAGAGAAACTCCCAGCCGTAGCGCTCGTAGAAGCCGATGTGGTCGGTGACCAGGTACAGCGGCGAAACGCCCCTCTGGCGCATGTCCTCCGCCGCCAGCTCCAGCAGCCGCCCCGCGATGCCACGGCCCCGGCAGGCCTCCTCCGTGTAGACGGCGCAGACGTTGGGCGAAAGGTCCCTGCGGTCGTGGAAGTCGTTTTCGATGATGCCCAGACCGCCGACGATGCGCTCGCCGTCCAGGCACAGGTACCAGCCGTAATCCGTCTCGCCGTCGATCAGGGCCTGCATGCGCACCCGGTAGGCTTCCTCCGGCACGCCCCACTTCCCGTGGAACCAGGCCGCCGCGCTCTGAAGCAGCTCCGGCCTGTCCCGCAGGCAGACCAGATGCCAGTCCCGATCTTCCCGGGCAGCGCCGCGATCCGGCCCGGCAGAGGTGATTCTTTCGTTCATATCCAAGCCCTCGCTTCATCTGTCGACAGTTGCCGCTTGCTCGGTATTCAACGCCTGTAATTATACTGTCGCGCCGCGGCCATGTCAATAAACGGCAAGCGAATGCCGCCGGGATGCTCCCGGCGGCACATGATACTTGGAATACGGGGTTGTCAGTGCGCCTCGTTCACGTACTTCACGGCCTCGGTGGCGGCCATGGCGCCGTCGGCGGTGGCGGTCACCAGCTGGCGCAGGGCCTTGGCCCGGTTGTCCCCGGCCACGAACAGGCCCGGCGTGCGGGTGTGGCAGTCCTCGCCGGATGCGGCGTAGCCCGCGTCGTCCAGCTGCACAAGGGACGCAAAGTTCTGGTTCTCGGGCACCCGGCCCACGGCGATGAACAGGCCGTTCAGCTCGATCTGGCGGGTACTGCCGTCCAGCTTGTCGGTCACCTCGATGGCCTTCAGCCGCTTTTCGGCGATCAGACCGGTCACGTTGGCGTTGTAGATGATCTCCACGTTCGCCTTCTCCTTCAGGCGCGCGGCGTTGGTGTCGTCGCCCCGGAAGCTGTCGCGGCGGTGGATGAGATACACCTTCTGCGCCAGGTCGGAAAGGTACAGCGCGTCCTCCAGGGCGGTGTTGCCGCCGCCGACCACGGCCACGGTCTTGTTGCGATAGAAGTTGCCGTCGCAGGTGGCGCAGTAGGACACGCCCCGGCCCACCAGCCTGTCCTCGCCCTCCAGGCCCAGCTTGCGGTTCTCCGAGCCTGTGGCCAGGATGACGGCCTTCGCCTGGTAGCGGTTCTTGGGGGTGACGACGGTCTTAATGCCGCCCTCGTCCACGATCTCAACCGCCTTCTCGAACACGAACTCCGCGCCCAGGCCCTTGGCCTGCTCGTAGACTTTGTTGGAGAACTCGAAGCCGGAGATGTGGGCCTCCACGGGATAGTTCTCGATATCCGGCGTGTTCAGGATCTGGCCGCCGAAGGTGACCGCCTCCAGCACCAGCACGGTTTTGGCGGCGCGGCGGGCGTAGATGGCCGCGGTCATGCCCGCGGGGCCCGCGCCGACGATGATGATGTCGTACATATCAGCCCTCCACCAGCGCGGCGATGGCATCCCTGGGGATCAGGCCCACGTTGCGGTTGACCTCCTCGCCGCCCTTGAACACCACCAGGCAGGGGATGGACGTCACGTCGTACTCGTCCGCCAGCTCGTCCTCCTCGTCGATGTCGATGGACACGATCTTGTAGCCGGGGTTGCCCGCGGCCAGCTCGTCCAGCATGGGCTTCATGGCCTGGCACGGGCCGCACCAGCCCGCGTTGAAATCCGCCAGCACCGGGATGTCGTTCTTCAGAACTTCGCTTTCAAAATTGGCCTTGGTCACTTCGATCACAGACATGTTTCACAACTCCTTTTCGATATTCATGAGTACTTTTCCGATGAGTTCGCCCAGCCGGATGGCCTCATCTGCGGACAGGCCCAGGCAGTTCGCCATCTTCTCGGGCACGGAAAGGGCTTCGTCCTGAAGCCGCTCCCCCGCCTCCGTCAGGTGGATGATCAGGCTGCGCTCGTCCCGGGGGTCGCGTCGGCGGGTCAGGTACCCCTTCTGCTCCAGCTTTTTGAGCACGGGCGTCAGCGTGCTGGGGTCCAGCAGCAGCGCCCGGCTCACGTCCTTGGCGCTGCCGCCGCCCATCTCCCAGAAGTACATCATCACCACGTATTGTGTGTAGCTCAGGTTCAGCTTATCCAGCATGGGCTGGTAGCGCCGGGTGATCTCCTTGGAGCAGAGGTACAGCGGAAAGCACAGCTGGTTGCGCAGGCGCAGGCTTTCGTAGGGATCGGCCATATCAGATCAGCGCGGCGATGTCCGCCTCGAAGGAGGCCGGTTCGCTGGTGGGATTATAGCGCTTGACCACGTTGCCCTCCCGGTCCACCAGGAACTTGGTGAAGTTCCACTTGATGTCACCCGGCTTCTTGCAGGTGGTGCTGATCTTGGCGATCATGGCCATGGCGGCCTTGTTCTTCATGCCCTCCACCTTCTCGTCGGGCTGGGCTTCCTTCAGGAAGGTGTACAGCGGCTCCTCGCCTTCGCCGTTCACGTCGATCTTGGCCAGCTGGTCGAACTGGGTCTTGTACTTGGCGGTGCAGAACTCGTGGATCTCGCTGTCGTCACCGGGGGCCTGGTGGCCGAACTGGTTGCAGGGGAAGTCCAGCACCTCGAAGCCCTGGTCGTGATACTTCTCATACAGCGCCTCCAGCGCCGCGTACTGGGGCGTGAAGCCGCAGCCGGTGGCGGTATTGACGATCAGCAGCACCCTGCCCTTCAGGTCGGCCAGGTTCAAAGTGGCGCCCTTGCGGGCCTTGACGGTGTAATCATAGATGCTCATGGTGTGAACCTCCTTTATTTTGTTTACAAATTGATTGTATCAAATTAATTTAGCCCTGTCAATAGGTTATTGAAGCCTATTGATGTTAATATTATGTAAATCCAAAAGACTGCAAGAACCGACGGCTTCATCTTGGGTTCTTCACGTTTCCTGGGAATCCCCCTCTCAGGCAGCCAGCGGCTGCCAGTTCTCCCCCTCACGGGGGCGAGCCAAGCGCAAACAGAAACCGTTGCTCACTTCCGTTGGAGGGATGCTTCCCCATATTTCCGTGATGATCCTCATTCTTCCCGGCTCATGGCCGTCGTATGCTCGATCAGCAGAACTCCATCGAGTATGCGATTTCCCGCGCCTCTCCGGCCTCCAGGCACTGGATGCCCTTCTTCTGGTCGATGGTGCCGGCGAAGCCCTCGTCGTCGGTGCGTCCGAACCAGGGCTCCAGGCAGATGAAAGGCCCCTTGGGGTTGGCCCAGACAGCCAGCATCGGGAACCCGGCGCAGTCCAGCATCACCCAGGGCTTCCCGTCCGGCCCGGCGATGCCCACGCGCTGCACCTGGCCGTCCTCGAAGATCCAGGTGTCCGGAATGTCCGAACGGTATTTGGCGCGGCCATCCGCCAGCGGGATCGGCTTCTCTTCCGTCACGGCGTAGCCCGCGGGGCTGGCGCTGACGCAGCGCAGCGCATTCGCGCCGGGGAACAGTATGGAGCAGTCCTCCTTGGCCACCCCAGGCGGCAGCATGAACCCAGGATGCCCGCCGATGGAGAAGTACATCCGCCCGTCGCCCCGGTTCTCAACCGTCCATCCCACATGGAGCTGCCGCTCCTCCAGGCGGTGGGACACGGTGAGGCGGAATTCATAGGGATAGCGCTCCCGCGTCCAGTCCGTGGCCTTGAGGCGGTGCGTGACGGTCCCGTCGCCCGCCTCCAGGCAGGCGAAGTCCAGGTCGCGGGCAAAGCCGTGCTGGGTGGGCATGGGATACTCCCGGTCACCCACGCGGTACTTTCCGTTCATCACCTTGCCCACGAACGGGAACAGGATCGGGGCGTGACGGTTCCAGACGGCGGCGTCGCCGGTCCAGATGCGCTCCAGCTTTCGCGCCTTGTCGTAGACGCTGACCAGCTCCGCGCCGGCGTCGGCGACGCTCACCCGCAGGGCTTCGTTTTCAATGATATGTGTGGACATGCCGCACCTCCTGAAATATGTTTTCCGTCCTTTTCCAACATTATAGCAGGCGGCCTCGCCCGCTGTCCAGCGTGTGGGGAAATTATGCCCGCTCCACGCGGTTGAAAATGACTGGCCGCTGTGGTATGCTAAGATCATGAAGACGGATTTTTCGACAGAGCGTGAAAAGCACAACTACTTCAGCCGCATGAGCGACGCCCAGCGGCTGGATGCCTTTGCCACGATGCTCGCCTGGGCGGAAAGCGCCGTGTTCCTGGGCGGCGCGGGCGTGTCCACCGAGAGCGGCATCCCCGACTTTCGCAGCAAAAACGGCTTGTACCACAGGAGCGAAAAGCGCTTCTCGCGATACAAGCCGGAATACCTGTTGAGCTATGACTGCCTGCGCAGCGAGCCGGAGGTATTCTTCGACTTCTACCGCCGCAATCTGGACGCGCGAAACGTCGAACCCAACGCGGCTCACCTGCGCCTGGCGGAATGGGAAGCCTCCGGGCGGCTGACGGGTGTCGTCACCCAAAACATCGACGGCCTCCACCAGAAGGCCGGAAGCCGGAACGTTCAGGAGATCCACGGCACCATCTGGAAGAGCCACTGCGTGTCCTGCAAGGCGGCCTACGGCGTGGATTTCATATTCGACAGCCCCGACCCCGTGCCCCGCTGTCCGAAGTGCGGCAAGATGGTGCGGCCCGACGTGACGCTGTACGGCGAGTTCCTTCCCAAGGAGGCCCACGCCAACGCCCTGCGCATGATCCAGCGGGCGGACCTGCTGATCATTGGCGGCACATCGCTGGAGGTGGGCTCCGCGGCCAACCTGGCCCACCAGTACCACGGCAAATACCTGGTCATCGTCAACAAGGGCAAGACCCACATGGAGGGCATGGCCGACCTGGTGTTCCACGACAGCATCGTGAAGGTGCTGACCGCTGTATCGCCGTAGACAGATTACACAAAGCCGCGAGGAGGACTGAACGATGCTCCGGGAAACCCTCGAAAACCGCTTCGGCGCTCAGCTGGCGGACGCCGCGCCCGTCTCAGGCGGCGACATCAACGCCGCTTATCGCCTGACGCTCACGGACGGGACCCGCGTCTTCATGAAGGCCAATCGCGCCGCCTCCCCCGCCTTCTTCCAGGCGGAGGCGGACGGCCTCGCCGCCATTCGGAACACCGGGGCCATCGGCGTGCCGGAAGTGATCGCCGCCGGAAGCGACGAAGGATACGGCAGCTTCCTGCTGCTGGAATGGATCGAGGCTGCGCCGCAGAAGCGCGACTTCTGGGAGGCCTTCGGCCACAGCCTGGCTCGGATGCACCTCGCCCACGCGGATCGCTTCGGCTGGGTGCGGAACAACTACATCGGCTCCAGCCCGCAGGTCAACGCGCCCCGCGAAAGCTGGATCGCCTTCTTCCGGGACTGCCGCCTCGCGCCGCAGTTCAAGCGAGCGCAGCACCGGTTTGACACGGATATGCGCAGGCGCGTCACCTGCCTGCTGGACCACCTGGGCGATTGGCTCGTCGAGCCGCCCCGCCCTTCCCTGCTCCACGGCGATCTCTGGTCCGGCAACTTTATCACCGGCACTGACGGCCAGGCCTGGCTCATCGACCCGGCGGCGTATGTCGGTCACGCGGAGGCAGATCTTGCCATGACAGAGCTGTTCGGCGGCTTCCACCCGCGCTTCTATGCCGCTTACCAGGAGGTCAATCCGCTCCAAAACGGCTACGACGAACGCCGCGACCTGTACAACCTCTACCACCTGCTGAATCACCTGAACCTGTTTGGAAGCGGTTATCTTTCCCCGGTGGAGCGCATCATAAGGCGATATGCCGGGCGGTGACATAAAAAAGGTTCATCGCGTTATCCTGGAAATGCCCCCTCTCAGCCAGCCTTCGACTGCCAGCTCTCCCCCTCACGGGGGCGAGCCAAGGCTGCCGCAAAGCGCTATCCCTCTCGCCTCGTCCCCGTGAGGAGGTTCGAGCGCCTGGAAAACAGTCCAGCGGACTGCATGGACGCTTCGATAGACGCCCTTCGGGGCTTGCAGCAAGAACGGGTCCGGTCGTGCGCGATGGGACCCAATGCGCCAGCATTGGGCGCGCGCGTTTGGCAGACCCTTGTTCGAGGTGCCCGCAGGGCGGAGAGTGGGCCTTCCTCAATTCCCCATGTTCCCGTGAGGAGCCATAAAAAAGGCGCTGAACAAGTCAGCGCCTTTTGTCACGTCCTCAATGGTACTTCGGCATCCAGTCGCCGTGGGCCTCGATCAGCTCGTCGCACATGTCCACGATGTCGTCGATGGACAGCTCCGCGCCGGCGTGGGGATCCAACATCACGGCCTGGTAGATGTAATCCTTCTTCAGCGTGCGGGCGGCCTCGATGGTCAGCAGCTGCACGTTGATGTTGGTGCGGTTCAGCGCCGCGCACTGCTCCGGCAGGTCGCCGATATAAGTGGGCTGCACGCCGTTTTTGTCCACCAGGCAGGGTACCTCCACGCAGGCGTTTCGGGGCAGGTTGGTGATCAGAGCGTTGTTCAGCACGTTGCCGCCGATCTTCGTGGGCCGGCCGGTCTCCATGGCCTCCATGATGTAGCTGGCGTACTCCTGGCTGCGCACGTGGGTGAGGGTCGGGTTTTTGGTCAGCTCGTGACCGCGCTCCTTCCACTCCTGGATCTGGTGGATGCAGCGGCGGGGATACTCGTCCAGCGGGATGTTGAACCGGTCGATCAGCTCGGGATAGCGTCCCTTGATGAACCAGGGGCAGTATTCGGAGTTGTGCTCGCTGGATTCGGTGATGTAATAGCCGAAGCGGCGCATCAGCTCCAGGCGCACCATGTCGCCGTGGACGCCCTTGGTCCTGTATAGCTCGTACTCCTCCTTCAGGCGCTCGATCCACTTGCCCGGCAGTTCCTCGCCCTCGGTGAGCTTTGCAATGCGCTCCTCGCAGGTGCCGATGTCCAGCTTGCCCTGGTTGTACAGCAGCGCCCGGCGCTTCACCTCGGGATACAGGTCCACGCCGTCCTTCGTCAGTTCCAACAGCCAGGCCTGGTGGTTGATGCCGGCGATCTTCCACTGCACGGTGTCGTCATAGGGCATGTCCAGCTCCTTGAGCAGCGTGGACGCGCACACCTGCACGCTGTGGCACAGGCCCACGGTCTTCACGCCCGTCAGCCGCAGCATCGCGCCGGTGAGCATGGCCATGGGGTTGGTGTAGTTCAGCAGCCAGGCGTTCGGGCAGACCTCCTCCATGTCCCGGGCGAAGTCCAGCATCACCGGGATGGTGCGCAGCGCGCGGAACACGCCGCCCACGCCCAGAGTGTCGGCGATGGTCTGCTTCAGGCCGTACTTCTTCGGGATCTCGAAGTCCGTGATGGTGCATGGGTCGTAGCCGCCCACCTGGATGGCGTTGACCACGTAGTTCGCGCCGCGCAGGGCGTCCTTGCGGTTCTCCACGCCCAGGTATTTCTCGATCCGGGCCTTGGAGCCGTTGTTGCGGTTGATGGCCTCCAGCATCCGGGCGGATTCGTCCAGCCGCGTGGCGTCGATGTCGTACAGCGCGATGGTGCTCTCCGCCAGCGCCGGGGTCATCATGCTGTCGCCCAGCACGTTCTTGGCAAACACCGTGGAGCCCGCGCCCATGAATGTGATTTTCGGCATAATGGTCCTCCTGATTATTCCTCTTCTGTCGGTGGATTGTCGTCAAAGCATACCCGCGCGCCCCGCGGGCCGTACCAGTGGAAGGCGGCGGCCTGTCCGTCGATCTGCCACAGCCGGGGCTGGGTGGTCTCCTGCCAGTCCAGGGGGCGGGCGGCCTCCCGGTATACGGAATTGTCCGCCAGCATTCGCCTGAGCTCGGCCTTCTTGTCCTCCGGCAGCGAATTCGGCGCCACGGAGACGAACATCGAGGTGCCGCTTCGGCTGAGCAATTCGCCCCACTGGCGGTTGAGCGACCAGTCGATGTGCTCGGTGATACCGATGCAGTCGGCATCCGCGTCGAAGAAGGCTCGATGCTGGGGCATCCTGAAGGCCAGCGCGTTCACGCCGTTCTTCAGCGTCCGTTCCCACACCAGCCCGCTGGTGTCCTCGCCCACGCGGTTCAGGTGCATCAGCCCCGCGCCCAGGTGCCCGACGGCGTTGCAGCCCAGCACCAGCATGCCGTGGGGACGGGCGGCCTCGAGGATCGCCCGGTAGAAGTCCACGATGATCTCGGCCGTGGTGCGGGTGCGGTCGGCAAAGCGCCAGCCGTCGCCGGTCATCTCATGGGGCATCTGCCAGCCCCAGAGGCCGGTGATGTCATAGGTGGAAAAGTCGTGCTTGAGCAGCCGGTAGCCCCAGCGGCCGATTCGGTCCACGATGCCGCGCACATGGTCCAGCACCTCCGGCCGCGAGGGATCCAGCATGCCGGTTTCAAGCCGCCATTGACGCGGAATGTCCACGCTGTCGTCCTGGAGCAGCCGCACCCAGATGCCCGGGATGACGCCCCTGCGGGCCATCTCCCCCGCCAGCGCCGCCATGTCGCCGAAGCGGTCGTTCGGCAGCCAGGGGCCGCCGTTGTAAACCTCCTCATAGGCGCCGTCCGGCCTGTACCTGCCCACCTGCCAGCCGTCGTCGATCACCACATAGGGCCGGTTCTCCAGCCCCTCGGTCAGTCTGGCCATGTAGTCCGCTTCAGAGAGGATCCTCTCGGCGGAGCTGCGGCCATAGGCGTAGTACCAGTTGTTGGAGCCGTACACCGGCTTCGGTGGCAGGATCGGGTCGACGCACATGCGCCGGCAGAAGTCCCGGGCTGCGTCGAAGGGATCCATATTCGAATACACCCTGGAAACCACCCGCGCCGCCGCGAGCCGCCGTCCGCCCAGCCGCACGCCCTCGCCGCCGCTGCGCACGTCCAGCCAGAGGGTGACGCCCTCCGGGTCCAGCTGCCAGCTGCAAATGGCGCCGGGACGCACCATCACGCCGTAGGCCGCGGTGTCCGGGCCCTCATTCACCAGCGCGTACCAGGGCAGGGTTCGGAAGGGGTTGACGCTGGCCCACTCCATGTCGCCGTAGGCGCGCTCCCAGGCGTCGCCCAGGATCCGCCCGCGCAGCTCCTGGCTGAATTGCCAGCGCAGGCGCACCCGCCGAACGGGCGTCGCCGCCGCCTGGATGAATATCTCAAGGGTATCGCCCTGCCGTCGGCAGGACACGCGCACGTCGCCGCGCGCATAGCTGTCTTCGCCATCCCGCCGCGCAGCAATGTTTTCCACCAGCACGCGGTCCGGCGCCCTCAGAATCGTCTCGAACATCATATAATCTCCGGAAAAAGATACAGCAAGGGCTGAAAGGGTGGGTTTTTCCGCCCTTCCAGCCCCATTCGCAACGGTTAGAAGTTGTACTCCTTGCAGACGGGGGCGTCCGCCTTGGCGGATTCCTCGTCGAACCAGATCAGGTTGTTCTGGGTCTCCTTGTCGAACAGCTGGATCAGCCTGGGCTGGGTGGTGAAGCGAATGGTCTTGCCCATGCTCACGTCCGTCTCCAGGTTCATGGTCGGGATGACCATGACCACGTGGTCGCCCTCGCAGTCGGTGTGCAGGTTGACCTCGTTGCCCAGCATCTCGGACACCTCCACCTTCGCGGTCAGCTCGCCCTCGTCCAGCAGGATGTGGCAGGGGCGGATGCCGGCGATGATGTCGCAGGGCTTCTGGTTGTTCTGGGTCAGCGCCTTCTGCTGGAACTCGGAGAGCTCAAACTTGGCGTTGTGGATCTGGGCATAGTACTTGCCATTCTCCAGCAGCAGCTTGGAGCCGTCGAAGAAGTTCATCACCGGCATGCCGATGAAGCCGGCTACGAACAGGTTCACGGGCTTGTTGTACAGATCCTGCGGCGCGCCGATCTGGTTCACATAGCCATCCTTCATGATGACGATGCGGTCGCCCAGGGTCATGGCCTCGGTCTGGTCGTGGGTGACGTACATGAAGGTGGTGTTGATGC
>CACWZP010000022.1 GCA_902765395.1 uncultured Eubacteriales bacterium
TACGGCCAACTGCCCTCTAACCAGCACCTCACCGCCACGGCTTTCGACGGCTACCGTTTTGTCCGTTGGAGCAACGGCTACAGCTGCAACCCCTATCTTCCCACCATCGTTTCCGACACCGTCCTGACCGCTTACTTCGAGCCCATCCAGACCTATTACATCGGCCAGCTGGAGGAGGCCGGCGTGGACATCACCACCGGGGCCACCAAGTCCAGCTACGCCTATCTGGAGGACACGCTGACCGGGGTGGACGCCACATTGAGACAGAGCAGCCTGATCCAGATCGCGCTGATCGTGGTGGCGTTGCTGATCCTGCTGGACATCTACACCCAAATGCAGAAGCGCGAAAGGCAGGTGGAAGTTGAAAAGGCGCTGGCGGAGGAGAGCAGCCGGGCCAAGACCAGCTTCCTGTCCAACATGAGCCACGAGATCCGCACGCCCATGAACGCCATCATCGGCCTGGACAACATCGCCCTGCGCGACCCGGACCTGACGCCCAGGACCCGGGAGCACCTGGAGAAGATCGGCGCCAGCGCCAAGCACCTGCTGGGGCTCATCAACGACATACTGGACATGAGTCGCATCGAATCCGGCCGCATGGTCCTGAAGAACGAGGAGTTCTCCTTCCGGGAGTTCCTGGACCAGATCAACATCATCATCAACGGCCAGTGCCAGGACAAGGGCCTGCGCTATGAGTGCCAAATCGTGGGCAACGTCTGCGACTACTACTACGGCGACGACATGAAGCTGAAGCAGGTGTTGATCAACATCCTGGGTAACTCCGTGAAGTTCACGGACACCCCCGGCGAGGTGACGCTCATTGTGGAGCAGACGGCGTCCTTCGAGGGCCGCTGCACCATGCGCTTCACCATGCGGGACACCGGCATCGGCATGGACGAGGAGTTCATCCCCAAGATATTCGAAGCCTTCTCCCAGGAGGACGCCACCAGCACCAATCGCTATGGCGGCAGCGGCCTGGGCATGTCCATCACCAAGAATTTCGTGGAGATGATGAACGGCGATATCGACGTCAAGAGCAAGAAGGGCGTGGGCACCACCTTCACGGTCACGGTCACGCTGAAGGCCTCCGGGCGCAGCGCGCCTGCGGAGCACGGGCTGTCGCTGCCCAGCGGGCTGACCGCCTTTGTGGTGGACGACGACGAGATCGCCTGCGAGCACACCCAGGTGGTGCTGCGCAGCCTGGGCATCGAGGCCGAGACCGACACCGATCCGGCCAACGCCATTCGCCGCATCCGCCAGGCCTACGACGCAGGACACCCCTATCCGCTGCTGCTGACCGACTACAAGATGCCGGAGATCAACGGACTGGAGCTGGTGCGCCGGCTGCGCGCCTTCGACGGAGGCGAGACGTCGGTCATCATGCTCACCGGCTACAACTGGGACATCATCGAGGACGAGGCCCAGACCGGCGGCGTGGACGCCATCATGGCCAAGCCCCTGTTCTCCGACAGCCTGCTCAGGCAGATCCACGCGGTGCTCCTGAAGAAGGAGGGGGATATGCCCGCGCCCGTGGAGGAACCCATCGAAATGCCGGAAAACACACTGGCGGGCAAGCGGGTGCTGATGGCCGAGGACGTGGAGCAGAACGCCGAGATCCTGGCCGACCTGCTGGATCTGGAGGAGATCGAGAGCGAGCACGCCGCCAACGGCGAGATCGCCGTGCGGATGTTCGCCGAAAGCGCCCCGGGCTACTACGATGCCGTGCTGATGGACGTGCGCATGCCTGTGATGGATGGCCTGTCCGCCACCCGGGCCATCCGCGCGCTGGAGCGGGAGGACGCCAGGACGGTGCCCATCATCGCCATGACGGCCAACGTGTTCGACGAGGACGTGGAGCGCTCGCTGCAGGCGGGCATGAATGCCCACCTGTCCAAGCCCATCGAGCCGGAGCGGATGTATGAGACCATGGCGAAGCTGATCGCGCAGCGGGAGGCCAGGTAAAGCCGCCTTTCGTTCGGTTGAATGATTATAAAGATGGAGGACGGGGATTCAATCCCCGTCCTCCATTGCCCAGTTGATCTCGTCCAGCTCGGCGTGCAGCGTCTCCGCCCAGCTGTACTGGTTCATGTAATCGCCCAGATACTGGTATCTGGACGCTTTCTTTTTGGCCAGCCAGTCGTACAGGTCGCACTCGATCCTGTCCGCCGCGATGCCCATGCTGCCCCGCTGCTTGACGATGACGCCGTTCAGCTTGAGCTTCGTCATGGTGTTCTGCAGATCCTGGCGCAGGTTGCTCAGGTAAGAGGCCTTCTTTTCCGGGTCGCCGTCGTCCTCCCACAGCGCGGCGATGATCTCGCCGTTGGTGGTCTGCGCGCCGCGGTTGTTCACCAGCAGCGCCACGATCTCCTTGGTGCGGGTGTACTTGAAGGCCACCGGCTGTCCGTCCACGAACAGCTCGAAGTTGCCGAAGGTCTGGGCAAACACCCGCTTGTCGAATTCCTGAGGCGCGGGGTGGCGCAGGTCGTCTAATTCCATCCGCAGGGCGCCCTCCTCCGCGGGACGCAGCACATAGCCGCTGGCGTGCAGCGCGAAGGCGTTCATGGCGTGATCCGCGCCGTCTGAAAGGAAGATCAGGTTCACCTGCGGATACATGTCCTTCAGGTAACGGCCCAGGTCCAGGCCGCTCAACTCCGGCATGGCCGTCGAGAGAAACGCCGCATCGATCTCCTTCTTTCGCGCTGCGGCCAGGGCGGTCGGGCTGTCCGTGAAGGCGAGCAGTTCCGCCTTCGGGCGCAGCGCCGCGACCAGCTTCGAAAGCCTGTCCAGCGCGCCGGCGTCCCGTTCCAGCAACAGTATGGTCACAGCAAGCCCTCCTTCAGGTCCACCGGCCGCACCTGCTGGTTGCGGCGCTGTTCCGGCGTCATGTGCAGCGGATCCGGCTCGCCCACCAGCAGCATGTCGCCGCCGGAGAGCATGGAATCGTGCAGCGGCCCGGCGCTCAGGTCGGAGATCACCAGCGCGGCAAAGCGGTCGTAGTTGTCCTCGTCGATGACGGGGAAGCGGTGGCCCATGCGATACCAGTGGGCCGGGTCAAAGCCCGCCTCGCCGGTGTACAGCCGGTCGGCGGTGGCCTCCACCTCGTCCGGGCCGGCCTGCTGGCCGGGAGCCAGCATGAAGTCGTCGCAGAACAGCATTGCGTAGGCGCGCAGCACCTGCGAGCGCACGGTCATTTCCCGCCCGCCGCGCTGGACGGTGGAATCCATGATGCGATAGTAGGCCTCCTGGGCGGACTCGTCCCCGTCAAAGCGGACGATCGCGTCATACAGCTCGCGATTGATGTACGGATGTGCCATGTCGATCCCTCCGGTTTGTCAGTTCTCTCCCGCGTCCAGCCGCTGGCGGGCGACCAGGTCGGCAAACGCGCCCTTCCTCTCGATCAGCTGGTCGTAGGTGCCGTCCTCGATGATCGCGCCCTTGTCCATCACCAGGATGCGGTCGCAGTTGCGAATGGTGGACAGCCGATGGGCGATGACGACGCGGGTGCATTTCAGCCGGTCCAGCGCCTCGGACACCTGCTTCTGGGTCACGTTGTCCAGCGCGCTGGTGGCCTCGTCCAGGATCAATATGCGGGGCTTGGGGGCGATGGCCCGGGCGATCAGGAGCCGCTGCTTCTGGCCGCCGGAGATGCCGCCCTGGCCCTCGGAGATCATGGTCTGCATGCCCATGGGCATATCCCTTATGTCGTCGGCGATGCCCGCCGTCTCGGCGGCCTCCCAGGCCGCGTCCAGCGTCAGCCACGGCGCGGACAGCGTGATGTTGGAGAAGATGTCGCCCTGCATCAGCTGGCCGTTCTGGATGACCACGCCCATGTTACGGCGCAGGGAGCGGGGGTCGATGCCCGCCAGATCCCGGCCGTCGTACAGCACCGAGCCCCGCTGGGGCTTTTCAAACCCCAGCAGCAGCCGCACCAGCGTGGACTTGCCGCAGCCGGTGCGCCCCACGATGGCCACGTACTCCCCGGCATTGATCTTCAGCGACAGGTCGGTGAGCACGTCGGGGGTGTCCGGCGCATACCGGAAGGTGACGTGGCTCAGCTCGATGCTGCCGGACAACTGCCGAGCCTGTTCCTTGTCCGCGGTGATCTCCGGCTCGGTCTTCAGGATCGGCTCCGCCATCTCGAGGATCGGGCGTATGGACGCGGCGGAGATGGCGATGCCGGCCAGGGCCGTGAACGCGCCCATAACCCTTCCGTAGGCGGCGGTGAAGCCGTAGTACTGGCTGGGGTCGACGCCGGAGCGCACCGACAGGTAGTACAGCGCGATGTTGCCCACCAGGGAGATGGCCAGCGTGATGACCCTGCTCAGCTTGATGAAGGTCGGGGGATTGTACTCCAGCTCCGTGTTTTGGGCGTAGAGCCGTGCCCAGCGGGCGAAGGCGCGCTTTTCCGAGCCGGACAGCTTGATCTTCTGGATGCCGCTGACCATGGCGTAGCTCATGCCGCTCTCCTGGGCGGCCAGCTTCATCTTCCTTCGGGTGATGCCGATCTGGGCCAGGGAGACGGCCAGGCTCATGCCCACGGTGACGACGATGATGAGTATGGACGGCCACACCAACAGCGGCGCGAAGCGGAAGATCTCGCCGATATAGATCAGGGACAGCAGGCTGGTCAGCCCGATGGACATCACGCTGCTGAGCATCATGTCGCACAGCGAGCCCACGGAGTCCGCCCGGCTGGACAGCTCGCCGGAGGCGAATTGCCGGAAGAAGCTGACCGGTAGGGAGAGTATGCGCATCATCACGGAGGACTCCACCGCCAGCGATGTCTTGGTGGTGAGCCGCTCCGTCAGCAGGTCGCTGACCACGTTGATCAGCTCCGACGCCACCGCGGCGCACAGCAGGAACACCGCCATGCCGATGAGCATGGACGCGCTCTTGCTCTGGAGCACCGGCCCGGTGATGGCTTGGTAGACCCTCGGCTCGATCAGCCCCACCAGCGTCACGGCCAGCATGGACAGCACGATCAGGGCGATGTCCCCGGCGGTGACGCACTTCTTCATGTACAGCAATAGATCCGGGATGCCCAGCTTCTTCATGGGCAGGGGCTGGTAGAAGCACAGGGCCTCCGCATCCAGCCGCTTCGCCGTCTTGCGGTTCACCCGCACCCGCGCGCCGGTGGTCGGGTCGCGGAAAGTGTAGCCCTGAAGCGTCCCGGGCAGCAGGGCCACCGCCGCGCCGCTGTCCTTCAGGAAGCCCAGCATCGGCCCGTAGGCGTCCCTGTACCAGCCCTCGGTCAGCTCCACGTCCCGGGTCATCATGCCCAGGGGACGCAGCGCATACTCCAGCTGGTCGTTCACGTCCGTGATGTCCTCCGGGATTTCCACGGGCTTCTTGTGATAGTATTTCAATATCTCGTCCAGCGCCTCCCGGGCGACCAGGCGCTCATCCTTGAGGCGCGCCGCCACTCGGCTGCCCAGAACCGAGGCCGCCACCTGCTCGAAGGCGTCCTCGAAGGTTTTTTCGTCGTGCTGTATCCGCTGTCTGATCTGTTTGTCAAACCAACCCATTCAAAGCGCCTCCTTTCTCAATCGCTGGTGACCAGTTTCGCGTAAACGCCGCCGAGGGCATACAGCTCCTCGTGAGTGCCGTGCTCCACCACCACGCCCTTGTCCAGCACGATGATCTGGTCGCAGTCGCGGATGGTGGACAGCCGGTGGGCGATGACGATGGTGGTAATGCCCCGGTCCTGGATGGCCTTTACCACGTCGTATTCCGTCTTGGCGTCCAGGGCGCTGGTGGCCTCGTCCAGTATGATGATGGACGGGTCCTGGGCCAGCACACGGGCGATCTCCATCCGCTGCCGCTGGCCGCCGGACAGGTCGCGCCCGTTCTCGTTCAGGCGATTCTGATAGCCGCCGGGGCGCTGGAGGATGTCGTCGTGGATCTGGGCGTCCCGGGCCGCGAGGATCACCTCGAAGTCCTCGATGGAATCGTCCCACATGCGGATGTTGTTGGCAATGGTGTCCTCAAAGAGTATGATATCCTGGTCCACCACGGCCAGGGAGCCGGTGAACACGGGGCGGGGGATGGCGGAGATGGGCTTGCCGTCAAACAGAATCTCGCCCTCCCAGGGCCTGTAAAGCCCGGAGATCAGCTTGGATAGCGTGGACTTGCCGCAGCCGCTGGCGCCCACGATGGCCACGCGCTCGCCGGAGCGGATGTTCAGGGAAAAGTCGGTGATGACGGGCTTGCCCAGGCGGGAGTAGCCGAATGTAACGTGCTTCAATTCCACATTGCCCTTCAGCTTGGCGCAGTCCACGTCCTCGCCGACGGGATCAAAGCGCACGTTGGGATCCGATGGGTATTGCAGCACGTCCTCCACCCGCTCCATCTGGGTGCGCATCTCCTGAATGGTCTGGCTGGCGCCGATCAATGTCTGGGCCGGGCCGGTGAAGGCGCTCAAAAGGCCCTGGAACAGCGCGATGGCGCCCAGGGTGAACTTTCCCTCCATGGCCAGCCGCACGCCCGCGAACAGTACCAGGTAATTGGCGGCGGTATTGATCAGCGACGGGATCAGCCCCATCCGGGCGTTCATGCGCGCGTACTTCACCGACTGGGCGTTCACCGAAGCCTGATAGCCCGCCCACTTGCGGAAGAATCCGTTTTCCGCGCCGCTGGCCTTGATGGTCTCGGTCATGCTGATGCCGGCCAGCGTCGCCGATGCCAGCTTGCCCTCGTCCCGGGCCTGCACCCGCGTCAGGTTGATCCGGCGCATGGAGACAAATTGGGCCACCAGCAGGTTCGCGGCGATGGATATGAGGCCGATCAGGGTCATCACCAGGCTGTGCCGCAGCATCAGCACCAGATAGAACACCATCATGACGGTGTTCAACAGCAGCGGCGCGATGGTCTGCACCAGGGTGCCCGCGATGGCGGCGTTGGTGCTCTGACGCTGCAGGATGTCGCCCGCCATGCGCTGGGAGAAGAAGTCCATGGGCAGGCCCAGCACCTTCCACATGAAGGACGTGCTGCCCACCACGGCCAGCTTTCCGTTGATCTTCAGGGAATAGACCGTCCGGGCCCATTCCACGATCAACTGCACCGCGCACAAGAGCGCCATCAAACCGATGAACGGGCGAAGCCAATCCGGGTTGCGGCCGGACAGCAGCCGGTCGAAGAATACCCGGGACATGGCCGGGTTGATGACATCGAACAGATAGGATATGACGGTGGTCAGCGCCACGAAGGCTGCCGCCGGTCCCGCGCCGCGCAGGCGCCTGCGGGCAAAGGCCAGCGTGCTCTTGCGCTTGCCGGAGGGGGAGAAGCCCTCCGCGGGGCTGAATGTGATGACGACGCCGGTGAAGGCGCGGTCAAACTGCTCCATGGGCACCTTCACGATGCCCCGGGCCGGGTCGTTGATCACGGCCCTGCCGCCCCTGAAGCCGTCCAGCACCACGAAGTGGTCGAATTCCCAGTGGATGATGCAGGGGAAGGTGGCACTCTCCTTCAGCGCGTCCAGCTCCATGCGGTAGCCGTGCACCTCGAAGCCGTGGTGCTTCGCGGCCAGCATGATGTTTCTGGCGTTGGAGCCGTCCCGGGATACGCCGCAGTCCACGCGCACGATCTCCAGCGGCACCCACTTCTGGTACCAGGCCATCACCATGGCCAGGCAGGCCGCGCCGCACTCCAGCGCCTCCATCTGCATGACCACGGGCACCCGCGCCACGCCCCGGGTGAGGGGCTGCTTGATCTTAACAGAAGGCAAGAATGACACCTCCCGTCAATTCATCAGGAAGCTGATGGGGCTCAGGGTCTCGGTGACGATTTGCACGTCGTAAACGCCCGCGGGCAGCGCGTCGCCTGAATCGTCCAGCGAGGCGGTCACCTTCACGACATCGCCGTCCTGGTACGCGTAATCCACGCGTCCGCTCCGGCCGCCCGCGCGCACGATCATGCCCTCGTCAATCAGCGCGCCGTCCCCCTCGGGCAGCTCCATCACGATCACGGTGCCATCCGCGTCGAGGGTTCCCTTCGCGGACACCGTCGTCTCCACCTTCACCAGCGCCGAAGCCACCAGCAGCCCGGCCAGCAGCGCGATCACCGCCGCCAGCACCATCCAGATGCCGGGGCTGGCCACCCGCATGTAATCCTGCAATTGCTCCGGGGACGATATGCGCTCCACGCTCTTTTTCCTGAACAGCTGGCTTTGCATCTTCCTGCCTCCGTGAACACTCTTCTCGGTTTAAACCAGCGTTTCCGTGGTCATCTTTTTTCTTCCGGGTCGCGTCAGGCTCCCTTGACTTGCCGCCGGCAAGCCTGCGGGGCTGTTCTTGCCAGAGCGAAAAACCTGCTCCGCAGCTTTCGCTGTTTAACCTGAGAATGGTGTAATTCTCTGATACGCCAACATGTGGCGAGGCTTGTGCCCCGCCACGAATTGGCATTGGGTGATTAACCTGTTTCGCTTTTTGGACGCCGCCACCGAATCGAAAGCATGGATTCGCGATCGCGCCGTGGCGGCCCTCTGATCGGCTCAGAAGCGCACGTACTTGGCGTCCACGTAGCCGTACTTGTCCTTGGCGGGGGAGTAGGCCAGCAGATAGCCCTTCTCCAGGAAGTTCTGGTTGACCTTGATGCTGTCGCCGTCCTTGTACTTGATGGACATGAACGCGCCGCCCGCGGTCTTCTGCATTACCAGGTAGGTGCCCTTGGGGACGCTCACCTTCGCGGTGACAAAGTTCTTCAGGTCATGCACGTCATCCTTCTTCTTGCCGCCCGTGACTTCCTCCAGCTCTTCCAGGTTCAGCTCGTTGATCTCGTTGCTCATTTTCATACCCTCCATTTTTATGTTGTCGACTGGTTTTGCTTGGTTACGGGCATATTGTATCATGCCTTTTATCACAGAACTGTCACACTCACGCGTGACAATTCCCAATCCTGATTATACTATATGCGGCAGCCGATTTGTCAAGGGAATCAATCCCGGCAGGCGCAGATTTCACGGGTTTGCCATCATATGGTTACGAATATGCCGCAACCAGGCGCCGTGGATGGCGGGCGGCGTGTTTTTTTCAAACACCCCTCCCGGAGGGGGTGTCAGAATCGGAGCGATGTGGTATAATAGAAATGGATTCTATAATATGGAAGTTTGCTGCCGCCGCATGGCAGTGCGCTTCGTTCCCAAGACATGGAAGCCTGAGAGGGCGTGAAGGGGATTAACATGAGAAATATTGCCTTGACACTGACGGCGGGGGTTCTCCTGCTGATGCTACTTTGCGGCGCGTCGGCGATGGCGGAGGGCGTCGAAGACGACCTGGACGAGTGGACGGTGATGCTCTACGTCTGCGGCTCCGACCTGGAGAGCAAGTATGCCTATGCCACCGGCAACCTGGAGGAAATGGAACTCATCAATGTCCCGGTCAACTATATGGGCATTGAAAGGGGCTTGATTGACATGTCCCAGCTCCAGGACGACAGCGGCAGGTTTGGAGAGGTCAACATCGTGATGCAGACCGGGGGCAGCAGCCAGTGGCACACCGAGGATCTGCTCATGGACATTGACCCTGGTGCCCTGCAGCGCTGGCACTTTGCACTGTATCCCTTCAGCGGGATGGGGGGAAAAAAGGGAGATGGCTTTGAGTTGGAGGAAACGCTTCCGCTTGCGAGCATGGCCGATCCCGATACGCTCTCGGATTACGTCCGCTGGGCGGCTGAGAACTATCCCGCGAAGAAGTACGCGCTGGTGCTTTGGGACCACGGGGACGGCGCGCGCAGCGGCCTTTTCATCGACGAGCTGTTTGACAAGGACGTCATGTACCTCTACGAACTGAAGCAGGCGCTTTTGGACGGCGGAACCCATTTCGATGCCGTGATCATCGACGCCTGCCTGATGGCTAACATCGAGACGGCCTGGAACCTGAAGGACTCCGCCGACTGGATGGTGGCCTCGGAGGAGGTCGTGCCCGGCAAGGGCACCGCCATCGGCGAATGGCTGCAGGAGCTGATCTGCTACCCGGAGTGCGACGGGGAATGGCTGGGCCGCTGCGTGTGCGACACCACCAGCATCAAGTATGCCAACGAGGAGTCGGAGGAGGCCAGGTCGGTTCTCACCTGGTCGGTGGTGAACCTTTCCAGGGTGGACGCGGTGGTCAAGTCCTTTGAAAGCTTTTTCCAGACGGTGGGGGACACGCTGAGGGACAATTCTGAATCGTCCAACCTGTTTACGCGGATGATCTTCGAAGCCAACGAGTACGGCGACGGCCAGCAGAACATGCGGGACCTTGGCAGCCTGATCTACAACCGCGACATGATGTACAGTATGGAAATGATGGAGCGAAACGCGGCGGTGAAGGCCCTCTCCGACGCGGTGGATTACTGCGTGCGCGGCGCTGGCCGCGCCGAGGCTCGTGGCCTGACATTCTGCTATCCGATGGAGTTTGACGATGAAGAGCTGGATGTCTACGCCAAGAACTTTCCCATTCCCGCGTATCTCGCCTATATCGACGCCGTTTCAACCTGGACCGCGCCGGACTGGGTGTACGACAGCGTGGAGCGCCTGCCGGAGATCGACGACATCGAGGAGTTGAAGATCCAAATCAAAAGGAAGATAAGCGAGGCCGGCATGCCCGGCGTCATGTTCCACAGCCCGGAGCCGAACCTCGACAATGTCTACTATACGCTTTACCAAAAGGACGAAGAGACGGGCGAGGTGCTGAAGCTGGGCCGCACAAACTGCGGCTTTGAATCCACGGAAGACTTCACGGGCCAGATCTGGCGGGCGAACGATCCCATGCACTGGCCGGCCATCGACGGGCAGCTGATCTGCATGGACTTCCTGAAAGAGGTATTCACGAAGAAACTGTACAACGTGCCGGTGCAGCTCGATTCAAAGACCTGCCTGCTGCGCTGCGGCCGCGACATCAATTACGACGACGAAGGCACTGCGAAGCAGGAATACGAGATTTACGGCCTGTGGGAGGGCTATGACGAGAACAGCACGCTGCTGAACCGCAGCGTGGAGCCGCTGTCCAAGCTGTCCGGGCGGGAGTATCGGCTGCTGTATCCCATCGACGGCACGGAAAAGAGCGGCAAGACCGATTATCAAGCCGGCGAGCCGCTGACGATGTATCGGGCACTGAACGTTGAGGAGATCCCGGTCCCCGCGGGGACATACTATCTGGAATACGAGGTCGACGATCTGTTCATGCGCAGGACCGTGCTGGAGCGCATCGAAATCCAGTGGGATGGCCAGAACATGACCTTCCCTGGTGCGGAGCAGTGGGACGACGAGGACTGGGTGGATCTGAAGGAACTGGGCCAACCCTGATCCGGGCAGACCTTTGAGGGGAATTTCATGAAAAAAACGATTATGATGCTGCTGTCCGCGCTGGTGCTGCTGATCCTTTGCGGCGCGGCGGCCATCGCCGAAGCAACCGTAGGGGAAGAGGACGAGTGGACGGTGCTGTTCTACTTCTGCGGCTCAGACCTTGAGAGCAAGTACAGCTATGCATCGGACAGCCTGGCGCAGATCAACAAGACGTACTACGCCTCCGACTTCATGGCGAATTACGTCCGTTCAGACGGCGCCAGCGTGGACAGCGGCATGCTTGAGAAAAAGGGAAAGGTCAACGTGCTCATCGAGACCGGCGGCAGCGCCCAGTGGCACGCCCAGGACGCTGGCATGGATATCGACCCGAAGGCCCTGCAGCGCTGGAGCTACGATACTATTCTGGAAGGGGAGGCCACCGAAGATGGCATTCCCTGTGGATTCAATCTGATCGAGTCCCTGCCGCTGGCGAGCATGGCCGATCCGGAAACGCTGGCGGATTTCATCCGCTGGGGCGTCGAGACGCGGCCCGCGAAGAAGTACGCGCTGGTGCTGTGGGACCATGGCGACGGCGCGCGCTCGGGCCTGTTCATCGACGAACTGTTCGATCTGGACGTGATGTATCTCTACGAGCTGAACCAGGCGCTGGCGGACGGCGGCGCGCACTTTGACACTATCATCATCGACGCCTGCCTGATGGCCAACCTGGAGACGGCATGGAATCTCAAGGATTACGCAGACTGGATGGTGGCCTCGGAGGAGATCGTGCCTGGCGAGGGCACCGCCGTGGGACAGTGGATGCAGCAGCTGCTTGTCTATGCGGAGTGCGACGGTGAATTCCTGAGCCGCATGGTTTGCGATACCACCGCCGTGAAGTACGCCAACAACGCTTCCGCCGAGGGCAAGACCAATCTCACCTGGTCGGTGATCGACCTGAGCAAGGTGAATGCTCTGGTGGAAGCATTTGAGGGGGTATTCCAGGAAGTGGGCAACGCGCTCAGGAACTATCCCAGCGTGGCCAAGGTGTACGTTCGAGCGCTGTTCAACGCCAGGGGATACGGAGAGGATCTCCAGTGCATGAGAGACCTGGGGAGCTTCCTTCTCAATGAAGAGCTGTCCATCTTCACGCGGTTCAGGCTGCGCAACGAGGCTCTGGGGGCACTGATAGAGGCGGTGGACTATTGCGTGCGCGGCCCCGGGCGCAGTGAGGCCATGGGGTTGACCTTCTGCTATCCGGTGACGGCCAGCGACGAGCAGCTGGATATCTACGCCAAAAACTTTCCAATGCCGCATTACCTGGCCTTTCTCGACAGCATTTCCGACTGGATCGCGCCGGAACAGGTGTATGCGTCTGCGGAGCGCCTGCCGAGCCTCTACGGCATCGACGATTTCGATATCCTGGTGCGCAGGACGTACTGTTCGGACGGCATGCCGGCAATCGAGGTCGACCTGGACACGAACGATAACATGGACAATGTCTACTATTGCCTGTATCGCCTGGACGAGGAGACGAATGAGATCGTGCGCCTGGGCCGCACGGACTGTGGTTACGAGGTGCGCCGCGACGGGGACAAAACCGAGCTGATCCGGCGCGCGGGAGACCCCATGCATTGGCCGTCCATCGACGGTGAATTGATCTGCATGGATCTGGTGCAGACAGATTACATCAACAAGCTGTACAACGTTCCCGTGATGATCGATTCCCAGCTGTGCATGCTGCGCTGCGGCCGATATTTGGATGGTTTCCAGGGGAACGGCGATGTGGGGAGCAACGACTACGAGGTTTATGGCCTTTGGGTGGGCTATGAGGAGAACAGCGCGCTGCTGAACCGCAGCGTGAGGCCGCTGTCCGCGCTGACCGGACAGGAGTACCAGCTGCTCTATCCCATCTACGGCGGCGCGGACTACCAATTCAGCAAGGCGCTGTCGATGTATCGCAGCCTGGACGTGCAGGAGATCCCGCTGCCCCCGGGCACCTACTACCTGCAATACGAGATCGACGACGTGTTCCTGCGCCAAACCTTTGCCGAAATGATCGAAATCCACTGGGACGGCGAGAAGATGACCTTCCGGGAGGATATGGAATGGGAGGACGGCGACTGGGTCAGTCTCCGGGAAGCGAGCGCGCCATTTGAACCCTGAAAATCGCCGCCCGACGCCGTGTGACAGTTCTGTGACGCGCCCCGTGTTAAGATCATGGCGGAAACCACGGTATGCGCCTCTGCGACCGCGGCAACGTATGCGATCGGGGCCCGCAGCCGCCTGAAAGGCGCGCCCATCACGGTTCAGGAGGAATCGAAAAACCCGCAGATCGCGAATGCCCACGGGCCTTGCGGGCAGCTGTTACGGTTTTGAACGCCTTGGCTGTTATAATGGAAGCAAGAGAATGGGAATCTTTCTGACCGACGCTTCAAAGGATGTATGTTTATGCTGAAGAGATTTGCGCTCCTGCTTGCGATGCTGCTTGCGTTGGGCGCTGCGGCTTGCGCGGAGGGCGACGTCGGTGCGCTTTCCTGGCTGGACGACCCGGGCGTGAGGATCGGCGTCGACCAGGGCAGCGCCGCCGAGGGCATTGCCCGGGGGCAGTTCCCCAGGGCCAGGATCGAATATTTCACCGACAAGCCCTCCGGTTATCAGGCCGTCGCCCAGGGCAAGATCGACGCCTTTATCTACGATTACAACCAGATGCGCGTCGCCATCGAGAGCGGCCTGCAGGGCGTTCGATTGCTGGACGAAACCCTGGGCGAGCCGGTGCGCATCGCCGTGGGCATCTCACCGGTGACGAAGATCCCGGATTTCACGGGCAGGCTCAATCAGTTCATCGCCGAAATCCGCGCCGACGGGACGCTGGAGGACATGTACGCGCGCTGGGTGATCCAGGGCGACGAGACCATGCCGGACATTCCCGTGCCCGAGACCTCTCAGCTCCACCTGACGGTGGGCACCTCCGGCATTGTGCCGCCCTACAGCTACTATATCGGCACGGGGCTGTCGGGCTACGACATCGAGCTGGCGCGGCGCTTTGCCGCGTGGCTCGGCGCGGAACTGGAGTTCAAGGTCTACGACTACGGCGCCATTACCTCCGCGGCGGTTACCGGCGACGTGGACTGCGTGATGGCAAACCTGAACGTGACGCCCGAGCGCGCCGAATCGCTGCCCTACTCCGACGTGCTGTACGAGGAGAAGATCGGCGTGATGGTGCGGGGCGAGGCGGAAGCCGCGACGAAATCGGATACTGCCTTTACATCCCTGGCCCAGCTGAACGGCAGACGCATCGGCGTGCAGACCGGCTCCAGCTTCGACGCGATGATCGCGGAGCAGCTGCCTCAGGCCCAGCTGGAATACTACAACGGCAAGGCCGACCTGGTGGCGGCGCTCACCGGGCAGAAGATCGACGCGTTCGTGGTCGACGAGCCGGTGGCCCAGATTCTGGCGCGGGAGAGCGACCAGCTGACCTGGCTGCCGGAGTACCTGGACAGCTTTGAGTCCGCCCTCGTGTTTCCCAAGAGCGAGGCGGGGGAGGCCCTGCGGGATCAGTTCAACGCCTTTATGGAGCAGCTCCCCGAAGGCGAGCTGGAGCGGCTTGCGGCCAAGTGGTTCGGCGAGGACGAGACGGCGAAAACCATGCCGGACATCGCCGCCCTGAGCGCCGAAAACGGCACGCTTCGCCTGGCGACGGAATCGGGCTACGCGCCGTTTGAGTATGTGCGCGACGGCCAGGTGGTGGGCTACGACATGGAGATCGCCGCCCTGTTCTGCGAATACGCCGGTTATGGCCTGGAGATCGTGGACATGAACTTCGACGGAATCCTGCCCGCGGTGCAGACCGGCAAGTGCGACTTCGCGGCGGCCGGCATCGGCATCACGCCGGAGCGCGCGGAGAGCGTGCTGTTCTCCGTACCGAATTTCTCCAGCGGCACGGTGGCCGTGGTATTGAAGGATGCTCAGGACGCCTCATCGGGCGTTCGACCGGAATTCACCGAATTCTCCGATCTCTCAGGCAAGACCGTCTCCATGCTCACCGGCGCGCCCTTTGAGGAGCTGGTGAAGAGCAAGGCCCCGGATGTGGGCGAGTTCACCTTCTTCAACAGCACTCCGGACATGATCCAGGCGTTGAAGAGCCAAAAGACGGATGCCTTCCTGATGAACAATGCCGTCGGCCGGCTGGCGCTCAACCGAGATACGGACCTTGCGCTGTTCCCCCAGAGCCTCCAGGACGGCGCCTTCGGCATCGCATTTGCCAAGGACGACCCCAGAAGGGATGAATGGCAGGCGGCTTACGACGCGATCCCCCGGTCTGAGATCGAGGCGGCGTGGGAAAAGTGGACCGGGGCTGACGACAGCATAAAGTTCCTCCCCGAACAGGATTGGCCTGGCCTGAATGGCACGGTCAAGGTGGCGGCCTGCGACACGCTGGAGCCCATGAGCTATGTCGGGGGAGACAACGCGCTGAAGGGCTTTGACCTCGAGATTATCCTGATGATGGCGCGGGAGATGGACGTGAAGGTTGAGTTCACCGGCATGGAGTTTTCCGCCATACTGGCTGCGGTGCAATCCGGGAAGGCCGACCTCGGCGCGGGCAGCATCATCATAACGGAGGAGCGCTCCCAGGCCGTCGATTTCGTGGAATACTATCCGGCAGCCTTTGTGCTCATCGTTCGGACGGTCAAGGCCGGGGCAGCGGAAACGATGGAAGATGGCGCCGCGCCAAGCGGCATCGCGACCAGCTTTGAAAAGACCTTCCTGCGGGAAGGCCGCTGGAAGCTGTTCGCAGAGGGCGTGCTGACCACGCTTCTGATAACGGTTTTGAGCATACTGTTCGGCACGGCCCTGGGCTTCGGAGTGCTCATGCTGTGCCGGGGCGGCAACCCCGTGGCGAACTTCGTCACCCGGTTCTGCCTGTGGCTCGTGCAGGGCATGCCGATGGTGGTGCTGCTGATGATCCTGTACTACATCATCTTCGGCTCTGTGGCCATCAGCGGCATCGCCGTGGCGGTGATCGGCTTCACGCTCACCTTCGGCGCCTCGGTGTTCGGGCTTCTGAAGATGGGCGTCGGCGCGGTGGACAACGGCCAGTATGAGGCCGCCTGCGCCCTGGGATACTCCGATCGGCGCACCTTCTTCAAGATCGTGCTGCCCCAGGCGCTGCCCCACGTGCTGCCCGCCTACAGGGGCGAGATCGTGGGTCTCATCAAGGCCACGGCCATCGTGGGCTACATCGCCGTGCAGGACCTGACCAAGATGGGCGACATCGTGCGCAGCAGAACCTACGAGGCGTTCTTCCCGCTGATCGCGGTGACGATCATCTACTTCCTGCTGGAGGGGCTGATCGGCTTCATGATCGGGCGCATTGCCATTGATTTCAACCCGAAGCGCCGCAAACCCGCCGACATCCTGAAGGGGGTGAAGACCGATGATCCGGATTGAACACCTGAAGAAGGCGTATCCGAACGTAACGCCGCTGAAGGACGTGAGCGTCGAGATCCACGACGGCGACGTCATCTCCGTCATCGGCCCCTCCGGCACGGGCAAGAGCACGCTGCTGCGCTGCATCAACCAGCTGGAAAAGCCCACGGCGGGGAAGATCTGGGTGGACGATGTAGAAATCACCGATCCGAAGTGCGACATGAACAAGGTACGGCAGAAGATGGGCATGGTGTTCCAGAGCTTCAACCTGTTCGGGCACAAGACGGTGATCGAAAACATCATGCTGGCGCCCATGGACCTGCTGGGCGTACCGAAGCAGCAGGCCTATGATACCGGCATGCGGCTATTGCGCACGGTGGGCCTGGCGGAAAAGGCGCTGAACTACCCGGACGAGCTGTCCGGCGGGCAGAAGCAGCGCATCGCCATCGCGCGCACGCTGGCCATGGACCCGGATGTGATCCTGCTGGACGAGCCCACCAGCGCCCTGGACCCCACGATGGTGGGAGAGGTGCAGGCGGTCATAAGGGATTTGGCCAAAACCGGCAAGACCATGATGATCGTCACCCACGAGATGAACTTTGCCAGGGCCATCTCCAACCGGGTGTTTTACATGGACGAGGGCGGCGTATACGAGGACGGCAGCCCGGAGCAGATCTTCGACCATCCCCTGCGGGAGAACACGCGGCGGTTTGTGCGCCGGCTCAAGGTGCTGGAGTTGAACATAGAGAGCCGCGACTGGGACTTCCTGGGCATGGCGGGGGAGATCGTCGCCTGGTGCAACCGGAACCAGATCGCACCGAAGCTGGCCAGTCGCGTGCAGCTGGTGTTCGAGGAGGCCACGCAGCTGCTGGTGCCCGCGCTGGAAACCCCGCGCGTCCAGGCGGTCTGCGAGTATTCCGAGGCCGAGGAGAGTGCGGAGTGGACGATCCGCTACGCCGGGTCCTGTATGGACGTGACCGCGCCGGACGGCGACCTGTCGCTGGCGGTGCTGAAGGGCATGACGGAGACCATGGAGCACGCCTGGCAGGCGGATGAGGAACTGCCCAACCGGCTCGCGCTTCGCATCAGGCGCGCTTGAGCGCCTGGACATGGAAAGGGAGATGTAACTATGCGCACAAGGATCGCGGCATTGGCCATGTGCCTGGCGCTGCTGGGCACGGCCGGGCTCGCGGAAAATGTCAGCTACCTGGGCCCGGCGGGCACCTACACCGAGGAGGCCGCGCAATTATACTTCACCGATGGCGAGATGCTGAACCCCCGGGAGACGGTGAATGACGCCATCGACGACCTGCTCTCCGGCGCGGCGGATTTCGCCGTGATCCCCCAGGAGAACACCGTGGGCGGCGCGGTGGTGAACTACGTGGACGCGCTGATCGCCGCGGAGGATGCCTTCGTGGTGGGCGAGGTGATCCTGCCCATCAGCCAGACGCTCATGGGCGTGCCCGGCACGTCGCTGGAGGACATCAAGACCGTCTGCTCCCATGCCCAGGGCCTGACCCAGAGCGAGAAGTGGCGCTCGGAGCACCTGCCCGACGCCGACACCCAGGAGATGGCCAGCACCGCCGCCGCGGCCAGCTACGTGGCCGAGACGGAGGATGCGACCATCGCCGCCGTCGCCGCGCCGGGAGCCGCCGCGCTGTACGGCCTTCAGGTGCTGGCGGAGAACGTGCAGATCACCGACGCCAACAAGACCCGCTTCTATGTGCTCTCCCGCCAGATGGGCGAAGGGGACGGGTTGACCCGGGCGGTGCTCGTGGCCACCTGCGAAGCCAGTCGCATCGATGACATCATCGTCTCCCTGCACGAAGCCGGGCTGGAGCTGGTGGCCCTGCACGATCGGCCCGAGGGCAGCGCACTGGGCAGCTATCACTATGTGATCGAGGTGGAGAATGAAGGCGGCGTCACGCCTGAGCAGCTGGACGTGGCCCGCGCCCTGGAGGGTGTGCGGCTGGCCGGGTGCTTCGATCCCGTTGAAAAGCGCTGATGACTTATGCTTCGAGACCAGCCGCTTCGGCGGGCAATCCATTTATAAAGGAAACGTGAAAGACCATGCGCACGATCAAGAGAATACTGTCGTTGACCCTGACACTGTGCCTGCTGCTCGGCGCGATGCCCCTGGCCGTGTCAGCGGAGGATGCTTCAAACCCCGTCGTCTATGAACATGACGGGCGGGTGACGCTGATCGACGGCGCGACCGTGGACACGCCCATAGTCGACATGGACGCCGCCACCCGCGTGGTGGAGGGCGCATTAAACCAGCTGGGCGGCGACGAACGCACCAAACTCGAGCCTTGGCGCACGTTGACGGACGCCTGCGGCAACCGCTACTACGTGTTCCAGCAGATGTACGACAACGCCACCGTTCTGGGCGGGGCTGTGAAGGTCATTGCCGATGGAGAAGGCCATATGCTGGGGCTCACCAGCAGCATTGTGTCCGAACTGCCCGAAGCGGAACAGGGCGAGGGCATCAGCGCCGAAGAGGCGGAAACTGCGGTGCTGGAGCACGTCGACCGGACGCGGCAGCAGACGCTGACCGTGATGGAGGGCTTTACCGACCGGATGATCCTGCCTGTGGCGCTGGAGATCGACGTGGAGGCCGAGGACGACGGGGGCAGCCGCTGGGTCTGGGTGGTCTATACCGACAACCCCGACAGCAGCCAGCCCCAATCCTCCAACCTGCCGTACCTGGCCCACTACGTGACCCTTTCCGGCGAATACCTGTACAGCCTGCCCACCATCATGCCCGGCGACGAGGCCGGCGTCAGCGGCTTTGACGCCAGCTATGTGTTCGAGTTCATGGAGCCGGTGGACTACACTGGCTATGTGGACCTGTCTACCGGCGGCGAGAAGGAGCTGACCGTCACCGTGATGCGGGACAAGCGCACCGGCATGTACTACCTGGGCAACATCGAGCGCCGGATCGTCGTGGCCGACTGCTGGGATTTCCTCTACGGCGGCGGCCGGGTCACGCTGGCCTACAGCCCGGACAACCGCCAGTGGGACCAGGTGGGCCTGCTGAGCCTGTACAACTACTGCAAGGCCTATGACTACTACAAGGCCATCGGCTGGTCGGGCGGGGACGGCCTGGACACGCCGATCCTGATCCTGAACAACTACTGCGACATCGACCACAAGCCCGTGGACAACGCGGCCTATGTGGGCGGCTATCTGGGCTGGCAGATCTTCCTGGCCAGCTATGGCAACGACTATTCCCAGTGCCTGGACGTGCTGGCCCATGAGTACACCCACTGCGTAACCGACTCCGTGATGACCTACACCGCCTACATGAACGACTACGGCGCCATCAACGAGGCCATCAGCGACATCCAGGGCAAGACCTGCCAAATGATGATGGAGCCGGACGCCACCTGGACGCTGGGGGATAAGAGCACGACGCAGGTTCGCAGCATGAGCGATCCCCACGAGTTCCAGCAGCCGGAGTTCACCTGGGACGTGTATTATGTGCCCGGCGTGCGAACGCCCACCATGTTGAACGACCAGGGCGGCGTGCACAGCAATTCATCGCTTCTGAACTATCTGGCCTGGCGGCTGTATGAAAAGGGCGGCATGACCCTTGAGGAGGGCCGCAGCTTCTGGTTCACCGTGGACTGCGCCATGGTGCCGGGTACGGACTATCCCCAGCTGGCCGAGCTGCTGCCCTGGGCGCTGCGGGCCTCGGGGCTTGAAAAGTACGATGTCGAGCTGCGCCGAGCGCTGGACGCCACCCGCCTGGGCGTGGACCAGATGCCGGAGGTGTTCGATGACGACCGGGCGCTGTTGACCCTCACGCTGCCGGAGAACGAAATCTTCGACGACGAACAGTGGATCCTCTATGTGTTCAGCGTGGACGTGAACAAGCTGGTCGGAACGGTGAGCGACATATTCTTCCAGGTACTGTCCGGCGACTACAGCGTGCTCCCTCCCTTCGTGCAGAACATGCTGAACACCCCGGAAAACGGGGATGGCGGCCTGCTCGGGGTGCTCACCAGGCTGTTGTTTGGCAGCAGCGATGATGGGGAGTCCGGCGGCCTGGCGAACATGGATGTCGAGCTGCTGGAGTGGGTGATGGAGCGCTTTGAGGGAGTGTTCTACTTCGCCAGCACCAACGCCGGCCAGGACGGGCGCACCATGCGCATGGTGTGCGTCCCGGGCCACGCGCTGCCGGTGCTGATCCACGGCGTCTACAATATGAAGACCGACGACCTGGACGACGCCCACGTGCTCGCCTACATTGCCGGCACCTGGTTCGACATCGGCGCGATGACTGAACAGCTGGAGGTCGAGGGCGACACGGAGGACGGCGAAGTCGAGATCAGCCCGGAGACGGAGGCCTATATCAATCAGGTGATCGATGAGATCGGCAACGATTACAGCTTGGAGAATATCCTGAGCCTCTTCCTGTACCAGATCAAGGGAGGCGCGGTCAACGAGCTGCCCACTGCAGGGCTGGAGGACATCCGGCCGGTGATCTCGGATATGTTCAGCGGGGACGTGGAAGAGGAGGAGATTCCCCAGCCGCGGCTGTCCCGGCCCAAGGAAACCCCTGCGGAGGATGAAGTGTCAGGGGAGACCGACATGATCACGGAGGAAATGGACGAACACCCCGCCGACGCGGCATAAACCAATTGAGCATCGCGATTAAGGAGGAGATCAACATGATGAAACGCATTCTGGCTCTGGCGCTGTGCCTGGCGCTGCTGGGCGGCTTTGCCGCGCTGGCGGAGGACGTGACCCTGTCGAGAGACGCTTCGGACTTCGTGCTTCTGAGCGAGGCCGTGCCGGACGCGATCCTGGAGATCCGCTACTATTCCACCTACAACTTCGTGGGCGACCGCATCGACGGCTACGAGGAGCCGCTGGCCTTCCTGACGAAGGAGGCCGCACAGGCGCTGCGCGAAGTGAGCGACGACGTGGTCAGCCAGGGCTACCGGCTGAAAATCTACGACGCCTACCGCCCCCAGATGGCCGTGACCAACTTCATGAACTGGGCGCTTGACATGGACGACGTGCGCATGAAAGAATACTTCTATCCGGAGCTTGACAAGGACGTGCTGTTCCCCCAGGGCTACATCGCCGAGCACTCCGGCCACAGCCGGGGCAGCACCGTGGACCTGACGCTGTTTGACATGACCACCGAGAAGGAGGTGGACATGGGCGGCACCTTTGACTACTTCGGCGAACTGTCCCACCCGGACTTCACCGGCATCACCGAGGAGCAGTACGCCAACCGCATGATCCTGCGCGAGGCCATGCTTGCCCACGGCTTCAAGCCCCTGGCGGAGGAGTGGTGGCACTTCACACTGGCGGACGAGCCCTTCCCGGACACCTACTTCACCTTCCCGGTGAACAGCGATTCCGTGGCGGATGAGGGCTTCCAGTCGTCCGAGCCCGGCGAGGCCCCCACGATCGACGAGTTTGTGGAAGGCTATTTTGCCCCGCTGGCGATCGTGGAGGAGGGCACTGCGGGCGCCTCCCTGAAGGCCGCCCAAGCTGCCGCCGACGTGTGCGCCTTCGCCATGGGCCACGGCATGTGGGACGTGGAAGAAAACATGCAGACCATGCGTGACAACATGCTCGCGGCCTTCGAGTCCCTGGACGCGGATACCCAGGCGCGCGCGCTGGAGGGCTTCAACGCCGTGCGCGCGCTGCTGGACGACTGCCTGGAGGACTACGAAGCCAACCGGGCCGTGTTCGAGGACGCCGGCGTGGCCGAGACCATGGATGAGGTGATGTATGACCCGCTGAACCGGCTGGCTTGGGAAAACCTGCGGGATCACACCCTGACCATGGGCAACGACGAGAACGTGGGCTGACGGTGGGACGGCACGAAAAATCGAGCCTGCGGCATCGATTTCTGCTTGACAATCGTCGAACATTCACCTATCATGAGTAGGAGAACAAATGGGCCCTGAACGGGATGGAGCGGGTATGTCGATAAGGCTTCCCGCTTTGTGCCGTTGACCAAGGTATGGAGACGAGTGCAGATGATCCAAAATGAACCCGTCATCCGGCGGAGTGATATGATCCGCTGCGCGCTGTGCGGCGACGCCCCCTGCGACGGGGCCTGCGGAAGGTTTGCACCCTCCCGGCTGCTGCGCGGACTCTGGTTTGGAAATGAACAGGGCATGGCAAGCCGCCTGCCGGAGGCAAACCCCTGCGCGGACTGTGACGCCCCCTGCCAGAGGGCTTGCGTGCGCCCGGGCGAGGTTCCTGTCCAGGGCCTGGTGAATCGGCTTTACGCCGAGGTGAAGCCGAAGGTTGAGACGGCGCTGCCCCCGGACGAGAGCCGCCTGAAGTGCGACCTGTGCGGCGTTGAGCTTGAAAACCCGTTCCTGCTGTCCTCCTCTGTGGTGGCCAGCACCTACGATATGTGCGCCCGGGCCTTTGAAGCCGGTTGGGCAGGGGCTTGCTTCAAGACCATCTGCACGCTGGACATCCACGAAGCCTCGCCCCGCTTCTCCGCCCTGGAGGGTGACGGCGGCGGATTCGTCGGCTTCAAGAACATCGAACAGCTTTCCGACCACAGCGTCGAAGAGAATATGGAGGTATTCCGGCGGCTGAAATCGAATTATCCCTCCAAGTTCATCCTCGCCTCCATCATGGGCCAGGATGAGGCTGAATGGAGGACACTGGCGCGGCTGTGCGAGGAAAACGGCGCGGATGCGGTGGAGCTGAATTTCTCCTGCCCCAACATGGCCGAGGGAGGCCTGGGCTCGGACATCGGCCAGGTGCCGGAACTGGTGGAGCGGTTCACCGCCGCGGCCAAGCGCGCCTGCGGCATTCCGGTGCTGGCGAAGCTGACGCCCAACGTGGCCAGCATGAGCCCCGCCGCCGAGGCCGCAAGGCGTGGCGGCGCGGATGGCATCGCCGCCATCAACACCATCAAGTCGGTGGTGGGCGTCGACCTGCACACCTTCGTTTCCAGACCCGCCGTGCACGGCCACAGCGCCGTGGGCGGCTACAGTGGCAGCGCCGTGAAGCCCATCGCCCTGCGATTTATCGCGGAGCTTGGCCAGAACCCCTCGCTGAACGGCATGCACATCAGCGCCATGGGCGGTGTGGAAACCTGGCGGGACGCCCTGGAGTTCATCCTGATGGGCGGCGGCTCGATCCAGGTGACCACCGCTGTCATGCAGTACGGCTATCGGATCATCGACGATCTGAAGGAAGGCCTGAACCTCTACCTGGCGGAAAAGGGCTTTGGCAGCGTCCGGGAAGCCGTGGGCCTTGGGCTGGATTCCCTGAGCGCTACCACGGACTCCCTGGAGCGGGACACGGTGCTCTATCCAAGGTTCAATCGCGACAGGTGCGTCGGCTGTGGACGGTGCGTGGTCTCCTGCGCAGACGGCGGCCACCAGGCCATCCGCCTGAATGGGCAGCGACGCCCTGTGCTTGACGGCAGGAAATGCGTGGGCTGCCATTTGTGCCTGCTGGTCTGTCCCCAGCGAGCCATCACCCCCGGTCGAAGGCGCGTATCCCCCGGGAAGCGCTGAAAGATAAATAACAACATAGGAGCATGTCATATGAAAAAGAACAGGATTTCCCTGGCATCCCTGCTGGTTGCCCTGGTGTTGGCGTTGTCGATGCTGACGGGCTTTGCCATTGCGGAGGAGACCGCGACAGAGCCGGCGGTTGAGGAGACTGTGGCGGAGGAAACCGCTGCGGAGGAAACCGCTGCGGAGGAAACCACTGCGGAAGAGCCCGCCGCCGAGGAGCCCGCCGCCGAGGAACCTGCCGCTGAGGCGCCCGAGGCTGCGGAAGGCGCCGAGGTGGAGGAGACCACCAACGGCGATGTCGCCACGGACGCGCCCCTGGCGAACGATCCCGGGGAGCTGGATATCGACGCTGAAGCGGTTGAGGCCGAGGTCGCCGTCGAGGAGGAAGAGGACGTCGAGTATGAGGACGCCTTCGAGTTCTGGAACGAGGACGCTCCGGCGCTGAATGCGCTGATCGACTACGTGGAGGACGTGACCGACGAAGAGTCGCCCAACTTCATCCCGGAGATGGACCGCATCGCCGTGTTCGACATGGACGGCACGCTGATGGGCGAGCTGTACCCCACCTATCTGGAGTACTACCTGCTGGCCCGACGCATCCTGACGGACGAGAGCTATCAGCCGGATGCCGAGATGCTGGAGTTCGGCCGCATGCTGCGCGACCATGCGCTGGACAAGTCCTTCCCGGACCACATGGACATGCTGCACGCCACCCACGCGGCCCGCGCCTATGCCGGCATGACCCTTGGCGAGTTCTCCGACTTCGTCACCCGCGAGCTGGTGCGCGAGGTGGACGGCTTTGAGGGCATGACCTACGCCGATTCCTTCTACCTGCCCATGGTGGAGGTCATCGAGTATCTGCAGGACTACGGCTTCAAGTGCTATGTCTGCTCCGGCAGCGACCGCTTCATCTGCCGCGTGTTCATCGAGGGCATGGTGGAGATCCCCTATGAGAACATCATCGGCATGGACGTGCAGCTGGAGGCCACGAACCAGGGCGATGCGGATGGCCTGGACTACGTGTTCAGCGTGAACGACGACATCATTCGCACGGATCACCTGCTCATCAAGAACCTGAAGACCAACAAGGTGCTGCAGATCGCCCAGGAGATCGGCCGCCAGCCGGTGCTGTCCTTCGGCAATTCCAGCGGCGACGTGAGCATGCACAACTACACCATCAACAACAACGTCTACAAGAGCGCGGCCTTCATGCTGATCGCGGACGACGAGGTGCGCGACTACGGCAACGCCGAGAAGGCGGCCGAGCTTCGCGAGAAGTGGGAAGGCAGCGGCTACAACGTGATCTCCATGGCCAACGACTGGAAGACCATCTACGGCGAAGAAGTGGTCAAGACCGGCGAGTTCCACTGGCTGGAGGACCTGGCGGAGGACCGCGTGCCCGTGGAGGAGACCACCGCTGAATAAGGGGGCGGCTCTATGACAGAATTGACCGTACAGGCGATTGTCGACAACCTCCCGAAGGTGACGGAATTCATCGACGCGCAGCTGGAGGCCCTGGATTGCGCCATGCGCCCCCAGATGCAGATCGACGTGGCCATCGACGAGCTGTTCGCCAACATTGCCCGCTACGCCTATGGCGGCGAAACCGGCGAAGCAACAGTGCGCTTCGACTTTGACCCCGCAGACCGCATGGCGAGCGTCACCTTCGTGGACAGCGGCGTGCCCTTTGACCCGTTGAAAAAGGTCGATCCGGACGTGACGCTCTCCGCGGAGCAGCGCGAGATCGGCGGCCTGGGCATATTCCTGGTCAAGAAGACCATGGACAACATGACGTATCGGTATGAGGACGGCAAGAACGTTCTGACCATATACAAGCACATCTGACTATAGGAGGAAACAGATATGAAAATCACCAAGAACCTGAATGGCAACGCGCTGGATATCGCCCTGGAGGGCCGCCTGGACACCACTACCGCGCCGGAGCTGGAGAACGAGCTCAAGGGCAGCCTGGAGGGCGTCACCGAATTGACGATGGACTTCTCCAAGCTGGATTACATCTCCTCCGCAGGCCTGCGCGTGCTGCTGAGCGCCCACAAGATCATGCGCGACAGGGGCGGCATGAAGGTGACCCATGTGAACGAGATCGTCAAAGAGGTGTTCGATGTCACCGGCTTTGCCGACATCCTGAACATCGAATAAGCCGGGGTAATCCCGAGCCGGGAGGGATGGCACGGGCGGGGAAGGGCTTTCCGCCCAGGAGCCGTCCATCGCGAGGCGGTCGACCGCGCCGGATTCGGCAGGGCGGGCGGCCCTGTGTCGCAGCGCGCTGAACGCAGCGCCTCCGTTCCCGGCGGGATCCTTTGCGCATTAACAGTGAGACATTGGAGGACATGAGAATGATTGTTTCGGACAAATTCATGGTCAACAGCGATGCCGAGCGCATGGCCGCGGCGCGCTATGCCACGGAAAACTTCGCCTGGCAGGCCAAGCTGGACAAGCGGGACACGCTGCGCCTGGATCTGCTGGTGGAGGAGACGCTGGGCATGGTCAAGACCACGCTGGAAGACTTCTACGGCCAGATCTGGTTCACGGCAGACGGCAAGACCTGCGAGATTCACTTCGAGGCCACCTCAGACATGAACACGGGCAAGAAGCAGGAGCTGCTGTCCGTCTCCAGCACCGGCAAGAACGCCGCCGCCAAGGGCTTCATGGCGAAGCTGGGCGAGGTGATCTCCGGTGCGCTGCACAGCATGGGCAACACCATGGACGCCTATGGCCAGCAGACGATGGACTACGGCATCGTACACACCCCCGGTACGATGATGCCCAACAGCGAGATGATGACCATCTGGACGCTGCAGACCTACCGCGACGACCTGAAGCAGGCCCGTCATTCCGTGGACGCCGTGGACGAGGCCCTGGACGAGCTGGAGAAGTCCATCGTGGCCAAGATCGCGGACGACGTGGTGGTGGGCGTCAAGGGCGACCGCATCGACCTGGTGATCAGAAAGGCGTTCTGACCGGGAGCGCAGCGGCCTGGAGCCACGGGGAAGAGAAGCCCGAACCGCTGAGAAAAGGGAGGAATGGAACATGAGAAAGAGGATATGCGCGCTGTTCGCGGCGCTTCTCGCACTGGTGACGCTTCTGGGCGCCGCGTCCGCCGATGTCGTCGCGCTTCCGACCAGCCCCGTGGTGGGCATCGCCTGGCGCGCGGACACCGATTCCGAGTTCTTCACCAACATCTGCCGCTCCGTGGAGGAAGCGGGCGGCACCTGGGTGATGCTGGATCAGGTCACCTCGCCCGACCTGGCCTATGACGACGCGGGCAGGCTGACCGCGGGTGTCGCGGAGACCGGCGCGCTGGACGAGCCCGCCGGAAAGCTCGTGCGGTGCAACACCTGGCACGGTTCCAACGCGGCGGAGGCCGTGGGCAGCGTGAGTATCGTGCTGTTCACCGGCGGCGAGGACATCAGCCCCACGCTCTACTACGCGCCCGAACCCTGGCATGGCATCGAGGAGGAGCTGGACTACAACGCCGAACGGGACGTGTCCGACTACCTGACCATGAGCTACTGCCTGGACAATGACATCCCCGTGATGGGCTTCTGCCGGGGCATGCAGATGCTGTCGGTGATCTCCGGCGGCGAGGTCATCCAGGACATTCCCACCTGGTTTGAGGAGCAGTCCATCGACTACGACTACACCCACCGCAACCAGAAGGCAACGCCCGATTCCTACCGGGACTATGCGCCCCACGCGGTGGAGGTGGCGGAGGACTCCCTGCTGTTCAGCATCGTGGGCACCGCAACCCTCGAGGGCTGTCCCTCCTGGCACCACCAGGCCGTGAAGAACGTGGACAACACCCGGCTGCGCGTCACAGGCGTCACCGAGACGAACGGCGTTCAGATGATCGAGGCCGTGGAGCGCACCGACAAGACCTTTGCCGTGGGCCTGCAGTTCCACCCGGAGGCCGCGCTGGTGAAGAACCTGGACGACGCGGCCAACAAGGGCGATTTCATGGACTACGACATGGCCCTGAGCTTCTTCCAGACCATCGTCCACGGCATGGCAGCCCTGGACGCGGCCGCCTGATCTGACCGGGAATGATCCGAATGGACCGCCGACGGGGCTTACCGCCGGCGGTTCTTCGTGGAATCCGGCGAAATGGCACGAAAAGCGACAAATTAAGTGTATTTTGGTTGCGCGGCGGGTCGAAGTATGCTAAAATCCGGATGAAGAGATTTGGACGACGCAAGTTGTCCTCATTTGAATGAGGAGGGGAAACCATGGGTGTTTTTTCCAAGTACCATCGCTTCCGCGAGGCCGGCGAGGCGGCGAATGTCAACAACGTGGCGCGCTTTGGTGAGCCGGATCATTCCCTGTTCACCACGTCGAAGGTCTTCACGCTGCACAAGCATATCGACATCACCGACGCGCAGGAGCGGGTACTCTACGAGGCCAACACCAAGTTCCCGTCGCTGCACGACAAGACGGACATCACCGACGCCCAGGGCAACCACGTGGCCCACATACAGCGGAAGATCCTGACGCTGCACCAGCGCCACTTCGTCACCATGGCCGACGGCACGCGGTTTGAGGTATCCAACGAGCTGTGGCACCTGGTCAAGGACATCAATAACATCGAGGGCCTTGGCTGGCAGCTGCGGGGCAACATCATGGCCCTGAACTTTGAACTCTATGACAGAGACAACAGCATCATCGCCGTCATCGGCCAGAAGATGTTTTCTCTGCACGACAAGTACAGCATCGACATCTATCGGCCCGAGTATGAGGACAAGGTGGTCGCTATACTCGTCACGCTGCAGCACATGATCAGGGATCGCGAGGCATCCAGCGCGGTGTCCTCGTCGTCTTCCTCGTCCAACAACTGACACAGGGGCGGGCCGGGAACATATGAACCCGCCGCACGAGAGGCATTATGCATGAGCTTACAGAATTGCTGAAGAACCAAACCATTTTATGGAATTCCACCAAGCTGGTGATCACGGCGGTGGTGACGACCATCATCGTCATTCTCCTGCTGCGCATGGAGAAGAAGCTGGCCAAGAAGCTGCTGGACAAGAAGCGGAACATCAACCTGCGCTTTGTGGAGAGCATCATTCGATTCGTCGTGATCCTGCTGGCGGTGGAGTTCGTGGTGATGAGCTCGCCGCTGACGCAGACCTTTGGCAAGGTGCTGTTCCAGGGGACCACGGTGCTGGCCGCCATCGCGGGCTTCGCCGCCCAGCCGGTCATCGCGGACATCATCTGCGGACTGATGATGTCCGCCACCCGGCCCTTTGACCTGGGCGACCGCATCGAGATGGAGGACGGCACGGCGGGCATCGTGAAGGACATCACCCTTCGCCACGTCGTGCTGCAGGGCATCGACACCCAGAAGTTCATCGTGCCCAACAGCAAGCTGAACGGCATGAAGATCACCAACCTGAGCTACGAGACGCAGACGCGCTCGATCCCGTTCCGGTTCCACGTGGCCTACGACACGGACGTGGACAAGGCCATGGCGGTGATCCGCCGCGCGGTGGAGGACAGCCCCTATACCGTGGCGGGAAAGCCGGTGGGAGAGGACTATGAATACGGCCCGGTGTATTTCATCGAGTACGCGGCCAGCAGCCTGGTGATGGCCACCACCGTGTATTATGAGCCGAAGAACCCCACGGAGGTCGTCAAGAGCGACATCAACTGCCGGGTGAGGCGGGCGCTGAACAAGAGCGGCATCGAGATCCCCTACGAATACGTCAACGTCGTGATGAACACCAGGGACGCGGCGCAGCCCGGGGACGCGGACGAGCCCTGACCGATTCCCGACATGCAAAAAGGACGGTACTGACATGGATTACAAGCGCAGCGTGACGATGGATTCCTCCGGCTTTGTGCTGCTGGCGGATTTCGTGCCCGGCATCGTGCAGGAGATCCGGTACTACTCCACCTATAACTTCATCGGCGACCGCGTGGACGGCTACGAGCAGCCCGTGGCGCTGCTTCGGGTGGAGGCAGCCAGGGCGCTGAAGGCCGTGGCGGGGGAGGTGAACGCCCAGGGGTATCGCCTGAAGGTGTTTGACGCCTATCGGCCCGCCTGCGCGGTGAAGCACTTTGTGCTGTGGGGCATCGAGGACCTGGACCTGCGCATGAAGCCCTATTTCTATCCTGACCTTGAGAAGCAGGAGCTGTTCAAGCAGGGCTACATCGCCAGCCAGTCCTCCCACAGCCGGGGCAGCGCCGTGGACCTGACGCTGCTGGACATGCGCACGGGCAGGGAGGTGGACATGGGCAGCCCCTTCGACCTGTTCAGCGAGGTTTCCCACCCGGATTCGCGGGCCGTGATCAATGAGCAGTATGAAAACCGGATGTTCCTGCAGCGCGCCATGACCCGCAACGGCTTCAAGCCCATCGACTGCGAATGGTGGCACTTCTCCCTGCAGGACGAGCCCTGTCCGGACATTTACTTTGAATTCCCGGTTTCCCAGCAGTATTTGAAAAGATAGAAGGTGGCAGCTATGATTTCACTGATTCTCGCCCTGGTGGTCCTCCTGGTGGGCTTTGCCGTGTACGGCAAGGTGGTCGAGCGGGTGTTTGGCCCGGATGACCGCCAGACCCCCGCCATCGCCATCAACGACGGCGTGGACTGCGTGCCCATGAAGCCCTGGAAGGCGTTCCTGGTGCAGCTTCTGAACATCGCCGGCACAGGCCCGATCTTCGGCGCGCTGATGGGCGCGTGCTTCGGCCCGGTGGTGTTCCTGTGGATCGTGTTCGGCTCCATACTGGGCGGCGCGGTGCACGACTATATGTCCGGCATGATCTCCTGCCGCCACGGCGGCGACTCCATCGCGGAGCTGTCCGGCGTGTACCTGGGAAGTGCGGCCAAGTGGATCATGCGCGTGTTCTCCATCGTGCTGCTCACGCTGACGGGCACCGTGTTCGTGAACAGCCCGGCGGCGCTGATCGCCCGGCTGACCCCCGCGGTGCTGAACGAGAAGTTCTGGATCGTGGTGATCCTGGTGTACTACGTGCTGGCCACGCTGCTGCCCATCGACAAGCTGATCGGCAAGCTGTATCCCATCTTCGGCGTCATACTGATCGTCATGGCCGTGAGCGTGCTGGGCGGCATCTTCTTCGGCGGCTACAAGATCCCCGAAGTCACCCTGGCCGACCTGCATCCCGAGGGCCTGCCCGTGTGGCCGTTCATGTTCGTCACCGTGGCCTGCGGCGCCATCTCCGGCTTCCACGCCACCCAGTCGCCGATGATCGCCAAGTGCATCACCAGCGAAAAGCAGGGCCGGGCCATATTCTACGGCGCGATGATCGCCGAGTCCGTGATCGCCCTGATCTGGGCGGCCGCGGGCGTGGCCTTCTACGGCGCGACGGACGTGTTGAACAACGCCATCTCCACGCTGGGCCAGTCCGGCACGGTGTATGAGATCTCCAACACCATGCTGGGCGTGGTGGGCGGCGCGCTGGCGGTGGTCGGCGTGGTGGTCTGCCCGATCACCTCCGGCGACACGGCCTTCCGCAGCGCCCGTCTGATCCTGGCGGAGATCACCCACTTGGACCAGAAGAAGATCAAGAACCGGCTCATCATCACGCTGCCGCTGCTGGCGGTGGGCGCGGTGCTGACCCAGCTGGACTTCAACGTGCTCTGGCGCTACTTCTCCTGGAGCAACCAGACCCTGGCGATGATCTCTCTGTGGGTGGCCACGGCCTACCTGGTCAAGGAGGGCAAGCATCCCTGGGCCTCGCTGCTCACGGCGCTGCCCGCCGCGTTCATGTCCGCCGTCAGCATGACCTATATCCTGATGGCGTCAGAGGGCTTCGGCCTGTCGCAGGGCATTGCCTATCCGGTTGGCGCGGTGTTCGCCGTGGCGCTGTTCGTCACCTATGTGGTGCTGATGCGCAAAGTGTCGAGCCAGAAGAATTAAAACCCAAAATGAAAACGAGGGCTTGTCGATCAGACAGCCCTCGTTTTTTGTCGCCTCACCCCTGGGCCTGGGAATTGATGGTCATCAGGTACAGGGAATGGTCCTTGCAGGTGTACAGCATGAATATCCGCGCACCCATATCCGCCCCGATGCAATGCACCGTGCCGGAGACGCCATCGCCGGGGTGATGATCCGCCCGCTCCAGCGCTCGGGTGAAGAAGTCGGCGTTGCGGTCGATGAAGCCGTCCGCGCCGTCCATGTCCCGCCCGATGCCGGCCAGGGCCTTGTACTGCTCGTTCACCTGCATGAAGGCGAGCCGTCCGCCCTCTCGCTTCAGCACCGCGGTGGGGCCGATCAGGTTGTCCAGCAGCGAGCCGCTGAGCACGCCGCTGTGCACCATGTCCCTGAAGTGCAGCCGGTTCTGAATCTGGGGCGTGGCCTTCTTGTAGCTCTCGCCCAGCAGCTCCGGCTGGCGCAGCAGCGCCTCGAACTCTTCCACCGGCATGGGGTGGTAGAACAGGAAGCCCTGCGCGTAGTTTTCGCCCATGGACAGCAGGCTCTCCCGCTGGGATTCGGTCTCGATGCCCTCGGTGATCACGATCATGCCGATCATGTGGGCCATGCTCACCACGGATTCCACGATGGAGATGGCCTTCACGTCCGAATTGGACATGGACATGAAGTGCACGTCCGTCTTGAGCACGTCCAGGTTCATGCTGTGCAGCATGCTCAGGGAGGAATATCCGCTGCCGAAGTCGTCCATCAGCACCTGGAAGCCCGCGTCGTGCAGCTTTTCCACCGCGTCCATCAGCAGGTCCATGTTGTCGGCGAAGGCGCTTTCGGTGATCTCCACGCCCAGCAGGCCCGGATCGACGCCGTATTTCTCCGCAAGGTCGATGAAGTGCTGGGCGATGTCGGTGAAGAAGAAGTCGATCCGCGACACGTTCACGGAGATGGGCAGCATGGGAATATTCCGATCCTTCAGGCTCTTGAGCCACCGGCAGGCCTTCTCCCACACGATGCAGTCCACTTCGAAGATCGTGCCGGTCTTTTCCAGCGTTGGAATGAACTGGCCGGGGCTGATGAGGCTGCCCTTGTGGACCCAGCGGCAAAGCGCCTCCGCGCCCACCACCTTGCCGGTCTGTTCGTGCACCTGGGGCTGGAGATAGAACAGGAACTCGTCGTTCTCAATGCCCTCGCGCACGTCCATCAGCAGCAGCTTGTCGTCCCGGTCCCGCAGGTAGCGGTCCGGGTCGTAGAAGCGGATGTGCTCCATGTAGCTGCCCTTGATCTCCTGCAGGGCGATCAGCGCGTGGTCGTACATGGCGGTCAGCGGGTCGCCCGGGGTGGAGACGTACACGCCCACGGCGGGGGAGAACCCATCGGGATAGGACAGCTGGCCGTAGAGCCCCTCGGCAAAGGGCATGGGATCGTCGGCTTCGTCGGCGCTCAGCGGCATCAGCAGTATGAAGTTGTCCCCGCCCAGATAGCCGCAGATGCCCCCGTGTTGCTCCGTCAGATGCAGCAGCGACGCGGCAATGCGCTCCAGGAACCGGTTGCCCGCCTCCCGGCCAAAGATGTCGTTGTACAGCTTGAAGTAGTTGAGATCGATCACGGCAGTGAACATGGCCGCGCCCGGATGGTTGCGGATGAACCTTTCCGCCAGGGCGAAGAAGGCGTCGGAGCGGTGCAGGGAGATGTCCGCCTTGAAGCTGCCGGATTCGCCGGCCGGGCCCGCTGGCACGGCGGCACGGGGTTCCAGCCGGCGCGCGAAATCGTCATGGGCGGCCAGGTGGGCCTGGTGGATCAAATCATCCGGCTCGCTTCCCGCCCGCTGGCGGCTGACGGAGCCCACGCCGCAGAGCAGGTCGTGCTCGGCCAGCAGCTTCGTCATCTGGCCCACGCGGCGGTTGAAGGCGGCTTCGATGCCGTCCCACAGCACCAGGAATTCGCTGGCGGTCACGCGGAACACGCTGCCCTGGCCGAACAGCCCGATCAGCACCTCGCCGCAGCGGATCAGTGCCTGCTCCATCTGCAGCGCGGCGGGCGCGCCCTTGTCGCTGGCCCATCCGGCCACTTCCACATAGCATGCGCCCATGAAAGCGTCCTCGGGCCAGCCCTCCAGGCACTTTCGCATGCTCTCATGGCTGCCGGTGCCCGTCAGCTTGTCCTGCTGGTTGATGGAGGTCATGCGGCGGATCAGGTGCTCGTGGTAGACCATGGAGGAGAGTATGTAGCGCATGCCCGGCATGATGATGGAGGCGTCGCAGAGCGTTTCCTCGCCGGGGTTTTCCATGATGAAGAAGCCGATGTCGTGGCCGTGGAAGGCCAGGCGGGAGGCCACGAAGCTGCGCACGCCCTGGGCCTCAAATATGGCGGCCAGCTCCGGAAGCGCGTCCCGCAGGGTGGCGATGTCCCGCACGCGCAGGTAATCCTGGCGGTGCAGCTGGCCCATCCACTGGCTGAACAGCTCCGCAGGCAGGGACCGCATCAGCTCCCGCATCCGGTCGGACGCATCCCGGCACCACTCGTAGGTGTTGTCGCAGGTGCCGTCCACGCGCAGTTCGAAGATGCTGATGCGCTGGCACTCCAGCTCCTCGCCGATGCAGGCGAGCAGATCGTCCATGGTCTGGCGGGCGTCGGCATGGGAAAAGGCTTTCTGGAAGGCCCGGTTCAGCGATTCCAATTCCTGCAGCTGGCGAATCTGTTCCATGATGATACATCCTTCTGTGAATGTGTGGTCTTTCTGGATATCATTATAGCACATAAACCTATCTCTGCACCAGTTAATTTCTCCGTTTTTTCCACTGGACTGATAAAAATGAACTTCACAATAACCCCCTTGCCCCGATGGCCCGGGGCGGGTTATAATGATGTTGTCGCAACTGGATTGGACACGACCGACCCCACAGCGACGGGAGGTGTCGCAATATGATGGACATGATGGAAGCCATCCGCGCGCGCCACAGCGTGCGGCAGTACCTGGACAGGCCCATTCCCGCCGACGTCCGCGCCGCGCTGGACGAAGCGGCGGCGGCATTGAACCGGGAGGGCGGACTGAACATGCAGGTGATCTACGACGAACCGGAATGCTTCAATTCCCGGCTGGCCCACTACGGCAAGTTTGAAAACGCCCGCAACTACATCTCCCTGGTGGGCGCGAAGGCCCCGGACCTGGAGGAGCGCTGCGGCTACTACGGCGAAAGGGTGGTGCTCACGGCGCAGGCGCTGGGCCTGAACACCTGCTGGGTGGCGCTCACCCACGGCAAGAGCAAGGCCGCCGTCGCGGAAGGGAAGCGGGAGGTCATCATTATCTCGCTGGGCTACGGCGCCACCCAGGGCAGCCCCCGCAGGAGCAAATCCGCCGCTGACGTCAGCAACCTGGACGCCGGCGCGCCGGAATGGTTCCGTCGGGGCGTGGAAGCCGCGCTGCTGGCGCCCACCGCCGTGAACCAGCAGAAGTTCCGCTTTGACCGCGACGGCAGCCGGGTGACCGCTCGGGCCGGGCGCTTCGGCACGCAGCTGAAGGTGGACCTGGGCATCGTCAAGTGCCACTTTGAAATCGGCGCAGGCAGGGAAAACTTCACCTGGGCCTGAATTTGACACACGAGGACGGATTGCATTGAATCAAAAGGAATACATGGCCCCCGCCGCCATCGAGGTGCGCGGCGGCCGGGTGCACAACTTGAAAAACATAGACGTGGACATCCCGCTGAACCGCATCGTGGGCATCGCTGGCGTGTCCGGCTCGGGCAAGTCCTCCCTGGCACTGGGAATCCTCTACGCCGAGGGCTCCCGGCGCTACCTGGAATCCCTGTCCACCTATACCCGCCGTCGCATGACCCAGGCGGAGAAGGCACAGGTGGACGCGGTGATGCACGTGCCGGCGGCGCTGGCGCTGCGCCAGCGGCCGGGCGTGCCGGGCATCCGCAGCACCTTCGGGACGGGCACGGAGCTATTGAACATACTCCGACTGATGTTTTCCCGCCTGGCCAGCCATCGCTGTCCCAACGGGCACTATGTCCAGCCCTCGATGAACGTGGCGGCGGAGCGTCCCTTAATGTGCCCGGAATGCGGGACGACCTTCTTCGCCCCCGGCGCGGAGGAGCTGGCCTTCAACAGCCAGGGCGCCTGCAAGCGCTGCGACGGCACCGGCGTCATCCGCACCGTGGACGAATCCACGCTGGTGCCGGACGAGACGCTGACCATTGACGAGGGCGCGGTGGCCCCGTGGCAGACGCTGATGTGGTCGCTGATGAAGGACATCGCCCGGGAGATGGGCGTGCGCACGGACGTGCCCTTCCGTGAGCTGACGGAAAGGGAGCGGGATATCGTGTTCCACGGCCCCGCGGTGAAGAAGAACATCATCTACCAGAACAAGACCAGCGGCGCGGCGGGGGACATGGACTTCACCTACTTCAACGCCACCTATACCGTCGAAAACGCCCTGTCCAAGGTGAAGGACGAGAAGGGCATGAAGCGTGTGGAGAAGTTCCTGCGCCAGGGCGTCTGCCCGGACTGCGGCGGCACCCGGCTCTCGGACGCCGCCCGCGCGCCCAGGCTCCGGGGGATCTCGCTGGCTCAGGCCTGCGAGATGACGCTCGCCGACCTGTGCGACTGGGTGGAGGGCGTGCCGGATTCTCTGCCGGAGGAGATGCGTCCCATGGCCAGGAGCATCCGCGATTCCTTCCGCGGCGCGTCCCGGCGGCTGATGGACCTCGGGCTTTCCTACCTGACGCTGGATCGCTCCGCCTCCACGCTGTCCACCGGCGAGCGCCAGCGCATGCAGCTGGCCCGGGCCGTGCGCAACCGCACCACAGGCGTGCTCTACGTGCTGGACGAGCCGTCCATCGGCCTGCATCCCTCCAACCTGGAGGGCCTCAAGGGCGTGATGAGGGACCTGCTCGCCGACGGCAACACGGTGGTGCTCGTGGATCACGACACCCAGGTGCTCCGTGAGGCGGACTGGCTGATCGAGCTGGGGCCGGAGGCCGGGGCGAAAGGCGGCACGATCATCGCCCAGGGGAGCCTGAACGACGTGACGGACAACCCCGCCTCCCGCATCGGGGGCTTCCTGTCCGGCAGGCGGCGCATCGAGGTGCGCACCCGCGCCGGTAAAGAGGAGATGTTCGCCCTCGGCACCATCCATTTGTCCACGTCTCACATCCACACCGTCAGGCCCCTGGAGGCGGATTTCCCGAAGGGACGGCTGATCGCGGTCACCGGCGTGTCCGGCTCCGGCAAGACCACCATGGTGCTGGAGAGCCTGATCCCGGCGCTGTCGGCGTCCATCAGGGGCGAAAAGCTGCCGGGGCACGTGAAGGCCGTGACGGCAGAGGGCATCCGCCAGGTGAAGCTGATCGACGCCACGCCCATCGGCATCAACGTGCGCTCCACCGTGGCCACCTATGCCGACGTGCACGACGAGCTGCGCAAGGTCTACGCCCGCACCGCCGACGCGAAGGCTCGCGGCTTCAGGGCGGGGGATTTCTCCTACAACACCGGCTCGCTGCGCTGCCCGACCTGCGACGGCACCGGCTCCATCAACCTGGACGTGCAATTCCTGCCGGACGTGCAGATCCCCTGTCCGGACTGCGGCGGCTCCCGCTATGCCCGCGAGGCCAACCTCATCCGCCGCGTCCCGAAGAAGGCTGTCAACGGATACACCCTGCCGGAGCTGATGGACATGAGCGTGGACGAGGCCATCGAAGCTTGCGGGGACCTGCCCGTCGTGGCGAAGAAGCTGTCGGTGCTCCGCGACCTGGGGCTGGGCTACCTGACGCTGGGGGAGGAGACGCCCAGCCTGTCTGGCGGCGAGGCCCAGCGGCTCAAGCTGGCCAGCGAGATGGGCCGGGGCCAGTCGGACGCGGTGTTCGTGTTCGACGAGCCCACCATCGGCCTGCACCCGCTGGACGTGGAGACGCTGCTCAACGTGTTCCAGCGGCTGATCGACAACGGCGCCACGGTGATCGTCATCGAGCACGACCTGGACGTGATCCGAAACGCCGACTACATCATCGACATGGGCCCCGGCGGCGGCGAAGAGGGCGGGCGGATCGTCGCGGCGGGCACCGCGGCGCAGATCGCGGCCTGCCCCGAGAGCCGGACGGGGAAATACATCGAAGGAGAATGAACATGGTCCATATCGGCGCGAGCGTCGCGCTTCCCGCGAAGCGCGAAGAGAAAAAGGTGGAATACCTGGAGCTGATCTATGACCTGATCTTCGTCTACATCATCGGCCGGAACAATTCGCTGCTCCATTCGGTGACGGGCGGCTTTGTGAGCCTGCAACAGTTCCTGGCCTACGCCATCGGCACGCTGGCCGTGATCCAGATCTGGAACTTCTCCACCTATTACATCAACATGTTTGGCCGCAATGGCGTGCGGGACCATGTGTTCCTGTTCGTGAACATGTACCTGCTCTACTACATCGGCGAGGGCACGCGCCTGCGCTGGGAGGGCTTCTGGACGCAGTATCACGTGGCCTGGGCGCTGATCCTGGCCAACATCGCCCTGCAGTATGCCATCGAGCTGCGCCACCACAGGGACGCGCCAGACGCGGCGCGCACCATTCGCCGGATGATCGCTACGCTCGTTGGCGAGGCGGTGCTGGTGCTGGCGGCCACATGGATCACCGCCGGGGGTTTCCCGGTGATGACGCTGGCGGCCATACTGTTCGGCATGGCCATGACCGGGCTGCTCGGCGGGGAGAAAAAGGCGTCCCTTGTTGACTTTGGCCACCTGTCCGAGCGGGCCATGCTCTATGTGGTGTTCACCTTCGGCGAGATGATCATCGCCATCGCGTCCTATTTCGAGGGCTGGCTGACGCTGAACTCCGTCTACTTTTCGCTGATGGCGTTCCTGATCGTCGTGGCGCTGTTCCTGGGCTATGAGGTCCTCTACAACCGCATCATCGACCGGACGAGAACCGATTCCGGCCTCGGCTTCATGCTGATCCACATCTTCCTGGTCTTTGCCATGAACAACCTGACCACCGCGCTGGAATTCATGCAGGATACGGCGGTGCGGCTCTGGCCAAAGACGCTGTTCCTGCTGGGCGCGTTCCTGCTGTACTACCTGTGCCTCATCGCGCTGATGCGCTTCGCCCGCAAGGGCCTGGGGCTGTGCCGCCGCTTTCTCGTGCCCGCGCTGGCCGTGACGGCGGCCTTCGTAGCGGGAATGCTGATCCTGAGGGAAAACATGTTTTTGAACATCGCGCTTTCCGTGGCCTATGTATACGCCATGTTCGCGCGGATGCTCGTGTTCGCCCGGCGGGCAGGCCGGGATGACTAATGTGATAAGGAGGTATGACCATGTTCAGACCCATGCGCCGAATCGGCCAGCAGATTTCGCAGCAGGAGTGCGAGGAGATCCTCGCCCGGGCCACGTCGGGGGTGCTGGGGCTGCACGGGGACGACGGCTATCCCTACACCGTGCCCGTCAGCTTCGTCTACAAGCCCGCGGATGAGGGCTTTGGCACCATCGGCTTTCACTGCGCCAAGGTGGGCCACAAGATCGACGCCATCCGCCGCAACGGGAAGGTGTCCTTCACGGTGATCGACCGGGACGAAGTGATGCCCAGGGAGCGCACCACGAAGTTTGTTAGCGTCATCGCCTTTGGCCGCGCGCACATCATCGAGAACGAGGACGAGCTGCGCCGCGCGGCGAACGAGGTGGGCGCGAAGTATTCCAAGGGCTTTGAGGACCTGTACATGCAGGAGACGGAGGACACCATCCGCGAGGGCCGCCTGTGCTGCGTGGAGATCGCCATCGACCACATGACCGGCAAGGTGGGCCGCGAGGTGCTGAAGGAGCGACGGAGGGCGGCGCATGAGGATTGAGCACGTGGCGCTTTACGTCAACGACGTGGAGGCCGCCCGGGACTTCTTCGTTAAGTACCTGGGCGGCGCCTCCAACACGGGCTATCGCAATCCCAACACCGGCTTCCGGTCGTACTTCATCACCTTCGAAGGCGGCGCGCGGCTGGAGGTGATGTCCAAGCCCGGCATAGAGGACATGGACAAACCGGAGCGCACGGGCTACGCCCACGTGGCCTTCTCCCTGGGCAGCCGGGAGCGGGTGGACGCCCTCACGGAAAGGATGGCGGCGGACGGCTATGCGGTGGCCAGCAGTCCGCGGGTGACTGGCGACGGGTACTACGAAAGCTGCGTCGTGGCCATCGAGGGAAACCGGATCGAACTGACGGTATAGGAGAATCACCATGGAGATACGTCGACTGACCCCGGAGCACGACGCCGCGCTGGCGGCGCTGATCCGCGCGAACCTCAAGGCCCACGGGCTGGACATCCCCGGCACGGTGTACTTTGACGCGGGGCTGGACCACCTGAGCGAATTCTACTCCGCTGACCCGGCCAGGCGGGACTATTTCGTCCTCCTGGACGACGGCAGGCTGGTGGGCGGCATCGGCCTGGCGGAGATCGACCTGTTTGAAGACTGCGCGGAGCTTCAAAAGCTTTACCTGGACGACAGTGTAAAGGGACGCGGCCTGGGCTATCGGCTGATCGAGCAGGTGGAGGACGCGGCACGGGCGCTGGGCTATGAGCGCATGTACCTGGAGACCCACACGAACCTCCAGGCCGCCATCCACATCTATGAGAAGTCCGGCTATGTGGAAATCGACAAGCCGGAGGCCGTGGTGCACGCCACGATGAACCGCTTTTACCTGAAAGAGCTGGCGGAACGATGAACCACTGGACGATCTATCACGGAGAAAAGCCCGCCTTCCTTGAGGATTACCTGGCGCTTCCGCCCCTCGCCAGGCTTCGGGACGTGGGCATGAACTGCGGCTGCGAGTACACATCGTTTACGCGGTTTCGTGGGCTTGCGCCCTATTCGAGATACGATCACAGCCTGGGCGTGGCGCTGATCGTCTGGCGCTTCACCGGCGACAGGGCGCAGGCCCTGGCCGGGCTCCTGCACGACGTTGCCACGCCGGTGTTCGCCCACGTGGTGGACTTCATGCGCGGCGACCACCTGCGCCAGGAGGCCACCGAGGACGGCACGGAGGCGATCATCGCGGGTTCGGCCGAATTGCAGGCGCTGCTCAGGCGGGACGGACTGACCACGGCGGACGTGTGCGACTACCACCGCTATCCCATCGCGGACAACGACTCGCCCCGCCTGTCCGCCGACCGGCTGGAATACACGCTGAGCAACGCCGTCAACTACGGGTTTTGCGCGCTGGACGAGGCCGCCCGGCTGTACGGCGACCTGCGCGTCGGCACGGGGGAGGACGGCCGGCCGGAGCTGGCGTTTGCCCGCGCGGAATGTGCGGAACGCTTTGCCAATGTTGCGCTTGAATGCGCGAAGGTCTACGTATCCGACGAGGATCGCCTGTCCATGCAGTACCTGGCGGAGCTCATGAAGGCTGCCGTGGAGCGCGGGATCATCGCCGAGGAGGATCTGTACGCTACCGAGCCGGAGGTCATCGCAAAGCTGATGTCCGATCAAGCAATGGCGTCGGCGTGGCGCGACTACCGCGCCCTCAGCCGCGTCATGCGCGCGGAAGCGCCGGGGCCGGAGCCCGGCTGGCGCAGGATATTCGCCAAGAAGCGCTGTATCGACCCGCTTTCGCTGGAGGGCGGCCGGGTCAGCGGGCGTTCGACCGGCTTCCGGGAGCGCCTGAACGCCTTTCGAGGAGCGTCCCAGGATGTCTGGATACGGGGCGAGTAAACCCTGTTATCGGGATGAACCGGCCCGCTGCGGCTGCCGTTCTTCCATTAGAAAAACTTATCCAGATGCACGGAAAAACCAATTGATTCCATCGGAACCATTTTGTATAATGGATCTACAATAACACGCGTGTCTCTTCGCACGGGACAAGGAGGCCTCCATGATTCAGAATCGCTTTTTCCCGGAGATCCACGGCAACTTCGGCTTTGGATGCATGCGCCTGCCCATGAAGGGCGGCCAGGTGGACCATGACCAGTTCTGCCGGATGGCGGACGCATTCATCGACGCCGGCCTCAACTACTTCGATACCGCCCACGGCTACATCGGCGGCCAGTCCGAGACGGCCATCCGGGACTGCGTGGTCAGGCGCTATGACCGCAGCCGCTTCCTGCTCACCGACAAGCTGACCGACCCGTACTTCAAGCGGCAGGAGGACATCCGCCCCTTCTTTGAAAAGCAGCTTAACTGGTGCGGCGTGGACTACTTTGACTTCTATCTGATGCACGCCCAGGACCACGACAATTATAAAAAGTTCAAGCGCTGCAAAGCCTACGAGACGGCGATGGAGCTGAAGGCGGAGGGCAAGATCCGCCACTTCGGCATCTCCTTCCACGACAAGGCCGAGGTGCTGGACATGATCCTCACCGAGCACCCGGAGATCGAGGTGGTGCAGATCCAATTCAACTACGTGGACTACGAGGACGCCTCCGTGGAGTCAAAGAAGGTCTACGAGGTCTGCGAGAAGCACGGCAAGCCCGTCATCGTCATGGAGCCGGTGAAGGGCGGCAGCCTTGTGAACCTGCCCGAGGAGGCCGACAGGATCCTTCGGGAGCTGAACGGCGGCAGCAACGCCAGCTACGCCATCCGCTTCGCGGCGAGCTTCCCCAACATGGCCATGGTGCTCTCCGGCATGAGCGACATGGCCCAAATGACCGACAACCTGTCCGCCATGGCCGACTTCAAGCCCCTGGACGCGCGGGAAATGGAGGCGGTCAGGAAGGTGAACGACATCTTCCACGGCCTCAACCTGGTGCCCTGCACCGCCTGCCGCTACTGCGTGGAGGAGAGCGAGTGCCCCCGGGGCATCCGCATCCCGGACATGTTCGCGGCGCTGAACGCCCACGAGGCCTTCCACAACTGGAACACGGGCTTTTATTACAGCAGCGTGCTCACCGGCAACGGCCACGGGAAGGCCTCCGACTGTATCCGGTGCGGCAAGTGCGAGAAGGTCTGCCCCCAGCACCTGCCCATCCGCAAGCTGCTCCAGGACGTGGCCCGGACGTTTGACAGGTGACGAACCGCACAAAACGGACGCCGTTTGGCGTCCGTTTTTTCCACTTGACTGTTTTTCAGGTGTTCGAACCTCCTCACGTGGGAGAGGCAAGAGGGATAGAGCATCGCGGAAGCCTTGGCTCGCCCCCCGTGAGGGGGAGAGCTGGCAGCCGAATGCTGACTGAGAGGGGGCATTCCCCGGAAAGCGGGATGAATCATTTATTTTCCATACTTCTCCAGGAACTCCTCCATGGGAAGCGGCCTTGAGAACAGGTAACCCTGCAGGTAGTCTGCGCCGATGCCGGTGAGTACATCGGCCATCTCCTTCGTCTCGATGCCCTCGGCGGTGATGGAGAAGCCCATCTTCTTGAAGCCCTGTATGATCGTGGGCAGCAGGCTGTCCCGGTCCCGGAAGTAGTCCCAGACCACCTCCATGTCCAGCTTGATGTTGATGAAGGGATAGTGCTTCACCCGCGTCAGGTTGGAATAGCCGCTGCCGTAGTCGTCCAGCACAAACTGGAAGCCGGCGTCCTGCAGCTGGCGGATCTGCCTCTGCAGCATCGAATAATCCACCATCGACTGCTCCGTGATCTCCAGGTGGATGCTCTCGACAGGGGTGTTGTGCCGCTTCAGGATCTCGCCGAAGCGCTTGGCCAGATCCCGCTGCATACACTGGATGGGGGACAGGTTCACGTTGATCCAGCTCAGGCCAAGGCCGGCCAGGTCGTGGCCGCTGATGAACGCGCAGGTCTTTTCAAACACCTGCTCGCCCAGCTGGTTGATAAAGCCGCCGCGCTCCGCGATGGGAATGAACAGCCCCGGCGGGATGACGCGGCCCTGGTCGTCGCGGATGCGGGCCAGCGCTTCCGCAGCGACGATGCCTCCGGTATGGCTGTCCACCACCGGCTGCAGGAACACCTCAACGGCGTCCCGCTCCAGCGCCCGCTCCAGCGAGCGCAGGATGTCTACCTGCTGGTCGATTTCCTGGAGGCTGGCGCTGGCGTCCTCGCCAAATGTGGTCGCAGCGTGGGACATATCCTCAAAGGCCAGGGTGAGATTCGATATGATCCTGTCGGCGCTGGAAAGGTTGGATTCGGAAGTGATGGAGGCGAATGTGATGCCCAGGTAGATGGGCGCGTTCCTGCCCGGCCAGCCGCTCTGGAAGCGTTCGGCGATCTCCCGCTGGATGGCGGCCCAGGGGGCGCTGGCCTTGCCCAGCAGTACAAAGCGCCCGCTGCGCAGGTAGAAGGGCAGCGCCTCCGGGAAGGAACGGGACAGATAATGGTTGATCTGGGTAATGCCCTGGTCCATCTGGTCGCCGCCCAGTATGCTGCGCTCCTGGCTGTAGTTTTGCAGTATAAAGCCCAGTATGTGATACTTCCGGTGCGGCGATATCTCGCTCAGCACTGCCTGGAAGCCGCGCATGTTGAAAGCCGGGCCCCGGTCGGTCAGGTAGAGATCCGGGTTCAAAAACGCCAGGTAGATGACCTGTATGGCGATCATGGAGAAGGTGCCCATGATCAGGTAGTTGGAAAAGATCAGCCGCGCCACGTTGCCCACCAGCAGCACGATGTTGTAGCCCAGCGCCGCGGCCATGAGCGTGGGCTTCATGTGCCGACCGTGCAGGAGGATCATGGCGATGGAGAGCAGGCAGTAGAAGAAGCTGCAGAAGTAGATGATGTCATACAGGGGCCCGCGGGCGTACATGCCGTCCCGGATGGTGAACACCAGCCCGGTGAAGCAGCTGGACGCCGCCACCAGCTCTGAAAACGCGAAGGGCAGGGTGGACAGGATCATCATCAGCCTGCCGGGCCTTGCGTCCAGGATGGTCATCGTGAACAGGTAGAACCAGAAGATGCGCGCCAGGTAAAATATGAAGAAAGCTGTGTTCAGGGCATAGAGCTGCCCGGCGGTATGAAGGGCATAGTTTTCATCCGCCCGGGAGGAAATGATGTCAAACAGCACCACGCACAGGTGTACCAGCAGCACGCCCAGGAAGACGCGGTTCATCCGTATGGGCAGCCGGCGGCGCGCCAGGAAGAACACCAGCAGCGTGAGCATCACCAGTACGCTGGGAAACACAAAGCTATAATTCCACATAGATACCTCGCAGGTTGATCTCGCCTTCGGGGTGTCGGCGTCTTGGGGGTCATACCCACCCAAATTCATTATAACATATTTATTTTAAATTTACCACACAATATTTGTCTCTGAATGCGCAAATTATACATGGTTCGGTCTGATACAGCAAGAAATGGGATATGGTATATTCGGCGGAGAAAAAAGGCACTCTGCGCGCACAAAGTTTGAATGAGGTATATTCATTCGCGGCGTTTGGTGGTATAATAGTCTCATACACTTAGGTGCGAAGGGAGAGCAACCATGCGGACGACAGACATCAACCAGGGCTGGCACTTCGGGCACGGTCTGGTGGACCATGCCAGGCGGCTGACGGGCAGGCTGGACGAGCGCGTCGTGGATCTGCCCCACGACTACATGATCGAGGGCGACGTGTACCCCCAGGCGCCCTCCGGCATGGCCAGCGGCTATTACAACGCCGCCGTGGCCCACTACTGGAAGCAGATCGACATTCCCGCCGAATGGGCGGGGGAACGGGTGGCCTTGCGCACGGACGGCGCGATGATGAACGCAACCGTCGAGGTGAACGGCGCCAAGGCGGCGCTGCACCACTACGGCTATTCGCCCTTTGAGGTGGACATCACCCAGCTGGTCTACCCGGGCCGGGCGAATACCATCGTCATCACGCTGAACCCCAGCATGCAGCCCAATTCCAGGTGGTACTCCGGCGCGGGCCTGTTCCGGGGGATCCAGCTTCTGCACATGCCGAAGCTGCACGCGGCCTTCGGGGGCCTTGCCGGATATACGAGGAAGATCGAATACGCGGCGGACGGCAGCGCGGAGACCGCCTACCTGCAGGTGTCTGCGGAAATCAGGAACGAATACTCCGAGAACCGCCTGGCCGAGGTGACCTTCTCGCTCATCGACGACGAGACCGACGGGATCGTCCGCGAGAGCCGGACGATGGTCCAGGTGCCGCCCATGGACGCGGCCACGGCCTATATGACCCTGACCGTGGACGCACCGAAGCTCTGGAGCGCCGAGGCGCCGAACCTCTACAGGCTCCGCGCGAAGGTGCGGGACGCGGGCACCTACAAGACCCACATCATCCCGACTGCCGACCCCACCGTGGACGAAGAGAGCGTGCTGTTCGGCATCCGTACCGTGGAGGCGGACGTGAAGCACGGCCTGCGCGTCAACGGCAGGGTGGTAAAGCTGAAGGGCGGCTGCGTGCACCACGACAACGGCCTCATCGGCTCCGTCAGCCTCTACGACGCCGAAGCGCGGCGGGTGCGCACGCTGAAGGAAGTGGGCTTCAACGCCATCCGCACCACCCACAACCCGCCCTCCGCGGCGCTGATCGAGGCCTGCGACCGGCTGGGCCTGTACGTGTTCGACGAAGCCTTCGACGTCTGGGGCATGGGCAAGCAGCCCGGCGACTACAACCAGTTCTTCGACAGCGACTGGCAGAAGGACCTGCGCGACTTCGTCTGCCGCGACCGCTGCCATCCCAGCGTGATCCTCTGGTCCATCGGCAATGAGATCACCGAGCGCGCGGGCCTGAACGACGGCTATGTGAGGGCCACGAAGCTGGCCGAGGCCGTGCGCGCGCTGGACCCCAGCCGCCCGGTCTCCAACGGCGTCTGCTCCTTCTGGAACGGCCTGGACGACGAGCTGATGACCGAGCAGTACCGCATCTGGAACGAAGCCGCCTCCCAGCAGAACGCCAGCGTGGACAGCACGGACCTGCGCTGGGAGAATTTCACCGAGGCCTACGTCAACAGCCTGGACGTGGTGGGCTACAACTACCTGGAGGACAAGTACGAGCAGGATCACGACATGTTCCCGGAGAGGGTGATCCTCGGCTCGGAGAACTATCCCGTGCAGATCGGCCGGCACTGGCCGATGATCGAGAAGACCCCCTGGGTGATCGGCGAGTTCACCTGGACAGCCTGGGACTACATCGGCGAGGCCGGCATCGGCCGGGCCATGTACTACGACCCCGACGTGAAGAAGGTGCCCAGCGTATGGGAGGTGGGCGCGCCCTATCCCTGGCGCACGGCCAACGATTCGGACGTCGACCTCACAGGCCTGATCCGCCCCCAGGGCTGCTATCGCCGCATCGTGTTCGGCAGCGACGAGACCGCCCTGTTCAGCTACGATCCCGCCGTGTACGGCAAGCGGGAGGTGCTCTCGCCCTGGGGCTTCCCGGGCGTGTGGCAGCGCTGGAACTGGCCGGGCTGCGAGGGAAGGCCCGTGGACGTGCTGGCGTTCAGCGGCGCGGAGGAAGTGGAGCTCCTGCTGAACGGCAAGAGCCTCGGCCGCGTCCGGGCAGGCGAGGCCATCGTGCACGACATGCCCAAGAGCTTCCTGTTCCGAATCCAGTACGCTCCCGGCACGCTGGAGGCGGTGAGCTACACCGGCGGCAGGGAGGTGTCCCGGGCGAAGCTGGCCACCACCGGCCCCGCGGCGGCATTGAGGCAGGTGCCGGAGGCGGAGAAGCTGCGCGGCGACGGCAGCGGCCTGGGATATGTCCGGGTGGAGGTCGTGGACGCGAATGGCTGCCTGGTGCCGGACGCAGCCGTGAAGTTGACGGCGGAGGTCTCCGGCGCGGCGACGTTGATGGGCTTCGGCTCGGCCAACCCCATCACCGACGAGAACTACACCAAGGGCGCGTTTACCAGCTACTGCGGCAAGGCGATGGCGGTGCTGCGCGCGGGCCGCGAGCCGGGCGAGGCGGTGCTGCGCGTGACGGGCGAGGGCATCGGCACGGCGCAGATCGCGATCCCCGTGGAGTAAAACCAATGACGATGGCGGGTCCATCCAACGATGGGCCCGCCATTAAAATTGTTCAATCGTTTTAACATTCCTTGAATACGGCTCCAATGTTTGGGACGTATAATACAAATATTAAGCCCAGCGAGGTGAGAACCGTGAAGCCAGCCGTCCGGAAGATACTCTACGCCGCGTTCATCGTCGGAACGCTGGGCGTGGTGCTGTTCCTGGCGGTTCAGAGCGGCGACCTGGCCTCGTCCATCGCGGCCATCGGCGGCATCCCGCTGTGGTACGTGGGGCTGGGCGCGGTGCTGACCTTCGGCGCGATCTTCGCCCAGACCCTCAGCGCATGCTCCGCCCTGCGCTGCATGGGCCATTCCGTGGGGCTTCTGACCATGTTCCGCATCTCCATACTGGGCGAGTTCTACTGCTACATCACCCCTGGGGCCTCCGGCGGGCAGCCCATGGTCATCTATCAGCTGTACAAGCGGAAGGTGCCCGTGGGGGACGGCACGTCGGTGCAGCTGGCGCACCACCTGTTCTTCCAGATCGCGCTGACGGTCATCACCACGGTGCTGGGCGTCCTCTACCGGGATTTCATCGTCCGCCAGGTGGGGCCGAGCCTGCCGGTGCTGGTGGTCGGCTACTGTTTCAACGTGCTGGTGGTCATCCTGCTGCTTTTGCTGTGCCTGACCCGCAGGCCCGTGCGCTGGGCGGTGAAGCTGGTGGCGCTGCTGGCGGGCAAGCTGCGCATCCAAAAGCTGGCGGAGCTGGAGGAGACGATGCTGGACACCGCCGACCAGTTCTACGCCGCCACCCAGCGACTCAAGCGCAACAAGCCGGAGATCGCGCGACAGCTGGTCATCGGCGCGCTGCGCGTGGTGTCCCTGAACAGCGTGATGTACCTCGTCTATCGGGGGCTTGGCCTCTCCGGCTATGGCTACGGCCAGCTGCTGGCCATGAGCGTGATGCTGTACAACTCGGCGGCCTACGCGCCCATGCCCGGCGCCTCCGGGGCCCAGGAGGGCGTATTCGCGCTGTACTTCGCGGGTATCTTCCAGGACAGCCTGCTGTTCTCCGGCATGTTGGCCTGGCGGTTCATCACCTTCTATCTGGTGCTGGCCGTGGGCGTCGTGGTGATGCTCAGCATGGGCGCAAACCGCCAGGAGAAAGAGGTGGAGGCGCTGAAGCACAAGGAACACGAGCTCAAAGCGGAACAGGCTGTCGAATGATAGAATCAAAAATCGCCGCCCGGACAAATGATCCGGGCGGCAATTTTCGTGCCGTCCTCACAGGGAGAGCGGATAGAACCTGACGCTGAACTTCAGGCTTCCGTCGGCGAAGAACGCGATGCCGTCGGCGGCCAGGTCGGTGTACAGCGTGGCGGACATCACCTTTTCGCCGTCGTTGACGAACACCTCCACGCTGTAGCGGTCCAGGATCAGCCGCAGCTTCAGCCGGCCGCGCTCGTGGTCCACCTTGGCCCTGCGCTGGTGGATGATGGCCCGGCGGGAGCCGGAGAACTTGCGGTCCACCTTCAGCACCGACTCGCCCGGTCGGAAGCTGACGGTGGTGTGGAACCGGTCGTCCTTGGCGAAGCGTACCGCGAAGCGGTTGAAGGGCGATTCGCCAGGCTCCAGTTCGATCTCCATGTCCGCCATGCGGCCGGAAACGCCGGGAAGGCTGATCTCTTCATTGCACAGGGTCACGTGCTCGTGGACCACCGCCGCGCCGCGCAGCGCCTCCAGCTCGCGCAGGGGCTTCTGGTACAGCCGTCCGTTCTTAACGGACAGCTCCCTGGGCAGGCTCATCTGGCCGAACCAGGGGGTTGAGGGGGTGTGCAGGTTGCAGGTGTCCCAGTTCTGCATCCAGCCGATCATCACCCGGCGGCCGTCCGGCGTCAGAATCGTCTGCGGCGCGTAGAAGTCGATGCCGTAGTCGATGGCGTGGTCGGATTCCTCGGTGAACGCGCCGCTTTCCCGGTCGAAATCGCCCAGCAGGTAAAACGTGCCGTTGCCGTTGTGGTACTCAAAGCCCCTGGGCAGCATGTCCTGGGCGCTGCCCAACAGCACGTGCTTCCCGTCCAGCTCGAAGAAGTCCGGGCATTCCCACATCCTGCCGAGGCGATCCCGGTTTTCCGCCAGCGCGCCGACGTATTCCCAGCGCTTCAGGTCGTCGCTCTTGTACAGCAGCATCCGCCCGCCGCCGTCCGCGTGGTCGTTGGCGATCAGCGCGCGGAAGCTGCCGTCCGCCTCCTGCCACAGCTTCGGGTCGCGGAAGTCGCAGCGGCTTCCGCCCGCGGGCAGGTCGGCGGCGGTGATGACCGGGTTCCTTTCATATTTCACATACTCCGCCCCGTCGCCGAAGGCCAGGTTCTGGGTCTGCACCTGGAGGCGCGTTCCGTCCGGGCCGATCTCCTCGGCCACGCCGGTGTACATCAGCGCGTGCCGCCCGTCGGACAGGGCGATGGCGCTGCCGGAAAAGCAGCCCTCCCGGTCGTAGGGCATGTCCGGGGCCATGGCGCAGGGCAGGTGCCGCCAGCGAAGCAGGTCCTCCGACACCGCGTGGCCCCAGTGCATCGGCCCCCAGTGGGAGTCGTAGGGGTGGTACTGATAGAACATGTGGTAAAGCCCGCCGAAGCGGCTGAACCCGTTGGGGTCGTTCATCCAGCCGACGCGGGCGGACAGGTGAAAGCCGGGCCGATCCTCTGGCGCGATGGCGCGCTCCTGTTCCTCCTCATAGTGCCTTGCGTCACGAAGCATCTGGCTCATTGGTCGCACATCCTTATCATTTAATCATTCATGCTGTCTTCCAGCGCGTCCACGATGGTGTCCACCACCTTCGTGGCTTTTTTCTGGCAGATCTCCGGGGCATAGGGGAAGGTGTAGGACACGTCCGCGGCCTCCAGCAGCGGAAGGTCGTTGATGGAATCGCCGATGCCGTACAGGGTGATGTTCCCGTAGGCGGAGCGCATGTGCTCCCGCAGCGCCTCGACGCCCTTGCCCTTGCTGCAGCCCCGCGGGGCAATGTCGATCTCGATCACGTTCTGGAACGCCTCGATTCTGTCGCCGAAACGCCGATTGATGTCCGCCGACAGTCGCGCCGCGTCCTCCAGACTCTCCGTGTGCACGCTCACCTGGTGGATCAGCCCCTCAGGCGCGTCGTCCACGCCGGTGATCACGTAGTACTTGCCGGGATAGTCCATCTTCGCGAAAACGCAGATGTCGCCCTCCACGTCCAGCGTCAGCCGGTAGCCCAGGGGGTTCAGCTCCCTGACCAGCGCATCCGCCACGTCCCGGTCCACACCCCGCTTCAGTATGGGCTGCATGTCGCCGTCAACGATGTTCGCGCCGCTGGAGGTGATGTAGAAGTCCG
>CACWZP010000023.1 GCA_902765395.1 uncultured Eubacteriales bacterium
GGAGTACACCGAGGAGAACCTCGAGCTGGTCGAAAAGGGCTGCGAGAACCTGTTCCACCACGTGAATACCGTTCTGAAGTCCGGCATCGTTCCGGTGGTGTGCATCAACCAGTTCTACACCGACACCGACAGCGAGATCGCCCTGATCAAGCGCCTGTGCGCCGAGCGCGGCGTGCGCTGCGCCCAGTCCAACCACTGGCGCTATGGCGGCGAGGGCGCCGTGGAGCTGGCCGAGGCGGTCGTGGACGCCTGCCAGGAGAAGCCGGAGATCAAGTTCCTGTACGACCTGGATATGCCTCTTCGCGAGCGCGTGGAGCGCATCGCCAGGGAGGTCTACGGCGCGGACGGCGTGGACTGGGCGCCCCTGGCCGTGGAGAAGGCCAAGCGCTTTGAGAGCGATCCCAAGTACGCCGACTACTGCACCATGATGGTCAAGACCCACCTGTCCCTGACCCACGACCCGGCTCTGAAGGGCGTGCCCAAGGGCTGGCGGCTGCCCATCCGGGACATCCTGGAGTATGGCGGCGCGAAGTTCCTCTGCCCGATGGCAGGCACCATCTCCATGATGCCCGGCACCGCCTCCGACCCGGCCTATCGCCGCGTGGACGTGGATACCGAGACCGGCAAGGTCAGCGGACTGTTCTAAGTCGACGGGGTCGACGGCCTGTTGCTGCCGTGCGGAACTGCTGCATGCCTGCCCCGCAGATCATGGGGCAGGCATGCGCGCAGCGCGGCAAAAGGACAGGATCATAGCAATGGTATGGGTGGCAGCGATGTCACCCATATTCAAGTAAAGGAGTTACCTATGCCAACGGACTTCACTAAAAAAACCTGCCGCGAATTCGTCGACGCCCTCGCATCATCGGCCCCTGCGCCGGGCGGCGGGGGAGCGGCGGCCCTGGCTGGGGCCCTGGGCACGGCGCTGGGCAACATGGTGGGCAGCCTCACCGTGGGCAAGAAGAAGTACGCCGACGTGGAGGAAGAGATCATTCAGCTCAAGGCGAAGTGCGACGCGCTGCAGGCGGCTCTCCTCGACATGGTGGCCGAGGACGCCCGCTGCTTTGAGCCGCTGGCCGCGGCCTACGGCATCCCGAAGGACGACCCGAACCGCGCCGCCGTCATGGAGGACGCGCTGATGACCGCCTGCTCGTCGCCCATGCGCATCATGGAGCTGTGCTGCCAGGCCATCGATGCCATCGCCGTGTTCGCCGAAAAGGGCAGCCGTATCGCCGTTTCCGACGCCGGCTGCGGCGCGGCGCTGTGCAAGGCGGCCCTCCAGAGCGCCAGCCTGAACGTGTTCATCAACACGAAGGCCATGGCCGACCGGGACGCCGCAGAGGCGCTGAACGACAGGGCCAACGGGATGCTCGAAATGTACGTCCCCATGGCCGACGACATATTCGATGCCGTGTTGTCGGGACTTGAATAATCCATAAAATGGGAGGTGTCAGCATGTCCAACCTGCTTTCCGGCAAGGAAGTGGCCGCCGCGATGAACGCGCGGCTCCTGGCGCGTTCGGAGGCGCTGAAGGCCCGGGGAATCACCCCGAAGCTGGCCATCGTGCGATGCGGCGAAAACCAGTCCGACCTGTCCTATGAACGCGGCGCCATGGCCCGCTCGGCGCTGACGGGCGTGGCGGCAGACGTGATCGCCCTGCCGGAAGACGTGGCGAAGGACGCGCTGATCGATCGCATCCGCGCCCTGAACGCGGACACCTCTGTCCACGGCGTGCTGCTGTTCCGGCCCCTGCCGAAGCACCTGCGCGCCTTCGACCGGGAGATCTGCAACGCCCTTGACTCCGCAAAGGACGTGGATGCCATGACGGATCTTTCCATGGCGGGCGTGTTCGAAAACCGGGACGACCTGGGCTTCCCACCCTGCACGCCCCGGGCATGCATGGAGATTCTGGACCACTACGGCATCGACCCCGCCGGCAAGCGCGCTGTGGTGATCGGCCGCAGCCTGGTGGTGGGGCGGCCCCTGGCCATGATGCTGATGGTCCGCAACGCCACCGTCACCCTGTGCCACACCCGCACGGTGGACGTGGCGGGGGAGGCCCGCCGCGCGGACATCCTGGTCACCTCCGCGGGGGTGCTGGGTTCGCTGACGAAGGATTTCGTCCGCCCCGGCCAGGTGGTCATCGACGTGTCCATCAACTGGGACGCCAACAAGCCCAACGCCAGGGGCGGCCTGGGGGCCATTGCGGGCGACGCCGTGTTCGACGACGTGGCGAGCATCGTGGACGCCATCACGCCCGTGCCCGGCGGCGTGGGCGCGGTGACCACCAGCGTGCTGATGGGGCACGTGATCGAGGCGGCCGAAAGGCAGATGAAACCGTAAACCCCGCAAGAACAGCCGCCTTGACGTCCACACGCATCCATCCCGTACAAAAGGAGCATCCGCCATGAAAACTGCCCGCGCAATCCATCCCGCCCGCCTGTTGAAGCTGACCTTCTGCGCCTTCACGCTGGCTTTCTTCATCGCGGCGCTGATCGCCCCGGACAGGGCGGACATGCTTCCCGGACTTGCGCGCATCCTCACGGGCCAGGCCCAGCTGACCAAGGACTATTTCAAGCCGGAGCTGGGCGGGCTGTCGGCATCGATGCTGAACACGGCGCTGCTGGCCGCCATCTGCACGGGCCTGACCTTCCTGCCGGGCGTGCAGGTGACCGGCGCGACGGCCCTGGCCTGGTTCCTGACCGTAGGCTTCGGCACCTACGGCATGAACCCGCTGAACATGCTGCCGCTTGTGCTGGGCGTGGGGGTTTACTCGCTGATCCGCCGGGAGCCCTTTTCAAAGAACGTCCACTTCGCCATGTTTGCCACCGGCCTATCGCCGATCATCACCCAGGTGCTGCTCTACTACCCATCCTTTGAAAACGGGCCGCGCGTCACGCCGCTGGGCGTCATCCTCGCGGTAGTCATCAGCCTGGTCGTGGGCTGCGCAATGCCCGCACTGTGCGCCCATTCCCCGGCATTCCACAAGGGCCACAACCTCTACAACGCCGGCCCTGCCGCGGGCTTCCTGTGCTTTCTGATCTTCGCCGCGCTGTACAAGACTGCCGGCGTGGAAGCGCCCGCCATCACCGCAGACCTGGGCGAGGGGCACCCGCTGTTCGTCAACCTGTTCTGCGGGATTTGCTTTGCGCTTTGCCTCCTCGCAGGTCTCATCATAAACGGCGGCATTGGGGACTACGGCCGACTGCTGAAGGACTCCGGCTATCGCTCCGATTTCACGCAAAAATACAGCGCCGGGTCCATTATGATGAACCTCGGCGTCTACGGCCTGTTTATTCTTTTGTACTACAACCTCATCGGCGCCGCCTTCACCGGCCCCACCATAGGCGCGGTGTTCTGCATGGTGTGCTGCTTCGCCATGGGCGCGACGCCCCGGAACGTGCTGCCCATCATGGTGGGCTACGGGGCAATGGGGCTCCTGAACCGCCTGGGCCTGGTGGCCTTCCCTGTGAACGGCCAGGCGCTGGTGGTGGGCCTTTGCTATGCCAGCGGACTGGCCCCTGTGGCCGGGGAGTTCGGGCCTGTCGCCGGGATCGCCGCCGCCATGCTGCACTATGTCCTCGTCACCAGCGTGCCCGCCATCCACGGCGGCTTCAACCTGTACAACGGCGGTTTCACCGCGGGCATCGTGTGCTTTATCATCGTGCCGGTGCTGGAGCACTACAGGAAAAGAGTTTAGAGTTGAGCGTTCAGAGTTCAGATTGAATGGCGCTCGGACGATCCCCGTATCGCTTCGCTATTCGCTAAACTCTAATCACTCAACACCGCATCCACCCTGATGTCATGCGCCTCTGACGGTATGTCTTTGACGACCTGGAAGTCGTAGCACAGCGCCAGCGTGGGGTGCCCCGGGTGCTCCCAGAGCCACCGGTCGTAGTACCCGCCGCCGTAGCCCACGCGGTGCCCGTCCCGGTCGAAGGCCACCCCGGGCATCAGTATGAGTGCGGCCTCGTCGTCGGCCACCGGCCCGTCCTCCGTGGGCTCCAGTATGCCGAACGCCCCCTGCGGCGCGAGCTGGTCGAAGCGGTCGAACCAGATGAACCGCATCCCATTGCCAACCACCTTCGGCACGGCAACGCGCTTGCCTTCATCCCAGGCCCTTTCGATGATGGGCCGGGTGCGCACCTCCTGGTTGAAGGCGATGTAGACATACACGGACTTCGCCGCCCGCCATTGCGCCGTCCGGTACAGCTTTTCCGCCAGCACGGCGCTCCTGGATTCCACCTCCGCCGCCGTCATGGCGCGTTTTTTTTCGCCGATCGCCCTTCGCAGCTCGCGCTTGTCCACGGTCATCCCTCCATATCCGTTTTCTATAATAGCAGCACGGCGTCTGTCGCGGGTTTAAACCTTTGTAAACCGTTTGACATTTTACTTCAGTGCGGTAAAATATCAATAAGGAGTTGTTTTGCCATGCCGATCAAGATTCCCAACAGCCTGCCAGCCACCAGTGTGCTGGAGGGCGAAAATATATTCGTCATCACCGAGAGCCGGGCCATCAGCCAGGACATCCGCCCGCTGCACATACTGATACTGAACCTGATGCCCACCAAGATCGCCACCGAGACGCAGCTGGCCCGGGTGCTGGGCAACACGCCGCTGCAGGTGGAGCTGGAGTTCCTGCAGGTCAGCACTCACGAGGCCAGGAACGTGTCCCAGCGGCACCTGCTGTACTTCTACAAGACCTTCGACCAGATCCGGGACAATAAGTACGACGGCATGGTCATCACCGGCGCGCCGGTGGAGCAGATGGCCTTTGAAGAGGTGGACTACTGGGACGAGCTGTGCCAGATCATGGAGTGGAGCAAGACCCACGTCCACAGCACCTTCCACATCTGCTGGGGCGCCCAGGCCGGGCTTTACTACCACTACGGCATCCGCAAGGTGCCGCTGGAGAAGAAGCTGTTCGGCGTGTTCCCGCACCGGGTGGAGCGCAAGAGCAGCATACTGTTCCGTGGCTTTGACGACATCTTCATGGTGCCGCACTCCCGCCACACCACCATCCTGCGTCAGGACGTGGAGGCAGTGCCCCAGTTGAAGATCCTGGCCTCCTCCGAGGAGGCGGGCATCTACGCCATGGCCACCGACCAGGGCCGCCAGGTGTTCATCACCGGCCATTCCGAGTACGACCCGGACACGCTGGAGAAGGAGTACCTGCGAGACAAGAACGCGGGCCTGCCCATCGAGGTGCCGAAGAACTACTATCCCAATGACGACGACACCCAGCCGCCCGTGGCCAGCTGGCGCGCCCACGCGAACCTGCTGTACTGCAACTGGCTGAACTACTTCGTCTACCAGAACACGCCCTACGATCTGAGCGAAATCAAATAACACTCCCGTATACGCCGCAGGGGCGCCGCAATGGCGCCCCTGCCTTGTATATCATATTGTCAGTTGGCCGTGCCCAGCTCGTCGTACAGGGCCAGGTATTCCTCGGCGGATTTCTCCCAGGACACGTCCTTGGCCATATCCCGAAGCACCATTTCGTTCCAGCGCTCCCGGTTCTCCAGGTACAGCGCCTTGGCGCGCCGCACCGCGTCCAGCAGCAGGTCGGCCTCGTAGCGGTCGAAGGTGAAGCCGTTGCCCTCGTCGGTGACCTCGTTGTAGGGTGCCACAGTATCCTTCAGGCCGCCGGTCTCGCGCACGATGGGAATTGTGCCGTAGCGCATGGCGATCAGCTGGGTCAGGCCGCAGGGCTCGAACAGACTGGGCACCATCAGCGCGTCGCTGGAGGCGTAGATCTGGTGGGCCAGCGCCTCGTTGTACTGGATATAGGCGCAGACGCTGCCCTTGTTCTGGCTCTCGTAATACCGGAATGCGCCCTCATAGCGGGGATCGCCGGTGCCCAGGATGACCACCTGGGTGTTCTCGTCCAGCAGCTCCTCAAATACAGCATTCACCAGGTCCAGGCCCTTCTGGTCGGTGAGCCTGGAGACCAGGCCCAGCATGAACTTGCCGGGATCTTCGTCCAGGCCCAGCTTTTCCTGCAGCGCCAGCTTGTTCTGAGCCTTCTTTTCCAGCGCGTCCGCGGCGCTGTAGGGAGCGGGCAGCAGTTCGTCGGTCTCGCTGTTCCAAATGTCCACGTCGATGCCGTTCACGATGCCGTGCAGCTTGTCCTTGTGATAGCGCAGGTGGCCGTCCAGGCCCTCGCCGTAGAAGGTGGTCTGGATCTCCTGGGCATAGGTGGCGGACACAGTGGTCACCCGGTCGGCATAGGCCAGGCCGCCTTTGAACATGTTGGCCTCGTCGTCATTCTGCTTGAACACGGGATAGTCGAACAGGTAGTCCGGCAGGCCCGTCCAGTATTTCAAGTGGCCGATGCTGCAGATGCCCTGGAAGCGCAGGTTATGGATGGTCAGTATGCTGCGGGCGCTGCCCACCGGGGTGGGGGCGAAGCGGGTGCGCAGGTAGACTGGCACCAGCGCGGCCTGCCAGTCGTGGCAGTGGATGATGTCCGGCACCCACTCCAGGAAGTTCAGCGCCGCCAGCGCGGCCTTGGAGAAGAAGCAGAACTTGGGGATGTCCTCCCACAGGCCGGTGTAGGGATTGCCCCAGTCGAAGAACTCCCGGTTCTCGATGAAGTCATAGATCACGCCGTCCAGCTCCGTCTCCATGATGCCCACGAAGAAGGCGCGGCCGTCCTGGCACAGGTCCATCATGAACGATCCCCGGAAGTTCATCTTGTCCTTGAATTTCTGGGGGATGCAGTTGTAGTAGGGCATGAGCACCCGCACCTCGCAGCCCTGGCGGATCAGGGCGCGGGGCAGGGCGTACATCACGTCGCCCAGGCCGCCGGTCTTCACAAAGGGATAGCTCTCCGAGCCGACAAATGCGATTTTGCGCTGCGCGTTGACAGACATAGGCTCTCTCTCCTTGCTTGAAATATGATTGTTGCCGGGTCAAGCCCGGTATCAGTCGTTGATGAGCACCACGTTGGAGTAGTGGGTCAGGTAGGTCTTGCCGCCGATGGTGACCTGTACGGTGTCGGAATTGCTGAAGTCCAGCCAGGAGCTGACCTTGCCCTCCACGATCTCCCCGTTGGGCAGGGCGAGTATGGCGCGATCGAAGCGATAGCTGGTGTCCACCAGCCTGCGGTTGCCGTGGGTCAGTTCAAAGTAGATCACGCCGCCAATCACCGCGATGACCAGGAGGACCACCGCCGCGATGATGAGCTTCTTTTTCATGGGTATCTCCTCTTCCTCTGGACGCAATGTTATATCTTTGAGATTATTTTAACATGTCGGCGCGGATTTGTCCATACAAATCCCAATCTACGGAGTCGAAAACAGCGCTATTTGTTCCGATAGCCAGGCCATGAAGCCCTTTCCGGCGTATGTGATCGGCACGCGCACCGACACCCAGCCGTCGCGAAAGATCAAAAAACGCAGCTCGTCCCCGGCAAACAGCGGCGGAATGATGGCGCTCAGCCGCAGCGGCGTCGCCCCGGCGTATCCGCATTCGCAGGGCACCCACGCTTGGGGATCATAGAAGTCGGGACAGGTGACCTTGAGCCACGCGGGCTTTTCCAGCCGCCAGTAGTAGTTGCTGGTCACGGTCAGATCACCTTTATCAAAGAGCGTGAAGCCCTCCGCGGCGTCCGCGCCGTCCGCCGTGAGCGCCTCGAAGGAAAGCTCGGGCTGCTCGTAATCCGCGCCGGTATGGTTTCGGAAGATTTGCAGGGAAATGTCGTATCGACGTCCTGGCCATGAGTTTTCATACTTCTGATTGGGTCGCTCGAAGCGCATCACGGCCCACTCCGTGGCCTCGTAAAGCGTCTGGGTGGCCTTCAGCGCCTTCATGTCGATCTCCCGCTGCATATAGGCCATCTGGACGTCGAAATCCCAAACCAGGTTGGCGTCGCCGCACGCCACGGCGTATCGCTGGAGCGCCGCCTTGCGGCCGGAGCTGGTCCACTGAGCCAGCCCGAAGCCCACGCCGTCGCCCGCGCGGAAGCGATAGCCCCGGCGGTTGTCCACGCCGTCCCGGCCCTGGACGTTGTAGGGGCAAAAGCTGCTCTCGGCGAACAGACTGCTCATCAGCCCCGCCGCCTGGTAGTTCGCAAGGCCCCAACGCCGGGTGAGGATCGTCCAGATCTCCCCTTCAAAGTTCACCTTCTCCGCCGGGTAGTTGATGGAGCCCGGTTCAAGTGTGGGCAGGGGAGCAGGCTTCGCCGTGGCTTCTGGGATGGCCTCAGTGGTCTCCTCCGGCGCGTCCAGGGCAAATTCCTCCACTTCTCCGGGAACCACTTCCGCGCCGTCGAAAGCCTCTTCCGCGAAAGCGGCAACGAAGGCGAGCAGAAGGACGAGGAACAGTATGATGTGTCGCTGCATCGAGCGCGCTGTAAATGTATGCTTCATACTGCTATGATACCGCAAGCGACGCTTTTTTTCAACACCAAAAGCGGGCGTTCACCGCCTTTACAAATCCCATCCTTTGGGTGTATACTTCATATATTACACGCGTTGGGAGGAATGGACATGGCAGGATGCGGCGAGACCCTGTATGGCGCGAGGATCGGAAGGGGCTTCTGGTCGGCCTTCCGCGACACCGTGGTGCGGGAGGGCATCCCCTATCAGTGGAAGGCGCTGAACGACGAGATCGAGGACGCGGAGCCCAGCCGCTGCATGCGCAATTTCCGCATCGCGGCGGGCAAGGAGAAAGGCGAGTTTCACGGCTTCTGGTTCCAGGACAGCGACGTGGCCAAGTGGCTGGAGGGCGTGGCCTACAGCCTGCGCTGGCATCCCGATCCCCAGCTGGAGGCCCTGGCCGACGGCGCGATTCGGGACGTGGTGGACGCCCAGCAGAGCGACGGCTACATGGACACCTATTACATCATCAACGGCTTGGACAAGCGCTGGACGAACCTGAAGGACCACCACGAGCTGTACGTGGCCGGCCACATGATCGAGGCCGCCGTGGCCTATTACCAGGCCACCGGCAAGCGGGTGCTGCTGGACGCGGTGCTCCGGCTGGTGGACCACATCGACAGTGTCATCGGCCCGGAGGAGGGCAAGCTGCACGGCTATCCCGGCCACCCGGTGATCGAGATGGCCCTGATGCGCCTCTACGGCGTCACCGGCGACAAAAAGCACCTGCGCCTGGCGGAGTACTTCGTGCGCCAGAGGGGCGCGAGCCCGCTGTACTTCAAGGAGGAGGACGAGCGTAACGGCAACGGCTTCTACTGGAAGGACAGCCATTTCCAGTATCAGTACTACCAGGCCGGCATCCCCTTCCTGCAGCAGAAGCACGCCGAGGGCCACGCCGTGCGGGCGATGTACCTGTATTCCGGCGCGGCGGACGTGGCCCGGGCCACCGGGGACGCCACCCTGGCGGACACCTGCCGCCGCCTGTGGGACAGCACGGTCAAGCGCCGCATGTACGTCACCGGCGCCGTCGGCTCCTCCGAGTACGGCGAGTCCTTCACCTTCGACTACGACCTGCCCAACGATACCGTCTACGGCGAGACATGCGCATCCATCGCGCTGGTGTTCTTCGCCCGGCGGATGCTGGCGCTGGAGAAGAAGAGCGAATATGCCGACGTGATGGAGCGGGCGCTGTACAACGGCGTCATCAGCGGCATGCAGCTGGACGGCAAGCGCTTTTTCTACGTGAACCCGCTGGAGGTGCTGCCCGTCGCCTGCGAGGTGGACCAGCACAAGCGCCACGTGAAGCCCCAGCGGCAAAAGTGGTTCGGCTGCGCCTGCTGCCCGCCGAACATCATCCGGCTGCTGGCCTCCCTTGAGGATTACATCTATACCGCCGAAAACGACGAGGTGTTCGTGCATCTGTACGCCGCCGGTGCGGTGCAGTTTGAAAAGAACTGGAACCGGGTGGTGCTGTCCACCCGCACCAACTACCCCTGGGAGGGCGACGTGGCCTTCGAGATCCAAGCAGATCGGCCCTGCGAATTCGGCCTGAACCTGCGGGTGCCCGGCTGGTGCAAAAAGTACGCGGTGTACGTGAACGGCGAACCCGTGGACGCGGAGCTGGAGGAAGGATACCTGCACATCCGCCGCCGCTGGGAGGACGGGGACGAGGTGTCCCTGGCGCTGGATATGCCCGTGCGGCTGGTGCGGGCCAATCCCCGGGTGCGGGAGGACGCGGGCAAGCTGGCCGTGTGCCGCGGCCCCATCGTCTACTGCCTGGAGGAGGCCGACAACGGCGCGGATCTGCACCTGGCGAGGCTGGGAGACGCAAAGCCGGACGATTTCGACGTGGAGTACCTCCCGGATAAGCTGGGTGGCATCGTGCAGCTTTCCTGCGACGGCCTGCGCCAGACGGACGCGGGCTGGGGCGAGGCGCTGTACAGTGACGACGCGCCGGACGAGGCCGTGCCCGCGCGGCTCACCTTCATACCGTACTATAGCTGGGCCAACCGGGACGTGGGGGAGATGCAGGTATGGACGCGGGCGTGACGATCCGCCCCGCGACTGTGGCGGACGCCGCGCGGATGCTTGAGATCTACGGCTGGTACGTAGAAAACACAGCAATCACCTTCGAGTATGACGTGCCGACGCCGGATGAATTTGCCCGGCGCGTGGAGAGCACCACCGCCCGCTATCCCTGGCTGGTGCTTGAGGAGAGCGGCGAGATCCTTGGCTATGCCTACGCGGGGCCGTTGTACCGCCGCGCCGCCTACGACTGGTCCTGCGAGGCTTCCATCTACCTGGACAGGAGCGAGCGGGGCCGTGGCCTGGGGCGGCGGCTGTATGCCGCGCTGGAGACGGAGCTTACGCGCCGGGGCATGCGCAACCTGTACGCCTGCGTGGCCGTGCCGTCTGAAAACGAGGACGAATACCTGACTGGCGACAGCGCCCGCTTCCATGAGCATTTGGGCTTTACTCTGGCAGGCCGCTTCCATCGGTGCGGATACAAGTTTGGCCGGTGGTACGACGTGGCCTGGATGGAGAAGCTCATCGGTCCCCACGACGCGCCTGAAAAAACGCCTTTTGAGAGAGTGAGAGAATGACAGAGACACAAAGATACCCCGCCCGGCGGAGGATGCTGGGCAACGCGCTGCTAATCCTCACGGCCCTGATCTGGGGCACCGCCTTCGTGGCGCAGCGAGTGGGCATGGACAGCATCGAGCCGCTTACCTTCACGGCCTCCCGCATGGTGCTGGCGGCGGTGGCGGTGGGCCTGCTGGCCTTCCTGATGGGCAGGAAAGCCAAGCTTCGCGCCGACGCAGCGCAGGTGAACAGGAATTCCCTGCTGGGCGGCCTGTGCTGCGGCTTCTTCCTGGCCACGGCCACCATCTTCCAGCAGATGGGCCTGGTGACCACCACGGCGGGCAAGGCCGGGTTCATCACGGCGCTGTACATGCTGCTGGTGCCCATATTCGGCTTTGTGCTGTTTCGCAAGAAGAACTCCTGGCTGGTGTGGCTGGCGGTGCTGATCGGTGTGGGCGGCATGTACCTGCTCTGCGTGAACGAGGGCTTCAGCCTCACCCGGGGCGACGCCATGTGCTGCGTCTGCGCGGTGCTGTTCTCCGGCCACATCCTCTGCTGCGACCACTTCGCCCCCAGGGCCGCCCCCCTGCGCATGTCGGCCATCCAGTTCGCCACGGCCGCGGTGCTCTCCGGCATCGCCGCCTTCATCGCCGAACAGCCCGGCTGGGCCAAGGTGGCCTCCGCTGCCGTGCCCATCCTGTACTGCGGGCTGATGTCCGGCGGCGTGGGATATACGCTGCAGATCATCGCCCAGCGCTGGACCGACCCCACCATCGCCTCGCTGCTGATGAGCCTGGAATCGGTGTTCGCCCTGCTGGGCGGGGCCGTGCTGCTGGGCGAGCGCATGAGCCAGCGGGAGATGCTGGGCTGCGCGATCATGTTCCTGGCCATCGTGCTGGTGCAGGTGCCGCTGCCGGGAAAGAAGAAGGCATAGAACAAAAAACGCCTCCCCATGGATTTGGGGAGGCGTTTTTCACAGCTTTGCCCGGTGCGCCAGGGACACGACCTCGTCGATGCGCTCCGGCATCACGGATGCCGCGCCCGTACTCTGCGGCGCCATGTCCGCCAGGAACTCTATGTTCCCGTCGCCGCCGGCGATGGGGGAGAAATCCAGCGCCCGGACCCGCCAGCCGAGTGTCGGCGCGAAGTCCACGATATCCCGCAGTACCTGCCTGTGCACCGCGTGCTTTGCCACGATGCCGCCCTTGCCCACGGCGCTGCGCCCGGCCTCGAACTGGGGCTTCACCAGCGCGATCATCCGGCCCTGATCGCCCAGCACATCAAATACCGCAGGAAGGATCAGCCGGATGGATATGAACGACACGTCCATGACCGCCAGCCGGGGCATCTCCGGGAACATGGAGGCCTCCAGCGCCCTCGCGTTGACCCGCTCCAGGCTGACCACCCGCGGATCGTCCCGCAGCGACGGGTCCAGCTGGCCCGTGCCCACGTCCACGGCATAGACCTTCGCCGCGCCGTTCTTCAGCAGCACGTCCGTGAACCCGCCCGTGGACGCGCCGATGTCCAGGCACACCGCGCCGATGGCGTCCACACCGAACACCCTGATCGCCTTCTCAAGCTTCAAACCGCCCCGGCTCACGTAGGGATGCTCCGAGCCAAGCACCGCCAGCACATCCGTATCCAGCACCTTCTGGGCGGGCTTTTTGATGCTCTCGCCGTTGACCGTCGCCAGCCCCGCCGCGATTAAGCCCTGGGCCTTCTCTCGGCTTCCTGCCAGTCCCCGGGCAACAAGCGCCGCGTCTGCCCGCATCGCGTTATCGTCCATTCCAACCTCCGCTGCCATGCTCTGCCAGCCCTGGCAATTTATGCAAAATGCCCATATATTTATTGACAGAATTGGACATAAATTATAAAATAACGTCGAAATATATTTCAAATCTACTACAGAAGGATGTGTATTTCGATGAAAAACAGGCGATTGACCTCGCTGCTGTTGATCCTGATGCTTTTTGCAGCCACCGCTTCGGCGGAAGCCAATCTGACGGCCCGCGTGGAGGACGGCATGCTGCATGTGGCATGGAGCGCCGAAACGGGGGACTGCACCCTCACCCTTTACATGGATGGCTGGCCCATGAAGGTCTGCCGCGTGGCGAACGCAGGCAGCCTGGACTGTCCCGTCCCGGACGCTTCCCGAGCCTACTCAGCGCGACTGAAGACGGCCAACGGATGCCTGACGACCAGCGCCGGGAGCTTGGCCAACGCGCCAACTCCCGCGTCGACGCAGAAAACGTCACCCGCGCCGACTTTAAAGCCGACGCCCGTTCCGACGAATAAACCTTCACCCGCGCCGACCGTGCAGCCGACGCCCGTTCCCACGCAAAAGCCCACGCCAACGCCTGCTCCGGTCACCGGCAGCACCCAGTCCGACCACGCTGCCCAAGTGGTCTCCCAGACGAACGCCGAGAGGGCCAAGGCGGACCTTGGGGAACTGCGGGTGGATGCGGAGCTGACCCGCGCCGCACAGGTGCGCGCCCGCGAGATCGTCCAGTCCTTCAGCCACACCCGCCCGGACGGCAGCGCCTGGTCCACCGTGTCCACCAGCGCCTTCGGCGAGAACATCGCCATGGGCCAGCAGACCGCGGACAAGGTGATGGCCGCCTGGATGACCTCCCAGGGCCACCGGGAGAACATCCTCCGGCCCAGCTTCGGCAGCATCGGCGTGTGCTGCTTTGTCTCCGGCGGCGTGAAATACTGGGTGCAGCTATTCGGAAAGTAACGACAGGTGGGGGCATTGCCCCCACTTTTTCATCCCACCATGTTGTTCAGCCAGACGCCCTTCTTCATCAGCATGAAGCCAAACACGCACTTGATGAAGTCTGCCAGCTGCACCAGCAGGTAGACCGTCACCACCGGCAGCGCCGTCAGGTGCACCAGGCACCAGGCCAGCGGCACGGCAATCACCCATGTGTAGCCGCTGTCGAACAGGAACGTGACCAGCGTCTTGCCGCCGGAGCGCAGCGTGAAATAGGCGCAGTTGCAGAAGGAGAACAGCGGCATGCAGAGGGCATAGACCCGCAGAAAACTGGTCGCCAGCGCGCGCACTTCCTCGGTGGTCCGGTACACGCGGGGGATCAGCGGGGCCACCAGGTTCATGACTGTCAGCGTGATCACGCTCACGAAGATCGAAAATGCCATCAGCTTCCAGGCCTGCGCCTTCGCGCCCTCCATGTCGTTGGAGCCCAGCGTCTGGCCCACGATGATGGCCGTGGCGCTGCCCATGGACAGGAACGTCACCGCGAACAGGTTGGAAATGGTGCTGGATATGTTCATGGCGGCCACCACGTCCAGCCCCCGCACGGAATAACACTGGGAGAGTACCGCCATGCCCATGGACCACAGCCCCTCGTTCACCAGCAGCGGCAGGCCTTTGATGGTGATGTCCCGCGCCAGCTGCCCGGGCACCCGCAGGCTGGCATATACGCCCTTCACAAAGGGATAGCGCCCGGCGTTCTTGTGGGTGTAGATCATCACGATGACCAGCTCCACATAGCGGGAGATCACCGTGGCGATGGCCGCGCCGGCCACGCCCATCCTGGGGAAGCCCAGGTGGCCGAAGATCAGCAGCCAGTTGAACGCCAGGTTCACGAACACCGCCGCGATGCCGGCGAACATGGGCAGCTTCGTCTCGCCGGTCTCGCGCAGCGTCCCGGCGTAGACCTGGGTCAGCGCGAAGGGCAGCGTGCCCAGCAGCATGATGTGCAGGTAATTCAGCCCGTGCTCAAGCGTCACCTCCACCCGGCCAGTGTTGGCCTCGTCGTGCAGGTAGCGCATGATCAGCCCCTTTCCGCCCAGCAGGAACACCGCCAGCGCGCCTGCGATCAGTATGGCGCAGACGTACAGCTTGTATCGGAAGCAGTGGCGCACGCCCTCCTGGTTGTTCGCGCCCTGGAACTGGGCGGAAAAGATGCCCGCGCCGGAGATGCCGCCGAACACGCACAGATTGAACACGAACAGCAGCTGGTTGGCGATGGACACGCCGGACATCTGCTCCGTGCCCACCTGGCCCACCATGATGTTGTCCAGCAGGTTCACGAAGTTGGTGATCGCGTTCTGTACGATGATCGGCACCACGATGGCCAGCACCATGGCATAGAAAGCCCTGTCGCCGATCAATACGCTCCGGATCGAGCGCCGTGGAAGCTGCTTGCGCTGCATGTATACGCTCCTGAAGGTTGATTGTGTGTATCTTATCACAGGCCGCCCTGCCGTTCAACGAACGCTATGAAAAGCTTTTGGAAAATGGGCTTCACAGATCTCGCCGCGTCCTGTATAATATCGTCGGAGGGGATGCGGATGGCACAGGATTTTCGCTCGGCCCGGTACTGGGCGGCGGAGCTGATCGAGACGGCGCTCTGCCCTGGCGCGCAGGCGGTGGACGCCACCATGGGCAACGGCCACGACACCCTTTGGCTATGCCGGCAGGTGGGGGAGATGGGCCGCGTCTACGCCTTCGACGTGCAGCCGGAGGCGGTTCAGCGTACCCGGGCACTGCTGGAAAAGGAGGGCGTGGCGGAGCGCGCGACGCTGTTCTGCCGGGGACACGAGCACATGGCGGAATGTGTGGGCGAGCCGGTGGACGCGGTGATGTTCAACCTGGGCTGGCTGCCCGGCGCGGAACACGGCGTGACTACGCGGACGGAGACCACTTTGAAAGCCGTCGACGCCGTGCTGTCGATATTGAAGCCGGAGGGCCTTTTGACCGTGTGCGTCTATCCCGGCCACGACGAGGGCTCCCGGGAGCTTGCCGCCCTGGACGCCTGGGCTGCGGCGCTGGATCCTCGCCGATACGACGCCATGACCCGCCGCTACATGAACCAGCCCGGCGACCCGCCCGTGCTGATCGCCGTCAAACTAAAAAAGACCAAAGTCTGTATTTGAGTAAATACAGACTTTGGTCTTTTATGTGGGTTTATTCCTTCTCCTGGTACATTCGGTACAGGTTGTAATACACGCCCTGCTTCGCCATCAGCTCCGCATGGCTGCCCTGCTCCACGATGCCCTCGTCGGTGAGCACCAGTATGGTGTTCGCGCCGCGGATGGTGGTCAGCCGGTGGGCGATGGTAAAGGTGGTCCGGCCCTCCATCAGCCCCTCCAGCGACTGCTGCACCAGGTGCTCGGACTCGTTGTCCAGCGCGCTTGTGGCCTCGTCCAGGATCAGGATCGGCGGGTTCTTCAGGAACACCCGGGCGATAGAGATGCGCTGCTTCTGTCCGCCGGACAGCTTCACGCCGTGCTCGCCCACATAGGTGTCGTAATCGTTCTCCAGCTCCATGATGAACTCATGGGCCCCGGCCAGCTTCGCCGCCTGGATGATCTCTTCCCGGCTGGCCCCGGGCCGGCCATACTCGATGTTGGAAAGCACCGTGCCGGAGAACAGGTATACGTCCTGCTGCACCATGCCGATCTGCTTGCGCAGGGAGTGGAGCGTGTACTTCTTGATGTCCTCGCCGTCGATGCGGATGGTGCCGCCCTGGGCCTCGTAGAAGCGGGGGATCAGGTTGCACAGCGTGGTCTTGCCGCCGCCGGAGGGGCCCACCAAGGCCACGCTCTCGCCGGGGTTTACGTGCAGGCTGATGTGGCTGAGCACGTCGCCGCCGCCGTCCTCGTAGTGGAAGGACACGTCGTCAAACTGCAATTCGCCCCGAACGTCATTCAGCTCCACAGCCCCGGGCAGATCAGCGATGGACGGCTCCACCTCCATCACCTCCACGAAGCGCTCGATGCCGGTGATGCCCCGCTGGAAGTTCTCGGTGAACTCCACCAGCCGCCGCACCGACGCCAGCAGCGTGGTCACGTACAGCAGGTACGCCACCAGGTCCGCCGCGGTAATGCGCCCGCGGATCATGAACACGGCCCCCACGCACACCACGATGATATACATGATGCCGTCGAACATGCGGGTGACGGAATGGAAGCCGGCCATGTTGTGGTACATCCGCTTTTTCACGGCCAGGAAGGTCAGGTTGCCCTCAGCGAACTTCTCCTTCTCCACTTCCTCGTTGGCGAAGGACTTGACCACCCGGATGCCCGACAGGCTGTCCTCCACCCGGGCGTTGATCTCGCCCAGCTGGTGGCGCGATTCCTTGAAGGTGCGCTGCATGGGCTTGGCAAAGTGGTTGCTGCACAGCACCATCAGCGGCAGCATGGCGAATATGATAACCGTCAGCGGCACGTTCATCCCGCACAGGATCACGAAGGCGATCACCACCTTGATGGAGGTGATGAACAGCTCCTCGGGAAAGTGGTGGGCAAATTCGGTGATGTCGAACAGGTCGCTGGTGATGCGGCTCATCAGCTGGCCGATCTTGGTGTTGCTGTAGTAGGCGTGGGGCAGCACCTGGAGGTGGGCGAACAGGTCGCGGCGCATGTCGGTCTCGATATGGGTGCCCATCACGTGGCCCACGGACTGCATGAAGTAGTTGGCGGCGGTGTCCACGATGCGCAGCAGCACATAGAGCAGCCCCAGCCGCACCACCATGGAGATGGTCAGCGCGGACAGGTTCGTGGCGCCCATGTTGGTGATGTAGCGCACGATCAGCGGCAGCACCAGATCGCACACCGTGGTCAGCGACGCGCAGAGCAGATCCAGCGCCAGCACCGGCAGACGGGGCTTGAAATAGGGCAGGAAATGCTTGAATATGCGCAGGTTTTCAGAAGCGGTGTGGCGCTTGACCGTCTGCTGCATGCGGATACCTCCGGTATCTCGAGTGATACCTTCATCATAGTGGATTTGCCGGGTTTGTCAAGACGCGTCGTATTAAGGAAACAGCCCGGGTGGATTGTAAAATGTTGGTTAAACACAACAGTCGGCCCGCGAAAAGCGTCATTTTATACGAGAAGCGTGTCGAAAGAGCCGCATTGAATGGATAAAACCCCCTTTTGACACAAAAACGAACCGAATGGACGGTTTCAAAATATTGACATTTTGATTTCAAATGGGGTAAAATATACGGGCAATAATATGCATTCCCAACCCATGGACAAGGAGATATCCTATGAAGAAATGGTTTGTACTGCTGCTTGCGATGGCGCTGTGCGTCGCGCCCCTGGCCGAGGGCCTGACCGTCGCGCTGGCGGACGACCTGTCGCTGGAGGAGAGCCAGGAGATCATCGCTCCCGCCGACCTGTCGGATGTGGAGGGCACGGGCCTGAGCCTGGACGGCGACGAAGCGGAACTGCCCGCCGAGCCCGATGAGCCAGACCTTGAAGCGGAAGGCGAGCCTGAGCCGGAGGAAATCTGGACGGAGGGCTATGGCGTCGTGATCGCCGAGACGGCATTCGTCTATGAGAACGCTGACGGGGCGGAGCCTTTTGCTCAGCTGGCAAAGGGGAACGTGGTGCTGGCCACGGCCTTTGCGGAGCGCGAAGCGCGTATGCGCGTTGCGTTCAACACCGACCGGGGCGTGATCGGGGGGTATGTGCCCGCCGATGCGCTGGAGCAGTTGACCGGCGAGGCGTTGGACGCTGCGATGGACGCCCTTGCCCAGAACGTCGAGGCCCTGTACCAGGACGACATCAACTTCCCGCTGGCGACGCTGGATTGCCTCTTCCTGGATGAAACCGCTGAGGAGTCGGATGAAGACGCGGCAGGGAATGAAGAACCGACCAAAGTCGAAACGAAGGAAGAGGAACAGACTGAAGTCTGTTCTGAATCGGAACCGGACCCGACGACCGCTCCCACGGCTGCACCGACTGACGCTCCCACGGCTGTGCCGACCGCCGCTCCCACGGCTGCACCGACCGCCGCTCCCACGGCTGTGCCGACCGCCGCTCCCACGGCTGCACCGACCGCCGTTCCCACGGCTGCGCCGACCGACGCTCCCGCTGCTGCACCGACCGCCGTTCCCACGGCTGTGCCGACCGTAAAGCCCACGGAGGCACCTGTGACAGTGCAGAGCGAGGAAGACCGCGCGGTTGCCGCGCCGGAGGCGGAGACGCCTGCGGCCGAGACCCCGGCTGTGGTCGCGATCACCGATTTCACCATTCCCGCCACGCTTTCAATGGGCCTGAAGGAGAGCTACAAGCTGCTCATCCCAGCGCCGGTGCCCTCAAACGGCACAGCCACCTATACCTGGCGCAGCAGCAAGCCGAAGATTGTCTCGGCCAATGCCACCACCGGCGAGCTGATCGCCAAGAAGAAGGGCAAGGCCGTCATCTACGTCAAGAGCAATAACGGCATCGAGAAGAAGTGTACCGTCACCGTCAAGGCGGCCACCAAGAAGGTGACGCTCAACGAAAGCAAGCTTTACCTGCTCGGAGCGGGGCAGACCTTCCAGCTGAAGGCGACGCTGACGAAGAACACCGCCGGAACGGTTTATTACACCACCTCCGACGCCGCCATCGCCACCGTGTCCGCCAGCGGCCTGGTCACCACTGTGACCCCCGGCACGGCCACCATCACGGCCAAGTCCTTCAATAACAAGACCGCCACCTGCACCGTGAACGTGCTGGATCCCGCCGTGCCCCAGCCGGCCAGCGTGCAGCTTCCCGCCACGGAATACACCATCGGCGTCAAGCAGAAGCTGTCGTTCAGCCCCACCATGTACGCCCTGAACGGCGACAGCCTGGGCACCACGGATTTCACCGTCACCAACAGCAGCCCCAAGAAGCTGAAGGTGAACAAGGACTACACCGTCACCGGCGTCACCAAGGGCACCTATACCGTCAAGGTCATCGCTTACAACGGCATCGCCACCAGCGTGAAGGTGAAGGTGGTGAAAGCGCCCACGAAGGTGACCCTCTCCCCGAAGAAGCCCGTGATCGGCGTGGGGCAGACCTGCAAGCTGACCGCGACCATCCCCAAGGGCTGTGCGGGCACGGTGAGCTTTTCCAGCAACAAGACCAATATCGCCACCGTGGACGCCAACGGCTATGTCACCGGCGTGGCGGTGGGCAGCGCTGTCATCACCGCCAAGACCCATAACGGCAAGAAGGCCAAGGTGACGGTCAAGGTCACCCGCAGCCCCGATTACGTGGGTCTGAACGCGGATTATGACCTGGAATACGACCAGCTGACCAGCACCTATACCGCCGTCTACAAGAAGACGCTGAACCCCGGCGACAGCTTCCAGCTGTCTTGCGAGATCGAGTACAACACCAACGGCGAAGTTGCCGCCTATGAATCCCGCAACACCGCTGTGGCCACCGTGTCGGCCACCGGCCTGATCACCGCCGTGGCACCTGGCACGGCCGACATCATCGTGCGCACCACCGGCGGCGCGGAAACCCTCTGCCGCGTGACCGTCACCGGCGCGGAGCCCGCCGTGCTGTGGTTCGACGCCGCGGAGGCCAACCTGACCGTGGGCGGCACCATGGCCGTTCCGGCGCTGGCCAGCTCCACCATCGACGCGGAAACCCTCTCCGCCGCCACCTATGCCTCCAGCGACGCAGGCGTGTTCACAGTGGCTCAGGGCGAGGACGGCAAGTGGACGCTCACCGCCGTGGCGAAGGGCAAGGGTACGCTGACCGCCACCGCGGGTGAGGCCACCGCCGCACTGAACGTGACCGTGCTGCCCGTGGTGCCCGAGGCCACCACGCCCACGTACCGGCTGTTCGCGGCCTATGAGTACGCCACCTCCGGCGTGAAGGGCTATCTGCCGTTCCCGGGCAACAACGCCAACAGCGTGGCCGACGTGTTCGGCAAGTCCAGCATCAGCGGCCTGGAGTACACCACGAAGGTCATGGCCAATCCCGGCAAGACCGCGCTGCTCTCCGGCATCTCCGGCTTCTTCGCCGAGACCACGGACGCGGACGTGAGCATCGTCTATCTCTGCTCCCACGGCCACATGACCAACGGCTACGCCGGCTATCGCATGTCCCTTCCGGGCTACGACGGCAACCCCGGCAACGCCAACTATTACATGTCCGCCCAGGAGATATTCAACTGCATCAGCCGCATTCGCGGCAGCGTGGTGCTGATCCTGGATTCCTGCTACAGCGGCGCTTTCCTGCAGGACATGAGCTCCCAGCTGGCGGCCCAGGGCGGCCGGATCGCCGTGCTGACGGCGGCTTCCGATACCCGCGCCACCTTCTACAACGTGAAGAACACCAAGAAGTCCGTTGACTTCTTCACCTTCTTCCTGCTCAAGGGCCTGGGCTACAACCACCGCGACAAGTGGTGGAACAAGAACGCCGCGGGCAGCAAGGGCAAGTATCCCGGCTACCTGGCAGCGGACAAGGCCGGCAATGGCGACGGCATCGTCACGCTGGGCGAGTTCTACGACTATGCCTCCAAGAGCATCGCCACCAACATCCCCAAGTACATGAAGAAGAGCTGGTACTGGGGTGACAAGACCCGGGTGCAGGTGACGCGCTACTATGCCGGCAACCTCAACGACCTGGTGATCTACAAGGCGAAATAAAGGCGACATAAAACAGGCTGTCCGCTTGGACAGCCTGTTTTTCTTTTGCGGATATTTCGGTTATGGCTTTCGCTTTCCGTCGTCCTCGATCTGGGCGATGAAATCCGCGTAGCTCTCGCCCAGAGCGCCGGTGTAGCTCTTTTCCTTCAACAGCTCCCGCAGTCCGTCCTGCCGGGCTTCGCCGGTGAAGATGCGGGTCTCGGTGCCGTCGGGGCAGTTCCTGGCGATCCATTTCGCGTCCCGCCAGTGCAGCCGCACACAGCCGTGGGAGGTCGCGCTGCCCAGCTGCTCCAGCGCCTTCATGTCCACGGAGGTCATCTCCCGGTCGGCATAGGGGAGGGAATGGAACAGGATCGCCCCCTGGATGCGCGTGGGATACTTGACGTAGCACTGGTACTTGCCGATGAAATACCAATCCTGCCGATCCAGGGGATGGGAGACCTGCAGCTTGAAGTCTCCCCGGGGCGTGGCGTCGTTGGCACCGGTGGAGCAGATCATCTGCCGTGCCACCGAGCCATCCTCCAGGCGATAGACCGTGGTGATCTGGTTGGTCACGTCCACCTCGATGCGATAACCGCTCGCGTCCGCCGCCCGGGCTGACCTGCCCGGAATCAGCAGCAGCGCGCACAGCGCCGCCAACGCGGCCAATGTGCGCCTCGACATGGCGATCACCTCCGTAAAATCTTCTCAAATCTATAAATGAAGCCACCCTTTCGGGTGGCTTTTGGTACACCATCAGGGGCTCGAACCCTGGACACCCTGATTAAGAGTCAGGTGCTCTACCAACTGAGCTAATGGTGCATGTCCTTGATTGCTTAAGCATTATAGCGCAAATCTTCCCGCATGTCAATACGGTATATAGGTCACATATCGTTGAATTACGCCGATATTTGCGTTTTTTCTTTGTTAAACGGTGGACGATGGGATCTAAAACAACAGGACATGGGTTGACGGGTTACAGAAAGGCCGGATTCGCTGGAATCCGGCCTTCGTTTCTGTGCGATCGGCGTCTATTGCGCCTGCCCGGCGTACATCCGGTTCAGCAGCCCGCTGGACTTCAGCGCGGGCAGCACCGCGTGGTAGAACAGCGGCGCGGCGACCACCGCCGCGGCGGCGTTGATAAGGGAGGGAACCAGCTTGCTGACCATCGTCGCACCGACGGCGTCCAGGGGATAGCCATAGACGAAGCGGTTGTAGATATAGGTCTTGAGCATGTACAGCGCCACGTAGGTCAGCGCCCCCAGCACGCAGGCCAGCGCCGTGCGGTCCAGCCGGTGGGGCTTTTTGACGCTGTGGATCACCATGCCGCAGACCCAGGCCATGGCGAACTTGCTCACCAGCGTGATGGCCACGTTGATGGCGTCGTAGCCGCCGGCGATGGCGTCGTACAGCGCCGAGCCGATGCCTGCCGCCAGCCCGCCCTGCAGCGGCCCGAGCAGTATGCCGCTGAGCAGGCACACGGCATTGGCAAAGTGCACCTTCGAACCCAGCAGTGGGAAGCGGAACAGGGTCACAACGTAGACCATGGCCGCCATCATCGCCATGAATGTGATGTTCAATATGGAAAAGCGCTTGTTGCTCATGGGAAACACCTCCGAAACGGTTGACTTTCAACGAAACAGAGTATATACTAAATCTGTTCATATGAAAAGTGCCAGAAAAGGAGAAAATAATAAGGCCAGATGCGAAGTGAAAAGCCTGAATACCTGAAGTTGTACGAATTCCTGCGGGACGAGATCGCCCGCGGCGCGTGGCCCTGCGGCGCGCGGCTGCCCTCCCGGCGGCAGGTGGCGCTGGATCGCGGGCTGAGCGCCATCACCGTGGAGCACAGCTACGAGCTGCTTTGCCAGGAAGGCTATGTCGAAGCCCGCCCACGCAGCGGATATTTCGTGATCTACCGCCAGTCCGACGGCTTTGCCGCTGCCGAGACCGCCTCCATGCCGCCCAGGCCTGTCCAGAACGTGGGTGAGGCGGACGCCTTTCCCTTCTCGGTGCTGGCGAAGGCTATGCGCCGGGTGATCGCGGACTACGGCGAGGCCCTGCTGCGCAAGCCGCCCAACGCCGGGTGCGTCGAGCTGCGCCGCGCTCTGTCCGGCTATCTGGCCCGCAACCGGGGCATCCAGGCGGGCGAGGGGCAGATCGTCATCGGCTCCGGCTCGGAATACCTGTACGGCCTGGTGGTGGAGATGCTGGGCCGGGACCGGGTGTTTGCCATCGAGGACCCCTCCTATGAAAAGATCGAGCAGGTCTACCAGGCCAAGGGCGTGGCCGTGGACCCGCTGCCCCTGGGACACGACGGCATAAGGAGCGCGGCGCTGGCCGCCACGTCGGCCACGGTGCTGCACATCACGCCCTTCCGCAGCTTTCCCACCGGCGTGACCGCCTCCGCCTCCAAGCGAAGCCAGTACCTGCGCTGGGCGGCCCAGGGCGACCGCTTTATCGTGGAGGACGACTTCGAATCGGAGTTCTCCCTGCTGAGAAAGCCCGAGGAGACGGTGTTCTCCCGATCGAACCGGGGCAACGTGATCTATCTCAACACGTTTACCCGCACGGTGTCGCCCTCCCTGCGCGTGGGCTACATGGTGCTGCCGGAGGCCTTGACGGGCCTGTTTGAGCAGCGCGTGGGCTTCTACAGCTGCGCCGTGCCTGCCTTTGAGCAGTATCTGCTGGCCGATCTCATCACCAGCGGCGACTTCGAACGCCACATCAACCGCGTTCGCCGCCAAAAGCGGAAAGAGGCGGGAAAGTGAAGGGTTGTCAAACGACGAACGGGATGGTATAGTAGAATCAAAGCAATCGGAGGTTGAATTATGCTGAATCTATTTGCCGTCGCCCTCGCGGAGGAAGCCTCCCCGGTGCAGGACGTGGTGAACGAGGTGGGCGACATCATTGAGACCGCGGGCGACAAGGCCGGTAGCTTCCTGAAGGGCCTGCCGCTGCTGACCACCCGGCTGCTGATGGCGGGTCTGACCATATTCGTGGGCGTGATCATCCTCAGGATCGGGCGGCTCATGATATCCTCCATCGTGAAAAAGCGCGGCCAGAAGGACAAGAAGACCGCCGCACAGATGAACACGGTGAAGTCCCTGGCGAGCAGCATCTTCAATTACATCATGTACTTCATCATCGTCACGGTGACGCTGAGCATATTCGGCGTGAATGTGTCGTCCATACTGGCCGTGGCCGGGGTCGGCGGTATCGCCATCAGCTTCGGCGCCCAGACCCTCGTCAAGGACATCATCTCCGGCATGTTCATCTGGATGGAGGGCACCATCACCGCCGGCGACGTGGTGAACATCAACGGCCTTGCGGGCACAGTGGAGTCCATCGCCATCCGCACCACAGAGGTGCGTGACTACAACGGCAACCTCTACGTCATCCCAAACGGCGACATCCGCGCGTTCACCAACATGAGCCGGGGCTTCAAACGCGCCATCGTGGACGTGCGCTGCCCTTACGACGCGGACCAGGCAAGGCTGGTGGCCATCCTTAACGAGGAGATGGAGAAGGCCTACGGCGAGGTGGACGGCCTGATGGAGAAGCCGGAGGTCATGAGCATTCTTTCCTTCGAGACGGACTGCGTAATGGTGCGCATCGCGGCCCAGTGCCCGGTGGGCGAAAACTGGCGCATCGAGCGCGACCTGCGCAGCCGCGTCAAGGCCCGCTTCGACGCCGAGGGCATCGTGATGCCCCATTACCAGAAGCCGGTCGTGAAATGATCCATAAATTGATCCGACACCCTTGCAATACGCAGAATTTTAATGTATAATTAATATCAGGAGCGTATGAAATCCTTGGAGGTGATGGGAATGTCAGTGACCATCAAGCAGGTGGCGGAAAAGTGCGGCATGCCGGCGCATATCGTCGGCCGGGTGCTGTTCGACTATGCCAGCTTTGGCCCGGAGGCACAGGAAAAGGTATTGGCGGCGGCACGCGAGCTGGGCTATCCGCTGGACCAGCTTCCCCAGCGGCATCGCACCCACAACCTGGGCGTGCTGTTCGTGGACGAGAGCTACAGCGGCCTGACCCATCCGTTCTTTGCCACGGTGCTGAACGCCTTCAAGGCCGAGGTGGAGAGCCGCGGCTATGACATCACGTTCATCAACCACAACATGAGCGGCGAGAGCGCGACCTACCTGGAGCACTGCCGCTATCGCCATGTGGACGGCGTCTGCCTGGCCTGCGTGGATTTCTATTCGGACGAGGTGGGGGAACTATTGAACAGCGAGATCCCCTGCGTGACCGTCGACCACCCCACCCGGCAGCATCCCTGCGTGCTGTCGGACAACCGGACCGGCGTCCGGCAGCTGGTGGAGTACGCGGTGTCCATGGGCCACACCCGCATCGCGTTCATCAGCGGCCAGCGCAATTCCGAGGTGACGGAGGAGCGCATCCGCCAGTTCAAGAAGACCATGAAGGACAACGGCCTGCCCATCCCGGAGGGCTATTTCGTCGAAGGACGCTATGGCGATGCAGAGGTGGTTCGCGGCTTGGTCTCGGCGCTGCTGGAACGGCCCGACAGGCCCAGCTGCATCCTGCTTCCCGACGACGCCACCTATTTCGCCGCACAGGAAGCCATCCGAGAGCATGAGCTGCGCATACCGGCGGACATCTCCGTGGCGGGCTACGACGGCATTGACCTCACCCAGTCCCTGCGGCCCCAGCTGACCACCATCAAGCAGGACGCCGTCGGCATGGGCAGGGAGGCCGCCCTGCGGCTGATCGACCGGCTGGAGCATCCCGAGAGCTTCCAGGCGGAGCACGTCACCATCCCGGTCACCCTGGTCAAGGGCGGCACCGTGGGCTGGTGCAACGAGTGGTAATGAAAAAAAACTGCGTCTCCGCAGTTTATGGTGTTTAAGAAAGATTCTTCGACTTCGGCTTCGCCTCCGCCCAGAATGACAACCATACGCCGCGTGTCATCCTGAGCGGAGCGTCAGCGGAGTTGAAGGATCTTTTTATACCGACAATTTATCATTCCGGTTCTTCCATCAACCGCTTCATCAGCGCGACCGACTTCTCCCCGCCGGAGCTCATGTACTCCACGCCGCCGGGCGTATCGTCCGACCGCAACCCACGCTCGTCCAGCAGGTATTTGAGCCGCTGGGCCGTGCCCTCCAGGCCGTCGAACAGCTTCGCCTGGGGGAACAGCCGCTGGATCGGCGCGCGCAGGAAGGGGAAGTGGGTGCAGCCCAGCACGATGGCGTCGATCTGCCGGCCCATGTAGGGCTCAAGCAGCCCCCGCAGGTACTCTTCCGCTTCGGGCGTGCCGGCCCTGCCGCCCTCCACCAGCTCCACCAGCCCCTTGCCCACAACGGGAACAACGTCCGAGCCGTACAGGGCCATCAGCCGCTCAAACTTCTCCAGCCGCAGCGTGGCGTCCGTGGCCAGCACCAGCACCTGGCCGCCGTGCCGGGCGAAGTGGGCGGGCTTCAGCGCCGGCTCCATGCCCACGATTATCAGATCGGGCCGCTGGGCGCGGATGATCTCCGCGTAGGCCGACGTGGCCGTGTTGCAGGCGATCACCACGGCCTTCACGTCCCGCTTTAGAAGCTCCCCGATGCCCGCCGCGCTCAGCGCGCGGATCTCCTCCAGCGGCCGCGGACCGTAGGGGGCGTTTTTGTTGTCGCCGTAAAACAGGAAATGCTCGTTCGGCATCAGCCGCATGGCCTCGCGCAGCACGCTGACGCCGCCCACGCCGCTGTCGAAAAATCCGATCAGGTCATTCATGCTTGAACTCCCGTGTACAATCTTTTCATCCATTATAGCCCGTTTCTGGCAGAAAAGCAACCGCGCCATCCTTTCCAAAACTTTTTTCTGAAAACCTATTGACAAATCAAACAGATGGGATATAATAGTCAAAGAAAGTCAAATTGACTTTTGAGAGTTGTGCCCTTGCAGGAAAGGGGGAGAATATATGAACTTTGAGAAATACACGCAGAAGTCCCGGGAGATCATCATCGAGGCGCGGGATTATTCCATCAACAATCAAAATGCGAAGGTGGACCAGCAGCACCTTCTGTATGCGCTGTTGAACCAGAAGGACGGCGCGGTGGCCCAGATGCTGAAGAAGCTGAAGATCAACGCCCGCCAGATGGCCAGCGCCTGCGACCGGGAGGTGCAGCGCATTCCCAAGGTGGCCGGTTCCGGCGTGGATATGAACCGCTTTGAGATCACCCAGGCGCTGAATGACGCGCTCATCGAAGCCGAGCAGCAGGCCGCCTACATGAAGGACGAGTATGTCTCTGTGGAGCATTTGATGCTGGGCCTGATCGAGAACCCGAACGTGGCCGTGAAGGGCATCCTCAACGAGTACGGGCTCACCCGAGAGGCCTTCCTGGACGCCATGATGCAGGTGCGCGGCAATACCAGCGTCACCAGCGAAAACCCGGAGGATACCTATGACGCCCTGCTGAAATACGGCATCGACCTGACGGAACAGGCGCGGAACGATTTGGAGGACCAGTCCGGCAAACGCAAGCTGGATCCAATCATCGGCCGCGAGGAGGAGATCCTGAACGTCATCCGCATACTGTCCCGAAAGAGCAAGAACAACCCGGTGCTGATCGGCGAACCCGGCGTGGGCAAGACCGCCATCGCCGAGGGCCTGGCCCAGCGTATCGTGCGCGATGACGTGCCCATCACGTTGAAGCACCACCGGCTGATCGCCCTGGACATGGGCGCGCTGATCGCCGGCGCGAAGTTCCGCGGCGAGTTCGAGGAACGGTTGAAGTCCGTGCTGGAGGAGGTCAAGAAGAGCGAGGGCAATATCATCCTCTTCATCGACGAGCTGCACAACATCGTCGGCGCGGGCAAGGCCGAGGGCAGCATGGACGCGGGCAACCTGTTGAAGCCCATGCTGGCCAGGGGTGAATTGCACTGCGTAGGCGCAACCACCATTGACGAGTACCGCAAGTATATCGAGAAGGACCCGGCCCTGGAGCGCCGCTTCCAGCCCGTCATGGTGGACGAGCCCAGCGTGGAGGACACCATCTCCATCCTGCGCGGATTGAAAGAGAGCTATGAGGTGTTCCACGGCGTGAAGATCGCCGACCAGGCGCTGATCAGCGCGGCGAAGCTGTCCGACCGCTACATCACCGACCGCTTCCTGCCCGACAAGGCCATCGACCTGGTGGACGAGGCCTGCGCCATGATCCGCACCGAGATCGACTCCATGCCCCAGGAGCTGGACCACATCAACCGGGAGATCATCCAGAAGGAGATCGAGGAAGCCGCGCTGGCCAAGGAGGGCGAGAGCTCGAAGCACCAGCTGGAGCAGGTGCGCGGCGAGCTGAAGGCGCTGCACGAGCGCTTTGACGGCATGAAGGCGCAGTGGGACCGGGAGAAGGCGGCCATCACGAAGGTCCAGAAGCTGCGCGAGCAGATCGAGCAGGCCAACCGGGAGCTGGACAACGCCAAGAACCACTATGACAACGTCCGCGCCTCCGAATTGATGTACGGCGAGCTGCCGAGGCTGAAAAGCGAGTTGGCCGAGGCGGAGAAGGAGATGGAGACTGGCGACGGCAAGGCCCTGCTGCACGACCGCGTGACCGAGGACGAGATCGCCCGCATCGTATCCCGCTGGACGGGCATCCCGGTGACCCGGCTGGTGGAGAGCGAGCGCAGCAAGCTGCTGCATCTGGACGACGAACTGCACAAGCGGGTCGTCGGCCAGGACGAGGCCGTCCGCAAGGTGGCCGAGGCCATCCTGCGCTCCCGCGCGGGCATCCAGGACCCGAACCGGCCCATCGGCTCATTCCTGTTCCTGGGCCCCACCGGCGTGGGCAAGACGGAGCTGGCCAAGACACTGGCCCAGGCGCTTTTCGACGACGAAAAGAACCTGATCCGCATCGACATGACCGAGTACATGGAGAAGTTCGCTGTATCGCGCCTGGTGGGAGCCCCTCCGGGATACGTGGGCTATGAGGAGGGCGGCCAGCTGACCGAGGCCGTGCGTCGCAAGCCCTACAGCGTGGTGCTGTTTGACGAGGTGGAGAAGGCGCACCCGGACGTGTTCAACATCCTTTTGCAGGTGCTGGATGACGGCCGGATCACGGATTCCCAGGGCCGCACGGTGGACTTCAAGAACACCATCATCATCCTCACCAGCAACCTGGGCTCCGACATCATCCAGGAGGGCATCGACGCCGATGGCCACCTGAAGGACGAGGCAAGGGACGCCGTGCAGGCCATACTGAAGCGCAGCTTCCGGCCTGAGTTCCTGAACCGCCTGGACGAGACCGTGATCTACACGCCGCTGACCCGCGATCAGATCGTCAGCATCATGCACCTGATGATCGGCAGCCTGAACGCGCGCATGGCGGAGCGTCGCCTGACCGTGCAGCTGACCCCCACCGCCGAGCAGTGGGTGGTGGACAACGGCTACGACAGCGTCTATGGCGCAAGGCCCCTGAAGCGGTTCATCCAGCGGGCCATCGAGACGCCCATCGCGCGCCTGCTGATCGAGCGCGACCTCAAGGAGGACTCGGCCATTATCGTGGACGTGGAGAACGACGAGGTGGTGCTCAAGACCCGTGAGGCGCTGCTTGAGGCGGACGAGGTATCGTAATACAAATTCAAAGCGGCTGGATCAACGATCCAGCCGCTTTTCCATGCAAACCAGCATCACGCCGGGTATGCCGTTGAACACCGTGGGCACGATGCCGCTCTCGATGTAGCCGTGTCTGGCGTACATGGCCCGGGCGGCGGCATTTCTTTCGTTGGTGTCGATCCGCAGCACCGGGCAGCCGTGGGCGTGGGCGTAATCCTCATAGAAGGACAGGAACTTCCGCCCGTAACCCCGGCCCGACTTCAGCGGGTCCACCGTCAGCGTGTGCAGCACCATCACCTGATCGTCCGTGGCGGGATAGCGCCAGTCCACCTGCGCGTACACGTCCACCTGCCGCCGGTTGATCCGCGCCGCGGCCGTGATCTCCCCGCCGTCCTCCAGCACGAACAGGTCGCCCTCGGTCAATGCCAGGCGGGCGGTATCTTCGGTGGGATATACGCCCCGCAGCCAGCCGGTGGCGAGCCTGCCCGCCTCCTCCGCGTCGTGGATGCGGTCGTAGAAGGCCGCGATGGCGGGGATGTCGCGTTCGGTTGCTATGCGAATCATGGCCTATCTTCTCCGCTTCGAGCCCCGGTCGCTGTTCTTTCCATTGCCGCGTCGATCACTCCGGCGGCTGTCCAGCCGTTCCCGGCGATTCCCGTGCTCCCGGCGATCAGCCTTCTTCTCCGGCGCGAACTCGAACCGGCTCAAGTCGCCGGTGTCCAACAGTCTCTCACGGGCTGCGGGGGACAGCTTCACCTTGCCGCGGCGCTGGGGCTCCACAGACGCCCGGGAACGTCCCTCAAAACGTCCACGCGGCGCCTGTCGACGATTCTCCCGGCGCTGGATATCGCCCGGCCTGGGCCGCGCCGCAGGCTTCTCCGAGCTCAGTTTCACCCGCACCGGCACGCCGCAGATCGTCGCGCCCTGCATGGCCTGCTCGATGGCCTCGGCCTTCTCGGCGGGGATGCCCACCACGGTCTTCTCGTCGTAGATCTCGATCTTGCCGATCTGCGCGCCGGGGATGTTCGCCCGGCCCGCCACGGCGCTGACGATGTGGTTCGGCGCGGCCTTCTGCCTGCGGCCAATGCCGATGATCAGCTTGCGATACAGCCTGCCGCCGTCGGACTTGCGGTCAAACTCGATGTCGGTCAGGCCCGTCTCGTCCCGCTTGAAGCACAGCTGCATGGCCGCGGAGGCAATCATGGCGGGCTCGTGGCCCTCGGCCATCAGCCGGCCCACCATCACCTGGAATTCCATGGGGATCTCTTCGCCCAGTGCCCTTCGCACCTGCTCCAGGCTCATTTCGTTCTGCTTCTGGCGGATCTGGGCGATGGTGGGGATGGGGATCGGCTCCGCCGTGGACCGGGTCATCCGCTGGATGTCCCGCATGCCGAAGAACTGCCGCCGCCCGCTGCACAGCGTTATGGCGGTGCCCTCCTTGCCGGCGCGGCCCGTGCGGCCGATGCGGTGCACGTAGATCTCGCTGTGCTGGGGCATGTCGTAGTTGATGACGTAGTCGATGTCGTTAACGTCGATGCCCCGCGCCGCCACGTCCGTGGCCACCAGGATCGGTATGCGCGCGGACTTGAAGCCCTCCATCACGCGGGTGCGCTGGCTCTGGTTCATGTCGCCGTGGATGCCCTCGCAGCCAAAGCCGTTTTTATTGAGGTAGCTCGACACCTCGTCCACCATCAGCTTGGTGTTGCAGAAGATCATGCACCGCTCCGGCTCCACGGCTCTCAGCAGCAGGTTCAGCGCGTCCAGCTTGCGGCCCATGGGCACTTCCATGTACTGCTGGTGGATGTTTTCAAGCGTCACCTGCTGGGCGTTGATCTCGATCAGCTGGGGGTCGCGCATGAACTTGTCGGTCAGCTCCAGGATGGCGTCCGGCATCGTGGCGGAGAACAGCACCGTTTGGCGCGTCTCGGGCACGTCCTGCAGGATCGTCTCGATGTCCTCCCGGAAGCCCATGGAAAGCATCTCGTCCGCCTCGTCCAGCACCACCAGCTTCACGTTGGATAGGGACAGCGTGCCCCTTCGCATGTGATCCATTACGCGCCCGGGTGTGCCGATGACCAGGTTGGCCCGCTTCAGCTTGTAGATCTGCCGGTCCATGGCCGCGCCGCCGTACACGTCCGCCGGCCACACGTTCAGCATGAAGCGGATCAGCTTTTTGATCTCCTCGCAGCCCTGCTGGGCCAGCTCCCGTGTGGGACACAGGATCAGCACCTGCACGGTGGGCTCTTCCTCCGTGCGGTCGATCATCTCCACCGCCGGGATGGCGAAGGCCATGGTCTTTCCCGTGCCGGTCTGGCTGCGACCGATCACGTCCGCGCCGCCGCGCAGCAGGGGAATGGCCTGGCGCTGGATGTCCGTGGGCTCGGTGAAGCCCATGGCCTCCACCGCCCTCTGGATCTCCGGCATGAGGTTCAGGGCCTCGAAGGTGTTGGCCTCCGGAACCCCGGTTTCCAGGATTTCTTCCACTTCTTCTTCGCTTTCGCGAATCTCAAATTCATTCATATCACACATACTGCCATTTTAGACGCAAAACCCCCGCCTTGCCATGGGGCGGGGGTTAAGATGGGGTTTTGTTTGTGGGACAGAGGACAAACGACGCCCCTTCAGGCTGGAATCAGTGGCCTGAAGGGGCGATGCAAAACAGCGCGGCAGCAAATGTCATCGGCGCTGCCGATGCCCCTTCAGGCTGGAATCAATGGCCTGAAGGGGCGATGCGATGGCGCGCGGCAGCGAGTGTCAGTCGGCACTGCCGACGCGGCAGCGAGTGTCAGTCGGCACTGCCGACCAAGAGCTCGGCGATCTGGATGGCGTTGGTCGCCGCGCCCTTGCGGATCTGGTCGCCGCAGCACCACAGGGAGAGGCCCTTCTCGTCGGTCAGGTCGTCGCGGATGCGGCCCACGAACACGATGTCCTGGTCGCTGGTGTCCAGCGGCATGGGATAGCTCTTGCTGGCCAGGTCGTCCACCAGGCGGCAGCCGGGGGCCTTGCTGATGGCCTCGCGGGCCTCCTGCACGCTGATCTTGCGCTCGGTCTTGACGGTCACGCTGATGGAGTGGCTGCGCAGCACGGGCACGCGCACGCAGGTGCAGGTCACGTTCAGCGCCGGCAGGTGCATGATCTTCCGGCCCTCGTTCTGCATCTTCATCTCCTCGGAGGTGTAGCCGTTGCCGGTGTCGTCGCCGATCTGTGGGATCACATTGAAGGCGATCTGCCAGGGGAACACGCTGTGCGTCAGCTCCTTGCCCGCAGCGTAGTCGGCCACCTGCTGCTCCAGCTCCTTGAGGCCGTTTGCGCCCGCGCCGGACACGGCCTGGTAGGTGCTGGCCACCATGGACTGGATGGGGGACACGCGGTTCAGCGCGGCCACGGCGGTGAGGGTGATGATGGTGGAGCAGTTGGGGTTGGAGATGATGCCCTTGTGTTTCTTCACGTCCTCCGGGTTGATCTCCGGCACCACCAGCGGCACGTCGTCCACCATGCGGAACGCGCTGGAGTTGTCCACGAACACCGCGCCGGCCTTCACGATGGCCGGGGCCAGCTGCTTGGCCAGGGCGTTGCTCGCCGCGCCGAGGACGATGTCCATGCCCTCAAAGCTGTTCTCCGTGGCTTCCTCCACCACGATCTCCCCGCCCGCGAAGGGCAGCTTCATGCCCGCGCTGCGGGCACTGGCCAGCGCCTTGATCTGGTTGATGGGGAAGCTGCGCTCCTGGAGCACCTTCAGCATTTCGCGGCCCACGGCGCCCGTGGCGCCCAGCACGGCAATATTGACTTTCTTCATAATGAATCCCTGCTTTCAAAGATTTTATATGGTTCAGTCCCGAATCCCGGCGAAGAACAGTCTCGGATCCTTATCCCGCAGATCCTTCGCCAGCGCGTGCATCTCGCTGACGCTCATGGGCTCGGTCAGGTACGCCGCGCTGCCCTCACAATCGCCCAGCTTTTCCACCGGCACGCCGGGATGGGCGCTGGTGCGCAGGTAATAGGCGTGGCGCGCCTGGCGATTGTCCACGGCGGCATAGCCCTCGGGAATGGGGTTCAGCCGCGCGGTCACGCCGTCCATGATGTCCCGCAGGCCCAGCTCCACGGCGAAGGCGGTGGGGTCCTTGCCTGCGCCCTGGCCCTGGAAGGTGTGCAGCCCGCAGTATTCGCCGACGACGGAGATGGTGTTGTTGTTCATGTGCACGGCGGCCTCCATGGCGTCCGCGGGCACCAGCGTGGGCTCCACATAGGCGCGGATGCTGCCGTCCGGGTTCTTCGCTGCGTTCACCAGCAGCCGGCACACCCGGTTCATCTGCTTGAAATGTATGATGTCCCCGGCCGCGATGTGCCGGATGCCCTCGGTGTCCACGTCCTCGGGCTTCACATACTTCTGGAAGGCCACGGCGGAGGCGATGCAAAGCTTGCACTCGGCGTCGATGCCGTCCACGTCCGCCGCCGGATTGCGCTCGGCATAGCCCAGCTTCTGGGCCTCGGCCAGCACGTCGTCAAAGCCCCGGCCCTCCCGCTGCATCACGTCCAGGATCAGGTTCGTGGTGCCGTTGACGATACCGGACAGGCTCTGCAGGTCGTCCGCGCCGCGGTAGCGCATCAGGTTGTACAAAAACGGGATGCTGCCGCCCACGCTGGCGTCGTAGCGGTACTGCACGCCGTTCTCCTTCGCCAGCGTCAGAAGCTCTTCCATGTGATGGGAGATCATCAGCTTGTTGGCAGAGACCACGTTCTTCCCGGCCTTCAGCGCCTGCACGGTGAAGGTGTGGGCCGGCTCAAGGCCGCCGATCAGCTCCACCACGGTGTCGATATCCGGATCGTTCAGGATCTCATTGTAGTCGCTGGTCTCCAGGTGCTCCAGCCCGGGATGGCGCAGCAGCTCCAGTATGCGGACGACTTCGATGTCGTCCCGGCGCTTCAAATGCTCATAGATGCCGGAGCCGATGGTGCCCAGGCCCAGCAGTCCGATCTTCACGGTCAACAACTCCTTTGTGTCTTTCGTGGAAAAACACATGTTTTTAAGATAAAGACACTATACCACAACGCGGCTCGTTTGTCAAAGGAAAGGGGCAATAGTTTTCAGCCATTTAACGAAGCGTAAAATCCGGGACAAATTGCGCCGCCCTATTGCAATTTTCCGGGAAAACCGCTATGATAATAACGGATTTCAAGTTTCATGACAAGGGGGATGCACCCATGGTATTCTACAGCACGCGCTCCAAGGCCCACACCGCCGACTCCACCGAGGCCGTATTGAAGGGCATCGCGCCGGACGGCGGCCTGTATACGCCCGTGGACTTCGACCAGATGCAGGTGGACGTGGGGAAGCTGCTCGGCATGAGCGCCGTGGAGATCTCTTCCGAGGTCATCGGCAGGATCCTGAACGACTTTACGCCGGAGGAGATGCGCGCGCTGATCGAGGCGGCCTACGACGGAAAGTTCGAGACCGGGGATCTGACGCCCCTTGAGAAGGTGGGGGACGACTTCGTGCTGGAGCTGTTCCGCGGCCCTACCTCGGCCTTCAAGGACGTGGCGCTGTCCGTGCTGCCCCGACTGATCACCGCGGCCCGGGACAAGCTGGGCGTGAAGGAGGAGATCGTGATCCTCACCGCCACCAGCGGCGACACCGGCAAGGCAGCCCTGGAGGGCTTCCACGACGTGCCCGGCACGCGCATCATCGTGTTCTATCCCGATGGCGGCGTCAGCGACGTGCAGAAGGCCCAGATGGTCACCCAGGCGGGCGGCAACGTGGGCGTGTGCGCCGTGAAGGGCAACTTCGACGACGCCCAGACCGGCGTGAAGAACATCTTTGCCGACGACCAGGCCAACGGCTGGGCCGCCGAAAAGGGCGCGCGCCTGTCCAGCGCCAACTCCATCAACATCGGCCGCCTCGCGCCGCAGGTGGCCTACTACTTCAAGGCCTATTGCGACCTGGTGCTGCGCGGCGAGATCCGCCTGGGCGATCCGGTGAACTTCGTGGTGCCCACGGGCAACTTCGGCGACATCCTGGCCGGCGAATTCGCCCGCCGCATGGGCCTGCCCGTGGCGAAGCTGGTGTGCGCCTCCAACAAAAACAACGTGCTCACCGACTTCATCAACACCGGCGTCTACGACCGTCGCCGCGAATTCTACAAGACCGCCTCGCCCTCCATGGACATCCTGGTGTCCAGCAACCTGGAGCGCTACCTGTTCCTGGCCTCCGGCGGGGACTTCGACCTGGTCTCCGGCCTGATGGCAGACCTGCGCGAGAAGGGCATCTATACCGCGCCGGATAAGCTGATGGAGACCATGCGCGAGCACTTCAGCGCCGGCTGCGCGGACGATGAAAAGGCCCTGGACGCCATCGGCCGCGTCTGGCGGGATTATGAATACCTGATGGACACCCACACCGCCGTGGGCTGGGCCGTGATGGAGGAATTCAAGGCCAGCGAGGACAACGGCTGGGTGAACGTGATGCTGTCTACGGCCTCGCCCTACAAGTTCAGCCGTGATGTGCTCTCCGCCATCTCCGACGCCCAGCCGGACAGCGGCTTCGGCGCCATGGATATGCTGAACGCAACCACCGGCGTGCCCGTGCCCGCCGCCCTGGCCGCGCTGCGCAGCAGGGAAGCCCGCTTCAACGACTGCGTGGAGAAGGGCGAGATGCTGGAGTACGTCAAGGAGCACTTGAGATAATGAGGAATCAGGAATGAGGAATGAATGGTGACAGGGCTGCGGCTCTTTCGTTGCTCATTCCCAATTGATTTGAGCTGTGCTCGAAATACGGATAAAACCCCTCCAAGTCTGCATATCATCCATTGATCGATGCGGACAGGAGGGGTTTTTATGGCGCTGGAGACAGACCGGCAGACCTTGGAGCTTGAGAACCTGATCGGGGCGCGGGACGCGCAGGTGTTGGTGCGGGCGGAGGCACTGGTTCCCGGCGCGGGCCGGGATGCCATCGAGCCGCTGCTGGCGGATGCCAGCCTGTACATCTCCCAGGCGGACCTGCAATCGGACCGGGTGGTGCTGGAGGGGACCGTCAGCTGCCAGGCCGCCTACCGGCAGGGCGAGGAGAGCACCCTGAAGGCGCTCACGGCCCAGACCACGCTGAACCACGTGCTGGAGATCCCCGGCGCCCAGCCGGGCATGCTCTGCCGGGTGCGGGGCCAGGCGGTGCACGTGGACGCGAAGTACGAAAACGGCCACATGATCTTCCAGATCACCTGCAACCTGTCGGCCCAGGCGCTTCGCCTGACGCCGGAGCAGGTCATCACGAACATCACCGGCGCGGAGGGCCTGCAGACCACGTACCGGGACATTACATCGGTGAAGCTGGCGGCGGAGGCTACGGAGCTGGCGCTGGTGAAGGACGCAGTGGCGCTGCCCGCCGCGCTGGACGCGAGGACTTCGCTGATGGACTGGGCGGCCATCGAAATCGAATCCACGGAGCCGGACCTGGGCGGCGTGAAGGTGAAGGGACGGCTGCTGGTGGAGACGCTGGTGTCCAGCGGCGTGGCCGGTCGGCCCGCGGTGGTGATCCGCTATCCCATGGCCTGGGAGCAGCTGGTGGAGCTGCCGGAGTGGCTGACGGGCGACGTGTTCAGTGAGTGTGACCTGCGCGCCATCCGAAGCCAGGTGGAGCCGGCGGGGGAGGACGGCGACATGCGCCTTTCCTGCGAGGCGGAGCTGCGCGTGAAGGTGCTGGCCAACGTCACCGACCGCGCGAGCGCCCTCACCGACGTCTACGCCACCCAGGGCGCGTCGCTGGACGTGGACCATGAGACCCTGCGGCTGTGCGCCCAGGCCAGCCAGCTGCGCGTCAGCGACGTGGTGCGCGGCACGGTGCTGCTGGGCGAAGGCGCGCCGGCGGTGGGCACGGTGATCGCCGTGAAGGCCACGCCGTCCATCGGCGAGTGGCGCAACGAAAACGGCCAGGGACGCATCGACGGCGTGATCGAGGCCCAGGTGCTCTACATCCCCGGCGGTTCGGACGTGCCCGCCTCCACGGAGGCCGAGCTGCCCTTCTCCGTCACCGTGCCCCAGGCGCTGAACGATCGGTCGGTCGCGGACATCCAGGTGCTCTCCGCCGAGGCCAACGCGCTGATGGGCGACCGGTTGGAGATGAAGCTGAACCTGTCCATCGCCTGCCAGACCCGCCGCCGCGAGGCCGTGCGCGTGGTGGAGGAGGTGGAGGAGGGCGACGACATCCCGCGCCGCCCTGGCATCGTCATCCGCTGGCCCGACGCGGACGAAACCGCCTGGGACATCGGCAAGCGCTATGCTGTGCCCGTGGACAGCGTCGGAGAGATCGAGGCGGGCAAGCCGGTGGTGGTGAAAGCATAAGAAAAAGGGCGGCTGATGCCGCCTTTTTCATGGGGAGACTGTTATGTTTCTTCCCGAAACACCGCTTCAGCAGATCCCGGAAGGTACATCTGTGGGAATGCTACTTCGCGGCCTTCTTCGCCTGCATATAACCCAAAACGCCGCAGACGACGCAGATAATCACATCGATGACCAGATCCGCGCGACTGCCGATCTCTTGCATAAAGCTGGTCTTCTTGATCAGGCTCAACACGAAATTGAACAACGCGACACCAGCAGCGCCAAAGATAAAGGTCAGGATACCGTTCAGAATTGGGTTTTTGGACAGCATTTGAATTCTCCTCCAAAATCTTGATCGTGTGACAGGATGTGCTTACTTCCCGAAGTACCTCTTCAGCAGCCCCGCAAAGGCCTTGCCGTGACGGGCTTCGTCGCGGGCCATCTCGTGCACGGTGTCGTGGATGGCGTCCAGGTTCAGGGCCTTGGCGCGCTTGGCCAGGTCGGTCTTGCCGGCGGTAGCGCCGTTCTCGGCCTCCACGCGCATCTTCAGGTTCTTCTCGGTACTGTCGGTCAGCACCTCGCCCAGCAGCTCGGCGAACTTCGCGGCGTGCTCGGCCTCTTCAAAGGCGGCGGTCTTCCAGTACTCGCCAATCTCAGGATAGCCCTCGCGATAGGCCACGCGGCTCATGGCCAGGTACATGCCCACCTCGCTGCACTCGCCGGTGAAGTTGGCGCGCAGGTCCTCGATGATGTCAGCCGGAGCGCCCTGCGCCACGCCGACCACGTGCTCGGCGGCCCAGGTCATTTCCTCAGACTGCTCGATGAACTTGCTGGCGGGAGCCTTGCAGACGGGGCAGAACTCGGGAGCGGCGTCGCCTTCATGTACATAACCGCAGACGGAACAGACAAACTTCTTCATGGAAAAATCCTCCTTCAAATGATCGGTATGATTGGTTCATCACACTAATACCATTATACAACAAAATTTGGGGTTTGTGAACCCCAAATTTTACTGTGGTTTAACGTCGCTAACGGATTCGACCAACGGTGGAGCGAATTTCTCCATGTGCATGCGCAGGTTCACGTGGCTGCGCATCAGCCGCGCGGCCTCGGGCCACTCCGGCCGGTCGTGGAGCAGCTGGAACTTGTCGAACTGGGTGCGGGGCGTCTTCATCAGGATGCGCCGCGCGCCGTTGGAGACGGGCGGGACGGCCTGCCAGGACTGGTAGGGCCTGCCCGCGCAGCTTTCGCACACCACGCCGCCCAGGTCCGCGTCGAACCAGGCGTCCCCGTCCACTGCCCTTCCGCAGCGCACGCAGGCCTCCATCCGAGGAGACAGGCCCATCAGCCGCATAAAGTGGCACTCGAAGGCGAAGGTCACAAGCTCCGGCGGCAGCTCGCCGTAATTCAAATGCGCCAGCGCCCGCAGCGTGATGATGAAAAGGTCCGGCGCGGGGGTGTCCGGCAGGATGGCGGTATCCAGCAGCTTCAGCCAGTACACGCCATGGCGCAGCCGGTCGTAGTCCGACCTCAGTTCATAGTAGCTCTCGGAGATCTGACACTGCTCCAGCGAGTTGCGCTCCTTGTGGCTGAACAGCTGGAACTCGCCGCTGGTGAAGGGCTCCACGGCGTTCACCAGAGGGGATTTCGGCCTGCGGCATCCCCGTGCGATGGCCTCCACGCGGCCCAGCTCCGGGGAAAACAGCGTGATCATGCGGTCATAGTCGCTGTAATCGGCCCGGCGGATCACGATGGCGGGAGTGGTGAAGGAGGCCATGGGCTATTCCTCGTAGCCCAGCGTGCGCAGGTCACCGGCGCGGTTGCGCCAGTCCTCGCGCACCTTCACCCACAGCTTCAGCATCACCTTCGTGCCCAGCAAGCGCTCGATGTCCGAGCGGGCCTCGCTGCCGATCTTTTGCAGCATCGCGCCCTGCTTGCCGATGATGATGGACTTGTGGCTGGCCCGCTCGCAGTACACGTTGGCGTGGATCTCCGTCAGGTGTTCGGACAGCTTCTGGATCTGCAGCATTTCCACGCCGATGCCGTGGGGCACCTCGTCCCGCAGGTTTCGCAGCGCCTTTTCCCGAATGATCTCCGCGCACATCACCCGCTCGGGCTGGTCGGTGATCATGTCGTCGGGGAAGTACTTGGGTCCCTCCGGCATGGCCTCGATCAGAAGCTTCTTCAGCAGCTCCACGTTCTCGCCCGTGCGGGCGGAGGTGGACACGATCTGGTCGTAGCCAATGTCGTGCAGCTGGGCCAGCTGGGGGAACAGCTTTTCCTCCGGAACGATGTCGATCTTGTTCACCGCCAGGAACTTCGGGCAGCGCATCTTCGCCAGGTCCTGCAGGATGGCCATGTCGCCCGCGCCGATGTGCTGGCCGTCCACCACGCAGAGCACCGCGTCCACGCCCTCCTTGGCGTCCTCGGCGCTTTTGACCATGAATTCGCCCAGCTTCGTGCGGGGCTTGTGCAGGCCGGGGGTGTCCACGAACACGATCTGCCAGTCGTCGCCCGTCGCCACGCCCAGCAGCTTGTTGCGCGTGGTCTGGGGATGGTTGGAGATGATGGCGACCTTCTCGCCAACAAAGCGGTTCATCAGGCTGGATTTGCCCACGTTCGGCCGGCCCAGGATGGCCACGAAGCCGGAACGAAACTTTTTATCGGACATGTTTTTCCTCCGTATCAATCAGAATTCAATAGAGAACAGAGTTCAGAATAAATGATACCGTACAGGATCAGCGGAAATCAAAGCGCCGCTCGCGCGACCAGACACGCTGCTCTGAACTCTAAACCCTCAACTCTTGCGTCAAGCGTTGACATCCACGCCCAGATCCTCGGGCGATAGCCCCTCCGGCAGCAGCTCGCCCAGGGTCTTGACGGTATAGCCCTTGCCGAACTCGCCCACGATCACGGGCAGGGACGTGTCGGAGAACTCCCGCAGCACCTGGCGGCAGATGCCGCATGGCCAGGCCACGGCGGTGGAGCCCACCACGGCGATGGCCTTGAAGCGGCGCGCGCCGTTTATGATGGCGTTGCCGGCGGCGCAGCGCTCGGCGCAGATCGTGGCGCCGTAGCTGGCGTTTTCGAAGTTGCAGCCCTTGAAGGTGCGCCCGTCCTCGGCGAGGATGCAGGCGCCCACCTTGAAGTGGGAATAGGGGCTGTAGCTCATCTGCATGGCCTCGCAGGCGAGCTCAAACAGACGGTCAAAGCCGATGCCGTCCTCCTGGCGGGTGATGCCGATGGCCCCAAGGGCCTTTTCCTCCATCTGGCGCATCTGGCGCTTTTCCTCCTCGTTCATGTGGTCGTAGCCCATCAGGTGAAACGCGGAATGGGCGGTCAGGTAGCTCAGCTCCCGCTTCAGGGAGTGGCCGTACTCATCGGCCTGCTGCCGCGCGCGGTTCAGGTTGATCACGCAGTCGCCCAGGTTTATGCAGCCCAGGCCGGGGTCGAACTCCCGGGCCATGCGCTTCGGGCAGTCCCGGGCGGTCTTTCCCGCGGGATAGTTGACGGTGGGGAAGGACAGCACGTCGGTGGCGCTGTCGATGTTCCGCATATTGCGGTTCAGGGCGCGGATGGCCTCATCGTCCACGATCTGCACGCAAAATCCCGCGCTTGTGATGCCCTCGGCCGCAAAGCAGGCCTCCGCCACCCGGTTCAGGAGGGCTTCGAGCCCCTCCATGTCCTCCGGCATGGGGATCTCCCAACTCAGCTCAATCGCCATTGGCAGCTTCCTCCCTTTGCTGCGGCGGCACGGTCTGGGCCGCCGGCGCGCCGTTTTCGGAAGGCAAAGGCTGCGCTTCCGGCTGCGCGGCTTCCTCCGCGCCCTTCACCGGCGCCTGGGCAGCCTGCTCTGCCTGCTGGGGCTTCTCCGGCTCCTGCTCCGTTCGCATTTCAGTGCGCGGCGGCAGCTTCACGTCCGGATACTCGATCCGCTCGTGGAACACGCCGGTCAGCACGGTGGAGAACGCGCTGCAGATCTTCTCCAGGTCGCCGAAGGTCAGATCGGACTCATCCAGCTGGCCGTCGTTCAGCTTGCTGCGCACCAGCTTATGGATCAGCGCGTCGACCTTCTCCGGAGTGGGGTCGGGCACGCTGCGTGCGGCTGCCTCGATGGTATCCGCCAGCATCACGCACGCGGCCTCCTTGCTGCGGGGACGGGGCCCCTCATAGCGGAAGGCGTTGATGTCCACGTTCTCCGCGCCGTAAAGCTTCACGGCCTTGTCATAGAACCAGAGCACCACCCCGTCGCCATGGTGTTGGCGGATGATCTCCAGCACCGGCTCGGGGATGCGGGCCTTCTGGGCCATGGCAGCGCCGTCCCGGGGATGGGCCGTCAGGATCGCTGCGGACACCCGGGGGTCGGTGCGGTCATGGGGATTGTCGCCCAGCTGGTTTTCCTTGAAATAGACTGGCCGCTTCAGCTTGCCCACGTCGTGGTAATAGGCGCCCACGCGGGCCAGAAGGGCGTTGCCGCCCACGGCGCTGGCGGCGGCCTCGGCCAGGTTCGCCACGATGATGGAGTGGTGATAGGTGCCGGGCGCCTCCAGCAGCAGCCTTCTCAGTAGCGGCTGGTTGGGGTTGGAAAGCTCGATCAGCTTGGAATTGGTGGCCAGGTTGAATATGGACTCCAGCAGCGGCTGCAGGCCGATGCAAAGTATGGCGCTGATGATGCCGTTGGACATGGCCCACAGCGCATTGGTCAGCACGCCGCGCAGCTCCGCGCTATTGATCAGGCCGACGGCCATGGTGCAAACGAAATTGCTCACGCCCACCAACACGCCCGCCAGCAGCAGGCTGGTGCGCTGCATGCTTCGGTTGAACACCGCCAGCACGATGGGCGCGGCCACCATGCTCATCAGGATCACCGAGAACATGGTCACCGTGAACAGCCCGCCCCCGGCGTTCATCAGCATCGAGGCCAGGAAACCCAGGGCGATGTTGAAGTACAGGGCCACGCGCTCATCGTACAGGAGCGCCACCAGCATCAGCCCCAGGGACATGGGCATCATGTAGGCGTTCAAACGGCTGAATGCCAGGCACAGGCCCGTCACCACCGCGGCGATCACGCACAGCAGTGTGATGGACCGGCTGTCCAGCTTTTTGCCGTAGCGGTTCAGGTACAGCGCGGCGCAGCCCATCAGCAGCAGCGCGATCAGCGCGATGCCGGCCAGCAGCGGCCAGTCCAGGGAATCCTCCTTCAAAAGGCCCAGGGACGAGAGCATGGTGTATTGCGCCAGGGTCACGATCTCGCCGCGGCGCACGATCACCTCGCCCTTCACGCAGGTCTCCATCTCCACGGCGTCCCGCGCCTTCTGTCGGTTGGCCTCGGTGATCTCCGCGTCGATGAGCATGTTGGGCTGGATGGTGGCGCTGATCACGTCCGTGGCCAGCGACACCAGCGGCTGGTCGTAGCCCGCCGCCGCCAGCGACCGGGACAGCCGGTTCACCGCCGCGCCCTCCTGGCCCTCCAGCACCGTGGAATTCAGCGCGTCGCGCACGCCGATGATGGCGTCGTTGGTCAGCTTCTCCAGCGTCTCGTCGTCGCAGGTCATCAGCGCCGTGTATTCCTCGCGGTTCACGTTCACCGGCAGCGCCTGGTTCAGGGCCTCCAGTTCGTCGTCCGTCATCACGGCAGGGTCCGGCGCGCCGCTGTCCCGCAGCGAAGTCAACTGGCTGAACATGGCCTCCATATTGGAGGACACCGTGCCCACCACGGAGAAGTCGATGCTCTTGTAGCTGGGCTCCACCAGCGCCGCGGCGGCCTCCCGATGCTCCTCGGTGGTCACCACGTCGTTCACGTCCTTGCTGGCCAGTATGTCCATGGGGGCGGGGGAGCCCACCTGGATGTCGTGCTGCTCCGGCGTGGCGCCCAGCACCAGCATCGTGGACAGCAGGATATACGCCACTGCGATGATCAGCGCGTTTTTCAGCACCGGAGCCAGCCGCGCGGCACTCTCCCTGCGTTTCTTCATTCTCATGGAAATCCCTCCTACGGGCGGAAAACCCGGGGCCTGCGCTCGGGCCGCTCGTTCTTCTGGGCGTGCTTTTCGTAGGCGCGCACGATGGCCTGCACCAGCTCATGGCGCACCACGTCCTTGTGGGTCAGGCGCACGATGCCGATGTCGCTGACATCCTTGAGCACCTCCAGCGCCTCCACCAGGCCGGACTTCTTGCCCACGGGCAAATCGATCTGGGTGACGTCGCCGGTGATAACCATCTTCGAGCCCATACCCATGCGGGTCAAAAACATCTTCATCTGCTCGCTGGTGGTGTTCTGGGCCTCGTCCAGTATGATGAAGGCGTCGTTCAGCGTGCGGCCGCGCATATAGGCCAGCGGGGCCACTTCCACCGCGCCGCGCTCCAGCAGCCGCTGGTAGGCGTCCAGGCCCAGCATCTCGTGCAGCGCGTCGTACAGCGGCCGCAGGTACGGGTCCACCTTCTGGGCCAGGTCGCCGGGCAGGAAGCCCAGCTTTTCGCCGGCTTCCACGGCGGGGCGGGTGAGGATGATCTTCTCGATCTCCTTGTTCTTCAGCGCCACCACGGCCATGGCGATGGCCAGGTAGGTCTTGCCCGTGCCGGCGGGTCCCACGGCGAAGGTGGCGGTGTTCTGCTTGATGGCGTCCACGTACTGCTTCTGCCCCAGGGTCTTGCACTTCACCTGGCGGCCCCGGTAGGTGATGGCGATCACGTCCCGCATGATCTCGCCGATGCGGTCGGCTTTGCCCTCGGCGGCCAGCTCGATGGCGTAGCGGATGCGCGTGCGATCCACGGTCTCGCCCCGCAGCACGATCTCCTGCAGCTTCTCCAGCGTCAGCCGCGCCAGGGACACCTTCTCCGGGTCGCCGGACAGCGTGATCTCCCCGCCGTGGGCGAAGATGTCCACCCCCAGCTCCTCCCGGAACAGGGGAATATTCTCCTCGCGGATGCCGAACATACCGATAAACTGCTCCGGCGAATCCACGTTCATGTGCTCGGTGTAGGAATCAGACGTGTGCTCCAAATCGAAATGCCTCCCTGTAGTATGCGATCAATCTCTCTGTGTATCCTTCGCCAGCGCCTCCCGCGTCACGGCGGCGTCGGCGCTGATCTCGATGACGGCTTTGGCGGTCAGAGCGCCGACGGTCTTTTCATAGTCGATCCAGCGATCCAGTATTTCATAATTGTCGAGCCCATCCCGTTGAAGCGCCAGCGCCGCGTCCGCAAAGGCCAGCGCCCGGAGGCGCTCCTGCAGCAGTTTATCGTCGATGGGGACGGCGCTCCGTATGACCTCACGGCAGGTCGTGCGCTCGATCTCCAGCGGCAGGAACAGCCCGCCGATGGGCAGGTATTGCACGTCCTCCCGCTGGTCGGGAAATATCTCGCCCTCTGTGAGCGGCAGGCTGAACCATGGTGTTTTCAGCATTGCGCACGCGGAGACGCGGCCGGTGTATTCGGTGTGCTCCTCGCAGAGGGGCAGGGCCGCCTCCCCGGTGAACCAGGTCCTGACGATCACCTCGCCCAGCGCCGCGATGGGCCGGGTCTCCTCCTTGCTCAGCTGCTCCTCGCCGCGGATCAAAAGCTGGCCCCGGCGCACGGTATCCCCGGGCTGCACGCACAGCGCCCCGGAGCGAGCCTCGGCGCTCAATACGATGCCATCCCGGTCCGAGACCAGGTCCCGCGCAGCGTCCACGTCGTAGAGGGCGGGGGAAGGCACCTCCGGCACGGCTTCGATCAAAAGGCGAATGCCCCGCAGGTGCGCACCCACATAGCTGTAATCCCCGGCGCTCGAAAGCAGTCGCTGGCCCAGCGCGTCCAGGTCGATGTCCCGGCGCATGCCCGGGTGGACGCCCTCGGAAAAAGCAGTGTTACGCAGCGCTTCGGCGTTGCCCAGATGGGCGGCCTCCCCGGAGAAGGCCATGTCCACCAGCCAGATCCGCCCCAGGAACAGCCAGCACAGCATGCCGCAGAGCATCAGGCCGATGGGCAGCGTGCGCCGGCGGCGGGCGTATTCGATGAACGCGCTCCTGCCCCGGCGGTTGAGCGTTCCGGCGGGCAGATGGAAGCGCTCGCACTGGTCCAGAAGTATTTGTGCGCTGGCGGCGTCGCAATCCACGATCAGGGCGTGATCGCCCTCCAGGCGCACCGCGTCGAACCGCGCGCCGCGCGTCAATGCCCGCTCCAGCAGCTTTTCCGGCATCAGGCACTCCGCGCGGACGGTGACCTCACCCCTCATGCGGCGCGTCACCTCCCTCGCAGGGCAGTTCGACACGGGAAATGTCGCCCCGGACGATCAGCGCGCCCGGACGCATGTCCGCAAGGGACAGGTCGCTTCCGTGGACGCAGAGTACGCCCCTGGCGGTGTTCAGTCGGACGCAGTCGGGGGAAAAGCCCAGCAGCCCGGTGTGGTTCTCCACCAGCAGGCTCCGGCTGCCGATGGCAGTGGCGCGGGCGCACTGCCCGGCGGCGTCCTCCACCCACTCCAGCGCCGGCAGGCTTCGCCGCGCCGCCTTCCGGGGGCGGGCCGTCATGGCAGCCCTGGCGCTTCTGGAAATCCTCATAACCATCCCTCCGCTTCCGGCCAATGGGCGTTCCCTTCACCATATGCGGCGGGTATAAAACTATGCTATCTTATTATACACGATTACATATGGGAAATGCAAGGAAAATTGACAACTCCCGGTGAGAATTGCTATACTATGGACAAGCACATTATCGGAGGTAGCCATGTCTTTCCAAATCAGCGACCTGCTCCCGGCGAAAGGAGCGGGCCTTGCGCCTATGGCGGGGGTTACGGACGCGGCGATGCGGCTGCTCTGCCACCGGCAGGGCGCGGCCTGGGCCGTCAGCGAGATGCTCTCCGCCAAGGGCTGGGTGTTCTCGGGCGGGAAGAACCGCGCCGCCAACGACCTGTTGGCCCGATTGCCCGGCGAGGGCGTGGTGGGACTGCAGCTGTTTGGCAGCGAGCCGGAGTACATCGCCGAGGCCGCCCGGCAGCTGGAGGGGCGGGGCTTTCAGTTCTTCGACCTGAATTTCGGCTGTCCCGCGCCGAAGATCACCGGCAACGGCGAGGGCAGCGCCATGATGCGCGAGCCGGAGAAAATCGGCGCGGTGGTCCGGGCATTGGTCGACGCCACGTCACTGCCCGTCACGGCGAAGATCCGCTCCGGCTGGGACGCCGACTCCGTCAACGCCGCGGAGGTGGCCCGAATCTGCGAGGGCAGCGGCGCGTCGGCCATCGCCGTGCACGCCCGAACCAGGGAGCAGCAATACTCCGGGCGCGCCGACTGGAGCGTCATCCGGGACGTGAAGCGGGCGGTGTCCGTGCCGGTGTTTGGCAACGGCGACGTCAGAAGCGGCGCGGACGCCCTGCGCATGATGGAGGAGACCGGCTGCGACGATGTGATCGTGGGCCGCGCCGCCGAGGGGAATCCCTGGATCTTCAGGGAGATCGCCGCCGCGCTGCGGGGAGAGACCGTGCCTGCGCCGACACCGGAGGAGCGCGTTGACATGGCCATGTGCCACTTCGAGCTGGAAAGGCAGCTGTACGGGGAAAAGCTGGCGGTGCTGCAGATGCGAAAGCACATCGCCTGGTATGTGCACGGCATGCGCGGCGCGTCCCGGTTCAGGGAGACCGTCAACGCCATCGAGAGCGGCGAAGCGGTGCTGGACGCACTGCGGGAATTTGCCACATCCCAGGATGAATGAAGCGAAATGAAGAACAGACTTTGGTTTATTCTTGGATTAGCGACCGTAGTCGGTTTTGAGATCCTGATCGGAAAGTACGTCCACGATGCCTTCATTCGCCCCTATGTGGGCGATGTGCTGGTGGTGGTGGCGGTGTACCTGCTGGCTCGGGCAATCCGGCCACGGGGGCACAGGTGGCTTATACTGTGGGTGTTCCTGTTCGCGGCTTTGGTGGAGTGCCTGCAGGGTCTGGGCTGGGGGAACCTGCCCGTGGTCCGGGACAATCGCCTTCTGCGCATCCTGCTGGGCAGCACCTTCGACTGGCGGGACATCCTCTGCTACGCCGTGGGGTGCGGGGGGATCGCGCTGTCGGA
>CACWZP010000024.1 GCA_902765395.1 uncultured Eubacteriales bacterium
CAGGACGCTGGAGTTCGTCATCTTCATCGCCGTCTATGTCCGCGCCAAACCGGACTTCGCCGTGCGCCTGGCGGACTTCTTGAAGATCGACGGCAGGCTGTTCAAGGAAATATTGAAAAAGAGCGCGCTGGTGCTGTTCTGCGAGATGGTGTGGGTGCTGTCGGAGACCATCACCACGGCCATCTACAACGGCCGGGGCGGCGCGGACGTGGTGTCCGGCATGGCCTCCAGCTTTGCCATCGCCAACCTGTACTTCGTGGCCTTCGGCGGCGTCTATTCCGCCACGGGCGTCCTGCTGGGGAAGACCCTGGGCGCGGGCGACCTGGAGAGGGCGCGCCGGGAGAAGACCTGGCTGCTGTCTGGCTCGGCGATGTTCGGCCTGGCGATGATGGGCTTCGGCTTCGCCACCACGCTGATCGTGCCTGTGGTGTTCGGCCGGTTGAGCGCCAGCGCCATCCAAATCTGCCGGCGCATGGTGGGCACCATGGCCCTGTTCATGCCGGTCTGGGTCTACATGAACACCCAGCAGGCCGTGGCTCGCTCCGGCGGCGACGCGCGGATGGGCGCCACCACCGACGCCGGGCTGACGATCTTCGTGATGCTGCCCATGGTGTTCCTGCTGGCGCGGTTCACGAACGTGGGCCCGGTGGCGCTGTACTGCGGCGTGAAGCTGATCGACGTTATCAAGCTGGTGATCTTCCACTTCTGGCTGAAGAGGGAGCGCTGGCTGAACAACCTGACGGTGCGAAGCTGATGAACGGAAATGAATGGTTGGAGAAACCGCTGCTGCTGCGGGCGGCGGGGCGTGTATGGAAAGTTGATGCACTTTGAACGCGGCAGCATCGCCGACGCGCTGTTCGTCTATCTGGACGGCGAGCCGGAACCGGAGAGCGTTGCCGCGCTGGAGGCGGGCTTTATGGCCCGCCCCTGGGTGTGCCTGTCGATTGGGTGGGAGAACTGTATCCAGATGCAGTATCCTGATGCGAAGGTGTTTCGGCGCACCCTGATGAAGCCTTTGCGCCGATTCCGCTTCCCGGCGGAGAGCCCGCTGCCGGAGGGTTGCCGCCTGGCCATGATGGACGAGGTTGCCTTCAACACCCATCCCTTCGGGCATGGCGCGAACTATCCTTCCTATGGGGCCTTCCGGGCGGAGGGCTCCGGTGCGGTGGCCCGGCGGGGCGGGGAGGTCGTCGCTTCCGCATCCTCGTTCCTGAGCCTGGACGGGGAGGTGGAGCTGGACGTGTCCACGGCGGAGGACTGCCGCGGACAGGGCCTGGCCACCGCCTGCGTGGCCGCGATGTTGCGCGACTGCATGGCGCGGGGCCTGCTCGTCCACTGGGACGCGCAGAACGATATTTCCCGCCATCTGGCCGAGAAGTTCGGCTTCGAGGCGGAGCGGGAGTATAAGGTGTACTGGGTGGCGCATGGACAGCGATAGGGAGAAATCGTCTTGCGAATACACGGGTACGCCCTATCGCCTGACTGAGGGAGGATGAGCGATCGTGAAGTGGTACATGGACAGGCTCAATGAGCTGGAGGGCGCGGAGCCGATCCTGTCCGTCTGCGGGGACGACTGCGCGGTGTGCCCGCGCTTCCTGGCGCGGACGGAGGAAGAGCTGCGCGAGACCGCCCTGTTCTGGTACCGGGCCGGTTGGCGGGACAGGGTGGTCGGCAACGATGAGATCCGCTGCACCGGCTGCGGCTGCCGCCCCACCTGCAGCTTCATGCTGCTGCCCTGCACCCGGAACCACGGGGTGAGCGCCTGCCGCGACTGCCCGGAGTTTGAATGCGACAAGGTGCGGGACACCTTCGAGCGCTCCGGGGTGAAGAAGCGCCAGTGCGAAAGCGCCTGCGAAAGCCCGGAGGAGTTCAGGATGCTGTGCCGGGCCTTCTATGAGAAGGAGAAGAACATGCGCATGAGGAAGGAACCATGAAAAACGGCCATGTGACGATCGGCAATACGGAGATGCATTACGTCTCCTTTGGCCGGGGCGACAGGAAGCTTGTGGTGCTGCCGGGGCTCTCCGACGGGCTGGCCACGGTGAAGGGCAAGGCGCTGGCGCTGTTTTGGCCCTACAGGCGCTATTTGCGGGATCATACCGTCTATATGTTCAGCCGGAAGGACGCCATGCCCCAGGGGTACACCATCGAGGCCATGGCAGACGACCAGGCGCTGGCCATGGAGCGGCTTGGGATCGACCGCGCCTGCGTGCTGGGGGTCTCCCAGGGCGGCATGATCGCCCAGTGCCTCGCCATCCGGCACCCGGAGCGGGTGGAACGGCTGGTGCTGGCGGTCACGGCCCCGAACGCGAACGAAACCGCGCGGGCTGCGGTGTCCGGCTGGATTGACATGGCCCTGCGCGGGGATCACGTTGCGCTGATGGTGGACACCGCCGAGAAGATGTATTCGGGGGCGTATCTGCGCAAAAACCGGTGGCTTTTCCCGCTGCTGGCGCGGTTCACGAAGCCGAAGCGCTACGATCGCTTCCTGGTGAACGCCCGGGCGATCCTGCGCTTCGACGCGCGGGACAGGCTGGCTGAAATCGCCTGCCCGACACTGATCCTTGCGGGCAGCGAGGATGGCACGTTGGGCACGGAGGCCTGCCATGAATTGCACAGCGGCATCCCCGGCAGCGCGCTGTCTGTGTATGAGGGCCTGGGCCACGGCGCCTATGAGGAGGCGAAGGACTTTTACGACCGGGTTTTGGCGTTCTGCGACGGAAGGGAATAAAGCCTGTTCACTCCGGAACTGCCGCAAATCGCAAGAATCGTTCGGCTTTTCGCGCCTGGGCGCAAGAGCGGTCGATTGTTGGCGGCGAAGAAAAATGTTATAATGAAGGCGAACCGAGCGCGGCCGGCGGTTCGCCTTTCTTTGGCCGCCGACGAAGGACTGACGAGGGAGGATGATTGACCGTGCGCAGACTGTTGATAATGCTTCTGGTGCTGGCACTAAGCGGCATGGCCGCCTTTGCCGAGACCGCCGACCCGCTGTACCTTTCCGACTTTTCTGCCGACGCGGACGGCTGGGTAGCCCGTTCCGCCGGGTCGGCCTCGGTGTCGCTGCTGGACGAGGGCGCGCTGCGCATTGTGGGCCGCGATTCCGACTGGAATTCCCCCGGGCGGGACTTCGACCTGGTGCCCGGCGGCCGGTATGTGTTCAGCGTGCAGGCCCGCCAGGACCAGCAGGACGAGGCCAGGTTCATGGTGTCCGTGGCCCACACCGTCGACGGCGTGGAGAGCTATGAGAACCTGGCCTTCGCCACCGCCAAGCGGGGCGAGTGGACGGAGCTTTCGGGCGAGTACGTGGCCGGGAATTACAGCCGGTTCGTGCTGTACGTGGAGACCACCGGCGCGCCGTCGCTGGACTTTGACATCCGCGATTTCCGGCTGGAGGCTCCGGACGGCGAGCCCGAGCTCGCGCCGACGCCGGTGCCCATGGAGATCCCGGAGGTGGAGGGCATGCCGTCGCTGAAGGAGATCTACGCGGACCGGTTCGACATCGGCACCTGCGCCGGCGGCTGGATCGGCTCCCGGGACGACTACCAGGAATTCGTCAAGGCGCAGTTCAGCATCGTCACCCCCGAAAACGAATTGAAGCCCGATTCCGTGCTGGATGTGGCCGCCAGCCAGGAGAAGGCCGCGGAGGACGACACGGCCGTGGCGGTGCATTTCGACGCCGTCAAGCCCATACTGGACTTCGCCAGCGCCAGCGGAATCAAGGTGCATGGCCACGTGCTGGTGTGGCACAACCAGACGCCGGAGGCCTTCTTCCACGAGGGCTATCAGGCCGACGCGCCGCTGGTGAGCCGCGAGGTGATGCTGGCGAGGCTGGAGAACTACATTGCGCAGGTCATGGCCTTCATGGACGAGAACTATCCCGGCGTGGTGGTCAGCTGGGACGTGGTGAACGAGGCCGTGGACGACGCCACCGGGCAGCTGCGCGATTCCATGTGGCTGCAGGTGGTGGGCGAGGACTACCTGGCCCGGGCCTTCGAGCTGGCGCGCAAGTACGCGCCGGAGGGCACGCTGCTGTACTACAACGACTACAACACCGCCTACCAGCCCAAGCAGGACGGCATCGTGAAGCTGCTGGAGGAGCTGATGGCCGAGGGCAGCATCGACGGCTACGGCTTTCAAATGCACAACGCCGCCGCCAGCCCCACGATCGAGGAGCTCACCAATGCCGTGGAGCGCGTCGCCGCGCTGGGCCTGCGGCTGCGGGTCAGCGAGCTGGACATCACCGTGGACGCCAACGACGAGCCCAGCTTCACCACCCAGGCGCAGGTGTACGCGGGCGTCATGAAGCTGCTTTCCGCCCACGCCGAACAGCTTGAGGCCGTGCAGTTCTGGGGCATAACGGACAGCATGAGCTGGCGCAGCTCCCAGTATCCGCTGCTGTTCGACGCCAATCGCAATCCCAAGCCCGCCTTCTGGGCCGTGGCAGATCCGGATTCCGTGGAGTAAAGCCAGCATAGCGAATCCAGGCACAATCAAAATCAAACACCATGTCGGCACGCCGGCATGGTGTTTGATTTTGTCAACCGGAATGAAGCTTCGAGCAAATATATGTTAGTTTTAACAAACATGCGTTGAACTTTGCATCCGGATGCGTATAATTAAGTAAGGCAAACCTAACCGATGCCCGGAACGGCGTTCCGGGCCGCGGCGAAAGGAGGGGCGGCATGAAGCGATATGTGCCGGAGAAGCTGGCGGCGATCAGCCGCTATCGAAAGTACATCCCGACCCTGCCGGAGGAGATCCGGCGGGACGTCTATGCGCGAATCGGCGGGCTGATCCGGGAGGAGAAAAAGTACTGCGACAAGGGCAACATCAGGCACATGGCGCAGATCTTCACCTCCATCGCCCTCTATCAGACCCTGCAGAGGCACGGCATGAGCGAAGAGGAGGCTTACAGGAACACGTCGGAGGAGATGTGGAAGGCGCTGACGCCCGGAACCTATCAAAGGCTGGCCCGGCTGCCCATCTTCCTGCCGGTGATGAAGAAGCTGCTGCCCTTCGGCTTCAGGCATGGCAGCGGCGTGGGCTGGCGATACGAATGGCACATGGACGATCCGAAGGATCGCTTCCACTTCGAGTGCCGCGAGTGCGTCTACCGCCACATCTTCGAGGAACAGGGTTTGATGAAGCTGGGCGCGATGTTCTGCCATTCGGACATAATCAACTTCGGCAGCCTGCCCTATACGGACTTCCGGCGCACAAAGACCCTTTGCCAGGGCGGCGATTGCTGCGATTTTGACTTCATCCGCCACGATACCGACGCCGGCGACGGCTGGGAGCGGAGCGAGAGCGTATAAAGGGGGCAATACCATGGCCAGAAAGGATTCGGACAACCAAAAGCGATCCATGAGCGCGATGTTCCGCGGCAGGGCGATCTTCAAGCCGCTGAACACCGGCCGCATCGACGAGCGCGTGGCCTGCGTGCGGGAGTGGGTGGCCAACATATTCTTCTATACGAAGAACGGCACGACCATCATGATCGACGCGGGCTACAACTACGCGCGGCTGCAGGAGAAGATGGGCTGGCTGGACATCGACCCGGCGTCCATCCGGCACATACTCATCACTCATCAGGACACCGACCACGTGGGCGCGCTGGAGATGGACAGCGAGCGGCTGTTCAAGGACGCCACGGTCTACATCGGCGAGATCGAGAATCGCTACCTGACGGGGGAGAAGCGGCGCAGGGTGATCCACGGGCTGTACAAGCTGCCCATGGTGAAGATGGACAACCGAAAGGTGCTGCTGAAGGACGGCGACGTGTTCACCATCGACGGCATCAAGGTGGAGTGCCTGCTGGTGCCGGGGCACACCTGGGGCCACATGGTGTACCTGATCGACGACGAATACCTGTTCACCGGCGACACCATCTGGTTCGGCGCGGACGGCGGCTACAGCTTCATCAGCACGCTGGCGGAGGACAACCGGTTGGCCGTCCAGTCCCTCGAGAAGCTGGAGGCGAACCTGCGCGCCCGGAAGGGACGCATCGCGGTGATCACCGGCCACACCGGCTGGACGGACGACCTCAACTTCGCCTTTGCCCACCGGACGGAGATATGCAAGCCCTTCACGAAGAAGTACACCGACCCGGAAGCGCCCTATGACGGCTATGTGGAGGATGACGACACGGAGCAGGCGGCGCGGACGGGTCTGTTGAAGAAAAAGGAGGTTATCAAATGAAAGCGGATAACAGCGTCCGGCAAAGCCGGACTGAGCCTGCAAGCGCAGCCGCACGGCGGCAAGACGCAGGCGAAACCCGCGCCTGCCGTCAGGCAGCAGCGCGGGGCGATTACAAGAACTGGATGCCCAAGGGCATGATCTGGTCGTTTCTGGGCGGCGCACTGGGCAGCGCCGCCGTGGCGGTCGTCCTGTCCCTGCTGCTGAAGGGCACGCTGAGGACGGTGCTGGTCGTCGTTTTCGCGGCGCTGGCAGTGGTCTTCTGCGGGCTGACCGTCTGGGCTGTGCTGATGCGGCGGGCCTTCAGCTATGACGGCAAGCGGCAGATGTCCCGGCAGATCATCGAGGGCACGGCGGCCCATGTGAAGCTGCCCGACGGCGGTCGGTGCCTGGACGTGGGCTGCGGCAGCGGCGCGCTGGCCATCGCCGTGGCCAAGCGCAATCCCCGGGGCGAAATCGTGGGCATCGACCGCTGGGGCAAGGAATACGCCTCCTTTAGCAAGAATCTCTGCGAGGGCAATGCCCGGGCCGAGGGCGTGAAGAACGCCTCCTTCCGGCAGGGCGACGCCACGCATCTCGAATTTGCCGACGAGACCTTCGACGCCGTGGTCAGCAACTACGTGTACCACAACATCCCCGGCAACCGCCAGGAATACCTTCTGGAGACCCTGCGCACGCTGAAAAAGGGCGGCACCTTCGCCATCCATGACATCTTTTCCAAATTGAAGTACGGCGACATGCAGGCGTTCGTGCAAAAGCTGAAGGACATGGGCTATGAGAAGGTGGAGCTGATCGACACCACCGACGGCACGTACATGACGAAGTTCGAGGCCGCCTGGATGGCGCTGAGCGGATCGGCGCTGCTGACGGGCATCAAGTGAGGAACAGCCTATGAAGTTTACGGAGATGGGCAGGCCGGACGGAAAGACCATGCTTCTGCTGCCGGGCACGGCCTGCACCTGGGAGATCAATTTCCATACGGTCATCGACCGGCTGGCGGAGCGGTATCGCCTGATCTGCGTCAATTACGACGGCTTTGACGACGAGAAGGCGACCAGGCCCTTCACCGACATGCTGACGGTGACCGGGAAGATCGAGGATTATATCGTTGAGAACCACGGCGGGCGCGTGGACGGGGCCTATGGCTCGTCCCTGGGCGGCAGTTTCGTGGGGCTGCTGATCCAGCGCGGGCGCATCCACATCGACCACGGCTTCATCGGCTCCTCCGACCTGGACCAGGGCAGCCCCGTCGTCGCCCGGATCATGACGGGGATCGTGGGCCGGTGGATCGCCGGCGCGGCGAAGAGCGAAAAGAAGCGCCAGAAGCTCAAGGACATGCTGGTGAAGAACTTCGGCATGGACATGGACCCGGAGACCGACGCCTTCATGGATGAATTCGCCGGCAGCATGGTGTCCCTGCACCCGAAGACCGTGGCCCGGGAGTTCTATTCGGACTATGTGACGCCCCTTGAGGACGACATCCACGCCGACGGCACCACGGTGCACGTGATCTACGCGCTGAAGATGGGCGGGAAGTATGAAAAGCGGTATCGCAGGCATTTCCGCGAACCGGACATCATCCCCTTTGACATGCAGCACGAGGCCTGGATCTTCCAGAGCGAATGGACGCAGCCGATCCTGGACGCCATCGCGGCGCGGATGGAATAGGGGAGTGAGGATATGTTCTGGGACAGCGTGGCCGGGGTCTACGACCTGTTCGTGAATGTCGTCAACCGCAGGACCCACGTGGCGCTGAGGAAGATCGTCGCGGGCCTGATCCAGCCGGGCGACCGCGTGCTGGAGTGCGCCTGCGGCACGGGGCTGCTCACCGAGGTCATCGCGCAAAAGTGCTCCCGGGTGACGGCCACGGATTTCGCGCCGAAGATGCTGGCGAAGGCGCGGAAGAACTGCGCCGCGTTCGGAAACATCGCCTTCGAGCAGGCGGACATCACCGCCTTGGATTACCCGGACGACAGCTTCGACGCGGTGGTGGCCGGGAACGTGATCCACCTGCTGGACGAGCCCGTGAAGGCACTTAAAGAGCTGGACCGCGTGTGCAGGCCGGGCGGCAGGCTGGTCATCCCGACCTACATGAACCGGGACAAAAAGGGCAACACCAGCGGCTTCGCCAGCGCCGTCGGCAAGGCCGGGGCGGACTTCAAGCGGCAGTTCACCGTGGACAGCTATCGACAATTCTTCCTGGACGCGGGCTATGGGGACGTGACCATACAGCTGGCCGAGGGGCGCATCCCCTGCGCCGTGGCGGTGATGGGAAAGAGGGTGTGACGGATGACGAGCGGCGATAAGGCGAGGCGGATGATGATCTGCGGCATCGCCGGCAGCCTGCTGTACGTGATCGGGGACTTCCTGTTCGCCGCCACGGGCCGGGGCCAGACGACGGAGACCATCGGCCCGTTCACCCGGGTGGCCTATCTGGACATGGCCCAATGGCGCATGTGGGCGAGTATCCTCTGCGGCTTTGTGGGATCGCTGCTGTACTACATGGGCTTCCATCAGATGTATGGGCTGCTGGACGCGCGCGTGACGGAGCACAGGGACAGGAAATGGGTCCGGCTGTTCCGCGTGGCCTACATCACGGGCACCGTCGCCTGGACCTGGACGCACGCCATGTTCATGACCAACGCCCTCGTGTTCAAGTATGTCTACGGCGCCTATGGCGATATGCAGGCGGCGGCGGATATCGCCAACCGGGTGTTCCTTGCCAACGCGCCGGGCATGGCGGCGGCCTATCTCCTCTGCGACGTGGGGCTGACCGTCGCCATGGTCGCCATGGTGTGGAAGGGGATCATCCCCCTGAAGGGCACCGGCGCGCGCATCCTGGCCACGTTCTGCAATCCGATCCTGCTGCCGGGCGTGGTGGGGAACCTGCTGGGCCTGCTGCCCTGGCCGCTGAACCAGCTGGACCACGGCACGGAGTCCTTCGGCCACGCGCTGGTGCTCATGCTCGGGCTGATCCTGCTGAGGGACATGCAGCGAAAGACAGCGGCACGCCCGACGCCGTGAAAGCCCTTCCCCGTTCAAGTATTTCCACAGGCGCTCCGCTGGCACCGGATGAGCTGATTCTCCACAAAAGCCCAAAATGAAACAATCGACGCGATTGATTTCATTTTGGGCTTTTTTCGACTTTTCTGTCATTGACAAAGGCTCAGTTCTCTATTATAGTAATACAGTGACAGGGGCTTCCTGTCGCACCGGATGCCCGGAGAAGCGCGGCGCTCTGACGCCCGCGGGAGGGAACTATGGAATTTGCCATGATAGAGACCGGCTGGCTGTCGCTGCTGCCGCCGATCATCGCCATCGCCCTGGCGCTGCTGACCAAGGAGGTGTACTCCTCGCTGTTCATCGGCCTGTTTTCGGGCATGCTGATCTACACCATTGCCGGCGGGGGAACCATCGTCAACACCGTGGCCACCACGTTCGACATGATGTCCTCGAAGATCGCCGACAACGCCTACATGATCATCTTCCTGGCCCTTTTGTGGGCGGTGGTGGTGCTGGTGTCCAAGTCCGGCGGCAGCGAGGCCTACGGCCGCTGGGCCCAGAAGCGGCTGAAGACCCGGCGCTCGGCCTCCTTCGCCACGTCGCTGCTGGGCGTGCTGATCTTCATCGACGACGGCTTCAACTGCCTCACCGTGGGCACGGTGATGCGGCCCATCACCGACCGCCTGAAGATCAGCCGGGAGAAGCTGGCCTACATCATCGACGCCACGGCGGCCCCGGTGTGCATCATCGCGCCGGTTTCCAGCTGGGCGGTGGCGGTGGCCAGCGAGGTGAGCCAGACCGGCGGCTTCAACGTCTTCCTGTCCACGATCCCCTACAACCTCTACGCGCTGCTGACCATCCTCATGGTGGTGTTCGTCTGCCTGACCGGCTTGGACTTCGGCAGGATGAAGCAGGCGGAGCAGGCTGCGGCGGGGAAGACAGGGGCGGGGGAGAGCGCCGCGCAGGAGCAGGGCAAGGGCCATGTGATCGACCTGGTGCTGCCCATACTGGCGCTGATCGTCTGCGCCATACTGGGCATGGCCTGGGTGGGCGGCTTTTTCCGGGGCGTGCCTTTCTCCGAGGCCATCGGCGAGAACCCCACCGCGGGGCTCACGCTGGGCGCGTTCGCCGGGTTGGTGACGGCCTTCATCCTCTACATTCCCCGCAAACTGATGACGCCGAAGGAGTTCATCGGCAATATCGTCTCCGGCATCAGCAACATCGTGCCGCCGATGCTGATACTGATCCTGTCCTGGAGCCTGGGCGGCGTGTGCCGGCAGATGATCGGCACGGGCGTCTACATTTCGAGCTTCGTCACCCAGGCGCACCTGCCGCTGGGCTTCCTGCCGTTTCTGATCTTCGTGGTGGCGGCGCTGATGAGCTTCTCCATGGGCACGTCCTGGGGCACCTTCGGCATGCTGATCCCCATCGTCACGATGATCTGCGCCGCCGACGGCGCGGGCGCGCTGCTGGTGCCCACCCTGGGCGCGACGCTGGCGGGCTCGGTGTATGGCGACCACTGCTCGCCCATCTCCGACACCACCATCCTGGCCTCCACCGGCGCGGCTTGCGAGCACATCAGGCACGTGGAGACCCAGCTGCCCTATGCCACCCTGGTGGCCATCGTCTGCGCCGTGGGCTACCTGATCGCGGGCTTCACCCTCACGCCCTGGATCGCCCTGGCCGTCTGCGTGGCGCTGCTGCTGGGCGCGCTGGTGGTGCTGAACCGCATGGACCTGAAGCGCCGGCCGAACCGCTGATCGGCGCGTGAAGCCATGAATCTCCCGGAAACGGCTGTTTCCGGGAGATTTTGCATGTACATGGGGGTTTTCAGCCTGACAATGCAGGAATCTTAACATACTGTGTCGAATACTTAACACAAACCGTGCGGCTGGCAGGGCCGGACGGGGAAACCCAAATTCAAAGGCTCTTCACGGAAACCTGGGGAATTGAGGAAGCCCCCTCTCCGCCCTTCGGGCACCTTGAACGAGGGTCTGCCGACCCGTTCTCGCTAAAACAGTCCACTGGACTGTTTTCCAGGCGCTCGAACCCCCTCACGGGGGCGAGGCAAGAGTAATAGAGCTTTGCGGCAGCCTTGGCTCGCCCCCCCGTCAGGGGGAGAGCTGGCAGCCGAAGGCTGACTGAGAGGGGGGTATTCTCCCCAGAAAAACGTGATGAATCAATTCAAAAGGGGGAAGAATCATGGGCATACTCAAGAAGTGGAACTCGATGAGCCTGATCGTGCGCATACTGATCGGGCTGGTGATCGGCGCGGCGCTGGGCTTCATCGCGCCGAAGCTGGAGTGGATCGGCGTGCTGGGCGAGCTGTTCGTCGGCGCGCTGAAGGCCATCGCGCCGATCCTGGTTTTCGTGCTGGTGGCGTCGTCGCTGGCCAACTCCAAGGGCGGCAACATGTCCAAGTTCCGGACCGTCATCGTGCTCTACCTGCTCAGCACGCTGTGCGCCGCCATCGTGTCGGTGTTCTCCAGCTTCCTGTTCAAGGTGACCATACCGCTGACGGGGCTGGACGCCGTGGACGCCTCCGCCGCGCCCCAGGGCATGGCGGAAGTGGTGAAGAACCTGCTCAAGAGCATCATCGCCAACCCGGTGGAGGCCCTGGCCAGCGCCAACTACATCGGCATACTGTTCTGGGCCGTGGTGTTCGGCATCGCGCTGAAGCTGGCGGCCCCCGCCACCAAGCAGATGATGGAGAACCTGGCCGACGCCGTGTCCAAGGTGGTGCGCTGGGTCATTGCCTGCGCTCCCTTTGGCATCCTGGGCCTGATGTACACCGCGGTGTCCACCAGCGGCGCGGAGATCTTCAAGACCTACGGCCAGCTGATCGGCCTGTTGGTGGGCACGATGCTGTTCACGGCGCTGATCGTCAACCCGATCATCGTGGCGCTGGTGCTGCGGCACAACCCATATCCGCTGGTGTTCCGCTGCCTGCGCCAGAGCGGCGTCACCGCCTTCTTCACCCGAAGCTCCGCCGCCAACATCCCCGTGAACATGGAGCTTTGCAAGGAGCTGGGCCTGGACGAGGACCTGTATTCCGTGTCCATCCCGCTGGGCTCCACCATCAACATGGACGGCGCGGCGGTGACCATCACCATCTTCTCGCTGGTGGCCGCGTTCACCACCGGCGTGCAGGTCACGCTGCCCATGGCCATCTTCCTGAGCATCGTGGCCACCTTCTCCGCCTGCGGCACCTCCGGCGTGGCCGGCGGTTCGCTGATGCTGGTGCCCCTGGGCTGCTCGCTGTTCGGCATTTCGGGTGACATCGCCATGCAGCTGGTGGGCGTGGGCTTCATCATCAGCGTGATCCAGGACAGCCTGGAGACCGCGCTGAACTCCTCCGGCGACGTGCTTTTCACGGCCACAGCCGAGTTCCGCGACTGGAAGAAGCAGGGCAAAAAGCTGCCGTTGTAAGGAGGGCTTTGTATGAAAACCATCAAGAGCGTCTATAAGATCGGCAACGGTCCCTCGTCCTCCCACACCGTCGGCCCGTACCATGCCGCGCAGATCTTCGGCGCGCGCTATCCCCAGGCGGACCGGTTCCGCGTGACGCTGTACGGCTCGCTGGCCTTCACCGGCGAGGGCCACGGCACCGGCAAGGCCATCGTGTCGGGCCTTCCGGGGGCGGAGGTGGTGTTCAACCGGGAGGAGACGGACCTGCCCCACCCGAACACCATGCGCTTTGAGGCCTACAGGGACGGCCAGCTGATCGGCGAGAACCGCATCTTCTCCATTGGCGGCGGCTCCATCCGCATCGAGGGGGAGCAGTCCGAGGACGAGGTGGAGGTCTATCCCCAGCAGAACTTCACCGAGATCCTGGAAATCTGCAAGCGGCACAGCCTGAACCTGGCCCAATTCATCTACCGCATGGAGGACGACCGCCTGCGCGACGCGCTGAAGGTGGTCTGGGAGGCCATGAAGGACTCCATCCGGCGGGGCCTGGCCGCCGAGGGCACGCTGCCCGGCGGGCTGGGCGTGGCGCGCAAGGCCAAAACGCTGTATGAAAAGCGCTGCTACAACGAGAGCGCCGACGTGACCATGAACCGGGTCATCGCCGCCTATGCCTATGCCGTCAGCGAGGAGAACGCCGACGAGAACATCGTCGTCACCGCGCCCACCTGCGGCAGCTGCGGCGTGCTGCCCGCGGTGATGTACTACATGCACATGGACCGGGGCTTCCCCGAGGAGGAGATCCTGGACGCCCTGGCCGTGGCGGCGCTGATCGGCAACGTGATCCGCACCAACGCCTCCATCTCCGGCGCGGAGTGCGGCTGCCAGGCGGAGATCGGCAGCGCCTGCTCCATGACGGCGGCGGCGCTGGCCTCCCTCTACGGGCTGAACATCGACCAGATCGAGTATGCCGCGGAGATCGCCATGGAGCACAACCTGGGCCTGACCTGCGACCCGGTGAAGGGCCTGGTGCAGATCCCCTGCATCGAGCGCAACGCCGTGGCCGCCATGAGGGCCATCAGCTCCGTGAACCTGTCCCGGTTCCTGTTCTCCACCCGGAAGATCTCCTTCGACGAGGTGGTGGCCACCATGTACCGAACGGGCAAGGACATGGATGAGAAGTACCGCGAGACCAGCCACGGCGGCCTGGCGCAGATCTATTACGCCAATTAGTACATGCGCGGACCCATCAAAGAAGCGCGGCCTGATCGCTCAGGTCGCGCTTCTGTATGCGGCGCTATGGCTCATTTGCTGCCGGCCATCTTCCTGCCCGTCTGGATCAGCGCGTTCAGGTCCGGGATCTGGCGGATGGTCAGGTCGTCGCCGTAGGTGCAGAAGTACAGCTCGTCCCGCTCGGGGTCAAAGCCGTACACGTTTTCCAGGTTCGCCAGCAGGTTCCAGTTCTGCCTGTTCAGCACCAGACCCTTCTGGCTGCACCGGTCGATGATGTAGGCGCGGTGGCCGGCCCGATCCTCGCTGATCGCGGTGTCGAGGGTATAGCTCTGCTCCAGGCTGCCGCGGTAGACGCAATCCCCGCTGTCCAGCCTGAAGATCGCCAGCTGTTGGTCGTCCATGCGCAGCACCAGGTATTCATCCCCGAAGGCGAAGCGGACGTCCACCACGTAGTCCAGCGGCAGATCCAGCGGCAGGGTCGTCATCAGCTTTCCGGCCCGCAGGTCGTAGACCCGCAGGGAGCGGTCCTCGTCCATCACGGCCAGCAGCGGCTTCTCCTGCGCCAGGGACATCATGCGCGTGCTGCTGCCGTGCTGCTCGTCCTCGGTGACGGTCCAGCTGCCCTCGGTGGTGTCGTAGGCGAGGAAGCTGTCCATGGTGTCGCTCTCCACGCCCGGGCCGTAGCTGCTCAGCAGGATCAGACCGTTGGCGCTCGCGCGCGTGAGCTTCGCCACGATGCTGCTGTCCCGCGTCGCCAAGCGCTTTTGCGATGGCATCGGCACGGCGTCCTGCTCCTCGGTGTCCAGCCACCAGCGCAGCGTTTCGCCGTCGCACCAGGCCGTCAGCAGCCGCCCGTCGGCCAGGTAAGCCGCGTCTGCGTTGGAGGCGGGCATCGTGTATACAGCGCCTAGGGCTTTGATCTCCATGTTTTTCTCCTCGGCCAGCAAGGTGTCCACATTGCCTTCAAAGGCGAAATGATGCACCGCCACGCCGTAGTCCAGCCAGATGTAGCCGGTGCCGTCCGAGAGGGCGAAGACCCTGCCGGGCTCATCGAATCTGTAGTTTTGTATTTCCGTCAACTCCCGGGTCTGCGTGTCCAGCTTCGCGCATTGCTGCACCTTGCCGTCGTCCCCGTAGGAATAGCCGTTGAGCAGCGCGCCGCCATCCACGAACATCACGCCCGGCAAACTCCCGCTTTCCATGTAGCCGTCATTGTCCGGGAAGGGGATGGACTCCTGCACGGTGACGTTTTCATAGGGCAGAATGCTCTTGACGCGCAGGACATGGTCGTCATCCTTGGGCACCATCACGATGCCGCCGAAGCCCTCTTCGTAATTCCCTGCCACGACTTTGTCGATGTTGTTGCCTGTGAGCACAGCCTTTATAAAGCCGTGCTTCATCGGGGCGGCCCGATCCAGAGCCCCCAGGTTGAAGCTCATGTTGAAGTTGCGGGAATCGTACAGACCGTAGTCGTTCGACCAGCCCATCGCGTAGTAGCCGTTCTTCAGCTCAAAGCAGAACAGAGGGGTGCCTTCGAGGGGGTAGATATCCACCATCTCATCCAACAGGCCCGTCTTGGCGGCGGTCTCGCCGTCCTTTGTGTTCAGGGCATAGAACTGATCCTTCATGCTGAGATACAGCGTATCCCAGGTCAGCAACAGGCAGCTCGTCTCATTGGAGGAGAAGTAGTAGTCTCTGTCCGCCTTGGGGGTTTGCTTCCGCCAGACCACCTCGCCGCTGGCCAGATCGAGCTTCGTGCAGGTGGCCGCACAGCTGTTGTCCTTGCAGCGCTGGATCACGTACAGGTTCTTCCCGCTCGCGTCCACGCGCAGGCCGACCACGGGCTCGGAATACCTCTCCGCCTCCCAGGATTGCAGCGTCCTGCTGGTTCCCGCCTCCAGGTCCACCACATAGATGTACAGGACATCGTCGTTGAAATAATAGCCGGCGAGCTTGCTGTCATGGTCGAAGAACTGGGCGTCCCGCAGCGCGCCGTGGGATTTGGTATAGATGGGCGTCGAGAAGTTGTACGACAGGTCGCTGTTCACTGAGGCCAGCGGCACGGTCTGGGCGATCTTGCCGGTCCGGGTGTCCAGCAGGTCGATCCAGTATTCCTTCCAGCCTTCGTTGTCGCCTTCGTCGGCGAAGCGATATTCGTTGTTCAGCACGGCCAGCCGGGTCCTGTCCTTTGACAGCACGATGGGGGCGGGGGACGAGATTTCAATGCCGTAGCGCCACATCAACTTGCCGGTTTCCTGGTCCAGGCAGGCGATGGAGGAGCGGCAGGCGTCGATCACGCCGTCCTCCGTCAGGAACAGCCGGGTGCTGCCAGGGAGGGCGCTGTAGGCCATGGAATCGCCGGTCGAGCGCCAGAGCGGCTCGCCGGTGTAGGGATCAAAGGCGTACACATCGCCATAGTCGTCCGCGGCGAACAGGCGCTCGCCCGCGTCGTCAACGGCGAAGGCGGTCACGGGAGACTGTATTGAAACCTCTGTCTCCGCCACGTAGGCGTGCGGCGTGGTGCTGAAATCGTATACGTGCAGCGCGTCCAGAAGCACCTTCTCGGCGGGACCGTAGTAGGGCCGGTCGTCCTCGGGGCCCTCAGGCAGGGCGGCCAGGGCGCTGCGAATGGCGCTGGTGGGGTCTTCCGACGCCAGGGCTTCCTGGGCGCTCCTGGTCAGCAGCGTGGACTCGCTCAGCTGGACGCGCTTCTTCTGCTCGATCAGCTCCTGATTCCGGGCGGTGATCTGGCCGTTCTTCACCAGCAGCATGCCGATGAAGGCCGAGGCCGCCACCGCCACCACGGACAGTCCCGCCGCCAGCCGGCGCGCGCGATAGCGCTTTTCCCGCTGGAACAGCGAATCGTAGGAGCAGCCGATCAGCGCCGCGAACAGGCGCAGCTTCTCGTCGTCCAGCTTGCGCAGCACCTCGTGGGTGCTGCCGCCGACGATGTTGGCCGCCAGGGGCTCGGTGTTGCCGATCACGTTGCCGTCGGCGTCGTAGATGTGCACCAGCTGGTCCGGGAAGGAGTCCTCCGGGCGGCCGTCCGCCAGCACCACCAGCACGTTGTTGCGATCGTGATGCTCCAGGAAATAGCTGATCTCCCGCTGCACCCAGATGGACTTGGGCGTGTCCGGCGTGCAGACCACGATCAGGAACTGGGTGTGGTCCAGCGCCTCGTAGATGCTGGCGGACAGGTCGCTGGACACCGGCAGCTCGTCCTGGTCCCGGAACACCCGGCCCAGGCGGCGGCTGTCCCGCCCGGCGGCCAGCTTGGCCGGAATGCGATAGCGCTCGATCAGCTGGTGCAGCCGCTTGGCGACGGCGATGTCCAGGGGCATGTGCCGATAGCTGATAAAGGCGATGTAATCATTCATGGCTCGCGCCTCCTTGCCTGCCGGTCAATTCTCGAGTATGTCATAGGTCCGCTCGAACTCCTCCCGGACCACGAAGTTGAACTGGGCGTCCGTCACCCGGCCGTCCTCCGCCCGCGCAATCTCATAGAACACGATGACGGCGTCCCGGTTCGAGGAGAGCAGCGTGCCCCACAGCCAGGCGGAAAAGTAGCGCTCGGGATGCTGCCGGTCGATGGTCAGCCGCCCGCTGTCCAGCAGGAAGCGCATGGCGTCGCTGAGGGGCTGTCCCTCCCGCCAGGCCTCCAGGGGCCGCGGGCGCTGGACATAGCCGCGCTCCGTCAACTCGTGGTTCGCCAGGAAGTACTCGGCGGAGTTGGGGTAGGGGAACCCCTCCCGGTCCACCTTCACGTAGCTGCCGGGCTCGGCCAGCTCGCCGCAGCTGTTCACGGCCTCCCGGGAGAACACCTCGTAGCGCCCGTCGTCCAGCCGCTTCAGCGCGCCGGAGGCGAGCAGCTGCTTCTCCAGCTCCGAGCCGTCGCCCAGGCGGCAGGCGACGACCGGGATGTCCCCTCGTTTCATGACGATCATACGCGCTTCCTCATTTCATGCCGTCCAGCAGCGCCCGGGAGACGCCGCGGTCGTAGGCCTTGATGTCCTTGACTTTGCCCTCGATGCGGGTGCGGGCCATGGAGATCACGTCCAGGGCGTCCAGCCCCGCCAGGCTTTCGGGCATGCCGCTTATGCAGCCGGGCAGCCGCTGCGCCGCCGGGGTGTCGTCAACGGCGCACTCCACCAGGCAGGGGTGCAGCCGCCCGGACACGTTCTTGTAGGCGTAGCCCCGGGGCGCGTCGCCCTCCCTCAGGGCATCGATCACCGCGTCCACCCGCTCAAAGGGCCGGGTGAAGCCCTGCATCCTCAAAAACGCGTTCCAGCGCCGGTGCTCCAGCCAGGTCAGGCGGTTGACCAGCGCGTCCCGGGCCGTCTCGTCCGCCAGGTCCGCGGCGGTGACGCAGAAGCGCTTGTAGGGCAGGTGGAAGCAGCGGCCCACCTCCGACCAGGTGTCGTAGATGCTGTCGCTGGACTGGCTGATGTCGGCAAAGCCGTGGCCCTCCTGCGCGCCCGCGCCCTCGTCCGCGGCGAGGAACGCCTCGTCCAGGAACACGTTCTCCCAGCTGTATCGCTCGCGGAAGCCGCCGAAGGGAACGATCTCCGGCGCACCCTCGACGGGCCGGAAGCGGTCGGACAGGATCTGCTGGAGCTCCGTGCTGCGGATCTCCACGGAAAGCGTCGGCGCGGCCTTGCCCGGTCGGCGCTGCTCCGTGCCGCCGAAGACCAGCGTGCTTCGGATGCCGCTGGCCAGCGCCAGGTTTTGCTGGTCGTCGCCGCCCATGACGAAGAAGTAATCGCAGTCGCACAGGCGGTATTTTTCCTCGCAGCCGTACATATAGCCCTGCTCCCGGGTCATCAGCTGGCGCAGGTTGGCCTGCTGCAGGTCTGCCTCGATGAAGGACAGGCCGCAGTAGGGCGCGGCGAAGGCCGCGGGGCCCTCGCCCTCGACGGACATCCGCAGGCATTCCGGGGGATTGTCCCCCCAGGTGCAGCTGTCGATGATCTCCGGGCTCAGCCGGTTCAGCCAGGTCTCGTATCCCGGCGCGCCGTCCCCGCTCTGGCAGATCACGCTGATGTACAGCTGGACGCCCGCCAGCTGCCCGCACCAGAACGCGGTCTTGAACACCTCCCGGGCGAAGGGACTGTCGCCGAAGATGGCCACGCGCAGCTTTTTCCCGGGAGCATAATCGCCCAGGGGCGTGAACAGCGGCGCGCGCTTCAGCTGGGTGCAGGCGGCCTGGGCGTGGGGGCGGATCACGTTGACGGACACCGTGCCGCCCCGGGGCTCGGCGTCATAGCGGGCCTTGATGTCCCGCACGCATTCGATGATCTCCGAGTCGTTGGAGAAGAAGAACAGGTTCGCGCCGATCCCGGCGTTCCAGAAGTAGCCCTCCTCGCCCTTGAGGATGGCGTACAGGTCGGTGAGGTTCTTCTCCTCGTCGAAGTCGTCCTGCCCGCGCATCCGCATCAAAAACAGGGAACACTGCGGGGCACGGCGGAAATTGATGTGGTGGACGTCCTCGGCCAGGAAGATGCCGCCGATGTCGCTCACGCGCATCAGCAGGTCGTCCTCCGCGCCGTCCACATCCGCGAACACGATGGCGATGGGCGATTTCGCGCCGTGGTGGGCAGCGATGTTTTCCGCCAGGGTGACGGAAGCCTCGTTGATCTCGGAGAATATGTAGGCCGGACGCCGCCGCCGGAACCACAGCTTGATGGACGGGGAAACGCCCGCCAGCACGTCGTACACGATGGCGCCGCCGGTGATGGGCGCGGTGCTGTAGAGTATGGCCAGGTAGATCAGCAGCAGCAGCGAGCCGACGCCGCCGCCCAGCGCGGGGTACACCTCGTTCAGCATGCCGTAATCGGCATCCATGCTGAAGGCCTGCATGACCTCCAGGAAGAAGGAGGGGGAGAGCTGGTCGATGCCGCAGGCGGACAGGCCGAACCGGGCCATCAGTATGGCCACGATGACGGCGACGGTCAGCGTCAGCAGCCGCTGGGTCAGCTTCTGCGTGTGCCGCGCGATGATGAACCGCGCGATACCTGCGGCATAGGCGATGAAGGACAGTGAGAAAAACAGGATACCCGTCGCGCGCATAGGCCACTTTCCTTTCCCGGGGAGCGTCCGGGCGCTCCGCTTCAATCACTTACCAGTATACCATATCGCAGCCTGAATGAAAAGCGGCAAAGGCGCTGATTTTCGGCACAAATCGCGGGCGGAAGGCGGCTTCAAGCGGGGGCGAGGCGTCGGCGGGCTCGTTCGCGGCGAAGCTTAAAATGTTTTGCGTAGAATCGACATTTCTGTATTGCGAAAACGTTTAACCTGTGTTAAAATGTGCGCAAGCGGCAGCGGCAAGCTGCCCCGAAAGGAGCGTCCACCATGGGCAACTATCGCAATTTCAAGCTGACCACTTATTTCATCGCCCACGCCACCGCCCACATCACCCGGGACGAGCTGGAAAAGCAGCTGGCCTTCATGGAGAAGCACATGCGGCTGGACAAGGTGTACCTGGAGCCCTTCCGGGGCGAACTGGCCTCCGCCGAGCAGGTGGAGATGTGCCGCGAGGTGTTTAAGGCGCACGGCGTGGAGGTGGCCGGCGGCCTGACCACCGTCATCCCCACCCCCGAAGGCGACGCGCCCAAGGCCCGCCTGTTCAACACCTTCTGCTATAACGATGAGAAGATGCGCGCGCGGCTGAAGGAGGTCTGCGCGTTCATCGGCGGCCGCTTCGACGAGTTCATCATCGACGATTTTTTCTTCACCGGCTGCGCCTGCCCGGACTGCTGCCGGGCGAAGGACGCCTTCAACCGGGAACACGGCATTGCCGACGGCAGCTGGCAGGCCTACCGGCTGGACCTGATGCGCCGGGTGAGCGAGGAACTGGTCATCGGCCCCGCCAAGGCCGCCAACCCGAAGTGCAAAATCATCATCAAGTATCCCAACTGGGCCGAGAGCTACCAGGAGACGGGCTACAACCCCGCCCAGCAGCGCAGACTGTTCGACGGCCTGTACACCGGCACCGAGACCCGCGACCCCATCGTCACCGACCAGCACCTGCCCCGGTATCTCAGCTATTCGCTGATGACCTACTTCGAGGCCATGTGGCCCGGCCACAACGGCGGCGGCTGGTTCGACACCTTCGACATGCATATCACCGAGCACTACCTGGAGCAGGCGTATCTCACGGCCTTCTCAAAGCCGAAGGAGCTGATGATGTTCTGTTTCCAGAGCATGTATGACAACATGTACACCGCCGCGCTGGGCTTCCAGCTGGACAAGCTGGACGCGGTGCTGGACCACGCGGGCAGTCCCGTGGGCATCGTCTGCTACCTGCCGGACGACAGCCAGGGCGAGGACAACGTGCAGGACTTCCTGGGCATGGCGGGCCTGCCCATCGTCTGCACGCCCTGGTTCCCGGAGGACGCCGAGAATATCCTGCTCACCCGGGCGGCCGCCTGCGACCCGGACATCGTGGAAAAGCTGGAGCGCTGGCTGACAAACAAGGGCGGCAATGCCATGGTCACCACCGGCTTCATCGAGGCCACCGAGGGCCGCGGCATCCATGCTCTCACCTCCATTCGGCTGCGCGGCCGGAAGATCAGCGCGCGGCACTACCGCGTGGAGCAGGCGAACCGTCGGCTGTGCCTGTACGCCACCGGCGACCGGCCCATCACCCTCCCCGTGGCGGAGTTCCGCAACAACGCCACCTGGGCGGTGGTCAAGGCGGTGCACGGCGAGGAGAGCTACGGCATCCTGCTGCGGGATCACTACGGCAAGGGCACGCTGTGGACGCTGGCCGTGCCGGACGCCTTCCCGGACATCTACCACATTCCCGCCGAGGCCCTGGGCCGCATTCGCCAGGCCATGCCGGTGAACGGGCTATGGATGGAGTGCCCCTCGGGCGTGAGCCTGTTTGCCTACGACAACGACAGCTTCATCGTCTATCCCTACGTGATGAGCACCACCCAGTTCCGGCTGGTGAAGGTGCACGCAGCGGGCGCGAAGGCGCTGGTCAACCCCGTCACCGGGCAGCGGCTGGAGCCGCTGTACACCGACGGCGACGAGGCCGTGTTCGAGCTGGCGCCCAAGTCCGGCGAATACGCGCTGTACCGGATAGAAAGATAAGTTATCTACATTTAACAAAAACCTTGACTACAGTCAAGGTTTTTATTATGTATATGGGTTATAATAAAAAAGGCCTATGGCCAAATCCATATGCGACGGCACATTGCCGATGAAAGAGGTATACACATGCTGGAACTGAAACACATCTCCTTTGACGTGGAGGACGGCGGCCAGGACCGCGAGATCATCCGCGACGTCAGCCTGACCATCCCGGATGGCCGCCTGGTGGTGGTCACGGGGCCCAACGGCGGCGGCAAGTCCACGCTGGCGCGGCTCATCATGGGCATCGAGAAGCCCACCTCCGGCACCATCGCCCTGAACGGCGAGGACATCACGAATCTCTCCATCACCGAGCGCGCCCGCCGGGGCATCGGCTTCGCCTTCCAGCAGCCGGTGCGCTTCAAGGGGCTCACGGTGCTGGATCTGCTGCGGCTGGCCGCGGGCAGGGAGCTGAACCCCGCCGAGGCCTGCGAGTACCTGGCCGCGGTGGGCCTTTGCGCCCGGGACTACATCAACCGCGAGGTGAACGCCAGCCTGTCCGGCGGCGAGCTGAAGCGGGTGGAGATCGCCACCGTGCTGGCGCGGGGCACGGCCCTGTCCGTGTTCGACGAGCCGGAGGCCGGCATCGACCTGTGGTCCTTCCAGAACCTGATCGAGGTGTTCGAGGGCATGCGCAAGAACATTAGCGACAGCGCCATTATGATCATCTCCCACCAGGAGCGCATCCTGAACATCGCGGACGAGATTGTGGTGCTGGCGGACGGCCAGGTGGAGAAGCAGGGCCCGAAGGACGAGATCCTGCCCGGACTGATCGGCACGGCCGCCGCGGTGGCCGCCTGCCGCAAGGCGATATGAGGAGGTGGACGCAATGAAGGAACTGGACAGCATCCAGAAGCGGCTCCTGGAGGAGATCGCCGATCTGCACGCCATCCCCGAGGGCGCCTACAACATCCGCAGCAACAGTGAATCCGCCGGCCGGCGCTCCACCGCCAACATCGAGATCACGCCCAAGACGGACGTGGCGGGCCTGGACATCCGCATCAAGGCGGGCACCCGGCGCGAGAGCGTGCACATCCCCGTGGTGATGACCCAGAGCGGCCTGAAGGAACAGGTCTACAACGACTTTTACATCGGCGAGGGCGCGGACGTGGTCATCATCGCCGGCTGCGGCATCGACAACTGCGGCATGGCCGACAGCGAGCACGACGGCATCCACCGCTTCTATGTGGGCAAGAACGCCAGGGTCAAGTACATCGAAAAGCACTATGGCTCCGGCGACGGCGCGGGCAAGCGCATCCTGAACCCCGGCACCGAGGTGTACCAGGAGGAGGGCAGCACCGTGGAGATGGAGATGGCCCAGATCAAGGGCGTGGACGATACCGAGCGCACCACCACCGCCGAGCTGGCCGCCGGGGCCAAGCTGGTGGTCCGCGAGCGGCTGATGACCCACGGCAATCAGCGGGCGATCAGCACCTATGTGGTGAACCTGAACGGCGCGGGCTCCAGCGCCGACGTGGTCTCCCGCAGCGTGGCCCGGGACAATTCCTACCAGCGCTTCGACGCCAAGATCATCGGCAACGCCCCCTGCAACGGCCACACCGAGTGCGACTCCATCATCATGGACAACGGCCGCATACTGGCCGTGCCCGGGCTGGAGGCCAACGACGTGGACGCGGCGCTGCTGCACGAGGCCGCCATCGGCAAGATCGCCGGGGAACAGCTCACCAAGCTGATGACCCTGGGGCTCACCGAGCAGGAGGCCGAGGAGCAGATCATCAGCGGGTTTTTGAAATAGGGAACAGGGAGTAGGGATAGCGGCTGCCGCGCGGCTTGAACCAGTCAGCCTGCAGGGGCGGCGTTTCGGCGGAAGGTCCGCCCCCGCCAAAGCCTCCCCATCGCAATGGGGAGGTGGCCGCAGGCCGGCGGGGCGCTCATTGCGGCCGAGTGAGGCGCCGGCAGTCACCCAAGACACGCAGATCCTTTGCCTTGTTCAGAATGACGGCGTTTCACACGACTGTCATCCTGAGCGGAGCGAAGGATCTGTTCGTTTGTCTTTCCGCCTGCATTATGCTATAATACCCAAAGAATTAACATTTCGCCTTCCATCACGGGCGGATCGGAAACGTCTATATAGTGGATGGCATACTCTTCTCTCGAGGTGACGCGATATGAAGCGACTGGTCTGTCTCCTGCTGTGCATGGCCCTGTTGGCGGCGCTGCCCGCAATGGCCGAAGCGCCGGACGACGTCTGGGTCAGCGGCTACGACTACCAATACTATTATCATTCTGTGGAAAACTGCCGCCTGGCGCGCAACTCCGGCGCGCTGTCCCGGCAGGCGCTTTCGGACATCGGCGACTTGACGCCTTGCCCGGTGTGCGTGGAGGACGCGGCTCCTGAAACTGACGTGACCTGCTTCGAGCGGGGCGGCACGCTGGTGATCCGCATGCCCGACGCCTACATCCGCGAAACCATGTTCGGCGCGTCCGAACCCGCCCGGGTGCCGGAGGCGCTGCTCCACGAAAACGCCAACCAGCTGGACGACATCGCCCGGCTGATCCACGGCGCGGACTACTGCCGCTGGGCGGAGGCCGCCGTGCCGGGCACGGAGCAGGCGTTTGAGGCGGTCATCCCGGACCTGGACGCGGAAAAGACCGGCGCCCTGCTCATGTCCCGGCGGCACATCGGCGCTGCCTGGGTGCTCATCGTGCGGCCGAACTTCAAGATCGCGGCGGATTACGCGCTTCCGATGGTGTTCTACAGCGCCGACCTGCGCGTTTCCAACTACGATGCGGGCTCCATCGTTTCCCAGGGCGAAGGCTCCCGGCGCTGGTCGGGCGAGGTCCGGCTCTCCCCTCAGCCCAGCGCGGGCAAGGTGGTTTTCAAGGACGAGGAGAACTGGACGGACCTTCAGCCCTACGTGATCAGCGACGGCGGCGTCAACGTGGCCGTGTTCCGGAATGCATACGACGACGGCATGACCGGCCTCGGCGAGCTGGAAAACCTGTGCCAGCGGACGCCGCTGGCGGGCTACGTGGACGGCAAATATCTGGTTTTCATCTGCGCGCTGACCGACGGCGAGGTCGCGGCGCTGGTGGACAAGGACGGCTTCAGCCTGTGGCCGTTCTACGGTGACGACGGCGCGGAGCAGGCGCCGGCGCCCATGGATCACGAACCCACCACGAGCGTCACCCTGCCAAACGGCACCGTGGCGACGATGGACCAGGCGGAGTACCCCGTGGGCACGGGCTTTGTCAGCTTCACGCTCACCCGGCCCGAGGGCGGCATCGCGTCTTACACCAATGAGATCGTCCTGTCGAGGCTGGACGGCGACCGATGGGAGGACGGGGTCTCTATCGCCGCGTATGTCGACGGCGACCCGGAGCGGCAGCATTCGGGCCACTTCTGCGACCATGTGACCCTGGTGCTGCCGCTGGAGAACGTAGGTGCGCTGGATGAGGGGCTGTACCGGCTCATGGCGGGGCAGATGTGTGATGAGCGCAGCCTGGAGTTCCGCGTGACGGAGGACGCGCCGAAGCCCAGTATGCCCGAGCGCCGCGGCTTCGGCGGGGAAGGGCTGATCGTGATGCCCCACGAAGCCTCCCACGCGGACGCGGCAACCTACAACTCCTGCATGGATGACACCCGCGTCTACGAGGGCGGCAGCCGCACCACGCTGCTGGCCGGGGACACGGTGTTCGAGCTGCGAGGCGTGGACGAGAGCTGGGGCTGGGGCATCTGCTCGGCCTACAACCTGTTCGCCTATCCTGAGGGGCACCCGGAGAAGGCCCGGCAGATCCTGGCCAACTTCGACCACAGCGAGGCGACGATGTACGACGCCGGGGACGGGCTTTTGCTGTGCGACGACAGCGGAAACATCTGGCGCTGCGACTACGACGGCGGGGACCTGACGGAGCTGTACAGGGGGAGGGACGATGGCTACATCGCGGATCTCATCCCCGTGGGCGGGGGCGTGTACATCATAGACCATGCCGGCGTGTACTACGCGGCGCTGGACGATTTTGTGCCGAAGCGGGTCTACGACCTGAAGCGGGGCGTCCTGAACGGCACGAGCGGCAGCGGCTATGCCGTTTACGCCGAGGGACAGCTGATCCTGGCGGACAAGGCCGGCATCTTCGCGCTGGACACCCTGCACCCGAACGCCGACGGCACCCTGACGGCGAATTACCTGACAAACGAGTACGACGACGACTTTGGCGGCAACGGCCTGGGCTACATCGTGCTGGGCGGGCGGCTGTACTACTGGTCGGAGAAGAAGCAGGCCATGCTGTCCATGAAGCTGGACGGCACGGACATCCGGGAGGTCTCAAAGACCGGCTACTGGTTCAACAGCGTCACGTCCGGCGGCTGCGTGCTGGCGCTGTCCGGCACCGAGCCGGGGATGTTCGGCGACGAGCGCACCGAGGCCGCGCTGTTCTTCCCGAACGACCCGGAGCACCCGACCTTTGACCCCGACCACTGCAAGAAGCACAGGATCGAGGAGGATTCCTTCGACTACGTGCTGGGGGATTACTATTACCACCGGGACGATGAGGACAACGAGACGCGGACGCGGCTTTCGGAGCTGGACGTTGAGTAGGCTTCCCCGGGAAACAGTGCGTTTCAGCATGGGATGTAGAGAGGGAGTAGGAGTGACGGCTGCCGCGCGGCTTGGAGCTGGCGGCCTGTAGGGGCGGCGCGACGCCATTTCTGCAAGGCAATAGAGCGATAACCGCAAACGCAGATTCCCCGCGCTGGAATCAGTGGCGCGGGGAATCGGTATCAGAAAGGCGGCAGCGAATGGCCGCCGGCCCCGCCGGCCGCGCTGGAATCAGTGGCGCGGGGAATCGGTATCAGAAAGGCGGCGGCGAATGGCCGCCGGCCCTGCCGGCCGCGCTTGGATCAGTGGCGCGGGGAATCGGTATCAGGAAGGCGGCAGCGAATGGCTGTAGGCACAGCCTACGGTTTGGCGTGGGGCTTGAAGATCAGCGCGTTGAGCAGGCCGAACACGATGGCGGCGGTGATGCCCGCGGCTGTGCGGCTGATGCCGCCCACGAACGCGCCCCAGAAGCCGTAGCGGTTCACGGCCTCGATGGCCCCCATGGCCAGGGAATAGCCGAAGCCTGTCAGGGGCACGGTGGCCCCTGCCCCGGCGAAGTCCACCAGCGGCTTGTACAGCCCCAGCGCCGTCAGCAGCACGCCGCCCGTGACGAACAGCACCAGGATTCGGGCGTTGGTCAGCTTGGTGTTCATAATGAGCAGCTGGCCGATGTCGCAGATCAGCCCGCCCACGACAAACGCCTTGACGAACAGCCATACCGTGTCCATTCAATCCCTCCTCTCGATGCAGGCGGCGTAGGCGATGCCCGGCACGCTCTGGGCCTGCTGGCTGCTGGTGGGGGAGAACATGGCCCCGCTGCCCACCAGCAAAAGGCGGCGGATATCCCCGGCCTCCAGCCGCTTCATCAGCCAGCCGCAGGCCACGCTGGCCACGCAGCCGCAGCCGCTGCCCCCGGCGTGGGCGTCCTGCTCCTGGTAGAAAAGGCTCGCGCCGCAGTCGATCAGCCTGTCCGGCGGCAGGGGCATGTCCGCCGCGCTGGCCAGCTCCAGCAGCAGGTCCCGGCCGATCCAGCCCAGATCCCCGGTGGCGATCAGGTCGTAGTCGTCGGCGGTCCGGCCCGTGTCGGCCATGTGCGCCGCGATGCAGTCGAACACCGCCGGGGCCATGGCCGCACCCATGTGGTTGGCGTCGGAGATGTTCAGGTCGATGATCCGGCCCACCGTGCCGCTGGTGACGCGCAGGCCGCCGCGATCTTCATTCGACAGCAGCGCGCAGCCGCAGGCCGTGGCCGTCCAACTGGCCTGGGGCGGGCGCTGGCTGCCCAGCTCCAGCGGAAAGCGGAACTGGCGCTCGGCAGTGCAATAGTGGCTGGAGGCCACGCACACGGCGTTGTCCAGGAACCCGCCACAGATCAGCGCCGAGCCGATCACCAGCGCTTGCACGAAGGTGCTGCACGCGCCGTAAAGCCCAATGAAGGGCACGCCCAGCGCCCGCGCCGCGAAGGACGAGGCGATGATCTGGTTGTTCAGGTCGCCGCCCAGCATGGCCTGGGCCTGTTCATCGGTGACGTGGGCCTCGTTCAGTGCGGCCTGCACGCAGCGGCGCACCATCTCCATCTCCGCCAGCTCCCAGCTCTTCTGGCCCAGAATGTCGTCCTCCAGCACCGTGTCGAACCAGGCCGCCAGCGGCCCCTTGCCCTCCTTGGGCCCGGCGATGCTCCGGTGGGCGGCGATGGCGGGCGGGCGGTCGTAGACGAAGGTCTGGCTCCCCATGCGGCTCACAGCACCCACCCCCGAAGCAGCCAGTAGACGATGCCCACCGCCACCGACGAAGCGATGCCGTAGGCCAGCACCGGCCCTGCCAGCGTGAACAGCCGCGCGCCCACGCCCATGATCGCGCCCTCCCGCTGGAATTCGATGGCCGGGGCCGCCACGGAGTTGGCAAAGCCCGTCACCGGGATGGCCGAGCCCGCCCCGGCGTACTTGCCGATCACGTCGTAGACGCCAAGCCCCGTGAGCGTGGTGCCAACGAACACCAGCACGCTGGTGGTGAACATCGGCGCGGTGATCTCGCCCAGGTTCAGCTGCTCCGCCCACAGCGTCAGTGCCTGGCCCACGCAGCAGATCAGCCCGCCCACCCAGAACGCCCGCCAGTAGCCCCGCAGCATGCGGCTGGGCGGCGTCAGCTTGTGCACCAGCTCCTTGTATTGATCCGGGGTGAAGGGCTGCCGGCTCATGCGCCCACCTCCCGTCCGTTGCGCTGCTCGTGGGCACGGGAGCGCTCCGCCATGCGGATCTCCGTCGAGCGCGCCGCCATGTCCGGCTCCGCCGCCGGCGGCAGTTGCTGTCTGTCCATCGGTTGAACCTCCGTGTTTTTTCTGACGCGGTTAGTGTGCGCAGGCGGCGCAGGAATTATGAGCGGCCTGCCAAAACCCGAACATTCCCGCGTGTTTTCCAAAAATAATTTTGAAAAAGGGCTTGACAGGCCCGGAATTTTGCTCTATAATGGCACCAACTTCACAGAAACCGGGACGAAAAGAGTAGTAAGCGTCTTTGCGGTCATTCAAGAGAGCCGCCGACAGTGGAAATGCGGCATGACGGATTCGCTGAATGGACTTTTCAGGGCCCTCCGGAACGCGAAAGCCAGTATGGAGGGACGGGAATGCGGGCCCGTTATCAATCCGCGCCGTATGATGGTACGGGCTAAGTGGATCGAAAGATCAATGTGAGTGGCACCACGGAAAGTTTTTCCGCCTCATATCCCAGCTGGGATATGGGGCTTTTTTTCACCCCGCAGATGTGAAGGAATAAAAAATCAGGAGGAATCCGAACATGAAGAAGATCATCTGCACCGTCGTCGCGCTGGCCATGCTGCTGGCCCTGACCGCCGCCTTCGCCGAGGGAACGACCTACAAGGTGGGCATCTGCAAGTATGTGGACCACGCCTCCCTGGACCAGATCGTGGAGAACATCGAAAACCAGCTCGTCGCCATCGGCGAGGAGAACGACGTGACCTTCGAAATCCAGTACCAGTGCGGCAACGCCGACAACGCCACCATCCAGCAGATCGTGGCCGACTTCATCGCCGACGACGTGGACCTGATGGTGGGCGTGGCCACGCCAGTGGCCATGCAGATGCAGGCCGCCACCGAGGACAACCCCATCCCCGTGGTGTTCGCCGCCGTTTCCGACCCCGAGGGCGTGGAGCTGGTGGCCAGCAACGACGCGCCCGGCGCCAACATCACCGGCACCTCCGACTTCCTGAATACCAACGCCGTGCTGGACCTGATCTTCGCGGCCAACCCCGAGGCGGATTCCATCGGCCTGCTGTACGACCCTGGCCAGGATGCCTCCACCGCGCCCATCGCCGCCGCCAAGGCCTATCTGGACGGCAAGGGCATCGCCTACAAGGACTACACCGGCACCAACACCTCCGAGGTCATCATCGCGGCGGACGCCGCCGTGGCGGACGCGGTGGACGCCCTGTTCACCCCCACCGACAACACCATCATGGCCGCCGAGCTGAGTATCTACGAGAAGCTGGCTGAAGCGGGCATCCCGCACTATACCGGCGCGGATTCCTTCGCCAACGACGGCGCGTTCCTGGGCTTCGGCGTGGATTACGCCAACCTGGGCGTGGAGACCGCCAACATGGTGGCCGACATCCTGCTGAACGGCGCTGATCCCGCAGCGACCCCGGTGAAGACCTTCGACAACGGCACCGCCACCATCAACACCGAGACCTGCGAGGCCATCGGCCTGGACCTGGACGCCGTGACCGAGGCCTTCCAGCCCTACTGCTCCACCATCCTGACCATCGTTACCGGGGAGTTCGAGGGCTGATACCGAACAGGGAATGGTTGAGCGCTTAATGCGCAGGCAATGTCATACTACCAGGGAGAAGATTCTTCGACTGCGGCTGGCGCCTCCGCTCAGAATGACAGTGTATCACATCGTTTGTCATCCTGAGCGGAGCGGCAGCGAAGCCGAAGGATCTTAATGGATTAATCGCCCCATGGTATTCCACACATACCTGATAAAACCCATTCCATGCCAATTATCATTACACAGGAAAGCAGGATCGACATGTCTTTTGCAACGATGCTGGGCCTGGGGCAGACGGCGCTGGAGCTGGCGCTGTTCAACGCACTCACGGTGCTGGCGCTGTTTTTGAGCTACTGGATGCTGAACGTCTGTGACCTGTCCACAGACGGCTGTTTTGCGCTTGGGGCCGCGGTGGGCGCGGTGGTGGCCATCGCCGGACACCCATGGCTTTCCCTGCCGGCGGCCATGGGCGCGGGGATGCTCTCCGGCCTGGTCACGGCCATATTGCAGACCCGCATGGGCGTGAACAGCCTGCTGGCGGGCATCATCGTGAATACGGGGCTCTATTCGGTGAACATTTGGATCATGGGCGGCTCGTCCCTTCTGAACATGAACAAGACCGCCACCGTGTTCACCATGCTGAAGGAGGCGCTGAAGGGCGGCCCGCTGGGCGGGCAGTACGCGCTGATCATCGGCCTGGTGGCCGTGGCGCTGGTGATCGCCTTCCTGTGCCTGTTCCTGCGCACGAAGCTGGGCCTGGCCATCCGCGCCACCGGCGACAACCCGGACATGGTGCGCTCCTCGTCCATCAACCCGGCCTTCACCACCACCGTGGGCCTGTGCATCTCCAACAGCTTCACGGCGCTGTCCGGCTGCCTGCTGGCCCAGAGCCAGAAGTCCGTCACGGTGGACATCGGCTCCGGCATGGTCACGGTGGCGCTGGCCTCGCTGCTGATCGGCGGCGTGTTCATGGGCAAGCGCAGCATCCCGCTGCGGGCCGTGGGCGCGGTGCTGGGCGCGTTCGTTTTCCGGCTGGTGTACACCATTGCGCTGCGGTTCAACCTGCCGGCCTTCATGCTGAAGCTGATCTCCGCGGTGATCGTGGTGATCGCCATCTCCGGGCCGTACCTGAAAAAGCAGTTCCCGCTGTACCGGCGGCAGCTGGCGGCGCGGCTGGGGAAAGGGGGCGGCGCAGAATGCTGAAGCTGATTAACGTCACCAAGACCTTCAACCCCGGCACCTCCGACGCGCGGCTGGCGCTGAACGACGTGTCGCTGCACGTGAAGCCGGGCGACTTCATCTCCATCATCGGGGCCAACGGCGCGGGCAAGTCCACGCTGTTCAACGCCATCTGCGGCAGCTTCTTCGTGGATTCCGGCCGGGTGATCCTGGACGGGCGGGACGTGACCATGCTGCCCGAGTACAAGCGGGCAAAATCCATCGGCCGCCTGTTCCAGGACCCCATGCGCGGAAGTGCCCCTGGCATGAGCATCGAGGAGAACCTGGTGCTGGCGGCGGGGCAGGGCGGCTGGATGAGCCGCGCCGGGCGGAAGGAGAAGCAGGCCTTCCGGGATCGGCTGGCGTTGCTGGACATGGGCCTGGAGGACCGGATGAAGCAGCCCGTGGGCCTGCTCTCCGGCGGCCAGAGGCAGGCGCTGACGCTGATGATGGCCACGCTGAGCATGCCGAAGATCCTGCTGCTGGACGAGCACACCGCTGCCCTGGACCCCGCCACGGCCGAGAAGGTGCTTTCGCTGACCACCCGCATCGTGGAAGAGAACCGGCTCACCTGCCTGATGATTACCCACAACATGCAGTCCGCGCTGGACCTGGGCAACCGCACCATCATGATGGACGCGGGCCGCGTGGTGTTCGACACCACCGGCGACGAGCGCGCCGCCCTCACCGTGGACGACCTGCTGGAGAAGTTCCGCGAGGCCAGCGGCAAGGCCCTGGACAACGACCGGATGCTGCTTGCAAACTGAGTTTGCATCCATTTGCTGCCGCGCGGGCAAGCTGTGCTTGCATCCAGCCGCTGCCGCGCTGGCAAACTGAGTTTGCATCCAGCCGCTGCCGCGCAAAAAACCAAATCCCTTCCGCCATTGATTCAAGCGCAAGGGATTTGTGTTGTTTCATTGCAGGGGGGCATTGCGGTGGAAAGCCAGCTTCTGCGCCTGCCCAAAGCCTTCCCCTTGAGGGGAAGGTGCCCCGAAGGGGCGGAAGAGGTCGCTCTCCTGTCAACAGGGCAGCGTCGTCCTGCAAGGTCGGTCAGAGCGTTACTTCCTGACAAACAGCACGCCCAGCGTGCCCTGGCCGCAGTGGCTGGTGATGGAGCATCCGGCGCGCACCTCCAGCACCTCCTGGAAGGGGACGTGTTCGAGGACCATCTCTTTGGTCAGCTCGAACTGTTCCCGGGTGACGCCGGTGTGGGTGATGAACACGCGCCGGGCGTTCACCGCGTCGGGGCTGCGCAGCCGGTCGTCCACATACTGCTTCAGGCACCGCTCGTAGCTGCCGCGGAACTTCTTGCCGACGACCATCTTGCCGCCGGTCACCTCGATGCAGGGCCGCAGCTTGAGGATGTTCGCGCCCAGCATGGCCACCATGGAGCAGCGGCCGCCCTTGTAGAGGAAGTCCAGCCGGTCGACGATGAACGAGGCGTCCACCTTGTCGATCAGGGCATTCACGTGGTCCAGGATCGCCTTCGGGTCGTCCTCGCCCGCCTCGATCAGGTCCACCGCCTCGCACAGCAAAAGCGCGATGCCGCTGGACAGGTTGCGGCTGTCCACGCAGTACACCGGCAGGCCCTCCGCCGCGGCCACGGCGTGCTCATAGCAGGAGGAGAAGTCGGCGCTGATGTTGAAGTGGATTACGGCGTCGCAGTCCTCCAGCAGCGCCTTGAAGCGCTGGCGATAGGTGTCGCTGTTGATGGCCGCGGTCTTGGGCAGGTCGCCGCCCGCGTCCACGTGGCGGAAGATGTCGTCCGGGGCGATGTCCGCGCCGTCGGTGTAGTCTGTTCCGCCCATGGTGACAGTCAGGGGAATGATGGTGATGTCATGGGCCTGGATGTATTCCGGGCTCAGGTCGCAGGTGCTGTCCGCGGTGATACGGATTTTCATGTTTGCCTCCAGAATTATTCCAGCGCCAGCAGGCGCACGTTTTCCACGCCTTCGATGGCGCTCAGCTCGTCGGTCATGCCGTCCACGGTGCCCTTCAGCTGCCCCAGGTCGATGGACAGCATGATGCTGGCCTTGCCGTGGATGGGCAGGCTCTGGGTGATGGTGAGGATGTTGGCGTTGCAGCGCGACACTGTGCCCAGCACCTTTGAGAGCATCCCCGCCCGGTGGTTCAGCTGCAGCATCAGCGAGGCCTTCCGGCCCACCGTCAGCTGGCTGGGCTCCAGGATCTTGTCCTTGTATTTATAGTAGGTGCTGCGGCTGATGCCCACGGCGTGCACCGCGTCGATCACCTGGGCGCAGGCCCCGGATTCCAGCAGCCGCCGCGCCTCCACCACCTTGATGAAGTAGTCCGGCAGCGCGGACTTTTCCACGATCAGATACTCGTTCAACATGGCCGCAGCCGCCCTTTCGATTCAGCGTTTTTCCACATTTATATTATATGCGAAAGACGCGCGTCCGTCAAGTGCGGACACGGAAAAATCCGCCCGAAGAGGTTTACAAATCTCCGCCGGGGTGGTATACTATAGGGTACGGATCGGCTTTTGCCGGAAAGGGGGAGAGGACGCCATGCCGCAGAAGGGCGTCAAGGTCGTCGCGCAGAACCGGCGCGCCCGGCACGACTATTTCGTCCTCGAAACCTGGGAGGCCGGCATTGAGCTGAAGGGCACCGAGGTGAAGAGCATCCGCCTGGGCAAGTGCAACCTGAAGGACTGCTACGCCGCCGTGAAGAACGGCGAAATGCTGGTCTACGGCATGCACATCAGCCCCTATGAAAAGGGCAGCTACTTCAACACCGACCCCCTTCGGCCCAAGCGCCTGCTGATGCACAAGAGCGAGATCCGCAAGTGCCACCAGTCCGTGATGCAGCAGGGCCTGGCGCTGATCCCGCTGAGCGTCTATCTGAAGGATGGGCGCATGAAGCTGGAGCTGGCGCTGTGCAAAGGCAAGAAGCTGTACGACAAGCGCGACGACATGGCCAAGCGCGACGCCCAGCGCGATATCGAACGCTCGATGCGCGCGCGCGGATAATCGAGGAAGGAGACAGCAGTTCACATCTTTCCATCCCATGGGGCCGTATTTGGTTTCGACGGGGATGCGGAGGGACAGAGAAGCGAGCGGCGGCCCTGAACCGCCTGAAAACGGGAACTTAAATGAACTGACAACTACGATAACGTAGCTTTCGCCGCTTAATCGGCGATCGTCGACCCTGAGCGTCCTGCCGCGCAGGCCATCGACGTCATAATAGCAGGGAACCAGCTGCCTTAAGCTTTGCGGGCGGCGGGACTTTATGAAGCTACTGAAGCCAGAATCCTGTCTGCGGGAGTTTGGCGGAGGGAATGTCAATACACAGACTGCGCTCGGAGATGCTCTGGTCTTCTGGTCTTCGGACAGGGGTTCGACCCCCCTCGGCTCCACCACTCGACAATCTGGTCGAATCCCGGACATACTGATCGCCGTTTCTGGCGATGGTTCATTCGGGGTATTCTGCCAGGCATGACGCATCCCCTTCAAGCAATTTCGCTTGGAGGGGATGCTTTTTCTATTATCACTATGAAGTCTGCTTCGCGTGTTCCTGCATGACACGGGCGATATATGAGGCTGGCCTGTCGACGGTTCGGGCCGTGTGGATGCTTGCGCGGGTTTGAACGCGAAACCGAGGGTTGTTTCGGATGCCCGGAGGGGCCGGTGGAAAATGTCAAGGGCGGCAGCACCGTGAAGGTGTACGTGACCACCAAGTACCAGGTGAAGTATTACCTGGACAAGCGCGACGGCAGCGGCTACCAGGAGCTGACGGGCGAGAAGTACAAGGACGAGAAGTTCTACACCACGCCTGGCACGGAAAACGCGGTCAAGACGCTGGTATCCAGCGTGGATTACGTGGTCGACGAGGATCACTATGTCAAGCTGCTGAACCAGACGCCCAGCGATTCCGATCGCTTCAAGGACGAGCGCATCGTGCGCGGCGAGTATTCCGAGTTCCTCTACAAGTTCGACGATTACGAGCACGTGTTCCCCGTGCCCGCGCTGCCCGCGGGTGAGGAGCTGCCCTCCGGCACCATGCTGGACGACAGCCAGTGGGTGCTGCGCGATCCCGACCTGGCGGCATACACCAAACAGGCGCCCTCCAGGAGCTATGCCATCACCGGCACGGCCTATGGAACGGGCAACACCGTGTATGCCTACAAGGGCGCGTCCCTGGGCGATACCACCAACACATACCACCTGTACGCGTCGGTGCTTTCCGGCCTGACGGTGGAAAAGATCGTCCAGAACGCGAAGGATGGGGACGCGGACACGGCGTTCGAGTTCACGATCCAGCTGGACGACGCCACCATCGAAGGCGTCTATGGCGACATGACCTTTGAAAAGGGCAAGACCACGATCACGCTGAAGGGCGGCGAGAGCAAGACCGCCAGCGGCCTGCCCACCGGCCTGGGCTACACGGTCGAGGAGACCGTGCCCTCGGGCTGGAAGCAGGTGGAGAGCAGCGGCACAGAGGGCACCATCGTCGCCGGCAGGGAAAACCTGGCGTCGTTCAAGAACGAGCCTGTCCCGACCCCGACCCCCACGCCCACCCCGACCCCGACGCCTGAACCCACGCCGACTGTGACGGCCGAGCCCACGCCGACAGCGACGGCCGAGCCCACGGCGACGCCGAGGCCGCTGACCACTATTGAGGGCCGAAAGGTCTGGGACGACGAGGACAACGCCCACGGCACGCGCCCGGAAGCCATCACGGTGCATCTGTACGCCGACGGTGCGCTGGTGACCGGCGGCGCGCCCGCATGGACGCGCAGCGGCAGCACCTGGACCTATCGCTTTGTCGACGTGCCCGCGCGGACGGCCGATGGCGCTGAAATCAGCTACACGGTGCGCGAGGAGCCCGTGGAGGGCTACACCACCGACATCTCGGGCCTGACGATCACCAACCATCTGATCCCGCGCCAGACCGAGGCGTATACGGACATCGAGGGCACCAAGACCTGGAACGACGATGACGACGCCCGCGGGCTGCGGCCGGATTCCATCACGGTGACCCTGTACAGGGACGGCGTGGAGATCGAGCGCCGCACGGTGCGCCAGGCCGACGGCTGGCGCTATCGCTTCGAGAACCTGCCCGAGGACGACGGCTACGGCAACACCCACAAATACACGCTGCGCGAGAGCGCGGTGAGCGGATACTTCTCCAGGCAGGTCGGCTATGACCTGGTGAACACCCTGCTGCCCGTCGACGCAAAGCGCAGTCCGGACGCGCCCAACGGCACGGTGGAGCTGGCGGAGCGCAAGACCGGCACGCCGCCGCCGGCCTTCCAGGCCAAGACCATGGAAGAGATGGAGGACCTGCTGGACCTGCTCGGCTACGACACGCCCCTGTGGGGCATGCTGGCGACGGGCGACGAGACGCCGGTCTATCCGTACGTCTTCGGTGGAGCGGGCGCGCTGGCCGTGCTGGCGGCGATCCTGCCCGGCAGAAGACGCAGGAAGAGCGAGGAATAAACCAACAGTGCTCTTGATACCCCGCTGAAAGACAGCCGCGGGGGCGGTTACCCGACATTCCGGGTAACCGCCCCCGCGATTTATATGCGAATCAAGATGGCGATGGATGAAAACTGGATCATCACGTTTTCTCGGGGAATACCTCCTCTCAGTCAGCCGTCGGCTGCCAGCTCTCCCCCTCACGGAGGAGAGCCGAGTAAAAACTGAAGCCTTGTCTCGCCCCCCGTGAGGGGGAGAGGGGGCTTTCTCAATTTCCAACTTTCCGTGAAGAACCCGAAAACTTCCGCGACGCCGGTTTACCCCTCGCCTCCAACAGAGCCCCGGCCTCTGGCCGCTTCGCTACTTCTTCATCAGCGCCGCGCCGGCGTTCCAGGCCTTGCCCACCTTCGCGCCGGTGGCGTAGTAGCCGTTCTTGAACTGGTCGAACATCAGCGCGTGCAGCTTCTCCGGCTCCACCTTGCCCTTCTCGTCCAGCACGGCCTCCTCGGCCTTCACATTCACGATTTTGCCCACGATGCCGTCCACGTGCTCGGTGTGCAAGAACTCCAGCAGCTCGCACTCCATCACCAGGGGGAACTCCTCGATGATCGGCGCGTGCACCCTGTCGCTCTTCACCGCGTGATAGCCGGTGCGCTCGAACTTGTCGTCCATCTTGTTGCCGCTGGCGATGCCGAAGAAGTCGGCCACGTCCATGTGGGCCTCGTCGGCCAGGGCCACGGTGAAGGCGCGGCTTTCCTGGATGTTCAGCCAGGTGCGCTTGCCCGCGCCGATGAACAGTATGATCTTGTCCTCGTCGCAGATCTGGCCCCAGGCCGCGTTCATCACGTTCACCTTTTCGTTTTCGTCATAGGCTGCCACCATCAGCACCGGCATGGGCCATACCGCCGGCAGGACGCCCAGGTTTTTCTTCATGTCATTTCCTCCTTTGCTTTTGCCTCAACGGCTTTATTCTATATTACCATGGATTTGGAAAAAAGCAAGGGGAGACGCTGACAATGCCCCGGATGAAAATTTGCCCGGGGACGCTTTACATTTTACAGGCCGATGCTATAATGAAAAACAATACAGGTGGGGAAGGAGGCGGCCGCATGATGAAGCTGCTGGGCTATTGGGTGTATCGGGCGACGTGTGTGCTGGCGCGGCTGTTTTTCCCGCGGCCGGAGCTGGAGGGCCTGGAGAACATCCCGGAGGGCCCCTGCGTGCTGGTGGGCAACCACTGCCAGATGCACAGCCCTGTGCTGTGCGAGCTGTACCTGCCCTTCGACAGGGCCATCTGGTGCAATGGCGAGATGATGCACCTGAAGGAGGTGCCCGACTACGCCTACCGGGACTTCTGGTCCAACAAGCCCCGGAGCGTGCGCTGGCTGTACAGGATCCTGTCCTATCTCATCGCGCCGATCTCGGTGGGGGTGTTCAATAACGCCCACTGCATCAGCGTCTACCGGGACACCCGCCTGACGGCCACCTTCCGCCACTCGGTCGAGAGGCTGACGGAGGGCGCGCGGGTGGTGATCTTCCCTGAGTGCCCCACGCCGCACAACAACATCATCTATGAATTCCAGAACCCGTTCATCGCCCTGGGCCACCTGTACGCCAGGAAGACCGGCCAGCCCCTGGCCTTCGTGCCCATGTACGTGGCCCCGGAGCTGGGGAAGATCTGCTTTGGCGAGCCCGTGTACTACGATGACGCCGCCAAGCCGGACGTGGAGCGCGCGCGGGTGTGCCGGGCGCTGATGGACGGCGTCACCCAACTGGGCGTGGCGCTGCCGCCGCACCGCGTGGTGCCCTACCTGAACCTGCCGAAGAAGGATCGCCCCCTGAACCGGCCCGAAGGGGACGCCGCGCCATGAAGAAGCCCGTCGTCGACTACCGGCAGCTCCGCCCCTCCCGGCTGAACGAACAGCGGTTTGAGCACCTCTGGCTGCTGGGCGGGTGGCTGGTGTACCTGGCGCTGTACTTCGTCACCGAGAACCTGATCCCCGTCAGCCGCTGCCACGTGATCCACTGCGCGCTGGACGACCGCATTCCCTTCATGGAGGGCTTCCTGGTCTTCTACTGCTACTGGTACGTGCTGCTGGTGGGGTCGCTTGCGTACTTTTTGCTGTACGACCTGCGCTCGTTCCGCAGGCTGCAGATCTACATCATGATTACCCAGGCGGTGGCGATGCTGGCCTACATCCTCTATCCCAGCATCCAGCTGGGCCGCCCGGAGGCCTTCGAGCGGGACAACCTGCTCACCCGGCTGGCGGCCTTCATCTATGCCTTCGACACGCCCACCGGCGTGTGCCCGTCGCTGCACGTGGCCTACTCCATGGGCATCGCCTCGGTGTGGTGCCGGGCGCGGGACGGGAACGGGGCCTGGAAGGCGCTCATGGTCCTCTCCGCCGTGGTCATCTCCATCTCCACCGCCTTCGTGAAGCAGCACTCGGTGGTGGACATCTTCGCCGCGATCCCGGTGGGGCTGCTGGCGGAAATACAGGTGTTCGGCAAGACGCGGTTGAACCGTTGGATTGAAGGGAAGTGGAATCCGTGAAGGAATTTACCCGGATGATGAAATTTGTGCTGTTCTCCATCAGCGCGGGGCTGATCGAGATCGGCTCGTTCACGCTCTTGAACGAGGTGTTTCACCTGCCGTACTGGGTCAGCTACCTGGTGGCACTGGTGCTGTCGGTGCTGTGGAACTTCACGCTGAACCGGCGCTACACGTTCAAGTCCGCCGCCAACGTGCCCGTGGCGATGCTGAAGGTGGCAGCGTTCTACGTCGTGTTCACGCCGCTGTCCACCGCGCTGGAGCACTGGTACACCGCCACCCTGGGCTGGAACGAGTACCTGGCCACCGGCGCGAACATGCTGCTGAACTTCGTGACGGAGTTCGTCTACCAGCGCTACTTCGTGTTCGGCAAGTCGCTGGACACCCGCAAATAGCATGGACCGGATACGCATGATCGGCTACGACGCCGTGCACCCGGCGGATTTCGTCTACGACGTGCCGGAGCGCCACGGCTACTACCTGCTGATCCTGACCCACACGAAGGCGCGGTTCTGGACGGGGGAGGCGAGCCAGGTCTACCCGGCCAACCACGCCGCGCTCTTCGCGCCGGATTCCCACATTCGTTACGGCGCCTGCGAGGGCAGCTACGGCAACGACTGGATCATATTCGACTCTGACGAGACCTACGTGACCCAGTTCCCGCTGCTGGCCACGCCCTTCCCGGTGTCCGATCCGGAGTACTGCCACAGCCTGTTCCGGCTGCTCACCTGGGAGCACATGCAGGACAGCTACGAGACCGTGGAGGCGCAGCTGATGTCGGTGCTGTTCAACAAGCTGCGGGGCGACATCGTGCACCCGGAGGAGGCCGACTATCGCGGGGAGCTGCTGGCCCTGCGCCGCCGGATCATCAACCAGCCCGGCCGGCCTTGGAACGTGGCCGCCATGGCCGAACAGCTGCACATCAGCGCCGGCTATCTCCAGCTGCTCTACAAGCGCCAGTTCGGCGTGTCCTGCATGGACGACGTGATCGCCAGCCGGGTGCGCCTGGCCAAGGATTACCTGACCCACACCAACATGCGGGTGCTGGAGATCGCCGCCATCTGCGGCTACAACAACCCCGAGCACTTCTCCCGCCAGTTCCGGCGCCTGTGCGGCATGGCTCCCGGGCAGTTCAGGAAGGAGAATGGGGGGCAGTAAACTATACAGGGGCGGCGCAACGCCGCCCCTACAGAAGGTTATGCGCAAACCCAAAGCCTCCCCACCGCAGTGGGGAAGTGGCGCGAAGCGCCGATGGGGCATCCTGTTCAGGACTGCCACACCCCTCGCTGCTCCCCAATCGCGGTGGCGGCCTGCAACCAAAAACCCTTGGGAACGAGCGGATGCGCGCAGCGTGCGCAGAAGCGAGGTTTATAGCGCCGAGCGAAGCGAGGCTGAGGGCCCCGCACATTGGCTGTGCGGGCCCGAAACCCGCGCCTGTCTGTCAGGGCAGGCGCGGGGCGTAATGCGCCAAAAAAGCCGTCCTCCGGTTCCCCTTCTGGAAGCTGTTTCCAATAGGGAACCGGGGGAACGCTCTTTTTCGCGGCATAATTCCCGGCACAAGTGAGCCCACGGTCTCAACATCTTCGCGGAGGATATGGGCTCCGTTTGCCGCGTCGCTCAAAAGTGCCAAGGTTAGGCAACCGGCGCGAAGCGCGGTTGGCCGGTTCGCCGGAGTCCGCAGGGCTTCGGTGAAAACCGTCGGGGAATTACGCTGCAGGCGTTTGGGGATCAGCGATAGAAGTACCATTTCTGACGGTGAAAGTGCAGGGGCGGCGTTGCGCCGCCCGCCGGGGTATGAGAATTCTCATTGTCAGAACGAAGACAACCTCTTCCGTCCGGCCTTCGGCCAGCCACCTTTCCCCAAGGGGGAAGGCTCTTTGGGCAGCAAGTCGCGCGCATACAAACAGCGGCCTCCCTCGACGAGGGAGGCCGCATCCCGTTTATTGCACATGCTTTCGCTTCCACCACAGGTATCTCAGCACGCAGAACAGCGCGCTGACAGCCCAGGTGAGGCCCGCCGTCCACCAGATGGCCCACACGCCCACGCTGGGGATCAGCATCATTCCCATCGGCAGGAAGATGCGGCACAGCATCTCGATCAGGCCGTTGATGAACGAGAACATGGCGTCGCCCACGCCGTTCAGGGTGCCCCGGGTCATGTAGATGGTGCCCAGGAACACATAGAACCAGCTGGTGATCCGGATGGCCCGCCCGCCCAGGGCGATGACCTCCGGGTCGCTGACGAACACGGCGATGATCCGCCCGCCCAGCAGCTGCATGATGCCCAGCATGGCCAGCGAGAACGCCGCCATGGCCAACATGCTGTCCCGCAACCCCAGCCGTACCCGGTCCAGCCGCTTCGCGCCGAAGTTCTGCCCCGAATAGGTGGACAGTGCCATGCTCAGCGAGCCGAAGGGCTGCTGGGTCAGCTGCTCCACCCGGGTGGTGGCTGTGAACGCGGCCACGGCGGCGGTGCCGAAGCCGTTGACCACCCGCTGCAGCGCCGTGGTGGATATGGCGATCATCGACCACTGCAGCGCCAGCGGCAGACCCAGCCGCACGGCGTGGCCCGCGATCTGCCGGTCGAAGGCGCGCTCCTCGCGGCTGAGCATGAAATAGGGGTTGGTGCGCAGCGCGAAGACCAGGCAGCCGATGCCCGCGATCATCTGGGCCAGCATCGTGGCCAGCGCCGCGCCGAACACGCCCAGGTGGAACACCCGCACGAAGATCAGATCCATGCAGACATTCAAAAAGCAGGACACCACCAGGAAGATCAGCGGCGTGCGGGAATCACCCAGCGCCCGCAGCATGGAGGCCGAGTAGTTGTAAACGCCGATCAGCGGCACGCTCACGCAGCTCATGCGCATATAGGTGATGGCGTCGGGCAGTATGTCCGCCGGGGTGCCCATCAGCCTCAAAACTGTGGGCGTCAGCGCGAAGGCCAGCGCGCCCATGGTCAGCGTGGTGGCAAACATGATGTATGCTGAATTTGCGATGGCCCGCTTCACCTTGCCGTGATCCTGGGCGCCGAAGTACTGGGCGGTGACGATGCCGCCGCCGGAGGAGATGCCGTTGCAGACCGAGAAGAACAGGAACGTGACCGAACCCGTGGCCCCCACCGCCGCCAGCGCGCCGGCGCCGATGAACTGGCCCACGATGACGGAATCGGCGATGTTGTAGGCCTGCTGGAACAGGTTGCCGATCAACAGCGGCAGGGCGAACACCGCCAGCAGCCTTATCGGGCTGCCCTCGGTCATGTTCATGGTTCTGGATCGCGCCATGGCGGTTGTTTTCCTCCCATTGACTTTCTTTATCCCTTGTACAGCCCTACAAAAATACATCCGCGGGCCGCTCAATTCAATGAACAATGCTCACCATTTCTTGATCTATCCTCATATAATACGTTAAACTGTTGTTTGCACACTTTTAAATATGTATAATAGCAGCAGAGAGGAGTGAGGCCCTATGCGACTGGGAGGCACCATCGTTGGAAACTGGAAAGGCCCCGGGGAGTGGGAGGAGCTGCTGCGCGCGTCCCGTTTCCGGGCGATCACCGCGCCCTTCGACTGCCATACGCCCCCGGAGGAGATCCGCCGGTATGTGAGCATCTGCCAGCGCAACGACGTGGTCATTGCGGAGGCGGGCGTCTGGAAGAACCCCTTTGACCCCGACCCGGCCGTCGCGCAGGCCGCCATGGACTATGCCGTGGGCCAGCTGCGCCTGGCCGACGAGTGGGACATCCCCTGCTGCGTGAACATCGTGGGCACGGCCAGCGCCGCCGGCTGGGACGCCGCCGACCCCAGCAACTTCACGGCCGAGACCTATGATAAGATCATCGCCTCCATCCGGACGATCATCGACGCCGCCCGGCCGAAGCGGGCCTGCTACTGTATCGAGCCCATGCCCTGGATGGTGCCGGACGGGCCGGAGGAGTACGAGCAGCTGATTAAGGACGTGGATCGCCGCCAGTTCGCCGCCCACATGGACTTCGTGAACATGGTCAACTGCCCGCGCCGCTACCTGGACGCGACGGGCTTCATCGAGACCTGCTTCAGGCGCCTCGCGCCCCACATCAAGAGCACCCACATCAAGGACAGCCGCATGCACCCCACGCGCCTGACCACGATCCTGGAGGAGTGCGCGCCCGGGCAGGGCACGCTGGACTTCGCGGCGGTGCTGAAGATCATCGACCGCTACCTGCCGGAGGACGCGCCGGTGCTGCTGGAGCACATGGAGAGCGCGGAGGAATACACCGCCGCCTATGACGTCGTGGCCGACGCGGCGAAGCGGGCCGGCGTACAGATTTAGTTTGAGGAGGAACACCCCATGAAATACCGCGAATTCGGCAAGCTGGGCATCAAGGGCTCTGCCTTCGGCCTGGGCTGCATGCGCTTCAACGGCGAGGCCTCGGGCGACACCATCATCGACGAACAGAAGGCCATATCCCTCATCCGCCGAGCCATCGACGGCGGCGTCACCTACCTGGACACCGCCTATGTGTACCTGGACAAGACCAGCGAGATCGTGCTGGGCAAGGCCCTGCGGGACGGCTATCGCGAGCGCGTGACCATCGCTACCAAGATGCCCATGGAGTATGTGCACAACCGCGAGGAGATGCAGGCGCTGCTGGACGAGGAGCTGAAAAAGCTGCAGACCGACCACATCGACTTCTACCTGATGCACGGCATCAACAAAGAAAAGTGGGAGTACTTCAAGTCCATCGGCGCGGACGTGTTCTTCGAGGACATGAAGCGCGCGGGCAAGATCCGCTACAAGTGCTTCTCGTTCCACGGCCCCTATGAGGACTTCGAATACGTCATCCAGGATTACGACTGGGACATGGTGCAGATCCAGTACAACTTCATGGACGTGAACAACCAGGCCGGCACGAAGGGTCTGGAGCTGGCGGGCCGGCTGGGCATCCCGGTGGTCATCATGGAGGGCCTGCTGGGCGGGCGTCTGGCCAAGGCGCCGGAAAACGTGCAGGCGCTTTATGACGCCTTCCCGGTGAAGCGCACGCCCGTGGAATGGGCGTTCCGCTGGCTGTGCAACCATCCGCAGATCGCCACGGTGCTGTCCGGCTGCAACGAGGCCGAGCAGATCGACGACAACCTGCGCATCTTTGACACCGTGGAGCCGAACATCATGTCCGACGATGAGCTCAAGCTGATGGACGACGTGCGCGCCGCCTACGTCAGCCGCACCAAGATCGGCTGCACCGCCTGCCGCTACTGCATGCCCTGTCCCGGAGGGGTGGACATCCCCGGGGTGTTCGCCGCCTGGAACAACATGTCCCTCTACGGCACGGACCCGAAGCAGGATTGGAACATGCAGCAGATCCGCGCCCACGACGCCGGGGCCGACCGCTGCCTGGCCTGCGGCGCGTGCCAGAGGGCCTGCCCGCAGCACCTGCCGATCATCGATTCGCTGCAGGCGGCCTGGAGCGAGATGGGGATGAGGGATTAACATTCAACGGCCAGTGAAATGGCGCGGGAGCGATGGGAAGTCGCTCCCGCGCTTTTCTGCTCTCTCAAAAGAGCGGGCTGACGCAGGGACGACACGCGGTGGCGCTTCTGCGCTCTTATTCTCATTCAAATCCGCGCATACTCCATTAAAATTACGGCAAAACTCTTGACGGACGGGAAGAAATAGTGTAAACTAACCATAGTTAGATAAATCAAACCAATGAGATGCCCGGCGACGGGCTTTCATAAAGGCATGGGGTTAGAAATATCTAACATATGTCGGGAGGATGAAATCATGCTGGAGCGAGCCCTGATCGCCCACGGCGCGCCGACGCTGGCGCGGCTGAAGACCGGGAACCTGTTCAACCTGGCGTGCCCCTGCGCGGAGCATCTGGCGGGGGAGATCGCGGCGCTTTCGCCGATCCTTGGCGACAAGGGCGTGGAGCTGACGGTGCTGCGGGAGAAGGACGGGCGGTTTTTGCTGTACCTCTACCGGCCGCAGGCGCTGAAGGCCGCGCTGGCCGACCCGGAGACGGCTGCCTTCCTTTCGGGCTATGGCTATCCGGCGGGCTGCGGCGTGGGGGAGGCCCTGTCGCTGCTTCGGCAGAGGATCGGCCAGTCCGAGGAGTTTCCCCACGAGATCGGCGTGTTCCTGGGCTATCCCCTCACCGACATCGTGGGCTTCATCCGCCACGAGGGGCGAAACTGCCTGTGCTGCGGCTGCTGGAAGGTCTATTCCGAGCCGGAGCGCGCGCAGATGCTGTTCGCCCGCTATCGCAAGTGCACGGAGGCATACACCCGCCTCTTTGCCGCGGGAATCTCCCTGTCCCGGCTGACGGTGCAGGCCCATCCCGCATAAAAGATCATCACAGGAGGAATGAGAATATGAGCAAGGTTGCAGTGGTTTACTGGAGCGGCACCGGCAACACCGAGATGATGGCCCAGGCAGTGGCCAAGGGCGCGGACGCCCAGCTGTTCACCGCGGCGGACTTCACGGCCGACCAGGCCGCCGGATTTGACGCCATCGCCTTCGGCTGCCCCGCCATGGGCGCCGAGGAACTGGAGGACGGCGAGTTCCAGCCGATGTTCGATGCGGTGAAGGGCGCCCTGCAGGGCAAGAAGATCGCGCTGTTCGGCTCCTACGACTGGGGCGACGGCGAGTGGATGCGCACCTGGGCCGCGAATTGCGAGGCCGATGGCCTGACCCTGGCGGCGGAGCCGGTGATCTGCAACAACACCCCCGACGACGAGGGCTTGGCCAACTGCGAAGCGCTGGGCAAGGCGCTGGCGTAAACACTGTCCGAAAGGGGGCTGTCTCAAAATGCGGGACAGCTCCCTTTCACTGTATAATCATATTAACCATCTCGGGATTGACAGCGCTTTAGCGCGGTGATAAAATAGCCCCAAAATTGTTTTGAGGCTATTCTCTTTTCAGGAGGTTTTCATATGTGCGGAATCGTTGGCTATACCGGCTCGCGCCCCGCGGCGCCGATCCTGTTGGACGGGCTTTCCAAGCTGGAATATCGCGGCTATGACTCCGCGGGCCTGGCGGTGCGGGACGGCACGGCGCTGGCCCAGGTGGTGAAGGCCACCGGGAAGCTGAAGAACCTGTCGGACAAGACGGACGGGGGCCGGGCGGTTCCCGGCAGCTGCGGCATCGGCCACACCCGCTGGGCCACCCACGGCGAGCCCAGCCAGACCAACGCCCATCCCCACGTGTCCGGCAACTGCTCCGGCACGGGCTCCGGCCCGGTGGAGAGCGCCGTGGTGGGCGTGCACAACGGCATCATCGAAAACTTCGACGAGCTGAAGGCCAAGCTGCTGCGCCACGGCTACCAATTCTACAGCGCCACCGACACCGAAGTGGTGGTCAAGCTGGTGGACTACTATTACAACAAGTATAAGATCGGCCCGGTGGACGCCATCAACCGCATGATGGTGCGCGTGCGCGGCAGCTATGCCCTGGCCATGATGTTCAGGGACTATCCCGGCGAGATCTTCGCCGCCCGCAAGGATTCGCCCATGATCATCGGCGTGGACGGCGATAACGCCTACCTGGCCAGCGACGTGCCTGCCATATTGAAGTACACCCGCAGCGTCTATTACATCGGCAACATGCAGCTGGCGCGGCTTGCCCCCGGCAGCGCGACCTTCTACGACCTGAACGGCGACGAGATTTCCATTGAGCCCACCGAGATCACCTGGGACGCCGAGGCCGCGGAGAAGGGCGGCTACGAGCACTTCATGATCAAGGAGATCCACGAGCAGCCCGCCGCCGTGCGGGACACGCTGGCCAGCCTCATCAAGGACGGGCGGATCGACCTGTCTGCCGCGGGCCTGACGGACGAGCTGCTGGCCTCCGTCACCAGCGTGCGCGTGGTGGCCTGTGGCTCCGCATGGCACGTGGGCATGGCGGCCCAGTATGTGCTGGAGGATATGGCGGCGCTGCCCGTGCGGGTGGAGCTTGCCTCGGAGTTCCGCTATCGCAAGCTGCTGCTGGATGAAAACGCGCTGGTGCTGGTGATCAGCCAGTCCGGTGAGACCGCCGACAGCCTGGCCGCCCTGCGCGCCGCGAAGGCCGCCGGGGCGCGAACGCTGGCCATCGTGAACGTGGTGGGCTCCACCATCGCCCGGGAGGCGGACAGCGTGCTGTACACCCTGGCGGGGCCGGAGATCGCCGTGGCCACCACCAAGGCCTATTCCGCCCAGCTGGCTGCGGTGTACGCGCTGGCCGTGGCCTTCGGAAGGGCCCGCGGGCTCATCGACGAGGCCGGCTGCGCCCATTACGTGGAGGAGCTGAACGCCCTGCCGGACAAGATGGAGCGGGTGCTGGAGGACAAGGAGCGCATCCAGTGGTTCGCGGCCAAGTACGCCGGCGCGAAGGACGTGTTCTTCATCGGCCGGGGGCTGGACTACGCCGTCAGCCTGGAGGGCAGCCTGAAGATGAAGGAGATCAGCTACATCCACTCCGAGGCCTATGCCGCCGGCGAATTGAAGCACGGCACCATCAGCCTCATCGAGAACGGCACGCTGGTGATCGGCGTGCTGACCCAGGACGACCTGTTTGAAAAGACCATCAGCAACATGGTGGAGTGCAAGAGCCGGGGCGCGTACCTGATGGGCCTGACCGGCTACGGCCACTACGCCGTGGAGGACACTGCCGACTTCACCGTCTACGTGCCCAGGGCCGACCAGCACTTCATGGGCAGCCTGGCCGTGATCCCGCTGCAGCTGCTGGGCTATTACACCAGCGTCGCCCGGGGCCTGGACGTGGACAAGCCCAGGAACCTGGCCAAGAGCGTGACGGTGGAGTAGGGATAGAGTAAAGAGTTCAGAGTTTAGAGTTTAGAGTGGAGAGTGAAGAGCCTGGCTGGCCCGACAGGCGGCCGAGCGCCTGTTCAGGCGGACAAATCGGGATTTGTGAGGAACAGATATGAAAACAATATATCTGATCGGCGGTACAATGGGCGTCGGTAAAACGACGGTGAGTCAGCAACTGAAAAA
>CACWZP010000025.1 GCA_902765395.1 uncultured Eubacteriales bacterium
AACAGCGAGCGCAGGCCGCCAAAAAGAACCGTTCCTCGGTTCCCCTTCTGGAAGCTATATCCAATAGGGAGCCGGGGAACGTTTTTTTCGCGGCGGATTTCCGGCACAAATGAGCCTACGGCCTCACGATCCCTGTGGAGAATATGGGTTCCGTTTGCCGCGTCGCTCAATAGTGCCAAGGTCAGGCAACCGGCGCAAAGCGCGGTTGGCCGGTTTGCCGGAGTCCGCCGGGCTTCGGCGAAAACCGTCTGGGAATTCCGCCGCCCAGCGATGAAGGATCGACGAGGATCGGGATTGCGTAAACACCCTTGCAGGGGTGGCGTTGCGCCGCCTGCCCCGTCCCATCCATCTTCAAAAGTAGACCCAAGTAGACAAAATTACGCCAAAAGTTTGAAAATGCTATTGACGCCGCTCCCTGCCGCTGATATGATAAAACCAGATCACAAATGAGGCGGTGACGCGCCATGCGCGAGGATTGGCACATCGAGACCCTGAACGACCTGTTTGCCGCGCTGTTCCGGCCCGAGGAGGGCGACAGCCCGATCATCCGCCAGCCCAGGCGGCCCCTGCGGGAGGAGCTGTTCGCGCTGTTCTTCCCGGAGGCGCTGGTGAAGCAGTACGCGGACAAGTCCAAGTCGAATTTGACCTGGTTCTTCAACAACGACCCGCGCAACAAGTCCGTGCGGCGCTCGCTTGCGGCGCTGCTGGAGCAGGACGCCCGGGCCATGGCGGACGAGGTTCATAAAAAGTGCCACGAGGCCCTCTGGCCCCGGCCCGGCCACGCCGTGTTCGACGCCAGGGCCCTGCGCGCGGTGCTGGGCGGGGTGCGGCTGTCCCCGGCGGTGGACGGCCTGTGGCACATCACCCGGCCCGAGAGCGCCGGGCAGCTTAGTCGCCTGGACGTGTTCTTCGACGCCGACGAGGCCGGGGCGCTGGCCCGGATGCTGCTGACGCTGGCGGTGGCCGGGGACGTGCCTGCGGAGGTCGTCGGGGCGCTCTGGCGCGGCGAGGGCGGCGACTGCGAGTTTTTGAGCGGCGACGCCACCGTGGCCGGCAGCATCCGCTACTGCCGCATGCTGGATTTGCGCGGCCGCCACGAGCGCGCCTTCCAGGGCTACGAGCGCGTCGCCCGCCAGCTGGATCGCCCGGCGCAGACCATGGACGAATCCGCGCTGTACTGCCGCATGGGCGAGATGCTGTTCACCGGCGAAGGCTGCCTGCGGGACGAGAAGGCCGCCCTGCGGTATGACGAGCTGGGCCTGCTGGACGAAAACCCCCGATCGTATTACCAGCTTGGCCGCCATGCCAGCGGCACGCCTGCCCGCCAGGCCATGGAGAAGGCCGTGGCGCTGGGCTATGCCCCGGCGATCCGGGAGATGGGCGACGCCTGGTTTGGCGGCAGCGCCCGCCTGGCCGCGCTGCGCAATCTGGAGTCCGCCCGCCGCTGCTTCCAGCGGGGACTGGGCATGCCCGGGGCGGACGGGGCCTATTGCGCCTTCATGCTGGGCCAGATCTACGAGGCCCAGGGCGAGCGCGCGTCGGCGGTAAACGCCTATCGCGTGGCCCAGGAGAGCGGCAGCGTCGAGGCCGGCGAGCGGCTGGCCCGGCTGGACTGGATGCTGGACGCGCCGACCGCCGAGGCCGCGCCCCAGACCCGGAGCCCCCTCGCCAGCGGCACGCGCTACTGCCTGATGAACGATTGCACCGGGTGCAACCGCGCCTTCCTGGAGGGTTTGGCGGGCCGATGGGACGTGACCGTCTGCGGCCAGGGCCCCGCCTCCGGCGCCCACGTCACCGCCGCGTCGCCGGACAGGGCGCTGCGGGAGCTGGCCCAGGGGGTGTTCTGGGGCGGCGCGCCTCAGTTCCCGGAGCTGGTGATCGCGCTGCTCTCCGCCGACTGGCGGCAGAACCTGCGCCATACCGTGGCCCTGCTGGGCGAATTGCAGCGGCTGGCGCGGCAGCTGGGGGACCGGGCCTGGGACCTGGTGGACGCGGTGAGCCTGTACGTGCTGGCCGAGCACGACTATGCCGCGCTGCTGCTGGACGCGGCCTGCGCGGGCATGGGCGAGCTGTACTTCCGGGTGCGGCTGTGCGACCCGGCGCTGGACGCCGCCGACGGCCTGTTTGCCGCCGCGCCGCTGTTCCTGCCCCGGCTGCGCACGGCGTCGGACGCCGTGACGGCGCTGAAGATCGTGGGCTGCGGGGACGTGGCCATGGCGGTGCTGCGCCGGGCGCTGGCCCTGCCGATGCCGGCGGACGCGCTGACCGTGGACGTGTACGGCGCGGGGGCCGGGGCCATGGAGCGCCGGTTCCGCCAGCTGTGCCCCGGGGCGGCCTCGTCGCCGGAGCTGCTGGGCGCCGTGCCCGAGTTCCACGAGGTGAACGTGGAGGAGGAGCTGCCGGAGGATCTGCTGGACGGCAACTATTTCGTCATCGCTGCGCCGGACGACGCCCTGAACCTGACTCTGGGCGCGCGGCTGCGGGGGGCGCTGCTGCGGAGGGATCCGGAGGCCGAGGGGCGGCCCTTCATCGCGGTATATGCGCCGGGGCCGCTGGAGAGCTGGCTGGCGGCCAGCCTGCCCGCGGGCGCCGACGCTTCGGGCGGCAAGCCCGGCGCCGGCGGCTGGTGGAGCCAGTACGAGCTGTTCCCCTTCGGATCGGAGGCCATGTACGCGCCGGACGCCCTGCGCGGCGACGCCCTGGAGAGGCGGGCGCGGCAGGCCCACATGCTGTTCATCGGCCTGCCCAACACCCGTGACGCCCGCCATTCCGCCATGGGCAGCTATTACCGGCGGCAGTTCAACCGGGACACCGCCCGCGCTGCGGCGGCCAGCCTGACCTATCGGGCGCACCTGGCGGGCATCGACCTGCCCGGCTGGCGGCTGTACGGCGTGGCGGGGGAGGAGGCGCGGCTGGGCCCGGCCTACAGCCAGTGGCTGAAGGAGGGCGACAACCTGCAGGCCGCCGCCCGGGACGAGCACGACCGGCGCAACCGGATGCTCATCACACTGGGCTGGCAGGGTGCCGCGCCGCAGGCGGTGGCCGCCAGCGTGCGCCGGGGCAATCCCGGCCATCGGCTGTATCCCGCCCGGCTGGATCCCTTCATCTGTCCCTGGGACGCGCTGGAGGGCGGCGAGTTGCTGAAGGCCGTCCGCGACGCCGTGCGCGCCCGCTTCCCGGAGCGCTCCGTGGCCGATCCCAGGCGGGACGAAGAGGCCTCCGTGCGCGACACGGAGACCATGCTGGGGGAGATTTGAGACGGCGGGATCAGCGGCCGGTGATACGGCGGGGGATGGATTGTGCGCAAACCCAAAGCCTCCCCATCTCAATGGGGAGGGGGACCGCTTGCGGTGGTGGGGCACCCCATCCAGGACTGCCACGCTCCTCGCTGCTCCCCTCTCACGGGGCGGCCTGTCGAGTCGTGAATTGAAGCGAGCGGCTCGGCGCAGGGTGCCGAACGCGAAGCTTCACTGAACAGCGAGCGCAGGCCGCCAAAAAACTGTTCCTCGGTTCCCCTTCTGGAAGCTGTTTCCAATAGGGAGCCGGGGAACGGACTTTTTTGGCGGCGGATTTCCGGCACAAGTGAGCCCACGGCCTCACAATGCTTGCGGAAGATAAACCTCTCGTTAGCCGCGTCGCTCAAAAGTGCCAAGGTTAGGCAACCGGCGCGAAGCGCGGTTGGGTTCGCCGGAGTCGCAGGGCTTCTCTCTACTCCCGCTCCGCGAGCTTTCCGGCCACGCAGAAGCAGCGCCTGTCCCCGGCGAAGCCGCAGAAGCTGAACGCGTCGTCCTGCCGGACGAGCTGGGTGCGGATGGCTTCGTCCGGGCGGATCTCCCGCTCATAGCTGATGGTGAACTCCGCCAGGCGGTGTTTCGCCATCACCCCGTGGCCCAGGGCGCTGCAGGTCCAGTCCAGGTACTTTGTATTGTTGGCATGGCCGTTCAGGTCGAAATCGGCATAGGGCGGCACAAACGCGCCCTCGATCGCCTCGCCCGCCAGCACCCGCGCCGCGCCCAGGGGGATGCCCGCGGGCATGTCAGCGTTGTCCGGCAGGTGGGCGAGCACCACGTCGCTGTTCACCACCCGGCGGGTGGTCAGGTCCATCAGCAGCCACAGGCTGGCGGCCTCGCCGATGACGTTGCCTTCGGCGTCCCGGAAGGCGTTGATCCGCGGATAAAACTGGTGCCGGGGCGGCAGCGGCCAGGTCTCCACCGAGATCACCTCGTTCAGCCGCGGCGCGCGATACAGCGCCACCCGGCTGCGGGACAGCACCCAGGCGATGCCCAAACTGTCCATCACGGATCGGCCGATGCCCAGCCGGGCGCAGTGGTCGCCCGCCGTCTCCTGCATGCTCTCCAGCACCGCGCCGGGCCGCCATTGGCCGCTCATGTCGCACATGGGCGTGCGCAGCGCGAAGGTCTCGGTATAGCTCTTTTCCATGTCGGTTCACCTCTGATTGACACTCTACCACATTTGTAAGCATTGTTCAAGGGGCGGCTTGAACTGTGGGCAAAATCCGGCTATAATAGGCATATCAATCCCACAGGGAGGCTCCCATGGAACAGATGACATTGTTTGACCGCCCGGCGTCCCAGCCGTTGGCGGCGCGGCTGCGCCCGCAGACGCTGGAGGAATTCGCCGGGCAGAGGCACCTGCTGGGCGAGGGCAAGGTGCTGCGCCGGCTGATCGAGGGCGACCAGGTGTCCTCGATGATCTTCTGGGGCCCGCCCGGCGTGGGCAAGACCACCCTGGCGCGGATCATCGCCCATCGCACCAAGTCCGCCTTCATCGACTTCTCCGCCGTCACCAGCGGCATCAAGGAGATCCGCGGCGTGATGCAGCAGGCGGAGGACAACCGCCGCTTCGGCGAGCGCACCATCGTGTTCGTGGACGAGATCCACCGCTTCAACAAGGCCCAGCAGGACGCCTTCCTGCCCTTCGTGGAGAAGGGCAGCATCGTGCTGATCGGCGCGACCACGGAAAACCCATCCTTCGAGGTGAACGCCGCGCTGCTGAGCCGGTGCAAGGTGTTCGTGCTGCAGGCGCTGTCCACCGAGGACCTGACCGGGCTTCTAAGGCATGCGCTCGCCGACCCGCGGGGCTTCGGCGGCCAGGAGGTGGCCCTGCCGGAGGGCATGCTGGAGAAGATTGCGGTGTTCGCCAATGGGGACGCCCGGGTGGCGCTGTCCACGCTGGAGATGGTGGTGCTGAACGGCGAGATGGACGCGGACGGCCGCACCACCGTGACCGAGGATGCGCTGGCGCAGTGCATCTCGAAGAAATCGCTGCTGTACGACAAGGGCGGCGAGGAGCACTACAACCTGATCTCCGCGCTGCACAAGTCCATGCGCAACAGCGACCCGGACGCCGCGGTGTACTGGCTGGCGCGGATGCTGGAGGCCGGGGAGGACCCGATCTACATCGCCCGGCGCGTCACCCGCTTCGCCAGCGAGGACGTGGGCCTGGCCGATCCCCGGGCGCTGGACCAGGCCGTGGCGGCGTTTCAGGCCTGCCGGCTGATCGGCATGCCGGAGTGCAGCGTCCACCTGACCCAGGCGGTGGTCTACATGGCGCTGGCGCCCAAGTCCAACGCGCTTTACGCCGCCTACGAGACCGCCAAGCGGGATGCGGCCCGGGAGTTCTCCGAGCCGGTGCCGCTGCACCTGCGCAACGCCGTGACGGGGCTGATGAAGGACGTGGGCTACGGCGACGGCTACCAGTACGCCCACGACGCGGAGGACAAGCTGACCAACATGACCTGCCTGCCCGATTCCATGGCCGGGAAGCGCTACTATGTCCCCGCCGGGCAGGGGGAGGAGAAGGACTTCGTCCAGCGGCTGGCGGAGATCCAGGCCTGGAAGGAAGCGCACAAACAGCCTTGATGGCCTGGGCGGGCGGCACAACGCCGCCCCTACAGAGTATGCGCAGGAATCCGGATTGCCACGTCGTCGCTGCGCTCCTCCTCGCAATGACATTGCAGTGGACATTGGTTTTCCTTCTATACCAACAGAAGCGCAGCCTGACGGTTCGTCAATGCGTCATTGCGAGGAGGGACATCCCATGGCCCGACGTGGCAATCCGGTTCCCCATTCAGCCCTGCAACATCCCTCGCTGCTCCCCCATGCAGCGGCGGCCTGCCGAGTCGTGAATTGAAGCGAGCGGCTCGGCGCAGGGTGCCGAACGCGAAGCTTCACCGAACAGCGAGCGCAGGCCGCCAAAAAGAGCCGTTCCTCGGTTCCCCAATCCCAATGCACCAGCGACGAAGACCTCATCCGACCTCGCTGCGCTCGGCCACCTTCTCCAAAGGGGAAGGCTTTGAGAGGCGTTACGCCGCCCCTGACGGAAGGCTTTTGGCCGCCGCCATGGCGCCATTATCGCCCAAAACCGGCCAGTACCAGCCCTTTTGCCTTATTTTCTTAAAATGACAGTCAATCCCGGCGGGGCCGCCAAAAAGGTTTGTGATAGTTGCCTAATTTGCAAAGTGCAATTTCACATGATTAATCTTGCAAGTTTACGTTCAATTTGCTATATTGTTTGCAGCAGAATGCATTAAGCGTGCTGCGGACATTTCGAGATTTTGCAGGAGGTAACACCATGGCTAAGATCAACCAGCAGTTTGTTCTGCAGTTCAACGGTCAGGAGTTCGACCTGGCTGCCGTTGAGGCAAACGTGAAGAAGAACTGGAAGGACGCCGGCCACAAGCTGACCGAGATCGCCGACTTGGACATCTACGTGAAGCCCGAGGAAGCCAAGGCCTACTATGTCGTCAACAAGGAAGTTGAAGGCAGCGTTGACCTGTAATTCGCAGAGGATTACACCGAACGCGGTTCATTGCGAAGCGATGGGCCGTTTTTTTGTGGCAAAGAGGGATTCCGTCCCCCTCTGGCTGCTTCGGCTGGATGGCGCAACGCCGCCCCTGCGACTCCCTCTGTCAGCCTGTGGCTGACACCTCCCTCGGAGAGGGGGGCTTTTTAATGTGTGGATGCCGTGACCTCTGTGTCCTGGCAGTCGGCGTCAACGCTATTTCCGCTTCCCGCCCTCGATTTCCCAACATTTAACACAAAATCCGGCCTATAAGGGCTTGATTTTTCCATATATAATGGTTAAACTATGATCTGCAAGGGTTAGCACTCAGATTTTAAGAGTGCTAACAAATTCAGAATCAACCGGGAGGTAATCGAATATGAAGATCAAGCCGCTGGGCGACCGCGTGGTCATCAAGAATCTTGAGGCCGAGGAGACCACCAAGGGTGGCATCATCCTGACCAATTCCGCGAAGGAGAAGCCCGTGATGGCGGAAGTCCTGGCCGTTGGCCCGGGCGGAAACGTGGACGGCAAGGAGATCAAGATGAACGTCAAGGTTGGCGAAAAGGTCATCTACTCCAAGTACGCCGGCACCGAAGTGAAGCTGGATGGCGAAGAATACATCATCGTGCGCCAGAGCGATATCCTGGCCGTGGTGGAATAACGCCCAGATCAGTCTTCGGCAGAAAGCTCCCTCGGGGAGGGAGTCTTAGAACGTTCTCAATCCAAAGTATGGAGGTAAAATATCATGGCTAAGCAGATCAAATACGGCGAGGAAGCTCGCAAGGCATTGCAGACCGGCATCGACGCGCTGGCCGATACCGTTAAAATCACCCTGGGCCCCAAGGGCCGCAACGTGGTGCTGGACAAGAAGTTCGGCGCTCCGCTGATCACCAACGACGGCGTGACCATCGCCAAGGAGATCGAGCTGGAGGACCCCTTTGAGAACATGGGCGCGCAGCTGGTGCGCGAAGTGTCCGTGAAGACCAACGACGTGGCCGGCGACGGCACCACCACCGCCACCCTGCTGGCGCAGTCGATCGTGCGCGAGGGCCTGAAGAACGTGGCCGCGGGCGCGAACCCGATGATCGTGAAGAAGGGCATCGAGCAGGCCACCGAGACCGCCGTGCAGAGCCTGGCGGCCCAGTCCAAGCCCATCGAGGGCAAGAATGAGATCGCCCAGGTCGCGGCGATTTCTTCCGGCGACGAGACCGTGGGTCAGCTGATCGCTGACGCCATGGAGAAGGTCGGCAAGGACGGCGTCATCACCGTCGAGGAATCCAAGACCATGAAGACCGAGCTGTCCATCGTCGAGGGCATGCAGTTCGACCGCGGCTATGCCTCCTCCTATATGTGCACCGACATGGAGAAGATGGAAGCCGTGCTGGACAACCCGCTGATCCTGATCACCGATAAGAAGATCTCCAACATCCAGGAGATCATCGGCCTGCTGGAGCAGGTGGTGCAGCAGGGCAAGAAGCTGCTCATCATCGCCGAGGACGTGGAGGGCGAAGCCCTGGCGACCCTGGTGCTGAACAAGCTGCGCGGCACGTTCACCTGCGTGGCCGTGAAGGCCCCCGGCTTCGGCGACCGCCGCAAGGCCATGCTGCAGGATATCGCCATCCTGACCGGCGGCCAGGTGATCACCGAGGAGCTGGGCCTGGAGCTGAAGGAGGCCACCATCGACATGCTGGGCTCCGCGCGCCAGGTGAAGATCGACAAGGAGAACACCGTCATCGTGGAAGGCGCCGGCGACGCTGACGAGATCAAGGCCCGCATCGCCTCCATCCGCAGCCAGATCGAGGACACCACTTCCGATTACGACCGCGAGAAGCTGCAGGAGCGGCTGGCCAAGCTGGCCGGCGGCGTGGCTGTCATCAACGTGGGCGCCGCCACCGAGGTGGAGATGAAGGAGCGCAAGCTGCGCATCGAGGACGCCCTGGCCGCCACCCGCGCTGCCGTTGAAGAGGGCATCGTTCCCGGCGGCGGCACCGCGCTGATCAATGCCAGCAAGTCCGTGGCCAAGCTGGTCACCGAGACCACCGGCGACGTGAAGACCGGCGTGCAGATCGTGCTGCGCGCGCTGGAGGAGCCCGTCCGCCAGATCGCCAAGAACGCCGGCGTGGAGGGCAGCCTGATCGTCGAGAAGATCAAGAGCCGCAAGTCCTCCACCTTCGGCTATGACGCCGCTCGCGACGAGTACGCCGACATGATGGAGCGCGGCATCGCCGACCCCACCAAGGTGACCCGCTCCGCGCTGCAGAACGCCGCGTCCGTGGCCGCCATGGTGCTGACCACCGAATCCCTGGTCACCGACATTCCCGCTCCGGAACCGGCGGCTCCCGCCGGCAACCCCGGCATGGGCGGCATGTATTGATCGACCGACCGGCCTTGAACGAGGCACAGTCCCCCCCGCGGGACTGCGCCTCGTTTTCCATATCGTATAATATGCATAATTGTGCCGGATAATTTGCATAATATTGGACGAATGCTGTCTGCATTGCGCAACGCACTTTACCCTATTAAATTATTTTAAATTACTTGAAAAGTCACAATTAATATGTTAGTATTATCGTATCTATAATTGTCACCCATAGCCCTTATGATCGACGTTTCCGCAAACCAGAAGCAGGTTTGTCTGAGCACTGCCCAGGAAGGGGAATCATCATGAAGTATCTGCCTCTGGATACAGCCGGCGTCAATCGCGTTGGCTATCAACAGCAGGTGAAGGAAGCCAACATCAAGCACATATTCGACCTGGTGCGCAGCGGGCGCTGCAAATCCAGGGCGGAACTGGTGCGCATGATGAAGCTGAGCGCCACCAGCGTGTCCGTGCTGGTGGAGGAGCTGGCCGCCCGTCGCCTGATCAGCGAGACCGGCCCGGCCCACACTACCCTGCCCGGCAGGCGGCCCATCAGCCTGACGCTGAACAGCAACGAGCGGCAGATCGCTGTGGTCACCCTGAAGCGGGACGGCGTGCGCTATGCGCTGCTTAACCTGGCCTGCGAAGTGGTCGAGAGCCACTTCTTCCCGCTGGAGGCCGCGGGCCTGCCCAAGGATGACGCGGGCGACGCCTATGCCGCGCTGATCGAGGACGTGCTGTCCAAGGCCCGGCGGTTCAACAGGAAGAAGGCGCTGGCCGTGGGCATCTGCTTCCCCGGCGTCTACATGCAGAACGGCGGCAATTTCAGCAACATATCGGCCCTGGGCGTCAACTTCTCGGAGGCCTCCATGGTTCGCCTGCGGGACGCGCTGCGCCTGCCCGTGTACCTGTTCAACGCCACCAAGGGCCTGGCCTATGCCGAGAAGAAGCGCCTGGACGCCATCAACCCGGATGATCCGGAGACGTTGGACATGATCTTCGTGGAGATCCACGACCGCATCTCCAGCGCCCTGATCAGCCGCGGCAGCATCTATACCGGCCCCTACAACGCCTCCGGCGAGGTGGGCCACATGACGCTGCAATTCGGCGGCAGGCCCTGCGCCTGCGGAAACAGGGGCTGCCTGGAGCGCTATGTGAACCAGAGCGCCATCCTGGAGGACGCCCGCGCGGCCTGTGAGCAGGCGGGCCTGGAGCCCCCGGCTACGCTGGAGGAGCTGGGTCGGCGCTACCCCGACGAGACGGCGCTGAACGATGCGGTGATGAACTCGGCGCGCATGCTGGCCTCCGGGCTGTACAGCGTGCTGGTCAGCTCCGGGCTGCGCAACGTGGTGCTGGGCGGCGGCATCGAGTTCCTGGGCGAGCCCTTCCTGAAAGAACTTCGCCGGGAGCTGAAAAAGCGCGACGTGCTGATCTGCGACCTGAAGCTGAATTACGCCCAGGCCGGCCCCGACGCCGAGTGCGTGGGTTTGGCGCAGTACTTCCTGGACAAGATCTATACGATAACGACTTAATGAGAGCTGCTTTTATCGCGCCATTGAGATAAAGCGACGTTCCCCGGTTCCCTGTTGGATAAGTTTCCAGACAGGAACCGGGGAACGGTTGTTTTTTGGCGGCCTGCACTCGCTGTTCAGTGAAGCTTCGCGTTCGGCACCCTGCGCCGAGCCGCTCGCTTCAATTCACGACTCGGCAGACCGTCTTGTGAGAGGGGAGCAGCGAGAGATGGGACAGGGCTGAATGGGGTGCCCCACCGGCGCTTCGCGCCACCTCCCCACTGAGGTGGGGAGGCTTTTGGTATGCGCGTAGTCTCTACAAGAAGTATATACATAATCCCGATCCTCGCTGATCTCCAATCATCGGGCGGCGGAATTCCCAGACGGTTTTCGCCGAAGCCCTGCAGACTCCGGCGAACCGGCCAACCGCGCTTTGCGCTGGTTGCCTAACCTTGGCACTATTGAGCGACGCGGCAAACGGAACCCCTATCTTCCGCAAGCATCGCGAGGCCGTGGGCTCACTTGTGCCGGGAATCCGCCGCGAAAAAATCGTCCCCGGCTCCCTTCCCAAAAGCAACCTGGGATACGGCATGAAAAGACGCCCGCGCGGTTTGCGCGGGCGCCTGTCATACTCTCATCACACGATCTTGATCCCGTAGATGATGCAGCTGCGGGTGCCGATGACGATCATGTCGTCGAACACGGCGGGGGTGCCCTCGATGTTGCCCTGCAGCTCCACCTGGGCGGCGAGGGAGCCGGTCAGCCCCTCGAACAGGTTCAGCTTGCCGTTGGAGCTGCCCACCAGCACATAGCCCTTGCCGTTGGCGGAGTACACGCAGGTGGGGGAGGACCAGCCGTAGCTGCGCATGGACTTGGCCCACACCGTCTCGCCGGTCTGCTTGTTCAGCGCGTAGAGCATGCCGCGGGAATCCCGGGTGCGGCAGATGTGGAAGAACACCAGGTCGGAGAGCTCGCCCTTGCCCACGGCGGGCGTGCCGAAGCCGCCGCCGCCATTGTCGTCGTTCTGGTGGATGGGGTCGGAGTCCTGCTTCCACAGCAGCTCGCCGGTCAGCGCGTTCAGCTTGAACATCTGGCAGGTGCCGTTGTGGCCGCGCTTGTCCAGCTCGTTGGTGGCGTACAGGGCCACCAGGCCGTCGCTCTCCGGCTCGATGACCAGCGAGGCGTCGATGTCGTCCTTGGCGTTGAAGCTCCACACCAGCTTCATGGTGTTCAGGTCCACGCACTGGATGATGCCGATGTTCGTGGCGAAGTAGACGTAGTTGTTGTAGACGGCGATGGAGTTCTCGGTGCCCAGCTTGCCGTCGGCGGTCTGCTCGTAGGTGTAGCGGGTGATCGTCGGGTCGATGGAAACCGAGCCGGTGCGCTGTTCGGTGTTCAGCTTCACCTTGTACAGCACGCCGTTTTCGCCGGCGGTGATCAGCGTGTCCGTGGCGGAGTCCACCAGCGGCGAGCAGTCGAACGCCTGCCACTTGCGGTGGGCGTAGGGATCCTTGCCGTCGATGAAGAACAGCTGCTTTTGGTCGATCAGGCTCCAGACGCGGGTGCCGCAGGCCACGCGCTCGCCGCCCACGTCGTAGATGCCCTGGCCGCAGTAAAGAAGCGGCACGCCCCGCGGGTCGACGGCCAGACTGCCCTTGATGGGCGCGCCGATGTTGATGGCCTTGCGGGTCTCCTCGCCGTCGGCCAGGTCCAGGAAGTAGATGTGGCCGTCCAGCGTGGCGTAGATGACCTCCGTCAGGCCGTCCTTGGCCTTCTTGGCGCGGCTGATGTTCATCTGGGCGCGCAGGTCCGCCGGCCAGCGCACCACGCTGGCCTGGCCCGTCCAGCCCACGCCGGACCATTCGTCCAGGCCGTGGATGCGCTTCTTCCAGGCGATCATCAGATGGGAGGGATAGTCGGGGATCACGCCGTAGGCGCCGCCGTCGCGGTAGTTGCTGCCGCGGAAGGTGGTCACGCCCTCCAGCACCGAGTATTCGCTGGAGGAGCCCATGTGGATGTCGGAATCGGCGGTGAAGATGGCGGACTTGTCGTCGATCACCTTGGTGTTGCGCAGCAGCTTGTTCCGGGCCGGGTCGGAATACTCCGCGCCGGCGACGGCCGCCTGGTGATAGACGGAGGAGGCCAAGCCGTCCACCGGCTTCTGCTCGGCGTCGGGCACCGGCTCCAGCGTGGCGGTGGGCTCGGCGGTGACAGGGGCCTGCGTGGGGACGGGCGTATCCGTGGGCGCGGCAGTGGGACGGGGGATCGCCAGCTGCGGCTCGTTCAGGGTGTTGTAGTCGGCCTCGATCGGCGGGGCCGCGACCTCCACCTGGGGCGCGGCGGGCCGGGCCTTGGGCGCCAGCGCCGAGGTGATCAGCCAGGCGCCGCCGCCCAGCAGCACCAGCAGGCAGGCCGATGCCGCCAGCATGTTCAACAGCTGCTTTCTCTTTCGCTGCGCCCTGCGGGCCTTCGAGCCCTTGCGGGTCGCATGGGCCTTGCGGGCCGTGTCGACCTTGCGCACTTGATTCTGCTTCGTCATGATTCATCCCGCCGTCGTAATAATGTCATATTTCCATCAAATTTCATTCTACTATATATATATGGCAGCATTTTCATGAGAGTATTTCGTTTGTTTTGCAAGAGTATGACAACCTTGCCGCGCATGGATGGGATATGGTATACTCACACAGAACAGCCATGGGCGTGGGAGCCCGAACGCGGCGGCGCATTGACAAAGGCCGCCGGGGATGCTATATTTGTATCGGAGTGAATTTCCGGAAGCCAGGATCCACCTGAGCAAACGACGGCAAAGGAGAATAACGCATGCGCAAGATCACAGCCTTACTGATTGCGTTGGTCCTGGCCCTGGTGCTGATGTGCGCTCCGGCGCTGGCGGCAGGCGTGAACAACATCACCCACGACTTTGAGGATTTCACGCTGACCTTTCCGGAGGATGAGTACCTGGAGGAAGCCGAGAAGACCGAATCCGCCGCCTATTTCTTGATCTATTCCACAGCCACGAGTTCGGAAAACTTCACCAATAACCTGAATTGCATCTGGTCTTCTGATGTCAGGTCGGTGGCGGACGTGGATCCGCAGGAACTGCTGGACTATACCGTCACAAGTATCGGCGAGCAACTAGAGAGCATGGGCTTCAAGATCGACAACATGACCGGCGACAGCGCGGAGCGCATCGAACTGGACGGCAGGGATGCCATTGTCCTCACTTACAGCTATGGATGCGACGCCAACGGCGTCCACCTGGATTTTAAGAACCGCACCCTCATCGTGTCCGGCCCCGATACGGGCAGCTACACCTTTTCCATCACCGCTGCCAACGATGTCGGCATGGATGAGCTGACGACAATTCTGTACAGCCTTAAATGGAAATAGAACTCCCGGCGGGTTTGACCCTGCCCGGAGGCGGTATCACCGGCCATTGAGGGGGACGGTTCGCGATGCGGGCCGCCCCCCTGCGCGCGGAGAGGAGGAGGATATCCGGCGGGCCTGCCGGATGATGTGCCTTTCAGCCGTGCCGATGCCGGCGGGCATCGCCATCCTTGCATCGACACTGTATTGAGTATTATACAAAGGGGGACATTCATATGAATTACAGGCGCCTCGGCAAGACCGGCCTGATGGTCAGCGAGGTGGGCTTTGGCGGCGAGTGGCTGGAGCGCCACGACGAGGCCCACTCCATCGAACTGATCCGCCACGCCCACGATCAGGGCATCAACATCATCGACTGCTGGATGCCGGACCCCAAGTCCCGCAGCATCATCGGCAAGGCCATCGCCGATTGCCGGGACCAGTGGTTCGTACAGGGCCACATCGGCTCCACCTGGCAGGACGGCCAGTATGTGCGCTCCCGCGACATGGCCCACGTGGTGCCCGCCTTTGAGGATTTGCTCGGGCGCATCGGCGGCGGCTACATCGACCTGGGCATGATCCACTACATCGACTCCGAGGAGGACTGGCAGGCCGCCATGACCGGCCCGTTCATCGAGTACGTCCATGATCTGCACCGCAAGGGCATCATCCGCCACATCGGCCTGAGCACCCACAACCCCGTCATGGCCCAGCGGGCCGTGAAGACCGGCTTTGTGGAGATGATTCTGTTTTCGATCAACCCGGCCTTCGACATGCATCCCGCCAGCGAGGACCTGATGGACCTGCTGAACGGCGATTTCGACGAGTCGCTCAGCGGCATCGACCCCCAGCGGGCGGAGCTCTACCGCCTGTGCGAGGAAAACGACGTGGGCATCACGGTGATGAAGGGCTTCTTCGGCGGCGCGCTGTTTGAAAAGGAGCGCTCGCCCTTCGACGTCGCCTTCACCCCGGTCCAGCTGATCCACTACGCGCTGACCCGCCCGGCGGTAGCCGCGATCATGTGCGGCTACGACACCTGCGAGCAGGTGGACGCCGCCGTGGCCTATGAGACCGCCACGCCCGACGAGCGGGACTACGCCTCCGTCATCGCCAGCGCCCCGCTGCACAGCTACATGGGCCAGTGCACCTACTGCGGCCACTGCCAGCCCTGCCCCATGGAGATCGACATCGCCATGGTGAACAAGCTGTACGACCTGGCCGCCCGCCAGGACAGCGTGCCCGAGAGCCTGCGGGCGCACTACCTGGACCTGCCCCGCAACGCTTCCGACTGCGTGGGCTGCCAGAGCTGCGAACCGAACTGCCCCTTCGGCGTGAAGATCGCCGAGCGCATGGCGAAGGCGGCGGAGCTGTTCGGGTAAGGATTTGCAAAGCCTTCCCCTTTGGGGAAGGCTCGATCAGACAAGGAGAATCCATATGACCAAATACGACGTCATCATCATCGGCGCGGGCCCCGGCGGCATATTCACCGCCTGGGAGCTGACCCAGAAGCGCCCGGAGCTGAAGGTGGCCGTGCTGGAGGCGGGCAACCCGCTGGACAAGCGCAAGTGCCCCATCGACGGAAAGAAGATCAAGAGCTGCGTGAAGTGCCCCACCTGCGCCATCATGAACGGCTTTGGCGGCGCGGGGGCCTTTTCCGACGGCAAGTACAACATCACCAACGACTTCGGCGGCACCCTGTACGAGTACATCGGCCGGGACGAGGCCATGGACCTGATGCGCTATGTGGACCAGATCAACGTGAAAAACGGCGGCGAGGGCACCGCGCTGTACTCCACCGCCGGCAGCCAGTTCAAGAAGAAGTGCATGCAGAACCGGCTGACGCTGCTGGAGGCCTCCGTGCGCCACCTGGGCACCGACATCAACTATGTGGTGCTGGGCAACCTGTACGAGCAGCTGAAGGACAGGGTGGAGTTCCGCTTCAACACCCAGGTGGACACCGTTGAGGTGATCGGCGAGGACGAGGGCTATCGGATAATCAGCGGCGATCGCGCGGACGAGTGCCGCTGGTGCGTGGTGTCCGTGGGCCGCAGCGGCAGCAAGTGGATGGAGAAGGTCTGCGGCGACCTGGGCATCGGCACCAAGAGCAACCGGGTGGACCTGGGCGTGCGGGTGGAGCTGCCCGCGGTGATCTTCGCCCACATCACCGACGAGCTGTACGAGAGCAAGATCGTCTACCGCACCGAGAAGTACGAGGACAACGTGCGCACCTTCTGCATGAACCCGCGGGGCATCGTGGTCAACGAGAACACCAACGGCATCGTCACCGTCAACGGCCACAGCTTTGAGGATGAGGGCCGGAAGACCGACAACACCAACTTTGCGCTGCTGGTGTCCAAGCACTTTTCCGAGCCCTTCCACGATTCCAACGGCTACGGCGAGAGTATCGTGCGCCTTTCCAACATGCTGGGCGGCGGGGCCATCGTGCAGCGCTTCGGCGACCTGGAGCGGGGTCGCCGCAGCACGCAAAAGCGCATCGACGAGGGCACCGTGAAGCCCACCCTGGCCGCCACCCCCGGCGACCTGAGCCTGGTGCTGCCCAAGCGCATCCTGGACGGCATCATCGAGATGATCTACGCCCTGGACAAGATCGCCCCCGGCACCGCCAACGACGACACGCTGCTCTACGGCGTGGAGGTGAAGTTCTACAACATGGAGGTGGAGCTGGACAACCACCTGGAGACCTGCCACCGGGGGCTGTATGTCATCGGCGACGGCTCCGGCGTCACCCATTCCCTCAGCCACGCCTCCGCCAGCGGCGTGTATGTGGCCCGCCAGATCGCGGGGATGACGGATGGCGAACGGTGACAGCGGTCAGCGATACAGCGGGGACGCCGGCAGGCGTCCCCGCTGTTTTGCGCCGCCCAAAGCCTTCCCCCGGCGGAGGCCGCAGTGCCCGGAAAACAGTCCAGTGGACTGTTTTCAACGATTCCGGGCCGGCAGGCCCCAGTGGCTGGCCGAAGGCCGGGCGGAAGAGGTCGTTCTCGTTCGGACAACGAGGACCGTCATACTCCGGCGGGCGGCGCAACGCCGCCCCTACGTTTATATCGTCAGAAATGGTACTTCTATCGCTGCTCCTCAATCGCCGGCGGCATAATTCTCCGGCACTTTTGAGCGACTCGGCAGGCCGCCGCGCGATTGGGGTGCAGCGAGGGATGTGACAGTCCTAAAGAGGGGTGCCCCACCGTCTCGCCTGCGGCGAGCCACCTCCCCATTGAGCTGGGGAGGCTTTTGGCTTGCGCGTGACCTTCTGCAGGGGCGGCGTTGCGCCGCCCGCCCACGAAAAAAGCTGCCTTTCGGCAGCTTTTTTCTGCGAACCTTTACCGCGGCAGCTTGTACAGGCTCTTCCCGGTGCACAGGCAGTCCGCGCCATGGATGGACACGCCGTAGTCCAGCGTATAATCCACGATCTTCTCGCCGTGCCAGTCCACCACGGCATGCTTGCCGTCGGCGTTTTCCACGGACAGGTAGAAGCCGTCGGAATCGGTGAGGCTGTTCTTGGTGTCGATCTTGGTCGCGCCCTCCACCGGCGTGACGGTGCCGTCGGCGGCGACGATGGTCACGGCGCCGGTCATATCCACCGCGCCCAGGGTGCAGCCGTAGTACTCCACGCCGTCCTTGGCGTACTGGATGGGGCAGGTCACGTTGCCCTGCAGGTCGATGAAGCCCAGCTTGCCGCCGTCCTCCACGCACACATAGCCGTTGTTGATGGGGCTCTTGTCGCCCCAGGTGTAGATGTGCTCGTGCTCGGCGGGCACGACCAGCGCCTTCTCCTCAAGGTCGTACAGGCCTTCGCAGCCGGTGCCGTCCTCCTTGTTCACCGTCACCTTCACATAGCGGCCGTCGAACAGGTTGGAGGAGATCATGTTGAAGCTGGGCGGGCAGACTTCCTCGCCAGCGGCGTTCAGGATGCCGTAGAGGCGGGTGTCGGAGTCATAGAAGCTGATGTAGCCGTTCGCGATGTTCGACAGGCTGCCGTAATCCGCGTCGGCCAGCTTTTCGCCGGTCACGGCATTGTACAGCGCCTTGGGGGACAGCTCGTTCTCGGCGTTGACCACCAGCTCCGCGTCGTACATGCTGGTCAGCAGGGTGTCCACGGGGGCGAGCGCGGTGTCATACACGGCGATATTGCCGTCATAGTCCTCCACGATCAGATAACCGCCCATGCCGGCTTCCCGGCCGCGGCTGAACTGCTTGCGCTCCAGGGTGCCCGCCAGCTTCTTTTCCGGCAGATAGAACACGTCGTTGCGCACGATGGTCGCGTAGTCGAATTCGCCGAAGATCACGTTGTAATCGGAATTGTCCTTGTCGTTGGTGCCCTCCAGCACCACGCCCACGGCCCAGTTGGGGCTGACGACCTTGAAGTCGCTGTACTCATAGGGCGTCAGGGCCTCGCCGGCGGTGTTCACCAGCGCAGAGTGGTTGAAGCCACTCTCGTTGGTGGCCGTGTAGTAGCCGAAGTCCGCGTAGGCCAGGTCGCCGAACTGGGCCTCCGCCAGCACGTTGCCTTCGAAGTCCACCAGGCCTTCCTTCCAATCGCTGTTGCGGTACACGAACGCGCCGGATTTCTCCGTGCCGCTGTCGGATATGTCGTCCGCCTCGAACAGCGGGCCGGTGATCTCCGCCAGCGCCATCGCGCCGATCATCAGGGCAGCCAGAACCAGAGCCAGTATGCGCTTTGTCATGGGATGACTTCCTTTCTTATATAGGCTGGCTTCATTATACGAAATCGTTGTAGGCAAAGTCAACAGACGAGATGTTATTTCGCAAGGGTTGAGTAAAAGAAATGAGCATTTATGCAAAGGCAGCCTGGATCAGGCTGCCTTCACGCTCAATATTTCAGTATCTTCGGCGCGCCCCAGGCGGCCACCTTGTAGATGGGGTTCTCCAGCCGCCTCTTCACGTCGTCCAGCTTTTCACGGATGGGGATGTGCTGGGGGCAGTGCTGCTCGCACTTGCCGCACTTCACGCACAGCCCGGCGTTGCTGCGGGTCTTGCGCAGGGTGGTGCACATCATGTATTCCCGCATGCCGTTCACCAGCCCGTCGGCGTAGCTGGCGTTGTAGGCGGCGAAGCAGGTGGGGATGTCCACGCCCCGGGGGCAGGGCTGGCAGTAGCCGCAGCCGGTGCAGCCCACCTTCGTGGTCCTGTGGATGGCGGACAGCGCCCTTTCATAGAGGCCCAGCTCCGCTTCGCCCAGCTGGTGGGGCAGGGCCTCCCCGGCGATGCGGCAGTTCTCCTCCACCTGGCTGACGTCGTTCATGCCGGAGAGCACCACCGTCACCTCCGGGTGGTTCCAGACCCAGCGCAGGCCCCAGTCGGCCGGGCTGCGCTTCGGCTCGGCGTCTTCAAACACCTTCTTCGCCGCCCCGGGCAGCCCGCCGGCCAGCTTGCCGCCCCGCAGCGGCTCCATGATGATCACAGGCAGGCCCTTCGCCCCGGCGTATTCCAGCCCGTCCACGCCGGCCTGGCTGCGCTCGTCCATGTAGTTGAACTGGATCTGGCAGAAGTCCCATTCCCAGGCGTCCACCAGGGCCTTGAACTGCAGCGTGCCGCCGTGGAACGAGAAGCCCGCGTTGCGGATGGCGCCGCTTTTCTTCTTCTCCTCCAGCCACTCCTTCACGCCCAGCGCGCACAGCCGGGCCCAGCTTAATTCGTCGTTGAGCATGTGCATCAGGTAGTAGTCCACGTGGTCCGTGCCCAGGCGCTCGAGCTCCTCGGCGAAGAAGCGCTCGGCGTCCCCGGGCCTGTTGATCCGGTACTGGGGCAGCTTGGTGGCGATGTGGATTTGATCCCGGCAGTTGTACTGGCGGATGAAGTTCCCCAGGCACACCTCGCTGCCGGGGTAGATATAGGCGGTGTCGAAGTAGTTGACGCCCAGATCCAGCGCCAGCTTCATCTCCCGGTTGGCCTTCTCCTGGTCGATGGAGCCGCCGCGCTTGGTGAAGCGCATGCAGCCGAAGCCCAGCGCGGACAGGGAATCGCCGTTTTTCGGATTGACGCGGTATTGCATGGGCCCGCTCCTTTCCATGGGTCGAGGGGGATTTATCCGTTGTTGACATTATAGGGCAAACGCGCCGGGATTGCAACTGTGCAAGTCTTGTTTTCTGGACGGCCAAATGTTTCCGCTCACAGTATTTTAGTCCTTTTTTTGCCGCATTGATGTGCGCTGTACCTCTTGCCAAAGGAAGATATTTATGTTAATATAAGGTATCAATTCTTTAAGAATGGGAAGCTGTAGCCCAGCGACAACGTTTTCACAAAACAGCGGAAGGGAGGGGTCGACATGAAGGCGGACTGGCTGAACCTGGAGAGCCACAGCGGCGATTTTCAGACCATCGTGGATCGCCTGAACGGCTCGCCCTTTGACGAGCTGGTGGAGATCGACCTCTACAACGACCGCTGCCGCAACATCTATCACGTCGAGGGCAAGTACTTCGTGCCCTTCCTGGAGGGCGAGTGGACCAAGCTCTACCGCTATGCCACCGAGCACATGCTGCACCCCTCCGACCGCGGCGCCTTTTCCGCCCTGCTGGACCCGGACAAGCTGCAATCCCGGCTGGAGCGCAGCGAGAATCCCGGCGTGCTGGACGCCCAGTTCCGCTATCGCAGCGTGGAGGGCGGTTGGATCTGGACCCGCCAGGTGATGGTCTCCGGCGCGCAGAACGGCCTGCCCGAGGGCGTGGTCTACTGCTATATCTTCGATATCTCCATCCAGAAGGAGCGCGCCCAGGGCCGCGTGGCGGCGTCGAACGCCGCGCCCGCCATCGCCCGGCGCGACGACATGACGGGCCTGCTGCTGGACCGGGAGTTCTTCGCCATGGCCCAGAAGAAGCTGCCCACGCTGGCGGGCCAGTGGTGCGTCGCCGCGGTGGACATCGAAAACTTCAAGCTGTTCTGCGACTGGCACGGCCAGCAGACCGGCCATTTCCTGCTGGCGGCGATGGGCGAGATCCTGCTGCGCGTGGAGCAGGAGACCGGCGGCCTGGCGGGCTATCGCGGCCAGGACGACTTCGCGCTGCTGGTGCCCTACGACATCCAGCGGCTGAACGCGCTGTACGAGGAGCTGCGCCAGCTGATCGTTTCCCAGGGCGATTCCGTGGGCTTCCAGCCCATCTTCGGCATCTGCATGATCGAGAGCCCCGGCGACGAAATCATGGAGCTGTACAACCACGCCGCGCTGACCGCCGAGCAGATCAAGGGCGATTTCCGAAACCGCATCCGGGTGTACAACGCGGCTGCCTACAACAAGAACACCGAGGAATACCGGATCCTGTCCGATTTCCAGCGCAGCCTGGAGAGCGGCGAGCTGTTCTTCTGCCTGCAGCCCCAGTGCCGCGTGTCCACGGGCCATGTGGTGGGGGCCGAGGCGCTGGCCCGCTGGCGCACCAAGGACGGGCGGATGATCCCGCCGGGTCGGTTCGTGCCCATCCTGGAAAAATACAGCATGGTCACCAACCTGGACAAGTTCATCTGGGAGAGCGTCTGCAAGTGGCTGCGCAAGTGGCTGGACGAGGGCCATGTGGCGGTGCCGGTGTCGGTGAACGTGAGCCAGATCGACATCTTCACCCTGGACGTGCCCGCTTACTTCAACTCGCTGCTTGAAAAGTACGGCCTGCCGGCGAACCTGTTGAAGATCGAGATCACCGAGTCCGCCTACGTGGAGGACACCGCCGTGGTGCGCGAGACGGCCCGACGCCTGCGCGCCGCCGGGTTCCTGGTGCTGATGGACGACTTCGGCAGCGGCTATTCCTCGCTGAACATGCTGCGCAGCCTGAACGTGGATGTGATCAAGCTGGACGCCCAGTTCCTGCACATCAGCGAAAACGAGGCCCACAAGGGCATCAGCATCCTGGAATCCATCATCAGCATGACCAAGGCCATGGCCATCCCCGTGATCGTCGAGGGCGTGGAGACGCCGGAGCAGATCAACTTCCTGGCCGACCTGGGCTGCCGGTACATGCAGGGCTACTACTTCTACCGCCCCATGCCGGTGGAGGAGTTTGAGAACCTGATCCGCGACGGCAAGAAGGTGGATCTGAACGGCTTTGAGTTCAAGGCCAACGAGCAGATCCACACCCGGGAGTTCCTGGACGTGAACGTGTTCAACGACGCCATGCTGAACAACATCCTGGGCCCGGTGGCCATCTATCGCTGGAAGGGCGACAACGTGGACATCATCCGCTTCAACCAGCAGTTCTACCAGATGGTGGGCATTGAGCTGAACCAGCTGAATGACCGGCTGGAGCACATACAGGATTTCATCCATCCCGACGACCGGGAAAAGCTGTTCAACCTGATGCGCCGAGCCGCCAATGACCGGCTGAACGGCGCCCACGACGTGCTGCGGGTCTACAAGCCCAGCGGCGCCATGATGTGGATCTCCCTGCAGCTGTACCGCATGGAGGAGACCGAGCAGGGCGTGAACTTCTATGGCTCTGCCGGGGACATCACCGAGACCCAGTATGTCAACGAGGACCTGCCCGGCGGGTACTATCGCGTCGCCGCCGACGGCAAGGGCACGTTCCTGCACATCAGCAAAGGCTTTATGAACATGGTGGGCTACACCGCCGAGGAGATCCGCGAGCAGTTCGGCAACTGCGTCATGAACATGGTGCACCGCGACGACTGGCAGACGGTGCTGGCCGGGGCCGAGAACATAAAATCCGGCGGGGAGACCGCTGGCAAGCCCATTCGCCTCAAGAAGAAGGACGGCGGCTGGGTCTCCGTGGTGGTCAAGAGCCGGCTGACCGAACTGGATGGCACGCTGTGCTATCAGGCCGTGGCCATCGACGTGACGGACATGGTGAAGCTGCAAAACCGGATGCGGCTGTTGAGTGAGTTTTCCACGGACGACGTGGTGTTCGTCCGCCGCAAGGGCGACGGCTACAAGCATCGCGTGGTGATCCACGGCCTGGAGGGCAGGCTGGGCATATCCGCCAAGGAGTTTGAAAAGGTGCTGAACAGCGGCGAGCTGTTCCGCCAGCTGGAGGCCGGGGAGAGCGAGCGCCTGCAGAGCATCGTCGAGAGCGCGATGCAGGAAAAGAAGTCGGTGGAGTTTGACTTCACCACTCCAACTGCTTCCGGCCAGCCCCTTCGCCTGCACATGAAGGCCAGCCACGTCACCGACGCCAACAGCAAGGTGGAGTTCATCTGCGTCTTGCAGGAGGCCGGAGACGGGGAAAAGTGAGCAGGGGCAGTGAAATAACCGGGTCGCCGATGTCGGCGACCCGAATTGTTTTTTGGGACTATTTCCGGATGGGGACCGGGGAACGGGTCTTTTTGGCGGCCTGCGCTCGCTTCAATTCACGACTCGGCAGGCCGCCCTGTGATTGGGGAGCAGCGAGGGATGGGGAAAGTTCTGTAAGAGGTGCCCCACCACCGCAAGCGGTCCCCCTCCCCATTGAGATGGGGAGGCTTTTGGTTGTGCATAATCATATGTATGGGCGGCGTTGCGCCGCCCGCCCTGTGAAAGGAGCAGCGAGGGATAAGGAAAGTTCTGTAAGAGGTGCCCCACCACCGCAAGCGGTCCCCCTCCCCATTGAGATGGGGAGGCTTTTGGCTTGCCCAAAAACACCACCGGCGCGGGGAAACCCGCGCCGGTGCTTGCTGTCCGCTGTTGATCAGCCTTCGTTGTCCAGACGGGTGATGCCGTCGATGGTCATGTCGAAGTAGGGGGCGGAAGCGGTCTCGGACTCGTGGAAGTAGCCGTCGTAGATGTGCTCGTTCTCGGGCACCTCGCCGTTCACGGTGAAGGTGGCGGTGTCGAATACGTGCAGCTCGCCGGCCTTCAGGGCGGCGATGACTTCGTCCAGCTTCTCCTGGGTGCCCTCGGCGGCCACGTTCTCGTTCAGCTCGGTCAGGGCCACGGAACCCTCGTTGAAGCCCTGGCTCCAGTCAGCCTCGAAGGCTTCGCCGGCCATGGTCTTCTCGATGGCGTACTGCATGTAGGGCGCCCAATCGATGCGGGAGGAGATCAGGGAAGTGTTGGGGGCCACGGCGTTGAAGGAGATGTTGTAGCCCACGTTCGGAACGTTGTTGTCCTCGCAGGCGGTGGGAGCGCCGACGGTGTCGGCGTGCTCGCTCATCAGCACGCAGTGGTACTGGCTGATCAGGGCGGTGGCAGCTTCCTGCTCCAGCGCCTGGTCACCCCAGGAGTTGGTGAAGGTTACGTACATGGTGGCGGAGGGGCAGACATAGCGCACGCCCAGGAAGAAGGAGGTGTAGCCGCTGATGACCTCGGCATAGGGGAACGCGCCCACGTAGCCGACCACGGCCTGATCCTCGGTGATGTCGCCACTCGCGATCATCTCGTTCAGCTTCATGCCGGCGGCGACGCCAGCCGCGAAGCGGCCCTCGTAGATGGAGGCGAAGGCGTTGTGCATGTTCTCAAGGCCCGAGCCCGCGGCCTGGTAGCCGGTGGCGTGGGAGAACTGGATCTCGGGATACTCCTCGGCGGCCAGGATGATGTAGTCCTCATGGCCGAAGGAATCGGCGAAGATGTAGTTGCAGCCGGACTCCGCCAGGTCGACGGCGGCGTCGTAGCACTCCTGGCCCTCGGGGATGTTGGTCTTGATGACCAGCTGGGTCTCGGGATCCAGGCCGGCAGCTTCGACGGCTTCCTTCATGCCGTTGATGAAGTTGGCGTCGTAGCCCATGTTCTCGTCGTGCAGGCAGATCAGGCCCACCTTCATGTCTTCCTTCGCGATCTCGGCGAACGCGACGGAACACAGCAGCATGGCCAGAACCAGGAGGACGGATGCGATTTTCTTCATAATCAATGTCTCCTTTTCTTCTCACCCCTGCATGGGGCTTGTGAAATTATCATACACAAGCAAAGTTACAACTGGATGCTGATATTGTAAATTGTGGGGTGAAAAGGGATGAAAGTTCGGGATTTGTGCCGAAATGGGCCGAAACAGGGGGGCAGGGAAGGGGTAAATGGGCAAAAAAGCGAACATTGATGGAGTGTGAAGCGTGGAGTTACAACTGGCCAGGGGACCGGATTGCCACGTCGAGCCTGTTGGGCACTCCTCGCAATGACGCGGCATGAGCGTGTTGGCGTCATGCGTTTTACGCGCAAACGTTGTCATTGCGAGGAGCGAAGCGACGTGGCAATCCGGCCCCGGGCATTTAACTCTAAACTCTCCACTCTGCAATCCTCTCCCCCCGGACGATATACGCCCTCTCCGCCAGCTCCGCCAGCGGGGCGTCGGAGCGGGAGTCGGAGTAGAACTCGTCGATCCGGCCGCCGGGGAAGCGGGCGCGGAACCGGGAGACCTTCTCCTTCCCGTGGCAGTTGGGGCCGAGGAACAGGCCGGTGCGCTTGTCCACCGGCGAGCCGATGACGACGCTGACGCCCAGCTTCTGGCAGGCGGGGCGTATCAAAAACTCCGGCGAGGCGGAGATCACCACGTCGTCTTCTTTGTGCTTCAGCGGGTACCAGGCCTTGACCCGGGAGAAGTTTGCCTTCCAGAATTCATCCACGGCACTGTCCACGTCCCCGATCAGCGTCAGGAAGTGGAGCATGCGCTGCTTGAAGGCCTGCTTCTTGCGGATCTTCAGCAGGAACAGCAGCCCGTTGGCCGCCTGGGCGGGCACGTCCCGCCACATGCGCCTGCGGTGCGTGAGGCACCAGCCAAAGAAGCGGGCGGTGCTGTCCCCCCGCAGGATAGTGTTGTCGAAGTCGTAGACGTTCATGGGCGTGCCCTGCCTTTCGCTGGGAATAATTACAATGCCGGGGTTTAATATTCGCCCCGGGCGGCCCGGAATCCTGCGAAAAAGGCGGCGCAGCCGCACATTTGGCCAAATTATGAAGCTGGGTTTATTTATACTTTGAGTTTCCCGGGTGGGATTGATTTATCGGCCCCGCGCTGGTACAATAGGGGCGGAAACCGAGATTACATACCGGGAGGACATCCTATGAATATGAAGAAACGCATCGCGATGCTGCTGGCGCTGTGCCTGGCGCTGCTGGGCCCCGCGGGCGCGCTGGCGGAGGAAGGCGCGCTGAACGACCTGCTGGGCTTCTTTGAGCGCGCCAGCGCCCAGGGCGAAGCCGCGCCCGAGCCCGAGGCCCCGGCCGTCGACATCCAGCCCGTTCCGGACGACGGCGGGCTGAACCAGGATTGGCAGAACATACTGCTGCTGGGCACCGATTCCCGCACCAGCGAGACCGACACCCGCACCGACACCATGATTATACTCTCCCTGAACACCCGAACCAACGAGATCCGCATGACCTCGCTGATGCGGGACATCTGGGTGGAGATCCCCGGCCACGGCGGCTCGAAGCTGAACGCGGCCTGCGTCTACGGCGGCCCGGAGCTGACCCTGCAGACCGTCAACCAGAATTTCGGCATGGACATCCAATCCTATGTTGAAGTGAACATGCAGTGCCTGGCGCAGATCGTGGACGCCCTGGGCGGCATCCGCATGGACGTGAGCGACAGCGAAGCCAAGGCCATCAACAAACTGTTCAATGACGATCGCAACGCCCATGACGAGAACACCTACTTCGCCGGGGACGCCGTTTCCGCCGGCAGCCAGGTGCTTCTGAACGGCAAGCAGGCCCTGGCCTTCGTCCGCATCCGCTCCATGGACAACGACTATATGCGCACCGATCGCCAGCGCCAGATGCTGGTGGCCGTCGCCAAGGACCTGCAGCAGAAGGACCTGCTCACCATGGGCACCATCGTCACCGGCATGCTGCAGTACGTGAAGACCAACCTGGACTTCGAGGCGATCATGGCCATCGCCAGCGTGTGCATGGGCGCGTCCCTGGACGACCTGCCCGAGCTGCGCCTGCCCGTGGAGGGCACCTACCAGTCCGGCACCTTCAACGGCACCTGGTGCATCAAGCCCGATTTCGAGGAGAACGCCCGCCAGCTGCGCGCGTTCATCTACGGGGAATAATCGCGTACATACAAAGAACCAGGGGCGGCATTGCCGCCCCTGGCTTTTTGTGTTCAGCCCGCTTTTTTCCGGTCCTGTTTGTTGATGTTCGTGGATTGCGTTTCGTCGAAGCCCTCGGTGGCCTCGGATTTGAACATGATCTTGATGGTCAGCAGGATCAGCTGGAAATCCAGCAGCAGGGACTGGTTTTCGATGTAGAGCATGTCCATCTTCAGCTTGTCCTCGGGAGGGGTGTTGTACTTGCCGTAGACCTGGGCATAGCCGGTCAGGCCGCTCTTCACCCGCAGGCGATACTTGAAGTCGGGCAGCTGCTGCTCGTAGAGCGTCTCGTGCAGCGTGCGCTCCGGCCGGGGGCCCACCAGCGACATCTGGCCCAGCAGCACGTTCACGAACTGGGGCATCTCGTCGATGCGGTATTTCCTCAGGAAACGGCCCACCTTCGTGATGCGGGGGTCGTCCTGGGTGGCAGGCTTGGCGCCGTGCACCTCCGCGTCCACGATCATGCTGCGGAACTTCACGATGCGGAACACCCGGCCGTCCAGCGTCACCCGGTCCTGGAAATAGAACACGGGCCCGCGGTCCTCCAGCTTGATGGCGATGGCCGCCACCAGGAACACCGGCGAGAGCACCACCAGGAAGAACGCCGACAGCACGATGTCGCACGCGCGCTTGATGATCAGGTTCCGCTGCCGGCTGTAGGTGTAGTCGTACTTCAGCAGCGGGGTGTCCAGGTAGTTGGCCACCTCGCAGCCCCGGCAGATGATGTCGATGAAATCCGGGGCAAAGTAAAACGTCTTGCGATGGGCCAGGCACAGATGGATCAGCGCGTCCCGGCTCTCGGGGCTCACGCCCATGAGCATCACGGTGTCGATGCCGTCGATCTTCGACTTGATCTCCTCCAGCCTGTCCTCGGTCACCACGTGATCCAGGCTGAACAGGTGGGCCAGCTTTCCCTCCACCTGCCGCTTGAACTGGCCCAGCTGGGCCTGGGTGCCCATGCCGCAGACCAGCAGCGTGCTGGAGGGCTGGACGTGGGCGAGGATATAGCGTTTGCTGATCCAGACGATCAGCGTGGTGCCCACCAGCTGGCAAACCACGATGAACGCCCCGGGCCACACGTTGACATAGTCGCGGTGCAGCAGCACGGAGGAGATGTAGAGGATCAAATCGGCGATGCTGAAGCTGATGAACTGGGACAGCACCGTCTCCTCCACCGGGGACGAGGCGATGGCATAGCCCCGGTACAGCTTGGCCAGCCAGTGGTACAGGATGTAGAAGGCCAGTATGGAGACGACGATGCCCCTGGTCTTGTGGGTACGCCAGGCGTAGTCGTTGTAATAGCTGACCCACACCAGGGCGAACAGGCCGACGTTGAACAGTATCAGCGTGATCCTGGCGATATTGGTGATGCGCTTGTCCTTCATACCCGCGAACCTTTCGTTTTCCTTCGGAAGCGCCTACAGTTTCTCCCGCAGCCGTTCAAATGTGGTGAATTCGTAGCCGTATCTCTCCAGCAGCGCGATGGTCTTTTCCAGCCGCCGGGCCATGTGCCGCCTGCCGATGTGCATGCGAAGGTACTTCGACGGGCTCATGTCCGCCACCCGGGGGAGGGTCGCGGTGGACAGGTCCAGCGGGTGGATGTACAGCACGTAGGGCTTGCCGGTCTTCAGGTAGCGCCCCAGCATCCAGGCCATGAACGGCCAGGGCAGCATGCGCAGGTAGCCGCCGCCCAGCAGCATATTCATGCCGCCGATCTTCTGGGTGCTGACCTCGAATTCCGTGAAGCCGTCCCGCCCGTAGACGCAGGGGGAGACCTCCTCAAAGCCCGCCAGGGCCATCTCGCCGTACTTGTCGCTCTTCTGCTGCTTCAGCTTGCTGGAATCGTAGTGAAAGCCGCACCCGCGCACGATGTCCAGCCGCCGGTCGTCCATGGCGAAGTAGGGCCCGCGATAGCCGCTGACGCCATGGCTTAGTGCCTTCTCCAGCGCGGCCTTGGCTTCCAGGAGCTGCCCGCGGAACTCGTCCGGCTCCAGGGACAGGGGGCGGATGTGCTCCCAGCCGTGGCAGGCGATGTCGTGGCCCGCCCGGTCCATGACGCGAAGCTTCTCGCCCAGCCGGTCCGCCAGCGCGCCCAGCACGAAGAACGAACCCGGAATGTGCCGCGCGTCCATGACTTCCAGGGCCTTGTCCAGGCCGTCCAGCACGGTGACGGATTTGTCGATCTCGCAGTCGAAGTGGTAGGACTGGTACCAGTCCTCCACGTCCATGGAGATCACGGCGTACTTCTTCATAGTCGTTTCCTTTGCAGAATTTGAGTTGATTATAGCATAACGGATGTTAAATGTCCACCGAGGGAACGCGCCGCGGGCCGGTATCCTTTGGCAGAAAGCCCCGGATGAGCCCAAAAACGCCCCGCCGCGGCGGAAAATCGCTCGCGCGGCGGGGAACGGAGCGCTCAGCCCGGCAGCGTCACGATGAACGTGGCGTCCTGGCCGAAACGGCTCTCGGCGCGGATGTGACCCTTGTGGGCCTGGGCGATGTTGCGGGCGATGGCCAGCCCCAGGCCGTTGCCGGCCACTTCGCTGTTGTGGGACAGGTCCTCCCGGTAGAAACGGTCGAAGATCTTCTCCAGGTTCTCCGGCGCGATGCCCGGGCCGGTGTTGTACACGGTGATCACCGCGCCCCGGCCCTTCTGGCTGAGGGACAGCCGGATCGTGCCGCCCTCGCTGGAGTATTTCAGCGCGTTGCTGAGCAGGATCACCGCCAGCTGCTGCAGCATGGCCTCGTCGCCGCGGATGGACACGCCCTCCGGGATGTCGGTTTCCAGCGTGCGGCCGGACTCGAACACCGTGCTCTCAAAGGGCAGCGCCACGCCCAGCAGCGCCTGGGACAGGTCCAGCCGCTTCATTTCGGCCTTCACGGTGCCCTTGTCCATCCGCGCCAGGGTCAGCAGGTTTTGCACCAGGCTGTCCGTGCGCTTCACCTCGGACTGGATGTAGCCCAGGTACTCGTTGGGGCCGATGTCCCGGCTGAGCACCTCCGCGTTGGCGGAGATCACCGCCAGCGGGGTCTTGAATTCGTGGCTGGCGTCCCAGACGAACTGCTTCTGTCGGTCGAAGGAGGCCTGCACCGGCTGGAGCATCCGCCGGATCAACAGATACGCTCCCGCGCTGAGCAGCAGGCAGGCCAGCGACGCCACCAGCGCCGCCGTGCCCAGCATCCGCCGGGCGGACAGGAACTCCAGCCGGGCGTCCAGGGCGATGAGCAGCCGGCCGTCGTCGGCGGACGTGAGCCGGTAGTACTGGGTGTCCACCCGGCCGCTGTCCCTGCCCTGGGCCAGGGCGGCGTCGGCGAAGGATTGGATCTGCGCGTCGTCGTACAGGTCGGCGCGGTCGCTGGACCACTCCGTCACGCCGCCGTCCGCGTCCAGGCGGATGGTGTAGGCGTTGGACAGGCTGGCCAGCGAGGCCCCGCCCGCGGCCAGTTCAAAGTCCCGGCGACGATCCTCCCGGCGCTGGCGCATGTCGTCGTCCATGGCGGGCGGCGTGCCCTCCGGCTTCTCCGGGGGCTCGATGTCATCCTCGCCCTCGGGCTTCTCGGGAGGCTCGATGCTTTCGCCGTCCTCCGGCTTTTCAGGCGGCTCCGGCTGCGACTGCAGCTCGGGCCGGCGGCCCTGGTTCCTGGCCAGGATGTCCAGTGCGGCCTCGGCGGCGGTGGAGATGTTGCGCCGGTTGATGGCGTCGATGGACAGCACGATGCCCGCCGTCACCAGGATCAGCACGCCGATCACCAGCAGCGTCAGCCGCCTGCGGAGTTTTTGGATCAAAATGGTTCCCTCCCGTACAGGGTCGTCCGTTGGTTGCATGCGCCCGCTTGAGCGCTTGGATCAGTGGCGCGAAAGCGGGGCATGAGCGCGCGGCAGGCTAAGCCTGCTCCAGGGAGTATCCCAGCCCCCGGGTCGCCTTCAGCTTCACGCCCGCGCCGATGAAGGCCAGCTTCTTGCGCAGGAAGGACACGTAGACCTCCAGGTTGTTGTACTCCGCGTCGCTGTCATAGCCCCAGACGCGCTCGATCAGCGTCTCCTTGGGCAGGATCTGGGCGGGGTTGCGCAGGAACAGCTCCATCAGCTGATACTCCTTTGCCCCCAGCTTCACGCTCTGGCCGCTTGCGTCGTTGCGCAGCGTAGCGTCCTTTTCGGTGAGCGACACGCCGCCGAAGGCCAGCGCCATCACCGGCGCGCCGTCGCCCCTGCGGGTGATGGCCCGCAGGCAGGCCACCAGCTCGCCCATCTGGAAGGGCTTGGGCAGGTAGTAGTCCGCGCCGCCCTCCAGGCCCCGGATGCGGTCCTGCAGGTCGCCCCGGGCGGTGAGCATCATCACCGGGGTCTTCACGCCCTCGCCCCGCAGTCGCTCCAGCACGGTGAAGCCGTCCATGCCGGGCAGCATCACGTCCAGTATGATGGCGTCGTAGCCGCCGGACAGCGCGCAGTCCAGCCCGTCCGGCCCGGTATACGCCGGGTCCACCACGAACCGCTCCGACTGCAGCAGCCGACACACCGCCGCGGACAGGTTCTTTTCGTCTTCGATGAGAAGTATGCGCATGGTTGGCCTCCTCCGTGGGTTGATCGCCGGCGCCCAGGCAGCGCCGCGTCCATTATAGCACAACTTTCCCGCCTACGAAAAGCATCCGCCCGAAATTCGGACGGATGCCTTTTTGCGCGGGATCAGAAGCGATCCGCGTGGTACACGGGGTTGGCTTCCTCGACCCAGGCGTTGACCTGGTTCTCATAGGTGTCGGAGATCTTCTGCTCCAGGGCGTTGGCCTCGGCGGTCTCGGCCAGCTCCTCGAAGGGCACGGCGCCGGGGGTGATGTCCGCCAGGTAGTAGATGATGTGGATGCCGTTCATGCCGTACACCGGCGCGCTGATCTGGCCCACCTCGGCGATGGACATGGCGCCCTCGGTGAAGGCGGGATCCCAGGTGGTGGAGTTCGCGGCCACGGCGTAGCCCTGGCTGGCGGTGGGCTCGTTGGTCATGCCGGGATCGGCGTTGTACTTTTCGATCAGGCTGTCGAAGTCCGCGCCGCCGTTGAACTCGTCGATGACCTGCTGGGCCTGGGGCAGAAGCTCGGCGTGCAGCGCCTCGATCTCGGCGGTGACGCTGGCGATATCGGCCTCGATCTCGTCCAGGCTTCTGGGCTCGGGCGTGGGCTCGGGGGCTTCGGTCTCCTCCCCGTCGGCTTCGAGGTCTTCCTCTTCGCCCTCGACCTCTTCGACTTCGATGTCAAGGTCTTCCTCTTCGCCCTCGACCTCTTCGGCTTCGATATCGAGGTCCGCTTCGGCTTCCTCGGCCACTTCGGCTTCCTCGGCCGCTTCGGCTTCCTCGGCCTCTTCGGCTTCCTCGCCCTCGGCGCCCTCCGCGCCGTCCTCCACCACGGGGTTCTCCACGGCGTCCTTCTCGGCCTTCAGCTCGTCCAGCCGGCTGTGCAGCTCGCTGTATTTGGCGGACTGGTCCTCGTCAAACTGGATCAGCACGTGCTTCACGGCGCGATAGCCCTCGGGGTTCCAGGCGATGGCCTCGCCGCTGTTGCGGGCGTTGTTGTAGCTGTAGTCGTCGTCGGCGTAGGCTTCCTCGTCGTCGGCCACCATCTTCTGGTACTCGGCCTGGATGTCCTCGTCAGTCACGGCCACGTCCTTGGTGATGGCGTTGTGCAGCTGCTCGTCCACATAGCTCTCCAGCATCTGCTGGGTCAGCACGTCCTGGGTCAGGCCGTAGCTCTCCATGGCGGCGATGGTCTGCTCGCGGGCGGTCTCCTCGTCGGCGTCCTCGTCGGCGAAGTAGCTCTTGTAGGTCTCCACGTAGGTCTCGAACTGCTCGACGGCCTCGGCCTCCAGGTTGGCCCGCTCCTCGTCGCTGATCTCGCTGATGCCCATCTCCGCGGCCTTATCGTCCAGGATGGCGTTGCGCACCAGGGTCTCAAGGATATCCTGCTTGATGTCGGCGGCGTAGTCGTCGATGTTCAGGCCGTACTGGGCATAGGCCTCGGAAGCGGCCTGGTACTCGGCGTCCGCGGCGTCCTTCCAGATGATGCCGCCGTCGCCGTACTCGGCCACGATCTGGCTCTCATAGAAGGGCTTGTAAAGCTCCACTTCGCTCTCCAGCTCGGCGATGCGCGCGTTGGCGGCGTCCAGCTGGGTCTGCAGATCGTCGCTCTCCGCCAGGGCGATCGTGCCCAGGCACAGCAGCATGGCCAGCGCCATGCAGATCAGTTTTTTCATATTCATATGCTTGCCTCCATATTCCTTCCGCGTTTGGGCGGAACATCGGTTTGAATTATAGCACAGCCCGCCGGATTTCTCAATGGATGGGGCGGATAATTCAAAGTACGTTTACAAATGAGGAGGAGAGGGACGGCGCTGCGCCGCCCGCCCGATGTGATTCGCCGCGCTGTATCCGGCGAGCCCGTGGAAAACAACTCCCTCCGGCCCTGCGGGCCACCTCCCTCGGGGAGGGAGGCTTTGACAGTGCCCGCGAAAAGATGAAGATTCCCCGCGCTTGAATCAGTGGCGCGGGGAATCGTGTTTGTGCGGGCGGCAGACAGATCCGCAAACACAAACCCCATGCGCTTGAATCAATGGCGCATGGGGTTTGGTTCAGCATGCGGCAGCGAATGGGGTTAAGCGCCCTGCGCTTACATGCGCTCGGGGGCTTCGATGCCGATCAGGTACAGCGCCTGCTTCAGCACCTGGCGGGTGGCGTCGGTCAGCATCAGCCGCGCGGCGCGGGTGCCGGCCTCGTCCACCATCACCTTGTTTTCATAGTAGAACTTGTTGAAGGCCTGGGCCAGGTCCACCGCGAAGCGGGTGACCATGCTGGGCTCGGAGCGGTTCACGGCGGACTTCAGGATGTCCGGGAACTGCTCGATCAGCCGCACCACGTCCTGGCTGCAGGGATCGGTGAGCGCGCCAAAGTCCGGCGCGGCGGCCTCGCTTCCGGCCTTGCGCAGCACGGAGCAGGCCCGGGCGTGGGTGTACATCACGTAGGGGCCGGTCTCGCCATCGAAGTTCAGCGCCCGCTCCCAGGTGAAGTCGATGTCCTTGATGCGGTTGTTGTACAGGTCGAAGAACACCACCGCGCCTATGCCGATCTGCCGCGCCACCTCGTCCTTGTTCTCCAGCTCCGGGCTCTTCTCCTCGATGATGGCCCGGGCCTTGCCGATGGCCTCGTGGAGAAGGTCGTCCAGGTACACCACCCGGCCTTCGCGGGTGGACAGGCTCTGGCCCTCGTAGGACACCATGCCGAAGGCCACGTGCTCGCAGTCCTTCGCCCAGTCGTAGCCCATCAGCTCCAGCACCTTGAACAGCTGCCGGAAGTGCAAATCCTGCTGGTAGGCGACGACATACAGGCTCTTGTCGAAGTTGTAGGTGTCCTTGCGGTACCTGGCCGCGGCCAGGTCGCGGGTCATGTACAGCGTGGCGCCGTCGCTGCGCAGAATCAGCGCCGGGGGCATGCCATAATCGGACAAGTCCACGATCTGCGCGCCCTGGTCCTCCTTCAGAAGGCCCTTGTCCCGCAGGATCTGGATCACCGGCTCCATCTTGTCGTTGTAGAAGCTCTCGCCGGCGTAGCTGTCAAACTTCACGCCCAGCAGGTCGTACACCCGCTCCGCGTCCTTCAGCGTGACGGACTTGAACCAGTTGAATATCTCCAGCGCCTCCGGATCGCCGTCCTCGATCTTCTTGAACCAGGCGCGGCCCTCGTCGTTCAGGGCCTCGTTTTCCTTGGCCTCCTCGTTGAAGCGCACGTACAGCTTCACCATCTCGTCCACGCCGCCATTGGCCACGGTGTCGTGGTCGCCCCAGCGCTTGTAGGCCGCGATCATCTTGCCGAACTGGGTGCCCCAGTCGCCCAGGTGATTCACGCCCACGGCCCGCCAGCCGAAGAACCTGTGCAGCCGGTACAGGCTGTTGCCGATCATCGTGGTGGACAGGTGGCCGATGTGGAAGCGCTTGGCGATGTTGATGCTGGAATAGTCCAGCACCACGGTCTTGCCCGCGCCGGAGTTGTCCGCGCCGTAGGCCTCGCCCGCTTCCAGCGCCAGGGAGAGCACCTTCTCGGCGTAGGTGGCCTTGTCGATGAAGAAGTTCAGATAGCCCTTCACCGACTCCACCTTGCCCAGGAAGTCCGCGTGGATGGCCCCGGCCAGGGCGTCCGCGATCATCATCGGGCTCTTGCGCAGCGCCTTCGAGAGCTTGAAGCAGGGGAAGGCATAGTCGCCCAGGGCCGTGTCCGGCGGCACCTCCAGCGCCCCGGCGACGGTCTCGATTTCGGGCAGCTCCGCGCCCTCAAAGGCGGTCTTCATCGCGGTGAGTATCTCGCTTGCGACGGCGGTCTTGAAATCCATGGTCATGCACCTCGTTGTCAGTATCGGTAGAATGGTACTATTATACACAAAATCGCGGGCGGCTTCAAGGGAAAGTTGAGGGGCGGCGCTCACCGCCTGCGCAGGCGCTCCAGGGCCTCCCGGGCTCGGCGCGCGTCCTCTTTTGAGGCCGGCTTTTCGCCGTAGCGCGCCGGAAGGTACAGCTCGCGCAGCGCCGCCAGCGCTTCGTCGTCGGCCACGCCGGCGTTTTCCCGCTGGATCTGCAGCGTGTTCATCGTGGGGGCGACCCGCCCGCCCCGGGCCTTAAGCAGCATCAGCGCCTTTCGATAGCAGCGGCGCACGCCCGCCTGGGGGTCCCGGCGCGCGGCGCGGCCCCGGGGCGCGGGCGGGGCCTCGTCCTCCAGGGCCTCCCGCTCGTCCGTGCCGGAGGGCATCGCCTCCCGGGCCACCCGGCGCGACAGCGCGCGCAGCAGCGCGAAGGCGATCACCGCCAGCAGCAGCACGCCCGCGCCCTGCACCGCCAGCCGCACCCAGTCGGGCAGCGCCCGGGCCTGCGCCGCGGCGGCGGCCAGGTTCGGCCCGCCCTCCTCGCCGCCCAGCGCCGGGGGCAGCGACAGCCCGCCCTCGGGGATCAGTCCGGGGATCAGCGCCAGCAGCCAGCTCACCGCGAACAGCACAAGCTGCAGGATGTACAGCGCCAGCGCCAGCAGGTTGAGAAGCACGTTGTCCGCGAACCAGCCCCAGGCGGCCCCGATGGCGGCGATGATGGCCGGCTGGGACAGGATAAAGCCCGCGGCGCACACCAGGGCCACGCCCGCCAGGTTGAGAAGCCGGAACCGGCGGGAGCGGGCCACGGCGTCGTCGTGGCGCAATAGCCGCAGCAGCGCCATGTTCACCGTGAAGTACAGAAACAGATATGGCAGGCCTCGGCGGTAGCTCTGGGCCCAGAACAGCGCCGCCAGGAACAGCGCCGCGCCGGCCACGATCAAGCTGTGCCGGAAGTGGTCCGCGGCGTAGTCGTAATCCGGCGCGCGCCGGTTGTTGTACACGTACAGCGGCAGGTACGCCAGCATCGGCAGCGCCGCCGCCCGCCCCGGCCAGTTTCCCGCCGCGATCAGGCAGGGGATCGCCACGGCCATGGGCGCCCAGCGCAGCCATGCCGGGCCGCGGTCGGTCAGCCGGCGGCTGAGCCAGCAGGCTCCCAGCAGCAGAAAGGGCACACAGGCCAGGCCCGGCGCGCAGGCGCGCAGCAGCCCCAGGCAGCCCAGGGCGGCGAAATAGAGCATCACGTCGCCGAAGAAGGACAGGGCGTAGGCCAGGGCCATGGAAAGACCTCCCTTTGAATGAGGCGTATGAATGAGGCGTACGGGTCGGCGGCGGGCGCCCCTCACCGCCACGGCCCGCGCCATTCGCCGTCGCCGGTGAGCACCAGCGGTGCTTCCCCGCTGGCGGCGCGCAGGCGCGTCAGCAGCTCGGGGTGCACGTCGTTTCGCACCGGGGTGATGTATATGTGGCCGCGGCCGGTGGCAGCGCGGGCGAGGGCCCGGTCGAACAGGGCCTTCATGTCGTCCCGATGGTCGAACACGGCCCGGCCCAGCCCCTCCAGCGCGGCGGCCAGGTGGGCCGCGCCCAGCCCGTCGCCCACCTCGCCGGAGTCGTCCGGCGCGCCTTCCCGGCGCAGGTTGGTGATCAGCGCGTAGGGCACGCGGCGCTCCTCCAGTTCCTCGCACACGCCCCGGCACAGCGACAGCGCCGCCTCCAGCATGGCCTCGCCATAGCTGGAGAAGGCGAAGGTGTGGGCGTTGAGCATCACGGTCACGGTGCGCTCCACCGTGTAGTCCTGGCAGCGCACCGTCATCCGGCCCAGCCGGGCGGTCTGCGTCCAGGAGATCTGCTTCATGGGCTCGTGGCCGGTGTAGTCCCGGTAGCCCAGGGTCAGCACCGGGTCCTCCATGATGAACCGGTTCACCGAGCGGTCGCCCAGCCAGCCGCCCATCAGCGCGTCCAGCCCCTCCGCCTCCACGGGTCGGGGCAGGATCACCAGCTCCCGGCTCAGGGGGAAGCGCCTGGGCGTGGTGCCCAGGCCCATGAAGCCGCCGCCCTCCAGCGTGGCGCCCAGGAACAGGTAGCGGCCCCGCTTCGGCATGGAGAAGGCGGTGCGGCGGGTGAGCCGTTGGCGGGGCATCATGTAGACGGTGCTTTTGATCAGCGCCCGATGCTCGCTGACGCTGCCGGTGTTCAGCCGCGCGGAGGTGGCGATGCAGTCGGGCACGTCCTCGTTCAGCCGGATGAAGGGCAGAAAGCGTCGGCGCCGGTTGGTGACGACGGAGACGAGCTGCAGCGGTTCGTCCGCCTCCGCCACGGCCTTTGAGGGGCGCGCGTCGTACTCCACGCCGTCCAGCCCCCGGCGCAGCGACCACAGCTCGAACCCGGCGATCACCGCCGCCAGCATCGCAAGGAACGGGATCATGGCAGCGTCTCGACGGGCACCGGCACCCGGTCCACCAGGGCCATCAGCCGCGCCTCGGCGTCGGCGCGCTTCAGCCCCGCCCCGGCGGCCAGGCGATGGGCCAGCACGCAGGGGGCCATGCGGCGGATGTCCTCGGGCAGCGCGTAATCCCTTCCGGCCAGCGCCGCCGCGGCCTGCACCGCCCGGTAGAGGGCGATGGCCCCGCGGGTGGACACGCCGCAGCTGAAATCCCCGCCGCGGGTGCCCTCGACGAGGTCCATCAGGTAGCCCGCTACGGCGTCGGAAACGTGCACCTGGCGGTACTGGGCGCGCATCAGGGCGGTGTCCGCGTCGTCCACCACGGGCTCGATGCCTGCGATGATGTCCAGCGTGTCCTCTCGCCGCAGCACGGAGAGCTCCTCGTCCCTCTGCATATAGCCCAGGGCCAGCCGCATGAAGAAGCGGTCCACCTGGGCCTCGGGCAGGGGAAAGGTGCCGTAGGACTCCAGCGGGTTCTGGGTGGCCATCACCATGAACCGCCCGCCCAGCGGGTGAGTGACGCCGTCCACGGTGATCTGCCGCTCCTCCATGGCCTCCAGCAGCGCCGCCTGGGTGCGGGGCGTGGCGCGGTTCACCTCGTCGGCCAGTATGATGTCGTGGAACAGCGGGCCCGGGCGGAAGCGGAACTCGCCCTCCTTCTGGCTGAAGAAGTTGATGCCCGTCAGGTCGGAGGGCTGCAAATCCGGCGTGAACTGCACCCGGCTGAAGCTGCCCCCGATGGCCCGGGCGAAGGCGCGCAGCAGCATGGTCTTGCCCGTGCCCGGCACGTCCTCCAGCAGCACGTGGCCGCCGCACAGATAGCAGATCAGCACCTTCTCGATGGCGTCCTCCTTGCCCACGATGGCCCGGGACACGGCGCCGACGATCCGGCTGCGGTATTCGACGATTTTCTCAAGCTCCATGCTGGCACCTCCGGCGAGGAATGGTCTCATAATATATTATACAGTAAACACCGCCCGCCGCGCAAGGCGGCAAACGGCCTTTCCTGTGGGGCTTGTGAATCCAATAAAGTTCTGGTATAATAGCGATAAGATGTATTTGTGGGAATATGTCCATTCACCATTGGGACGGGAGAATGTTCGCCGATGATCTTCAATTTTGAGCACAACGCCCTGCCGGGCTCGCTGGAGCTGGCCTGGCTGGGGGACGCGCTGTACGACCTGTACGTGCGGGAGCACCTGGTGGCCCGGGGCGGCAAGGTGCGCGCCCTGCACCGGGAGGCCATCTCCTTCGTCTGCGCCCATGCCCAGGCGGAGGCGCTTTCCAGGATCTCCGGCGCGCTGACCGAGGCGGAGGGCGACGTGGTGCGCCGCGCCCGCAACGCCCACCAGAGCCCGCCGAAGAATGCCGACCCCGGCGAGTACCACCACGCCACCGCCCTGGAGGCGCTGATCGGCTGGCTGTACGTCACCGGCCAGCGGGACAGGATGAACGAGCTGCTTCAGATGGCGCTGCCGGGAATCAGGGAACAGGGCCAAAGGAACAGAGAACAGGGATAGCGATCAGTATGCCCGAGCCTTCCCCTCAAGGGGAAGCCTCAGGAAACAAGGAGCAACACCATGCCAAACAACGACAACAACCGCCGCAGGCCGAACCGGATGCAGGGCGCGGGACGCAGGACGTACCCGGACGCCGCGGGGAACGCCCCCCGGGTGGGCCGCATCGAGCGCAACGTGCCCAGGGCGCGCCAGGTCTCCTCTGACGAGGACTACAGCGCCCGGAGCGAGGAGACTTATTCCGGAAACGCATCCTTCCACCGCGGTTCCGCCTACCGTGCGCCCTCCGGCCCCCGCCAGTACAAGCGGGAGGCGGACGCGGGCGCCGAGGTCGTCGAGCAGGAGAATGAGAACCTGCTGGCCGGGCGCAACCCCATCCGGGAGGCGCTGAAGGCCGGCCGGCCCGTGGAGAAGCTGCTGGTGGCCTCCGGCGAGCTGTCCGGCGCGGGGCAGGAGATCATCCGCATGGCCCGGGAGGCTGGGGCCGTGGTGCAGAAGGTGGACCGCAGCCGGCTGGATCAGATCTATCCCGCCCACCAGGGCATGCTGGCCTACGTGGCGGCGGTGCCCTATGTGGAGCTTTCGGACATACTGGCAGCGGCGGCGGCGAAGGGGGAGGACCCCTTCCTGATCCTGCTGGACGGCATCACCGATCCCCACAACCTGGGGGCCATCGTGCGCTCGGCGGAGTGCGCGGGGGCCCACGGCGTGGTGATTCCGGAGCGCCGCGCCGCGGGGCTGACCCCGGCGGCGGCCAAGGCGGCGGCGGGGGCGCTGAACCACATGCCTATCGCGAGGGTGAAGAACCTGAACCGGGCCATCGAGGAGCTGAAGCGCGCGGGCGTTTGGGTGATCGGCACGGCCATGGACGGCGAAAACGCACTGACGGCGGACCTCACCGGGCCTGTGGCGCTGGTGATCGGCTCGGAGGGCGAGGGCATCTCGCAGCTGACGCTGGAGAAGTGCGACCGCACCATCTCCCTGCCCATGAAGGGGCAGATCGAGTCCCTGAACGCGTCGGTGGCGGCGGGCGTCTTGATGTATGAGATCGTCCGCGCCAGGGGAAACTGACGTGGCGCGCCCGGGAAAGGCCCCGAAGCGGCTGCTGATCGTGGACGGCTACAACGTCATCAACGCCCGGCGCGGCGCGATATCCGGCGCGCCCGGCAGCGTGGAGGCCTCCTATTCCCTTTCGGACGCGCGGGAGAAGCTGATCTCCGAGCTGATGGATTACGCCGGCTATTCCGACCAGAGCGTGGTGCTGGTGTTCGACGCCTGGATGAGCGACCGGACCGCCCGCACGGAGGAGAAGCACGGCGCGGTGACGGTGGTCTACACCCAGAAGGGGGAGATTGCCGACCGCTACATCGAGCGGCTGTGCGACGAGCTGGCGGCGGACATCGAGCTGCACAAAATCGAGGTGCGCGTGGCGTCCAGCGACGCCCTGGAGCAGACCATCGTGCTGGGCCGGGGCGCATCCCGCATGTCCAGCCGGGAGCTGATGTATGAGATGGCCCAGCTGAAGGAGGCGGGCATCCGCCGGGTGATCGAAAGGCCCGCGGTGCGCCGCACCACCATCGCCGAGCGGCTGTCCCCGGCGGTGCGGGCGAGGCTGGAAGAGATGAAAAAGAAATGAGGGTTCAGAGATCAAGTAGCCGCTGATTCATTCCCGCACCGATTCTGCGGCGCCTTTTCCGGCATCTGTCTGTTGCAGATTTTAGATTTACCTCCGGGGCTTCCCAGCCCGTTTTTGCTGAAAACAGTCCACTGGACTATTTTCCGGGCGCTCGAACCCAGTAAACCTTCGAAATCTGCAAGGCCACCTGCCGAAAAATGCACTCGCAGCCTCAACACTTGAATGAATCATTGTCTACTTAGAGTTTAGAGAAGATTGCCGGGGAACAGCGGCACTGGGTCGGCTCTCTGGCCAATCAATCTAAACTCTCAACTCTGAACTCTGAAGGGAATCCCCAGGAGGATATTACAACCGATGTATAGAGCTCAAGACTTCGAAAGCATGGCCGACGAGCAGGTCGTGAAGCTGGCCCAGGAGGGCGGCGACGGCGCGGCGCTGGAGTATCTGCTGAACAAGTACAAGAACTTCGTGCGCACCAAGGCCCGCAGCTATTTCCTGATCGGCGCGGACCACGAGGACATCGTCCAGGAGGGCATGATCGGCCTGTACAAGGCCATCCGGGACTACCGGGCCGAGAAGCTGTCGTCCTTCCGGGCCTTTGCGGAGCTGTGCGTCACCCGCCAGATCATCACCGCCATCAAGACGGCCACCCGCCAGAAGCACATCCCGCTGAACAGCTATATCTCGCTGAACAAGCCCATCTACGAGGAGGACAGCGACCGCACGCTGCTGGACGTGATCACCGAGGAGGGCATGAGCAACCCCGAGGAGATGATCATCGACCGGGAGGACCTCTCCATGATCGAGGGCAAGATCGGCCAGATGCTGTCCGACCTGGAGAAGGACGTGCTGGTGCGCTACATGGAGGGCAAGAGCTACGTGGAGATCGCGGACGAGATGCACAGGCACGTGAAGTCCATCGACAACGCCCTGCAGCGGATCAAGCGGAAGCTGCTGAAGTACCTGGAGGAGAAGTAGGGAGACGGAGAGTGGAGAGTTAAGAGTGGAGAGTTGACATGAAGAAAGCCAAAGAGCCGTATCGTCGTGGCAATCCGGTTCTCCTTGGGCAAGACAAATCCCGCAGGGATTTGCACCACAACTCCACGCTCCATCCTTGAAGTTCCACTCCCGACTCTTTTCCGTCCACAGCGAACGCGGGTGCGCCGGCATGTTAACTTTTACGCAATGAATCGCCTAAACTGTGCCCGGAAGGTGAATTTACGGGGAATTTGGCAAATTGTTGTTGACAAAACACCCCTTCATAGGTAAAATAGACTATGTGCGTATGAAGGCGGGAATGCGCGGGTGTAGCTCAATGGCAGAGCTCCAGCTTCCCAAGCTGATCACGTGGGTTCGATTCCCATCACCCGCTCCATACAGAACAAAGCCATCATTATTATAGGGAGGAATTTCCAATGGCAAAGGCAAAATTTGAGCGCAACAAGCCGCATGTAAACATCGGCACGATCGGTCACGTCGACCACGGCAAGACCACCCTGACTGCCGCCATCACCATGGCGCTGGCCCAGGTTGGCGGCGCTGAGGCCATGCGCTACGACCAGATCGACAAGGCGCCCGAAGAGAAGGCCCGTGGCATCACGATCAACACCGCTCACGTCGAGTATCAGACCGAGAAGCGTCACTATGCTCACGTGGACTGCCCCGGCCATGCTGACTACGTGAAGAACATGATCACCGGCGCCGCGCAGATGGACGGCGCGATCCTGGTGGTGTCCGCGGCCGACGGCCCGATGCCCCAGACCCGCGAGCACATCCTGCTGGCCCGTCAGGTCGGCGTGCCCTACATCATCGTGTTCATGAACAAGACC
>CACWZP010000026.1 GCA_902765395.1 uncultured Eubacteriales bacterium
GGGCTCGGTCGGGGCAGGCTCTGGAAGCCCACTGGGCTTCCATTCACTCCCTGCCCTTCGAGCCCCTGATGCAAAATGAAGCCGCCCTTCCGGGCGGCTCTGGTACACCATCAGGGGCTCGAACCCTGGACACCCTGATTAAGAGTCAGGTGCTCTACCAACTGAGCTAATGGTGCCTGTGGAGCGGTAGACGAGACTCGGACTCGCGACCTCCACCTTGGCAAGGTGGCGCTCTACCAACTGAGCTACTACCGCACAATATAGAACTTTGGAGCGGGTGATGGGAATCGAACCCACGTAGCCAGCTTGGAAGGCTGGAACTCTACCATTGAGTTACACCCGCACACTGCAATGGGTTGTTGGAGCGGTAGACGAGACTCGGACTCGCGACCTCCACCTTGGCAAGGTGGCGCTCTACCAACTGAGCTACTACCGCATGATCTTGGTGCGGGCGAAGGGACTTGAACCCATACGCCGTTTGGCACCAGAACCTAAATCTGGCGCGTCTGCCAATTCCGCCACGCCCGCACAATCGGGCTGCGCGCTCGCCATCGGGCAACGGAGACGCGACAACCAACATTGGATATTATATCGCGAATCGCGGCGTTTGTCAATACACAAAATCAGATTTTACCAAACGCTTCCCCATAAACCTCGTCGATCAGGGCGATGCTGTCGTCCGCGAAGGCCCTCACATAGGGCACGTCGATGTACTTGACCGGCTCGTTCCGGGGGCATTCGCCCCGATAGGCCTTGAGGATGATGTCCCGCCAGGCGCTGAATTCATGGGCGGTGAGCAGCGGATGGTCCGCGGGCGTGTCGGCCTTCTCCAGCATGTCCAGCACCTCCCCCAGCCGGGGAATGCCGCGCAGCAGGGCAAAGTCGGTGACGAAGGTGTCGTTGTAGTACCGGGGGATGTCCAGCTTGCCCTCCGGCATAAGGCCCGGCAGCCGCCGCTTGTACCGGGGCACCCACTGGGCGTCGGTGAGCACGTGCACGCCGTAACCCACGTCGAACGGCGCGCGGCGGACGCGCCAGTAGTCCACCACGTCCTGCCGGTGCAGCTTGCCCCAGTTGTTCAGGTGGATCTCGTTCTTGTGGGACTTGTCGTTGCCGTCTCGCACGTGAATGGCGTCCGGCGACACCGCGCCATAGTAATACTCGGGGCTGTCCAGGTATTCGGGATGCCCCTTCGCCCACATGTCCGCCACCAGCAGGTGCACCATCGTCAACGCCATAACAACGCCCCGTTCCTTTGTATTCCCCGTTCATTTTATATGTTGTCGCGTGATTTGTCAAATATAGTTAGATAAATATAACTTCTTAACCTGAATATCCCTTGACGCGCCGCGCCGCAAGCGCTATAATACCCTTGACAACAGAAAAATGCCTTATCCAGAGTGGCGGAGGGACAGGCCCGATGATGCCCGGCAACCGGTTCGCGCAGGCGGACGAGGTGCCAATTCCTGCGGGCGGCGGATGCCGCGCCGAAAGATGAGGCGAGATGGATTTTTTCAGCTCGCCATTGGGGCGGGTTTTTTTGTTGATCGCCCCGCGCCCTCATATCGATGGCGCGCGGGTTTCGGGTGCGTCTTGGGCTTCGCCCTGCGCTTGCACCCTCAGTCCGCTTCGCGGACGCTCAGCTCAATCAAAGGAGAGATCAGTATGAGACACTTTTTCACCTCTGAATCCGTGACCGAGGGCCATCCGGACAAGATCTGCGACCAGATCTCCGACGCCGTGCTGGACGCCATACTGGCCCAGGACCCCGAAGCCCACGTGGCCTGCGAGTGCGCCGCCACCACCGGCATGGTGCTGGTGATGGGCGAGATCACCACCAGCGCCTATGTACCCATCGACAAGATCGCCCGGGACAAGATCGTTGAGATCGGCTATGACCGCGCCAAGTACGGCTTTGACGGCACCAGCTGCGCCGTGCTGGTGAGCGTGGACGAGCAGAGTCCGGACATCGCCCGAGGCGTGGTGCGCGAGGACGCCGACCAGGGCGCCGGCGACCAGGGCATGATGTTCGGCTATGCCTGCGACGAGACCGAGGAGTACATGCCCCTGGCCATCTCCCTGGCCCACAGGCTGACCCGGCAGCTGGCCAAAGTGCGCAAGGACGGCACCCTGCCCTATCTGCGGCCCGACGGCAAGAGCCAGGTGACCATCGAATACGACGACGACCGGGCCGTGCGCATCGACGCGGTGGTGCTGTCCACCCAGCACGCGCCGGACGTGGACCAGCAGACCATCTACGACGACCTGATGAAGCACGTGGTCAGGCCCATACTGCCCGCGAGCCTGCTGGACGAGGACACCAAGTACTTCGTCAACCCCACCGGCCGCTTCGTGATCGGCGGCCCCCAGGGCGACTCCGGCCTGACCGGGCGCAAGATCATCGTGGACACCTACGGCGGCTACGCCCACCACGGCGGCGGCGCGTTCTCCGGCAAGGACCCCAGCAAGGTGGACCGCAGCGCGGCCTACGCCATGCGCCATGTGGCCAAGAACCTGGTGGCCGCGGGCCTGGCCAGGAAGTGCGAGGTGGGCGTGGCCTACGCCATCGGCGTGGCAAAACCTGTGAGCGTGTTCGTGGACAGCTGCGGCACCGGCAAGCTCAGCGACGACCGGCTGGCCCAGATCGTGAACGAGGTGTTCGACCTGCGGCCTGCCGCCATCATCCGCGACCTGGATCTCAAGCGGCCCATCTACGCCCAGACCGCCAGCTACGGCCACTTCGGCCGCCCCGACCTGGACCTGCCCTGGGAGCGGCTGGACAAGGTGGAGGCGCTGAAGGCGTATCTGAAGTAAGTCAAACCGCAGGGGCGGCGTCGCGCCATCCCTGCGGCTTTCACACCGGGGCGACCCCATGGGTCTGCAATCCGAAAACAAACCGGCGGTTCGCCATCCTCATGGCGCGAACCGCCGGTTTTTCAGCCTTTCACGGGAATCAGTGACCGAATCGGCTTATTCCTCGTCCTCGTCGTCCTCGTAGACCTCGTCAATATCGTTGGTCTCGAAGATCTTGAGCAGGGTCTGGGCCAGCTTTTCGTCCACTTCCACGAACTCCTCCTGGTCCTCGCCCACGGGACGCACCTCCATGATGGACACCTCGATGGGTTCATCCTCGTCGCCGTCCTCGTCGTCCTCGTCTTCCACATATTCGGTCAACAGCGCGTACTCCTTGCCCTCATAGGCCAGGTAGTCCAGCACCTCCATGACCAGCTGATTGCCTTCTTCGTCCTCAAAAGTGACGAGATCCAGTTCCTCATCCATGTTCATCACGGCCTCCTTCGCCTTAAACTGCGGCTTCCCGCGCTCCTATTATAGCGTACTCGGCCGAAAAGCGCAAGGGGCGCGCGGTTTAATCTACGATTGCGCAGTTCATTCCGCAATGGCGTAGGTGATGTACACGGTGGCGCTCACCTGCTGTCGGGCGGGCAGCAGCTGGGTGGCCGCGCCCTTCCCGGCGTCCTCGCTGGCGGCGAAGGCGTTGGCGACGTCGAAGCCCATGTCGGCTTTGTCCCGGATCTCGACGATCTCGCCCAGCGTCACGCCCGCGGCCTCAGCCAGGGTCGCCGCCTTCTTCTGCGCACTCTGCACCGCCAGGGTCAGGGCCCGGTCGCCCGCCTCCGCGGTATCTTTGGCGCTGAACTCCACATAATCCAGGGTGTTGGCCCCGGCGGCAAAGGCCGCGTCGATGTAAGTGCCCACGGCGTTCACGTCGTCCACGGTGAACGTCAGGCTGTTGTAGGCGGTGTAGCTCATGATCCTCTCGATCTCGCCTGAATAGTCATAGTTGGGATAGATGCCGATGCCGCCGGTGGCCATGGTGTCCCTGGCCAGCCCGGCCTCGCCCAGCGCGGCGATCACCGCGTCCATCCTGTCGTTCACGGTGCCCTGGGCCGTCATCACGTCCGGGCCGCTCTCGCGCACGCCCAGGCTGACGGTGGCGTGATCCGCGTCCACGGTGACCATGCCCACGCCCTCGACCGTCAGCGTGCGGCCCTCCGCCATCGCCGTCATGCCCAGCAGGGCCAGCGCCAGCGCCATCATCATCGCAAATACCTTTTTCATGTTCGCAACCTTCTTTCGCTTTATCTCCGGGGCAAAGTTCAACCCCGCCGGTTATTCGACGGGGTTGGGATAAAAAAGTTCCAAGATTATAGTACTATTCTCCCTCGGCGGGTTCCACCACCAGCAACACCAGCACGGTGCCCTCGCCGGACACCCGGGGCGGTTCGGCGGGATTCCCGGCGTCGTCCAGCTTGGCCACCGCGGCCAGGAACTCGCCCGCGGAAGCGGCGTCCAGCTCCACATACACGTTGGCGCTGCCGCCCTCCACGCTCTGCACGTCCGCCGAGCCCTCGAATTCCTCGGCCAGATCGCCGATCACCTCGCAGGCGACCTCCACGCTCATGGCCTGGATGGCGTATTCGCAGGCCGGGGACTGCTGGGCCAGCGCGGCGCACATCGCCTGATCGCCCGCAGCGGCGTCCTCGAAGGCCGCGTCCTCTTCCTCGAATGCCTCCTCCGTCTCCATGGCCGGCTCCTCGGCCTCCATCTCCATGGCAGCCCCGGCGGCCTCCGCCACGGGCAGCGGTTCGCCGGTGGCCTCCGGCATCGCCACGGACTTGGGGGCGTCGTAACCCATCGCGAGCGCTTCGGATTCGCCGTCGGTCTCGATCACGGGGGCCTCGTCGGCTGTCTCCGCCGCGAAATCCACCGCGTTGGCCTCATAGGCGACCTCCGCCACGGCATCCGCCTCGTTCACAGCCTCCGCCGCGTACTCCACCTCGTTGGCTTCCGCCGCGACAGCCGCCTCCTGGACGACGGCCAGCTTTTCAGAGGTGCTGTTCTGCTTCGGGGCCAGAGACCCGTTCAGCGCCAGGCCCACGCCTGCCAGCACCACCACCGCCGCGGCGGCGGAGCCGATCCAGCGGGTCCACTTTTTCTTCCTGTCCTGCTTCGCGGCCTCGCGCACCGCGCCGCGCCACTTCGCCTGGACCGCCAGGGGCACGTCCACCTCCGGCAGCGCCTCCTCAAACAGGGCTTTCATTTCAAAGGCCGCGCGGATCTCCTCGGCGCATTCCGGGCATTCCCGCCCGTGCGCCTCCAGTTCCCGCCGCTCATCCGCGGTCAGCTCGCCGTCCATCAGGCGATCCAGCATGCCGCTCACGTCCTTGCAGATCATCGAAAGCCCCCCCTTCTCTCACAGATTTTCCATCCATTTTCGCTCGTCAGACTTTAGACGCCGTACCTGTCAAAAAGTTCCGACCGGGCCGATATTTTCTCGCGCAATTTCTCGCGCCCGCGACTGATGCGGGACTTGATGGTGCCCACGTTGGTGCCCAGGATCTCGGCGATCTCGTCGTAGGCGTAGCCCTGGATGTCCCGCAGCACCACGGCGGCGCGCATGTCCTCCGGCAGCTCCTGTATGAAGCCCTCCAGGCTTTGCCGGGCCTCCCGGCGCAGGGCGTGCCTCTCCGGGGTGTCGCCCTCGTCCGGCGGCGACCAGCCCGCCTCCACCAGCGTGTCCAGCGAGGTATTGGGCCGGTTCTTGCGCTTGCGCAGCTCGTCCAGGCAGGTGTTCATCGTGATGCGATACACCCAGGTGGAAAACGACGACTGCCCCTTGAAGCCGGAAATCGCGCGCCAAACGCGCAGCATCGCCTCCTGGAGACAGTCCTGGGCGTCCTCCGGGTTGCCGCACATGCGCAGGGCCACCGCGTACATCCGCCGCTCGTGCTGGCCCAGCAGCTCGTTGAACGCCGCCGCGTCGCCGCCGGATGCCCGCTGGATCAGCCTGCTCTCCTCCACGCGCAACACCTCCCCCTCGTATTCTTCCCCTATTATACACGAAAATCGCCCTTTTGCAAAGTGAACAATCGCATTTCAGGACTTGATTTTTGCGTCAAAATGCGATATACTGATTATTGTTCGACGCAAACGCGCCCGATATGCGCCGGTGTGGCGGAATTGGCAGACGCACCGCACTCAAAATGCGGCGGGAAACCATGCCGGTTCGAGTCCGGCCACCGGCACCAAAGGGGGGCTGTCTCATTTGAGACAGCCCCCCAATGAATTGCCCTTCGGGCATGAAGGGCGCACGATCATTGTTGGGTCAGCTCCTGATAGCGCTTCATCAGCAGCGCCACGCAGGCGGATTCGCTCTTGAAGGCGGCGTCGCCCGACGCGATGCCATAGGCCGCCATCACGGCCTTGTCGTTTTCCTGGTGGGCCTTGCGCAGCTCAGGCGGCATGGTCAGCTCGTCGTAGAGGTCGGCCAGCGAGGCGTCCGGATAGAGGGCGCGGGCGTCGAGGATGGCCTGGGCGGTCTGCTCGATTTTCGCCCGCTGGGCGTCCGTGGGCGTGGGCCAGGGGAAGTTGTTGTAAACGATGTCCTTGCTGTAGCGATAATCGCTCTTCAGCCTTCCACAGACTGTGCGCATCCATGCCATATGAACATTGGATTCCAAGACGCCGAAATGATAGAGAGAGGCATCGGGAATCAGGAATACAAGATCGCTGCACAGTATTTCTGGCGTCATCATTCCCATAGGAACATATCGACGGCGTTCTGATGATACCTTGGGAACAACGATATATTCGCCTTTCGGCATATTCTCCACATGGAATCTCGTGGGCTTTTCAGCCAGTTTCCGCGTTCCCGCGCTGGGGCTGGCCAAACGATAATCGCGTACAGCCTGAATCCGTTTCATGCATTCGGGCATCTTGCGCAGTTCTGTCGGAGAACACTCGCCCAGCCACAGGCAATAGCGTGGGCGGCGGTTGATGAATTCATCCGAACCATACCACAAACGGAAGTATGGTTTTGATGCAGGTTCTGCTTTGACAAACTCCTCCATTTCCTCTTGCTTAAACAGATAATGCCCGCCGTCTATCGGCTTGTTGCCAATTCCTATTTCCGGCACATCGCAAATTGGATGTTTGCGACTTTCAACGAAAACGTTCTCCGCTTCTATCAAATAGCCGTTGATGTGGCTTACAGTCTGCGCCTGGTCGCCGTCATAAAGCACCTTCGGCTTGTCAGACGGCGCGACGCTGAAACCGACGATCACGCAATGCACGTGTGCCTTGATAGCAGCTTCGCTGTCCCAGCGGAAGGTGCGGTGGGCGAAGTCAATGTGCACGCCGCCCTCCATTAAAGGCTTCCAGAGGTTGGCGACGGCCTCGCCCTGGGTGACGGAATTGGTAGACACCAGCGCGGCGCGGATTTGCGTGCCCTGCATCATGTCCGATGCCTTCTTATACCAGCAGGAGACATAATCGAGGTTGCCGACGTTCTGCCATTTCGCGCCGAAGATGGAAAGCACGTCGTCCTTCTGTGCCGCGCTCATCAATCGCGCCCCCACAAACGGCGGGTTCCCCATGATGTAATTCAGCCGGGACTTGTCCACCACCTCGTTCCAGTCCAGCCGCAGGGCGTTGCCCTCCACGATGTTGGCCTGGGTTTTCAGCGGCAGGAAGTCCAGCGGCATATGGACGATGTCCTCCGTCTCCTTCATCATCTGGCTCTCCGCGATCCAAAGGGCCGTGCGGGCGACGGTGACGGCGAAATCGTTGATCTCGATGCCGTGGAACTGGGTGATGGAAACCTTGATGGGGTTGATGGCCGCGCCGATCACGATCTGCCCGCCGCGCATCTCCAGCAGCGCGCGGTTCTCCAGCCGCCGCAGGCTCAGGTAGCTCTCGGTGAGGAAGTTGCCGCTGCCCGCCGCCGGGTCCAGGAACATGAGCGAGGCCAGCTTGTCCTGGAACTGCTCCAGCCTGCCCTTGCGCGTCCTTTGCACGGGGTCGGCCAGGATCCCGGCCAGCTCCGCCTTCAAATCGTCCAGGAACAGCGGGTCGATCACCTTGTGGATGTTCTCGATGGAGGTGTAGTGCATGCCCCCGGCGCGGCGGGTCTGGGGGTTCAGGGTGGATTCAAACACCGCGCCGAAGATGGTGGGGCTGATTTCCGACCAGTCGAAGTCCTCGCTGGCGTCGCGGAGGATCAAGTGGTAGATCTCGTCGTTGATGGGCGGGATCTCGATATCCTCGTCGGCAAACAGGCCGCCGTTCACATAGGGAAACGCCGCCAGCAGCGGGTCGTCCTCAGCCAGATAGGGGTCGCGCGCCTCGCTCTTCTGGTCCAGCACCCGGAACAGCGCGACCAGCGCCTTGCGCGTGTCCCGAGGGGGCCGCGCCGCGATATAGTCATGGAACATCAGGTGCTGACCGAAGATGCCCGCGTCCTCGGCATACAGGCAGAACACCAGCCTCACGCACAGCGCGTTCAGGCTCTTGAGGGTTTGGGGGGCGGTGGGGTCCTTGTACTGCTTCAGCAGCTCGTCGTAGAGCTTGCCAACCAACTCGCCCGCCTTGATGGAGATCTCCATCTCGCGCTTCAGGTTCTCCGAGCCGGAATTGACCAGGAAGTTCAGGCGGGAATACTCCTTCTCCAGGTCGTCCAGCATCACCACATAGGGCTCGGCGTTGGGGTTGTTCATGTCGTGGATGCGAAATTCCCGGAAGTTGCACACCACGATCCAGTGGGGGTTCATGTTGTGGGGCAGCAGGCCGGCGTAGCGCCGCGCTTGCTGGAAGGGCGTGAGCATGGAGCCGTCCGACTGCCGGGCGTGCCTGGACAGGTCAATATCGATGCCCTTCTGCTCGATCAGCACGGCGGTCTCATGGATATAGGCGTCGATGAATATGGTGGAGCCGGTCTGGTCGTTCTTCACGCGGAACTCAAAGGACACGTCCTGCTCCGGCTGCTCCACCCCGTACACGGATTGCAACAGCTGCCGCCAGAAATTCTGCGCGTCCTGCTTCTCGTCGCCGCGGCCCGTCCAGGTCTGCACAAAGGCCTTCGCGGCGGCCCGCCTTTCAACGTCTGTCATCGGCCTGATATTCATGGTGGTCACGCTCCCGGTATGGTGGTTTGATCTTTCCACCATTATAACACAAGGGGCGTTCGAGGGCAACAAAAAGCCCCGCCGGTCATCCCGGAGGGGGAATAAAGTGAAGCGGGCAAAAAAGATCCTTCGACTCCGCTGCCGCTCCGCTCAGGATGACACGCGTTGCATCCTTGTCATTCTGAGCGAAGGCAGAGCCGAAGTCGAAGAATCTTTCCTTAAGCAAATGACATTGTTATTCGGACAGGGCGTCCATATGCCGGGATCAATAGATGACGATCACCAGCGTGCCGCGCTTGCAGTGGTTGAACAGCCACCTGGCGTCCGCCACCTTCAGGCGGATGCAGCCGTGGGAGGCCTTCTGGCCCAGGGCGTACAGCGAGCCTTCGCGCAGGGTGCTGTCGCTCCTCTTGCTGAACAGCACCGAGTGGAACATGATGTCGCCCTCGATCTCGAAGCTGTACTTGGCCCAGCAGTTGAACTTCTCGAAGTGGTGCCAGGTATTCACCGGGAAGCCGTCCAGGAAGATGCCCCGGGGCGTGGAATTGCCCAGACCCGTGGAGCAGACGAAGGTCTGCACCAGCTCATAGTCCCCGGCATCGTTCAGCTGATAGACGTAGACCCGCTGGTCGTCGATGCTGACCTCCACGCGGTAGGGCAGCTGCTTGTGGATCGCGTCCGCGGAGAACAGCGCGGCGCGGGTGTCGGCGTCCACCTGGCCGGTGACGGGCAGGCCGTTCTCGGTCTGGAAGTCCCGGATGGCGTTGCGGGTGACATCCCCGGCCACGCCGTCCACATAGGCCTTCGAGAGATAATACAGGGTATGCAGGCGGCGCTGGATGCGCTGCAGGCTGCCCTCGTCGTTGCCGGTCAGCGGCTCGGTCATCCAGCTGCCGGTGATGCAGGCCTGGGCCTCGATGCTCAGGTTCTCCGGATCCTCCAGCAGCGCGGCGTTGGCGTCATCGCGGGCTGCCAGGTAGTCGTGAAGCCGCTGCACCGCGGTGACCAGCGCGTCGCCGTACTTGCCGCCGGGCGTCTGGATCGTCATGCCGCCCTGAAAGAGCGCCTCTTCCACGGCGCGCACCGCCAGGCCCCTGTCGTCCCTGGAGATGGCGTGGGGCACGAAGCTCTCCGCCGCGGGCGCGTCCGCCGAGAACAGCGCGTCCACGGTGGCCTTGTCCACGGTCGAGCCCTCGCCCAGCCCGCTGGCCGAGCGGAAGGCGGAAGCCGCCGCGGCGGCGTAGTCGTCGAAGGTGTCGTCCGCCTCGGCATCCATGTAGCCCAGGCCGTTCAGACGCCGCTCCAGCCGCAGCACCTCGCCGTCCTCGTCGCCGGGGGCGATGTCGCGGATGTAGCTGGAGTAGCTCGGGTCAAACATAAGCGCCTGGGTGGCCGGGGTGGCGATGCCGTTGGCGGCGATCTCCAGGCCCGCGTCCACGCCCTGCTCCAGCAGGTGGTTCTGGAAGCGCTTCACGGCGGCATACGTGGCGGGGCCGTAATTGCCGTCCGCCTTGCCGGACAGGAAGCCCAGCTGGATCAACCGCTGCTGCAGCGCCGTCACCTCGTCGCCCTTGCTGCCGCTGGACAGCTTCCCGGGCACCGCGCGGGCGTCGTCTGAAAACAGCGCCTGCCGGGTGGCCTCGTCCGCCTCGCCGGTGGATTCGAGCCCGGCCATCGTCTGGAACACCTTCAGCGCCGATTGGGAACGCTCGCCGAAGATGCCGTCGGCCTTGCCGGACAGGTAGCCCAGGTCGATCAGCCGCTGCTGCACCCGGCGGGCGTCGCCGGCGACGCTGGACTTCTCCCGAAGCGCCGCCAGGGTGGGCTCGTTCAGCTCCCCGGAGGCGATCAGGTTGTTCTTCGACTGGAACGCCCGAAGCGCCGCGGCGGTCCTGGGGCCGTAGGCGCCGTCGGCGGCGCCGTCCAGCAGGCCCAGGTCGATCAGCATCTGCTGCACCTCGCGCATGCGCTCGGCCTCGGCTGCGGGGATCTCATCACCGGTCAGGGGTTCGTCGGTCACGACGGGCATGTCCTCCGCCAGCGCCGCGCTTCCCAGCAGCGCCAGCGCGCAGGCCAGGCCCAGCGCTCTCATCCACTTTTTCATATGTTATCCAACCTCAGTTGTCGCGAATTCGTCTTAATATAGTAGCCCTTCCGGGCCGCCGATTCAAGCCGTAAAATGTTATTTCTTCTTATACTGGGGCATTCTCTGCGCCTTTCGCGCATAATGTTTCAATTATGCCACAAACCCGCACACAAGTTAACAAAAAATTGAATTATCATGTCAACTGTAGACATCGCAGGTGGAATTTGATAAAATAACGAGTGATGGAGTTTAATGTAACTCCCATATGCATGAAAGGAGCTTCACTTTCCATGAAGAAAATAGTATCTATCGTGCTGGTGCTGATGATGGCATTTGCCTGCGCCGCCATGGCGGAAGGCACCAGTCTCTCCCTGACCACCGGCCTGCCCACGGACAAAGCCCAGGAGATCATGGTCGTCCAGATGGACAACGAACCCAAGGCCCGCCCCCAGATGGGCATCTCCTCCGCCGACATCGTCTATGAAGCAGAGCTGTACAACGGCGGCTACACCCGCTACACGGCCATCTTCAACGACGTGATCCCCGAGCTGGTGGAAGCCGTTCGCTCCGCCCGCATCGTGAACGCGGACATCTATTCCGAGTACATGGGCGCTTTCGTCCACTTCGGCGCCCGCGTTGACCCCGACAGCAACCTGTATGACTACTTCAACTCCAACGGCTTCACCGCCGAGCTGGACGGCAACAACCACAACCCCATCAAGACCTATCCCGGTGCCACCAGCCTGTTCTATCGCGACAGCAGCCGCGCCGCACCCAACAACGTGGTGGGCAAGCTGCAGAAGCTGCACGACATGGTGGACTGGTCCACTCTGACCTGCCGCTCCCCGCTGAAATTCAACGAGTATCCCACCATCCCCGCCGGCGAGCCCGTGAACAGCTTCCAGATCCAGTATCGCGAAGGCAGCTATGTTCCCTCCTATCAGTGGGACGCCGCCCAGGGCAAGTACCTGCGGTTCTACAACGGCAACCCCTACAAGGACGGCGCCACCGGCCAGCAGGTGACCTGCGACAACATCATCGTGCAGCACGTGCGCTATGAGTGGTTCGGCGGCAAGTCCGAGGCTCCCCATGTGTTCCTGTACGAAGGCAATACCTGCGACTACTTCATCGGCGGCATGCACTTCACCGGCACCTGGGCCCGCGACAGCATCACCAACAACACCGTCTACTACGACGACGCCGGCAACGAGGTTCGCTTCAATCCCGGCCACACCTTCATTCAGCTGCTGAAGACGGAAAAGTCCATCGACATCCTCGGCTGATTGAGATCAAAAAAGCCCCCGGATTCGCCCTATGGCGAACCCGGGGGCTTTTTTTGCCCATCGCGTCAAATCTTCTCGCCGTGCGCCAGCAGATATGCCTCCGCCTCGGCGCTCCAAAGGCCGTCGTGGCGGTTGCATATCTCCGCCAATGCGGCAAACAGGGCATTCCCCTTCCCCAGTCGGGCGAAATCCTCGATGGCCGTCAGCGGCAGGCGCAGGTGGGTATAGATCAGCTTCTTGCCGCCGGGGATGTCCGGCAGGTTCAGCGTGGCCCGCGCCGCGGCGTCCAGGCCGCCGATGTGGGTAATCATCCCGGCGGGGTTGATCCTGCCCGCGGCGATCAGCGCCTGGGCGTCCCGCATATCCTGGATGCTGCCGCCGGAGGTGCCCACCAGATGGTGGGCCGCGTAGTGCACGTCGTAGAAGTTGAACGCGGCGCTGAAGGCGCGGTCGGTGGGCCCGGCAAAAAAGTTCAGGCAGCCGTCCTGATCCAGCAGGGCGTCGGCCTGGCGGACCACCTCATCCTTCGGCGTGAACACGAACACGTCGTCAAAGCCCCGGCCGGCGATTCCCCGCAGCGTGCGAACCACATCCGCCTCATCGTCGGGGTTCACCCAAGCCAGCCGCACGCCCATGCGTCCGGCCTCTTCCTGGGCATGGATCCGCGCGGCGCGGTCCAGCCGCCGCCGGTCGATGTCCGTCACCACCAGCAGCCCGGGCTGGCGCGGGCCGTGCAGCGCGTAGTCGATGGCGCCCAGGCCCATGGGGCCAGCGCCGCCGAGGATGGCCATGTTGCCGCCCGCGCGGATGCCCATTTCGTGGCCATAGTCGCCGGGGCGGGTGTGGTACTGGGCCTTGAAGGCCCCGACGATGCAGCTCATGGGCTCGGACAGCGAGCCGTTGAAAAAGGCCTCGCCCCCGTATTTCAGCAGGCAGCCCTGCTCCATGATCTCCGGGAAGAGCACCGCGTACTGGCTCGCACCGCCGCAGAACTCAAAGGCGTATCCTGGGTTCATGCCGGTGCCGTGATAGTCCATGTTGGCCTGGAGGGTGAAGCGATCCCCCGGCGCGAACCGATCCTGCCAGCGCGCGCCCGCCCGCTCGATCACGCCGCAGCACTCGTGGCCCACGATGGCGGGGTGCTCGGCCACGTTGGCGGGCACCCGCTTGTGGCGCGTGCCCTGGATGGCCGCCTTGTAGGTGGACATGCAGATGGAGTCCGACACCACCCGGGCCAGGATCTCGTCCTCGCGGATGTCCGGCAGCTCGAAGGTGTCCAGCCGCAGGTCGTTCTGCCCGTGCAGCCGCACAGCCCTGTTGCGCATTCCGATTCCCCCTTGAATCACCAAAACCTCAACGGGGGCGCCATCACGGCACCCCCGCATGCAAATCGGATCAGGATCAATGCCTGCCGCGTCCGGCACCGCCGCCGCGGGACCCGCCGCCGCCGCTGCTTCCCCCGCCAAACCCGGAGGATCGGCTGCCGGAGCCGCCGAAGGACGAACGGGAGGACGAGCTGCCGCCAAAGGACGAACGGGAGGACGAGGAGGATCGGCTGGAGCCGGAGGAGAATCCGCCCGACCAGCCGGAACTGCGCGTGGGCGACGACAGGAAGCCCGAACCGTGGTACACGGTGCGGGTCGGCCGATAGCCCACCCCGCCGACGATCCTGGGCGGAGGCGGAGGCGGAGGCATGACGCCCACGCGCCGACGCGCCCGGCGTCCCTTGCTCAGCAGCACGATCAGCACGACGAGCAGCACCACGAATATGATCGCGCCGAAGCCCACCTTCTCGTCGTCGGAATCGTCGTCCCAGTCATAGGTGTTGGCGTCCACGCGACGGGTGCCGTTATAGCCGCCGTAGTCCTGGGCCGCCTCGTTCTGGGCGACGTACTCCCTGTAGGCGGCCACGCCCTGGTCGACGGTCACGTCCACGCTGTAGGTGTCCGCGATGCGCTCGAACACGGCCTCGAAGAACTTCTTGACGCCCGCCTCGTAATTCTTGGCGGCAAAGTCGCTCTCCAGGTACTTGTCGTAATAGCTCTTGATGGTGCCCGCGGAGAAGCGGCTGTCCAGCCCGGAGCCGGGCAGGGCATAGTAATCGTCGTCCTCGATGGCCAGCAGCAGCAGGAAGCCGTTGTTCTTGGACACGTCGCCGATGCCCCACTTGTTGAACAGGTCATAGGCGTAATCGTCGATGGCATCCCGGCCGGTGGTGTCCACGGTGACCACCACGATCTGCGCGCCGCAGGCGTCATAGAGCAGCTTGTTGGAGAAGAAGATCTCCCCCTCCATGGCCTCGGACAGCACGTTGGCGTTGTCCAGGTAATAGAAATCCTTGCCCGGCGACACCGTCTTGGCCATGGCCGGAGCGCAGCAGAGCATCAACAACAGCGCCGCTGCCAGCGCGATGTGAAGCGCCTTTCTCAATCTCATGGTCAACCTCCAAAGGTATTCAGCGCGCTCTGTCCGGTGATGCCGGCGACCACGCCGCCCGGGAAGCCGGAGATCAGGCTGTTGTAGCCCGCCGCCAGCTTGGAATAATCGTCGTGGCGAATCATGTCGTCGTAGCCCCAGAAGTCGTCATAGGCCACCTTGAAGTTGGTGAAGTCGTCGCCCTTGGCCGCCTCGTACATGCTGTTGTACAGCTTGTCCACGGCGGTCTTCAGCGAGGAATAGGCCTCGTAGCGCTCGTTGGTGTCATCAGACTTGGCCACGGTCTCCGCCAGGCTGTCCACGTTGTCGATGGTGGCGGAGGCGGACATGTGCAGCTGGGCCTCGGAGACCATCAGCTGCGCCGATTCCGCAGCGGAATCCAGGTAGGCATCCATGCTGTGGCGGGTGGACAGGCTGGCGTCCGTGCCGCGGTCGTACACCGTCAGCACCCTGTTCCGCTCCCGGGACAGGCCCATGCCGCCCAAACCGAAGATGCTCACCAGCACGCAAGCCGCCAGCACGATGAAGGCGATTGTGCGGTTTTCAGAGAACTTCATCTACAGCTCTCCTCCCTCTTGAGCGGGGGATCAGGGATCGGCACCCCTGGTCCCCCGTCCACTGTTTCAATGATTCCCGATCCCGGATCAGGTGCGAACCTCCAGGATCTTCGCACGCAGCTCGCCCTCGATGGTGGCCAGCTCGGCCTCGGCGGCGCGGCGCTTCTCCTTGCCCTGCTGCTGGATCTCCAGCACCTCGTCCATGGTGTCGATGAGCAGCTTGTTGGTGTGCTTCAGGGTCTCGATATCCACCATGCCGCGCTCGGCTTCCTTGGCGGTCTCCACCGTGGCCATGTGCAGCTTCTCGGCGTTCTTGGTCAGCAGGTCGTTGGTCAGGTCGGTGACCGCGCGCTGCGCCTTCATGGCGTTCTCGGTGTGGGCCAGGCCCAGTGCCAGCACCATCTGGCTCTTCCACAGCGGGATGGTGTTCACCAGGGAGGTCTGGATCTTCTCGGCCATGATCTGGTTGGAGGACTGAATCAGGCGAATCTGCGGGGCCATCTGGATGGAGATGTTGCGGGTCAGCTCCAGGTCATACAGCTTCTTCTCGAAGCGGTCGGCCTTGTCGGCCAGATCCTTGGCGAACTGCGCGTCCTCGGGCAGCCCGGAAGCGGCGGCCTTCTGGCGGGCCTGCTCCACCTCATTGGCGCGGAAGGACTCCAGACGCTTCTTGCCGGCCACGATGTACATGCTCAGCTCCTTGAAGTACACCAGGTTCTGGTCGTACAGCTTGTCCAGCATGGCGATGTCCTTGAGCAGCTGGATCTGGTGCTGTTCCAGGCCCTCGACGATCTTGTTGACGTTGATCTCGGTGTGGTCATACTTGGCCTTGAGGAGCTCCAGGTTGTTGATCTTCTTCTTGAACAGGCCAAGCAGGCCGCCCTTCTCCTCGCCGTCGGTGTCGAAGTTCTTCAGCTCCACCACCAGGTTGGCGATCATGTTGCCCACTTCGTCCAGATCCTTGGTCTGCACGTTCTTCAGAGCCGCGTCGGAGAACTGGGAGATGTTCTGCTGGGCGGCGGCGCCGTAGGAGAACACCAGGTTGCTGTCGCGAACGTCGATCTTCTCGGAGAAGTCGTCGATCATCTTCTGCTCCTCTTCAGAGAAGCTCTGCATGTCCAGCGTAGCCTGCTGAACTTCCTTCTTTGCCTCGGTCTCTGCCTGCTCCAGGGCCTCGGTGGCCTGCACGGCAGCCGCGACCGCGCTGTCCAGTTCCTGCTTGTTTTCGCCGTCGAAGGGTTCCAGGGTCAGCTTGATTTCGTCAGACATGGTTCATTCCTCCTGCGCTATTGTCGTGTGGGGTTCGATTGCAAAGCAATTCAAATTGTATAATGAGGAACCAGGAATCAGGAACAAGGAATCGGCATGGCCGGGGCTCCCCCGCCATCCATCATTCCTCATTTCTCACTCCTCATTCCTAATTAACCTCAGTGCCCGCCCAGGGTCAGCTTGATGCCGTCCTTGGTGGCGGGGAGCTCGTCCTCCTGCTCGGCAGGCGCGCTCTGGGCGGCCGACGCCGCGGCGGCGGCCGCGCCGGAGGTCTCGCGGATGGAGTTCATATCGGTCTTGATCAGGTTGTCGCCGGTGAGCATGGTCTGCATCACCTTGATCTCGGCGTCGATGTCCATCTCGTCGTCCTTGTACAGGTTGTCGGCGCACTTCTCAAAGGCGTTGGCCGCAAAGCCCAGGCTGCGCTCGATGGTGCCCATGGCGCTGGTGATGTTCTCGCCCTTGGTGTCGGCGTTCATCAGCACCTGATACTGCTCCATCAGCTTTTCGGAGGTGGGCAGGTAGTAGTTCATGAAGCGCCGCACCAGCGCCACCTTCTTCGGGTCGCGGTTCAGCTCCCTGAAGATCTGGGTGCCGGCCTTGTACATGCGGTCCAGGTTGGCGGAGATCTCCGGATCCGGGATGGCCTCGTTGGCCTTGCGCAGATTCTCCAGCTTTTCGCGGGCGGCGGCGATCTCCCGGTCCACCGCAGCGTCGCCGGTGGTGATCTGCTGCTCCACCTCGCGGCCCGGGAACAGCTTGCTGCCCACGAAGTACGCCGCCACGGACAGCGCCGCCGTCACCAGCAGCCCCGGCAGCTTCATCAGGAATTTCGGCGCGATCAGCCCCATCAGCAGCCACAGCGCCGCGGCCAGGTAGATCGGTATGGCCGACTTGATGTGTACCTTCTTCATGCTTCACTGCCTCCTTCGTCCTCGGAAGAACGGATGTCCAGCTCCACCGGGCAGTGGTCGCTGCCCATGATCTGGGGATGGATCTTCGAATCGATCATCGCGTCTTTCAGCTTTTCGGACACGATGAAGTAGTCGATGCGCCAGCCGGCGTTCCTGCTGCGCGCGCCGCCGATGTAGCTCCACCAGCTGTAGGCGCCAGTCACGTCCGGATAGAAGTGGCGGAAGGAATCGATGAAGCCCGCGCCCAGCAGCTCGGTCATCTTGCCCCGCTCCTGGTCGGTGAACCCGGCGTTCATGTGGTTGGTCCTGGGGTTCTTCAGGTCGATCTCCTGGTGCGCCACGTTCAGATCGCCGGTGAGGATCACGGGCTTGACCGCGTCCAGCTTCACCAGGTAATCCCGGAAGGCGTCCTCCCACCGCATGCGGTAGTCCAGCCGCTTTAATTCGTTCTGGCTGTTGGGCGTATAACAGCAGACCAGGTAGAAATCCCTGAATTCGCAGGTGATGACCCGGCCCTCGTGGTCGTGCTCGTCCACGCCGATGTTCAGCGTGTGGCCCAGCATCGGCACCCGGGAGAACACCGCCGTGCCGGAATAGCCCTTCCGGTCGGCGTAGTTCAGCACCTGCTCGTAGCCCTCCAGCGCCACCTCGCACTGGCCCTTCTGCATCTTGATCTCCTGCAGGCAGATCACGTCCGCGTCCAGGCTGGCGATGCTCTCGTAAAAGCCCTTCTGGATCACGGCCCGCAGGCCGTTCACGTTCCAGGAAACGATTTTCAAAATAATAACACCGTCCTGACCATCGCTGTGCTATAATAACACAGGCATCCTACTCTATCCATTATAACATATTTTCTTCAAAATGCAATCATAATTTATCGGGAGATGAACAATATGACCCTTCGGGAAAAGGCGATGCTGGCGGAAAAGGCCGCCCGGGCCTCCGGCGCGATGCTGGAACACCACGGCGCGTTCAAGGTGAGGCGCAAGGCGGAGAACGACTTCGTGACGGAGATGGACTACAAGAGCGAGGCTCTGATCCGGGAAATGCTGCTGACGGCTTGCCCGGAGGACGCCTTCTTCGGCGAGGAGACGGGCGGCCCGGACCGCGCCCAGGGGCGCTGGATCGTGGACCCCATCGACGGCACCACCAACTTCATGCGCGGGGAGCGGCTGTACACCATCTCCATCGCCTACGAGAAGCAGGGCCAGCTGTGCGTGGGCTGCGTCTACTGCCCCGCCACGGACGAGCTGTTCCTGGGCGTGCGCGGCGAGGGCGCGACGCTGAACGGCCAGCCGATCCACGTGTCCCGGACGGAAGAGCTGCATGACGCCGTGATCCACATGGGCTTTGGCCACAGGGTTCGCGGGAACATGGAGCGAACGCTTGATGTGTTTCCCCGGCTGATGCCCGCCATGGGCGACGTGCGCCGCACGGGCACCGCGGCCTACGACCTGTGCAACGTGGCCGACGGCCGCGCGGACGCCTTCGTGGAGCTGGGCCTTCAGATCTACGACCTGGCCGCGGGCTACGTGATCCTCACCGAGGCCGGCGGCCGGTTTACCGGCTGGGACGAAGGCGACGACGGCGCGTCCACCGGCAACGTGCTGGCGACGAACGGCCTGCTGCACGCAGCGATCCGGGACATCCTGAAGCGCTGACGCGGCGCGCACGCGCGATCTCCATTTCCCACACACAAAAACCGTCCCAGGAAACAGGCTTGCCGGGAAAGCGCTTCCCGTGCAGCTTGCGTCCTGGGACGGTCTTTACTGTCAGCCCTTCCAGGCGTGGAAGGCCTGCTTGTTGATGTCCAGCAGGTGGGCCTTGCGGCCGGAGAAGGTCTTCTCCATGATCTTGTAGATCATCTCCACCGGCACCACCGGCGCCACGCTCACCAGCGCGCCCAGCATCACCACGTTGGCGGTGCGGGCGTTGCCCAGCTTCATGGCGATGTCGTTGGCGGGCACGTAGTACACGTTGATGTCGTCGCGGGTGGGCTTCTGGTCGATCAGCGAGCTGTTCACGAACAGGTTGCCGCCCGGCTTCACCAGGGATTCAAACTTCGTCAGCGAAGGCAGGTTCATCACCACCACGTCGTCCGCCTCGTAGATCAGCGGGCAGGAGACGGGCTTGTCCGGGCTGATGACCACGGTGCAGTTGGCGGTGCCGCCGCGCATCTCCGGGCCGTAGGAGGGCAGCCAGGTGGCGTTCATGTCGGCGTACATGGCCGCGTAGGTCAGCATCTGGCCCATGGTCAGAACGCCTTGTCCGCCGGAGCCGGCGAAAAACAGCTTGGTCGTCGCCATGTCACTCCGCCTCCTTCCCGGTGTCCTTGTACACGCCCAGCGGGTAGTAGGCGCACACTTCCTCGCGCATGCGCTTCATGGCGTCGGGTGGGGTGAGGCCCCAGTTGGTGGGGCAAGTGGAAAGCAGCTCCACGAAGGTGAAGCCCTTGCCGGCGATCTGGTACTCAAAGGCCTTGCGCACGGCCTTCTTGGCGGCGCGGATGCGGGCCGGGGAGTCCAGGGACACGCGCTCGATATAGGCCGGGCCGTCCAGCGTGGCCAGCAGCTCGCAGATGCGCAGCGGCATGCCCGCCTGCTCCACGGTGCGGCCGTCCACGCAGGTGGTGGAGCGCTGGCCCACCAGGGTGGTGGGGGCCATCTGGCCGCCGGTCATGCCGTAGATGCCGTTGTTGATGAAGAACACGGAGAACTTCTCCCCGCGGGCCGCGGCGTGGACGATCTCGCCCATGCCGATGGAGGCCAGGTCGCCGTCGCCCTGATAGGTGAACACGACCTTGTCGGGATGCACGCGGCGGATGCCGGAGGCCACCGCCGGGGCGCGGCCGTGGGCGGCCTCGCACATATCCACGTTCATGAACTGGTGCGCCACGACGGAGCAGCCGATGGGCGCCACGCCCAGGGTGTTGCCCAGCAGGCCCATCTCGTCCAGCGTCTCCATGATGATGCGGTGTGCGACGCCGTGGGTGCAGCCGGGACAATAGCTGGTGCTGACGGGCAGCATACCCTCTGTTACGGTAAATACAGGTTTCATCGCACTTCCTCCAGTATTTTCATCGTCTTTTCGACCACCTCAATGGACGTGGGCAACATGCCGCCCACGCGGTGGATCAGCCTCACGGGCACGCGGTCCTTCACGCCCAGGTTGATGTCCTGCAGCATCTGGCCCATGCTCAGCTCCACGGAGACGACCGCCTTGGTCCTGGGCGAGATCCTGTCGAACGCGCTGTAGGGATAGGGCCACAGGCTGATGGGCCGGATCAGGCCGGCCTTGATGCCACGGGCCTCCAGCAGCTCCATGGCCTCGCGGGCCAGGCGCGCCATCGTGCCGAAGGCAACAAACACCACCTCGGCGTCCTCCAGGCCCTCGCACTCCACGCGCTCCAGTTCCTTTTCCATGACGGCGTACTTCTCAAACAGGTGCTCCACGTGCTCTTCCAGCACTTCCGGCTGCAGCCGCAGGCTCTTGACCACGCTGCGGGTGCCCTTCTTGCTGCCGGAGATGGCCCAGGGCTTGGCGGTGGAGATCTCCTCGCTGGTGAAGGCGTGCTTCTCCTCGGGCAGCATCACGGGCTCCATCATCTGGCCCATCAGGCCGTCCGCCAGCACCATGACGGGATTGCGGTACCTGTCGGCGATGGACGGCGCCTCGTAGAGGATGTCCACGGCCTCCTGGATGGACGCCGGCGCGAACACGGGGATCCTGTAGTCGCCGTTGCCGCCGCCGCGGGTCACCTGGTTGTAATCCGCCTGGCCGGGCTGGATGGAGCCGATGCCCGGGCCGCCGCGGGACACGTTCAAAAGCGTCACCGGCACCTCCGCGCCGCAGAGGAAGCTCATGCCCTCCTGCATCAGCGCGATGCCCGGGGACGAGGACGAGATGAAGCACTGGCCGCCGGCCGCGCCGCAGCCGTAGGCCATGTTGATGGCGCCCAGCTCGCTCTCCGCCTGCAGGAACCGGCCGCCCCGCTTGGGCAGCTCCCGGCTCATGAACTCGGGAATCTCGCTCTGGGGGGTGATGGGATAGCCAAAGTAGAAACGCACGCCGCCGCGGATGACCGCCTCGGCGAAGGCCTCGTTGCCCTTCATCAATACCTTCTCGCTCATGCTTCCCCCTCCTCCAGCTGGTAGATCTCGATCGCGCAGTCAGGACACACCGTGGCGCAGCTCGCGCAGCCGATGCAGCTGTCCTGATCCACGATCATCGCGGGACAGTAGCCCTTGGCGTTCACCGTGGTGTCCATGGCGATGATCTGCTTCGGGCAGAAGCTCTTGCACAGCTCGCAGCCCTTGCAGCGCTCCCGGTCAAAGACGACCTTGAACCTTCTGTTTGCCATTATTGTAAGCCTCCTTGTATGGCAGGTTTCCATATCATGTAGGATTCAACAGTGCCGCTCCTTATTTGTCGATCCATGACGGCCTCATGTACATTCCCACCGGCAGCAGGTGTTCATATTTTCCCTCCACCTGCTCCGCGGGCACGATGGGCGCCGGGTAGGTGTCGCACCACAATATCTTGCCGGTCCTTTCGCACAGGGCCCTGCACAGCGCGTGGCCCTTTGCCACGCAGGCGGCGTCGGTCTCCAGCAGCAGATGGCAGTTGTTGATCACGCCGTCGATGGCCCGGCCGGTCTTTCTCTCGATGGCCCGAAGGTGCTCAAGCGCCCCCTCCAGGTCCCGGGTCTCGGGGCGGTTGGCGTTCACCACGATCAAAAACAGCGCGTCCTCCGGGGAGAAATACTTGCCGAACTGGTTCAGCACCACCGCGCCGGAGTCGTTGCCGCCCACGTCCACGATCACCCGGCAGTCCGCGTCCTCCAGCGGCGCGCGGATGTTCGCGCCCAGGGCGGGCAGCTCGGCGGTGATCTCGTGCTCGTAGGCGCTGCCGTACACCTTCACGCCCACGCTCTCCAGCGTCTCCCTTCTCTCCCGGGAGCGGAAGTAGGGGTTGGCGATGTCCAGGTCCACCAGGGCCAGCCTGTGATACGGGCCGAAGCCGTGCTTCGCCAGGGACATGGCCAGGCTGACGCAGAACTCCGTCTTGCCGCCGCCGTAGTGGCCGGTGACCACCATCACGCGCCGGTCGGGTTCGCGGATGCCGTTGAAGGGCTCCATGCGCCTCTCCTCCCCTCAGTCCAAATAGCCGGTCTCCCGAGGCTTGCCGTCCTGCTTCACCCGCAAAGTGGCCGGAAGGGCCGGGGCCGTGGCGTTGAAGCCGTCGCCGCCGGAGCGAAGATACACCGCGTCGGCATTCAGGCTCTTGAAATCGCAATCGAAGCGCACGTTTTGAGCGCCGTTTTCCGGCAGGTGGTTTCTGATCTCATAGCCATCCAGCGACCGCCAGCGTCCGAAGAGGGCGCGCCGGGCATAGTAGCCGCGCAGCTGACAGCCACGCATCGCGTTGCCTCCCAGCCAGTCCTCCAGGAAGAAGCAGTCCCAGGAGAAGCCCAGCTTCGGCGCGGGATACGCGATCGCCGCCAGCTTTTCCCAGCCGCCGTCCGCCGCCTTCACCCACTGCTCGTACACCGTCCGCCGACCCACGGTGCGGGCCTGTATGCGCATGGTGTACCACACGCCAATCCGCCACGGATAGTCCGTCAGCACATGCACGCCGCTGCCCTCGCCGCCGAACGGCTCCACCACGGCGCCGCTTTTGGCGTACTCCACGGTGGGCCTGCCGCGATCGGTGTTCCACAGGGAGAGGATCGCTATGCCCTTGCCCCGGCAGAACTGAAAGCCCGCGTAGCCGGAGCCGGGGGCGATGCCCGCATAGCCGTCGGCGCTGCTGTACCAGTTGTGCAGGCAATAGTAGGTGTTGTCCGCCTGCTGAACGCACCGCCACTGGCCTTCCACCGCGTCATAGAGCGCGCCGTCCGGCCGGTACAGCGTGACCGACAGGTAGGGCGCGGAGCGGGGGTGAACGTCCGGCATCCACTGGGCCACGTAGACGATGGAGAGCTCGTTGCAGGGGGCGGTCGTCCACTCCCCCGCGCCTTCCAGCGGATGGTTTGCCGCGTCCCCGCCGCAGATTCAGCCGATGAAGCGCCAACCCGGGCGAACGGGAATCGCGGCGGGATGGCGAAAGCGGACCGCGCCGCTTGCGTCCGGCCTGGCCTCCAAGGGATTCACGTCCCCGGTGCCGCCGTTGAGCTGATAGTAGATCGTCAGGGGTCTCCGCCTCGCATCTCACGGACTTTTGTTTCTATAAATCTATCAGCATTGCCGCCGCTTGTCAAGTCGGCCCGACGGGATTTATCCGAACGTTTTCCTGAAATTCCTACATAATATTCGCGCGTATAGCCGAACGCAATACAAATTTAACGCGCAAAAGCTTTGACATCTGCGCGCCGGAGTGATAGAATAACCGCAATCGAATATATCCCAAAGGCGATGACGAAGACGGCGGAGCCAATCGGTGCCCAGAGAGCCGGCCACCTGCTGAAAGGCCGGACACAGGTTGCTCACAAGCCCATCCCTTCCGAGCCGGAAGCCCGAACGACCTTCCATTATGGAAGATTCAAGTAGACGCTTCCCGTGAAAGCTGCGTAAAGGCACAGGGCTTGATGGAGCCTGAAGGGGCACGGCAACGTGCAATTTGAGTGGTACCGCGGGTTGATTGCGACTCGTCTCAAAGAACGCGCAAGCGTTCGTGTGAGGCGGGCGTTTTTTTATGCGACACTCCCCCAGGACTTTATCTTATATTCGATCACCCCGGTACTATCGAAGCGAGGAGGAATTTCCCAATGAACACAACCGACATGACCGGCATGCTGTATGAAGTCGGCACCCGTATCAAGGCCCTGCGGGAGATCGCGGGCTATTCCGTGGTCTACATGGCCGACCAGACCGGCCTGGACGTGGAGACCTACATCGAATACGAGGCCGGCCGGGCCGACCTGCCCTTCACGTTCATCCACAACTGCGCCCGCATCTTCGGCGTGGACATCACCGACCTGATCGAGGGCCGCAGCGCCAACCTGCGCTCCTACACCGTCACCCGCAAGGGCGAAGCCACCATCACCACCCGGCAGGAGGGCATCGAGATCTCCAGCCTGGCGCCCATGTTCTCCGGCAAGATCGCCGAGCCCTTCTGGGTCACCTACAGCTACTCCGAGGAGCTGCAGAACCAGCCCATCCACACCCACGCCCACTCCGGCCAGGAATTCGACCTGATCCTCTCCGGCGAGCTGCTGGTGCGCATCGGCGACCACGTGGAACACCTCCGGGAGGGCGACAGCATCTACTACGATTCCTCCACCCCCCACGGCGAAATCGCCACCGGCGGCAGGGACTGCACCTTCGTGGCCGTGGTGCTGCCCGGAGAGGAGACGGAAGAGGACAAGCTGGTGGACGCCGTCATGCCCGTGCGCCTGCCCAAGCAGAACATGATCTACGACCGGTTCGTGGACCTGGACGAGGACGGCGAGGGCCACCTGCAGCACATCGCCTTCCCCAATTCCGACCACTTCAACTTCGCCTTTGACATCGTGGACCGCCTGGCCGAGCGCAAGCCGGACAAGCTGGCGATGCTGTATGTGGACCGCTACATGAACGAGCAGCGCTTCACCTTCGAGGACATCAGCCGCAAGTCCAACCGCGCCGCCAACTACTTCAAAGCCCTGGGCATCAAAAAGGGCGACCGCGTGATGCTGGTGCTGCGGCGCAACTGGCAGTTCTGGGTGGTGATGATGGCGCTGCACAAGCTGGGCGCGGTGGCCATCCCCGCCACGAGACCGCCGGCGTCACCGCCATCTGCATGACCCATGACGGCGAAGGCGCGGCCCACGCCGAGGAGGCCTTCGAGACCTGCCCCTATGTGAAGACGCGCATCATGTGCGGCGGCAAGCGGGAGGGCTGGCGCGACTTCGACGAGGAGTACCTGCGCTATCGCTCCACCTTCAACCGCACCGAGGACGCGCCCAGCGGCGACGACCCCATGGTGATGTTCTTCTCCTCCGGCACCACCGGCTATCCCAAGCTGGCCATGCACAGCCACAAGTATCCCCTGGGCCACTTCATCACCGCCCACTACTGGCACTGCGTAGAGCCGGACGGCCTGCACTTCACCATCTCCGACACCGGCTGGGGCAAGGCGCTGTGGGGCAAGCTGTACGGGCAATGGATGAACGAGTGCGCGGTGTTCGTGTACGACTTCGACCGCTTCAACGCCCACGACATCCTGCCGATGTTTGCCAAATACAACATCACCACCTTCTGCGCGCCGCCCACCATGTACCGCTTCCTGATCCGCGAGGACATCTCCAAGTATGACCTCTCGAGCATCAAGTGCGCCTGCACCGCGGGCGAGGCGCTGAACCCCGAGGTGTTCAACCTGTTCAAGAAGACCACGGGCCTGTCCATCATGGAGGCCTTCGGCCAGACGGAGACCACGCTGGTGCTGGGCAACTTCGCCGGCACCACGCCGAAGATCGGCTCCATGGGCAAGCCCAGCCCGCTCTTCGACGTGGACCTGGTGGATCCCAACGGCAATCCGGTGAAGGCCGGCGAACCGGGCGAGATCGTCATCCGCACGGACAAGGAGATCCCCGCGGGCCTGTTCCTGGGCTACTACGGCAACCAGGAAGCCACCGACACCGTGTGGCACGACGGCCTGTACCACACCCGCGACATGGCATGGCGGGATGAGGACGGCTACTTCTGGTACGTCAGCCGCACCGACGACGTGATCAAGTCCTCCGGCTACCGCATCGGGCCGTTCGAGATCGAGAGCGTCATCATGGAGCTGCCCTACGTGCTGGAGTGCGGTGTGTCCGCCGCGCCGGACGAGATCCGCGGCCAGGTGGTCAAGGCGTCCATCGTGCTCACCAAGGGCATCGAGGGCACCGAGGAGCTCAAGAAAGACATCCAGAACTACGTGAAGAAGCGCACCGCGCCCTACAAGTACCCCCGCATCGTGGTGTTCCGGGACGAGCTGCCCAAGACCATCAGCGGCAAGATCCAGAGGAACAAGCTGTAGTTGAGTGTGAGCGCGGCAATGTGCCGCCAGTCCAAAAGCCTCCCCACCGCAGTGGGGAGGTGCCCCGTCAGGGGAGGTGGGGCACTGGACAGGATACTCATACGCAACACGCTGCTTCGGGCGCCCTATCCCCCGCTGCGCGGGTACTTCCCCACTGCGGTGGGGAAGCAATCAGCAGGCGCCTCAACGGCGCCTTTACTTCTATAATGGGAGGTGTCATCCCGATGTTGTACGAACCGCACCGTTTTACACTGAAGGACGGCCGCGAGGCTGTGCTGCGCTTGCCAGACCCGGAGCGCGACGCCGCGGCAATGGTGAAATACCTCACCGACACCGCCGCGGAGACGGAGTTCGTGCTGCGCTACCCGGAGGAATGCGGCCGCTATACCGTGGAAAGTGAACGCTCGTTTTTGGAGGGCTTCAACGCCAATCCAAACAGCCTGTTTCTCACCTGCTTCGTCGGCGAACAGCTGGCGGGCAACTGCGAATTGCAGTTCAACACGCAGATCAAGTACCGCCACAAGGCCTCCGTTGCCATCGCGCTGTACAGGAAATTCTGGGGCCAGGGCATCGGCTCGGCCATGTTCCGCGCCATGGAGGAGGTCGCCCGCCAGCGGGGCGTGATGTTCATGGAGCTGGAGTACATCGGCGGCAACGAGCGCGGGCGCGGCCTGTATGAAAAGATGGGCTTCAAGGAGGTCGCCGAGCATCCCGACGCCGTGCTGCTGAAGGACGGCAGCACCCGAAGCCTGGTTTATATGATGAAGAGGCTGTGATCCAGGCGCTTTGCCTATCATCTTTTATTTGTTCCCAAACGCAGCAGATCCTTCGACTGCGCCGCTGAAGCGGCTCCGCTCAGGATGACAGGGTTGTCTGAGATGTCATCCTGAGCGGAGCGCAGGCGGAGTCGAAGGGTCTGTTCATTTATTGACCGGTGAGGATTGGAGGTCACATTTCCCGATTGTTCAGATCATTCTTGATCTGGGTGGTGGAGATCTCCGGCGTGCGGGGCAGGTAGACCACCTCCACGCCCTCCTCCTTCAGGAAATCGAATTTTCCCGTCCAGTCGTCCCCCATCACGAAGGTGTCCACCTGGTACAGGTGCACGTCGGTGCGCTTCTGGTCCCAGTTTTCCTCGGGGATCACCAGGTCCACATAGCGGATGGACTCCAGCAGCATCCTGCGCTCCTCATAGGAGAAATAGCACACCTTGTTCTTCTGCACGCGATTGAACTCGTCGGTGGACAGGGCCACGATCAGGTAATCCCCCAGCGCCCTGGCCCGGCGCAGCAAGTTGATGTGGCCGTAGTGCAGAAGGTCAAAGGTGCCGTAGGTGATGACGCGCTTCATGTATTCTCCTCCAATGGCTTGATAAACATATGGGCGGGCGGCGCAACGCCGCCCCTACAGGGATTCCTGCTGCCTGTTACCTACTCCTGCCCCACGGCCTCCTTGGCCCGGGCGGACAGGTCCATGAACCAGGTGTATTCGCCCTTCCATCCCAGCTTCACCGTGCCCAGCGAGCCGTTGCGCTGCTTGGCGATGATCAGTTCGGCGATGTTCTTGTCAGGGGTCTCGGGGTCGTAGTAGTCCTCGCGGTGGATGAACATGACCACGTCGGCGTCCTGCTCGATGGCGCCGGATTCGCGGATGTCCGAGAGCAGAGGCCGGTGGTTGGCGCGGCCCGTGGGGGCGCGGGACAGCTGCTGCAGCGCGATCACCGGCACGCCCAGCTCCAGCGCCAGGCCCTTCAGGGTGCGGGAGATCTGGGAGACCTCCTCCTGGCGGCTGCCGTTCTTGCCGGTGGCCGTCATCAGGGACAGGTAGTCGATCATAATCAGATCCAGCCCGTGCTCCAGCTGGAGCCGGCGGGCCTTGGAGCGCACCTCGGGCACGGTGATGCCGGGGGTGCAGTCCACGTAGATCTTCGCCGGGCCGATGCTCACCAGCGCGTCCGCCAGCTTGCCCCAGTCGTCGTCGTCGATGGCCCCGCGGCGCACCTTCTGCATGTCCACGCGGGCCTCGGTGCACATCATGCGCATGGCCAGCTGCTCCGCCGGCATCTCCAGCGAGAACACGGCGGCCTTCTTTCCCGCACGGATGGCGGCGTTTTCCACGAAGTTCATGCCGATGGAGGTCTTGCCCATGGCGGGGCGCCCCGCCACCAGCACCAGCTCGCCCGGGTGCAGGCCCGTCAGCAGGTCGTCCAGCTCGGTATAGCCCGTGGGCACGCCCTCGATGCGGCCGTGGTTCTTCACCAGCTGCTCGATCTTCTCGAACGTGCTGATCAGCACCGGCTGGATGGGCTGCAGCTCCTCGCCGCCCTTGCGCATGGTGATGTCGTAGATGGCCTTCTCCGCGCTCTCCAGGATCTCCGCGTTCTCCTTCTCCCCGGCATAGCTGTCCTGAATGATGCTCTCCGCCGCGGCGATCAAGCGGCGCAGCGTGGCCTTCTGGTCCACGATCTTGATGTAGGCCTCCACGTTGGAGGAGGAAGGCACGTACTGGCTCAGCTCGATCAGGTAGGCCGTGCCGCCCACGGCATCCAAACGGCCCCGACGGGTCATTTCCTCGTCGAGGGTCACCAGGTCGATGGGCCGGGAATCGTCGGCCAGCGCCTGCATGGCGGCGAATATCTCCCGGTTGGCGGGGTCATAGAAGTCGTCCGGCCGCAGGCTCTCCACGGCGATCTGCGCCGCGTTGCGCGACCTGAGCATCGCGCCCAGCACGCTGCGCTCCGAAGCCGGATGGTTCGGGGGCGTGCGGACGCCGTCGGGCGAGGGTATGTACTGTTCCATGGATTACTTCCCCTGAATCTTCACGTTGACGATCATCCGGGTGGAAATGCCGGGATAGAGCTTGAGGGTGACGAAGGCCTGGCCCTCCTTTTTGATGGGCTCCTCCTGCTCCAGCTTGCGCTTGTCGATGTCGATGCCGTGCTGGGTCTTCAGGGCGGTGGCGATCTGGTCGTTGGTCACGGAACCATACAGCTTGCCGTTCTCGCCGCCCTTCACCTCCAGCTGGATCACCTTGCCCTTCAGCTCCCGGGCCTTCTCCTCGGCCTGCTGCTTGCGCACCTCCTCGCGGTGCCGGTCCGCGCCGCGGGCCTTCTCCAGCGAGTTCACCGCCTCCGCCGTGGCCTCCTTGGCCAGCTTGCGGGGCAGCAGGTAGTTGCGGGCATAGCCGTCAGAGATCTCCAGGATCTGGTCCTTCTTGCCGGTTCCCTTGATGTCCTGTAGCAGGATAACCTTCATATCGATAGCCTCCTATTCCTGTGGATCGTCCCGATCCGATGGTTCTGAATTGCCGCGCTTGATGGCCCCGTGGGAACCGAACAGCGCCGACGCCCCGCCGATGATGGCCAGCATCGTGCCCACGTCCGGCAGCAGGAACGCCGCCACGCTGAACAGCGTGATGAGCACCCTGCGCCGGCCCAGCTCCCGCCCGCCGCGCAGCATCCGCCGGTCCAGCGCCGCCATGGCCTGGATGAAGAACGCCGCGCCAGCCAGGCTGCGCACCGCCGCGTAGACCGTGGCGCCGGCCCCATAGCCCGCGGCGTTCATCACGAAGCCCGCGAGCCAAAGCCCCAGCAGCCCCCAGGTCATCTGGGCGGGCATGAACCAGCCGCTCATGCCCACGAAGCTGTCGTTCGTGGCCAGCCCCAGCCGCGCCATGGTCCAGTTGCCCCAAAGCACGCTGATCACGCCGGAGAGCATCGCCCCGGACAGCAGCGCCCCTGGCAGGGTCTGGGCGTAGGTGCGCTGCATCAGGTCCAGTATGCCGGAGAGCTGGCTGCGGTACAGCTCCACGGTGTACGCCTGCCTGCCCATGCCGCTCATGGCCAGCGTCTGGTTGATGGCCTCCACGAAGGGCTGCAGCGCCGCGTCCGGCATGCGGGTGATCTCCCCGCGGACCAGGTCGGTGAACCGGACGATCATGTTGCCGCCGAAGCTGACGTAGGCGATCAGCATGGCCGCCACCAGCCCCAGGCCGTAGGCGATCACGCCCGTCCGCATCTGGTCGAAGAAAGGCTGCTTGCGCGCCATGCCCCGCATCACCGCCATCGCCGGCAGCACCGCCGCCACCAACAGCGCCAGGGCCATCGTCGTGCCCAGGAACCACATGGCCGACGCCAGCGCCGCGCCGAACAGCACCGCCGGGGGCACCCAGCCCACCCGGGCCTTCATGCGCACCGCGAAGATGCCGCAGAGCATCAGCACCGGGGCCAGCAGCGCGATCTGGAACACCGCCACGATGGGCAGCGCCGCACCCACCGCCAGAGCCAGCAGGATGTTGCCGATCAGGCGGCCCTTTGACACCGAAACAACCTGTTTAAAATCCAAGTCAAGCCTCCGAGTATATTCATTCAAGATATATTATAGCATGATCCACGGGGATTCGCAATACAAAAAGGGGCTGTCTCAAAACGTATGTTTTGAGACAGCCCCAATGAATTGCGCCTTCGGCGCGTGGAAGAGGCGCAATTCAAATCATGCGCCGCCAGGTGCAAATCACGGCCGCAGGGCGGCCAAATCATGGCGCACAGCGCCAATTCATAATGAGGCAGCCCCACCCGTTGTTCGCTTACAGATACTCGTCCAGCATGTCGATGGCGTCGAAGTTGCCCTCGGCGATGGCCAGCTCCATCAGCTTGTCGATGCTGTCGCCGTCGGCGTTGCCCACGAACCGGGCCACCGTGTCCCACTGCGCCTGCTGGGCGTTGGCCACCAGCGCCTGGCCGATGAACTCCGGGCTGAGCAGCTCCACCAGCTGCTGCAGGTAGTCGTAATCCCCCGCGGCGATGGCCTCGTTCGCCAGGGCCTCGCGCTGCGCGTCGGTCATGCAGTGCTCGGCGATCTGCCTGGCCAGCACCCGGGCCTCGGCCTTGTAGGCGGCGATGGCGATCTCGTCGGCGCAGTTCTCCAGGGAGATCTGCTCGGCATAGGTGGAAAGCCACTGCCAGTTCTCCTGCTGCGCGGCGGCGCGGGCGATCTTCTCCTGCAGCTCGTCCTCGAACTGCCACACGTGGTCGCCCAGCCAGCCCCAGTTGCCCGCCTCGATGGCGGCGTCGATGGTGCGGGTGTCGGCATAGCCGTTCAGGTGCTCCAGCACCCAGTCGTGCATGCCCTGGCCGTTGGCCTTCTGGGCGATGGAGCGCAGCAGCTCCTCGTCCCTGATCTCGGGGATGTGCTCGGCCAGCCAGTCCCACTTCTCGTCGGCCAGCGCCCGCTCGCAGGCGGCCTTGCGCAGCTCCTCCGCCCGGGCCTGGCGCGCCTTGGTGTTCTCCACCAGGTCGTTGAAGGTGCTGGCGACGCCGTTGACCACGTCGTTGCCCAGCTTGGTGGCCCTGCGGAAGGCGCTCTCCAGACCCGCGCCGATCTTCTGGCCCACGTCCTGCACGGCCTTGCCGAAGTCCTCGGTGTTGATGCCGCTGGACTCCGCGCTCTTCTTCACGTACTGCCCGCCCTTGGCGGCGGCCTTGGCCAGGCGATCCACCACTTCCCGCTTCAGGAAGGGGGCCACCTTGCGCAGCACGTCCCAGTTGACCTCCTGCTCGTTGTTCTGGATCAGCTTTTCGATGCACTCCTGGCTGGCGAAGGGGGCGAACCGGGCGATGTCCCCAGCGGTCAGGGCGTTCTTGTGCTCCAGGAGCAGCTCGTCCACGGCGCTCTTGCTCATGAAGGGCGCCATCTGCAGGAGCCGCTGCACGTCGAAATCGTCCTCGCCTTCCGGGCCTTCCGCCGACCCGGCGGCCTCGTCGGGCGCTTCTCCCGTCTCCGCGTCGGCTTCAGGGGCCTCGGCGTCCGCCGCGCCGTCGCCTTCCGCGGCACCGGAAGCCTCCTTGGGCTTAAAGATGCCATTGACGATGTTGTTGACAAAGTTTCCTATATTCTGGATCGGCTCGTCAAAGGGGGACGCGGGCCTGGGGGGCTCCACGCGGTCCTCGGGCACCTCGTCGTTGAGCAGCTGCTCCATGGTGATGCCGAAGAGGCGCGTGAGGGCCATCAGCGTCTGCACATCCGGCAGCGCCGCGCCCGTCTCCCACTTGGAAACGGCCTGATGCGACACGTTCAACGCCGCCGCCAGCTGCTGCTGGGTCATGTTCTTGTTCTGCCTGAGCTTTGCGATGGTCTTTCCGACCGCGATGTTATCGATCATCTCTTCCGCCTCCATTCAAAGTCGGTAGTTTTATTCTGTCCGGGTTGCTCACCCATCTGCACTATAGCATATTCAACCATCGTTTGCAAGCAACCAACAGTAGAATTTCATATATTCCGGGTTGCAACCGCTGTTTTGTTAGCACTCTTTTTGTTTGAGTGCCAAATTTTACTTGACATCCCCCGCTTTCAGATTATAATATTCCTTGTGAACCCAGTATAAACCCCGTCCCAAAGGAGGAAAAACATATGTCAAAGGGAACCGTATCCATCAACGCCGAGAATATCATGCCCGTCATCAAGCAGTGGCTGTATTCCGATAAAGACATCTTCATGCGCGAACTGGTGTCCAACGGCTGCGATGCCATCCGCAAGTATCGCTGGCTGGTGAACAACGGCCAGGCCGAGGCGCAGGACGACGCGCCCGACCGCATCGACGTGATCACCGACCCGGAGAAGGGCACGCTCACCTTCGTCGACAACGGCATCGGCATGACCGAGGAGGAGGTCGTTAAGTACATCGCGCAGGTGGCCTTCTCGGGCGCGACCGACTTCATCACCAAGTACACCGAGGACAACAAGGGCGAGGGCGCCGGCATCATCGGCCACTTCGGCCTGGGCTTCTACAGCGCGTTCATGGTGTCGGACAAGGTGGTCATCGACTCCAGGAGCTACACAGGCGCCCCCGCCGTGCGCTGGACGAGCGAGGACGGCATGGAGTACGAGATCGAGCCCTCCGACCGCACCGACCGCGGCACGGCCATCACGCTGTACATCGACGAGGCGGACAAGGACTTCCTCAACCTGTGGACGCTGCGCTCCACGCTGGAAAAGCACTGCGCGTTCATGCCCGTGCCCATCTTCGTCAGCGAGGTGAAAAAGCCCGAGGAGCCCAAGGAGGGCGAGGAACCTGCGAAGGCGCCCGAGCCCCAGCAGATCAACGACACCCATCCCCTGTGGATGAAGCGGCCCAACGAGTGCACCGACGAGGAGTACAAGGAGTTCTACCGCAAGGTGTTCAACGACTTCGAGGAGCCGCTGTTTTGGATCCACCTGAACGCGGAGTATCCCTTCAACCTGAAGGGCATCCTCTACTTCCCCCGCATCAAGAACGAGTTTACCGCCAGCGAGGGCGTCATCAAGCTGTACAACAACCAGGTGTTCGTGGCGGACAACATCAAGGAGGTCATCCCGGAGTTCCTGCTGCTGCTGAAGGGCTGCGTGGACTGCCCCGACCTGCCACTGAACGTGTCCCGCTCGTTCCTGCAGAACGACGGCTATGTGAAGAAGATGGCCGCCTACATCACCCGCAAGGTGGCCGACCGGCTGGTAAGCGAGTTCAACACCAGGCGCGAGGACTACCAGCGCTACTGGGACGACATCCATCCCTTCGTGAAGTACGGCTGCATGAAGGACGAGAAGTTCTATGAGCGCGTGAAGAGCGCGCTGATCTACAAGACCACCGCGGGCAAGTACGTGACGCTGGACGAGTACCTGAACGACAACTGCGAAGGCGACGGGGACAAGACCGTCTATTACGCCAGCGACGCCAAGCGCCAGGCCCAGATGATCCAGCTGTACAACGACCAGGGCAAGGACGTGATCCTGCTGGACACCCTGATCGACAACAACTTCATCAGCTTCCTGGAGTATACCGAGAAGGACGCGAAGGTCTCCTTCAAGCGGGTGGACGCCGCCGCCGACAGCCTCACCGAGGACGGCGAGGTGAGCGAGGACGCCCGGGCGAAGCTGGAGGGCCTGTTCAGGAAGGCCATGGCCGACGAGCAGGTGGAGGTTCAGCTGAAGCCCTTTAAGGACGAGGGTCTGATCGCCATGATCACCGTGGACGAGCAGAACCGCAGGTTTACCGAGATGTCCAGCCGCTGGGGCGGCCCCGACATGAAGCTGCCGGAGAAGCGCACCCTGGTGCTCAACGACAAGCACCCGCTGGTGAAGTGGCTGCAGGGCGCCGAGGAGAATGAAAAGACCGAGACCGTGTGCGCCCAGGTGGCCGACCTGGCCGAGATGGCCCGCCAGCCGCTGGTAGCCGACCGCATGGTGGAGTTCCTGAAGCGCAGCAACGCCCTTCTGACTCAGCTGGTGGCGGATTAAGCCGAGCGAGCCTTCTCACACGGGAAGGCTCTTATTCTTCCCTTTGTTTTCTATGTGTAATTTGTTCGTGACAATTCCCGGTCAAAGCCGGGAATTGCTTTTATTCTCAAAGGATCTGTGCTATAATATTGAATGGTATATAATGTAGTATTATGCGCTGACGAGGTTGAAGCATGACTGACAACACGCAAAAGCGGCTGATCCTGGCCTCGGGCTCGCCCCGGCGGCGAGAGCTGCTGTCCCGGATGGGCTATACCTTTGAGATCTGCGCGCCGGACGTGGACGAGCACGTCTCCGGCCACGCCTCGGACATTGTGTTCACGCTGGCCCAGCGCAAGGCCCATGCCGCGGCGGAACGCTTCGACGACGGCGTGATCGTCGCCTCGGACACGCTGGTGTCCCTGGACGGCGCGCCCCTGGGCAAGCCCGAGGACGCCGACGACGCCCGCCGGATGCTGGCGGCGCTGTCGGGCCGGGAACACGAGGTGTTCACCGGGGTGTGCGTCATCGACGCTTCCACCGGCATAAGCGAAACCCGCTCCGTGCGCACCGGCGTCACCTTCCGGGCGCTGACGGCGGAGGAGATCGACGCCTACATCGCCACCGGCGAGCCCATGGACAAGGCCGGGGCCTACGCCATCCAGGGCGGCGCGGGCGCGTTCGTGTCGGGGCTGGACGGCGAGCTGGAGAACGTGATCGGCTTCCCGGTGGTCGAAGTCCGGGAGATGCTCTCCCACTTCGGCCTGTGATCCAGCAAACTCAACTCTAAACTCTAAACTCTCAAACCGGAGGTTTGTCATGGGCGTTTTTTCAACCGGCGGCGTGGGCATCGACCTGGGTTCCGCCAACGTGACGATCTGTCTTGAAAACGAGGGCATCGTGCTGCGGGAGCCCAGCTATGTGCTGACGCTGCGCGAGGACACCGACCAGATCCTGGCCGTGGGCCGGGACGCCCGGCTGATGCTGGGTCGCACGCCCAAGGACGTGGCGCTGATCAGCCCCATCATGGACGGGGCCGTGGGCAACATCGAGCTGACCACGGCGTTGATCCAGCGGCTGGCGGAGAAGGCGCTGGGCAAGCGCAGGGCGCTGGAGAAGAACCGGCTGGTGGTCTCCATGAGCCAGGGCTGCACCCGCGTGGAGCAGAACGCCCTGGAGGAGGCCGTGCGCACCGCCGGGGCCCGGCGCAGCGCCATGGTGAGAAGCAGCGTGGCGGCGGCCGTTGGCGCGGGCGTGCCCATCGAGGAGCCCCGGGGCTCGCTGCTGGTGTGCATCGGCGGCTCCACCACCGAGATCACCATCGTCAGCATGAACGGCGTGGTGGCCGCGCGCACGCTGCGCAGGGGCTCCACCGGGCTGGACGAGGCCATCGTGCGCTACATCCGCAAGGAGAAGGGCCTGATCATCGGCCAGCGCACGGCGGAGGATCTGAAGATCGACCTGGGCAGCGCCGTTCGCTCCCCGTCGCTGCTGCACCAGACGGTGATGCTGCGGGGCCGGGACGCCGCCAGCGGCAAGCCCAACACCGTGGAGATCACCGCCGCGGACGTGCACAACGCCATCCAGCCCCCGCTGGAGGCGCTGGTGGAGGACATCCGCGACGCCTTCGAGAACATCCCGGCAGAGCTGGCCGAGGACATCCTGCCCCAGGGGCTGTACCTGTCCGGCGGCGGCGCGCTGCTGGAGGGCCTGGGCGAGCGCCTGGGCGAGCTGCTGGGCCTGCACGTGACCATCGACGAGGCGCCCCAGGATGACGTGGCCCTGGGCTGCTGCATGATCGCCGCCAGCGACCGGCTGATGACCCGCTTCGAGCAGAGCGGGTGCCTGATAGAAATCTAATTGGGAATGAGAAATGAGGAATGAGAATTACGCATGTCCTCTTCTCGCTGTCCATTCCTCATTCCTAATTCCCAATTCCTCATTCTTAAGACTACCTCCAAAGGGAGTTACCTGAACCATGCCTAAGACCAAGACCCCCAAGAAGCCGCGCACACCGAAGGGCAAGCGCGTCGTCCGCCGCTCGGCACAGGAACAGCGCCGGGCGCGGCTGACGCGCCGCAGAGTGCTGTTCTCGGTGCTGGTGCTGCTGGTGGTTGCCGCCATCGTGTTCTTCCTGGTGCTGCGCAACTCCAGCGAGATCTCCATCGCCGAAAACGGCATCGGCTCGCTGTTCAGCCGGGTGCAGAGCGTGTTCACCGGCGCGGCCAGCAGCGTTCGCGAGTTCACCCAGCGCTGGCGGAACTACGACAAGCTGGAAGCGGATTACGAGGCCCTGTCCATGGAGAACCAGCAGCTGAGCCTGCAGCTGCAGAGCGCCCAGGAGGCCATCCGCGAAAACGAGCGCCTGCAGAACGCCCTGGACGCCAAGAGCCGCTACGAGGCCCTGGACCCGATCTTTGCCCGGGTGATCGCCCGGGAGCCGGGCCAGTGGTTTGAGACCTTTTCCATCAACCGCGGCAAGAACGACGGCGTGAACGCCGGCATGTCCGTGGTGAACGGCGACGGGCTGATCGGCCGCGTGTACGAGGCCGGCATGAACTACGCCAAGGTCATCTGCATCATCGACAGCCGCAGCGCCGTGGCCTGCATGGTGCAGAGCACCCGCGACAACGGCATCATGCGCGGGCGCGTGGCCGCCGGCGACAGCGACGCCCAGTGCTTCGTGTATTACCTGCCCAACCTGAACAGCGTCATGCCTGGCGACGTGGTCATCACCTCCGGCACCGACTCGCTGTTCCCCAAGGGCCTGCACATCGGCACCGTCACCGCCGTGTCCATGGACGCCGGCAGCGAGGGCAGCTACGCGGTGGTCGCCCCTTCGGTGGATTTCAAGCACATCGAGGAGGTGTTCGTGCTGCGCGAGGTGATCGAGACGGACAGCGACGAGGCCCTGCCCGTGGTCGCCGGCGCCAGCCGCGCGCCCGGTGCCAGCGCCACCCCCGGCCCCAACGCCACGCCCACGCCCTCCCCCACCCCGGAGGAGGAGACCTGGAGCTATCCCTCCGCCGACGCCACCGTGCAGATCTACGAGACGCTGCCGGAGGACGAGTGGGTAAGGGAAGATTGATGTGGACGGGGAACCTGCTTCCACCACCAACGGTGCCGCGCCTCAAATCTTCGATTTGAGCCGTCGGCAGTTCAGCCCTTGGCTGAACCGACAAACCCGTTGGGTTTGTCGCCTTTACCACCCCTTTGACAGATTTTGCTTGTGTTTCCCGGCTGTTTTACAAATCAGGAAAGCAGTGATAAAACAGCCGAAAAACACCGGCCGCAAAACCTGCAAGGAAGGAATTGTCACTCCGGGGAACCGTATACCCCGGCGTGAAAATTCCACCGAGCCCGCCGCGCATGTCGCCGGGCACGATTAACCATCGGGGCGCTGCGCCCCCGATACCCCCGCAAAGAAAGTATTTTATTGCTTGGAGGATCACCTTGCTTAGACGTTTCGCCCCCGCACTCATGGTGCTGGCATGCTTTATCCTGGACACCACCGTGCTGCCCATCGTCTATGACGGCGTATACGCCGTGCCCCTGACGGTGGTGGCCGTGCTGCTGATCGGGATGCTGATGGGCCGCATGCGCGGACTGCTGTACGGCACGATTGGCGGCCTGCTGATCGACATCACCTCCGGCACGCTGGGCATCATGACGTTCTTCTTCATGGCCGTGGGCTTCCTCATCGGCCTGATCCTCTACAACCCCGGCGAGCACCTGCGCACCGGCCGCCGCGTTGCGCGCCGCAAGCGCATCGAGCGGGGCGTGTGGGTGTTCGTGCTGTACAGCCTGGGCGAGATCGTGGTGCTGGTGATCCAGTACTTCAACACCGCCACGCTGCAAATGATGTACTTTGTGAATATCGCCGCGCGCGCGATGATCGTCACCACGCTGACCCTGCTGATGCGGCCGGTTGCCTACCGCCTGCTGCTGGGCGGCGATCGCGGGCGCGTTCCGGCCCGAGCCCGGGAGGTGAAATCCTTTTGAAGCCCTATTTCAAGCGAATGATGATACTCTCCGGCATACTCGTGTTCGTGTTTGCCGCGTTTTTCCTGCGACTGAACTGGATGATCCGCTTCCGAGGTGAGACCTACACCGAGCGCGCCGAGACCCGCTCCGCCAAGACCATCACCCTCTACGGCATGCGCGGCACCATCTACGACACCAACATGGTGCCCCTGGCCTACGACCGCCGCAGCTTCAACGTCACCTTCTACCGCGACCCGCTGAAGAACAGCGACGCCGACCGCCTGGCCTACACCCAGACGCTGGTGGACGTGATCAAGCTGGTGGAGTCCAACGGCAAGAGCACCGTCAACGACTTCTGGCTGAAGAAGGGCGAGGACGGCGTGTGGCGCTTTGACAGCGGCTCCGACAGCGCCGCCGTGGAGCAGACCCGGGAAAACCAGTGGCGCAGCAACTTCTACGTCGCCAAGGTGGACGAAAGGGACCTGTACCGCACGCTGGTGCAGAAGTACCGGGTGCTGGACGTGCTGGGCGCCGACGCCGACGAGGAAATGATCGTCAAGGTGCTGGCCCTCTGGCAGGAGAGCCGCATGAACGCCTTCAAGCCCACCCCCGTCACCATCGCCTACGACGTGGGCTATGAGACGGTTTCGGAAATCGAGGTGCGCTCGCTGGACCTGCTGGGCGTGGACGTGGAGGAGAGCTCCAGCCGGGTCTATCCCCAGGGCGAGACGGCCTGCCACGTGGTGGGCTACACCAGCAAGATCTCCGCCACCCAGCTGGAGACCTACCAGAACCAGGGCTACCCCAACGACGCCTACATCGGCTCTGACGGCGTGGAGCGCTCGCTGGAGGACCAGCTTTCCCCCTATATCCAGTATCGCCAGGGCAGCCGGGCCGTGGAGGTGGACACCCGCGGCAAGGCCGTGCGCGAGCTTTCCTACTCCGCGCCCACCGACGGCAACTCCGTGGTGCTGACCATCGACGTGGACCTGCAGAACTACATGGCCGGGCGGCTGCAAAACGCCATCAAGACCATCCACGCCATCCAGGAGGATTCCCTGCGCTGGGGCCACTGGCTGCGCGAGAACGAGGACATCCTGAAGGAGTATGCGGAGGAGGGCCGCGAGATCAAGCTGGCGGAGACCGGCGCCATGGTGGCCATGGACCCCTACACCGGCCGGGTGCTGGGCATGGTGAGCGAGCCCAGCTACGACCTGAGCATGTTCAACGACGGCCGGGTGGATCCCTCGCTGTGGGACGCCGTGCTGACGGGCAACAACCCGCTTCTGAACCGCGCCATCGGCACCAAGGACGCCCCCGGCTCCATATTCAAGATGTGCACCAGCCTGGCCGGCCTGTCCGAGGGCGTGATCACCGTGGACGAGATCATCAACGACCGCGCCGAGGGCTTCACCGAGACCAACAGCGACCGGCCCGCCAAGTGCTGGACCAGCCACCCGGAGGAGCACCAGAATCAGAACCTGGAGCGGGCGCTGAAGAACAGCTGCAACATGTACTTCTACACCGTGGGCTACCGGCTGGGCATCGACCGGCTTTACCAGTGGGCCGCGGCGCTGGGCCTGACCAGCAAGACCAACATCGAGCTGCCCGGCGAGGCCACCAGCTTCGTGGGCAACCAGCACATGCTGTACGACCCGGAAAACAGCGTCACCTGGCAGAACACCGCCAAGCCGCTTCTGACCTACACCGCCATGAAGACCACGCTGGAGGAGATCATCGCCGAGCGCAAGATGAACGTGTCCAGCGAGGTGCTGGAGAAGGCGCTGAGCGACCTGATGAAGATCGCCATCAGCTACAACACCAAGGAGCAGTGGTACCAGCCCATCCGCGAGATATTGCAGTATGACATCGGGCTGCCCAGGGAGTACATCTCCAGCCACTACATGGTCAACACCTTCGTTACCTACCTGGCCGACATCTACTGGACGCCCAACGAGACCATCATGTGCGCCGTCGGCCAGTCCATCACCCAGATCACGCCCGTGGCCGCCGCGCGCTACGTCAGCGCCATCGTGAACGGCGGCACCGTGTACGACGCCCAGATCGTGGACAAGATCATCGCGCCGGACGGCTCCGTGGTGCTGGAAAAGCAGCCCGTGGTGGCCAACCAGATCGACGCCGACCCCACCTTCATCGCCGCCATCCACGCCGGCATGGAGGACGTTACCGACGAGGTGGCCGGCGGTACGGCATCCAAGTACTTCCGCGACAGCAAGTACAAGATCGCCGCCAAGACCGGCACCTCCCAGAGAACCGAGCTGGACGTGGAGAACAACAGCTGGATGGTGGCCTACGCCCCGGCGGACAGCCCGAAGATCGTGGTGGTCTGCTACGTGCAGAACGGCTATGCCGGCGCCTACTCTGCTTACGCCGTCAAGCCCGTGATCGAATACTACCTGGACTCCCTCCAGCACAGCGAGAGCTTCACCGTGCCCACCGAGTTCACGATGGCGGACTGAATCAACAGAGTTGTGGGTTGAGCGTTCAGAGTTCATATAAAGGATGCAACTCCAGGCGATTCGCTGAACTCTGAACTCTCAAGTGTACAGAACAACAGCAGCAGGAAAAAAGTATGCTATCCAGAATCAAAGCATTTTTCAAGTACATCAAGGACAACCGGTTCGACAGGAGCCTGATGAAGTATTTCGACTGGCCCCTGTTTATCATCGTGCTGGTCATCTCGCTGTTCGGCGTGGTGTGCATCTTCTCGGCCACCTCCTCCCAGGTGGTGGAGCAGCCCGCGAACGTGATCGAGATGCTCGAGACCCAGTCCATCACCTATCCCCGACTGCAGCTGCTCTGGATCGGCGCGGGGCTGATCGCCATGTCGTTCATCATCTTCTTCCCCTACCAGCTCTACGAGCGCTACGCCAACACCATCTACGCGGCGCAGATCGTGCTTCTGACGCTGACGCTGCTGCTGGCCCGCGCCGGCCGCGGCGGCATGACCGCCTTCTTCAACTGGGGCAGCGACCGCGGCTTCCAGCCGTCGGAGGTGTGCAAGATCGCCATCATCATCGCCCTGTCGAAGGCCTTCTGCGTGCGCACGAAGCCCATCATGACCATCCACGACATCATCCCGCTGACCATCTACGTGGGCATCCCCATCGTGCTGGTCGTGGCCCAGCCGGACTTCGGCACGGCGCTGGTGTACGTGGCCGTGTTCAGCGTGATGGTGTTCGTGTCCGGCACCAACAGCAAGCTGATCTGGGGCGTGCTGGGCGTGATGGTGCTGCTGCTGATCCCGCTGTGGTACTTCATGAACAACTCCGGCTCGGACAACTTCCGCTTCACCCGCATACTGATGTGGCTGAACCCGGAGGCCTACCCGGACGAGGCGCGCCAGATCATCAACGGCCAGATCGCCATCGGCTCCGGCGGCGTGTTCGGCAAGGGCATCGTGAGCCCCGGCAGCTTCGCCTCCCTGGGCTACATCTCCGACGACCACACCGACTTCATCTTCGCCATCGTGTGCGAATCCTTCGGCCTGGTGGGCGGCGCGGCGCTGGTGCTGGCCTACGTGCTGCTGATCGCGCGGCTGATCATATTGGCCGTGCGCACCGAAGACCCCTACGGCTCCTACCTGATCGTGGGCGTGATGGCCATGATCCTGTTCCACGTGGTGGAAAACATCGGCATGGTGATCGGCCTGCTGCCCGTCACCGGCATCCCATTGCCATTCGTCAGCTACGGCGGCAGCAACATGCTCACCTCCATGATGGGCATCGGACTGGTGCTGAACGTGGTCATGCGCTCCCGCCAGCACGAACAGCGACAGCATACCGCCACGGAGCGGGTGCTGTCGTTGAAGAGAGATTAGCCGGAGAACCGGATTGCCACGTCGCTTCACTCCTCGCATTGACCCAGTACCGGCCTCGATCTGCCATTTCTATAGAAAAATATGGTTCGAATCAGAAACAACGTCATTGCGAGGAAGCCCGCAGGGCTGACGTGGCAATCCGGCCATCTGGCTAACTATTCCAAACTCTCAACTCTATTTTCTCCCCCTCCCGCATACGCTTGAGCGACGGGAGGGATTTTCATGTCTGAAAACAGCACGCTGCAGATTCACACCCAGCTGCCACCGGACGCGGCGCAGGTGAGGCCGGCGGAGGTCGTACCGCGGAAGAAGCGGCGGAGGGGAGCGCCATCCGGCAGGGACGGGGCGGTTCACCCAACCCGACCAGGCAAGCATCACGCCCCCGGCAGGCCCCCCATGGCGAAACCCCGGCGCAGGGCCACCTTCTCCGAGCGCCTGCTGCGCAACAGCGCCATCGCCTGCGCGGTGCTGCTGGGCGTGCTGGCGCTGGGCAACGTGCGCCAGCCCTGGGCGCAGAAGGCCAGCGAGGGCGTGCGCCGGGCGCTGACCATGCGCATCGACCTGGATGATTCCCTGGGCGAGCTCACCTTCGTGCGCAGCCTGATGCCGGAGTCTGCGCTGGTGTTCATGAACGTGTCCGGCGGCAGCCAGCTGACCCGGCCCGTGGACGCGGCGGTGCGCCACAGCTGGACCGCCCTGCAGCCCTGGACGCTGTTCGACGGCGCGGGCGAGGACGTGAAGTGCGCCGCGGCGGGCACGGTCACGGCGGTCAGCGCGCTGTCCAGCGGCGGCTTCGGCGTGCTGGTGGACCACGGCGAGGGGCTGGAGAGCGCCTACGCGAACCTGTCGGAGGTATCCGTCCGGCAGGGCGACAGCGTGAACCGGGGCGACCGCCTGGGCGCGTGCGGCGAGGGGCTGTATTTCGAGCTGCGGCAGGGCGGCGAGTCCATCGACCCGGCGGAAAGGCTGGCGCTGTAGCGTGGCGCTGACCCTGGGCAGGACGAAGCTGCTGGCCCATCCGCTGGCGCTGCTGGTGCTCATCCTGGCGCTGGCACTGGGCGCGCGGGAGGAAGCGGCGGCGCTGATGATCGGCCTGACCGTCCACGAGGCCGGGCACCTGCTGGCGGCCCGGGCGCTGGGCGTGAGCGTGCGCCAGCTTCGGCTGATGCCCTTCGGCGGGGCCATCCAGCTGGAGAATCCCTATGCCATCCCGCCGGGAAAGCTGCTGGCGGTGGCGACGGCGGGGCCCGCGGGCAGCCTGCTGTGCCTGATCGCCTCGGCGGCGCTGGCCCACTGGCGCGCCCTCTCCCCCGGGCTCGCGCTGGCGCTGGCCCACGTGAACCTGGTGCTGATGCTGTTCAACCTGCTGCCGGCGCTGCCCCTGGACGGCGGGCGGATGCTCTATGCGCTGCTGTGCGACCGGATGGGCCGGGCGCGGGCGGTGGAGCTGGGCATCCTGCTGGGGCGGATCGCGGCGGCGCTGCTGATCGCCCTGGCCGGGGCCTCGGCGCTCATCGTGCGCCGGGTGAACCTGTCGCCGGTGTTCGCGGCGGTGTTCCTGCTCACCTCGGCGGGCGACGAGCGCCGCGCCCTGTCCGGGGCGAATTTGAAGGCGCTGGTGGGATCCCTCGCGCCGATATCGAAGCCCGTGCCCGCGCGGCTCGTCGCCGTGGACGAGGATTGCGACGCCCACACCGCCCTGCGCGCCGCCCGGGCCGACGCCCACACCCTCTACGCCGTGTACAGCGGCAGCCGCCTCATTCGCCTGACGGACGAGCGGCGGCTGCTGGAGGCGGTCATCCGGCGGGACGGGGACGCCCGGGTCCTGGACGCCTGACGGCCGTCATCTCCATGTGCCGTACAGCCTGCCCCATCCCCCGCAGCGGGGCTCCGGCGGCGGCAACGGCCGACCGCCAGGCCGGCAGGGCCGCGGCCTGGGCGGACAGGGCCGGCAGCAATCCCGATCCGGCTCCTTCCTGACGCACACCACCAGGTTGCCGCAGCCGTCCAGGCCCAGCAGCACCTCGGCGTACTCCCCCGGCCGGCAGGGGTTCTCTATCGTCACGCGGCGCGGGCAGCGCAGCTCGGGCAGCCTCTCGCCGGGGCCTTCGCCGCCGAACACGGGCACCCGCAGGCACTCCCCGCCATCGCACCCGGGCCGCAGCGCCGGGTACAGCGGCATCGTCTCATAATACATCCTTCAACGCCTCACTTTCCCATCGTCGCCGGGCGCGCGCCCGGTCTGTTTTATCACTATGCCACTGGAAAGCGATGCGTTCCTGTTGAATTTGCGCCGGTTTTGTGATAAACTGATTGAGCTGTCAATGGGAGGAAGAGTATGAGCAAGACGCTGCGCACGGAACTGAAAAACGATCTACTTATCGTGTTGGGCCTGCTGGTGGCCGCCGCGGCCTACCGGTTGTACCTGGTGCCCAACCAGGTGGTGGCCGGGGGCTTCACGGGCGTGGGCCAGCTGCTGAACCACCTGATGGGCGTGGGCGTGGGCACGGTGAACATACTGCTGAACGTGCCGCTGTTCCTGATCTCGATGAAGTCCATGGGCATCAAGTTCGGCGTGCGTTCGCTGATCGCCATGGTGCTGCTGTCGCTGCTCATCGACCACATTCCCCTGCCCCCCGCCACGGACGACATGATGCTGGCGGCGGTCTACGGCGGCGCCATCAGCGGCATCGGCTTCGGCCTGATCCTGCGGGGCAGCGCCACCACCGGCGGCACGGACATGCTGGCCTCGCTTCTGCACCGGGTGGTGCCGGTGCTGAAGGTGAGCTACGCCATATTCTTCTTCGATGGCCTGGTGATCATCGCCAGCGCCTTCGCCTTCGAGCCCCAGGCCGCCATGTACGGCCTGATCAGCACCTTCCTGTGCAACGTGCTGATCGACCTGGTGTTGGAGGGCCCCAACTCCGCCCACTCGTTCTTCATCATCTCCGACAAGAGCGAGGAGATCGCGGCCAAGATCCTGAAGGAGATGGATCGCGGCGTCACGGCGCTGGAGGCCACGGGCATGTACAGCCACAGTCACAAGCAGGTGCTGCTGTGCGTGGTCAACCGCTTCGAGACGCTGCGCCTGCGCCGCATCATATTCGAGGCGGACCCCCGCGCCTTCGTGATCTCCAACAAGACCAACGAGGTGCTGGGCGAGGGATTCAAGCCGGTTTAGACAACGCTGCTGATGGACCGGGACGGCATCCGCCGCCCCGGTCTTGCTTTGCCAAAATTATACTATTGGTATAAAATATAATATCCTATCAGTATTGACGGTGGCTTCACATTTGCCGGCAGCCATGCTACAATGATTTCACAAACCGCGAAGGGAGGCGGCGACATGAACATCAAGCTCGCCGAGAACATCCGATCCTCAAGGAAGGCCCGAGGGCTCACCCAGGAGCAGCTGGCGGAGGTGCTGGGCGTCACCGTAGGAGCGGTGCACAAGTGGGAGACGCGGCTGTCCGTGCCGGAGCTTCCGCTGATCGTGGAGATGGCGGACTTCTTCGACACCTCCGTGGACGCACTGCTGGGCTACGAGCTGAAGGACAACCGCCTGGACGAGACCGTTGGCCGCATCTGGCGCTGCCACAGCGAAAAGAACCGGGAAGGCCTCAATGAAGTGGAAAAGGCGCTGAAGAAGTATCCCAACGCCTTCCCCGTCGCCTACGCGGGCGCGACGCTCTATCACGGCATCGGCATGGAGGCGAAGGACGCCACGCTGCTGCGCCGCGCGCTGGAGCTTTATGAAAAGGCGCGCCAGCTGCTGCCCCAGAACCGGGACACCGGCATCAGCGAGCAGACCCTCTGCGGTTCCATCTCCCAGGTGTACTTTGCCCTGGGCGAGAAGGAAAAGGCCATCGAGCTGGCCAAGGCGCACAATGCCGGTCGCCTCTACAGCGCGATGATCGGGGAGGTGCTGGCCGTGGAGATGGGCCAAACGGACGAGGCGGTTCCCTACCTGTCCCAGGGATTTACGATGACCTTCAACAACATTATCTACACCGTGATCGGCTATGCGGCCGTCTATCGCGCGCGCCGCGACACGGTAAACGGCACGGCCGTGCTGCAATGGGGTATCCTGTCCCTGCGCGCCCTCAAGGCATCCGACCGGCCGGATTTCATCGACAAGCTCTGCGCGTTCTTCCATGCCTTTCTCGCCGGCTTCCAGTTGGCCGCGGGAGACGATGCCGCCGCCCGGGATTCCCTGGCCACAGCCGTCGCCCTGGCCCGCGCCTTCGATGCCGCACCGGACTGTAGCTGCCGGAACCTGTTGTTTATCGCTGACTGGCACCGGGACGACGCTTACTACGATGCCCTTGGCGCAACGGCTATGGAAGCGGTTGAGAACGCGCTGAGCGACATGAACAACGAAAAACTGAACGCCATCTGGAAGGAGTTGGATTTAAATGACGCATAGCAATTTCAGAAGGCCCGGCGCGTCCAAGCGCAGCGATGTCGAGCAGCTCTTTGCCTCCCGGGGCCACTGCGACGGCTTCCCAGCGTTCTACCGCAACCTGCGCCTGGACGAGCCCAGGGGCATCGAGGATCTCGTCTGTGCCCACCAGCTGTACCTGTATCTGGTTGACCTGAAGAACCTGAAGTGATGAAGGGGGCTGTCGCACAGCGGCAGCCCCTGCTGCCTACACCGGCCGCACCCGAAGCCTTCCCCCGTCGTACTCCGCCCGATAGACCCCGATCAGGTTGCCGGGATTCTCGATCAGCAGCGCCCGGCGCACGTCCTGCAGCCGCTCCATCGGAAAGCGCACCGACAATCCGCAGCCCATGGAGATGTCCCGCGGGGTGGTGACCACCTGGGCAGGCACGCCCTGGCGCCTCAGCGCCGCCTCGAATCGAAGCACCTGCTGGCGCGAGCGAAACGCCGCCACGCCGTATACGTCCCGCATGACAAATCCCTCCTCTCAATCCATTCACGCGCCGCGGCTCATAAAAGCGCCGCGGCGCATGTATTCTATAGTACGCACCGGCGCGAAGGAGGGTTCGACCATGCCGATCTATTTTGACAACGCCGCCACCAGCCACCCCAAGCCCCCGGCGGTCCTGGAGGCGGTGCGGCGCGCCATGACGGACTTCAACGCCAACCCGGGGCGCTCGGTCCACCCCGCCGCGCTTCAGGCCGCCCGCGCCGTGCTGGACGGGCGCGAAAAGCTGGCGGCGCTGCTGCACGCGCCGGACGCGCTGCGCGTCGTCCACTGCTTCAACTGCACCGACGCGCTGAACCTGGCCATCAAGGGCAGCCTGCGCGCCGGTGACCACGTGATCGCCAGCCAGCTGGAGCACAACTCGGTGCTCAGGCCGCTGGCCGCGCTGGCCGCCCGGGGGCGAATATCGCTGACGCTGGTCCCGCCCCGGCCGGACGGCTTCGTCGACCCGGCGGACGTGCGCGCCGCGCTCACGGACAGGACCGCGCTGATCGTCTGCACCCACGCCTCCAACGTCACCGGGGCCATCCAGCCCGTGGCGGCCATCGGTCAGGTGGCAAAAGCGGCGGGCGTGAGGTATCTGATCGACGGCGCGCAGGCGCTGGGCGCCATGCCGGTGGACGTGGGCGCGCTCGACTGCGATCTGTACGCCTTTCCCGGGCACAAGTCGCTGCTGGGGCCCCAGGGCACCGGCGGGCTGTGGATCCGTGCGGGCGTGGCGCTCGCTCCCCTGCGGGAGGGCGGCACCGGCTCCAGCTCGGATAAGCTCGTCCAGCCGGAGGAGCTGCCGGAGCGCTACGAGTCCGGCACGGTGAACCTGCCCGGCATCGCGGGGCTGGCTGCGGGCTGCACTTACGTCTCCGGGCGGCTGTCACAGATCATGGCCCACGAGCGGGAATTGAGCCAGGCGCTTTGGGAGGGGCTTGCCGCCATGGAGGGCGTGACCCTCTACAGCCCCCGCCGGGAGGCCGAGCGGGCGGGCATCGTCTGCTTCAACCTGGGCGATCTGTCCTCCTCCGAGGCGGCGGACGCCCTTTCCCGGCGGGGCATCGCCGTGCGCGGCGGGCTGCACTGCGCCCCGGGCGCCCATCGGTTCCTGGGCACGCTGCGGCGCGGCGCGGTGAGGCTGAGCGTTGGCCACGCCAACACCTTTGGCGAGGCGGAGGCATTTTTGAAAGTCGTGTCCGAAATCATGCGCGGCGGCGCATAATCGTGCCGAGGCCCGCGCATACTGGGCTCAAAGGAGGTCCTATGCATGCCCATGATCGAATGCCGGAACTGCCACCGCATGGCCGATTCCCGCTCCTTCCGCGCCTGCAGCGACTGCGGCGCGCCGCTGTGCGACGACTGCGCCAACGAATACTCCGGCCTCTGCCCGGACTGCGACCGCCTGGAGCCGGGCTGGGTGTTCCACGACCTGTATTGAACGGTTTCGGGCGAAGCCCTGCGGCCTCCGCCTGACCGCGCGGTCCATTGGCCTGAAGAGGCGATTGCCCGCCTGGGGCGGTCTCTCCGCCGATCGTGCACAATTCCAAATGACGCCGCCGGGGCGATCCTCCGACGGCTTTTTTTCCATAAAAACAATAACATCTATTGAAATTGTGAAAATTTATGGTAAAATAGATTATGAAAGCGGTATTTCCGCATCGAAAAAGAGGAGGTAATCCCCATGAAGAAACTCACCACATTGCTTCTGTGCCTCGCGCTGGTGTGCGCGCTGGCCGTGCCCGCCCTGGCGGACATGCAGAAGGGCTCCAAGGGTGACGACGTCAAGGAGCTCCAGCAGCGCCTGATTGACCTGGGCTACCTGACCGGCAGTGCCGACGGCGACTTCGGCGGCAAGACCGAGACCGCCCTGAAGGCCTTCCAGGCGGCCAACGGCTTGGAGGAGACCGGCATCGCCACTGACGCCGACACCGCCGCGCTCTATGCCGACACCGCCATCGACAGCCAGGGCAACCCTGCCGCCCCCGCGGCCGAGGAACCCGCCGCTGAAGAGCCCGCCGCCGAAGAGCCCGCCGCCGAAGAGCCCGCCGCTGAAGAGCCCGCCGCCGAGGAAACCCCCGCTGAGGGCGAAGCCGAGGCGACCGAGGCCGAGCCCGCCGAGGAGCCCGCTCCCGCGACGCCGTTCCGCACCACGGCCCGCGACAAGCTGACCATCTGGGGCGAAACCTTCATGGCCTGCCCCACCACCTATGAAGGCGGCAACGACTACGTCTATGCCTTTGCCCGCGTGGAGAACACCAGCGACAAAGAGGTGACCATCACCAACCCGCTGTTCGAGATCTACGATGCCAACGACGACCTGATCAAGTCCGAGGAGTACCTGACCTGCGAACCCAGCGTGCTGCAGCCCGGCGAGTACGCCTACCTGTGCAAGAGCATGTATCTGGATGACGGCATAAAGGCTGCCGACGTGGCCGACCATGTGATGGACGTGAACATCAAGAACGATTCCTATTGCACCTACACCCGCTATCCCGTGACGGTGGAGTACGTCGAGAAGGATCCCAACAACGGCGATCGCCCCATGATTTACGCCACCATCACCAACGACACCGAGGAGACCGTGTACAACATGCGCATCATCGCGGCGCTGACGAACGACATCGGCGAAGTGGTCTATGTCACCAACAACTCCACCAACCTGGGCCTGGTGCCCGGCGCTGCCGTGGTGTTCCCGCTCTATGTCGACAACATCGTCCTCAACTACATGGAGACCAACGGGATCACGGCCACCGGCTGCGACGCCATCGCCTATACCCAGAACTACTGATAACATCGGTTCACATCAAAAGCCTCCGGGGTTCATCCCCGGAGGCTTCTTTTTTCACATCGTCAGTCGATGCCGCTCATCCTGCGGTACAGGCTGCGGGCATAGCCGTCGGTCATGCCGCTGATGAAGTCGGTGGCGATCAGTATGCTCTGGTAGACCAGATCCGGCGCGTGGTCCCGGATGGCCTTTTCCCTGCCCTCCTGGCCCGCCGCGTCCACGGCCTTCCAGATATCGTCCGTGGCCTTGCGGAAGTCCGCCAGATGGTTGGGCGAGATCAGGTCCTTCAGCTTCTTCTGCTGGGCTGTCATCTTCGCCTCGGTGCCCCAGGCGATCATCGCCGGAACGAACTTGTCCAGCAGGAAGCTCAATATCGTCTGGGCCGAGACCTCCGGCTCCACGATGACCCGCGAGCCGTAGACAAAGCGCTTCATCGCCTGCTTGAGCACCACCACGGTCAGTTCGTGGAAGGTGCCGTCGAACAGGTCGCCGGGATATTCGCCCCGCATGATTTTCCCATAGCTGTGGTAAAACCGAAAGCTGGCGACGTACATCAGCCAGCGCCGCACCTCCACCACCCACTCGCTCATGGCCCGGGTCTTGTCGTCCTCCCTGGCGTCCAGCTCCGACAGGTAATTGACCAGCTTCTGCGTGTAGAAGATGGGCGGCATCTGCCCGAATTTGTCCTTGGGGATGGGCTTCTCCTGCCAGTCTTCCGCCCTCGCGCGCTCCGCCAGCGCCGCCGGGTCCCCCGCCAGCGCCTTCAACTCCTTCACGTTGGTGACGCCATTGCAGTAGGCCAAAGCCAGGCTCCCGGCCGTCTGCTCCAGGAACGCCGCCAGCTCGCCCACGCTGATGACGCCGGACTTCACCGCGTCCTCCAGGTCGGCGGTGCGATAGGCGATATCGTCCGCCGCCTCCACCAGGTAGGCCAGCGGGTGGCGCGCCGCGGCGCCTTCTCCGTCCACCGTGCCCAGAGCGTCCACCAGCTGCCGGAATGGCTCCTTCTCCGCCTGGTAGCAGCCGGGCTTGTGCCGACAGGCCGGGGCGGCGTCGCTGCCGTCCGTCTGGTCGGAAAAGGTGGGATACTTTATCATGGCGCTGACGGTGGCCTGGTGCAGGTTGATCTCCGAATTGTACCGGGCCTTGCACAGTATGCGCAGCGCCTGGGCGTTGCCCTCGAATTTCTCAAGGTCCTTGACGTAAGTCTGCTTCCGGGCGAACAGCTCCCGCAGGCTCTTCCCCGTGGCCGGATCGGACAGCGTATCCAGGTTCTCCTTGAACCACTGGCCGATGATGTCCTCGCCGGCGTGGCCGAAGGGCGGGTTGCCCAAATCGTGCAGCAGCCCCGCGCAGGCGAGGATCGCCGGGATGCTCACGGAGCGCTCGGCCAGCAGGTCGCCCGCCTCAGGGGCGTCCTTCTCGTCCTCGTCCAGGGGCCGACGGGAATACTTCGACTTGTCCGAGCTCTGGAAGCACATGATGCCCAGCTGCTTGGCGATGGTGGATACCTCCATCGAGTGGGTCAGCCGCGTGCGCACAAAGTCGCTCTTGGCCAGGGGGAACACCTGGGTCTTGTCCTGCAGCCGCCGATACGCCGCCCAGGAAACCAGCTTCAGATAGTCCTGTTCAAAGGGATTGACGGGGATGCTGGTCAGCATCTCATCCTCCTGCTCTGTCGTCCCGCCCATCAGCTCCTGCGACAACAGCTTTTTCCATTCCATACGCCTCTGTCTCCTTTGCAACGCCGGACTGCCCGGCAACTTGTATTATTATAGCACACACGCAGCACGGTTTACAAGGCCGACGGTTCCGTGCTATAATACAAACAAAGGAGGCCTTGCCATGCTCTACACCAGCCGCTGCCCGTCCCCGCTGGGCGAGATCCTGCTCGCCGCGGACGACCAAGGCCTCACCGGCCTCTGGTTTGTCGAGAACCAGCGCCACCTGGGCCTGGGCCTTTCGCCGGACGCCGAGGAGCGTCTCTCCCCCTTCTTTGACGAGGCCCGCCGATGGCTGGAGATCTACTTCTCCGGCCACGATCCCGGCTTCACCCCGACGCTGCACCTCACCGGGCCGGACTTCCGCGTCCGGGTAGGCGAGATCCTGCTGGCCATCCCATTTGGCCAGACCGCGACCTACGGCGGGATCGCCGCGCAGATCGCCGCGGAGCGGGGCCTTGCGCGCATGTCCGCCCGGGCCGTGGGCGGCGCGGTGGCGAAGAACCCCATCTCGCTGATCGTCCCCTGCCACCGGGTGGCGGGCGCAAACGGCAGCCTCACCGGCTACGGCGGCGGCATCGACCGCAAGATCGCGCTGCTGAAGCTGGAGGGCGCCTGGAAGGATGGGTTCCGCACGCCGTGAGCCCATGAAAAAAGCCGATCCTGACCAACTCAGGATCGGCTTTCGCATGCCGTTTTACCGCCACTGGAAATGCACCATGCCATAGATGTAGATGAACAGTATGGCGGCGGGCACGATCCACTGGAACAGCGGCTTCATCCACTGCTTCACCTTCATGCCCTTGCCGGCGTTGGCTTCGGCGATGAAGTTGTCCCATCCCCAGCCAAACTTGTTGCAGCAGAACAGCGCGAACACCAGGCTGCCCAGGGGCAGTATGTTGGTGGAGACGATGAAGTCCCAGAAGTCCAGCCAGGCGCTGCCCTCGGCAAAGGGCTGGAAGTGGAAGGCGCTGTAGCCCAGGGCCGTGGTCAGGGCCAGCAGGAAGATGCCGACGCCGCAGATCAGGCTGCCCTTGGGGCGGCTCCAGCCGGTCAGCTCGCGCACCATGGCGAGGATGTTCTCGCACACCGCCAGCACCGTGGACATGGCCGCGAACACCATGAACAGGAAGAACAGCGTGCCCCACCAGCGGCCGCCGGCCATGTTGACAAACACCGTGGCCATGGTGTCAAACAGCAGGCTCGGGCCGGCGTTGACCTCCAGGCCATAGGAGAAGCAGGCCGGGAACATGATGAGACCCGCGATCAGCGCCACGATGGTGTCCAGCACGATGACGTTCACGGCCTCGCCCATCAGCGAGCGCTCCTTGCCGATGTAGCTGCCGAAGATGGCCATGCTGCCCATGCCGATGGACAGCGTGAAGAACGCCTGGTTCATCGCGCCGACGATCACTTCGCCGTTGATCTTCTTCAAATCGGGCACCAGATAGAAGGACAGACCCTTCTTCGCGCCGGACAGGGTCAAGCTATGGCCCGCCAGCACCAGCAGCAGCACCAGCAGCGCCACCATCATGAACTTGGTCACGCGCTCCAGGCCGCCCTGCAGGCCGAAGCTGAGGATCAGGAAGGCCAGCAGCACAGTGACGGCCAGGAAGATCACGTTCACCTGGGGATTGGTGATCATCGGCACGAAGCCCAGATCGTTGATCCGGCCCGTGGCGAAGCGGTAGAAGTAGTACAGGATCCAGCCGGTCACCACCGTGTAGAAGGCCATCAGCGCGATGTTGCCCAGCAGGGACACCCAGCCCATGAAGCCCCACTTGCCCTTGGGCTTCTCCAGCTTCTGGAACAGGTGCACCGGGCTGGTCTGCGCCGCGCGACCCGCGGCGAACTCCATCACCATCACGGGCATGCCCAGCAGCAGCAGGCACAGTATGTACACCACGACGAAACCGCCGCCGCCAAACTGGCCGCACATCCATGGGAACTTCCACACGTTGCCGCAGCCGATGGCACAGCCCGCCGAAAGCATGATGAAGCCAAGCCGGCTTCCGAGTTTTTCTCTGTTTTGCATGTGTATCACCCAACTTCCATCGTATTAACAGAGCAAAGTCTATTGTACGCCAAAGCGCGTTAATTCTTCAAGCGATTTCCGCGGCGCCGCCGCGAAGATCACTTTCCGGTACGCTTTTCTTCCATGCGCTTCAAGAACTCCGGCCCGTAGCCGTACTTTTCCACCACGAAATCCAGGTCCTTGTCCCCGCGGCCGGAGAGGTTGACCAGTATGGAGCCGGTCTGGCCGGTGCGGGCCACCTTGATGGCGTAGGCCAGCGCGTGGGAGCTCTCGATGGCGGGGATGATGCCCTCGTGCCGGGAGAGCAGGAACAGCGCCTCGATGGCCTCCTCGTCGTCGATGGTGGTGTAGCACACGCGGTTCATGTCGTGCAGCAGCGCGTGCTCCGGGCCCGCGGCGGGATAGTCCAGGCCGCTGGCGTTGGAGTACACCGGCGCGGGATCGCCGTTCTCGTCCGCCAGCATGATGCTGTTGAAGCCGTGCATCACGCCCTCCCTGCCGTAGGTGATGGACGCCGCGTGGTCGCCCAGCTTCGGGCCGCGGCCCAGGGGCTCCACGCCCACCAGCTCCACGGGGTCGGCCAGGAACGGCGTGAACATGCCGATGGAGTTGGAGCCGCCGCCCACGCAGGCCGCCACCTGGTCCGGCAGGTGGCCCGTCATTGCCTTGAACTGCTCCCGGGCTTCCTCGCCGATGCAGAACTGGAAGTCGCGCACCATCAGCGGGAACGGGTGCGGGCCGGCGGCGGTGCCGATGCAGTAGACCGCGTCCTTGTATTCCTTGGCGTAGGCCATGAACGCTGCGTCCACGGCCTCCTTCAGCGTCTTCAGGCCGAAGCTGACGGGCACCACGTTCGCGCCCAGCAGCTTCATGCGGGTGACGTTGGGGGCCTGCTTGGCGATGTCCACCTCGCCCATGTAGATGTCGCACTCCATGCCGAAGTAGGCCGCGGCAGTGGCCAGCGCCACGCCGTGCTGGCCTGCGCCGGTCTCGGCGATCAGCTTCTTCTTGCCCATGAACTTTGCGAGCAGGCCCTCGCCCATGCAGTGGTTCAGCTTGTGGGCGCCGGTGTGGTTCAGGTCCTCGCGCTTCAGATAGATCTGGGTGCGTCCCAGCAGGTTGGACAGGTTCTGGCAGTGGTACACGGGCGTCGGGCGGCCCTGGAAGTCCCGCCGGATGCGCCGCAGCTCGGCGATGAACTGGGCCGACTGGGCGATGGTGTTGTAGGCCTCGGCGTACTCGTTGAAGGCCTTGATGAGCTCCGGGTCGTCCAGGTAATTGCCGCCGTACTTCCCGAAATAGCCGTCGATCGAAGGATACTCCTTCAGGTAGTTGTCGAAATCCCTGTACTGGTTCACTTGTATAGCCCCTTTCCTGCCGTGCGGCCCGCGCTGTCCGGCGAGGGCTCAAGCCCCCGGCCGGCGCTGATATTCTGTAGTGTGAACCTATTATATCACATGCCGGCTTTCAGGGCAACACCGCTCGGCGCGTCGGCACCGGCACGCCGCCTGAGCTGTCGAAAATGTCCCCGCCGCCTGTTGCCAGCGGGCATCCGGTGTGGTACAATCAATAGGGTGGGCGAAGCGATCTGCGGCCCATCCGTTATCCGAGTATTGAACGCAGCCCAGAAAGGCAATGCTGCCCATTGCCGCGAAAGGAGATCAACCCATGGACCTGATACCCAGCTTTTCCGTCGACCATACGGCCATCGTCCCCGGCATATTCACCAGCCGGGTGGACACCGTCGAAAACGGCACCCTCACCACCTACGACGTTCGCCTGACCCACCCGAACCGGGAGCCCGCCGTCGACGTGGCGGCCATGCACACCCTGGAGCACATCGTGGCCACATACCTGCGCAACGACCCCGACTGGAAGGACGAGGTCATCTACTGGGGCCCCATGGGATGCCTGACGGGCTTCTATCTCATCCTCAAGGGCAGCCGTCCCCCGCGCGAGATCTTCGACCTGATCCTGCGGGCGTTCCGCTCTGTGGAACAGGCCGAGAGCGTCCCCGGCGCGTCGCCGAAGAACTGCGGCCACTACCTCATGCACAACCTCGGCATGGCCAAATGGTATGCCGCGCGATTCGCGGACTACCTGGCCGCCAACGCCGACCGCCCCGAAACGTTTGAATACCCCCGGACAGAGCGCCTGGTGACCGAGGACGGCCAGCATTTCTACGATTCGTAACCCGCTCGTGCGCCAAGGTCCTGAACAGGAAAGACCCGTGAGATCCATCCGATCTCACGGGTCTTCGCTGCATAAGAAAAATCTGCGAGATTCATTCAAACCTCACAGATTTTGTGGTCGAGGTGACAGGATTTGAACCTGCGACCTTTTGGTCCCGAAAAATGGAAGGGTAGGTACCAAATTGTGTTTATCCGATACTATCCGGCCAATCGACATTCGTAATCTACATTGTATTATAGCCGATGTCGGCGCACTTAGCAAACGTATTCTGCAGTATATATCTCTTTTTCCCTGATCCACTCCCCCATCCTCCAGGGCTGTCCACGAGTTTTCTGTCCATTTTTCTTCCCTCGTATTTCTCCCCCTATGGCTTTTCCACTTGGCGTGTGTTATACTGGTTCCATCGACAGCTCATCGGAGGGATGCCCGCCGTCCGTTGACGGATGACGAGACGCAGCGCATCCTGGAAGTCATCAACAACCACCCGGAAGGGCTCTTTCTGGCAGTTCTCTATTACCTCGGACTCCGCCGGGGCGAGGCGCTGGGGCTCAAGTGGCGGGACTTTGATTTCAACGAGGATCAGGTACACATCCAGCGCGACCTGGACTACGCCGGCTCAGTCGCCCATGACGGCAGCCTGAAGACAGAAGCCGCTGACCGATACGTCCCCATCCCACCGGAGCTCAAGGAGAAGCTGCTGGCAAACAAGGGTGGTGCAGACGAGTACGTATTTCACACGAAGAAAGGCAATCCCATCCCCCACTCCAGCTTCAAGCGGATGTGGTACCGTCTGATGCTGGCAGCAGGCTGTGTGGAGTGGCGTAAAATCAAGGAAAGCACCAGCCGCCCAGATGATATCCTGAAGCAGATCAAGGTCACCCTGACGCCGCATTACTTCCGGCACAACTACGTGACCATGCTCTACGAAAGCGGCGTCGACCCGCTGATCGCCATGAAGATCGTCGGTCATACCGACTACCAGACCACCGCCAACATCTACACCCACATCAAGGAAGAGATGCTCAAGAAGGCCACCGTCGACCTGGAGGGCGTGTTCAAGAAAAGGGCTGGGATGGAATAATTACACCCAGCCACAAAAAAGCAGCACCGCGACAAAGGTTCGCTGTGCTGCATTTCTGTTGACCTCCCCTATCCGCTTCTATCCGTATTTGTCTGATAATCCCGGATAGTACGTTATTGACTGCTATCCGATTTTTTCCAGATAGCAATCTTGAAATGAATCACATTTTTGGCTTTAGGATATTTGACATACCAAAAACTCTTCATTCGACTTTGCATCAAGACTCCATCCAGTTGATAATCATGCGTCTCAAATCGGGTTCGAATCCCGTCGGAAGCGGTGGCTTCGGGGAGTATTTTACAGAGCAATCGTGCAATTGTGCACCTTCGGTGCATTTTGAAGGCCGGCTTGTGCCCGTTTCCTTCTTGCCGTGTTTCGTTCTTTTTTCAGTTGCGCGGCTCCGATATGGCAATGTACATCACTCTTGATGTTTTGTCCACCTAGTTTCTGCATTATGCAACGGAGCTTTGCGCTCGGAAATATACATCATCGCCACGCATTGCAACTTCCACAGGATGTGTATGGCAACCAAAGCGCGCCCGACCCTCAAGAGAAAGCCCGGGCGCATGGGTCAGCTGGGACGGTTGGAGATCTTCGCCAGAGGGCGATTCCTGAGGCGTTCCTGGTCGTGGTCGATCTCCTTTTTCAGCGCTTTCATGTCCGCTGAGGCAGTATTCTCATCATACAACAGGTTGAGCAGCGCTTCCTGCTTTTCGATCAGGTCGTTTTTGATCAACCCTGTGGGCTCAAGCGCACTGGACAGCTGTTCGCGGCGCTGTTCCGCCTCCCGGCGCAGGCGCTCTGTCTCGGCGCGGATCGCTTCCATGCGGGCGTTGATACGCTCGGTGCGGTAGATCACTTCGGGATAGGCGTCTGCAAAGCGGCGATAGAATACGTTTTTGTCACTGAGCAGCAGCTTGATCTCCCGGTTGATCTCCTCGGTATTGTCTGCCGCACTCTGTTCGACCCCGGTCTTGACCAGCTTGAGGACGAAGTGTGTGAGGACATAGTCGGCGGCAAAGACCGCCAACAGGCCGACCACCAGTCCCTCGCGAACGGGGAGAGGAAGCCGGTCGAGCACACGGTACAGTATGGGGTTGAAAAAACGGATGATCGCCACGCCCGCCAGACCGAAGAGGATCAGATTGCCGATCCACACGCGACCGTGGAGGTTCATCGGCTTTTGGCTGTAATCCCACCAGCGGGCATGAAAGCGTTTTTCCATAAAGTAGCTGGTGAAGTATTCGACCACCCCGCAGAGCACAAACGAAAGGGCAAATGTCGTGCCATACCCCTGTTCAACCGGCGCGATGCCGCCTACGATGAGCGTGATGAGCGCTGCGCCACTCCCGTAGATGGGGCAGATAGGCCCGGTGAAGAAGCCTCGATTGATAAAGCGGTGATACTGAATGTATTTCAGGCTCACCTCGACACACCAGCCGAGGAAAGAATAGACGAAAAACAACAGGACGAAATCGATTACGGAATTCATAAACGCGCCTCCTCGACGGCAAAGACCGTCTGCAGAAATCATCGGTAAAGAAGCTCCCGGTTTGTCGGCCTTCTCCTGCCGCTCATGCGCGCGATGCGGAACGGTTCTGGGAGCGCCTCAGCTTCTGGCAGTACTGTGTGCAGAGCTTTTCCGTGCAGTTGGCGCACGTCAGCGCGAGATTCGTGCTCTCCCAAAAGCGTTCCGGATAAACCATGACGCACACCTCCCACAACACCCAGGCGGCAAAGGCGAGGATCAAAAGGGAAGTGGTGTAAAAGCCCGGCGTCAAAATAAAGGGAGAAAACATCATCAGGTGATCCCAGTTGAAGATCCAGCAGGTGGTGCAGCACTTGTTGCGCATGATGAGGCGGAAGGGACACCAGATTAGGACGCAGATCAGGTCGCAGACAAAGAAGAACACCGAGACCAGGAATATCTCGTCGCGCCCAAGGATGCCCGTAAAGAACAGGACCGCCAGGGCCGCGAGAATGCCGACCCAGATCAAAAAAGGCCTTGTAGGCCGCCTTGGTGGTCACGACGATGTGCTCCTTCAGCGCTTTATAGTTGATGCCATCGACAAGGGGACGAAAACGGTGCCGGTACATCTTCAGCGACCCAAGAGCGATATTCTTCTGCACAGGCACCAGTTGGCCGATCATATCAATGACCCATACGATCCACAGCATGTGCAGCGGCGAAAGGCCAGAGAAAAACGCCCAGCCCTGCAGCACCGAAAAAGCGCTCCTCCGCCAGATGTATAGATAAAGCACGATCGCCGCGAGGATCACGCGTCCGACGAGACGCGCAAAATAGGACCTGCGAATTTTGGACATAGCCGCCGCCTTTCCTGTCAGATAGACAGGACGAAACTCATGATGTAGTTGACGATCTCCTCCGACGTTTCCTGCATTCCCCCGTCCATCCAGACCCGGATAACGTTGCTGATCGCGCCCGCCCGCGCGGTGATCCGATATTTGTCCTCAATCCCCGCCGTTGACCGCTGGCTTTCCAGTTCCCGGATCCGGCTGTTCATCAAGGTAAACAGTATGGGGATATTGTCGGGCCTGCTGGTTGCCAGTCGGCGGTGCTGTTCGCAGAACTGGTAGATATAGCGAAACAACAGGTCCCGCCAGGCCCGCTCGTCGTTCGTGGATAGAACCGGCAAGGCGGTTTGCCCAAAATCGGCGACGGCTTTGTCGATGGTGCTGTCCAATATATCGCTTGTGGAAGCATAGTTCCGGTAAAAGGAAGCGCGCGCGACGCCCGCCCGCGTGATGATATCCGTCACTGTGATCTCCGGATAAGGCTTTTCCAGCATCAGTTCCATGAACGCCGAGGCGATGAGCTCCGCGGCGGAGTATTGGCTTTTTTCCCGCATGAGACAATTTCTCTCCTGTTTGTATCATCCCGGTCAGAACTCTTGAATCTCTGACGATCCATAGCTATAATGTTGCAAATATGATACATATATATCATATTTGGCGGCATTATATCATACAATCGATTCCTTGTCAAAGGGCGATTGGGCAATTGCCACCGAGCGAAAACATGCTTCAATCGCTTTGCTGGCTATCAACACATGGGGTACAGTATAAATTCTATCATTACACGCCTTACACGCATTACACGGATTACACGCAGTACACGATGAACCCGAGGGAAATCTCGGGAAATCGAATCCCGGCATGGCAAACCCGAAAGATTCACAAACGAACCCGGCCCATGATACAGGCCCAACCGTGTATTCCTGCGGAATACGGGGGATAAGGGCGGCATAGGGCCGGGTTTTGCATAAAGAAAAGCGAACCCATCATTTCTGAATTCCTTCCGATCGGCATCGATCTCAACGATTGTCCCATCCTCAGTCCTGGCGAAGTGCCTGAGGAAGTCCCATGCGTATCGCGCATTGCAGCTGTGGGGAAGCCCCTGTTCATACAGCTGGGCAAGCTCGTATCCGGCATCGATGACGCCGGTTGCGGATTTGCTTTCCGACGCGGCAATGGAGGTGAAATACTCAGCTGCTTTCTTGTAATCCTGCTCTACGCCAAGCCCCTGCTTGTAGAGAAGGCCAAGGTAGTAGCCGCTGGTCAGGTCCCCGGCACTGACGCCCTTTTCATACCAGAACGCCGCCTGCGCGTAATCCTGTTCCACGCCCAGGCCATGCTCGTACAAAAGACCCACATACCTCGCCGCCTTTTTGTTCCCGGCCTCGTCCGCAGCCAGGAAGCGCTGCATCGCCGCGTCGTAGTCCTGCGCGACACCGTCGCCGTTCATGAGTGCGATGCCCTCGTTCAGCAGGTTCATGGAGCCGTTGTCCCTGCCGCCCTTGTGTTCACCCTCGGCCATACCCGCAGTGGCGCAGATCAACAGCGCCAGTATGATCATCAATACGTGCTTCATCATGCCTTCACCTGCTCAAACAGCCAGTCTCGCACAGCCTCCAGCTTATAGGCGTAGTTGAAGGAAGCCATGTGCTCCATGCCGGCCTGGCCCTCTTTGAACACGGTGCCGGTCTCAAAGCGGATCATGTTGGCGTCCAGTCCCTCTTGAAGCAGCGCTTCCACCGCAGCATTCTGAGCCTCCGCACCGTCCTGGGCGCTCCAAGTTCCGTAGCTGTAGGCGACGCCGTCCACGTCGAACATGGCCATGACCTCGTCCTGTCCGCCAGAGGCCTTTTCGTCGCCGCCCGCCGTCACGTAGAAGAACTTCTGGTTCTCCATGCCGGACAGCACTGAAATATCCCACTGACCGGAGACGTACAGGCTGGCCGCGAACAGGTCGGGATATTTGCTGTTCAGGTACAGCGAGGACATGCAGCCCATGGACTGACCCGTGGTGTACAGGCGGTTTTCATCGATAGAGTATTCGCCCGACAGCTGCGCGATCAGCTTCACCGTCGCGTCGATCTGGGGATCGGCCTCCCAGTTGTCCGTGGTGACCGTGCCGGTAAACGCGGGCACCAGTACGAATGAGGCGTGCTTAGCCTGCTCCTCGTCGGTGACCCACACCGTTGCGCCGTAGTATTGCTCGACGATCTCCGCAGCGCTCTTGCCCGCGCCGGTGGAATCCGGGATGAACATGACCAGCGGGTAGGACTGGGAGGCGTCGTAATCCTCCGGGACGTACAGGCTGTATTCGAAGGTGATGCCCGTCTCCTCGTCAGTAAAGGTGAACTGCTGGAACTTCGATGCGTTTTGATCCAGCACCGCCTGGATCACCTCGTCATTCTGCATCATGCCGCCGCCCATCCTGCCACCGGGACCACCCATGCCTCCGCCGCGAGGGCTGCCGCCTATGCCGCGCTCCGCCAGCGCACCAATCGAAAACACCATCATCAAACAAATCATCATCGCAACAATCCTCTTCATGGAAATCTCTCCTTTCATAGCAGAGAGGCGCAAGCCCATTTATCTGGACTTACGCCTCTCAGCTGCTCGATGATTCCATTATACCCGAAAACCTTAAGCAAAGCTTGAAGGATTCGAGAATTCTGCGTTCATTCCTGTACGAGGATGCCTGGTTGGAAGACGCCCTGTCAAAACAGCTTACTGCTCGATCGTCGCGTCGGCAGCCGTGTACTCTTCCAGGGAATTCGCCCTGACCTGGATGCAGATGTAGCTGATCGCGGAATCCGCCGCCGCGGAGAACTGCCGGCGGGTCTCCGGCGCGATGCGCAGCCAGTCGCCCGCGTTCAGCGCCACGGTTTCGCCGTCCAGAACGGCCTGGCCCCTGCCGGAGAGGATCATATAGATCTCCTCGTTCTTGTGATGGTAGTGGACAAAGGGAACGCCCGCGCCGGCCGGCAGGTTGTTGACGCTGATCTCCGCGCCCGTCAGGCCCAGCAGGTCGTGAAGCTCCGTGCGCGCGTCCTGGCCAACGCTGATCTTGGTATAATTCTTCATTTTCATGCCCTCCAGTATCGTTGTAATCTTCTTTGATACATCCATATTATAGAAGGCATGTGTCGTAATGTCAAGCGTTACAACGATATTTTACAATTCCAGCAGCCGGTTCGCGTCCTCCATGATTTCACTGAGCGTCATGGCGCGCATTTTTGCCTCCATGGCGGTCTGGATCTCCTGCAGGCGGCTGTCCATGATGGCGTGGATGTTTCGCCCCACGGGGCAGAGCTGGTTCGGGTTCTCATGAAAGTGGAACAGAACGCCGTTGTCCACGCTCTCCACGGCGTTGTAGACATCCAGCAGGGTGATCTCATCCAGCGGCCTGGCAATATCCGCGCCGCCGCTGCCGCGCTTCACTTCGACGATGCCCGCCTTTTTCAACTGCTGCAGCAGCCTGCGGATCACCACGGGATTGACGTTGACGCTCGACGCGATGAACTCACTGGTGACCTTGTGCGTATCCTTAAAGGCCTCAATGCATATGATCATATGCACCGCGATGGTGAATCTGCTGGAAATCTGCATTTCGACCCTCCCCTGAATGTCGATACAGGAATTGTATCACAACGGCCGCGGGCTGTCCAGACTGGCAAATGTGACCTTTTCCATCGGCCACCCCTTTGCCAGCTCATCCACCAGCTTGTCCAGTTTGCGCAGTTTCTTCATGCGCGGGTCAGCGATGGTCTCCACCTGAATGCCGCACACCTTGCCGGTGATGAATTCGGCTCGGGGATTCCATTCCGGCGCGCCGTCGATGAACGCGCCGTAGCTGACGTTGCTGATGGCTTCAACGGTCGGGTAGCCCGTCAGCCATGTGATAATTCTGTCCACCTCATCCTTTGTTCGGCCCTTGCGCTCGGCCTTCTGCACCAGACAGGCATACACCTTTGAAAACGGCATGTCAAATACGTTCATTTTCGATACTCCTCATAGCACCACCGGGCGATTTCCCGGATCAGCGTCTCAGGCAGCGCACGATTCCAAGGAATGCGGATGGTGCCCTTGCTCACATCGAAATCCTTGAGCGCTTCCGCGAACACCCTGGTCGCCTCGTCGCCCGGGTACAGGCCCAGATGCTTCTTCGACGCGGCGAAGTGGATGATGTTCCTGCCCTTCCAGTAGGTAGGCATGGACCAGGACATGCGCTCCTGCGCCTCCGGCAAGGTAGCTCGGAGGATG
>CACWZP010000027.1 GCA_902765395.1 uncultured Eubacteriales bacterium
GCCTCAGCACGCTGATAGTACTTGGCTGGAAACGGCCCGGTAGGGTAGGTCGTCGCCGGATCTCAATGAGGACATTCGAAAGAATGTCCTCTTTTCTTTGTCTTGGCGGGCAGGGAAAGGGAGCAGGGAATATGAAACAGGGAGCAGGGAACAGGAATAGCTGATGCCGCGCAGAGACCTCGATGGCAGCTTCCGCAACCGCTATCTTGCCTCGCTTTTCAAGTGGAGGAGGAGCGAGGACTTCATCTGTCATTTGCTTCGCAAATGCCTCCTCCTCCATGGGGGAAGGCTTGGGGGTTGCGTTTTGCTGACCATCTTTGCTTTCCCACCTTGGAATTTGTGCGCCGGGAGAGCTGTGTTTATCAACTATCGTGCGTACAGGAACAAAACACCGGCCTCTTGCGCTGGAATCAGTGGCGCAAGGGGCCGGATAATCATGTCGCGGCAGCTAATGCATTATGCTCAGCATACGCCCTGGGCGTACATGGCGTCGGCGACCTTCAGGAAGCCCGCGATGTTGGCGCCGGCTTCGAAGTTGCCCTCCATGCCGTATTCCTTGGCGGCGGACTCCACGTTGTGGTAGATGTTCACCATGATGGTCTTCAGCTTGGCGTCGACTTCCTCGGCGGTCCAGCTCAGGCGCTCGGAGTTCTGGCTCATCTCCAGGGCGGAGGTGCCCACGCCGCCGGCGTTGGCGGCCTTGGCCGGCCCGAAGAGCACGCCGTTGGCCTGCAGGTACTCGATGCCCTCGATCACGGTGGGCATGTTCGCGCCCTCGGACACGCAGTAGCAGCCGTTGGCGACCAGCGCCTTGCAGCTGTCCAGGCTGATCTCGTTCTGGGTGGCGCAGGGCAGGGCGATATCGCACTTGATGGTCCAGATGCCGGAGCAGCCTTCGTGGTACTCGGCGGTGGGATGGGCGTCGACATATTCCTTGATGCGGCCGCGCTTGACTTCCTTGATCTGCTTGACGCAGGCCAGGTCGATGCCGTCCTTGTCGTAGATATAGCCGTTGGAATCGCTCATGGCGACCACCTTCGCGCCCAGCTGGGTGGCCTTCTCGTTGGCGTAGATGGCCACGTTGCCGCTGCCGGAGATGACCACCGTCTGGCCCTTGAAGCTCTTGCCGGCGGCGTTCAGCATCTCCTCGGTGAAGTAGCACAGGCCGTAGCCGGTGGCCTGGGTGCGAACCAGGGAGCCGCCGTAGCTGAGGCCCTTGCCGGTGAGCACGCCCTCGTACAGGCCGGTGATGCGCTTGTACTGGCCGTAGAGATAGCCGATCTCGCGGGCGCCCACGCCGATGTCGCCGGCCGGCACGTCCACGTCAGCGCCGATGTACTTGTACAGCTCCGTCATGAAGCTCTGGCAGAAGCGCATGACCTCCATGTCGCTCTTGCCCTTGGGGTCGAAGTCGCTGCCGCCCTTGCCGCCGCCGATGGGCAGGCCGGTGAGGCTGTTCTTCAGCGTCTGCTCGAAGGCCAGGAACTTCACGGTGTCCTCGGTCACGGAGGGATGCAGCCGCAGGCCGCCCTTGTACGGGCCGATGGCGCTGTTGCCCTGCACGCGATAGCCGCGGTTTACGTGCACATTGCCCTTGTCGTCCACCCACGGCACGCGGAACTTGATCACGCGCTCCTGCTCCACGAACAGCTCCAGCACGCCGGCCTTCACATATTCCGGATGCTTCTCCACCACGGGCTCGATGCTCTCCAGCACGCTGCGGACGGTGATCAGGAACTGCTTGTCGTTCGGGTTGCGCGCCTCGACGCGGCTCATCAGGTCGATCAGATATGCATTCTTCAACGCCATTATGTCGTCCCCCTTAACGAGAATAGGATTTCGGTCGGTGCGACCGCATGAACATATTATAATGGTAAATCGGCAAATTTGCAATATTTATCTATGTTAAATTGCAAATTCAAATATGACATTCCTGCGGCTTTGCAGGATGGAAAGGCATAATCCGCCGAATTAAGCCGTATATATGCAGGAATACCCGCCAAAAATGAAAGTTTATGCCCGGGATGCCGGAAATGGCGGTGGACGGGGAAAAGGCGTAAATGAATATTCCAGTTCACGAAAATTCAACTTGCCAACGCGGGGAGGGGAGAGTATACTTATTTTCATAGTATCGGCAAAGGGGGCCCGCACATGAACCATGTCACGATCCCGGACGGCTACAGGCCGTCGCTGAACACCTTCGATACCCAGCTGGCCATCGAGTTCATCAAGCACAATTTCCAGGTGGAGCTGACCCACGCGCTGAACCTGCGCCGGGTGTCCGCGCCGCTGTTCGTGCGGCGGGAGTCCGGCCTGAACGACAACCTGAACGGCGTGGAGCGGCCCGTGAGCTTCGACGTGCCCGCCGTGGGCGCCGAGGGCGAGGTGGTGCACTCGCTGGCCAAGTGGAAGCGCCTGGCCCTGAAGCGCTACGACTTCCACGTGGGCCGCGGCCTGTACACCGACATGAACGCCATCCGCCGGGACGAGGAGCTGGACAACCTGCACTCCATCTACGTGGACCAGTGGGACTGGGAGAAGATCATCACCCGCGAGGACCGCAACCTGGATTACCTGAAGCGCACCGCCCAGGAGATCGTGCACTGCGTGGTGGACGTGTCCGAGCGGCTGCGCCGGGAATTCCCCAGCATCCACGTGAAGCTGAGCCGGGGTATGAGCTGCATCACCACCCAGGAGCTGGAGGACCGATATCCGAACCTGACGCCCAAGCAGCGGGAGGACGCCTACCTGAAGGAGAAGGGCACGGCGCTGATCATGCAGATCGGCGGCAAGCTGAAGTCCGGCGTTCCCCACGACGGCCGCGCGCCGGACTACGACGACTGGCAGCTGAACGGCGACATACTGTTCTGGAACGACGTGCTGGGCCGGTCCTTCGAGCTGTCCAGCATGGGCATCCGCGTGGACGCCGAGTCGCTGGACCGCCAGCTGACCCTGGCCGGGTGCGAGGACCGGCGGGCGCTGCCGTTCCACAGGATGCTGCTGAACGACGAGCTGCCGCTGACCATCGGCGGCGGCATCGGCCAGAGCCGCCTGTGCATGCTGATGATGGGAACCGCCCACATCGGCGAGGTGCAGTCCAGCATCTGGGACGACGAGACCATGGATGCCTGCGCCGAAAAGGGAATACTGCTGCTGTGAGGAGGATGGGGCGTTCCTGAAGGAACGCCCCTTTTTCGCCGATCCTCCATCACAGGGCGGGCGACGCAACGCCGCCCCTACAAAAAATATGCGCAAACCAAAAGCCTCCCCACCGCAGTGGGGAGGGGGACCGCTTGCGGTGGTGGGGCACCCATTCAGGACTGCCACAATTCTCGCTGTTCCCCTATGCAGCGGCGGCCTGCAACCAAAAACCCTTGGGAACGAGCGGATGCGCGCAGGGTGCGCAGGAGCGAAGTTACGGGTTTTTGTGCAGGCCGCCAAAAAAGAACGTTCCTCGGTTCCCCTTCTGGAAGCTGTTTCCAATAGGGAGCCGGGGAACGGACTTTTTTGGCGGCGGATTTCCGGCACAAATGAGCCCACGGCCTCACAATGCTTGCGGAAGATAAACCTCTCGTTAGCCGCGTCGCTCAAAAGTGCCAAGGTTAGGCAACCGGCGCGAAGCGCGGTTGGCCGGAGTCGCAGGGCTTTGGCGAAAACCGTCTGGTAAATCCGTCGCTCAGCGATGAGGGGATCAGCGAGGATCGGGGATTGCGCAATAGATGCAGGGGCGGCGCTGCGCCGCCCAAAAGATCTTCCCTATTCCACCTTCACCCTGCACAAATCGTACACCCCGTTGGAGGCGCGGACGCCGATCTTGGCGCTGCCCTTGCCCACGGCGGTGACGTTTCCGAAGGCATCCACGGTGGCGACGCTCTCGTCGCTGCTGGCCCATTCCAGCCGCTTGTCGGTGGCGTCGCTGGGGCGGACCTTGCATTGCAGGGCGTAGGTTTCGCCCACCTTCAGCTTGATCTTGCTCTTGCTCAGGTCCAGCTCCCTCACCGGCTTTTCGGTGACGGTCACCTGGCAGGCGGCCTCCGCGCCGCTGTCGACGCGGGCGACGACGCGGGTCTCGCCCACGCCGACGCCGATCACCTCGCCGTCGCTGGTGACCATGGCGATGCCGGGGTCGTCGCAGAGCCACTCGATGCTCCCCGTCGGGGCGTCGCCGGTCAGCTTGTAGCGCAGCTGTCCGGCCTCGCCCACGTTCAGCGACAGCGCCTGCTTGTCCAGGATCACGCCCGTGGCGAACACCTGCACCTGCACGCTGTCGGACACGCCGTTGATGGCGGTGGCGGTGATGGTGGCGGTGCCCTCGGCCACGGCGGTCAGCTTGCCCCTGGAGACCTTCACCACCTCCGGGTCGGAGCTCTTCCAGTTCAGCCACTTGCGCGGGTTGGCCCTGCGCGTGGGCTCCAGCGCGCCGGTCATCTGCACCGTCTGCCCGGGCACCAGCGCGTTCACCGGGTCCAGATGCACCGATTTCAGCGGATAGCCGCAGTAGGCCTCCAGGTGCTCGCCGTCGGAGGTGATCAGCACGTTGCCGTCGCAGCGGGAGCAGGTGATGAAATAGGCGCTCTTGTGGTTCCTCAGCTGGCCCAGGTAATCGTCGCCGGGCAGGTGGGCGTTTTCGGTGCAGAACACAGTGGCCTTCGGCGACACCAGGTTCAGCACGTTGTCGCTGTGATGGCCGTTGTGGTGGGGGTTCTGGAGCACGTCGCTGTCCAGAATGCCGGGATACTTCTTCTCCACCGCCTCCAGGCAGTAATCATAGGTGTCCCCGGCGAACAGGAACGAGCGCGCGCCGTAGGTCAGCTTGCAGATCAGGGAGTTGGCGTTTTCCTCGTTGTCGCTGATGTTGCAGCTGTGGATGCTCGTCGGCCCCAGGCAGCGCATCATCGCGCCGCCCAGCTGGAAGCTGTCGCCGGGCTTGAGCACCTTGCAGGGCGTCCCCTTCACCACGCTCTTCTGCGCCTTGGAGGCGTAGCTGACGATGGCGTTCCAGGTGGGCTTGTGGGACACGTAGACCACGTCCGGGCGCAGGGCATAGATGATATCCGGCGCGCCTTCGATGTGGTCGGCGTGGGCATGGGAGCCGATGTAGCAGTCCAGCTTCTCCACGCCCAGGGCCTGCAGGTAGGGCAGCACCTTCTGGGCGTCCCGGTGATAGCCCACGTCGATGAAGCAGGTGGCCCCGTCGCAGCGGATCAGTATGCCGTCCACGCGCTCCAGGTCGAAATAGTAGACCTCAAGGCCCGTCTGAGGCACTTCCTCCGTCGCGGCGATCTCCTCCCCGTCATCTTCCGGAAAGATGCCGTCGTCGGGATTTTCGGCTTCCGGGAAGATGGCGTCGTCCTCGGGTGCGTCCGTCTCCGGGAAGATGGCGTCGTCCGCGGGAGCGTCCGTTTCCGGGAAGATGGCATCCTCCGCGATGCCCGTGCACAGCGCAAGCCACGGCAGGCACAGCACCAGCAGCGCCGCGATCCAGCGCAGGTTCTTCTTTTTCATGGCTCTCGCCTCATTCCAACAATATGGTTTAATTTTATACCAATTTGAAGGAGTTGGCAAGGGGGCAGGTGAGGCGCGGCCAGGGAACGGCGCTGTTAAAACGCCCTCCGTCGCTGTGCGCCGCCTCCCTCGGAGAGGGAAGCCTGGCGGGCGGCGCAACGCCGCCCCTACAAATAATAATGCGCAAACCCAAAGCCTCCCCATGTCAATGGGTTCGAGCCCCCATGAAGGGGAAGGCCTGGGCGGTGAAAAAGGGGCGGCGCTGCGTTGCAGCGCCGCCCTGGTGAAACTTCGTCAGCTGTCAATAATCTCCGAATATGGCCAGCACGGTGTCGGGGTCGATGACGGTATCGGGGTCGGAGGGGTCGATGGGCCCCAGCTCCACCTGATACTGCTCATACATCCGCATCTGGAAGGCGTACACCGCGTTGAGGGTGGCCTCGTCCAGCACGCCGGGCTCCACGTCGTTGCCCAGCAGGCCCAGGCTGTACAGCCGCATTTGCAGCTGCTGGATGGTCTCGGAGTCGCTGGAGGGGCTGATGGGGCCGCTGATGGTGCGGGAGGGCTCCTCGGTGGGCTCGGGCTCCGGTTCGGGCGTGGGCTCCTCGGTGGGCTGGGCCGTGGGGGAGGGGATGCCGAAGCGGATGCTGCTCCACTGGGCGTCGTCCCGGGTGCCGCCCACGGGCATGGCGCCCACGTAGATGGTGTAGATGCCCGCCGGCAGGCTGGCGGTGCTCACGGTGCTGGAGGTGTCGGTGCCGCTGGACAGCTCGTGCTGCTCGCCGGAGTCGTTCTCCACGTACACGTAGTAGCCGGCCACGTCGCCGTCGGCGTTCCAGCTGATGATGACGGAGCTGTCCGTCATGTAGGGCACGCCCTCGTGCTGCACCGCCGTGCCGCCCAGGTTGATCACGGGCTTGCCCACGGGGGCCGCCGTGGGCTGGGGCTCGGGGGTGGGCTCCTCGGTGGGCTCGGGCGTGGTCGGCACCGGCCGGGTGAAGGTGGCCGTGGAGGAGACCATGTCGGCCTCGGAGCCGTTCACGGGGATCGCGCCCACGCTCAGGGAGTAGACCACGCCTTCGCGCATGTCGTTGGCCCGCAGGCCCACGCTGGTCTGGTCGGTGGTCTGGCTGGCGATCTCGTCGCCGTTTTCGTCGGCGATGCGCACCTGGTAGGCGCTCACCGCGCCTTCGGCGGACCAGCTGATCTGGAAGGTGTCGCCCTCGATGACCACGGGATCGCTTCCCGCGCTGACGCCCGCGATGGAGATGCGGGGAGCGGCCACAGCGGCCACGGTGGGCTCGGCGGTGGGGGCCTCGGTGGGCTCCTCAGTGGGGGCCTCGGTGGGCGCGGGGCTGGGCGTCTCGCGCTGGGGCAGCGTGAACTGCACCTCCTGCCAGACGATGTCCTCCTCGCCGCCGCGGGTGGGCAGTACGCCCAGGCGCATGGTGTACACCTCGCCGGGAACCATCTGCTGGGTGTTCACGTTGAAGCTGGTGATGTCGGTGTTCTCCTGGGAGACGATGGAGTTGCCCTGGCTGTCGGTGACGTAGATGGAGTAGCTGTCCACGTCGCCTTCCGCGCGCCACTGCACGCTGAACGCGCCTTCGGGCACGGCGATCACGCTGCCGTCGGCCAGCACGTCGCCGAAGCGGATGGCCACGTCGCCCACCGCGCCAACGCCCGGGGGCTCGGGGGTGGGCTGGTCGCCGTCGTTCATGGTGTAGCCCCGGTCGCTGGCGTACTCCAGCGCCTGACGGGTGCGATCGTCCACATAGCCGGTCACGGGCAGGGTGTTGTCGCCCTGGATGCTGTTCACCCAGGCCTGGAAGCGCTTCACGGCCTCCACGGTGGCTTCGTCATACACGCCGGTTTCGCCGTCCGCCAGCGCGCCGACGCTTTGCAGCATCTGCTGGACATAGCGGATGGACTCGGGGTCGGAATCCTCGCCCACGGTGATCTGGCCGCCCTCCGGGCCCTGTTCGGGCTGGGTGGGTTCCTCGGTGGGCTCGGGGGTCGGGGCCTCGGTGGGCGCCTGCGTGGGGGCTTCGGTGGGGGCCTGCGTCGGGGCCTCGGTGGGCGCTTCTGTCGGTGCGGCGGTGGCCTGCTGGGTCATGGTGATGTCGCGGTCGTAGGCATACTCCAGCGCCAGGCGGGTGGCGTTGTCCACCGCGCCGTCCGTGGGCAGGCTGCCGCCCTGGGTGGCGTTCACCCACTCCTGGAAGGCCTGCACGGCCCGGGTGGTGCCCCTGCCGTAGACGCCGTCCACGCCGCTTTCGTCCATGGCGCCCACGGCGACCAGCATCTGCTGGACATAGCGGATGGAATCAGGGTCGGAATGGGCGTCCACGGTGATCTCGCTGTCCTCGCCGGGCTCCTCCGGCTCGTCGTCCGGGGCGTCGCCCTCGGGCTCGACGGCGGCGGGGGCCGCGGTGGGCGTGGCGGTGGGCGCTGCGGTGGGGCCGGCCGGCGGCTGGGTGCCGTAGGGGGTCAGGCCGTGGTCCTTGCAGTACTGCAGGTAGGCCAGGGTCAGCTGGTCCACCTCGCCGTTCACGGTCAGGGTCTGCTCGCCGCGCTGGATGTTCACCCACTGCTGGAAGTCGGCCACGGCGCCGATGGTGGCGTTGCCGTACTTGCCGTCGGCGGAGCCGGTGGGCAGCATGCCGATGTCGATCAGCAGCTGCTGTACCTTGCGCACCGCGTCGGCGGGGGAGTTGGCGTCGATCACGCCGCTGAGGGTCTCCACGGGCCGGGTGGTGGGCGTGGGGGTGGGCTTCACGGTGGGCGCGGGCGTGGCGGTGGGCACCGCGGTGGCCTGGCGCAGCTTGGCCCATTCCTCGGCATAGTAGGTCAGGAAGGCCATGCTCTGGGGGTCGACCCGGCCGGACACGGTCAGCACGTCGTAGCCCTGCAGCTCATTCACCCGCTGCTGGAACTTGCGCACCGCCTGCACGGTGGACGCGCCGTACTTGCCGTCGGCGGCGTTCTCGGGCAGCAGGCCCAGGGTGATCAGCTTCTGCTGCACGCCGCGCACCTGCTCGGCGGAGGACTTGTCGTCCACGGTCGTGTCGTCCGGCTTCGGGGTGACCTTCGGCGCGGGCGTGGGCGTGGGCCTGCGGGAGCCCACCTCATACAGCCACTGCAGCGTCTTGGGGCCGGCCGCGCCGTCCACGGTCAGCTTCTCCTTGGGGTTGTAGCGCTGGTTGATATAGCTCTGGAAGTCCTTGACGGCCTGGTAGGTGTCGGAATCGTACTTGCCCGTCACCTTGTTCTTGTCCAGCCAGCCCAGTTCGGCCAGCTTTTCCTGCAGGGCGGTGATGTCCGCCTTGGAGGAGTTGCCGGTGACCAGCTTGTACTTGCCGGTGCCGCCGGCCGGGGTGGGCGCGGGCGTGGGGCTGGGCGTGGCCGCGGCCTGCTGGGCCTGCTGGTACTCCTGCTCCACGTCGCCCTCATAGGTGTATTCCATCCAGCTCAGCTCCGGGTCCACCAGCGCCGCGAAGGTGGGGGCCACGTAGGGCGTGGCCGTGGGCGTGGTGGCCGGGATCCAGACCTGGCTGGGGTCCAGCGTGGGGGACTGGGTGAGGTCGCGGGAGGGGTTCACCGCGCCGTTGAACACGGTGATCAGCAGCACCGCCGCCGCCACCAGCACCGCCACGGCGATGCCGGCGAACAGCAGGATCCTGCGGCGGTTTCCGCCCTCCTCCTCGCCTTCGTCGGCCTCCTCGCGGTCGGCGGAAGCGGCGGCGGCCTTGCGCTGGGCGATGTAGGCGGTGCCGTTCTCCTCGAAGAAGAAGTGGCGCTTGCGGGGGTCTTCCACGCTCTCCACGCTGGCGCGCAGCTTCTTGATGCCCGCTTCGAACTCGTCCTCCTTGCCCGCCATGGGCACCACTGCGCCGTCGTTCAGGCGCTCGGCACAGTCCCGGGGCAGGTATTCGCGGATGCGCAGCTTGTTTTCCTTCTTGGTGTCGAAGGCCGCGTAGACGATGCCGGTGGCGTCCTGGCCCAGGGCGCGGCCGATCAGGAAGCGCTCGTGGTACACCCGGGAGCCGGGCAGCATCTGCACCTGGGGCACCGCGGCCCGGGAGTCCCGGCCGCAGTGGGGGCAGGTGGTTTGGCCCTGCATATCCTCAAAGCAGTACATGCACAGATTTTCGTATGCCATATTTACACCCCTTTAAGTAGAGTGGAGCCTGGAGCTTTGGTCAGGGATTCAGCGCTCCACGCGCAATGCTCGATAAAACCGGAATATCCCCGCGGGCGCGCGGCCGGTGCGTATATTTGACGTATAAAACCCTCGCCAGGTTCACGCGCATGGCCCGACGGGCGCCGTCGGCGCCGAAAATTCGCCGGGAGATCACAATTTTGCCGCCCTTCAGGGCCGGTCTCCGGGACTTTGCAGCAGGTGTTCGGACATGGCGGAGACGCTTTGGAACACCTCCGCGGCCCCTGCTCCGGCCAGCTCGCCAGGCAGGCTGTAGCCGTAGTCCGCGCCGATGCCCGCCATGCCCAGCGCCGCGGCGGCTTCCACGTCGAACCGCCGGTCGCCGCACATGCAGGCCCTAGACAGGTCGGCCCCTTCCGGCAGCGCCGCGAGGATCAGGTCCCGCTTGTCGGCGGAGTGCCGCCCCAGGCCCGTGCCGGAGATGGCGTCCAGGTGCCTGTCGATGCCGAAGTGCTTCGCCAGCCTTTCCAGCATGAACGCTGGCTTGGCCGAGGCGATGGCCACCCAGGCGCCCGCCTGGTGCAATGCCCGCAGCAGCTCGGCCATGCCGGGATACAGCCGGGACTCGTACAGGCCGATGTCCACGTACCGCTCCCGGTAGGCGGCGATGGCGGCCTCGGCGGTCTCGTCGTCCATGCCGCAGAACTCCATGTAGCTGTCGTGCAGCGGCGGGCCGATGAAGCGGCTCAGCGTCGCCTCGTCAAGGGCCGGATAGCCCAGCTTTTCCAGGCTGTGGGCCACGCTCCTTCGGATGCCCTCGCCGGTGTCCGCCACCGTGCCGTCGAAGTCAAACAGGCAGTAGTCGTATCTCAGTGCCATAAATCTCGATCCATCCTTGGCAATAGCTGTTCCAGATTATTGTAGCAGATGAATGTGACTTTTCGTGCGGGGTTGGTTGAAGGTGGTATGAATTTGGAGTTGGGAATTAGGAATGAGGAATAAGAAATTGAAGAGTGCCGCTGCCGCGCGTAATCTGCGCAAGCTGCTGTTCCTGCTCCCTGTTCCCTACTCCCTAATCTCTCCCATTTAACCCTTTTTTCCCAAAACAACATCTGACGTGCCGCCGGGGGATAGTGTATAATCAAGTCAACACGATTTCGGAGGCCGAAGTATGCTGAACAACCTGATCAATCCCGCCCTGCTGGCGGCAGCGGGGACGTTTGTGTGGCAGGAGCACACCCGCGAGATCATCACCGCGGCGCTCCTGAGCATGGTGCCCACCTTCGAGGGCCGCTACGCCGTGGCCGTGGCCGTGCGCATGGGCATGCCGGCGGTGTTTTCCTATTTATTGGCGCTGATCTGCTCCAGCCTGCCGGTGCCGTTCATATTGTGGCTGCTGCGGCCGGTGCTGGACTGGTTCTACACCCTGCCCATAGGGCCCGTGCGCAAGTTCGCCGCCTGGCTGGAGAAGCATGCCGAGAAAAAGCGGGCCTCGATGAACCAGAGGAACGGCAAGGGCATCCGCGGCCGGCTGTCCGCCGAGACGGCGGAGCTGTTTGCGCTGTACGTGTTCGTGGCCCTGCCCCTGCCGGGCACGGGCGTTTGGACCGGCAGCGCCATCGCCGCGCTGTTCAGGATGCCCCGGGGCAAGGCCACCGCGGCCATCCTGCTGGGCAACGTCACCGCCTGCCTGATCATGACGCTGATGGCGGTGGGGAGCAAGGCGATTATTTAGAGTGGAGAGTTTAGAGTGGCGTTAAAGAATGCCCGCGCGCGGAGCGGGATTTCACTATTCGCTACACACTCCACACTGTTTTTATCACTTCTTGCGATTGCGGGGAATATGGGGTTTTCGCCCCTTGACAACGCCCTGCGCGGTCGGTTATGTTAGTACTATAAGTGGACAAATTTCGGACAGAGGAGGCAACCGGGATGAATCGCGAACAAGCCAGGGAAAAGGCCGCTGCGCTGGTCGCCCAGATGACGATTGAGGAGGCCGCCGGCCAGCTTCGCTACGACGCCCCGGCCATCGACCGGCTGGGCGTGCCCGCCTACAACTGGTGGAACGAGGCGCTGCACGGCGTCGCCCGCGCCGGCACGGCCACCTCCTTCCCCCAGGCCATCGGCATCGCCGCGAGCTTCGACCCGGCGCTGGTGAAGGCGCTGGGCGACGTGGCCGCCACCGAGGGCCGCGCCAAGTACAACGCCGCCTCCAAACACGGCGACCGGGACATCTACAAGGGCCTGACCTTCTGGTCCCCCAACGTGAATATCTTCCGCGACCCCCGCTGGGGCCGCGGCCACGAGACCTACGGCGAGGACCCGCTGCTCACCAGCCAGCTGGGCGTGGCCTATGTGCAGGGCCTGCAGGGCGAGGGCGAGACCATGAAGTCCGCCGCCTGCGCCAAGCACTTCGCGGTGCACTCCGGCCCGGAGGCGCTGAGGCATCACTTTGACGCCGTGGCCTCGAAGAAGGACATGGCCGAGACCTACCTGCCCGCCTTCCACGCCCTGGTGGACGCCGGGGTGGAGGCCGTGATGGGCGCCTACAACCGCACCAACGGCGAGCCCTGCTGCGGCAGCCACGAGCTGCAGAAGATCCTGCGCGAGGAGTGGGGCTTCGAGGGCCACTTCGTGTCCGACTGCTGGGCCATCCGGGATTTCCACACCGGCCACATGGTCACCGACACGCCCGAGGAATCCGCCGCGCTGGCCCTGAAGGAGGGCTGCGACGTGAACTGCGGCAACACCTACATCTACATGATGAAGGCGCTGGAGCAGGGGCTGGTCACCGAGGAGCAGATCCGCAAAAGCGCCGTCAGGCTGTTCACCTGCCGCTACATGCTGGGCCTGATGGACGGCAGCGAGTATGATTCCATCCCCTACACGGCGGTGGAGTGCGAGGCGCACCTTGAAAAGGCCGACGAGGCCAGCCGCAAGGCCTGCGTGCTGCTGAAGAACGACGGCCTGCTGCCCCTTTCCGCGGACAGGCTGAACACGCTGGGCGTCATCGGTCCCAACGCCAACAGCCGCGCCGCGCTGATCGGCAACTATCACGGCACGTCCTCCCGCTATGTCACCGTGCTGGAGGGCCTGCAGGACGCGCTGGAGGGCAAGGCCCGGGTGCTCTACGCCCAGGGCAGCCACCTGTTCAAGGACCGGGAGGAGAACCTGGCCGTGGCGGACGACCGGATCAGCGAGGCGCTGGCCGTGGCGGAGTGCTCCGACGCGGTGGTGCTGGTGCTGGGCCTGGACGAGACGCTGGAGGGCGAGGAGGGCGACACCGGCAACGCGGCGGCCTCCGGCGACAAGGCGGACCTGCTGCTGCCCGAGAGCCAGCGCAGGCTGATGGACGCGGTGCTGGCCGTGGGCAAGCCCACGGTGATCTGCCTGATGGCGGGCAGCGCCATCGACCTGGGCACCGGCGCGGACAAGGCCAACGCCGTGCTGCTCACCTGGTATCCCGGTGCCCGCGGCGGCAGGGCCGTGGCGGACATCCTGCTGGGCAGGGTCTCCCCGTCCGGCAAGCTGCCCGTGACCTTCTATCACAACGAGCAGCTTTCCAGGATGCCGGAGTTTACCGACTACGCCATGAACGGGCGCACCTATCGCTATATCGAGGAAGCGCCGCTGTATCCCTTCGGCTACGGCCTCACCTACGGCGACTGCCGGGTGGCCTCGGCGAAGCGGACAGACGCCGGCGTGGAGGCCGAGGTGGTCAACGAAGGCGCTGTGGACACCGACGAGGTGGTGCAGGTCTACGCCCAGAACGAGGGCTCTGAAAACGCCCCCCGCAACCCGCGGCTGGCGGCGTTCAGCCGGATCCACGTCCCTGCCGGGCAGAGCGTGAAGGTGGCGCTGGACGTGCCAGCCGAGCGGCTGAAGGTGGTCGACTCCGACGGCCGGTTCGTGGACGAGGGCACCGTCGCCCTGTTCGTCGGCCTGGGCCAGCCGGACGCGCGCACCGAGGAATTGACGGGCAAGAAGTGCGTGAGGGTATAATTCAATACAGCACCTGACAAAAAGAGCGAAGGCTTCATGGCCTCCGCTCTTGTTTTGTCTCCAATCCCAACACGTAATCGGCGCTCACCCCGTAATACCGGCACAGCGTCTTCAGGTGCCGGATGGGCATTTCATTGATGCCGTTTTCATACCTTGAATACACCTGCTGCGTCGTTCCCAGCACCCGCGCGACGGTAATTTGCTTCAAATCCCTGTCCTCCCGCAGATCGCGCAGGATCTCCCAGTATTCCTTCATGCAACCACCCTTTCCATCCTATCTATGAAAAGTGTACTTACATCAGAAGTGGTGTATTGACTTTACGCCAAATATGGTGTAAAATAGAGGTGATAATGTAACTTGTTGACAAACAGACGATGATTTTTGTAAGGAGGAAAATGGTATGAAGAAGCTTTGGGTGAGCCTGTTGGCGATGCTTTTGGTCTGCACGATGCTTTCCGGCGTGTGCGCAGAGACCGTACTGGATTTTGACGCTGAGGTCGATGCTTGGGAGGATGAGGCAACCTATGAAGTGGAAGTGAAGGAACTGCCAGAATTCGAAATCGGCGGGGATGAGGAGGAAGAAACCGCCGATCAGATCGACGTCATTGAGAATGGGGTAATTGCTGAAGATGTGGCTGTTCTGGCGCCTGCATTAAGTGATTTCACATTATCGTATGATAGAAAGAGACTGAGTCGGTACACTGGTTCAGATGAGAACGTCTATATTCCGGAGGATCTGGGAATCGAGCAAATCGGGTCCGGTGCCTTTACGGGTACAAACGTAACAAAGGTTGTCGTTCCGACGGGGGTGACTTCGCTTGCCAATTCTGCGTTCAGTGAGGCGGACATGCTGACCAGCGTCACCCTGCCCAGCACTCTGACTACGATCGACAACTATGCGTTCAAAGACTGCGTTAACCTGAAGAGCGCTGTCATTCCTGGAAGTGTGAATAAACTTGGCGCAGGCATATTTCAAGGCTGTATTAACCTTGAAAGTGTAACCATCCAAGAAGGCACGACAATCATCGACGAAGCAGCCTTCAGTTCTTGTTCCAGGCTAAAAAACATATCGCTGCCTTCAACCATCAAAATTATTAAATCCGGAGCTTTTAGGGATTGCGATAGCTTAACGTCCTTCACGATCCCAGATAACGTGACGACGCTGGGAGGCTCCATATTCGTGGGTTGCGACAACCTAACCAGTGTGGTCGTGCCAAAGTCAGTCACAGTCATAGGGGATGGAGTTTTGGGCTATGATAGTCGAGCCAAAATGCGTGTATACAACGACAGCTATGCACATCAGTATTGCGAACAAAATGGGATCCCGTATGAAGTGATAGACCTGCCGCACGTGCATACGGTGGTTGAGGATCCGGCTGTCGCTGCCACCTGTACATCCGATGGCAAAACCGCAGGGAGCCATTGCTCTACATGCGGTGAGGTGATCAAAGTCCAAAAGACTGTTAAAGCTACTGGGCACATAGCGGTGAACGTAAAAGGCAAAGCCGCTACCTGCACCGCGACGGGCCTGACGGACGGCACGAAGTGCTCCGCCTGTGGGACGTGGATCAAGGCGCAGCAGACCATCGCGAAGAAGGCGCACACGCCGACCACCGTCAAGGGCTACGCGGCGACGTATGTGAAGGCGGGCCTGTCGGACGGCAGCAAGTGCTCCGTCTGCGGGACGACGCTCACGGCGCAAAAGACCATCGCTCGCAAGACCTATCCCGGCAGTGTGCTGGCGAAGAAGGGCAAGAACGGCACGATCACAGTGAACCTGGGCGAGCAGTTCCTGCTGACGCCCGCGTTCGCCACCTCCGCGGGACTGACCGTGAAGGGCTATAAGTCCTCCAAAAAGAAGGTTGCTGTGGTGGACGGCAGCGGCATCGTGACGGCGAAGGCCGAGGGCAAGGCCACCATTACCGTGACCACCAACAACAAGAAGAAAAAGGCCACGGTGGTTGTGAAGGTGGTCGACCCCTACAAGCCCACGGGCATCAGCATCACGGGCGGCAAGAAGGTCACCCTCGAAATGGGCAAGACCCTCAAGCTGGGCGCGAAGATGAAGCCCGATACGGCGCAGTCGAACCTGACGTGGAAGAGCAGCAAGAAGAGCGTGGCCAGCGTGGACGGAAGCGGCCTGGTGACGCCCCACAAGGAGGGCACGGCAAAGATCACCGTCACCACCCGGAACAAGAAGAAGACCACGATCACGGTGAAGGTGGTCGACCCCTATAAGCCCACGGGCGTGAGCATCACGAACGGCAAGACGGTGACAATCAAGGCGGGCCAGACGCTGAAGCTGGGCACGCAGCTGAAGCCGACCACGGCGCAGTCGGAGCTGAGCTGGAAGAGCGCCAACAAGAAGATCGCCACGGTGGACGCGACCGGCACGGTGAAGGCCCTGAAGAAGGGCAAGGTGAAGATCACCGTGACCAGCAAGAAGAACAAGAAGGTGAAGGCCACGATCACCGTGAAGGTGGAGCCGTAAGGAAGCAGATTCCTCGACTCCGGCTGCGCCTACGCTCGGAATGACAACATCCGGCGTTGATGGGCCATCCCGGATGGAAGCGTGAGCGAACAATCCCCGGGCCGCCTCGAATGAGGCGGCCCCTTGTCGTCCCCGCCAATTTCACCTTGACAACCCCCCCGCCGATAAACTATAGTGGTTATAACGCAATGCGATTTACAAGGAGGCAAACACCATGCGAAAGAACGGCCTGGGAACATCCTGCGTGCAGGGGGGCTACACCCCGAAAAACGGCGAGCCGCGGCAGATTCCCATCGTACAGTCCACCACCTTCAAGTATGACACCAGCGAGGACATGGGCAAGCTGTTTGACCTGGAAGCCAGCGGCTACTTCTACACCCGGCTGCAGAACCCCACCAACGACTATGTGGCGGCGAAGATCTGCGAGCTGGAGGGCGGCACGGCGGCCATGCTGACCAGTTCCGGCCAGGCGGCCAACTTCTTCGCGCTGTTCAACATCGCCTCCTGCGGCGACCACATCGTCTCCTCCTCCACCATCTACGGCGGCACCTTCAACCTGATCTCCGTCACCATGGCGAAGATGGGCATCGAAGTGACCTTCGTGGACCCCAACTGCACCGACGAGGAGCTGAACGCCGCGTTCAGGCCCAACACCAAGGCCGTGTTCGGCGAGACCATTGCCAACCCGGCGCTGACGGTGCTGGACATCGAGCAGTTCGCCCGGGCGGCCCATGAGCACGGCGTGCCGCTGATCGTGGACAACACCTTCGCCACGCCGGTGAACTGCCGGCCCATCGAGTGGGGCGCCGACATCGTCACCCACTCCACCACCAAGTACATGGACGGCCACGGTGCCTGCGTGGGCGGGGCCATCGTGGACGGCGGCAGGTTCGACTGGATGGCCCACGCGGACAAGTTCCCCGGGCTGACCACCCCGGACGACAGCTATCACGGCATCACCTATGCCGAGAAGTTCGGCATGGGCGGCGCGTTCATCACCAAGTGCACCGCCCAGCTGATGCGCGACTTCGGCTCCATCCAGTCCCCCCAGCACGCGTTTTACCTGAACCTGGGCCTGGAGAGCCTGCACGTGCGCATGAAGCGGCACTGCGAAAACGGCCTGGCCGTGGCGAAGTTCCTGGCGGGCAACGACAAGGTGGCCTCCGTGGCCTACTGCGACCTTCCGGACAGCCCCTATCACCAGCGGGCGCTGAAGTACCTGCCGAACGGCTCCTGTGGCGTGGTCAGCTTCGAGCTGAAGGGCGGCAGGGAGGCCGCCAGCAGGTTCATGAAGGCGCTGAAGCTGGCCGCCATCGAGACCCACGTGGCCGACGCCCGCACCTGCTGCCTCAACCCCGCTTCCAGCACCCACCGCCAGATGACCGACGAGCAGCTGAAGGCCGCCGGCGTGCCCGCGGGCCTGATCCGCATCTCCTGCGGCCTGGAGGACGCCGAGGACCTGATCGCCGATATTCAGCAGGCGCTGGAGAGCATTTGATGACAATTGGAATATAGACCGCCATCGCGGTGTACAGATTCTTCGACTGCGTGCCGCCGCAGGCGGCACTTCGCTCAGAATGACAGCGTATTCGAGGCGTTTGTGCTCCTGCCCGGAGGCAAGAACCGTGTGTCGTCGCGCCGACTGCGTTGTCTCAACGGACAGGCGCCGTGAAGCGCATGCGTCCCGGCCAGGGGACGAAGGCTGCGCGCTGTCATTCTGAGCGGAGCCGTGCCGCGTGCACGGCGCAGTCGAAGAATCTGAACATGGCGGTTACCCACAACATTCCATCATTATCACAGGGACGGTGCGCCTATGGCCTACTGCGTCTACATCCTGACCAACTGGAGCGGCAAGGTCATGTACATCGGCGTCACCAACGACCTGCAGCGGCGGTTGTACGAGCACAGGCACCAGCTGGCGGACGGGTTCACTAAACGGTACAATGTACATAAACTGGTTTATTTTGAACAGACAGGCGACGTCCGCGCCGCCATCGCCCGGGAAAAGCAGCTCAAGGGTTGGTCGCGGGAGAAGAAAAACGCGCTGGTGGCGAGCGCAAACCCCACGTGGCGCGATTTGAGCGAAGATTGGAAAGCACGGTGAGGAGAACCATGCACGATATGTTTGAATCCCATCCCCGCATCCGGCCGATCCCGCAGCAGCGGGTGATCGAGAAGATGGACGCCTACATGGCCCGGCGGGACTATGCCGGGGCGGAGCGGCATCTGAAGTACTGGCTGGAGGAGGCCCGCGCCGGGGGCGACCTGCGGGGCATGCTGATGGTGCGCAACGAGCTGGTGGGCCACTATCGCAAGACCGCCAACCGGGACGCCGCCATGGAGAGCATGGAAGAGGCGCTGAGGCTGATCGACGCGCTGGACTTCGGCGGCACCATCAGCGCCGCCACCACCTATGTGAACGCCGGCACGATGCTGAACGCCTTTGGCGAAGACGAGCGGGCGCTTGTGCTGTTTGAAAAGGCGCGGCCCATCTACGAACAGAGCGCCGCCGCGCGGCCGGGGCTGCTGGGCGGGCTGTACAACAACATGGCGCTGACCTGCGCGTCCCTGGGCCGGTACAAAGAGGCCGACCGCCTGTACGACCTGGCCATGGAAGCCATGGCGAAGGCGCCCAACGGCGCGCTGGAGCAGGCCATCACCTGCCTGAACCGGGCCAACCTGGTGGAGGCGCGGGACGGCATGGAGGCGGGGGAAGGCGCGATCTACGACCTGCTGGACGAGGCGGCGGGGCTCCTGCACAGGCCGGAGCTGCCCCGCGACGGCTACTATGCCTTCGTGTGCGAAAAGTGCGCGCCTACCTTCGACTACTACGGCTACTTTGCCGAGGCGGCGGCGCTGAAAGAGGAGGCGGAGCGGATCTATGCGGCAGGGGATTGAGCTGGCCCGGGCCTACTGGGAGCAGTTTGGCGAGCCCATGCTCCGCGAACAGTTCCCGGAGCTTTTGCCCCACGTGGCCGCCGGGCTGTTCGGCAGCGGCTCGGAGTGCTTTGGCTATGACGACGACATCTCCCGGGACCACGACTTCGAGCCCGGCTTCATGCTGCTGCTGCCCGGGGAGGACGCGGTGGACCGCCGCGCGGCGTTCCTGCTGGAGCGGGCGTATTCAAAGCTGCCGAAGGAATTCATGGGCCTCTCCCGCGGCGCGCTGCAGCCGGTGGGCGGCCCCCGCCACGGGGTCATCCGCGCGGCGGATTTTTTCATGGAAAAGACCGGCTCGGCGGACGGCGTGCTGACCGTGGGACAGTGGCTGTCCATGCCGGAATACGCCCTGGCCGAGGCCGTGAACGGCGAGATCTTTTTCGACGGCCCGGGCGACGTGACGGCCGTTCGGGAGAGGCTGGCCCGCTATCCCCGGGACATCCGGCTCAAGAAGCTGGCGGGGCACCTGCTGCTCATGGGCCAGGCGGGGCAGTACAACTATCCCCGGTGCCTCAAGCACGGCGAAAGCGGCGCGGCCCAGCTGGCGGCCATCGAATTCGCCCGCCACGCCATGAGCGCGGTGTTCCTGCTGAACGACGCCTACCAGCCCTATTACAAGTGGGCTTTCCGGGCCATGCGATCGCTGCCGAGGCTCTCGCTGCTGGCGGAGCTGGTGGAGTACCTGATCACCACCGACAACGACGCGGAGCTGGCCGCCGCGAAGGCGGACGTGATCGAGGGCATGGCTGCGGACGTGATCGAAGAGCTGCGCGCTCAGGGCGTCACCCGCGCCGACTGCGGCGACCTGGAGAAGCACGCCTATTCGGTCAACGACGCCGTGGAAGACGCGCAGATCAGGAATCTGCACGTGCTGGCGGCAATTTAAAAAACTTCAAATTCTTCAATTTTCGTTTAAGGAAACCCTGTTATCATGCAAGCGTCGACAGGGAAGAAGCTTCCAAACCAATCTAACGAAAATGGAGGATTTTATCATGAAAAAGTTTTTTGCGATCGTGCTGACGATCTCCATGCTGGCGCTGGCGGCGATGCCGGTGCTGGCGGAGGAGGCGGACGCCGCCCCCGAGCAGACCCAGACCCAGGAGGCCCCGCAGGCCCCCGCGAACGATGACAAGGCTCCGGAGAAGCCCGCGGGCGAAGCGCCCAGCCAGGCTCCGGCGCAGAATGGCCAGCAGCCCGCGCAGGGCGGCAAGGGCCAGCAGCCCATGAACGGCCAGAACGGCATGAACAGCAACGGTCGGCAGCCCATGCAGGGCGGCCAGAACCAGCCCGGCCAGCAGCCTGAGCAGAACGGGCAGAACAACCGGGGCCGGCAGCCCATGAACGGCCAGCGCCCGATGGACGGCCAGAACGGCAAGGGCGGCATGAACGGCAACGGCCGGCAGCCCATGCAGGGCGGCCAGAACCAGCCCGGCCAGAACCAGCAGAACGGCCAGCAGCCCATGGGCGGCGGCAAGGGCCGGATGCAGGGCCAGCGGCCCATGGACGGCCAGAACAGCCAGGATGGCCAGCAGAACGCCCAGAATGACAGCGCCGCGCCCGCCGAGGGCCAGCAGCCCATGGGCGGCGAGGGCTTCGTGGACTTTGACGCGCTGGTGCAGTCCGGCGTCATCACCCAGGAGACCCGCGACAAGATCGACGCCTACATGAAGGAGAACGCCCCCGAAGCGCCCGAGGCTCCCGCTGACGGCGAGGCCCCCGAGTCTCCGGCTGAGGGCGAAGCCCCCGAGGCCCCCGAGGCCCCCGCGGACGGCGAGCAGCCCGACCTGCTGGCGGACCTGCTGGAGGACGGCGTGATCACCCAGGCCGAGTACGACGCCATCACCGGCGCGCAGGCCGACGCGGAATAAAACTGAATGCCATGGGAGGAGGCCCCGCGCCTCCTCCTTATTTTGAGAACAAAGAATGACCGGGAGGGAATGACATGAAAAGGTGGATTGCCATGCTGCTGGCGCTGGCGCTGATGGGCTGCGGCGCGGGCATTGCGGAGGAGGCCGTGGCGGCCTCCGACAAGGCGGCCATCGAGGCCGCGCTGGACCTTGACAACATGGATCAGGAGTGGACCTACAGCGAAGAATCCGACGCCTGGACGCTGTCGGTGGTCACGGCGGTGACGAAGCCGGTGATCGAGAGCGAGGAGGGCGTGAGCGTGTGCGTGCCCGGGGCGTATGTGACCGGCATCGACACCGACGGCGACGGCGCGGCGGACGTGACCGCGGAGGCCGCGTCCGGCGCGGTGAAGGGCGGCCTGGTCATCGACTGGGAGGCCGAGATCACCAGCGAAAACGGCCAGGTCTACACCGCCGCCACCGCCCCGGTGATCCTGAACACCGGCGCGGCGGGCTACGGCAACTCCACCAGCACCCCCGCCGCGGCCAACTACGCCGCCCAGGGCTATGTCAACGTCTCCTGCGGCAACCGGGGCAAGCAGGACAGCTATACCGACGCCGACGGCAACACCGTCTACACCGGCGACGCGCCGTCCTGCCTGGCGGACCAGAAGGCGGCGACCCGCTTCGTGAAGTACAACATCCTGCTGAAGAACCTGCCCGGCAGCGTGGATTACTGGGTGTCCACCGGCGGCTCCGGCGGCGGGGCCCACGCGGCCATGTTCGCGGCCACGTCCAACAACCCGGACTTCTACGACTACCAGATCGAGGTGGGCGCGGTGGGCGTCTATAAGAACGCCGACGGCAGCTACTCGACCACCGTCACCATCGACGGCGAGGAGGTCGAGCTGTCCGACGGCGCCTGGGGCTGCGTGGCCTACAGCGCCATCACGTCCCTCTACGAGGCGGACATGGCCCTGGCCTTCGAATACACGCTGAACACCGGCTTCAGCTACAACACCGATTTCCAGCAGGCGCTGGCAGGCTGCCTGTCGGCGGAGTACATGGAGTACATCAACGACCAGGCGCTGACCGTGGACGAGGCCGCCGTGGGCTTCGACCTGGACGGGGACGGCGCGCTTGAGAGCGAGATCGCCCTGACCATCGAGTATGACGCTGAAAAGTACGCCGATACCAACGGCTACGGCGGCACGTATCTGGATTTGTACCTGGCGGAGCTGACCGAGAACTTGCAGTGGTACGTGGACAGCCTGGGCTACGCCGAGGGCTGGACCTGGTTCGACGCAGACGGCAACGCCCTGTCCGACGAAGCGGTGGCCGCCATGACCGACGCCGACCGGGCGCTGGCCTTCATCGAGGGCCGCTACGCCAAGGGCGAGACGGGCCGCGGCGGCATGGGCCCCAGCGGCATGAACGGTCGGGCGGACTTCGGCGGCAGGCCGGACTTCGCGGACGGTGAAAAGCCCGACTTCGGCGGCGAGGGCTTCCCCGGCGGCGGCATGGCAGATTTCGGCGGCATGTCCGGCGACGAGATGGAAGTGGGCACCCCCGACGAGGGTTCCACCCAGGGCACGGGCAGCGGCACCGATTCCAGGAATTACGACAGCTACGACGCGCTGCTGGCGGCCTACGCGGCGGACGTGGAGGCCGTGGCCGCGGGCGACATCTACGGCAACAGCCAGGTGGACCTGTACAACCCGCTGAACTACATCGGCGACGCCGGCACCGAGGACCCGGCCTGGATCCGCATCGTCTGCGGCGCGGTGGAGGGGGACATCTCCATGTTCAACTCGCTGAATCTGCAGCTGGCCGCGCTGGACGCCGGGATCGACGCCACCATCGAATGGCAGTGGGACGGCGGCCACGTGCCCAGCGAGGTGCTGGGCGAGAGCCTGGCGCTGTGGGTGGACAGCATGTACGGCAAGTACGCGGGCGGCGTTGAGGTGGAGAAGGCCGCGGCCGAGCCCCAGGCCGCCAACGGCACCGCCGAGAGCCCCACCGGCACGGACCTGTCCGGCTGGGTGAGCCTGGACGACGCGGGCAATGTGTCCTTCACGCTGGCGGACGGCATGGCCTACCGCACCGGCGGGGCCAGCAAGGCCGTGCCCGGGTTCGATGTGATCGATTACGGCCAGGAGGACTATGTGTTTGGCACCGCCGACGCCGACGCCCGCCACTGGAGCGAGTGGGTGCTTCGGGCGTTGGAGGAGAACCGGGAGGTTCTCGAGCCGCTGTTCAATCAATGACCGCGCAAGGGGCGGCGTTGCGCCGCCCCAAAAGCCTTCCCCCTTTGAAAATCGGGATGCCGCCGCAGCCGGTGGAGAATATAAGCCTTCCCCCATGGGGAAAGCTTTGGGAAGTGTCGCGCCGGTGGGGTGCTCCATATAGAAACGCCACATCTATCGCAGCTCCCCTCTCACAGGGCGGCCTGCAACCAAAACCCTTGGGAACGAGCGGATGCGCGCAGGGTGCGCAGGAGCGAAGTTACGGGTTTTGCGTGCAGGCCGCCAAAAAACCCGTTCCCCGGTTCCTTTTCCGAAACAGTACTTGGACAGGAACCGAGGAACGCTTTTTTTGATCACCCGCATGTCGCTTTTCGCCCTTGTGTGGCCGGGAAAAATCTGCTATGATATTTCCAAACGACCAGAGTTATGAGGGATCATCATGGAAGTCATCAAGACGATATTGCCGGTGGTGCTGATGCTTGGCATCGGCATGCTGTGCCGCAGGCGGAATCTGATCTCCCGGGAGGGCGTGAACGCGCTGAAGGGAGTGGTGGTGAACATCGCGCTGCCGGCGGTGCTGCTGAACGCCTTTGCCACCACCCGATACACGCTGATGGACGTGGCGGTGCCGCTGATGATGTTCGGCGTGTGCCTGGCGGCCTGGGTGCTGGGAAAGGTCGCGGCGCGGCTCTTGAAGATGCCGTCGCGGTTCGTGCCCTTCCTGACCACGGGCTTTGAGGCGGGCATGCTGGGCTACGCGCTTTTCAACATGCTCTACGGCTCCGCCCGGACGGCGGAATTTGCCCGCATCGACCTGGGCCAGGTGCTGTTCGTGTTCACGCTGTACAAGGTGCTGCTGGGCCTTTCCGGCCGGAAGCGGGCGGACTTCGGCGCCCTGGTGAAGGAGATGGCCCTCTCGCCGATCATCCTGGCCATCGCGGCGGGCGTGCTGCTGGGGGCCACGGGCCTCTATCGCGCCATGGAGCCCTCGGGCCTGGCCGGGGTGTTCGACGCCTGCACGTCCTTCATCTCCGCCCCCACCAGCGCCATCATACTGCTCACCATCGGCTATGACCTGGTGCTTTCAGACATCCCCTGGGGCCAGACGCTGAAGGTGGCGGCGGTGCGGCTGGCGATCATGCTGGCGCTGCGGTTTATGTTCCTGGCGGCGGTGAAGGCGCTGTGGCCGGAAGCGGAGCTCACCCAGGCGGTGAACGTGATGTTCATACTGCCGCCGCCCTTCGTGCTGCCCGTGTTTGCCGACGACGCCGACCAGCGGGTGTACGTGTCCTCGGCGCTGTCCGTGTCCACGCTCATCGCCATCGTGGGCTTCGGCGCGCTGGCGCTGACGGGCTGGTAATACCCTCTCAGGAAAGTTCAACGACATATGAGGATAGATCAATTTCCCCGGTTGCCAATGCCGTGCAAAGGCATTATAATACATTCAGTAAATTGATATAATGACAGGAGGACAGCCCATGATCTACTACGTCAACATCAACGCTTCCCGGGACGGCGACGGCTCCAAGGCCATGCCCTTCAAGCACATCGATGACGCGGCCCGCATCGCCGTGGCGGGGGACGAGATCGTCGTCGCCCCCGGCGTCTATCGGGAAAAGGTCACGCCCCGCAACGCCGGCACGGAGGACGCGCGCATCGTCTATCGCTCCGAGCAGCCCCTGGGAGCGGTGATCACCGGCGCGGAGGTACTGACCGGCTGGAAGCGGTTCAAGGGCAACGTGTGGGTGAACCGGGTGGACAACGGCGTGTTCGGGAACTACAATCCCTATACCACCATGGTCTGCGGCGACTGGTACTTCGCCCCCGCCGTGCGCCACACCGGCGCGGTGTTCCTCAACGACAACATGATGTATGAGACCGTGACGCTGGAGGAGTGCGAGAAGGCCGAGGCCGATCCCTGCGCCTTCGACGCCGAAAAATCCACCTGGAAGTGGTACACCGAGCAGGACGGCGATCAGACCGTGATCTACGCCAACTTTAAGGCGCTGGACCCCAACGAGCAGAAGGTGGAGATCACCGTGCGCCGCAACTGCTTCATGCCGGATGAGAACGGCATCGGCTACATCACCGTGTCCGGCTTCAATATCAACAAGGGCGCCACCACCTGGGCCCCGCCCGCCGCCTACCAGGACGGCCTGATCGGCCCGCACTGGTCCAGGGGCTGGATCATCGAGGACTGCGAGATCTGGGGCGGCAAGTGCTGCGGCATCAGCCTGGGCAAGTACTACGACCCGGAAAACGACATGTACTTCTTCCACAAGCGGGTGAAGAGCCCCACCCAGATGGAGCGCGACGCCGTTTGCCGCGGCCAGTATCACGGCTGGCTGAAGGAAAAGGTGGGCAGCCACATCGTGCGCCGCTGCCATATCCACCACTGCGAGCAGACCGGCATCGTGGGCCGCATGGGCGCGGTGTTCTCCACCATTGAGGACTGCCACATCCACCACGTCTGCAACAGCCAGCAGCTGGGCGGCGCGGAGACCGCGGGCATCAAGCTGCACGCCGGCATCGACGTGACCATCCGCCGCAACCACATCCACCACTGCATCATGGGCGTGTGGCTGGACTGGGAGGCCCAGGGCGCGCGGGTGAGCCAGAACCTGTTCCACGACAACCAGCGGCCCGAGGGCGTGCCCCAGGCCCAAGGCGCGATGTTCAACTGCGACGTGTTCATCGAGGTGGGCCATGGCCCGACGCTGGTGGACAACAACGTGATGCTGTCCAAGGTCTCGCTGGTCATCCCCAGCCAGGGCATCGGCTGCGTGCACAACCTGATGTGCGGCTCCTTCGGCCTGATCAATTCCGGCGTGGACAGCATCGTCAACGGCCAGCGCGAGCCCCGCTATACGCCCTACCACATCCGCCATCGCACGGAGGTGGCCGGGTTCATGACCATCCTGCACGGCGACGACCGCGTCTACAACAACATCTTTGCCCAGATCCGGCCCGTGACCGACGCCACCATCGGCCCGGACACCGCCGACTGCCAGGTGGTGGGCACCGCGCCGTTCGACATCTTCCCGTCCTACGAGGAGTGGCACGCGCCCTTCGAGCCCGGCGCGCACCCGGACATGGGCGGCCTGGGCACGGCCCACTTCGGCCACCTGCCGGTGTGGGTGAGCGGCAACGCCTACCTGGGCGGCGCTTCCGTCAGCAAGCACGAGAAGCACGGCCATGTGGACGAGAAGGCCCAGGTGACCGTGGAGCTGGCGGAGAAGGACGGCAGGCCGGTGCTGAAGACCAACGTGTACGACCTGCTGGGCGGCTTCACCGACGGCATCATCACCAGCGACATCCTGGGCTGCGCCTTCGAGCCGGAGCAGCGCTTCGAGAACCCCGACGGCACCGAGATCATCTTCAACCGGGACTACTTCGGCGACATGCGCGGTCTGGACACCCTGCCCGGGCCGTTCGCCGCGGCCTGCGGCGAGAAGACGCTGTGGTAAAACGCTGAGCAGGGGCGCCGCCGAGGCGCCCCTGCCTGTTGAACTGCCAAGGGAGGGATTCCATGCCAAACCTGCTCGTGGACATCGCAGAGCTCACCCGGTCGCAGCGGGACAGGATCGCCGCCGCCGCGGGCGCGCGGGGCTGGGAGGCGAACTTTGCCTCCGGCGAGGCGTCGCGGTTCCTGGCCGTGAACGCGGAGATCATCTTCTGCCAGAACCCGGCGCTCCTGAAGGCCGCGGAGCACCTGAAGTGGCTGAACGTGCCCAGCGCGGGCGCGGAGCAGTACCTGGATGCGGCGCTGTACGCCAATCCCGGCGCGGTGCTGACCAACTCCGCCGGGGCCTACGGTGTGACCATCGCCGAGCACATCGTGATGGTGACGCTGGAGCTGATGCGCCGCCAGGGGGAGTACAACCAGGTGGTAGCCCGGCGCGGCTGGCTGCGCACGCTGCCCATACGCTCCATCCGGGGCAGCCGGGTGACCTTCCTGGGCACCGGGGACATCGGGCGCACGGCGGCCTCGCGGCTGCGGGGCTTCGAACCAGCCTGCATCACTGGCGTGAACACCACCGGGCACCCGGCGGAGGGCTTCGACAGGGTGCTGCCGCTGTCGGCGCTGGACGACATACTGCCGAAGACGAACGTGCTGGTGCTGGCCCTGCCGGGAACGGCGCAGACCGCGGGCCTGATGGACGGGCGGCGGCTGGCGCTCCTGCCCAGGGACGCGTTCCTGGTCAACGTGGGCCGGGGCAGCGCCATCGACCAGGCGGCCCTCGTTCGGCTGATGAAAGGCGGCCACCTGTCCGGCGCGGCGCTGGACGTGTTCGCGGAGGAGCCCATTCCGAAGGAAGATCCCGTGTGGGACTGCCCGCGGCTGCTGGTCACGCCCCACGTGGCCGGGAACATGACGCTGGGCTACACGCTGGACAGGATCGTGGACCTGTTCCTGGAGAATTTTGACCGGTATTGCGACGGCAGGCCGCTGATGCGGGTGGTCGGGCGCGAAAAGGGGTATTGAACGAAAAGGATGGGCGGCGTTGCGCCGCTGAAAAAACCGTTCTTCGGTTCCACTTTGGAAGCAGTTTCCAAGAGGGGAACCGGGGAACGGTTCTTTTTGGCGGCCTGCGCTCGCTGTTCAGTGAAGCTTCGCGTTCGGCACCCTGCGCCGAGCCGCTCGCTTCAATTCACGACTTGGCAGGCCGCCGCTGTATAGGGGAACAGCGAGGAATGGGGCAGGGCAATCCGGCATCCCTGCATAAAAGCGGGATTGGCATGCTCATGGGGGCACGCCGGGTCAACCGATCCGGCATCTTGACAGAAGAGGGGACCGGATGATCGACAAACCATCCGATCCCTTCACTATTCCTGATCCCTGATTCCTGATTCCTGATCCCTCTTCTCCCTCGCCCGCAGCCAGATCATCAGCACGGTCACGTCGCCGGGGTTGATGCCGGGGATGCGGCTGGCCTGGCCCAGGGAGGCGGGGCGCTGGGCGTGAAGCTTCTGCCGGGCCTCGATGCGCAGCCCGGACATGTTCAGGTAGTCCGCGTCCGGGGGCAGGGGGGTGTCCTCCATGGCCAGGAAGCGCTGGCGGTCGGCCTGCTGGCGGGACAGGTAGCCCTCGTACTTCGCGTCAATCTCCAGCTGCTCGCGAACGTCGGCGGGATAGTCTGAAAGCTCGGGGTGCTCGGCGCGCAGGCCTTCGTAGGTCGCCTCCGGGTGGCGCAGCTTTTCGATGAGCCGCAGCCTGTCCAGCGCCCTGCGGCCCTCGTCCGTCAGGCGCTTCTTTTCCAGCATTTTTTGGTAGCGCGCCTCGCTGACCAGCCCCGCCGCGTAGCCCTTTTCGGTGAGCCGCAGATCCGCGTTGTCCTGACGCAGCAGCAGCCGGTACTCCGCGCGGCTGGTCATCATGCGGTAGGGCTCGTCCACGCCCTTGGTGATCAGATCGTCCACCAGCACGCCGATGTAGGCGTCCGCCCGGGTGAGCAGCAGCGGCGGCTTGCCCTGCAGCCACAGCGCGGCGTTCACGCCCGCGTACAGCCCCTGGGCGGCGGCCTCCTCGTAGCCGGAGGTGCCGTTGATCTGCCCGGCGCAGTACAGGCCCTCCACCTGCCGCGCCGCGAAGGTGTTGGTCAGCTGGGTGGGGTCGATGCAGTCGTATTCGATGGCGTAGGCCAGCCGCAAAAGCCGCGCGCGCTCCAGCCCCGGTATGGAGGCGTAGATTTCCCGCTGCACGTCCTCGGGCATGGAGGTGGACATGCCCTGGGCGTACCATTCCACGGTGTTCAGCCCCTCCGGCTCCATGAAGATGGGGTGCCGGTCCTTGTCCTTGAAGCGCACCACCTTGTCCTCGATGGAGGGGCAGTAGCGCGCGCCGGTGCCATGGATGGTGCCGGAATACATGGGCGCGCGGTGCAGGTTCTGAAGGATGATCTCATGGGTCCTGGGCGTGGTGTAGGTCAGGAAGCACATGGCCTTGTTCCTGAGCGTCGCCGGGTCCGTCATGAAGGAAAAGGGCACGATGGGCTCGTCGCCGTACTGGGGCTCCATCCTGGAAAAGTCGATGGTGCGCCCGTCCAGCCGCGCGGGGGTGCCCGTCTTGAAGCGGCGGATGGAGAAGCCCAGGTCGATCAGGTTCTGCGTCAGGGCGTTGGCCGCCAGCAGGCCCTGGGGCCCGCCGTTCCAGCTGCATTCGCCGATGATGATGCGGCTGCTCAGGTATACGCCGCAGCACGCCACCACCGCCCGGCAGGCCACCCGTCCGCCGGTGGTGGTCTCTACGCCCGCCACCCGTCCGCCCTCGACGATGATCCTGCTGACCTCCGCCTGGCGCAGCACCAGGTTTTCGCAGTCGTCCACGGCCTTGCGCATGCGCAGCTGGTAGGCCTTCTTGTCCGCCTGGGCGCGCAGCGAGTGCACCGCCGGGCCCTTGCGGGTGTTCAGCATCCGGGACTGTATGAACACGTCGTCGATGGCCCGCCCCATCTCGCCGCCCAGGGCGTCCAGCTCCCGCACCAGGTGGCCCTTGGCGGTGCCGCCGATGGAGGGATTGCAGGGCATCATGGCCAGCGCGTCCAGGTTCAGCGTGGTCAGCAGCGTGCTCAGGCCCATGCGCGCGCAGGCCAGCGCCGCCTCGCAGCCCGCGTGGCCCGCGCCGATCACGACGACGTCGAAGATGTCGGTTGTCATGAAATCACCTCGGGGGATATTATACACGAGGGAGGGGAGGGTTCGCAAGGGGGGGGATCAGGCAATGGGCGACAGAGATAGTGGCTGGGAGATTGGGAGCCCGGGGCGTCCTACGCTGGAGATTTTTGCTCCCTTGAATCTTAACCTTGCCGATGCTATAATAAACGCGATATGAAAAGGCACAGGGGATTCGTCCATCGCTGAACCTTGAAGAGAGCCGCCGGAGGGTGCGAGGCGGCAGGCGCGCGGAGGACATGCCGTTCCCCGGGGCTTCGGCCCATGCCCCGCGCAGGAAATGGCGCGGCGGTTTTCCCCGTTATCGGAAGTCGAGAGGGCTTCGCCGAGGCGAAGTCAATCAGGGTGGTACCGCGAAGCGCATCTGTTCGTCCTTGAGATGGCAGGTGCGCTATATTTTAATGAGGAATTGGGAATGAGGAAACGGAACGGGAAAGGCCGTGCGGCGACTATCCCTGCTCCCTACTGCCTACTCCCTACTCCCTAAAACCAGAGGAGGAAGCATCCAAATGAACATCCAATCCGCCAACGAGCTGCGCAGCCTGTTCCTGCGCTTCTTCGAGGAGAAGGGCCACGCCCGCATCCCCAGCGCGTCGGTCATCCCCGAGAACGATCCCACCGTGCTGTTCACCACCGCCGGCATGCATCCGCTGGTGCCCTACCTGATGGGCGAGAAGCATCCCATGGGCACCCGGCTGACCGACGTGCAGAAGTGCATCCGCACCGGCGACATCGACGAGGTGGGCGACCCCAGCCACCTGACCTTCTTTGAAATGCTGGGCAACTGGAGCCTGGGCGACTACTTCAAGAAGGAAATGATCCCCTGGAGCTGGGAGTTCCTGACCAGCAAGGACTGGCTGGGCCTGGACCCCGACAAGCTGGCCTTCACCGTGTTTGAGGGCGACGACGACTGCCCCCGGGACGAGGAGGCGGCCAGCCTGTGGCGCGCCCAGGGCGTGAAGGACGAGAACCTGTTCTACCTGCCCAAGAAGCACAACTGGTGGGGCCCCGCCGGCATCACCGGCCCCTGCGGCCCGGACACCGAGATGTTCATCATCCGCGACCAGCCCCCCTGCGGCCCGGACTGCTCCCCCGCCTGCTCCTGCGGACGGTACCTGGAGATCTGGAACGACGTGTTCATGCAGTATGAGAAGCAGAAGGACGGCACGTTCATCCCCCTGAAGCAGAAGAACGTGGACACCGGCATGGGCCTGGAGCGCACCTACTGCGTGCTGATGGGCGCCAACACCGTGTACGAGACCGAGATCTTCTCCGGCATCATCGGCAAGATCGAGGAGCTGTCCGGCGTGAAGTACGGCCAGGACGAGGAGACCACCCGCGCCATCCGCATCATCAGCGACCACATGCGCACCGCCACCTTCATCATCGGCGACGACCGCGGCGTGACCCCCTCCAACGTGGACCAGGGCTATGTGCTGCGCCGCCTGATCCGCCGGGCCGTGCGCCACGGCATGAAGCTGGGCATGGAGGCCGGCTTCACCTGCGAGATCGCCAAGGTCATCATCGACCAGTACAAGGACGTGTATCCCGAGCTGGACCGCCACGCCGACTTCATCCTCGAGCAGCTGAAGCTGGAGGAGGAGCGCTTCCAGCGCACCCTGAAGAAGGGCCAGGCCGAGTTCGAGAAGGTCTACGGCAACATGAAGCGCCGTCAGGACGCCTTCACCGCCCTCAAGGCCAACAAGGCCGACCCGGACGCCGTGGCCGCCGCGCTGCGGGTGCTGCCGCCCAGCCCGGACAACAAGCCCATCATCGAACAGGTGAAGGACGGCTCCATTTCCGACGGGACCATCGACGCCCTGCTCGCCGGCTGCACCACCATGGACGGCCGCAGCGCCTTCAAGCTGTACGACACCTACGGCTTCCCGGTGGAAATCACCTGCGAGATGGCGGCGGAGAAGGGCATCAACGTGGACGTGGACGGCTTCAACGAGCGCTTCAAGAAGCACCAGGAGGCCAGCCACGCCGGCGCCGAGCAGCGCTTCAAGGGCGGCCTGCAGGACCACAGCGAGCAGACCACCAGGCTGCACACCGCCACCCACCTGCTCCACGCCGCGCTGCGCAAGGTGCTCGGCCCGGAGGTGGCCCAGAAGGGCTCCAACATCACCCCGGAACGCCTGCGCTTCGACTTCTCCTTCGGCCGCAAGATGACCGACGAGGAGAAGGCCGAGGTGGAGCGCCTGGTGAACGAGTACATTCAGGCCGCCGTGCCCATCACCTGCGAGGAGATGACCGTGGCCGAGGCCAAGGCCCAGGGCGCCATCGGCCTGTTCGAAAGCAAGTACGGCGAGCGGGTGAAGGTGTACACCATGGGCGAGTTCTCCAAGGAGATCTGCGGCGGCCCCCACGCCAGCAACACCGGCGACCTCAAGTCCTTCAAGATCAAGAAGGAGGAGGCCTCCTCCGCCGGCGTGCGCAGGATCAAGGCTGTCATCGGGGAATAAAACAGAGCCACGGGGACAGGTTTCCTGACTCACCGTTGTCAGCAGGTGAGTTAGGAAACCCATCCCCGTGACTTTATTGCATTATCAAAGGCATAAATCCAAAGCTCAGTTTCCGCGAAGGAGGGATACCATGGGTATCGATTTGGGGAAGTTGTTTAACGACGCGGTAAAAGGAGTCTCCGATTTTATCGATAAAACCGGCAAGGATATTGCGAAGGCTATTGATCAAAACGGGGATGGAAAGCTTGATCTTTCTGACATCCAGACCGTATCGGACAGGATTCAGGCAAGTCAGGCGGAAGCTCGGCGCAAAGCTGATCTTGAGAGACTAAAACCTCTGTTTCTGGATGACTCCGAACGAGCTGAGTTCGTTATGCCCAAAATGATCCTTGTAGCGGAGATGGATAAGGCTCATGCTGATAATCCAGTCTGCGAAGGCTCTGTTGGATTCAAAACCGTTGTGGATGATATGTCCGCAATTACAATTTATCGGGATCGGATTGACGACTTCGGTCTGACATTCTATCCAGAGCTTGAAAACAATGTATATTATGTCGATCCCTGCGACAGGAACCATTATATTTCGCTGGATGATTACTTTTCATTCATGAAAATGCAACGAGTGGCTGAGTTGCAGCGAATTGCTCAATCGCTTGGGGCAACTCACTTTAAGGTGACTTACAAAGAAAAAAGCAAATCTGTTGCATCAAAAACAGTTGATGCCGCTCTCGCAGCGAAGGCTGGAAAAGAAGGTGTAGACACGAAAGCAAGCCGCTCAATTCATGATTCTTCATTGGCGTCCATAAGCATTGAAGCAGAGATGAGATTTCCAGGGCATGCTCCGATCAGGCCAGAACTACACTATCTGAAAAAAGAAATCAACATCGTTAATCTGATCGAGATGAGAATGGATCCACTTTCTCCTCTGCAACAACAACGTTTCAATATCGAACTGAGCAATTCCTCTGGGATTCGAGAAAAGGATGCGGTCAAAATTGACGCTATGCTGAAGTCAATGAAGATTTCAGGAAATACTACCGTTGTGGCTGAAGTGCAGAATGAAGCACGACGCATACTCGAATATGAAATTGATTTCTAAGCCGAGACCATGAATCAGATATTCAAACATTGACGCAATTGGCAGACTATTTCAACACCTCCGTGGATTTCACCATCGGCCACACCGACATCAAGGACCCCTTCGACAAAACGGAAGCGTTTCATTTAAACAGCGCCGAAGGTGACCTGATCGCCAAATACCGCGCCCTGTCCCTGAAGGAGCGCGCGTGCGTTCAGCAGGTGGTGGAGACCTTGTTGGACAAGTGACTTGCCTGACGGCCCGCCCCGGCGGGCTTTTTGTATGCCCATTTTCCTCCCCGGGGATTGCGAACCTGCGCAAGGCTGTGTTATAATGTAACATATTGGAAAGATTTCCGAGCCTGCGGGCGGGGACAATGGGAGGAAGACGCATGAAATCACGCGGATGGCTGTGCGTGCTGCTGGCGCTGATCCTGGCGCTGGGCGGCCTGACGGCGTTTGCCGAGGAGACCATGGTTTCCGGGGAGATGGCGATGGCCGCCCTGGAGACGGAGGCGGTGGAGGCCCCCGTGGAGGAGGTCGAAGCCGTGCTGGGCGAGGAAGAGGCGGAGGCGCTGCCCAATATGCCCCAGGACCAGGACCTTCCCGCGGAGGGCGATCAGCCCATGAGCGTGGAGACGGACGTGCTGCCCCCGGAGGCGCCTCAGGAAGGGGCGCCCCAGGCGGAGGCCGCCGGCCCGCTTCAGGCGCTGACCCTGCCCGGGAGCCTGACCATCGGCCTGAAGGAGAAGCTGACTTTGGCGCCCGCGGCCACGCCGTCCGGGGCGGTCTACAGCCTGAGCTGGAAGAGCAGCAAGAAGAAGATCGTGGCCGTGGACGCCGCCACCGGCGTGATCACCGGCAAGAAGAAGGGCAGCGCCACCATCACCGTCACCGCGGACAACGGCGTGACGGCCAGCGTGAAGGTCACGGTGGTGAACGGCCCCAAGAAGGTGACCCTCGCCGCGCCGGAGAAGGCGGGCGTGGGCGACAATTTCGCCTGCAAGGTGACCTATACCGCCAAGACCGGCGGCAGCTATAAGCTGACCAGCGACAACGAGGGCGTTTTGAAGGTGGAGGCCGACGGCAGCGTCACGGCGCTGGCCCAGGGCACGGCCACGCTGACCGCCACCGCCTACAACGGCAAGAAGGGCAGCGCGACGGTGCAGGTGCTGGCCGCGCCCACGACCATGTGGCTGAATCAGACCGAGGCCACCCTGGGCCAGGGCGGCACGCTGAAGCTGACCGCCGGGATGCCCGACGGCCAGGCCGGCGTGCTGAAGTACGCCAGCTCCAACAGCGGCGTCGCCACCGTGGGCGCCGACGGCGTGGTGACCGGCGCGGCCCTGGGCACGGCGGTGATCACCGCCCGCACCACCGGCGGCATCGAGGATGCCTGCACGGTGCAGGTGCTGCCCGCGCCGAAGTCGCTGGCGCTGAGCACCAAGAAGATCACGCTGGGCGTGGGCCAGGAGGTCCAGCTGGGCGTGACGCCCCAGCCGGAGGGCTCGGCCTGCACGCTGACCTACAAGAGCAGCAAGGGCAAGATCGCTGCGGTGTCCGCCGACGGCGTCATCACCGCAAAGAAGAAGGGCGCCAGCACCATCACGGTCAAGGCCCACAACGGCGTCAGCGCCAAGGTGAAGGTGACCGTGAAGGCCGCGCCGAAGAAGGTCTCCCTGACGCTGGACATGCCCTGGCTGTCCGTGGGCGACACCACCGCCGCCCGGGCCAAGCTGCCCAAGAACACCGCCGGTACCGTGACCTTTGCGAGCGACAATCCCGCCGTGGCCACTGTGGCCGCCAACGGCACGGTGACCGCCGTGGCCGAGGGCACGGCCAACATCATCGCGACCACCTTCAACGGCAAGACGGCCAGCGCCGCCGTCACCGTGGGCGCGAGGCCTTCCGGCGATGGCCAGGGCGCGGTGGACGGCCCCTTCGAGATCACCTTCATGAACATCGGCCGCAACGACGGCATACTGATCCACTGCGGCGGCGAGTGGGCCTTCATCGATTCCGGCATGCACCAGCAGGGCGTCACCGCCGTGAAGTACATGGCCGGCCAGGGTGTGGACAAGCTGAAGTACTACATCGGCAGCCATGCCCACAAGGACCACGTGGGCGGCGCGCCCTACATCCTGGCCAAGATCCCCACCGGCCAGGTGATCATCCCCCACGCCACCGTGGGCACCCAGATCAAGAAGTTCGCCACCAACGACGCCGAGAAGAAGGCCGTCAGGGCCGCCAGCTACCACGTGGTGAAGCGGGGCGAGAAGTTCTGGATCGGCGGTGCCGAGTGCCTGGTGCTGGGCCCGGTGAAGATCCTCAAGTGCAACCCGGGCGACACCGCCGAAAACTCCAATTCGCTGGTGCTGCGCGTCACCTACGGCAGCAACACTTTCCTGCTCACCGGCGACGCCACCGGCTCGGAGATCACCAGCATCCAGAAGGCCAGCCCCGGCTGCCTCAAGGCCCAGGTGTACAAGAACGCGCACCACAACGGCACGCAGAAGTACGCCGCCAAGCTGTGCCACCCGCAGATCACCATATTCTCCACCAGCAACAAGGCCCAGCCGGCCTCCAGCTTCGTCAGCTACCTCAAGAAGCTGGGCAGCAAGGTGTATATCACCTCCGGCAACCGCAACGGCCACGTGAAGATCATCTCCGACGGCACGAATATGTCGGTGGTGACGCAGAAGTAAAGGGAAGAGGGGCGGCGCAGCGCCGCCAAAAAGTACCGTTCCCCGGTCCCCTATTGGAAACAGCTTCCAGAAGGGGAACCGAGGAACGGATTTTTTTGGCGGCCTGCGCTCGCTGTTCAGTGAAGCTTCGCGTTCGGCACCCTGCGCCGAGCCGCTCGCTTCAATTCACGACTCGGCAGGCCGCCCTGTCGGCAGGCCGCCCTGTGAGAGGGGAGCAGCGAGGAGCGTGGCAGTCCTGAATGGGGTGCCCCACCACCGCAAGCGGTCCCCCTCCCCATTGAGATGGGGAGGCTTGGGTTTGTGCGTAATCCTGCAGGGGCGGCGCTGCGCCGCCCGTATCTTATCCCCAGAACACCGACAAGGACGGTATGACCTGCTTTTTGCGGGAGAGGATGCCGGGCAGGAAGGCGCGGCCGTCCTCGGGGCGCACGTTGAAGGCCTGGGCGATCACGTCGCTGGCGCCCAGGAACAGCAGGTGTGTGCCCTCCTGGAGCATGTCGGTGATCATGAACAGCATCATGTCCAGCTCCTTGGCCTCCTTGCGCTTGGCCATGGCGGCCAGGAAGTCGTCCGCGCGCCTGAGCACCCGCTCGGAATCCAGCGTCACCACCTGGCCCACGCCCAGGGTGTGGCCGGAGAGCATGAACTCCTTGTAGTCCTGGAACAGGATGTCGTCCGGGGACTTGTCGTCGCTGGTGGAGGCGGAGAAGATCATCCGGCCCAGCTCGTCGATGGACTCGTGGGCGATGGAGGCCATGCGCTCGGCCATCTGGCGGTCCCGCTGGGTGCAGGTGGGCGACTTGAACATCAGCGTGTCGCTGATGATGGCGCAGGTCAGCAGGCCCGCCATCCGCGTGGTGGGCATCAGGCCCCGCTCCATGAACATGCCTGCCACGATGGTGGCGGTGGAGCCCACGGGCTCGTTGCGCATGTAGATGGGGCTGCCGGTCTGCACGTCGGCCAGGCGGTGGTGGTCGATGATCTCCAGGATCTCCGCCTGCTCCAGCCCGGGCACGGACTGGGACACCTCGTTGTGGTCCACCAGCACCACCCGCTTGCGCCGGGGCTTCAGCAGGTGGATGCGGCTGAGTGTGCCGACGACCTTGTTGTCCTCGTCCACCACCGGGAACACCCGGTGCTTGTTGTCCTGGGCCATCTGGCGCACGTCGTCCACGTAGTCCGTGAGCTTCGCCGGACACAGGTTCGTGGTGCGGCACACGCGGCTCACCGGCAGCGCCTGGAACAGCATCCGGGCGGCGCGGTAGGGCTCGTGGGGCGTGGAGATCACCAGGCTGTCGCACTTCATTTGCCGGATCTCGTCCGGCACGGAGGCCTGGCACACCACCACGCAGGGCACCCCGGCGCGAAGCGCTTCCATTATAATGTCCGGCTGGTGGCCGCAGATCAGCACGGTGTGCTTCGTCAGCTGGATGGCCTCCTCGCCGCCGGTGGGCAGGGCGATGGTCACCCGGCCGGACACGGCGTTGGTGGGCGTCTCCCCGTCCAGCACGATGCTGCCCTCCAGGGCGCTGACCAGGTTGAACACCGGCACGTCCTCGATCTCCGGGTGCAGCACCGAGCGCATGTCGTGGCCGGCGATGGTGTTGGTGGACAGCATGCCGAACAGCGTGCCGTCGTCCTCCACCACCGGCAGGGCCACGGTGTTCTCGTCCCGGTGCAGCAGCTGCCAGGCCCGGTCCACCGTGGCGGCCTTGTCCAGCGCCGGGGGCGTGTCGAAGTTCAGGTCGCTCACCTGGGTGCGCAGGTTGTGGATCAGCACCGGCGGCTCAAAGCCGAACCGGTCCAGCACCAGCTGGGTCTCGTCATTGACGCGCCCCAGCCGCGCCGCCACGTATTCCCGGTCGCCCAGGGCGCTCCTCAGCTGGGCATAGGCCATGGCGGATACGATGGAATCGGTGTCCGGGTTGCGGTGCCCGGTGACGTAAATGGGATCCATAAACGCACCTCCTTATTTCTCTAAAATAATCATATCATGATTGTCGGCGTGCTGCCCTTTGGGGCCCGCCGACCCGCGCAACCGGCCTGTGGCCCGGTTCGCTAATCATTATAACACGATTGTCGGCGTGCGCCCTTCGGGGCCCGCCGACCCGCGCAACCGGCCTGTGGCCCGGTTCGCTAATCATTATACCACACTTTTCCGGAACAGGGGAGAGAAAATTCTGTGCAGCGAATACGTTTTCGTGGTAAAGTGGTAGATTATATAACAAAAATTGCAAAACAAAAGTCACGAAAACGGGGGTTTTGTACTGGACAATTCGTGCCGGTTGTGCTATAATCAATATTGTCGGATGATGCTCGCATATGGGACCGCGATTTTTGTGCAAATCGCATAATTACATCACGGTCGCATGAATGGCATATAAAGTCCGCTTTGCGTGCCATAAGCCCATCTGCCGACAAGAATAAGGATGCAAGCCAAAGGCCTGCACAATAACGCAAAGGAGTGTACCCAAGTATGAAGAAGATTCTTGCTATGCTGCTCGTCGCGATGCTCGCTCTGAGCTGCGTCGCCGCTTTGGCTGAGGGTGAACTGGTTGGCGTGTCCATGCCCACCAAGGACCTGCAGCGTTGGAACCAGGACGGCGCCTACATGGAAGAGAAGCTGAAGGAAGCCGGCTATGAGGTCGAGCTGCAGTACGCCTCCAACGACGTTCCCACCCAGCTGAACCAGGTTGAGACCATGATCGACGACGGCTGCCAGGTCATCGTCATCGCCGCCATCGAAGGCTCCTCCCTGGGCACCGCCCTGGACAAGGCCGCTGAGAAGGGCGTCAAGGTCATCGCTTATGACCGCCTGCTGATGGACAACGGCAACGTTGACTACTATGCCACCTTCGACAACTACAAGGTCGGCACCGTGCAGGGCACCTATGTGAAGGATCAGCTGGATCTGGACAACGCCGAAGGCCCGTTCGTGATGGAAATCACCGCCGGCGACCCCGGCGACAACAACGCCCGTTACTTCTATCAGGGCGCCATGGACGTGCTGAAGCCCTACATCGACGACGGCAAGATCGTCGTGACCTCCGGCCAGGTCGAGTTCGACCAGGTTGCTACCCCCACCTGGAAGACCGACGTCGCCCAGAAGCGCGCCGAGGATATCCTGACCGCCAACTATGCCAATGGCGAGCAGATTGACGCCTGGCTGTGCTCCAATGACTCCACCGCCCTGGGCGTGACCAACGCTCTGGAAGCCAACTACGGCGGCGAGAACTGGCCCATCATCACCGGTCAGGACTGCGACATCGCCAACACCAAGAACATGATCGCCGGCAAGCAGAGCATGTCCGTGTTCAAGGACACCCGTACCCTGGCTGCTCAGGTCGTGAAGATGGTCGGCCAGATCCTGTCCGGCGAAGAGGTGGACGTGAACGACGAGGAGACCTATGACAACAACGTGAAGGTCGTTCCCTCCTTCCTGTGCGATCCCGTGTTCGCGGATGCCGAGAACTACAAGGAGATCCTGATCGACTCCGGCTACTACACCGAGGACGATCTGAAGTAATTCCACCATTGACCCAATTTGATGCAGGCGGGCCTGTCCCGCCTGCATCATTTAAGGTATTGGCAAAAGGCGAGCAATCGCCAATGAGTTGGAGGAAGAACCATGGCAAAGATTTTGCTGGAAATGAAGAACATTACCAAGACCTTCCCCGGTGTGAAGGCCCTGGACAATGTTAACCTCCAGGTGGAAGAAGGCGAGATCCATGCGCTGGTGGGCGAAAACGGCGCGGGCAAATCCACGCTGATGAACGTGCTGAGCGGCATCTATCCTTATGGCACCTATGAAGGCGACATCGTCTATAACGGGCAGGTCTGCAAGTTCTCGAACATCAAGGATTCGGAAAAGCTGGGCATCGTCATCATCCACCAGGAGCTGGCGCTGGTCCCGGAAATGACCATCGGCGAAAACATGTACCTGGGCAATGAGCGCGGCAGCAAGTTCGCCATTGACTGGAACACCACCTATGCCGAGGCGGACAAGTACCTGCGCATGGTGAACCTGGAGGAGAGCAGCAAGGTGCAGGTCAAGACCATCGGCACCGGCAAGCAGCAGCTGGTGGAAATCGCCAAGGCTTTGGCCAAGAATGCCAAGCTGCTGATTCTGGACGAGCCCACCTCGTCCCTGAACGAAGAGGATTCCCGCGCGCTGCTGGACCTGATGCTGGGCTTCAAGAAGCAGGGCATGACGATGATCATCATCTCCCACAAGCTCAACGAGGTCGCCTACGTCGCGGACAAGATAACCGTCATCCGCGACGGCACTACCATCGAGACCATCGACAACCACGGCACCGAGCCCGTTTCCGAGGAGCGCATCATCAAGGGCATGGTCGGCCGCGAGATGACCAACCGCTTCCCGGCGCGCGAGGGCGTGCAGATCGGCGACGTGATGATGGAGGTGGACCATTGGACGGTGCACCATCCGCTGTATCCCGAGCGCAAGGTGGTGGACGACGTGTCCATGTATGTGCGCAAGGGCGAGGTCGTGGGCATCTACGGCCTGATGGGCGCCGGCCGCACGGAGCTGGCCATGTCCATCTTCGGCCAGAGCTACGGCGTGAACTTCTCCGGCGAGCTGAAGATCGACGGAAAGCCCGTGAAGATGAAGAAGAGCGTCACCGACGCCATCAAGCACAAGATCGCCTATGTCACCGAGGACCGCAAGGGCAACGGCCTGATCCTCAGCCAGTCCATCAAGGTGAACACGTCCCTGGCCAACCTTTCCAGCTTGGCCAGCGGCGGCGTGATCGACCAGGACAAGGAATACGCCGTGGCCGAGGAATACCGCGACAAGCTGAAGACCAAGACCCCCACGGTGGAGCAGCTGGTGGGCAACCTCTCCGGCGGCAACCAGCAGAAGGTGCTGCTGGCCAAGTGGATGTTCGCCGAGCCGGACATCATGCTGCTGGACGAGCCCACCCGAGGCATCGACGTGGGCGCCAAGTATGAGATCTACTGCATCATCAACGACCTGGCCGCCGCGGGCAAGTCCGTGGTCATGATCTCCTCCGAGCTTCCAGAGGTGCTGGGCATGAGCGACCGGATCTACATCATGAACGAGGGCAAAATGGTCGGCGAAATGAAGGCGGAGGAAGCCACCCAGGAGAACATCATGGCGCTGATCCTCCAGTCGGGAAGGGGTGCATGACGATGAGTGAAAGCAGAATGAGCGTTGGCGCTTTCTTCCGGAAATATACCATGGTCATCGCCCTGGTGGTCGTGGTGGTCTTCTTTGCCATCGCCACCAAGGGCGGCTCGCTGTTGCCCGGAAGCATCAACAACCTGATCTCCCAGAACGGCTATGTGTTCGTGCTGGCGGCCGGCATGCTGCTGTGCATACTGACCGGCGGCAACATCGACCTGTCCGTCGGCTCGGTGGTCTGCTTTACAGCCGCCATCGGCTGCGTGATGATGGACAAGGGCATGAATATGTGGCTGGCGGTGCTGGCCATGCTGGCCATCGGCCTGGCCATCGGCGCCTTCCAGGGCTTCTGGATCGCCAAGGTGCGCGTGCCGGCGTTCATCGCCACCCTGTCCGGCATGTATGCCTTCCGCGGCCTCAGCAACGTGGTGCTGCAGGGCTATCGCGTCGACATCAGCAACGAACAATTCCTGTTCCTGTTCGGCGGCGGCAGGGATTGCTACATCCCCGACTTCATCCGCCGGATCATGGGCACGGAGGGCAAGCCGAACCTGACCTGCCTGGCCATTGGCGTCATTGCCGTGCTGATCTATATCGCGATGACCGCGCGCAAGATCCACGTCCAGAAGAAGCTGAACATCCATCAGTCCATCCTGGGCCAGGTCATCACCACAGCCGTGATCTCTGCGGTGGTGCTGTTCATCACCTGGCAGATGGCCAGCTTCCGCGGCATCCCCACGGTGCTGATCTGGATCGCCCTGGTGCTGGGCATCTATCAGTATGTCACCACCAAGACCGCCATGGGCCGCCACCTGTACGCGGTGGGCGGCAACGAGAAGGCCACGGCCCTCTCCGGCGTCAAGACCCGCAACGTCTATTGGTTCGCCTATGCCAACATCGGCCTGCTGGCCGGCCTGGCGGGCGTTTTGACTGCGGCCCGCGCCAAGGGCATCGACCCCACCTACGGCGAGGGCTATGAGATGGATGCCATCGCGTCCTGCTTCATCGGCGGCGCTTCCGCCTATGGCGGCACCGGCAAGGTGTCCGGCATGATCATCGGCGCCGTGCTGATGGGCGTCATCAACCAGGGCATGAACATGGTGGGCGTCGATTCCAACCTGCAGCGCGTGGTCAAGGGCCTGGTGCTGCTGCTGGCGGTCGTGTTCGATGTCATGTCCAAGCGCCAGAAGCGATAGGAAAGGAGGATGGCAATAATGGAGAATAAAGCGTTACATCAATCCAATATCCGCAAGTCGGATCCGGTTGCCATGCTGAAAAAGAATGCCATGCTCATCATCCTGGTGCTGGTGTATCTCTTTTTCACGATCATGACCAAGGGCCGCATGTTCAAGCCGAACAGCTTTGCCGCCCTGATCAACCAGAACGCCTATGTGTACATCCTTGGCTGCGGCATGCTGATGTGCATGCTCACCGGCGGCAACATCGACCTTTCCTGCGGCGCCTTCGTGTGCCTGCTCGGCGCGCTGGGCGGCATGATGATGGTGGTCTGGAAGTGGGGAACTGCCGTCTCCCTGGTGGCCATGCTGGCCATCGGCATCATCTACGGCTGCGGCCTGGGCGCGTTGATCGCCTATGTGATGGTGCCGCCGTGGATCGCCACCCTGGCGGGCTACCTGGCCTTCCGTGGCCTGGGCACCTCCATACTGGGCGTGTCCTCCACCAATTCCATTTCCTTCAAGGACAGCCCGGATTTCCTGAGCATCTTCTCCGGCACGCTGTTCAAGACCCCCGAGGGCCAGCTGAACATGCCCTGCCTGATCGTGGGCATCGTGGCCGCGGCGCTGGTTGTGGCGCTGATCTTCAAGTCCCGCGCCACCCGGTTGCGCAAGGGCTATGAGGTGGACGAGCTGGCCATGGATGTGGCCAAGAGCGTGCTGGGCGCGGCGGTCATCGTGCTGGTGATGTACAAGCTGGCGCTGTCCGGCGGCATCCCCACCGTGCTGGTCTGGGTGGCGGCGGTCGTGCTGCTGTACGCCTTTATCACCAGCAAGACCACCGTCGGCCGCCACTTCTATGTGGTGGGCGGCAACATCGAGGCGGCGCGCCTGTCCGGCGTGAATACCAAGCGGATCATGTTCCTGGCCTACCTGAACATGGCGATCCTCACCTCGATCTCCGCCATGACGGTCATCTCCCGCTTCACCGCGGCCAACGCCGACGCCGGCAAGAACTTCGAGATGGACGCCATCTCCGCCTGCGTGGTGGGCGGCGTGTCCGCCAGCGGCGGCGCCGGCACCGTGCTGGGCATGGTCATCGGCGCCACGCTGATCGGCGTGATCAACCTGGGCATGTTCCAGATCAACCTGGACGCCAACTATCAGCGCGTGGTCAAGGGCTTCGTGCTGCTGGCCGCCGTGGTGTTCGACATCGTGTCCAAGAAGCGCGATTCCTGATCCCGTTTCAAGACGAATTTCCCCCGTCCCCTCCCGTTTTTTCGGGAGGGGACATTTCTTGTTTTGCAGGGACATTTTCTTTTTCCCAATGTGACAAAATTGTTATTTTTTGCTATGTAACCGGGTGTGTAACTGGGTTGTGCTATGATGATAGCGTAAAAGTAGGAGAAGAAGTCGAAAACGTTTGAGACGGCGACGAAAACCCCGAAAATAACGCAACAAGTGACCATAACACCACACAAATTGCCCAAAGCACCGGGAGCGCGGATTTGGGACGCGGCGGACGGCGGGCGATAAATGACGAGCGATCGCGTTAAACTTTCGTAAATCAGACAAAGGGCGCGCGATGTTTGAATCGAGGATGTAACCGATGACGGATAAAGAGCTTCGCAAGCTCCGGCGGGACGACCTGCTGCAGATACTGATCGACCAGCAGCGCCAGAACGACGAGCTGAAGGCCGCACTGGAAGAGGCCAAAAAGGCGCTGGAGGACCGGCGCATCAAGCTGAACGAGTCCGGCTCCATCGCCGAGGCGGCGTTGCGGATCAACGGCGTGTTCGAGGCCGCCCAGTCCGCTGCCGACCAGTATACCGCGCAGATGCGCGAGGAGGCCGAAGAGCTGCGCGCCAGGGCCCAGGCCGACATGGACAAGGCCAAGGTCACGGCCGACGACATCGTCCACTCCGCCCGGGGCGAGGCCGAGCGCATCCTGAGAGAGGCCCGGGGCGAGGCCGAGCGCCTGAAGGCCGAGGCGGCCGGAAGGCCCGCGCCTCTGGCACCGGAAGAGCCGGCCCAGCCGACTGAGGAGAAGCACCGCAAGGGCCTGCTGTGGAGGAACAGGAAGGCATGAAGCGAGTTCTGAACGGCAATGTCACCGTGGAGCAGCTGGAGAAGGAGCTTCGGCGCGAGCGCCACAGGCGCAGCTACCGCAGCACCCTGCTTTCCACCATCAGCGCCCTGGTGATCGTGGCGGCCGTGGCCGTGCTGGTGTCCATGCTGGCGCTGCCCGTGCTGCAGGTGGTCGGCGAATCCATGACGCCCTCCCTCTACCAGGGGGAGATCGTGGTGGCCCCCAGGGGCACCGCGTTCCAGAAGGGCGACGTCATCGCCTTCTATTACAACAACAAGATTCTGGTCAAGCGGGTCATCGCCAACGCGGGCGAGTGGGTGAACATCGACGCCGACGGCAATGTGTTCATCAACGACGTGCCCCTGGACGAGCCCTACATTCAGGAAAAGGCCCTGGGAGACTGCAACATCACGCTGCCCTACCAGGTGCCGGACGGCAAGATCTTCGTGATGGGCGACCATCGTGCCACTTCCTCCGACAGCCGCAACACGGCGGTGGGCTGCGTGGCCCAGGAGCAGGTGGTCGGGCGCGTGGTGCTGCGGGTCTGGCCGTTGAACCGAATCGACGTCATAAGATGAGAAAGAACGCGTAAGCTGAACAGCGACTGAAGCCGTACCAGTGAGGTAAGGAAGCCATGAGGAAGACAGATCGTTCCCAGGCGGAAACCTTTGTGAGAAATCAGAGGGTTCGCAAGTATCTCCGACGGGCCGTAGCGCTCCTGTCGGCTGTTGTCATACTCTTTACCGTGAATACCCTCAAGCGCAACGCCAATACGCTGGAGCGCATCGCCACCTGCGGCTATGAGGAGCACACTCACGATGAGACCTGCTATGACGACAGCGGCGCGCTGATCTGCGGCCTGGAGGAGCATGTCCATACCGACGCCTGCTTCCAGGCGGCTCCCGTGTACGAGGAAGAGGAGCTGGATCTGGCCGACGTGACGGAGGACGACGGGGAGGAACCGGAGGACCTCGAGCCTGTTGAGGAGCCGGAAGAGGCGATCGAGGACGGGATGGCGGCCGATGAGCGGCCCTTCCGCCTGGAGGACGGCGCGCTGCTGAGCGAGATCGTCGAGGCGCTGAACGTCGACGTGGACATGAAGCGCGTCCTCGAGGTCGGCGCGGTCGAAAACGACGAGAGCCAGGTGGGCCAGGTGGCCGTGGAAGCCGTGGACGGCGACTGGCGCGTCAGCGCGCTGCGCGCCTTCGACGAGGCCGAGCTGGCCATCGTCACCGACGACGATATCCTGACCGTCAAGCTGGTGGCCGGCGCGCCCGCAGGCGCCGAGCCGGTCGCGGAAGTCGAGGAGATTGCGGACATTGAGGAAACTGCGGAAGCTGTTGAGACTGCTGATGTCCAGGAGACCCCCGTCGAGGAGATCGGCGAGGCCGATATAGAAGAAGTTACTGTCGAGGAGACCGATGCTGACGGGACCGCCGAGGCGGACGTCGAAGAGACCGCGGAAGACGAGGCCGCGGAAGACGAGACCGCGGAAGACGAGACCGCGGAAGACGAGACCGCGGAAGACGAGACCGCGGAAGACGAGGCCGTGGAAGTCGAACTGATCACGGGCGACGGGGAAGCCGTCGAGGACGCCGAGGCCGAGAATACCGAGGCCGAAGCTGCCGAGGATGCCGAGGCTGAGACCGCCGAGGCCGAAGCTGCCGAGGATGCCGAGGCTGAGACCGCCGAGACCGAAGCTGCCGAGGATGCCGAGGCTGAGACCGCCGAGGCCGAAGCTGCCGAGGACGCCGAGGCTGAGACCGCCGAGACCGAAGCTGCCGAGGATGCCGAGGCTGAGACCGCCGAGACCGAAGCTGCCGAGGACGCCGAGGCTGAGACCGCCGAGGCCGAAGCTGCCGAGGATGCCGAGGCTGAGACCGCCGAGACCGAAGCTGCCGAGGACGAGAAGACCGAGACCGCCGAAGCGGCGGACGTCGAAGCCGACAAGGCCGACGCGGCCGAGACCGCCGAGGCCGGGAATACCGAGACCGAAAATACCGAAACCGAAGATACCGAGGAGACCGAGACTGCCGAGGCTGAGGGCGAAGAAGCCGACGCCGAAGAGGCCCAGGACGAAGAGGCTCTCGAGGAAGCTGCCGAAGGCGAGGAGGGCGAGGACGCCGAAGAGGCCGGGGACGAGGCCGAGGGCGAAGCGGCCCAGGCTGAGGCCGAGCCCAGCACCCTCACCGTCAGCGTGGACCTGTCCAGCGTGGACCTGATGAGCGCCGCCAGCGTGGAGGCCGACACCGTGAAGCTGTCCGTGGCGGACCTGCTCACCGGCGAGGACGACGCCGTGCAGCTGGAGGGCGAGCTGGCCGTGGACAACGCTACCTTCGCCGAGACGGCCACCATCGTGTCCTCCGACAACGTGGACGTGCAGGACGGCGTGATCACGCTGTCCGCCGAGGCCATGGAGACCGGCAGCGTCACCCTGGCCCTGGAGACCCCGGCGGAGACCGAGGCCGGGACGGAGGCCGCCGTGGAGGCGGAAGCGGACGTCGAGGCCGAGGTTGAAGCTGAAGCCGAAGCCGAGACCCAGGTCCAGACCCAGGTGGTCCAGATCGACCTGACCGGCTACACCGGCCGCGTCACCGACGGGATCAACAGCGATCCCGCCGTGCAGATCGTGCCCGCCGAGGGCAACAGCCTGCCCGCCGACGCCTATGCGGCGGTGAAGCCCGGCGACGTGCCCGAGGCGCTGCTGGACGCCGAGGCCGCCGAGAGCGAGACCACCGTGCAGTCCGCCGTGGCCTATGACATCACCATCACCAACGACAACAACGACGAGATCTCCGACACCGGCGCGGTGGAGGTCACGCTCACGCCCGGCGACCTGAACGCCCTGGCCGACGTGCCCGAGACCGCCACGGTCAGCAGCCTGGAATACGAGCTGTACCATATCCATGACGACGGCACCTGCGAGAAAGTGGAGGATGCCGTGTTCGACGTGGCCGAGGACGGCTTCGTGAACAGCGTCTTCTTCACCACCGACAGCTTCTCCACTTATGTGGTCAGGTATACCGTGGACTTCACCTATGTGGACGTGGACGGCAACGAGCACTTCTGGCAGTTCCCCGGCGAGGGCAGCTACGCGCTGAAGGACGTGCTGGCCGAGCTGGGCATCGAGGGCGAGGAGATCACCGACGCCACCCTGGAGCTGACCGAGCAGGTGGGCGAGGCCGGCGAGTTCGACCTCTACCTGACCCAGGACCTGGAGACCGAAGAGTGGTTCATCAACAGCGATAACGCCTTTGACGACACCTATACCCTCACCGTCACTGTGGACGAAACCGAATATCGGATCATCGTGACGGACGCGCAGACTATGCCTCTTGTAGTCAATCTCTATGATTATACGGGAAATCCCGTCGGGGCAAATGTTACGAACAGCCTGGGCAATGGCACCTATGGCGTTGTTGTGTTGTATACTAACGGGGTCCGAAAAACTGGTTCCGTACACTTTTCGGAAGGAATAGGCAGCGGCATGATAGTAGCTCCGGATTCCGCGTCCGGCGACATTCAGGTTGTCAAATTATATAATGATGCTAAAAATGTAATATCGGATTGGACAGATAATAACGCAGCTGACCAAAACAAGATTAATAACGCTGTCAACGAAGGTAAGCTATCGGAATTCCAAGGCTATGCCCTTCAGGAGAATGGTCTCAAAGTGGAAAGCGGAAAGATGACCATTAATCTCCAGCAGGTTCCCACAAAGCAATACAATGTGCGCCTGTCGATCCCGGACAATGGGTTGACCATCAACAATGCGGATAAGTATTATCTCTTGGTCAAGGCGCAGCCCTCGAGCGGTGATCCCATCTATGGCTGGGCGCAGGTTTTTGTCAACCCGGACGATACCCAGGTGGACGTTCCGATTTCATGGCTCGACCAGAACGGGCATCCGCTGTCCAACGACGCGTTTACGGGCGCCGAGACGGTGGAGTATAAGATTTATACCACACATGTGAAGAGTGACGGTACAAAAGACGGCTTTAGCAGCTTTGATAAGATTAAGAACGAGCAGAACAAGGTAACAATACAAGATGGAGATTCGATCAACACTTATGTTGTCCACTATATTGGAAGAATCTCCCCCGAGATGGTCACTACAGACGACGGCGATATCGTAGAGAAGATTTGCGATGTGGTGAAATTCCAGCTGCCGGGCGGTACCATCTCCAAGGCTTACATCGACAGCTTCTTGAACGACGCGAAGGATTTCGGTTACTATACGGAAGAATATAAGAACCAGACGGCCGATATTGAAGCCACGATCGGCGCGGCGAAGATGTCCGCTGTGATTGTAAACGGTCCTAATGGTACGGCTGACTTCGGCTATTCCAACAGGAACCTTGCGATCAACGTCCTCAAAGTCTTGAAGGTGTTCACGGATCGGGATGGCAATCCCATTCAGAACAAAGATGTTACGATTCGTCTGAAAGACAAGGATGGCAAAATAACGGATAAACAGGGTAACACCGGTACAGACGGCAGGTTCCAGGTGGAGTTTGACGGATTGGAGCCCGGCGATTACAGCGTGTCTGAATTCATAGATGGTCGGGAAATCACACAAAACGAAGCGGCGAATGTTGGAAACCTGTATGTGGATTTCAGCGCGACGGAAGCGCGTTTCCTGAACAATACCAACCTGAATTACTTTGGCCAAGTCATATACGATAGTGATTCTAAACTTGCGGAAGTATTACAGAAGGGTACGCGTGTGCCTCTGGTGGTTCTCACGGATGATCCGACTACGGTCAATAGAGCTGTCACCAGCGGGAGCGTCAGCAACATTACGGTCTATGAAAACGGCACCAATGGGTACAAGCACTATGACATTGTAAACGACATGAAGCATCTGCGCGAGCTGTCAAAGGAATTGATCGGTGCAACGGACAGCGCCACGGTTCGCGTGCTGACTTACAAGGCGTCCGATATTCCCGACAATGGCATCAAGCTGGAGGATGATGGACGTTACATCGTTATCAATGTGTTAATGGACAGCAACACTTTCACCCCAATGGTGACGCTGGACGGCGTGGTACTCGATGGCAACTTCGAGAATCACGGCAAAGAGAACTCGACGAAGGTGCTCTATAACCTGCTCAGCGCCGATGGCACGAAGGGCTATTGTGAAGGGGGTACCCCGCAAGAGTTTAATACCAGCACGACGGCTGCCGGCATCATCCTGGCGCCTTGGGCCAACGCGCATGTGCTGGGCGGCGTCTTCGGCGGTACCATCATTTCCAAGGAAGTCAATCGGGAAGGCAACGAGCTGCACTCCTTCAACCCCAACCAGCGCCAGACCCTGAATATCACCATCCAGAATATTATGGGCGCGCCGAAGGTGGGCATGCTGGAGCTGAAAAAGGAATTCGACGACGAGAGCATCAAGGACAAGCTGACCTACTTCACCTTCAAGGTGACGCTGCGCAACGACGATCTAACCAAGATCACGAAGGCCTTCCCGGCCTCCGGCTTGAAGAGCGGCGAAGAAGTTACATTTGAAGAGGATGGCAGCGGCGACGCCGTGGCCTATGTCCAGGTGCGCGCGCACAACAGTGTCACCATCGCCAACCTGCCTGCGGGCACAACCTATGAGGTTGAGGAGATCACGACGGCGGCGACCGCGCACTACGTCCACGTCAAGACCGACGTCAACGGCACGACCATCGCGGGCGCGACGTCGAAGGGCGAGGGCGAGATCAAAGCGGGCGAAACCGAAAAGGTCACCATGATCAACGACTTGCGCAAGACCGGCCTGACGCTGAAAAAGACCGTGAACAACAGCAAGGCGACGGACGCGACCTTTACTTTCGACCTCTATTTGTGGAATGAGGACGAGGAGACAAGCACGAAAACCGCCTTCACAAACGCGTCCGGCGTGAAGCGCACCGATACGAACGAGCAGCTGACGCTGACGGAAGTCACCGACACCACCAGCGCCTACTATCCCGCGGGCGTGTGGAGCGGCGTCACGCTCACCAACGGACAGGAGATCACCATTGACGGCCTCCCGGTGGGGCTGTGCTATGCCTTTGTCGAGCGGACGGGCAGCATGCCCGCGGGCTATGGCGTCGTTACCCAGGACGGCAAGGCGGAGGGTGTGCTGGACGCGAACGGCTCCCTGGCCGAGATCGTCAATACCTACAGCGCCAAAGCCAGCGTGACTTTGAAGAAGGTTTGGAGCGGCACCCCCGACAAGGACGTCACGCTGTACCTGCTGCGGTTCAAGAAGAACGACACGACCAACAATAGCGGCTCCAACGAGGGCGGCAACGGCGAAGGCGGCTCCAGCGAAAGCGGCTCCAGCGAAAGCGGCTCCAGCGAAAGCGGCTCCAGCGAAAGCGGCAGCGGCGAGAGCGGTAGCGGGAGTTCTGAAGCAGCTGAAGTAAAAGTGCTGTCAAGTGATGGAATTGTTAAGGCTTACAGCGATAAATTCAACGTAGGAGACACGGTAACAATCACTATCGTAAGAGCTTGGTATTGGACGTGTAATTATTCTACCAATACAAATGAACATGGGAATCTAGGGGACGGTAAAATCCATGACAATGGAAACGACAGAACCTTCTCTGAAACGTTTACAATTCCAAACTCAGGATTGCTAACGATTACTCTGGATAAAGATCAGTACAACTTTGGCGATTGTAGGTCAATCACTATAAGTAAAGCTTCCGCCTTCGCCTCTCCCTTCCAGCTGGCGTGGAGCCCCTTCGCGGCCTACGCGGACGAGGCGACCCTCGGCGCGCTGCCGACGGGCATCGCCAACGGCGTCACCGGGCTGCCGAGCGACTACGTGCTGGATGATGGATGGCCTGTGCCGTTGAAGGTGTCGGAAGGACTGACAAAAACGATTGAGGACCTTGAGGTCAAGGACGCCTCCGGCAACGACTACTACTACGCCGTTGTTGAGGCCGATATGGCTGGATATAAGGTTACCTACAGCCACGGTGGCGATAACCCGCAGGCGATTTCTGCCAGCGAGTTGACCGACAAGGAACACATCGTCACCCTCACCGCCACGAACACCTACACCTATACCAGCGCCACGCCCCACGCGGTGAAGATGCTGGACGGTGTACAGTTCAATGGTTATCTGAGCAACGGCACCACGCCCGCCACCTTCACCTTCACGATCCGGCAGATCAGCCCCGAGGGCAGCGACTACCAGCAGACCGTGACCACGGCTGCCGACGGCACCATCACCTTCCCCAGCATCGAGTACCACACGGCGGGCGACCGCATCTACGAGATCAGCGAGGCTGTGGGAACCGATAAAAACATCGTGTACACCACGAGCAAGGTCTATTGGAAGGTGTTCGTGACAGGCACTAACGGTGTGCTGACCGCGACAGACCGCTACTATGTAAACGCTGTGTGCAATACGCCGACCAACCCCGACAACGTGGCCCAGTTCGAGAACCACGAGCTGACCCATGTCGATATCTTCAAGCAGTGGAGCCTGAACACCGCGGACGCCGTGGACGAATATCCCGGCGCCGGCACGCCCCCGGAGGTGCGGGTGCACCTGTGGCGCAAGGGCGAGGGCGGCATGGCGGTTGAGATCGACTCCGCCACCGGAAAGCCCGTTTTGAGCAACGCGACGGCCACGCCCTACACCGTTCCCTATGACGGGAAGGCGGGCAAGTGGCAGCTGCACATCGACGGCCTGGAGAAGTACTACGGCCAGCGGCAGCCCTACGAGTACTACATCGTCGAGGATCCGGAGAACCTGCAGGGCTGGACGCCGACCCGGTACCGGGCCAATAACGGAAACGGCAGCAACCAGGGCTCCGACAACACCGTCACTGGCGACGGCGAGCTGACCGTGGTCAATTCGAAGTCCCTGGTGGCCCTGCCGGCCACGGGCGGCGTGGGCACGAACGCCATCTATGCCGTGGGCGCGGGCCTGGTGCTGCTGGCCCTGGCGGGCTGGCTGCTGGCCGCGCGCAAGCGCCGCGACTTCTGACGCGCAAATCGCCGCAAGGCGTTGCGATAGCCCCCGGAGCGGGGGCAGGGTGGATCAATGCTATGAGAGGGGGTGGCCCTATACGGTGATGAGAGAAATTGTACCTCATATCCGGGGAAAGCCGGCGGGACTTGTGCCCGCAGGCCGAGGAGACGGGCTGCCTGCTTTTGGGCGTGGTTCCGGACGTTTTCCGGCCGCGCCAGGCGAAGGAGGGATGAGCCGGGCCTGAAAACCCGCGAAACCAAAATGGATGGTTTTGTCCCTAAGAAATTGGTCAACCTGCCCCTGAAAAAGTGGAAAGTAACCCTGTGCGTAACCTTCCATTGGTATAATGTGGGCAGAACCTGGGTGAGAGGTCTCACCCTGCCGAACGGCCCCCGGCGTTCGGTGCGCACCCTGGCACACCCCATGCGGGGGCATGGACAATAAAGCGCGCACAGGCGCGTAAGAAAGAGAAAGGACAGGAAAGACATGAAGAAGATTTTGGCTCTGGTTGTTGCGGTTCTGATGATCGCGGCGATGGCGGTTCCGGCGATGGCTGCTGTCACTATGGATACTGCCGTGACTGTTGATGGCCTGATGGTCAACGACGCTTACAAGCTCTATCAGGTGCTGACCTGGGATCAGACCGCTGGCGCCTGGAAGCTGGCCCCTGGCTTCACCGGCCTTCAGCTCAACAATAAGACCGCCGAGGCTGATGTCGTCAAAGAGATCACCGATGGCATCACTCAGGACGAAGCCAATACGATCGCTGCTATGACTGCGGCGGCCTCTGGAGCTCCCGAGACGAAGACCACTGGCATCATCAAATCGGGCACCAGCTTTACTTATGACATCGCTTCTGGGACTGACACTTCCACCCTGGGCCTGTACATGGCGGTCATCACTGCCGGCACTCCCGAGTATGTCTACAACCCTGTGTTCGTTGCTGCGGACTTCGAAGATAATACGACCAATTCCATCAACGCCGGTTCCGCGACCTATGGCGCTGAAGGTCTGGCCAAGCGTCAGCATATTGAGCTGAAGAAGACCACCTCTGACTCCAACCAGCAGATGAAGGAAGCCATCGACAGCTACGTCGGTGAGCCTGTCACCTTCGACGTGAACACCACCATCCCGGTGTTCCTGGACAGCTACAAGAATCCCTCCTTCGTTATCTACGATAACATTGAGACCGATGGTATCAACCTGAACGCTGATTCCATCGAGATCACCCTGGGCACCACGACCTATGCCAAGACCGCTGACGCTGCGGAAGGCAAGCTGGCCTATGACGATTCCATCTTCACCGTGGCTGCCTCCGGCGGCAATAAGGGCGAGTACACCGTGACCTTCAATCCCACTTGGCTGGGCGACAACGTGACTGCTGTGCCGGTGCACGTGCAGTACAAGGGCACCATTACCAACACTGCCGCGTTCAACCTGAATGAGGACAACAACACTGTCACCGTGACCTACTCCAACGGCCCCGACAATGAGAAGGGCGCTATGCGTGACCGCACCAACCACTATACCTTCTCTATCGGCGCGAAGGCTCTGGGCCAGTCCAGCGACGAAGGCAAGACCTATGAGCTGGTCAAGGTTGGCGTTGATGATCAGGGCAATCCGGTTGTTCAGAAGCGCCAGGTTTCCAGCTGGCATTCCGAAGACCAGCGTCATCCTCTGGCGGGTGCGACCTTCGGCCTGTACACCGATAGTGAATGCAGCACGCTGTATACCAACAGCCTGTATCCCTCTGGTGCCACCTTCGAGACTGGTGTTGATGGTGTTATCACCTTCAAGGGCTTGGCCGCTGGTGACTACTACCTGAAGGAGATTGCCGCTCCTGGTGGATACATTGCAGACAGCCGCAAGGTTCATGTGAACATTGCAGCCACCTATGAGACGGTTACTGTTGCTGATACTGTAGAGAACGGCATCAACGTCAAGGGATACACTGTTGACGTTCTGAAGTCCTACACCGTGACCGTGAACAACGTGAGCGTGTATCATGGCGAAGTAACTGACGAGCATCCGGATGGCGTTTACGAGGCTGCAGACGAAGCGGTTGCGACTACCTATGAGTTCAACAATGACGGCCCGCACACCTCCAGCATGACTACCACCAAGACCAACGATTCCGACCTGATCAATACTCAGGGCGTCGCGCTGCCCTCCACCGGCGGCATGGGCACCACCCTGCTGTATGTCGGCGGCTCCATCCTGGTGCTGGCTGCTGTGATCCTGCTGGTGACCAAGCGTCGCATGAACGCCGAGGACTAATCCTTAGTTAAACCTGGCGAATGGCGCGCCCCGCGCAAGCGGGGCGTCCGCCGGACGCAACCTCCTTCCCGCCCTCCCCGGACTTCCGCCGGGGAGGGCTTTTTGTGCGAAAAAAGCATTTCGCAATTTATGCAGAGCGGCTTTCACCGCCGGGGCGATGCCCACAAGAGGGCCACATGCCCTTTCGGAAGGGGACAAAAATGGCTGTCGCTTCGTCTGTTCATGCTGTTTGAAAACGATTCAGAAATCAAGGAAAACCAGCCGAAAACCTCTGTCAAATCGGGGTTTTGGACTTTTTTAGCCCACTTTGTTAAAACATGGTGGGTTGGCTAAAATTGTCCCCAATCTTTGGGACCCTGGGCCTTGCGGCGCGTGCTTCCATGTCGGTTTCATGGTATAATTATAGTAAGGGAAAAAGTACCCAATCGCAAGATTTGCATATAGTTACACTAACACGGCACAAGCGGGGGAGAGACGATGAACAGAGAAAACGATTTCCACCTGTTGGAGAGCCTGGCAAAAAGGAATAAACGCAGACGGCTGCTGAAGCGGGGCCTTGCCCTGCTTTCGGCAGTTGTGCTGCTTTTTACGGTGAATGCCCTCAAGCGACTGGCCGTGGCCATGGAGCACAGGCCCAACTGTGAATACCATTACGACCACATCCACACCGATGAATGCTTCGACGCGGCGGGCGAGCTGATCTGCGGCCTGCACGAGCACACCGACGAATGCTATCAGGAACAGGTCGAGGAAGTGCCGGAGGAGCTGGAAGTGGACCTGGCCGACATCGCCGAAGAGGATGAAGCCGACGGCAGCGAGGACGCGAACGCGGACATCGAATCCGTGGACGAGGCGGACGAGATCTACGAGGCCGAAATGCCGGCGGACGGCAGCTACGACATGAACGGCGCCGACCAGGCGATGCTGAGCGAGATCCTGGCGGCGGCTGACCTGCCGGTGAAGAACGAGGACATCCAGATGGTCGGCCTGGTGGACGACGACAACTCGGGCGATGCCCCCGTCGCCATCGCGCTGGTCGATCAGGACTTCGCCGTTTCCGCCACCAGCAGCTTCGATTCCGTGGAGCTGGCCATCGTGACCGCGGACACCATCTACACCGTGAAGCTGCTGAACGGCGGCGCGGCGGCCCCGGCGATCGAGGAAGCCGAAGAGGTCGATGCGACCGAGGACACCGAAGAGGTCGAAATCGTCGAGGAGAGCGAAGTAACCGAGGAGGCCGAAGAGGCCGAAACCGTTGAAGAGAGCGAAGTAACCGAGGAGGCCGAAGAGGCCGAAACCGTCGAGGAGAGCGAAGTAACCGAGGAGGCCGAAGAGGCCGAAACCGTCGAGGAGAGCGAAGTAACCGAGGAAGCCGAAGAGGTCGAAACCGTTGAAGAGAGCGAAGTAACCGAGGAGGCCGAAGAGGCCGAAACCGTCGAGGAGAGCGAAGTAACCGAGGAGGCCGATGCGGACGGCGCGAGCGGCGCGGAAGAAATCGCCGAGGACAGCGAGGCGGAGAAAGCGATCGAGGCGGCTGAGGAGGTCGAAGCGACCGAGGAAGCTGAAACCATCGAACAGGCCGAGGTAACCGAACAGGCCGAGGAGAGCGAAAAGGCCGAAAAGGCAGAGGTAACCGAACAGGCCGAGGAGAGCGAAAAGGCCGAAAAGGCAGAGGTAACCGAACAGGCCGACGAGGCGGAAGAAGCCGAGCAGGCCGAGGTAACCGAGGAAGCCGAGGACAAGGAAGAGGCCGAGGAAGCCGAAGAGGCCGAAGAAACTGAAGAGACCGAGGAGACCGAAGAGGCCGAGGAAGCGGACGCCGAGGACGCCGTGGACGAGGCGCTCTACCCGGCGCAGACCTTCGAGGGCCGCGCGGGCAGCGTGCGCGTGAACGTCACCGCCGAGGCGGGCGCGTTCCCGGCGGACACCACCATGCGGGTCAGCCGCGTGTGGGACCGCGACACCCTGGATGGCATCGCCGACGCCGTGACCGAGGACTTCGTGGAGGTCAAGAAGGTCATGGCCGTGGACATCGCCTTCTTCGACGCCGAGGGCAGCGAGATCGAGCCCCTGCGGCCCATCGCTGTGGTGATGACCGTGGACGAGATCGAGGAGCAGCAGGAGGCCGTGGTCGTTCACATGGACGACGAGGGCAATGCCGAGGTGGTGGAGCAGAGCGAAGCGCCCCAGACCGGGGACGAGAAGCTGGCCCTGAACGTGGAACTGCCCGCGGGCGAAGCCCCCGTGACGGACGAGGCCGCCGACGAGGTTCCCGCCGCTGAGGAAGCCGCCGACGAAACCGCCGACGGGACCCCCGTTGACGAGGTTGCGGCGGACAACGCCGACGAAACCCCCGCTGATGGCGAGGCTGCGGCGGATGAAACCGCCGACGGGACCCCCGCTGCGGACGAGGATGCCGCCGTTGAGGCTCCCGCTGCCGAGGAAGCTCCCGCCGTGGAGGAGGCTGAGCCCGCCATGGAGTACGGCGAAGAGGCCGCCGAGACCGCCGACGAAACCGACGGCGCCGAGGCGCTGGAGATCGTCGAGGAAGCCGTCCAGCCGGAGGACGCGAATGAGACCGTGGCCTTCGAGGCCGACGCCTTCTCCGTGTACGCCGTGGTGGTCACCGAGACCATCGATATGAAGTATATCGCCGACGACGGCGCGACCTACGACATCTCCGTGGGCTACGGCCCCGAGGCGCTGATCCCCGCCGGCGCGACGCTGGCCGTGAAGGAGCTGACCGGCGAGGCCACCGAAGACTACCTGGCCCGGACCGAGGACATGCTGGCCGAGGGCGAGCGCATCACCCTGGCCCGCTACTTCGACATCACCATCCTGGACGCCGACGGCGCCGAGGTGCAGCCCGCCGCGCCGGTGCGCGTGAGCGTGAAGCTGGCCGACGACGATCCCTCCGTGGCCGTGCAGGCCGTGCACTTCGCCGAGGAGGGCGAGCCGGAGCGCATCGCCGCCAGCCGCGAGGACGACGAGGCCGTGGCCTTCGACGCCCGCAGCTTCTCCGTCTACGGCATCGTCTACACCGTGGACTTCTACTACGACGTGGACGGCAAGACCTTTGAATACCACATCAACGGCGGCGACGTGCTGAGCCTGAAGGCGCTGCTGCCCATCCTGAAGGTGGTCGAGGACGACCCCGAGACCGAGCAGGACGAGGTGCTGGCGTTCGTTCAGAACATCCAGAGCGTGCGCTTCTCCGACGAGAGCCTGGTGCGGGTCGTGCCCGTGACTGAAGACACCACCGCCGGCGCGATCGTCGACGCCCTGGGCGTTGAGATCGAATACTCCGCCGAGCTGACTGACGAGGCCATCGACGCCATCCGCGCCAGGGTCTTCACCGCCCCCGACTGGGCGCTGGCCAGCCTCAAGCCCTTCACTTCCCATGAAGTTCTCACCATCACCCTGAAGAACGGGGAAGTGGTGACGGTGAAGGTGGAGGACGCGCAGGATCCCAGCACCTATCTTGGGAAGCAGATCATCATCTATGACAATGGCGAAGGCAGAGCCATGACCGCGGACAACTGGGGCTCGGACGGGTACAGGACCCGGTTCAACTCCATTCCCCTGTCCAACGCGGATTCCGATGCGAAGGCGCACTGGACGATTGAGAGCAGCAACGGCGGCTATTACCTGAGATCGTACGACGGCAAGTATCTGAAGATCGACTATTACAATGTGGATCTGGTCGATTCGAAGAACAATGCGACGCTGTTGACGATCCAGGCCGGCAGCAACCCCGACTACAAGATTCAGGACAAGAACAATTCCAATAACGCCCTGGCGTACTGCGACAACAGGGAGTACGATGGCTTCTTCAGCGCCCCGAACGGCGCCAACAACAATACCTCCAACAAGCAGCTGTGGCTGTATATCAGGGAGGTCTCCGGGTCTTCCAACGGAGAGGGCTACATCACCGTCAATGACTGGGACAAGGGCCATCTGGTTTATGCCAGAGTAAATTACTACAGCAATCTGACGGCAAGCCAGATCCAATGGCCCGATGGCAAGAACAAGCAGGGCATCGTGGCGATCGCCGAACCCGGCTATGCCTTCTCCCACTGGACGGTGACGAACACCAACGGCTACACCTGGAATTCCGGGCTCTATACCAAAGACACCATCGCTGCCGGCACACTTGAGGAGGCGGCGCTCACGGACCGCAAGGAGCGCTTTACCGCGGTGTTCAAGCCGGTGCACCAGTTTACCGTGAAGGTGGCCTCCTCCTGCGTGAATATGGGCACCTACGGCAGCAAGTATGTGGGCGTTGTGAACAATGCGGGCGTTTACGCCGCCCCGGGCCAGGTGTTAACCGATTACGGCAGCGCGAGCGCCGCATCGGACGACAGCCTGTTCTCCTATGGCTTCGATACCCAGGCCAACGACGGCTATGAGTTCGCGTTCTGGATGTACAGGGATCAGGAAACCGGGCTGTACAAGGGCCTGAACGCCATCAACTCCGGCGACATCGTCCCCTTCAACGGCGTGACCTACGAGGCCTGGTTCACCGAGAAGGGCAACAAGCTGATCGTGTACCAGACGAACAACAGCGCCGCGGGCAGCGTCAGCAAGGACATCAGCCACGGCAGCGAGCCCGGCGCCACGGCCACCGTCAACAACGACAACTATGTGTTCACGGGCTGGTACGACCAGAACGGCCACTGCGTGTCCACCAATCCCACGTTTGACCCCTCCCTGGTCAGCAAGAGCGCGGTGCTGACGGCGGAATTCGCTGAGCGCCGCAGCGGCAACGTCACCTTCAAGGTGGCCGACGGCGGCCAGGGCACCCTGCGCATCGCCGATTCCGAGACCACCAGCCAGCAGACCGTTCACATGAACGAAAGCGGCGATGGCAAGCTGGAGCAGAAGGTGGTCGCCGAGCCCAACAATGGCAACAGCTTCATCTACTGGGAGCTGACCCGCAACGGCAACATCCTGCGGCTGAGCTACGAGTCCGCCACCATCGACGGCGATTCCTGGCTGACGTTCCAGGACGGCGACACCATGACGGCCTACTTCAGCAACGGCACCCTGAAGGACTTCGACGCCAGCCAGACCGCGCAGTCCGACATTGTGATCACCGATGACAAGAAGCGGGAGCTGCAGGCGTGGCTGGATTCCCTGAAGAAGTCCCACACCGTCGCCCCGGACAAGACGGCCCACGTCTTCGACTACGACAACCGCATCTACCAGATCGACATCACCGCGGAATCTTCGCTGATGGATCTGGAGGCGGACATCGACCTGGCCTTCATCATCGACGTTTCCAACTCCATGCTGTTCCCCTCCAAGTTTGTAAAGAACGGCCAGGAGATGATCCTGACCCAGGACAACCTGAACGCCGCCTATCCCGACGGCAGCACCCACTACATCATCAGCGATCCCACCGGCACCTCCACCGCCTACCGCATCTTCAGGAAGGCCGACGGCGTCTGGTACTTTGTGGACGCCTCGCTGACCGACGACGTGGCGCACAAGGTCACCTGGGACTGCCGGTACTCCGAGCCCACCACCGACGTGCCCTTCCGGTATCCGATGTACGACGCCGTGGGCAGCAAGCGGCGCGTGGATTACCTGAACGAAAGCATGCAAAGCGCCATCGACTCGCTGCACAGCATCATGAACCGGGTCGAGGCTGCCGGCGGCACCGCCCACGACATCCGCGTGGCCCACAGCACCTTTGCGGCCAGCGTCTATTCCATCACGCCGGAGAGCCCCTTCGTGTTCGAGCAGTTCCAGTCCATGAAGAACAATGAGAACCTGTCGATCAAAGTGCGGGACACCGGCGGCGGCACCCGCCAGGATCTGGCGTTGAGGGACGCCAGGGACTTCCAGTGGGACAACACCCACAAGAAGTACGCGATCCTGATCACCGACGGCGCGCCGGTGGTGGGCTCCAAGGGCTCCATCGACGGCAAGAATATTACCACGATTCGAAACGACATTGCCACCGAGGCCACCAACCTGAAGAACTTGTACGGCATTCAGAACAACGTGACCCTGATCACCGTGGGCCTGAGCACACAGAACGTGCTGTTCGGCTCCAACAAGCTGAAGGAGATCGCCAGCGTGGGCGCGGACGGCCAGAGGCTCTATTTCCAGGCCGAGCACGCCGACGACCTGGAGAGCATCCTGCTGGACATCCTGCGGATGATCACGAAGCAGAAGACCGTGTCCGGCGAGGTGCGCGACGTGATCGACGACGCGTTCTATCCCGTGGACAGGAACGGCAACCCCATCGCGGCGGGCATGTATGACATGAACGGCAACCACATCGGAGACAATGATATGGTCGGCCAGCCCCGCTATGAATGGCGCAAGGAGGGCGACAACTGGGTCATCACCTACCACAACCTGATCTTCAACCCGAACGAGACCTGGAAGGGCTCCGTGCTGGTGAAGGCCAAGGAGGATTTCCTGGGCGGCAACACCATCCCCACCAACGAGGAAGCCTCCGTGAAGCCGATGTGGTACCAGAAGAACGACGGCAGCTGGGAGCATTACGAGGAAGACGCCATTACCCTGCCCGTGCCTCACGTGAACGTGGACGAGCTGTCGCTGACCCACAACAACAGCGAGTGGACAGTCTACCTGGGCACCGAAGTGGATCCGCTGAACGAGCTGAAGCGGCTGTACAGGGAGATCCGGGTGAACGAGGTCGTGAGCCAGACCGTCAACCACCTCAACAAGATCATGACCACCTCCGGCGACATGCTCTATCCGCTGCAGGAATCCGACACGGACGGCCGGACGCAGACCGGCGCAGCCCCGGAGACCTTCCCGCTGTACACCGTCGCGTCGCTGAGCGACGACGACTGGGCCAGCCTGGTGGCCGGCAATCCGGTGACCAAGCCCTATGCCGCGTACGGCCATGAGAACGTGGGCGTCATCGTGTATCGGGTGACGCAGGAGATTGTGGCGGGCGAGGACGGCCTGCCGGACGGGCCCCACGCGACGAAGGTCGTCGGCCAGGGCGTTGAGAAGTACACCCTGACGGCCACCTACATTCCCACGGCGGAGCAGCACGAGCCCGAAGGGGGCTGGCACACCACGCCGGGCAGGTCCCGCGGCCATACGACGAACAGCATGGAGAGCGTCAATCCCCACATCATCAACGTGTTCGCCAAGGGCCTGAAGCTCAAGAAGATGGACGCCACGATGGACAACGTCCTGACCGGCGCGGAGTTCCGGCTGTATCGCACGGCCCGGGCGGACGAGATGACGTCTGAGGATCTGATGACGATCGGCGAGGGCCAGTACGTGCCTGCCGCGGACGCCGTTGAGGTGACTGAAGAGGGTATCGCGGATCTGGGCCATATCCGGCGGCTGCCGGAGGGCGAGCAGTACTACCTGGTGGAGACCCAGGCCCCGACAGGCTATGTGGCGGCGGATCCGATGCTCCTCACCATGATCTTCGAGGAAACCAAGACCTACAAGCCGAGGAACGAGGAAACCTGCCCCTATGACTGGACGCAGACGGCAAACCTGACGCTGGGTCATCCGGCAAAGCGGTCCAATAACAGCTGGCAGGATACCAGCGAGACGGCGACACCGGATTCCGAAACCTATGACATCCAGTATCGCATTCCCAACAACACCGGCGTGACCCTGCCCGCCACCGGCGGCATGGGCACGGGCATCTACACCCTGGCGGGTGCGGGCCTGGTGCTGCTGGCCGTGGCGCTCATGCTGATCCGGCGCAGGCAGGCGTAATGCCTCGCGAGACGGCGCAAAACCGGGCGGCGCTCCGCCGCCCGCCCCTGGGGGTGGGCACGGAACGCCGCCTGTTCAATTAATGACACCGAAACCACAATAAATGAGCAAAAAAGGAGGAACCAAAAAGGCGATGTAACCCCCTGTGTAACCGGCTGGGATTATAATAAGGATGGTATAATTTATCGCGGCAAAAGGCGCAAAGTTGTCACAGAACCGAACGCCGCCGGCCATCCGGTTCTATTGCAACGGCGCCGGAAAAGTGTTATAATGATTCCATATGGGATTATGCACAAGCCGGAGCATCTGAACAGCCGAAGGGAGCGCCATGAAGAAGCATCTGTCCACCATTTTTCTGGTGCTGATATTGTTCCTGGGCGTGGCCATACTGCTGTACCCGACCGTGAGCGATTACTGGAATTCCTTCCACCAAAGCCGGGCCATCGCCAGCTATATTGAAGAGATCGAAAACATCGATCCCGCAGACTATGAGAAGGAATGGGAGCGGGCGCGGCAATACAACGAAGAACTGGTGAAAAAGCCCAACCGCTTCCGCATGAGCGACGAGGAATACGCGGAGTATGAATCGCTGCTGAACCTGACCGGCTCAGGCATCATGGGGTACATCGAAGTGCCCAAGATCAACTGCACGCTGCCCATCTATCACGGCACGGATGACGCCGTGCTGCAGATCGCCGTGGGCCACTTTGAAGGCACCAGTCTGCCCACCGGCGACGCCGGCGTCCACAGCGTGCTCTCCGGCCACCGGGGCCTGCCGTCCGCGAAGCTGTTTACGGACCTGGACCAGATGGAGGAGGGCGACCTGTTCGTCATCCGCGTGCTGGACCAGATCATGACCTACGAGGTGGACCAGATCCTGATCGTGCTGCCGGAGGAGCTGGACGCCCTGGCCATCGACCAGCAGCAGGACCTGTGTACGCTGGAGACCTGCACGCCCTACGGCATCAACTCCCACCGCCTGCTGGTGCGGGGACACCGCACCGAGAACCAGGAGATGGAGACGATCATCAAGGTCGTGGCCGACGCCACCCAGGTGAAGCCGATCCTGGTGGCCCCGGTGCTGGCCGCGCCGATGCTGCTGATACTGCTGATCGGCATGATGATCTCCACCGGCCGCAAGCAGCGCAGGCGGAAGATCCTCAAATGAGCGGCATGATCGGCCGGGTCGACACGGCGCAGGTGCGCCGGGAGATGATCCGCATGAACGGCAGGGCCAGCCGCAAGCGCTTCCTGATCGGGGCGGTTGTGGTGCTGGCGGTTGCGCTGCTGGTCGGCGAGGCGGCGTCGCGCTTCCTGTTCACGCTGGCGGACATCCGCACCCGGGGCATGAGCCCCGCGCTGCGCAGCGGCGATGTGGCACTGTGCGAGCGCATGGATTCGCCCCTTCGCAAGGGACAGCCGCAGTTGACGCGCGGCGCGCTGGCGCTGGTGGCCTATGACGACAGCGGCCTGCGTCGCGAAGCCGTGCGGCGGGTGATCGCCGTGGCGGGAGACGAGGTTTCCGTGGGCGAGGACGGCGCCGTGACCCTGAACGGCGAGCCGCTGGACGAGCCCTATGTCGCCTATCGCGACCAGAGCGACTGGAGCGGCGACGACGACACGCCGGGCGGCGCGCTGGAGAACCCCTTCCTCACGCCGGACGAGGCGGCGGCGCTGGCGCCGACGGTCGAGGCGGAGCCCGGCGTGGACGACGTGGTGTTTCCGATCACGGTGCCGGAAGGGAAGCTGTTCGTGCTCTGCGACGACCGCGACGACGCCATGGACAGCCGCAGCAGCCGCTTCGGGCTGGTGAGCGAGCAGGACGTGCTGGGCCTGGCGCGGGCGATCATTTGGCCCGCCCATCGCGCGGGATTGCTGACGGGCGGCGGAATAGAATGAAGAGATGGCTACTGGGCCTGCTGGCCACGGCGCTGGTGATCGGGGCGATCGCCCTGGCGCTGGCTCCGGCGGCGGGCAATCAATACAGGCTTTGGCGTGAGGCGAAGGCGGTGGGGGACTACCGCGATGCCGCCTCCGCGCTGGATATGCTGACCTGCGGCGAGCTGCTGGCCGAGGCGCGCCAGGCCAACGCGGCTCTGGGGGAGATCGCCCTGCGGGATCCCTGGGACGGGGACGCCGCTGGGGGCGAGAACGCCGAGGCGGCGCTCCTGGACGTGGCCGGCAGCGGCGCGATCGCCGTGCTGGAGATCCCCAAGCTGGGGCTGACCCTGCCGGTGTACCGCGGCCAGTCCGCCGAAACGCTGGAGCAGGGCGTGGAACACCTGCAGGGCAGCAGCCTGCCCGTGGGCGGCGACGGCGCGCACTGCGTGCTGGCCGGACAGGCCGGCGGGCGGCTTTCCAGCCCGATGGACGGCCTGGAGCGGCTGATGCAGGGCGACCTGTTCACGCTGAAGGTGCTGCGGGACACGCTGACCTACGAGGTGGAGGCGCTGGAGCTGCTGGCGCCGGACGCCCTGGGGCCGATGCCCGTCGAAGGCGGGATGGACGCCTGCACGCTGATGACCGCCGTTACCCAGGACGGGGAGGATCTCCGGCTGCTGGTGCGCTCGCACCGTGTGCAGCGCAGGGCCATTCCCCTGGAGGACGATACCCAGGTGCTGCCCGGATGGGCGGCACGGATGATATTCGCCGCGCCTCTGGTGCTGGCGGGGCTTCTGCTGTTGGCGCTGGTCGAAGGATTTCGGAGGCTCGCCGGCAGGCGGAAGGTGAAGAGACTGAAGCTGTGAATAAGCCACGGCCAGTCGGAACGAACGCGCACAATATCCCGAGAACCAAGGATGGAGTGATGGATTCATGAAGAACCAGTGCATCCGCGCATTCAGGGGGCGGTGGCTTGCCCTGCTGATCAGCGCGCTGCTCTTGCTGGGGATGCTGCCGGCGCCGGTCGCCGCGGCCGAGGCGGGCAGTCTGGACGTCAAGCTCAGCCAGGATACCTATGATAATATTCCCAAGGATCCTGTGGTCGAAGTCGCGCTCTATCGAATCGGTTCGGCGGACGGCTCCACGGCCGCGGGCTGGCGGATCGACGAAGCCTTCCAGGGCTATGGCGTCCTGAAGGCCAAGACCTCCGCGGAGCTGGGCGTGGTCGCCGAGAACATCGCCCGGGATATCGTGGGCAAGGACAAGTATAAAGTGACCACCAAGCCGCTCACCGGCGGCAGCGCGGTGTTCCCCGTGAACGAGATGGGCGTCTATTTCGGCATGGCCACCAAGGCCCCCGAAGGGGTGAAGGTCACGCCCTTCATCGTCACGGTGCCCTCCCTTGATCCCAAGACCAGGATGCAGCGCTTCAGCTATCCTGTGGTGCTGAAGGATTCCTACGTCACCTCCCTCACGGTGGAAAAGAAGTGGGACGACGCGGACGACCAGGACGGCGCGCGCCCGTCCTTCATCGAAGTCACCCTGTCCGACGGCCAGAAGGTGACCCTGAACGACGACAACGAGTGGACCGCCACCATCGACGACCTGCCGATCTACAAGGACGGCGAGAAGATCAACTACACCTGGACCGAGGCCAAGGTGGACGGCTACACCTCCGCCCAGGTGACGGATGGCATCGTCACCACCCTGACCAACTCCCACTCGCCCGAGACCACCGAGGCGACCGTGAAGAAGGTCTGGAACGACGCGAACGACCAGGACGGCGTGCGCCCGGCATTCATCGACGTCACCCTGTCCAATGGCCAGAAGGTGACCCTGAACGAGGCCAACAGCTGGACCGCCACCGTCACCGGCCTGCCCAGGTATGACAAGGGCCAGGAGATCAAGTACACCTGGACCGAGGCCAAGGTGGACGGCTACACCTCCACGCAGGTGACCGACGGCCGGATCACCACCCTGACCAACGTTCACACGCCCGAGACCACCGAGGCCACCGTGAAGAAGGTCTGGCAGGATGACAACGACGCCGACAAGCTGCGCCCGGATTCCATCACGGTCACCCTGTCCAACGGCCAGACCGTGACGCTGAACGAGGCCAACAGCTGGACCGCCACCGTCACCGGCCTGCCCAAGTATGACAAGGGCCAGGAGATCAAGTACACCTGGACCGAGGCCAAGGTGGACGGCTACACCTCCACGCAGGTGACCGACGGCACGATCACCACGCTCACCAACGTGCACGCGCCCACGCCCACGCCCACGGTTGAACCCACGCCCACACCTTCGGAGCCGGTGGTGAACCCGACGCCCACCCCGAACACCGAGGTCAGCGGCAGGAAGGTCTGGGTGGACGAGGGCAACGCCCACAAGACCCGCCCGGCCAGCATCACCGTGACGCTGTATGCCAACGGCACGGCCCAGAACGCCGCGCCCAACTGGACGAATACCAACACCGACACCTGGAGCTACACCTTCGCCAACCTGCCCGCGGTGGACGCCGATGGCAACGCCATCACCTACACCGTGAAGGAGACGCCGGTGGAGGGCTACACCACCACCGTGTCCGGCACCACCATCACCAACACGCTGGACAAGAAGGAGCCCAAGGAGTACAAGCAGCTGACCGGCACCAAGACCTGGCGCGAAGTCAGCGCCGCCGAGCTGTCCGCCGCGCTGGCGAGCCGACCCAGCGAGATCACCGTGCACCTGATCCGCGACGGCGTGGAAGTGGGCACGGCCACGGCTTCGGCGATGAGCGGCTGGAAGTACGACTTCGGCAAGTGGCCCGTGGACGACGGCTATGGCAACACCTATGAGTATACCGTGCGCGAGGACGCTGTCACCGGGTACTATGCCCGCGTGGACGGTCTGGACCTGGTGAACATCGCGCTCACCACGCCGGATCGGCCCAACCGGCCCTATCAGCCTGGCGTGCCCGTGACGCCGCGCAAGACGATCACCCCGCCGCCGCCCTTCAAGGAGCTGAACGAGGAAGAAATGGATGAGCTCATGGACATCCTCGACTACGGCACGCCTCTGTGGGGCACCCTGCTGGGCACCGGCGACGAGACGCCCGTCTATCCCTACGTGTTCGGCGGCGTCGGCGTGCTGGCCATCGTGGCGCTGGTCCTGTTCGGAAGGAAGCGCAAGAAAAAGGAAAAGTAAAACATGCGATGGATACGCATTTTACTGGTGATCGTCGCGGTGGTGTGCATCGGCGTGGCCCTGTCCTATCCGATCCGCTACCGGCTGGCGCAGAACGAGAACAATTCCAACATGGATGAGCTCGCGGCCATGCGCGCCAGGGTGCAGGACACCGACGACGTGCCCGGGGACGTCCCCGTCGAAACCGACGGCGGGGATGCCTCCGACGCGGAGGAAGATGTGGCTCCCGGCGTGCCCCGGCGGCCCGACCGCCCGACAGAGGCGGAAGGGAGCGGCGATACGGACGCGGAGGAGGATGTGGCCCCCGGCGTGCCCCAGCGGCCCGACCGCCCTGTGGATACGGAAGAGGGAAGAGGCGAAGCGAACGCTCCCGCGACCCGGGATGAGACCGGGGCGGGGGAGCCTGTGGAACCGGCCGGCGCCGGAGACGCGACGATCACCGGGGACGCGAACGCCCCGCAGGACGGGGAAGCAACGAGCGAAATCACCCCGGAGCCCACGCCCGTGCCCACGCCCGTGGCCGATCCGGATCTGGAGCTGTTGCTGCTGGACGACGTGATCCCGCCGAGAAAAGCGGTGGGAATGGCCTTTGGCGCCGCCGAGGCGACGCCCACGCCCGAGCCGGAGCCCACGCCCGTTTGGGACGACTACGAAGGGCCGCTGCCCTATCCGATGCTGGAGAAGGTGGAATTTGACGCGGGCGCCATACTGCCGGAGCTGCGGGAGATCTACGCCCTCAACCACGACCTGGTGGGCTGGATCAACATCCCCGGCACGGTGATCGACTATCCCGTGGTCCAGTGCCAGGACAGCGATTACTATCTGGAGCACGATTTCTACGGCAAGGAGAACATCAACGGTCAGATCATACTGGACACCCTGTGCGACCCCTACACGCCCAGCTACAACCTGATCATCAGCGGTCACCACATGAAGAACGGCAGCATGTTTGGCGACCTGCCCGAGTACAGGACCCAGGGCTATTGGGAGAAGCACAAGCTGGTCGAGTTCGACACGCTGATGTTCCGCAAGCAGTATGTCGTGTTCGCTGCGTTCTACTCCGCGGACTACGACGAGGACGAGGAAGGCTTCCGCTATAACGCGAATATCCAATATAAAATGGAAGCCCAGCAGTGGCTCAAGGAGATCGAGGAAAACCGGCTGTACGATACGGGCATAGACGTGCAGTTCGGCGATGAGTTCATCACCCTGACCACATGCAATCGAGCGCGCCACCGGAACGGAAGATTTGTGGTGGTGTGCCGGAGAATACGGGAAGGAGAGACGTTCGAATGAAGAAACTGGTAGCGGTTATCCTGGTATGTCTGTTTTGCATGACCACCGCCCTGGCCGCAGAGTGGCCCGAGGGCACCAGTCCTGCCAAACCCACGAAGCTCAAGCCGGAGGTGGACCTGAACAAGTCGGTCGGCTACTGGTTGGAGTTCCCCCGCAAGGGCCTGCCCGCGGAGATCTTCTGCGACGTGCTGGAGCTGTACATGCCCAACCCCGACATCAAGCTGGGCGAGGGCACCGCGACGCTGTGGAACGCCGACGGCGAGGTGTGCGTGATCGATTTTGCCGACCCCGACCAGGTGGAGCTGCGCGATCTGGAGGAGAGCGAGCTGGAAGCCATGCACTGGGGCTGCGGCGTCTGCGTGGAAATGCACCTGCCCATCTCCCTGAAGTTCAATGAGGACTACTATGTCACCATGGACGAGGGCACCCTCATCACCCACGAAGGCGCGGTGAAGAGCATGGCCATCCCGTACTCCGACAAGGTGGGCATCACCGAGCAGTACTGGACGCCCTCCGTCATCGGCGATTACGGCATCGGCGGCCTGTATTACAGCGCGCCCGAAGACGAATCCGCCGAGGCCGAGACCGAGGAGGAAGAGGCCGAGGAAGGCGCCATCCAGCCCAAGCGCAATCCCGGCAACGGCGACATCGTCAACTTCGACGTGGTGGTGGGCGGCGACGCCAAGATCGCCGTCATGGTCAGCGAGGACAACTCCGTCTACTTCGACACCATGGAGTTCCACGAGAACGGCCACGTGACCGGCACCATCGTGGGCGACGCGCCGAACTGGGGCGTTGTGTTCGCGGACGAGGAAGGCAACCCTGTGGACTACATCGAGATGACGCAGAGCCAGGGGGAAGAAGCCGCCGCTGAATAAACGCAGGTTTTGACAGCGCCGGGCCAGGGGCCCAACTGCATAAAGATTCTTCGACTTCGCCTTCACTCAGGAAGACAAGCACGCGATGCATGTCTTCCTGAGTGGAGCGATAGCGCAGTCGAAGGATCTTTTTTGTTCCCTTTATCCAAACGACATTGGCCAAGCGCCCGGCGATTTTTCATGCGCGCCGCGGCCGCAATTCCCTCCGCCCAGGCTTTGACACAGAAATGCACAACGATTTTAATTTGGGAAATATTGTAACAAAACCGAAAGAAGTATATAATATATGCAGGATAGTCAGCCTTGGGAGGTTTTACATATGAGGATCAAGAGAGGACTGGCCGCGCTGCTGGCGCTGCTCATGCTGCTGGCGCTGCCGCCGACGGCCTTGATGGAGGAAGAGATCATCCTCCAGGACGCGGCGGAGGATTGGGCCGAAGAGGCGGAGGCGGATCTGGCGGAGGACTGGGCCGTGGAGCCGGAGGTGGGCCTGGCGGAGGACGCCGGGGACACCGGCCTGACCGTCGAATTTGAGGACGCGCCTTACGCGGACGAGGCCTTTGGTGACGCGCTTTCCGACGAAGTGGAGCTGAGTGCGGACGACGCCGCGGACGCCGCGGACGAAGCCCCTGACGACATCGCCGTGGAGGCCCTGGAGACCGGGGACGAGGAAGGCGCGCTGGAGATCGAAGCCGTGCCGGTGATCTCCACCGGCTATGCGGCCGTGGCGCCGGAGACCCCGGTATATGTGGATGCCGAGCGCACCCAGGCCGTCGGCGTGTTTCCCGACGGCGCGGTGGTGGTCGTGGAGGCCGTGGAGGCCGACGGCGCGCTTCTGAAGATCCGCTACGACACCGAGGACAGCCGCAGCTGGGCGGAGGACATCCCCGTCGGCTATGTGCTGGCCATGGACGCCCTGGCCTATACCGACGAGGAGGCCGCGGCGCTGGCCGGGCAGCTGTCTGCGGACAGCCGCACCCGCTATGTGGACGACATGGCCGTCCCCTGCGTGAATTTCACCGCCGTGGATTTCGCCGTGATGGCGGCGGGGGAGACCGCCGTAGGCCTGAACGTGGCGAGCCACACCCAGGCCGAGATCCAGGCCTTCATAAACGCCCATCCCGCCTACCGCAACCAGGTCGATATCTACAAGGTGGCCGCCAAGGACGAGCCCTTCGCCCCCGGCAAGCTCTCCGATGTGAACCAGCGGTCGGCGCTGAACCTGCTGAACCAGATCCGCTATATTGCCGGCGTGAACAGCAACGTGGGCCTGCTCACCGAGCAGGAGGACACCGTGGCCGCCGCGGCGCTGGTGCTGCGGCTGTACAGCGCGCAGTACAAGGCCCAGAATGGCAAGGACATACTGACCCACTATCCGCCCCGGGCGGCGGCGATCTCCGATTCCAGCTATGACAGCCTCTACAGCCTGGGTTACACCGGCGCGGGCCGCTCCAACATCGCCATGGGCTACACCGTGTCCAGCGCGATGCTGGCCTATATGTCCGATTCGGACGACACCAACATCAAGACCGTGGGCCACCGCCGCTGGATGCTGAACCCCACCATGGGCAAGACCGTGTTCGGTGCGAACGGCCGGTTTTCCGCCATGTATGCCCACGACCTGTCCGGCGCCGGCGGCCAGAGCAAGGTGGCCTGGCCCGCCCAGCAGATGCCCCTGCAGTACTTCAACGCCAACGATCCCTGGTCCGTCTCCTACGGGCGCTCGCTGACCGCGAACCAGATCACCGTCACCCTGGTGCGGGTGCGCGACGGCAAGACCTGGAGCTTCTCCAGCTCCGGCGCCGACGGCGACTTCTATGTGGAGAACAACGCCTACGGCCAGCGGGGCTGCGTCATCTTCCGGCCCAGCGGCCTGGGCAGCATCGCCCAGGGCGACACCTTCAACGTGTCCATCAACGATGGCGCGGCGGGTGAGCTGACCCGCTATACCGTGCGCTTCTTCAGCGCGAGCCTGACCGCCTGCGATCCGTTGGCCCTGCCGGACAAGGTGACCGCGATCAAGACCGCCAGCGGCAACGAGCTGAGCTGGAGCGCGGTTTCCGGCGCCCAGGGCTACTATGTGTGCCGCAAGGCAACCTCCGATGCCTACGTCCAGATCGTTGCGGACGTGACGGCGACCTCCTACAGGGACACCGCCGTGTCCGTGGACAAGGATTACTACTACCAGATCTACGCCCACGACGCCAGCCGCACCAGCCGCTCCGCGGTGAATGTGCTGGCCCAGCCCATTCCCCCGACCTCCGTGGCCCTCAGCGCCAGCGGCACCGTGAAGGTCTATCGCAACAAGACCCTGCAGCTGTCCGTCAGCTATGCGCCGGCCAACGCCATGCCCAAGGGCCTGACCTGGAAGAGCAGCAAGAAGAAGATCGCCACCGTCGACGCCAACGGCCTGGTGAAGCCCCTGAAGGCGGGCACCACCGTCATCAGCGTCACCACAGACAACGGCAGGAGCGCCAGCGTCAAGGTGAAGGTGCTGAACGTGCCCAAGGCCAAGAAGGTGAAGCTGAGCGCCAGCGGCACAAAGAAGCTGAACATCGGCGAGACCCTGCAGCTGTCCGGCACCGTGACGCCCGCCGCCGCCAGCCAGAAGCTGAAGTGGAAGAGCAGCAAGAAGAAGGTTGCCAGCGTGTCCGGCTCCGGCCTGGTCACCGCCCTGAAGGCAGGCACCGCCACCATCACGGCCAAGACCTCCAACGGCAAGTACGCCCGGGTGAAGATCAAGGTCATCGATCCCTATGCGCCCACCTCCGTGACCCTGAATTATACGGGCACCAAGACGCTGCACGTGAAGGAGACGCTGACCCTGCAGCCGACGCTCAATCCCGTCGGCATCGCCAAGAGCAAGATCACCTACAGCTCCTCCAACAAAAAGGTGGCCACGGTGAACAGCTCCGGCGTGATCACCGCCAAGAAGAAGGGCACCGCCACCATCACCGTCAAGACCGCCAACGGCAAGAAGGCCAAGTTGAAGATCAAGGTGGTCAAGTAGATTTCACAGGATTTCCCGGGGACGGCTTCGGCCGTCCCCGCTTTTTGGATTAAGCATCCCAGGGGCGCCCCTCCGCAGCGGGCTTCGAGCGCCTTGCAGGGGCGGCGTTGCGCCGCCCCTGCAGACTATGCACAACCCAAAAGCCTCCCCACCGCAGTGGGGAGGTGCCTGCGGAGCAGGCGGTGGGGCACCTCTTACAGAACTTCCCCCATCCCTCGCTGTTCCCCTCTCACAGGGCGGCCTGCCGAGTCGTGAATTGAAGCGAGC
>CACWZP010000028.1 GCA_902765395.1 uncultured Eubacteriales bacterium
CCAGGACCGCCCATGCCGCGCCTTTCGACTTCTACGTGGAAGAGGCGGAGCTATGAAGCAGAACTATCAGCTTTTGATGGAGCGCGAGCTGGCCCGGATCGCCGAATCCGGGACCCGGCCGCGCCTTTTGCTGCACAGCTGCTGCGCACCCTGCTCCAGCTACGTGCTGGAAGCGCTGACGGCGGCCTTTGACATCGACATCTTCTATTACAACCCCAACATCCAGCCCCGGGAGGAGTTTGACCGCCGGGTGGAGGAGCTGAACCGCCTGGTGGCGGCGATGCCCCACGAAAACGCCCTGCGCGTCATCGTGGGCGACTGGGATGCCGAGGCGTTCCTGGCCATGTGCAAGGGCCTGGAGGACGTGCCCGAGGGCGGCGAGCGCTGCGAAAGGTGCTTCCGCATGCGCCTGGGCGCGGCGGCGAAGCTGGCCAGGGAGCGGGGCAGCGACTGGTTCACCACCACGCTGACCATCAGCCCCCTGAAGGACGCCCAGCTGCTCAACGCCATCGGCGTGGAGCTGGGAGAGCAGTTCGGCGTTCGCTGGCTACCCAGCGACTTCAAGAAGAAGAACGGCTACAAGCGCTCCTGCGAGCTGTCCGCCCTCTACAGTCTGTACCGCCAGGACTACTGCGGGTGCATCTTCTCGAAGAGGGAGAGGGACAGGAGACTGGAGAATCGATAATTGTCACCCTATTAACACATACAAGTTGACATAAAAACCTCCGCGTGCTACGATACCATCAACGCATGCGGAGGTTTTACCATGTCCACGAAAAATGAAGTGCTCAGGACACTGATGGGCGAGAGCGCGGCGCTGTCCGGCGAGCGCCTGGCCCGGCGGCTGGGGGTCAGCCGCAATTCCGTCTGGAAGGCCATCGAACAGCTGCGCCAGGAGGGCTATGAGATCGAAGCGGCCACGAACCGGGGATATCGCCTGGTGTCCGCGCCGAACCGGATCAGCGTGCCCGAGATTGAGCAGTATCTCACGGCGAAGACCATCGGCGCGCGGATGGAGCTCCATCCGCTGCTGGATTCCAGCAACAACAGGGCCAAGGCGCTGGCGGCCAACGGCGCGCCCCACGGCTATCTGGTGATCGCCGAGAGCCAGTCCGGCGGCAAGGGCCGCATGGGCCGCTCCTTCTTCTCACCGGAGCATTCCGGGGTGTACATCACCTATATCCTGCGCCCGCAGATGCTGGCGGAGAAGGCCGTGATGATCACCAGCATGGCGGCGGTGGCCGTCGCCCGGGCCATCGAGGCGCTGGCCGACGTGGACGTGAAGATCAAGTGGGTCAACGACCTGTACATCAACGACCGGAAGGCCTGCGGCATCCTCTGCGAGGCCAGCATGGACTTTGAGTCCGGCGGGCTGGAATACGCCGTGCTGGGCATCGGCATCAACGTCACCCGCATGGAGTTCCCGCCGGAGCTTGCGGACATCGCCACCTCCATCGAGAACGAGTGCGGCAAGCCCGTTTCCCGCAGCCGCCTGATCGCGGAGATATCCAACCAGCTGGAGGCCCTGTACGGCCAGTTGGAAACGGGGGCGTTCATGGCCGAGAGCCGCGCGCGCAGCAACGTGATCGGCCGGGACGTGACCGTCATCCGGGGCAGCGAACGCTTTGACGCCCACGCCGTGGACATCGATGACGCGGGCCGCCTGGTGATCCGTACCGCGGATGGCGTCAGCCGCGTCGGCTCCGGGGAGATCAGTTTGAAATTGAAATGAGGGGACAATGATATGAAAACCAAGGATATGACCATCATCGCGGTGATGGCCGCGCTGATCTGCGTGGCCGGACCGCTGAGCATCGCCATCGGCCCCATCCCGCTTTCGCTGGCGAGCTTCGCCGTGTATCTGGCCGGCGCGGTGCTGGGCGCGAAGCGCGGCCCGCTGGCCGTGGCCATCTACTTGCTCATCGGCATGGTGGGCGTGCCGGTGTTCTCCGGCTTCTCGGGCGGCTTCCAGAGGCTGGCCGGCGTCACCGGCGGCTATCTGATCGGCTACCTGCCCTGCGCGTGGCTCACGGGACTGGCTGTGAAGCCCGGGCAGACGGAGGCGCAGCCCAAGTGGAAGCTGCCCGCCATGATGGTGGCCGGCACCGCTGTGCTCTACATCGTCGGCACGGCCTGGTTCATGATCCAGACCAGGAACAGCCTCGCCGCGTCCATGGGCATGTGCGTGGTGCCGTTCCTGCCGGGCGACGCCATCAAGATCGTGGCCGCCGCGCTGCTGGCCTGGCCGATCCGAAAGGCGATATACAGATAATCAAAACGCCGGGGCGATGCCCCGGCGTTTTATAATACATGCAGCAGGATGCACAGGAAGTGCAGCAGGCTGCCGATCACCACGAACACATGGAAAGCGGAGTGGGCGTAGCGGCGCTTCCGCCCGACGGCATACAGCACCGCCCCCACCGTGTAGGCCAGGCCTCCGGCCAGCAGCAGCCAGAATCCGGCCTCGCCGATCAGGCGCCGCACCGTGCCGATCCTGAACACGATGCACCAGCCCATCAGCAGATAGCAGGCCTGGGAGAACTTGTCGTACTTTTTCAGGTCTATGGCGTTCAGCGTGATGCCCAGCGCAGCCAGTGCCCAGATTACCCCGAAAACCGCCCAGCCCAGGGCGGGGCTTTCCTCCCGCAGCGTGCACAGGGCGATGGGGGTATAGGTGCCAGCGATCAGCGCGAAGATGCTGCAGTGATCCAGCACCTGCATCACCCGCTTGCCGAACAGCCGGGGGCTCAATCCGTGATAGATGCTTGAGATGGCGTACAGCGCCAGCATGCACGCGCCGTAGATCGCGCCGCTGACGACGGCCCAGGCGCTGTGATGGCGAACGCCGGCGATGGGGCAGAGCACCAGCGCCAGTATGCCCAGCGCGCCGCCCACGATGTGGGTGACCATGTTGGTGATCTCCTCGCCCCGGGTGTAATCCGGCAGCTTGCGCTGGGCCAGAGGGGTTCGTTTCAAGGGCTTCACCTTCCGTCAAAAGAAACAACATATTATCTGGTACTGAATACTATATTACATCATATCAGTGAATATGTCAATAGAGCCGCGAAAAAAACGCCCCGGCCTCGTTTGAGGGCGGGGCGGCGATCATCTACCGATCAGGTCTTTCTCATGTCGTCGTTTTTGGGCGCTTCGCTGGGCATGGGATCCATGTGCCGCTCCTCGCCTTCGCCGATGGTGAAGCGGAAAGGCGTATCGGTGATCTCAAACACGTCCTGAGCCTCGCCGGTGCTCATGTCCAGCGCGATCAGCGTGGCGGAGAGGCTGCCGGAGAAGGTGGTCGCGCCGTCGATCTCATGGATGTCGTCGATGGTGATGGCGTAATTGGAATTATCCGGGTACACGGAGCCGTCCATCAGGCTGGAGAAGTAGTAGGTCTCCTGCTGGGACTGCACGTCGGACACGATCAGCACCACACTGCTCTCTTCGCTGGTCAGCGAAGAATAGTCAGGGGTGATCACCATGCCGGGCTTGGCCGTGTCCGGGAAGATCATGTACAGCTCGTAGAGCTTCGTGTTGTCCGCCGAATTGGCGTAGAACGAGGCCTGCACCTGCCCGTTTGCGATGGAGGAATACTGGGCGGAGGGGTCGAAGTCCAGAATCACGCGCTCGCCGTCGATCTCAAGTTCGATGGCCTCGCCCGTGGCCTGCTCCCGGTCCGGAAGCTCCTGGGGCAGCGGCTGTTCCAGTTCCAGGGGGATTTCCCCGATCGGCGGCTCGGTGGTGGCCTCGGGTTCGGGCCACTCCGCCAGGGCGGGGGTCAGCGCCATCAGCGCGATGAGTATCAGGGCGATCAGCTTCTTCATGGCAGCTCCTTTGGCGCGATGCGCGCTCATATATCGTATTATATGCCTATTTTAGCGTCACAGGGCCGTGTTGTCAAGGAAAAACGCCGGTTTTGAACGGCTTATGAACGTCGGTGCAATCCGATCATCTGCGTCATTCAGGAGCCAATGGCCGTGTCCGGCCATCGCGACTGGAACAGAGGAAAACCCACAAAAAAACCGACCTTACGGTCGGTCATTGGCAGGGGCAGAAGGACACGGTCTCGCCTGCGGGCTCAGGCAGCGGCGGCTCTGACAGTCCACTGGACTGTCATTCACTCCCGCCGCTTCGAGTCCTCCTGCCCCACAAAAAAACCGACCTTGCGGTCGGTCATTGGCAGGGGCAGAAGGACTCGAACCCTCAACAAAGGTTTTGGAGACCCACGTGTTACCATTACACCATGCCCCTATGTCCTTGCGAACGGATATTATTATAACGCAGAAATCCGGGATTGTCAATAGCTTGCCGCACAAAATTCGTCGAAAGCGGGAAAGGTTACATATAGGCAACACTTAACTCAACTGTTAACAAAAGAAATTTTTCAACTTCCTTGACTAATTAGTGAGAACGTTGTATAGTTTAAACACGGTGCGGAGATATGAATTGAGTTCGCGCCGTATTGGAATGGAGTGGCATACTTGTATAAAAGACAGAATGGCAGCGTCGGCCGGCATCGCGTGAGCGCCCCCTACATCAACCAGGGCGTCTCCAACATCATCCAGGCCGTCGAAGCTGAGACAAACGATCATTTGCTGGCCCAGAGCATCTACTTCGGTCCCACGGCTCTGACCCACATCAAGCGCCTGATCGAGACCGGCGGCACGATCATCACCGACACCACGCTTGTGGCGGGCGACATAGACGCCAGCCTGCTGGGTGAGAACGGGGCGAAGATCATCTGCTACATCGACGATCCTCAGGTGGTTCAGCTGGCCGAGCAGCGCCGGGTGACCCGGGCGGAGGTGGCCGTGGACATGGGCCTGGCCGTGGAAGGGCCGAAGCTGATGGTGGTCGGCAGCGCGCCCGCGGCCCTCAACCGAATGATCCAACGGCGGCAGCACGAGCCCATGAGCGATGTGTGCGTGCTGGCAGCCCCGACCGGCTTTGCCAGCGTGATCCAGCTGAAGGAGCGGCTGATGGACAGCGACCTCAACTCCATCATCATCCGTGGAAAGAAGGGCGGCATCCCGGCGACGACCACGCTGATGAACGCCATACTGCGGGAAATCGCGGAAAACCCCGGCACCTGAAAACGCAGCGGCACCCAAAGGGTGCCGCCGTTTCATATTATGTTTGGCGCGATCTGCGGTTTGCAGGAGGGCGAAGGGCTCCGGCGAGACCCGTTATCCCAGTATGTAATCCGCCAGGTCATCGGCGGTGTCGAATCGGCGCGGGATGTCCAGCGCTTTCAGATCCGATTCCCTCCGATAGCCCCAGCTGACCCACGCGGCGTCCGTGCCGGCGTTGGCGGCCGTGAGCAGGTCGGCGTCGCCGTCGCCCACGTACAGCGTGCGCTCCGGCTTCGCGCCCAGCGCCGCCATGATCTCAAACGCGCTGTCGGGCGCGGGCTTCCTGGGAACGCCCTCCCGGTCGCCGATGGCCATGTCCACCAGAGCGGGGAAGTGGGCCGCGATCAGCTCCCGCGAATTGGCGTCCAGCTTGTTGGAGTTCACCGCCACCTTGAGCCCCGCCGCCTTCAGCGCGGCCAGCAGCCCGGGAATGCCGGGGAAGGGCGCCGTCGTCACATTGCAGTGGGCGTCATAGTAGGCTTTGAAGCTGGCGAACACGCTGTCGACGATGGACTTGTCCGTGCCCGCGGGCAGCGCCTTGACCACGTGGTTGTACACGCCGCCGCCGATGATCAGCTTCATCTCGTCCTTCGTCTTTTCGGGATAGCCCGCCTCTGCCAGCGCGTGGTTCAGCGCGCCGCGCAGGTCCTCCACAGTGTCCAGCAGCGTGCCGTCCAGGTCGAATATCACCAGATCGTATTTCATGCGCAAAACTCCCATCCGTTTGAACCCCATCATACCAGATTTCGATGAACGCCCGTTGAGATTCCGGCTAATTTTGCGTTATGCGCCACAAATCGCGCATATGAATTGAAATCACGAGAATAATATGGTATAATTCATATTGGTTATTTATGAAAACATGGAGGATGTATGGCCGCTTACGAAGCCTTTGCCGACATTTACGACGCCCTGATGGACGACGTGGACTACGACGCCTGGGCCGAATACTACCTGGCTTTGATCGACCGGCAGGGCGTCGCGCCGCGCACGCTGTGCGACTGCGCCTGCGGCACGGGCTCGCTGTCCGTGCGCTTTGCCGAACGGGGCATCCGCGTCACCGGCGTGGATCTCTCCGGCGAAATGCTCGCCCGTGCCCAGCAGAAGGCGCGCAGGCACGGCGTCACGGCCATGTTCGTTAAGCAGGACATGAAGAGCCTGACCCTGCCCCGGCCCGTGGACGCGCTGATCTGCGGCTGCGACGGCGTGAACTATTTGACGGACGACGGGCAGGTTGCCGCTTTTTTCAAAAGCGCCCGTGAGGCCATCAAGCCCGGCGGCGCGCTGGCCTTCGATATTTCCTCGCCCCACAAGCTGGAGAAGGTGCTCGGCAACGGCTTCTTCGGCGAGGAACGGGACGACGTGGCCTATCTCTGGAGCAACCGTTTCGACGAAGACAGCCGCACGGTGACCATGGACCTGACCTTCTTTGTGCGCGAAAAAGGCGAGCTCTATCGCCGCTTCACCGAAGTGCACACCCAGAAGGTCCACGAGCCGGAACGCCTGCGGGAACTGCTTGCTGAAAACGGCTTTGCCGACATCCACATCTTCGGCGACCGGACCTTCGCGGCCCCGGCGCCGGAGGAAGCGCGCGTGCACATCGCGGCCACGCGGGAATAGACTGTAAGGAGCAAACGAAATGAATCTTTTGAACCGAGACGGCATATTGCACATATCGCTGCTGGAGGGCCAGGCGCGGGCCATATTGATCGAGAGCACGGGCCTGGTGCAGCGGGCCAAGGAGATCCACGGCCTGTCGAAGATCGCCACGGCGGCGCTGGGACGGACGCTCACCGCCACGGCCATGCTGGGCAGCATGCTCAAGGGGAAGGACGAGAGCGTCACCGCTTCCATCCGCGGCGGCGGTCCCATCGGCACGGTGCTGGCGGTGTCCAACGAGAAGTGCGAGGTGAAGGGCTATGTGGACAACCCCGCCATCGACCTGCCCCGCACCGGCCCCAAGCTGCCGGTGGGCGCGGCCGTGGGCAAGGACGGCCGGCTGACCGTCATCAAGGACATGCACATGCGTGAGCCCTACGTGGGCCAGGTGAACCTGGTCTCCGGCGAGATCGCCGAGGACTTCGCCATGTACTTCACCGCCTCCGAGCAGACGCCGTCGCTGGTGTCGTTGGGCGTGCTGGTGAGCGATGAAAAGGTGGAATCCGCCGGCGGCCTGATCGTGCAGCTGATGCCCGGGGCCAGCGAGGCGGCGATCCAGTCTATCGAGATGAGCGCCGGTATGTTCATGGATATATCGGGCACAATGAAGGAATGCCACCTGGACGGCGCGGTGAACCAGCTGCTGTTGCATCTGCAGCCCGAGGTGCTGGAGCTCCGGGAGACCTGCTATCGCTGCGATTGCAGCCGCGAGCGGGTGGAGCGGGCGCTGATCACGCTGGGCGCCAAGGAGCTTGGCGATATGATCGACGAGCAGCACAGCGCGCAGGTGGACTGCCACTTCTGCAACAAGCGCTATGCCTTTACGGAAGACGACCTGAAAGCGCTGCTGGCCGCGGCCACGGCGAAGGACGACAAGAAGTAATCCCCCTGGAGGTTCGATGAACAACAACCTGAAAGTGGTTTCATTCATGCGCTCCCCGGCCTATGTACACCACCGGGCCATGATGAACCGGCGCGACAACAACATCGTGGACGCGCTGGAGCTGATGCGCCGGGCAGTGGAGCAGCAGCCCCAGAACCGGGAGTATCGGCTGGACCTGGCGGAGCTGTATTGCGAGATGGGCTGCCACGAGCAGTCCTCCCGGCTGCTGCTGGACATGTTGGCCGAGGGCGACGGGCCGTCGGAGTGCTACTACGGCCTGGCGCTGAACCAGCTGGGGATGAACGACCTGGCCGGCGCGCGCCAGTCCCTGAGGCTCTACCGGCGGCAGGACCCCGACGGGGCGCATCTGGAACAGGTGCGCCAGCTGGCGGCGGAGCTGGATTTCTACAGCCAGCTGGGCCAGTACGCCAGCCGCAAGCTGGCCAGGGCCGCCCGCATCGCCGGCCGCGCCTGCGACGCCATGCAGGCCGACCAGCCGGACAGGGCGTGCCGCCTGTTCGAACAATCCCTGGCGCTGGCGTCGGAACAGTACGAGATGCGCGCGCTTTACGCCATGGCGCTGCTGATGTGCGGCGAGGGCGAGCGGGCCAGGGAGGAGGCGGAGCGGGCTGCCGGAGGCTATCCGCCCTCCGTGCGGGCGCTTTGCGTGTGCGCACAGGTGTATTCGCTGATGGGCGACATCACCACCGCGCGCACCCTGGTGGAGCGTGCCGCAGACGAGAAGCCTGACGGGCAGGACTTGCGGCTGATGATCCACGCCATGGGCGAGCTTCACATGGACGACCGGGTGGCTGAATACGCCCGCCTGGCCCTGCAGGAGACCCCCTTCGACCGGGATCTGCTGCACGTGCGGGCGGTGGCACTGCTGCGAACGGGAGCGCCGGAGAAGCGGGTCGCCAGGTTCTGGGCGCGTATCCTGCGCATCGACCCGGAGGACAGCGTCGCCCAGTTCTATCAGGCGGCGGCGGCGCGGGGCGAACTTCGCAAGTGCGCGCCGGAGTATGCCTATCAGGTGCCTGAGAAGGAGTTCGTCCGGCGCCTGCGGGAGCTGGTGGGCCACCTGGGCGAGGGCTACGAGCACGTGGGCGAGCTGTGGCAGTGCGATCCGGCGTTCCGGCAGCTGATGCGATGGGCGGTGCGCACCGGCGATGCCCAGCTGAGCCGGGCGGCCATGACGGCGCTGACCACCATCGACTCCGGGGAGTCCCGGAGCATGCTGCGCAGCCTGCTGTTCGGCGGGGAACTGCCGGACGAGCTGAAGATACACGCCTCGCTGGCGCTGAAGCTGCAGGGCATCAGCCAGGACGAATTGATGCCGGAGAGCACGGGCCTGAACAATGGCTTCCTGCCGGACGCCGAGGCGATGCTTTCGCGGCTGGGCGTGGGCGAACGGCAGCTGGTGCGCTATGCCGACGAGGTGCTCCAGCAGGAGTACGGGATCTCGGGCATCACCCAGCTGACACTGATGTGGACGGCCTACCGCCAGCTGCGGGGCACCCGGACCGATCCGCTGCTGCGGGTGGAGAGCGCCGCCGCGGCGCTGGCTTATAACTACATGATGATCTACGGCCCCAAGCCGAACATCCATCGACTGGCCAGGGCCTTCGGCTGCGCGCCGAGGCAGCTGGTGTTCTGCGCCCGGCGCATCGCGGGGAGCCTTGAGAGAATAGGAGAGATTACGAGCGATGAAGATCCATGATTTTGACGCGAAATTCTATGATTACGTGCGCACCTGGATGGCGCTGCACCCGAACATGACCGAAAAGCAGGTGGAGGAGAGCTACAACGAAATCATGCTGAACTGGCTGAACGCCCCGGCCAAGTGGCTGGACGGTGAGAAGCCCGGGGAGTACTTCCTGCGCTACAGCGAGCCCAGGGATCTGATGAAGCTGCTGGAGGAGTACGACAAGCGGGACATCGGCCTGCCCGAGCCGCTGTACAGCCGGGTGGTCAGCGTGGGACAGAGCTGTGTGCCGTTCCTTGAGCGCATGGTGCGCAACGCAGACAACCCCGATTCCCTGCGGGCCACGGCCCTGGCGATCCTGCGCGACATCGGCGGCGACGCCATCAAGCCGCTGATGATCGACCTGGTCTGCATGAGCGATCTTGACAAGGATGACGACGATAACCTGTATGAAATGGCGGCGGATGAACTCGCCGAGAACGGCGGCTCCGCGGTGAACGAGCTGCTGGAGCGCTATGACAAGGTTTCGGATTTCGCGCAGATGCGCATACTGGAGATCTGCGTCAACTTCCCCGGGGACGAGCGCATTTACCGGCACCTGATCGAAAAGCTGCGCAACCGCCCGGACGCGCGCGCGTTCTATGCCTCCTATCTCGGCAAGCTGGGCGACGCCCGGGCCATCGAGGAGCTCAGGCCGTTCCTGAATATGACCGACATCTCCTACATGGACTATATCGAGGTGCGCAACGCCATCGAGGAGCTGGGCGGCGACGCCGGCGAGGAGCGCACCTTCTACGGCGACCCGGATTACGAGGCCATGCGGGGCATGTAGCCGCGGACGAACGACACCGGAAACAGGGGAGGGAATCCAATGTATTGCTCACACTGCGGGAAAAAGGTGAACGACACGATGCTGTTCTGCCCGTTCTGCGGGGAGGCGATCGTCATACCGGAACAGGACGAGGCGGCCCCGGAGCCTGAGACGGCGGATTCCGCCCGGATGGAGGCGGCGCCGGAGATGGCGCTTGCAGAACCGGAAGCGCCTGCTGAATCGGAACCGGTACAGGAGCCCTCTGAGCCTGAAAAAAGCGCGCCGGAGAAGCCTGCCCGGGAGATGGGCGAAGCGGAGGCGGAGCTGCTGGAGTGGGACCGTTCCCGCCGACAGTTTGATCTCTGGGCCAACCCCGCTGAGAGCGACCAGGGCTTTGCCCCGATCAAGGCGGAGGATAAGCCCGAACAGGCCGACACCGACTGGCGGGAGGAGATTGCCCGCCGCAAGGAGGAGGCCGCCCCGGAGAAAAAGGCCCCGGAGGTGCGCGCCGACTATGAGCCGGTGCGCCTGGACGGCGCCGCCCCGAAGCTGGAGGCGGACAAGCCCGTCCGCGAAAAGGCCCGCAACGGCGCGAGTACCCTGGTGCCGCCCAAGCAGATGGATCCCAACGACATCTTCATGGACGGCAGCGACGTGGATTACGACGATTTCGACGCTCCCGGGAAGAAGAAAAAGAAGGAGCGCAAGGAAGAGGAGTTCGTCTACGAAGACGCGGACGAGGGCAGCTTCTTCATGCGCCACATCCGCGGCATCGTGGGCCTGGCGCTGTTCGTGATCCTGCTGCTGATGTTTGTGATCTTCGCCTTCTCCAAGGCAGGGCAGCAGAGCCTGGCCCGGATCAACCTGGCTTGGAACAAGGATGTCTATACCGAGCTGGGCGCGAAGGCCTACGAAGAGGAGCAGTACGAACAGGCAGCCCTGTTCTACGAGCGTGCGCTGCAGCGCGAGCCGGACAACTACAACTACGCGTCCTCTGCGGTGATGGCCTATGAGAAGGCCGGGAACGTGGACAAGGAGACCGAAATGCTGAAGCGCTGCATCGAGATCCGGCCGGACGCGCTGGAGCCCTACTTCTACCTGTACCAGCTGTACGGGAGCGCCGCCGACCGCCCCTGGGACATCACCCAGCTCTTGCAGCAGGGCTACGAGCGCACCGGCGACACCCGGTTGAACGTGACGGGCTGATGGCATGGCTGAACCCAAGTTCCTTCTGGCGCCCATGGACGGCATGACCCGGGCGTCCTTTCGACTGGTCTGCTTTGAATACGGTGCGGACGGCGCGACCACGGAGATGATCCAGTCCCTGGCGCTGGGCCGGGCCAAAAAGAAATTGAGCAACACCTTCGCGGAGACGATGGTGCGCTATCCCGGGGAGGGCTTCCTGGCGGCGCAGCTGATCGGCAGCGTGCCGGCCATGATGGCGGAGTCCGCCCGGCGGCTCACGGCCATGGGGCGGTTTGACGCCATCGACATCAACATGGGATGCCCGGCCCGCAAGGTGGTGGGGAGCGGCAACGGCTCGGCGCTCTTGAAGACGCCGGAAAAGGCCGTCGAGGTGATGAAGGCCGTGCGGGACGCCACGCCCCTGCCGGTGCAGCTGAAGCTGCGGCTGGGCTGGGACGAGGGCAGCATCACTGCGCCGGAGCTGGTGCGGGAAGCCGAAACGCTCGGCTTTTCCAGCGTCACGCTCCACGGACGCACCCGCACGCAGATGTACAAGGGCCCGGTGGACGTGGCGAAGATCCGTGAGATCGCCGAATCCGTGTCGATCCCCGTCTACGCCAACGGCGGCGTCACCTGCGCCAGGGACGCGCTGGATTTCCTGGAACAGACCAACGCGGCGGGCGTGGCCATCGGGCGCGCGGCGCTGAAGCAGCCCTGGATATTCGATGACATCCACAGGCTGCGACGGGGTGAGCCTGTCTCCGAGCGACTGGCCCCGGAGCGCGTGGCGCTGCTGGAGCGACTGGCGGCGCTGGCCTGCGGGCACCGCCCGGAGAAGGTGGCCGTCAGCGAGATGCGCAAGTTCTGCGGCTGGCTGCTGCCGGGGTTCACCGGGGCGGACGAGGTGCTGGCCCGCCTGAACGACGTCGTCACCCTGGACGGCTTCAACCGCCTGATGGACGGCTGGCTGGAGGGGCTGATGCGCGAAGGAGATGTGCACCCGCGCGCGGAGCTTCTGCCGAAGCAGACGCTCGATACAGTTTGAGATTCAACAAAAAAGGGAGGCTGCCAATTGGCAGCCTCCCTTGTAGCTTGGATCAGTAGTCTTCGCTATCGTCGTAATATTCCTCTTCCTCGTAATCGTCATAGTCTTCCTCGTAATCGTCATAGTCTTCCTCGTAGCCGCCGTCGTCAGAGGCATCGGAGGCGGGGGAGGGATTCGCGTAAGACCAGGCATTGTCGCCCAACAGGGCGTTGAGGGTGTCCACGTCGATGGTGGGCGAGGACGTGTTGATGGTCGGCAGGTACAGGTCGGAGTTGGAATTCACATAGCTCTGGAAATCCGCGATGGCGCTGGCCGTGGTGCCGTCCAGGCTGCCGAAATTATCGAAGCTGTAGGACAGCCAGCCCAGCTCCTGCAGGCGCTGCTGGATGATCTGGATCCGGTCGGAGCCGGAGCCTGCGTCGATGGAGGAATTCCAGGTGTATCCCATGTACTCGAGGCCCTCGGGTTCGGGTTCGACATACTCGGGTTCGGGTTCGACATACTCGGGTTCGGGCTCGACGTACTCGGGTTCAGGCTCGGGGACGGGTTCCGGCGCAGGTTCGGACGCGGCACCCTTCACCACGAACATCGCGCTGCTGCCCTGGCCGTTTTCGGTGGTTCCGCCGACGGGCACCGCAACCACGTACAGCAGATACGGCACATCGTTGGGGATGTTCGCGGTGGACACGGGATAGGTGATGTCCTCGGTATCGCAGTAGTCCACCTGGTTGCCGGCCATGTCGCGGATCTCCACGTGGTAGTAGGCGACGTCGCCTTCGGCGTACCAGCTCATGGGGAGGCTTTCGTTGTCGCTGTCGATGATGGCGGCGCCATTGTCGTCATAGCCGGTGGAGTTCAGGCTGATGTTCGGGACGCCTACGGTGCCGATTGCCGTCTCGGGCTGCGGTTCGGGCTCAGCCTCGGGCTGCGGTTCGGGTTCAGCCTCGGGCTGCGGTTCGGGCTCGGCCTCGGGCTGGGGTTCGGGTTCGGCCTCGGGCTGGGGTTCGGGTTCGGCCTCGGGCTGGGGTTCGGGCTCGGCCTCGGGCTGGGGTTCGGGCTGTTCAGTCTCGGCTTCGGGCTGCACGGCCTCGGGCTGCGGCTCGGGTTCGGCCTCGGGCTCGGGCTGCGCTTCGGCGTAGCTGTCCAGGGCGAACTGGGCACTGGCCGCCTCGCCTTCGGACGCATCGCCGCCCTCCGGGATGGCCACGACGCTGAGGGTATAGACCGCATCGGGCTCCATCACGGCGGTGTGAACGCTCAGCGCCTCGGTGTTCTTGTCCACCACGGTGCTGGTCAGCAGCTGGTCGTCCTTGTAGACGGCCACTTCGTAGCTGTCCACGTTGCCCTCGGCGGGGAAGCTGAGGGTCAGCTCTTCGGCGCTGCTGTCGATCAGGCTGACATCGTCCATCACATCCACCACGGGAGTGAAGGACAGCGCCGGCGCGGAAACCGCGCTCTGCTGCTCCTCGGTCGGCTCGGGCTCTGCAGCGTCGGCCGCGGGGGTTTCGCCGCCCTGCTCGGGGGCCTCACTGCCCTGCTCGGGGGTTTCGGCGTCGGTCGCGGGGGCTTCGCCGCCCTGCTGGGGATCCACGGCTCCGGAAGCGGGAGTCTCGCCGCCCTGCTCGGTATTCTCGGGTGCGGGCGCTTCGATGGCGGCTTCGGGCGTGGGAGTGGGTTCAGGCGTGGGCTCCGGCGTGGGGGTGGGCGTGGGCTCCGGCGTCGGGTCGGGGCTGGGCAGCTCCACCACGGGCAGCGAGAACCGCAGGAACTTCACACGGGCATTGTCGATGGTGCCGTTGGTGGGGATGGCGTACACGAAGATCGCGTACTGCTCGCCCTGGTTGAGGGCGGTGGAGTTGATGGTGGTCTGCTCGTCGGTGGTGTTGGCGCTCAGGAAGATGTTGTCGCTCTCATCGCGAATCTCCCAGTAGTAGCTGGCCACGTCGCCGTCCGCCTTCCAGTGGAACAGGATGGTGCCGGGCTGCAGGTAGCTGATGCCGTTCTCCACGCGGGCCACGGGCTCCACGCTGATCTCTGGATTGCCGATGGTGCCGATCTCCGGCGCCTCCTCGGGCACTTCCACCCGCTTGAAGGAGGCGGTGTCGTAGGTGATGTGGTCCTCGTCGTCATCCATGGGATAGGCGGTGACCTCGATGGTGTACACCACGTCATAGGGCAGCGTGGTGACGGACACGCCGGTATCGGTCAGCAGGGTATCCTGATCGAGGATGATATTGCCGTCCTCGTCATAGATCATCACGTTGTAATTCTTCACATCGCCCTCGGCGAACCAGCTGAAGGTGATGTAGCCGCTGGCGGCGCTGTCGTCGCTCACACAGTAGACGCCGTCCTCGATGCGATCGTAGTAATCCAGCAGGATCACGGGATCGCCGATCACCGTCGGCGGCACGTAGACGGGAGCGTCCGGATCAAACAGCAGCTGCTGGGTGCGCACGGTGGCCACGCCGGTGGGCTTCAGGCCGACCTTGCGCTGGAACAGCTCCACGGCCTTCTTGGTGGCCTTGCCGAAGTATCCGTCCACCTTGCCGTCGTAGTAGCCCAGCTCCTTCAGCCGCCTCTGCAGGCGCTCCACGCGGCTGTTCCGGTCGCCGCGGCGCAGGGTGATGTAGCCGGGCGCCTCCGGCGCGTCGGGGGCAAACAGGGCCTTCAGCACCGGGATGGTGGCCTGGCCGGTCTCCCTCAGGCCCGCCGTGCGCTGGAACATGCGCACCGCGGAGGTGGTTTCGGAGGTATAGCGGCTGCCCACGTTGCTCTCCAGATAGTACAGCTCGCGCAGCCGGTTGTTCAGCTCGCGCACGCGGTAGCCGGTGTCGCCGGGATACAGATCGATGAAGCTGGAGCAGCGGTTCGCCCGGTCGGAGTACAGCAGCATCAGCGTCTCGCGGGTGGCCTTGTCGCTGGTGTTCAGGCCGTTCTCCTTCTGGAACAGCTGCACGGCCTTCTGGGTGCGCGGCCCGAAGATGCCGTCGGCGGCATCGGCCAGGTAGCCCAAATCGCGCAGGTGCTCCTGCATTTTGGTGACGCGCATGCCCCGCATGCCGCGGGCCAGCTCCTTGTAGGGATCATAGGGCTTCAGCGTGCCGGACAGGATGGTGCGCTGCAGATCCGCGTCGGCCACGCCGTTCACGGTCAGGCCAAGATCGTCCTGCAGCATTCGGATGGCGTTTTCGGTGCGCGGCCCGAAGATGCCGTCCACGTGGTAATCGTAGTAATCCAGGTCGTAAAGGGGCTGCTGGATGGCGCGCACGGCGTCGCCGCGGCTGCCTCGGGACAGGGTGGTGTACTGCTTCACGGGCTTCAGCTCGTCCCAGGCGGTGGCCTCGCCGGATATGGGCAGCCTGTCGATCAGCTTGAGCACAGGATCGGCCACTTCTGTCTCTGTTTCAAATTCGATGAAGGAGAAGTCAGGCTTGGCGGACTTTTCCTCCAGCCTGGCGTAGACGTTCAGCTGGCCACTCATGCCCTCGATCTGCAGCCCCTTCACGTCGAAGTCGGCGGGGATGCCGTAGGAGGCGAAGCTTTCATAGCGCTTGAAGGGGGTGAGCACGCCCTTCTTCACGTCCACGGTGTAGACAGTGTTGTCCTTGCCCAGCATGAACAGCGTGTTCGCGCTGGCGGCCAGCTGGTTTTCCATGGCCGACTCCGGCGTGAGCACCACGTCGGTGGACTGGGCAGAGGGATCGTACTCCATCAGGCGCACGGCGCTGCCGGCGTGCGAGAGGTAGTAGATCACGTTGTTCAGCCGCGTATAGGCCAGCACGTCGCCGTCCAGGAATTCGGAGGCGTAGTTAAAGCCGTTGCGGAAATAGAGGTCACCGGTGTCGGTGAGATACACCTCGTAGCCGTCGGTCAGTATGCCGCTGCGGGGCATCTCGTTGGCATAGGGCTCGAAGGTGCCGGTCTCCGGCGCGTAGAGCAGGTTGCCCGCCTGATCCACCAGCTGTACCACCAGGCCCTCGGCGGACATATACAGCCGGTCGATGGGCTCCTGGGCGGTGTAGGCCGTGGAGGAGGCCTTGGTGTTCAGATCCAGTCGGGTCAGCTGGGCGCGGCTGGCGTTGGTCACGCAGTAAGCCGTGTCGTCGCCGGCCATGATCGCCGCGTGGATGTCCCTGGCGAGCAGGCTCTCCTCGAAGCTGGTCATGTCGATCATGTAAAGGTCGCTGGTTCCGCCCGACGCGGTCGAGCTCAGAAACAGCATGCGATAGGCGTCCGCTGAAATGATGCTGTCCGCCGGAGCCTTGTTGACGGCGTCAGGCTTTCCGGTAAGGTAGATATGGCCGTCGCCGTCCACATAGGCGGCGATGGAACCGCTCCTGCCCACGGGGCCGCCCTCCGCGGAAGCGAAGCAGAGGCTCAGCAGGCACAGCGCGAGCGCGACGAGCAGCACGCCAATTCTCTTCATAACGATACCCTCCTGTTGTTGGTTGTCCATTAGACGGGAAATGCTGCGGCGGGGTTCCATGTTTTTGCGGGAAAAACAGGTCTGGCGCTGCGGCGACATGATGCGTTGACTGCATTAAACCTTCCTATATTTTGACACATTCCGGTCAAATTGTCAATCCGGGGCGAGGCCTTTCTTGACGATTGGGAAAATTTACCTGGGGATGGTATTCCTCCGGCCATCCCGCCATAGGATTATCAGGCGAGAGGAGGCGTCGCCATGGGGATCCTGGACAGGCTGGCCGCCCTCATGCCGGGGGACGTCGCCAAAGAGATGCGCGCCCGCTGGGGCGAACTGGCGGAGGTGCGTCTCCGGGCGGGCCGGCCCGCGCAGCTGCTCTGGACCGGCGGGGAGGCGCTCTGCGGCGGCGCGGTGGACGCCGAGAGGCTCCGGCGGATCGCGGCCGCGATGATGGACTACAGCCTGTACGCGCGGGAGAGCGAGCTGAACCAGGGTTACTTCACCATGGACGACGGCAGCCGCGTGGGCGTCTGCGGCCGGTTCGCCCGGGACAAAGAAGGCTGGCGGCTGACGGAGATCGGCTCGGTGTGCGTGCGCGTGGCCAGGCCCGTGTCCGGCTGCGCCGACGCCGTCATGGAGGCCGTCGACGGCAAGGGGGGATTGAAGTCCACGCTGATCCTCTCCCGGCCGGGCATGGGGAAGACCACGCTGCTGCGGGACATCGCGCGCCAGCTCTCCGGGGCGGGCCGCCGCGTGGGCCTCGTGGACGAGCGGCACGAGATGGCCGCGTGCATGAGGGGCGTCCCGACGCTGGACGTGGGGCCGCGCACGGACGTCATGGACGGCTGTCCCAAGCCGCTGGCCATCGCCACGATGATTCGCGCCATGGCCCCGGAGGTGATCGTAGCGGATGAGATCGGCGGGGAGGGCGATGCCCGGGCACTGGCGGACGCCGCGCGCTGCGGCGTGGCCGTGGTCGCCTCCGCCCATGCCGGGGATATCGGACAGGCCATGGCCCGCCCGATGCTTCGCGCCGCCCTGCTGGAAGGCGCGTTTCAAACCGCCGTACTCCTGGGAAGCCGGCCCGGCTCGATCCGCGAGATCTGCCCGATGGGCGGGGGAGGTGCCGCGTGGAAGTACGCTTAGCGCTGGCGCTGTGCGTGGTACTCTGCGGCACGCTCTGCGGAAGGTCCCTGTCCGAAGGCACAAGAAGGCGCGCGGCGGCGCTCAGGGGCATCATCGAGGCCGTCAGGCGGCTTCGCGTGCGCATGACCGGCATGTTTGAGCCGGTACAGGGCGCCCTGCAGCGCGCGGACTGTCCGCTGTTTGCCGCGGTGGCCGAAGCCATGTCCGGCGGCAGGAGTGCCGGTGAAGCCTGGGACGGCATCCGGGCGAAGGCAGGGCGCAGGGGCGGCCCGGCGGAGTTCCTTCTGGAGGCCGACCGGGAGACGCTGACACAGCTGTTTGACGGCCTCGGCCAGAGCGGCCGGGAGGAGCAGGACCTGCTGCTGGGCAGCGCGCTGGAATCGCTGGAAGCGCTGCATGCCGCGGCGCGCGCGAAGGCGGGCGAGGCGGATCGGCTGTATGTGCCCCTGGGGCTTCTGATCGGGCTGATGCTGGCGCTGATCGTGATATGAGGTATTGACATGGAAGTGGATTTCGTATTCAGGATCGCGGGCATCGGCGTGATCGTGACGGTGATCGCCCAGCTGCTCACCCGGGCGGGCCGGGACGACATCGCCATGTTGGCCACGCTGTCCGGACTTCTGATCGTGCTGCTGATGGTGGTCAACCAGATCTCCGACTTCTTCACCAGCATCCGCAGCCTGTTTTCGCTGTGATGGGGAGGGCGTGCGATGATCCTGAAGATCGCGGCGCTGTGCGTGGCGGTGGCGATGATCTGCTCGGCACTGCGGCTCCAGCGCCCGGAGATGGCCACGGCGCTGTCCCTGGCGGCGGGGCTGGCGGCGCTGGCGCTGCTGTATGGGGAATTGAGCCAGGCGACCCGCTGGGTGGACGCCTTCAGGCAGCTGACCCGGTCGGACGAGGACCTCTCCGCCGCGGTATTGAAGGCCGCGGGCATCGCCATCGTCGCGGAGCTGGGAGGCCAGCTCTGTGCCGATGCCGGGGAGACCGCCCTGGCGGGCCGGGTGGCACTGGCCTCCCGGGTGGCGATGCTGGGACTGTGCGCGCCGATGCTGGCCGAGCTTTCCGAGGCGCTGCGCTCCGCGCTGTCCTGATCGCGCTGCTGATCCTGCTGGCCGTTCCCGCACTGGCGGAGGAGACGCTGCTTGAAAAGTGGGGGCTTGACGACCTGGCGCGGGAATCGGAAGCGCTGGGCGGCGTAGACGTCAGGACCCTGGCGGAACAGCTGTTGACGGGTGAACTCCCGTTCAATGAAGCGACCGTCAGACACCTGCTTCGGCGATTTGTGGAAGGCCTTCGCAGGTCGCTGACGGAAGCGCTGCGGCTGCTGGCCGCGCCGGCGCTGGCCTGCCTGGCGATGAGGGCGCTGCTCCCGGACGGCGAAGGCGGCGCGCTGCGGCTGGTCTGCCGACTGTCCTGCGCCGCGGCACTCATGGGGCGCTTCAGCGCGCTGCGGGTCGTGGCGGAGAACGCGCTGCGCGCCTCGTCCAGGATCATCGACACCGCCGCGCCGGTGCTGGCCACGGCGCTCAATTTCACCGGCACAGCGGGCAGGGCGGCCATACTGACACCATCCGCCGCGATCTGCGCCAGGCTGCTTACGTCGGTGCTGGGCGGCGCGGGCCTTTCGCTCTGCTCCGCCGCCGCGGCCGTGGCCGCCGGCGCGAACCTGTCGGATCAATTCCGGCTGGATCGCCTGTTCGACGTCATGCGAAGGTTCACCGCCTGGCTCATCGGCGTCACGCTGGCCGGATTTGTGGGGCTGCTGGCGCTGCAGGGGCTGCTGGCCAGCGGACAGGACGCGCTGACCGCCCGTGCGCTGCGCCGTGCGATCCAGACGGCGCTGCCCGTCGTGGGCGGCGAGGTGTCCGACTCCGCGGGCGTGCTGCTGGGCAGCGCCATCGCCGCGAGAAACGCCGTGGGCGTCGCCGGGATGCTGGCGGCTGCGGGCGTGTGCGTCGCGCCCGTGGCGCGGCTTTCGCTGGCGTCCCTGTCCCTGCGCCTGGCCGCCGCGGCGATGGAGCCCGTGTGCGACCCCGGCATCGTGCGCGTCACCGGCAGCTTTGCCGCGATGGCGCAGCTGCTGGCGTCCATCTGCGCCGGAGGCGTTTTGATGTCGGTGCTTTGCCTGGGCGGTTGTCTGGCGCTGGCCGGCTGACGGGAGGGGCGATATGGCAGAGATCCTGTACACGGCCGCAAGGGAGCTGACGGCCGCCTGTGTCTGCGTTGCCGCCATGGAGACGCTGGTGGGCCGTCGGCCCTCGTCCACGGGCTTTCGCGCGGTCTGCTCGCTGGCCGTGGCCGTGCTGGCGTTTCGGTTGATCGCGCGGCTTCTGGGCACGGCATAAAAAGTATAAAGGAAAGATACAGCCATGCCAAACGGCCTGTGGGAACGATTGCGCGGCGCGCGGAGCATCGGGATTTTCGTCTCGCTCGCCCTGGCCGCGCTCCTGGCGCTGGCACTGCTTCACGGCGGCGCCCCGGCATCCTCCGGCACGGAGCTGGAGGCGCGTCTGGAGCGGGTGCTGAGCGCAGTGGACGGCGCGGGCCGGGTGCGGGCGATGGTCCTGCAGGACGAAAACGGCGCGATCACCGGGGCTGTGGTCGTGGCGGAGGGCCTGGAGGATGTGTCGACCTGGCTGAAGCTGCAGGGAGCAGTGATGACGCTGCTGGGGCTGGAAGCGGAAAGGGTGGAGATCATCGGCGGCAGGTTTGGAGGTGGATAGATGAAAAGGAAGGCGTTGACGGCGCTCGCCGTGCTCCTGCTGCTGGCGGCGGACGCCTTCATCACGTGGAAGATCTCGCATACGGGGACTTCACAGCCGACTGTCGCCGCTGCTCCTCTGGCCGCCGTCGACCCGATGGATCAGTTCCGCCTGGAGCGGGAGCAGCTCGCCGCCCGGCAGGAGGCGCAGCTGAACGACATCATATACAACGCAAACAGCGACGCCGAGACCGTCTCCCGGGCCCAGACGCAGCTGATGAGCCTGCTTGAGCGCAGGGAACACGAGGTGACCCTGGAGGGCATCCTGCAATCCCGGGGCTTCGATGGCGCGCTGGTGAGCGTGAGCGAGCGCTCGGCGAACGTGCTCCTGCGGCGGGAGGCGGTCACCAGTCGGGAATCCGCGGTGATTTTGGACCTCGTGATGCGCGAAACCGGCCTGACCGGCGGCAATGTGAAAATCATTCCGGTAAAATAACGGAAAGTGTTTGCGCATTCGCCGGTTTTCTGCTATAATAGGTTCTGTATAAGGAGGTATGCACCATGAGCGAGAATTATCCTTCCGATGTCAAGCTGAATGAGAACCCCAATGGCACGGTTTCCTTCGCAACGGAAGTTGTCGCCACCATCGCCGGTCTGGCCGCGACGGAGGTCGACGGCGTCGCCAGCATGATCTCGCCTTCCGCAGGACTTGCCGATATGTTTTCCCGCAAGAGCAACCGCAACCTGACCAAGGGCGTTCGCATAGACCTGGAGGACAACCGCGTGTCCGTGGACATCACCATCACCGTGGACTACGGCTCCCCGGTGCCGGACGTGGCGCGGAACATCCAGGAGAACGTGAAGAAGGCCATCGAGACCATGAGCGGCCTGGACGTGCGCAACGTGGACGTGCACGTCACCGGCATCAGCTTTGAGCGTGAACAGCGCGCCAACGCCGAGCTGGACGAGCAGCATCGCAAGATGCTGGAGCAGACCGAAGAGGCTGAAGCCGCCGAGGCCGCCGAAGCCGCCGCTCCCGCCGAGGAGGAAGTGATCGAGGTCAAGGAGGCAGTCACCGACGACGATGACGATGTCGAGGTGGAGCCCGGTGAAGACGAAGAGGACGATATCGAAGAGCCGGACGACGAAGACGCCGAAGACGACGGAGAAGAGGACCTGGACGAGGCCGACTACGCCCGGGGCTGAAGTACCGATGATTCCTTACAGGAATGGTGATTGATATGAAACTGACTGCAGGCAAGCGCATATTGATGTTCTTCCACTGGCTGCTGTCGCTGCTGCTCGTGGCGGCCTTCGCCGTGTACCTGATCGTGCCGGAGTTCCTGACGGGGTATTACGACAAGCTGGTGGAGAAGATCGGCTTCAACAACGTCAAGGTCATCGGCATCGCGCTGCTGGCCATCTACCTGATCCTGGCCGTGGCCCAGGTGATCCTGATCTTCAAGCGCAGGAAGCGCTCCGAACGGGGCTTCATCGTGGTGGACTCCAGCGACAACGGCAAGGTGCGCATCGCCATCTCTGCCATCGAGCAGATGGTGCGCCAGTCCATCGGCAGTATCGACGGCCTGTCTGACATGAAGATCGGCATCGACAACCAGGACGACGCCATCGGCATCCGCGTGGCCGCTTCCATCGAGAATGGCCGCCACGTGCCCACCATCACCATGAACATGCAGCGGGCCATCCGCCAGTTCGTGGAGACCAACTGCGGCGTGGCCGTGCGCTCGGTGTCCATCAGCATCAACGCCGTCACCAACCAGGCGGATGCGCCCCGTCGCCGCCACTTCGGCAGGGGACAGGGGACGGCAGTGTCCGAGCCCGTGAACGCCGCGCCCGCGACCTACAGCGTGCCCGACGACGAACCCGAAACAGAGACGCAGCCTGAGGCGGAGCCCTATGTGGCGCCGGAACCCTTTGAGCCCGCGCCCGTGGTCGAGCCTGCTCCCGCGTTTGAGCCGCAGCCCGAGGCCGAGCCGGCCCCGGCCTTCGACCTGGACGCGCCTTATGTGTCCGAGTTTGCCAAGGACCTGGCCGAGATGAAGGCCCGCGAGGCTGCTCAGGCCGCTTCCGCAGACGAGGGCGCCGGGGAGGGCGGCTTCCTGGACGGGGATGGCGAGTAAGTGCCCTGAAAAGTGAGATAATCTCTATTGCGGCGGCGCGAATGGACGCGCCACCGCAATAGTTGCGTTTAAAAGATGATTCAGAACGCGGCGGTTTGCCGCAGAAAGTTGGTATCACAAATGGACAGATCATTGGCCCGCGCCTGCGCGATGAAGCTGATCTACGAATGGGAACTGGGCGGCGACGGAGGCGAGGAGACCCGGCTGAACCTGCTGGAGGTTAAGCCCAACGAGCATGAGGCTGACTTTATGAACCGCTTGGCCGACGGCGTGATGGAGAACGCCGGGGCCATCGACGCCAGACTGGCCCCGTACCTGCGCGGCTGGACAATCGAGAGGCTGTCCCGGGTGGATCTGGCGATCCTGCGACTGGCGGTGTACGAGCTGACGCTGGGCGAAAACCCCGCGGCCGTGGTCATCAACGAGGCGGTGGAGTTGGCGAACCAGTATTCCACCGACAAGGCCGGCGCGTTCGTCAACGGCGTGCTGGGCAACCTGGCCCGCGGCCTCGAGGACGAGCGCGAGGATGGAGAAAAATAGCATGTGGCAGCCGACGCGCGAACCGCTCTCCGTAACGGAACTGAACGATTACACCCGAAGGCTCCTGGCCGGCGATCCGCTGCTCAGGAGCCTGGAGGTCACCGGCGAAATCACAGGATACAAGTTTCACGTCCCCTCCAAGCACCACTATTTCTCCCTCAAGGATGAAAAATCCAGGGTGGCCTGCGTGATGTACCGCCAGAACGCCCTGACGGGCCTGGACTTCAAGCCCGCGGACGGCATGCGGGTGACGGTGCAGTGCTCCGCGTCCCTGTACGACCGGGACGGCAAGTTTCAGCTGTACGTCAGCAGTATGAAAGAGGCCGGACAGGGCGATATTTTCATACGGTTTGAAAAGCTCAAGCGCCAGCTGCTGGCAGAAGGCCTGTTCGATCCCGCGCGCAAGAGGGAAATACCGACCATGCCGCGGATCATCGGCGTGGCCACGTCCCGCACCGGCAAGGCCATACGGGACATCGTGCACGTGGCCCGGCGGCGCAACCCCGGCATCGGCATCCTGCTGGCCCACTGCGCCGTGCAGGGCGAGGGCGCGGCGGAGGAGATCGTGCGCGCCATCCAGCGCCTCAACGCCAACGGCGAGGCCGATGTGATACTGGTGGGGCGCGGCGGCGGCTCCATCGAGGAGATGTGGCCCTTCAATGAAGAGATCGTCGCCCGGGCCATCGCCGCTTCCAGGATCCCGGTCATCAGCTGCGTGGGACACGAGACAGACGTCACCATCGCCGATTTCGCGGCCGACCTGCGTGCGCCGACACCCTCCGCCGCGGCAGAACTGGCGGTGCCGGAGCTGGCCGGGTTGAAGCAGGAGCTGAACGGCATGCTCACGCGCATGGCGAGCGCGCTGATGAGCGGGCAGCGGGTGCGGCGGCTGCAGCTGGAAAAGCTGGTGGCCTCGCCGGTCCTGGCCCGGCCTGCGCAGGCGATGATCGAGCCGCGGCGCGAGCAGTTGAAGCGGCTGGAAGAGCGCATGCTGCCCGCCATGCCCGCCATTGTGCAGAGGCAGCGGCATCGCCTGGACGAGCTGTCCGCGTCGCTGCGGGCGCTGAACCCGGCCTCCGTGCTGGACAGGGGCTACGCCATCGTCCGCCAGGGAGACGGCATCGCCGCGCGGATTGGGGACGTGGACGCCGCGAAGCCCATTCGCGTGTGCTTCAACGACGGTGAGATCACCGCGGATGTCACCGAGATCAAGCAAAGGAATGAATGATATGGCTGAAAAGATCACCTTTGAACAGGGCATGCAGGAACTGGAAACGCTGGTTCGCACGCTGGAATCCGGCCAGCTTCCCCTGGAGGATTCCTTCAAGGCCTATGAGCGCGCTGTCGTCCTCAAGGACAGCCTGAACGCGCTGCTGGACGACAGCGACAAGCGCATCCGCGTGCTGACGGAGACCGGCGACGAGCCGCTGGATCCCATTGAAGAAGAATGAATACGCTGAATGATTACGCCGAGCGGGTGAACCGCCGGCTTGAGCAGATCCCCGCCGTCATTCCCGACGGGGAATACGCCATCGGTGGGATGCCCGGGCTTTTGAGCCGGTCCATGCGCTACAGCCTGGAGGCCGGCGGCAAGCGCCTGCGCCCCAGCTTGCTGCTGGCGGCGGTGGAGCTGCTGGGCGGAGATACGGACGCGGCGCTGGACATCGCCTGCGCGGTGGAGTTGATCCACACCTATTCCCTGATCCACGACGACCTGCCCGGCATGGACGACGACACCCTGCGCCGGGGACGGCCCACCAACCATGTGGTGTTCGGCGTAGGTCAGGCGATCCTGGCGGGCGACGGCCTTCTGAATTGTGCCTTTGAGACGATGCTCGCCTGCGCCTGCGACCACGCGGATCGGGCTGCGAACTATCTGCTGGCCATCCGGGAGATCGCCACCGGCGCGGGCGTGACGGGCATGATCGGCGGGCAGGTGATGGACCTGTTCTGCGAGAAGGCGAAGGTGAGCGACACCTCCGCGCTGGAGTACATCCAGTACGGCAAGACTGCTTGCATGTTTATCTATCCTCTGCGCGCGGCGGCCAGGCTCTGCGGCGCGAAAGAGGCTGACCTGAACGCGCTGACCGCCTACGGGCGCGCCTTCGGGCTGCTGTTCCAGGCCACGGACGACCTGCTGGACGTGACCGGAACGACGGGCGACATGGGCAAGACCCTGGGCAAGGACGCCGAGAGCGGCAAGCTGACCTGCGTGTCCGCCTACGGCCTGGAGGGCACGAAGGCCCTCGTGGAAAGGCTGCACCGGGAAGCCATCGACGCCATCGCGCCTTACGGCGAGCGCGCCGCGTTCTTCCGCGATCTCGTGGATTCCATGGTGAACCGCACCAAATAAGCACCGGAGAAGAAACGACAGATGCTGATCGAGCAGATACATGATCCCGCCGACCTGAAACAGCTGAACCCGCGCCAGCTCAAGCAGCTGGCCCAGGAGCTGCGAGATGAGATCATCAAGGTGGTCTCCGACCGCGGCGGCCACCTGGCTTCCAACCTGGGCGTGGTGGAACTGACCATCGCGCTGCACTGCGTGTTTGACCTGCCGGAGGACAAGCTGGTGATGGACGTGGGACACCAGTCCTACGCCCACAAGCTGCTCACCGGCCGGTGGGAGCTGTTTAAGAGGCTGCGCCAGCAGGGCGGAGCCAGCGGGTTTCCCCAGATGGATGAGAGCGAATACGACGCCTTCACGGCGGGGCACGCCTCCACGGCGATTTCCGCCGCTCTTGGCATGGCCCGGACGCGGGACATCATGCGCGGCGACTACAGCGTCGTGGCGCTGGTGGGAGACGGCGCGCTGACCGGCGGCATGTGCTATGAGGCGCTGAACGATGCCGGACAGTCGGGCACGCGCATGATCGTGATCCTCAACGACAACGACATGTCCATCGCCCACAACGTAGGCGCCGTGAGCCGCTATCTGACCCGCCTGCGCCAGAGTAAGGGCTATCTGGCCATGAAGCACGGCGTGCGCAGCAGGCTGGAGAACATGCCCAGAATCGGGCGGCCTGTGTACCGCTTCCTGGTGAGGTGCCGCGACTGGGTGCGCTCGCTGTTCGTCGCGGACAAGTTCTTCGACGCCCTGGGTTTCAAGTACATCGGCCCCGTGGACGGCCACGACATCAAGCAGCTGATCCGCGTGCTTCGCCGGGCCAAGAACGATGACAAGCCGCTGCTGATCCACGTGGTCACCCAGAAGGGCAAGGGCTATACCCCCGCGGAGGATCACCCCGATACCTTCCATGGCGTGGCGCCGTTCTATATCGAATCCGGCGAGAGCAAGGGCGAGGAGCGCGTGTCCTCCGGCGAGGTGGCCGCGCGGCAGCTGATCGAGCTGGCGGAGAACGACATCCGCATCTGCGCCATCACCGCCGCCATGCCCAGCGGCACCGGCGTGGACGCCTTCCAGCAGGCCTATCCCGACCGCTTCTTTGACGTGGGGATCGCTGAGGAGCACGCCGTCACCATGGCGGCGGGCATGGCCAGCCAGGGCATGAAGCCCTATGTGGCCATCTACTCCACGTTCCTCCAGCGGGCCTATGACCAGATCGCCATGGACGTGTGCCGCAATTCGCTGCCGGTGACGTTCCTGATCGACCGGGCAGGCCTCGTCGGCCCGGACGGCGCCACCCACCAGGGCGTGTTCGACCTGAGCTACCTGCGCAGCATCCCCAACATGATCGTTGCCGCGCCGCGGGACGTGCGGGATCTGAAGAAGCTGATCTGCCTGAGCCAGGACGTGAACGCGCCCATGGCCATCCGCTATCCCAGGACCTGCGAGGACCTTGGACCCGGCATCCAGAGCCAGCGGGACATCCGCGTGGGCGAGTGGGAGCTGCTCTCAAGCGGCAAGGACGTGATGATCCTGGCCGTGGGCCGCATGGTGCAGTGCGCGATGCAGTCCACCATCGAGCTGATGGGCAAGGGCATCTCCGCCGGCGTGGTGGACGCCCGGTTCGTCGCACCCATGGACGAGGCGATGCTGATCGACACGGCCGGCAGGGCAAAGCTGATCGTCACGGCGGAGGAGAACGCGCTGGCCGGCGGCTTTGGCGAGGGCGTGTTGGAGATCCTGGCCCGCTCGGGCATCCATACGCCGGTCATGACCCTGGGCGTGCCGGACCGCTTCATCGAGCACGCCACCATCGCCCAGCAGCAGGCGGCCTGCGGACTGGACAGCTACGGCATCACCCGCCGGATCATTGAAAAGCTCCGGGAGCTTTCGGAGGCGGGACGATGAAGAAGCGCCGCGCCGACGAGGCGCTGTATGAGGACATGAACCTGGAGTCCCTCCAGCTGGCCCGGGCGCTGATCATGGAGGGCCGGGTGATGGCCGGGGATCGGAAGATCCTGCGCGCCAGCGAGACGCTCCATGAGGGCGATGTGCTGCGGGTGAAGGGCGAGCTGGACAAGTGGGTCAGCCGCGGCGCCCACAAGCTGAAGAAGGCTGTCGACGTGTTCCACATCGACCTGAAGGATAAGGTGTGCGTGGACGTGGGCTGCTCCACCGGCGGGTTTACCGACGTGATGCTCCGCGCCGGGGCGGCGAAGGTGTACGCCGTGGACGTGGGCTACAACCTGCTGGACTATCGCCTGCGCAGCGACGATCGCGTCATATGCATGGAGCGCACCAACGCACGCTTCCTGAAGAGCGAGGATTTCGAGCCGCGTCCCACATTCGGCGCGACGGATGTGTCGTTCATCTCCTTGAAGGCGGTGCTGCCCGCGGCGCTGGGCGTGCTGGAGGGGGAGGACGCCCGGTTCGTGGCGCTGGTGAAGCCCCAGTTCGAGGCCGAAAAGGACGAGGTGGGGGAAAAGGGCGTGGTCCGGGACAGGGCCGTGCACGAGAAAGTGCTGCGGGAGATCATCGGCTTCATACCCTCCCTCGGCTGGCGCGTCAATGCATTGGATTATTCACCGATCCGGGGCCCGGAAGGTAACATAGAATTCCTATTGGACCTCGCACGATGTAACAATCTGACGATAAAACCGGGTCAAACTTCAATAGATGGCACAATTAGCCAAGCATATGACAATTTTTTTAAATCCTTCGCAGGGGGCTTGTAACGCAGGCCCTCTTTGGTATATTGTATATATATGAGGAGTGGTTGTGGTGGCTGTGCGCTGCGTTGGAATTCATTGGAACCCGTCCAAGTCCACGGGACTTGACGTCGCCCGGAAGCTGATCGAGCTTCTTGATCGCAAGGGCGTCCGGATCTGCCTGAATTCCAGCCTGAATGCCGAACTGAACGTCCCCGGCGTGCTGGTGGAGGAGTTTTCCGAGTGCCAGCTGCTCATCGTGCTGGGCGGCGACGGCACCATCCTGTCCGGCCTCGATCGCGCGATACCCTATGACCTGCCTATCCTGGGCATCAACCTGGGCCGCCTGGGCTTTCTGTCTGAAATCGAGACGGAGGAGCTGGACGAACGCTTCATCGATCGGCTGTTGGCGGGGGATTATACCATTGACGCGCGCACGACCATGACGATTGAGGGACAGAACCATCTGAAGTACTTTGCCCTCAACGACATCGTCATCACACGTGCAACGCCCTCTGTCAGAATTCTCTCTCTTGAATACGAAGCAAACGGCACCCTTGTGGACTGCTTTTCCGGCGATGGGCTGATCGTCGCGACCGCGACAGGCTCGACCGCCTATTCGCTGTCTGCCGGCGGGCCTGTGGTGCTCCCCGGGCTGGACTGCTTTGTGCTGACGCCTGTGTGTCCCCACACGTTGAACGCCCGCCCCGTGGTGGTTTCCGCCGACGAGCGCATCACCGTGCGCGTGAAGGACGAAACCCAGGGGGATGTCCAGGCGGTTCTGGACGGCAGGCGCATGCTGTTGATGGACCGGCAGAGGCCGGAATTCACCATCTGCCGCTCTCCCAGGCAGGCGCGCTTCGTGCGCTTTCATGAGAAGAATTACTTCGGCTTGCTCCACAGCAAGCTGTCCGAATGGACCCACTGAATTTCCCGGAGCGGCCTGACGCCTTCCTATGCGTCAGCCCTCGCATGAATCCCCCACAATCCAACCACCGGGAGGCTTCACAGGCATGAAGAGCACGCGCCATAATCTGATATTGGAAATCATCGATAGCAAGGATATAGAGACCCAGGAAGAGCTGGCCGAGGAGCTCAAGAACCGCGGCGTACGGGTGACCCAGGCCACCGTGTCCCGCGACATCAAGGAGCTGCGCCTTTTGAAGGTGCTGTCCGAGCACGGCGGATACAAGTATGCCACCGTTGAGCGGGCAGAGAAGGGCATGAACGATCGCTTTGCCCGCATCCTGACCGAATCCATCGTGAACTATGAGTCGGTGAACAACCTGATCGTTGTCAACACCCTCACCGCCAGCGCCAACGCCGCGGGCGAAGCCATCGACTCCATGAAGTGGAGCGAGGTCATGGGCACCATTGCCGGCGACAACACGCTGCTGATCATCACCCGTTCGGAAGAGGCGGCCCAGGCCCTGATGGTCAAATTCAACGCCCTCCTGAACGATTGACCGGAGACAGACATGCTGCTTGAACTCACAATTAAAAATATCGCCCTCATTGAATCGCTGCGCGTGGAATTTGCGCAGGGATTCAATGTGCTTACGGGCGAAACCGGCGCGGGCAAATCCATCGTGGTAGACAGCATCAACCTGGCGCTGGGCGGACGCGCCGACCGGGACCTGATCCGCACCGGCGCGGAGAAGGCCTCCGTGCAGGCGTTGTTTGACATATCAAACAATCCCAAGGCGCTGGCCTTTGTGCAGGAGCAGGACATCGAGGCGGAGAACGGCCTGATCGCCATTCGCCGGGAACTGAGCCGGGAGGGGCGGAACATCTGCCGCGTCCAGGACGTGGTGGTGCCGCTTAACACGCTGAAACAGTTGACCACTCAGTTGATGGACATCCACGGCCAGCACGAGCACCAGGCGCTGATGAATCCCGCCCGGCATATGGACTTCCTGGACGCCTTCGGCGGCGAGGGCCACGCCGCGGCGCTTGCCGAGGTGCAGCAGCTGCACGCCGCCCGCGGGAAGATCGCATCCCGGCTGAAGCAGCTGATGAACGACGTGTCCGAGAAGGAGCGCTTGTTCGACATGCTGTCGTTCCAGGCTCAGGAGATCGCCGCCGCGAAGCTGAAGCCGGGCGAGGAGGAGAAGCTGCAAAAGAAGCTGTCCGTGCTGGAAAACTCCGAGAAGATCCGCCAGGGCGTGGAGGCGGCCTATACGCTGGTCTACCAGGGCGACGGCCGCGCGCCCAGCGCCCAGGAGGGACTGTTGCGCTCGGCGGAGGCCATGGACCGCATCGCCTCCCTGGACGAGCGCTATGGCGCGCTGGCGGGGCGGCTGCGGGAGTTATACTATGGCGCCCAGGACGTGGGCTATGAATTGCAGGCGCTGCTGGACGATCTGGATTTCGAGCCGCAGCTGATCGACAAGATCGCCGGGCGGCTGGATCTGATCGGGAGACTGGAACGCAAGTACGGGCCCACGCTGGAGGAGGTCATCGCCTTCGGCCAGTCCGCGGAAGCGAGGCTGGACGAGCTCAAGCGGGGCGACGAGTCCATCGGGGAGCTGAAAAAGCAGTACAAGGAAGCCGACGGCAGGCTTCGTGAAGCCTGCGGCAGGCTGACCGAGCTGCGAAAGGCATCGGCGGAAAAGCTGGCCGTGGCCATCTGCGAACAGCTCAAGGATCTGGGCATGGGCAAGACGCGCTTCGAGGTGCGCGTCGAGCCGGAGCCGAAGCCCGCCGCAAACGGCATGGATCGGGTGGAGTTCATGATCTCGCCCAATCCCGGCGAGCCCATGAAGCCCCTGGCCAGCATCGCCTCCGGCGGCGAAATCTCCCGCGTGATGCTTGCGCTGAAGGCCATCTCCGTGGACGCTGAGGGCGTGGACGCCATGGTGTTCGACGAGATCGACACCGGCGTATCCGGGCGCATGGCCCAGGTGGTGGGCGAGAAGATGTGCCTGATCGCCCGAAACCGCCAGGTATTGAGCATCACGCACCTGCCGCAGATCGCCGCCCTGGGCGACGCCCACTTCCTGGTGGAGAAGGTGGCAGGGGAAAACCGCACGGACACCCATGTGCGGCTGCTGGACGACGAAGGCCGGGTGCACGAGCTGGCCCGCCTGGTGGGCGGCGCGGCCGAGACCGAGAGCAGCCTCAGCCACGCGGCCAACATGTTGAAGGACGCCGCGGCGCGAAAGAGAGAACTATAAAAACAGCGGGTCGGTGGATGGCCGACCTGCTGTTTATTTATGCTATTTTGCCTCGATCATTCCGGAATTGATGTAGTGGGCGAGGATGTCCACGATGCGGGCGTTCTTGCCGCCCCGCGCGACGATCAAATCCGCGTATTCCACATAATTGCGGATGTGCTTTTCATACATGGGTTTGACGGTCTCCAGGTACTGCCGGTAGACGCTCTCGATGGAGCGGCCCCGGTCGCGGATGTCGCGCTTGACGCGGCGCAGCAGGCACACGTCGGGGTCCACCTGGATGTAGATCTTGAAGTCCATCAGGTCCCGCACCGCGGGGTCGTAGAATACGTGGATGCCCTCCACCAGCACCACGTCGGCGGGCTGGATGGTGACGCCCGGGTCGCAGCGGCGGTGCTGGGTGTAGTCGTACTCCTTGGCGGTGATGGGCTGTCCGTTGCGCAGCCGCATAAGGTCGCTTCTGAGCGCGTCGTGCTCGAAGGCCTCGGGCTCGTCGTAGTTGATGCGCGCCCGCTCCTCAAAGGTCATGTCCGGGTGGTCCTTGTAGTAGGAGTCCTGCTTGATGTAGATGCAGGGCCGGTTCAGCCGCTCGCACAGCGCCTTGGCCATAGTGGATTTCCCGCTGCCGCTGGCGCCGCAGA
>CACWZP010000029.1 GCA_902765395.1 uncultured Eubacteriales bacterium
CCCGGCCCAGGTACAGGTAGGCCGCGTCCTTCTTGTCGTCCTTGATGCCCAGGCGCGTGGCCTCCCAGGTCAGGCAGGCGCGCACGTCGTTTTCCACCAATACGGGCATTTCCAGCACTTCGGACAGCGGCGTGGCCAGGTCCAGGTTGGACCAGCCGAAGGCCTTGCTGGCGCCCACGATGCCGTGGGCGGCGTCCATGCGTCCGGACACGCTGATGCCGCAGCTGCGCAGGCGCTCCGGGTGCTCCGTCACCAGGCGGGCGGCCTGCTCCTTGATCAGCGCCCCCAGCCGGCGGGGCTCCCGGTCCTCCGGCGGCAGCATGACCTCCGTCACGGCGCGGCACTGGTGGGCGAAGTCCATCAGGCAGACGCGCAGGCTGCGCGGGTCCACATGGCAGCCCAGGGAAAACATGCCGTCCGGCGCGGTGCACAGGTTCACGGCCTTGCGGCCGCGGCCCGCGCTGTCCATCACGCTGACCTCCTTTACCAGTCCCAGCGCGTTCAACGCCGTCACAAAGCGCGTGACGCTGGCGGAGGACATCTCCGTCAGCCGGGCCAGCTCCGTGCGGGACACGGGCTGGCAGCGCTCCAGCGTGGTAATCATGCGCTCGATGTTGTGGCGCTTGATGTACGCCTGGTCCAACGTGCGCAGTTGCTTCATGCCATACTGCCACCTTTCAGGATGTTATAAAATGATTATAGCACGGTAAATTAAAAATGGCAAGATATATTTTTGCCGTGAAATAAATTGGACAGTAAAACGCTATGAAAAGCCCTTGGGAGGCGGGGTTTCGTTTCCGTGCGCAACACCTTGCAATGCGGCGCGGAATCTGTTATAATGGCATTAAGACCAAACAGCGCAAGGAGGAATACATATGGCTGGTTTGATGGACGAACTGGGCAAGGCCATGTCGAAGCTGTCCGATCTGGGCGGCAAGGCGGTGGAAGGCGCGAAGGACCTGTTTGAGAAGGCAAAGCCGGGCCTGGAGGACACCTTTGAGAAGGTCTCCGACGGCGCCAGGAACCTGGCGGAGAAGGCAAAGCCCGTGGTGGCCGACGCCCTGGACAAGGTGGGCGAGGGTGCCAGGAACCTGGCCGAGAAGGCCCGCACCGGCGTGGAGCAGGCCGCTGAAAAGCCCCTGGACGCCAAGCAGCAGATCGCCCAAGAGGTGAAGGCCCAGGTGGAGGAGATCCGCGCCGCCAAGACCGGCACCGATCCCATCCACGACTATATCCAGGCCAAGTTCAACAAGGTCGAGGAGAAGGCCGAGGAAGCCAAGGAAGAGGCCGCTGCTCCGCTGCAGCAGGCCGCCGACGAGGCGAAGGAAGCCGCCGACAAGGCCGAGGAGGCCGCCAAGGAAGTGCTGAACGCCGTGGGCGCCAGCCTGGGCGGCATCGCCGAGAAGATACAGGGCGCGTTCGAGCAGGCGAAGGGCAGCGTCGCCGAAGCCTATACGCAGGCCACCCAGACCATCGCCGAGACCGCGGCGGAAGCGGCCGAGACCGTTGAGGAGACCGCCGCCGAAGCGGTGGAGACGGTTGAGGAGACTGTCACCGAGCCCGCCGAGATCGAAGAAGGCGTGGCCATCGAGTCCGTGGAGTTCGAGGAGCCCGACGAGACCGACGCCGAATAAACGCATATCCCGGCGCCGCGCGATTTCCCATCGCGCGGCGCTTTTTTGCGCCCGCGCGCGAGCGGGCTCCTTTAAATTTTCATTGCGCAAAAAATGGATTATTAACCGGAATTCGGGCGAAAACAGGGGCGAAATATGCATAACCTGGGATGAATATGGTATATTTATGCTTTTGGGTTTGTTGTGGAATCGGCGGGACGGCTTAATGGGCGTGGCAAAAGCGGTCAGAAACCGCTGCCCGGGGCTGTGAAAAATGACCAAAACTGGAAGACGGTGTGCAGCGGCGGGGAAAGGAGGCTGCATTTTTTTGCGAAGAAGCTGATTGTTCGGGTTTTTGGGTGGATTTGACGCGAAACATTAAGATTTTCAATTCTGTAACATAAAAACACGAACGTTCGGAATTTTCAAGGGTTAAATATTCGGGATTTGACTTGACGAGCGGGGCTGGCCGGGTCTATACTGTAGGCGTCGAGAAACGCGAAGGAGGCACGCCGTGACGGGCGTCCGGCGGGCAATCCATCATGATGGGTTGTCCTCTATTTTGCCCCCGGAGCGATAACGTTGGAGGAACGCATGAAGAAAGTAGCCATCATCATGGGCAGCGACAGCGACCTGCCGGCGCTGGGCGGCGCGATGGACGCGCTGAAGGCGCTGCAGATCCCCTACGCGGTGCGGGTCATCTCCGCCCACAGGACCCCGGAGGCCGCGGCAGAGTTCGCCAAGGGCGCGAAGGACGCGGGCTTTGGCGTCATCATCTGCGCGGCGGGCAAGGCGGCCCACCTGGCCGGGGCCATGGCCGCGAACACGATCCTGCCGGTGGTGGGGATTCCGATGAAGTCCTCCACGCTGGACGGCCTGGACGCGCTGCTGAGCACCGTGCAGATGCCGTCTGGCATGCCGGTGGCCACCGTGGCCATCGACGGCGCCACGAACGCCGCCCTGCTGGCCGCCCAGATCCTCGCCCTGTCCGACGAGGCGCTGTCGAAGCGCTTTGCCGACTACCGCGCCGCCCAGACGGCGAAGGTCATCGAGAAGGACAGGCGGATCAGCGAAGAATACAGCAACCTGTAAACCAAATACTTTAATTGGAGGAAACACACCATGGAAAAGCTCAACCAGCTCTACGAGGGCAAGGCCAAGAAGGTCTACGCGACCAGCGACGAGAACCTGTACATCGTGTCCTACAAGGACGACGCCACCGCCTTCAACGGCCTGAAGAAGGGCACCATCGCCGGCAAGGGTGTCATCAACAACCGCATGAGCAACATGCTGATGCAGATGCTGGAGCAGCATGGCGTGCCCACCCACTTCGTCAAGGAGCTGAGCGACCGGGACACCCTGGTGAAGAAGGTTTCCATCGTGCCGCTGGAGGTCATCATCCGCAACATCTCCGCCGGTTCCTTCGCCAAGCACTACGGCGTGGAGGAGGGCATCGTGTTCGACGCCCCCACCATTGAGTTTTCCTATAAGAACGACGACCTGGGCGATCCGCTGCTGAACCGCTATCACGCGCTGGCGCTGAAGCTGGCCACCGAGGAAGAGATCGACACCATCGAAAAGTACGCCTTCAAGGTGAACGAGGTGCTGAAGGACTATTTCCTGGGCCTGAACATCACGCTGGTGGACTTCAAGCTGGAGTTCGGCCGCCTGAGCGACGGCACCATCGTGCTGGCCGACGAGATCAGTCCCGACACCTGCCGCTTCTGGGACAAGGACACCGGCGAAAAGCTGGACAAGGACCGCTTCCGCAGGGACCTGGGCGGCGTTGAGGACGCCTACAACGAAGTCATGCGCAGGCTGATGGGCAAGTAATCGACCACCAAGGAGATCGGGAGAGTAAACCATATGAGCAAGATCCATGAGGAATGCGGCGTTTTCGGCATCTACAGCCCCAACCAGGCCGAACTGGCCTCCGACTGCTACTATGCGCTGTTCGCGCTGCAGCACCGCGGCCAGGAGAGCGCCGGCATCACCGTGAACGAGCGCGGCCGCCTGCGCACCCATAAGGACGCGGGTCTGGTGGAGGACGTGTTCACCAAGGACGTGATGGACTACCTGGGCAAGAGCAACATGGCCCTGGGCCACGTGCGCTACGGCACCGCGGGCATCAACCCCGTGCAGAACGCCCAGCCCATCGTGGTGAACCACTGCAAGGGCCTGATGTCCCTGGCCCACAACGGCAGCCTCACCAACGCCTCCGAGCTGCGCGAAGAGTTGGAGATGGCCGGCTCCATCTTCCACATGACCAGTGATTCCGAGATCATCGCCCACGTCATCATCCGCGAGCGCCTGAAGTGCGACTCCATCGAGACCGCCGTCTCCAAGGCCATGGACCGGCTGGACGGCGCCTATTCCTTCGTGGTGATGAGCTCCACGAAGCTGATCGCGGCCCGCGACCCCCACGGCTTCCACCCCCTGTGCATCGGAAAGCGCCCGGACGGCAGCATCATGTTCGCCTCCGAGACCTGCGCGCTGGACGCCGTGGGGGCGACCTTTGTCCGGGACGTGAAGCCCGGCGAGGTGGTCATCGTGGACAAGGACGGCCTGCGCAGCGACGAGAGGCACGTGGGCCAGTGCCCGCGCAGCCTGTGCGTGTTTGAGTACATCTACTTCGCCCGCCCGGATTCCGTGGTGGACGGCGCCAGCGTGCACATGGCCCGCCAGCGCGCCGGCAGTTTCCTGGCACTGGAGCATCCCGTGAACGCGGACGTGGTCATCGGCGTGCCGGACAGCGGCCTGGACGCCGCCATCGGCTATGCCAAGACCTCCGGCATCCCCTACGGCATCGGCTTCATCAAGAACAAGTACATCGGCCGCACCTTCATCCAGCCCACCCAGTCCGACCGCGAGAACCTGGTGCGCATCAAGCTGAACCCGGTTTCCGCCACGGTGAAGGGCAAGCGCGTGGTGCTGGTGGACGACAGCATCGTGCGCGGCACCACCTGCGCCCGCATCGTGAACCTGCTCCGCGAGGCCGGGGCCACCGAGGTGCACATGCGCTCCTCCGCGCCGCCGTTCCTGTATCCCTGCTATTTCGGCACCGACGTGGACAGCCAGGACAACCTGGTGGCCTGGAACCGCACGGTGGAGGAGGTCCGCCAGATCATCGGCGTGGACTCCCTGGGCTACCTGTCCTGCGAGAACGCCCACAAGCTGGCCGAGACCGGCGAGGGCTTCTGCACCGCCTGCTTCGACGGCAACTATCCCTGCACCCCGCCCAAGACCCCGGACAAGACCCGGTTCGAGCGGGGAATAGATGAGTAAATAATGAGGAATGAGGAGTGAGGAATGAATGAGCAAATCCTTTCGGATTTGTTTGATTGAATCAATGAAATCCGAAAGGATTTCTTCCACAATTCCTCATTTCTCATTCCTAATTCCAAATTAAACTTCGGAGGTTTCGCATGGCGAACAACATTTCAAGATCCGAGAGCTACGCCGCGGCGGGCGTGGACATCACTGCGGGCTACAGGGCCGTGGAGCTGATGAAGCAGCACATCGCCCGGACGAACATCCCCGGCGTGGTCAGCGGCATCGGCGGCTTCGGCGGGCTGTTTGAGCTGGACATGACCGGGCTGACCCGGCCCGTGCTGGTCAGCGGTACCGACGGCGTGGGCACCAAGCTGAAGCTGGCCTTCCTGATGGACAAGCACGACACCGTGGGCATCGACTGCGTGGCCATGTGCGTCAACGACATCGTGTGCTGCGGCGCCAGGCCCCTCACGTTCCTGGACTACATCGCCTGCGGCAAGAACGTGCCGGAGAAGATCGCCAGCATCGTGTCCGGCGTGGCCGAGGGCTGCGTCCAGGCGGGCTGCGCGCTGATCGGCGGCGAGACCGCCGAGATGCCCGGGTTCTATCCCGTGGACGAGTACGACCTGGCCGGCTTCTCCGTGGGCGTGGTGGACAAGGCGAAGATCTTCGATCCCGCTTCCGTGAAGGCCGGGGATGCGCTGATCGGCCTGCCCTCCTCCGGCGTGCACAGCAACGGGTTTTCGCTGGTGCGCAAGGTGTTCGACGTGGAGAACGGCGGCCTGGACTTCTACTGCGACGACCTGGGCAAGACCCTGGGCGAGGCGCTTTTGGAGCCCACCCGCATCTATGTGAAGCCGGTGCTGAAGCTGGCCGAGAGCGTGACCGTGAAGGCCGTGAGCCACATCACCGGCGGCGGCTTCTATGAGAACATCCCGCGCAGCCTGCCCGAGGGCCTGACCGCCTGCATCGACCTGCAGCAGATCGGCCCGCAGCCGCTGTTCGAGCGCATCGCCACGGCGGGCCGCATCCCCATGCGGGACATGTACAACACCTTCAACATGGGCATCGGCATGTGCCTGACCGTGGCCGCCGAGGACGCGGACGAGGCTGTGCGCGTGCTGAAGGATTGCGGCGAGGACGCGAGGATCATCGGCGAGATCGTGCCCGGAGAGGAACGGGTGACGCTGGGATGAAGACGCGCATCGCGGTGCTGGTGTCCGGCGGGGGCACCAATCTCCAGGCGCTGATCGACGCCGCCGGGCGGGGCGAGATCCCTCACGGGGAGATTGCCCTGGTGGTGTCCAACAACGCCGAAGCCTATGCCCTTCAGCGCGCGGCGAAGGCGGGCATCCCCGCGGCCATCTGCGTGCGGGAAAAGGGCGAGCCGAGGGCCGACTTCGAGGCGCGGCTGCTTGAAATCCTCCGGGAGAATGACATCGAAATGCTGATCCTGGCCGGGTTCATGGCCATACTGTCCGCAGAGTTTGTCAGGCACTATCCCGAGCGGATCATCAACGTGCATCCGGCGCTGATTCCCTCCTTCTGCGGCGAGGGCTTCTACGGCCTCAGGGTGCACCGGGCCGCGCTGGACTACGGCGTGAAGGTGACCGGCGCGACGGTGCATTACGTGAACGAGATCCCCGACGGCGGGCGGATCATCGCCCAGAAGGCCGTGGACATCCTCCCCGGCGACACCCCCGAGACCCTGCAGCGCCGCGTGATGGAGCAGGCGGAATGGATCCTGCTTCCCCGGGCGGCGGAGAGCGTTGCAAAAGAAATAATGGACCACAAGGAGGCTCCTTTATGATTCAGACAGCTCAGAGCGCCGTCGGCGCCACCACCTATCCCGGTCGCGGCATCATCGTGGGCAAGAGCGCGGACGGAAAGCGCGCCATGATGGCCTATTTCATCATGGGCCGCAGCGTGAACAGCCGCAACCGCGTGTTCACTGCGGAGCCCGACGGCATCCGCACCGAGGCCTTCGATCCCTCCAAGATGGTGGACCCCAGCCTGATCATCTACCACCCCGTGCGGGTGATCGACAACAAGGTGATCGTCACCAACGGCGACCAGACCGACACCATCCGGGACTACGTGGCCAAGGATTCCACCTTCGCCGACGCCCTGCGCACCCGTGAGTTTGAGCCGGACGCCCCCAACTTCACGCCCCGCGTCAGCGCCATGGCCACTTTCGACGGCGGCGACTTCAGCCTGGACATGGCCATCCTCCGCGCCGGCGACGCCCAGGGCAGCTGCTGCCACCGGGTGTTCTGGGAGATGGAGAAGGTGGAGGCGGGGAAGGGTTATTTCCTGCACACCTACCTGTCCGACGGCAGCCCCATCCCGTCCTTCACCGGCGACCCGGAGACCGTGTCCCTGGGCGACGAGGACGCCGCCGCGCTGGCCGAAGCCGTCTGGGCCGGCCTGAACGCCGACAACCGCGTGTCCCTGTGGACCTGCACCCGGGATCTGGCCACGGGCGAGACGGATACCTGCATCATCAACGCCAATAAGTAACGGGAGGAAGATCACCATGTCCCACGAGATCCAGTTGAAATACGGCTGCAACCCGAACCAGAAGCCTTCCCGCATCTACATGGAAAGCGGCGACCTTCCCCTTGAGGTGGTCAATGGCCGCCCCGGCTACATCAACTTCCTGGACGCGCTGAACAGCTGGCAGCTGGTGTGCGAGCTGAAGAAGGCCACCGGCATGCCCGCCGCGGCCTCCTTCAAGCACGTCAGCCCCGCGGGCGCGGCCATCGGCAATCCGCTGACGGACGTGCTGCGCCGGATCTACTTCGTGCCCATGGACATGGAGCTCTCCCCGCTGGCCTGCGCCTATGCCCGGGCCCGCGGCGCGGACCGCATGTCCTCCTTCGGCGACTTCATTGCCCTCAGCGACGTCTGCGACGTGCCCACCGCCCAGCTGATCCGCCACGAGGTGTCCGACGGCGTCATCGCCCCCGGCTACACCGACGAGGCGCTGGCCATCCTGAAGGAGAAGCGCAAGGGCGGCTACAACATAATCAAGATCGACCCCGACTACGTGCCCGAGGAGATCGAGCGCAAGCAGGTGTTCGGCATCACCTTCGAGCAGGGCCGCCAGGCGCTGGAGATCAACAACGAGATGATTTCCAACGTCGTCACCGCCAACAAGACCCTCACCGAGGCCCAGAAGCGGGACCTGCTCATTGCCCTGATCACCCTGAAGTACACCCAGTCCAACTCCGTCTGCTATGTGAAGGACGGCCAGGCCATCGGCGTGGGCGCGGGCCAGCAGAGCCGCATCCACTGCACCCGGCTGGCCGGCGGCAAGGCCGACAACTGGCACCTGCGCCAGCACGAGAAGGTGTTGAACCTGCCCTTCAAGCCGGACCTGGGTCGCCCTGACCGGGACAACGCCATCGACGTGTACATCTCCGAGGATTGGGAGGACGTGCTGGGCGAGGGCAACTGGCAGCGCCTGTTCACCGAGCGCCCCGAGCCCCTGACCCGCGAGGAAAAGCGGGCCTACCTGAACACCGTCACCGACGTGGCCCTGGGCAGCGACGCCTTCTTCCCCTTCAGCGACAACATCGAGCGCGCCCACCGCAGCGGCGTCACCTGCATCGCCGAGCCCGGCGGCTCCATCCGCGACGACCTGGTGATCGAGAAGTGCAACGAGTACGGCATCGCCATGGCCTTCACGGGCATCCGGCTGTTCCACCACTGATTCCCCGTCAGGGGATCCGGGCTTTCAAAGCGCGGCCTTTCGGCCCCGTATTCCCGACTGTGACGACGAAGGGACGTCGGTGCGGTCGGTGAGAGGCCGAGAAGCCGGTCTTTGAAAGCCCGGTCAAAATGAACCATGAATATCGAAACCAATCTGCTGCGCCGGCTGTTTGAAAACGTCTACTTCATCACCGGCACGGCCTGCGCCGGCAAGTCCACCATGGTGCGCATGCTGGCGGAAAAGTATGACGGCGTCTGGTGCCGGGAGAACTACACCGAGGCGCTGTTTGACCTGATCGACCCCCGGCACCAGCCGAACCTGTGCTATTTCCAGACCATGTCCGGCTGGCAGGAGTTTGTCAGCCGCACCCCGGAGCAGTACGAGGCGTGGCTCTACGGCTGCGCGGCGGAGAACCAGGGGCTGGAGCTGATCGAGCTGATCCGCCGCACCGAGGGCGGGAAAAAGGTGTTCGTGGACACCCAGTTTTCCCCGGAGGCGCTGCATGAGATCTCTGACTGGCGCCACGTGGCGGTGATGCTGGCCGACCCGGCGGTGTCCGCGGCCCGCTTCTTTCAGCGGGAGGACGCGGAAAAGCAGTTCATCTATCAGAAGATCATGGAAACCGAGGACCCGCAGGCGACGATGGCGAACTATCGCGCTGTGCTGGAGCGGATCAACAGCCCGGAGAACTATCGCAGGCTGGAGGACAGCGGCTTTTTCGTGCTGAAGCGGGACGACGCCCGCACGCCGGAGCAGACGCTGGCCATACTGGAAAGACACTTTGCGCTTGTGGAGGATGAAACATGAAGATACTGGTCGTCGGCGGCGGCGGGCGCGAGCACGCCATCATCAAGAAGCTGAAGGAGAACCCCCAGGTGGCGGAGATCACCTGCCTGCCCGGCAACGCCGGCATCGCCCGGGATGCCCGCTGCGTGCCCGTGAAGGCCACGGACATCGACGGCATCGTCAGCTATGTGCGCCAGAACCCGGTGGACTTCGCCGTGGTGGCCCCGGACGACCCGCTGGCCCTGGGCTGCGTGGACCGGCTGCACGCCCTGGGCGTGAAGTGCTTCGGCCCGGAGGCGGCGGCTGCCCGCATCGAGGCCAGCAAGGTGTTCGCCAAGGACCTGATGAAGAAATATGGCATCCCCACCGCGGCCTACGAGGTGTTCGACGACGCGGATAAGGCGCTGGCGTACGTGAAGACCTGCCCCATCCCGGTGGTGGTGAAGGCGGACGGCCTGGCCCTGGGCAAGGGCGTGGTGATCGCCTTTACACGCGATGAGGCCGAGGCCGCCGTGAAGTCGGCGATGATCGACGGCGCGTTCGGCGCGTCCGGCAGCCGCATCGTGGTGGAGGAGTTCCTGGAGGGCCCGGAGGTCTCCGTGCTGGCCTTCACGGACGGCCACGTGGTGAAGCCCATGGTGTCCAGCATGGACCACAAGCGGGTGGGGGACGGCGACGTCGGCCCCAACACCGGCGGCATGGGCACCATCGCCCCCAACCCCTGCTATACCCCCGAAGTGGCCGAGCGCTGCATGAAGGAGATCTTCCTGCCCACCATCCAGGCCATGAACGCCGAGGGCTGCCCCTTCAAGGGCTGCCTGTACTTCGGGCTGATGGTGACGAAAGACGGCCCGAAGGTGATCGAGTACAACTGCCGCTTCGGCGACCCAGAGACCCAGGTGGTGCTGCCGCTTCTCAAGAGCGACCTGCTCACCGTCATGCTGGCCGTGGAGAACGAGACCCTGGCGGATACGCCCGTGGAGTTCTCGGACGGCGCGGCCTGCTGCGTGATGCTGGCTTCCGGCGGCTATCCCGGCAAGTATGAAAAGGGCAAGGCCATCGACCTGGGCAGCGCCGAGGCCATGGCCCAGGTTTACCACAGCGGCACCGCCCTGGACGAGGACGACAACCTCATCACCGCCGGCGGCCGCGTGCTGGGCATTTCCTGCACGGCGGACGACCTGCCCACCGCCATCGAAAAGGCCTATGCCGCCGCCGACCAGGTGAAGTGGGACGGCATGATCCTGCGCCGGGACATCGGTCAGCGGGCGCTGGGGATTTTGAAGAAGGAGAAGAACTGACATGGTCTATCGCGTATACGCTGAAAAGAAGCCGGGCTTCGACCACGAGGCCGCCGCGCTGTATGAGGATCTGAAGTCCTTCCTGGGCATCGAGGGCCTGGAGGGCGTGCGCATCCTGAACCGCTACGACGTGGAAAACATCGACGAGGCCCTGTTTGAAAAGGCCGTCAGCAACGTGTTTTCCGAGCCGATGGTGGACAATGTGACATACGCGCTGCCGGAGTACACCGGCGTGATCTTCGCAGCGGAGTACCTGCCCGGCCAGTTCGACCAGCGTGCGGATTCCGCGGCCCAGTGCATCCAGCTGCTTAAGCAGGTGGAGCGCCCGGACGTGCGCACCGCCACGGTGTATATCCTGGCGGGCAGCCTCACAGCCGCGGACATCGAGGCCGTGAAGAAGCACGTCATCAACCCGGTGGAGCGTCGCGAGGCCTCCCTGGACGAGGTGGCCACCCTCAAGACCGCCTACGCCATCCCCACCACGGTCGAGACCATGACCGGCTTCATCGACTACACCCCGGACCAGCTCAACGGCTTCATCCGGCAGTACGGCCTGGCCATGGACGCGGCGGACATCGCCTTCTGCCAGACCTATTTCAAGGGCGAGCACCGCGACCCCACCCTCACCGAGATCCGCATGATCGACACCTACTGGTCCGACCACTGCCGCCACACCACGTTCCTGACGGAGCTGGGCGACGTGACCTTCGAGGATCAGGACGTCGAGGCCGCCTACAGGCGCTATCTGGCCGTGCGCGGCGAGCTGAACCGCACCAAGCCCATCTGCCTGATGGACATCGCCACCATCGGCGCCAAGTACCTGAAGGCCAAGGGCGTGCTCACCGACCTGGACGAGTCGGAGGAGATCAACGCCTGCACCATCAAGATGGATGTGGACGTGAAGGGCGAAACGCAGAAGTGGCTTCTGCTGTTCAAGAACGAGACCCACAACCATCCCACCGAGATTGAGCCCTTCGGCGGCGCGGCCACCTGCATCGGCGGCGCGATCCGCGACCCGCTGTCCGGGCGCGGCTACGTCTACCAGGCCATGCGCGTCACCGGCGCGGCCGATCCCACCCGCAGCGTGGACCAGACCATCCCCGGCAAGCTGCCCCAGCGCCAGCTGGTGACCACCGCCGCGGCGGGCTATTCCAGCTACGGCAACCAGATCGGCCTGGCCACGGGCCTGGTCGAGGAGATCTATCACGACGGCTATGCCGCCAAGCGCATGGAGATCGGCGCGGTGGTGGGCGCGGCCCCGGCGAACGAGGTGCGCCGCGAGGTGCCCCAGCCCGGCGACGTGGTGATCCTGCTGGGCGGGCGCACCGGCCGCGACGGCTGCGGCGGCGCCACCGGCTCCAGCAAGGCCCACACCCACGAATCCCTTGAGACCTGCGGCGCGGAGGTGCAGAAGGGCAACGCCCCCGAGGAGCGCAAGCTGCAGCGCTTGTTCCGCAACCCGAAGGCCGTGCGCATGATCAAGCGCTGCAACGACTTCGGCGCGGGCGGCGTTTCCGTCGCCATTGGCGAGCTGGCCGACGGCCTGTCCATCGATCTGAACGCCGTGCCCCGCAAGTACGAGGGCCTGGACGGCACCGAGCTGGCCATCTCCGAATCCCAGGAGCGCATGGCCGTGGTGCTGGCCCCCGAGGACGTGGACGCCTTCCGGGCGCTGGCCGACAGCGAGAACCTGGAGTCCACGCTGGTGGCGAAGGTCACCGCCGAGCCCCGGCTGGTGATGAACTGGAACGGCGTGAACATCGTGAACATCGCCCGGGACTTCCTGAACTCCAACGGCGCGCCCAAGCACACCGACGTCACCGTGGCCAAACAGGACAAGGCGGACGCCGCCGTGAAGACGGGCTTTGCCGAGGGCATGCGGGCGATGGCCTCCGACTTGAACCTGTGCTCCCAGCGGGGCCTGGCCGAGCGTTTTGATTCCACCAACGGCGCCTCCAGCATGCTGATGCCCTTTGGCGGCGCGCGCCAGCTGACGCCCATACAGGCCATGGCCTCCCGCGTGCCCGTGGAGGGCGGCGAGAGTGACACCGCCAGCGTGATGGCCTACGGCTTCGACCCGTTCATCAGCGAAAAGAGCCCCTATCGCGGCGCGTACCTGGCCGTGGTGGACTCCATCGCCAAGCTGGTGGCCGCGGGCAACGGCACCGAGAACGTGCACCTCACCTTCCAGGAGTACTTCCAGCGCATGAACAGCGAGACCACCTGGGGCAAGCCCCTGTCGGCGCTGCTGGGCGCGCTGGATGCCCAGCTGGACTTCGGCGCGGCGGCCATCGGCGGCAAGGACAGCATGTCCGGCTCCTTCGAGGACATCCACGTGCCGCCCACGTTGGTGTCCTTCGCGGTGGGCGTGTGCCCGGCGAAGAACATCATTTCCGGCGAGTTCAAGCGGGCCGGCAGCCACATCGGCTGGCTGAAGCCCGAATACCGCGCCAACGGCACCCCCGACCCGGACAGCCAGAAGGCGCTGTTTGAGAAGGTGACCCGGCTGATCCGCTCCGGCGAGGCGCTGTCCGCCTACGCGGTGGGCAAGGGCGGCGTGGCCTCCGCGGCCTTCCGCATGGCCATGGGCAACGGCTTCGGCGTGATGTTCGACGAAAACGCCAACCTGTTCGAGCCGCTGTACGGCTCCTTCCTGGTGGAGTATGCCGATGACGCCAGCCTGGAGGACGTGATCGGCTGCACCACCGCGGCCCGCGCGTTCACCCAGGGGGACCAGAGCGTGCCCGCCGACGAGCTGGAGGCCCTGTACGAGGGCAAGCTGAACGGCGTGTTCCCGGCCACGGTGAAGAAGGAATTTGCGGAGCCCATGGTGGGCTGCTTCGAGGCGAAGGACCGCGTGCGGCCCGCGGCGCCGGTGGCCCGGCCCCGGGTGCTGATCCCGGTGTTCCCCGGCACCAACTGCGAATACGACACCGCCCGCGCCTTCATCAAGGCCGGGGCCGAGCCGGAGGTCATGGTCATCCGCAACCTGTCGGCCCAGGCGGTCGCCGAGTCGGTGGAGGCCTTCGCCAAGGCCATCGACCGCAGCCAGATCATATTCATCCCCGGCGGCTTCTCCGGCGGCGACGAGCCGGACGGCTCCGGCAAGTTCATCACGGCCTTCTTCCGCAACCCGCTGCTCAAGGACAAGGTGCACGAGCTGCTGAACGCGCGGGACGGCCTGATGGGCGGCATCTGCAACGGCTTCCAGGCGCTGATCAAGCTGGGCCTGGTGCCCTATGGCGAGATCCGCGAGGCGGACGAGTGCATCGAGACCACGCTGACCTTCAACGACATCGGCCGCCACCAGTCCCGCCTGGTGCGCACCCGGATCGCCAGCAACAAGAGCCCCTGGCTGATGCACACCCGCGTGGGCGACGTGCATGTGGCGCCCATCTCCCACGGCGAGGGCAAGTTCATCGCCAGTGACGAGGTGATCGCCCGCCTGATGGCGGGCGGCCAGGTGGCCACCCAGTACTGCGACCTGAAGGGCAACCCCACCATGGACATCCTCTGCAACCCCAACGGCTCCTGCGCCGCCATCGAGGGCATCACGTCCCCGGACGGCCGGGTGTTCGGCAAGATGGCCCACAGCGAGCGCGTCGGCTTCGACGTGCCCCTGTACGTGAACGTGCCCGGCAACTACGACAACGGCATGTTCCGCGGCGCGGTGGACTATTACAAATAAAGACCGCCGCAGTGCCATTTGCGACGCAGGCCAACAAGAGAAAAACCGTATAATACGTAAGCAGGGACGCCATGGCGTCCCTGCTGTTCACACGTTATATCATGTTGCGCTTGCGTCTTTCACTTCTGCTGTCTGCCCAGCTTTTCCCCGGCGATCTCCCGGTACACCCGCAGGGCGGAGGGGAAGGGCAGGGCGTCCAGCTGTTCGGCGTCCACGGGGATGAACCCCTCGGGGAAGGCATCACAGGCGGCCAGCCAGCCCTCCATCCGCCAGACGCGGTGGGTGAACACGTGCTTGCTGTCGGGCAGGCGCTCCGCGAACCGGAACCCGCCGAAGCCCTGGGCCGCCATCCGCCCGGCCAGCGCCGCCTCGTCAAAGTGGCCCTCCACGGCGGCGAACTCGTACAGCCCGCCCAGCAGCCCCCTGGGGCGTTGACGAACCAGCAGCCTGTCCCCGGCAAACACCAGCAGGATCGTCCAGTCCTGCTCCTTTTTCGGCACCGGGGCGGGTTTCCTGGGGAAGTCCTCCTGGGCCTCATCCGCGCGGGCCAGGCAGTGCCCGGCCACGGGACACAGGTCGCACTTCGGCGCCTTCGGCGTGCAGATCCCCGCGCCCAGATCCATCAGCGCCTGGTTGTAGTCGCCGGGGCGCTGGCGGTCCAGCAGCTTGAGGGCGGGGGAGAGCAGGTCGAAGGGCGTCCGGATTTCGTCCTCCCAGGCCAGCACCCGGCTGAGCACCCGGGCCTGGTTGCCGTCCAGCGCGGGCGCGGGCTCCCCATAGGCGATGGAGGCGATGGCGTTGGCGGCGTAGGGCCCCACGCCGGGCAGCTTCTTGAGCCCCTCGGCATTTCCGGGGAACGCCCCGCCCAGCCCGTGGGCCACCAGCTTCGCCGCCGCGTGCAGGTTCCGGGCGCGGCTGTAGTAGCCCAGCCCCTCCCACAGCTTCAGCACGTCGCCCTCCGGCGCGTCGGCCAGCGCGAATACGTCCGGGAAGCGCTCCAGGAAGCGGGCGTAGTAGCCCTTCACGGTCTGGGTCTGGGTCTGCTGGAGCATGATCTCGCTGAGCCAGATCCGATAGGGGTCGCGCTCGCCCCGCCAGGGCAGCTCGCGGGCGCTTGCGTCGTACCATTTCAACAGATCGGACGAAAAGGACATGGGGCCTCCTCATGCAATCGGCGCCGCGCAAACGCGCGGCGCCGTACATATTATAATGCTTTTTTTCAGTCCGCCGCGACGGTGGCCACATCGGAACCCATCACGGTCTGGATGTCGGCCCAGACCTGGCGCATGCGGGCGGCGTCGGCGTAGGCCATGCCCTCCGGCTCGGCGTCCAGCCACTGGCCCACGGCCAGGGTGTGATAGTCGTACTTGCCGTCCTGGGTCTCGGCGCGCCACACATAGGTGGGGATGTAGATCGGGCTGGTGATGGAGAACTTGCCGTACTCCTCGGATTCCTGGATGGTGAACTGGAAGATCACGCCGTTGTCATACTGGCCGTACTGGTCGGACAGGAAGTTGCCGGCGCAGCCCAGGCACAGCGTGCGGTGCACATTGCCCTCGGAATCCTTGTTCTCCAGCCACATGGCGGGCTGGATCACATGGGGGTTGTAACCGATGATCACGTCCACGCCCCACTCGGCCAGCTTCTGGGCGATCTTCACCTCGGTCTCGGTGGGGGTCTGCTTCAGCATCTCGCCCCAGCTGCAATAGCAGATGATCACGTCGGCGCCGGCGGCCCGGGCGTTCTCGATGTCCTTCTTGGCGTTGGACTTGCTGATCAGGTTCACGCCGTACTCGATGGCGGCGGGATCGGCCTTCGCCTCGTTGCCGTTCAGAGTCTCGGTGTAGCCCAGGAAGGCCACGTTGATGCCGTTGATCTCGCGGATGACGGGCGTGGCGCGCTCCTCGGCGGAGGCCGCCGCGCCGACGTAATCCATGCCCTCGGCCTGGCAGTTGGCCATGGTGGCCTGCAGCTCCGCCCAGCCGCCATCCAGCGCGTGGTCGTTGGCCAGGGTCAGCATATCCACGCCGCAGGCCTTCAGTGCGCTGATCAGCGAGGGAGGCGTGGCCATGCGGTCGCTGCCGGCATACTCGGTGGTGCCGCCCAGCGTGCCTTCCACGTCGGCCACGGTGTAATCCGCGTCGCCCATCACGTCGGATATGTAGGAGAACATGCTGGTGAAATCGAAGGTGTTCTCGCTGACGGCGGCGCGCAGCAGGTTCTGCTGCATGGCAATCTCACCCAGCGAGCGGATCGTGGCGCTGCGGGGCTCCGGCACGGGGGTGGGGGTGGGCACCGGCGTGGGGGTGGGCGCTTCCGTGACATCGGCCGCTTCATTGCTGGCCGCCGTGGCGTCCGGGATGACGCCCGACACCGTGACATCCGGCTGGTCGAAGGGGTGCAGCACGGTGATCACGATGACCGCCACCAGGATCAGCGCCAGCGCGCCCAGCGTGCCAAGCCCCAGGGGCGTGATGCGATAATTCCCGATTCTCAGGCCTTTTGCGGGTTTGTTGGACATATTGATTACCTCCGTCGAATCCGCCGAATGGACAGGCCGCCCGCCGGATTCCACATATTCCGATTAATAACGATATTATATCATATCTTCCCCCGGCAGGCAATGGAAGAATTTGATTTTTCGGTATATTTTTTGCAATAATATTTCTATATGTGAAATTCTATTAATTAAGATTGTGACAAAATTTCACTTTTTTGTTCCAAAACGATTGACAGCGACGCATATGTGATGTATGCTTGTAATGGCATTAAGTAGTTATCGGGCGTCCCATGCTCTGCGCCGTTTCGGCGGATGCCCGCAGTATATCGGCTATGATATAAGGTGGTACATACTATGGCGACACATGCGATTGGAAACTTCAAATTCAATCTGTCGGACGGAGGTCTGTCCTGGCGGATGGGGGATGGCAGCGTCCATCGCCTGTTCGGCGGCAAGAAGGCCCCGGCGGATGATGAATATATGGATAACATGGATCCTGATGGCGAGGAAGGCTACCAGGACGATTATGATGCCCGGGACGAGGGCTATGCCGACGGCTACGACTATGACGATCGCGCCGACGAGGGCGATTACGACGACGCCGACTACGACGATGATTACGACGACGCCGGCTATGACGACGGCGACGGCTACGATGACGACGACGGCTATTATGACGATGATGGCTATGCCGGCGATGGCGATTACGACGACGACGGCTATGCCGACGATGGCTACGGCGACGATTACCAGGGCGATTATGACGATCGCTACCAGGACGTGGACGCCGATGACTACCAGGGCGGCTATGACGAAGAGCAGAGCAGCCTGATGCGCTATGTGGACGAGAACGACTGGGTGACCTACCTGCTGCTGTTCCTGTTCCCGCCGCTGGGCATCTATCTGCTGTGGCGGCGCAACCGCTTTGAAAAGCCCCTGCGCTGGGGCCTGACGGCGGCCTCCGCCATCTGGTTCATCGTGGCGCTGATCCTGCTGCTGCGCGGCCTGTTCGGCGGCTCCGGCGACCAGCCCGTCCAGCCCAGCATCACCATCCCGCCGGCCCAGGTCGCTGTCACCGCGGCCCCGGCGGCCGACGGCGTGACCTCCATCGACCTGGGCGGCGGCGATGTCACCGCGGACGATGGCGAGGGCGACGCCGATACCGGCGACAGCGCGGACGGCTCGGGCGAGCTCACCGGCGACGACGTGGAGCCCACGGCCACCCCGCTGGCCAGCGCGGCCAACGGCGCCAACGTCAACAATGCCACCTACGTCTGGAGCCCGGCCTCCGGCCTGTACTACCACTCCTCCAACACCTGTCCCTCCATCGAGGAAGGCGTGCAGGTGTGGCAGGTGACCAAGGAGATCGCCGAGAACAGCCGTCACCAGAGCCCCTGCCCGGACTGCATCGGCGGCGGCACGGTGACCACCTACTACGCCCGCGCGGACGGCAAGTACTACCACGTGGACGCCACCTGCTCCAAGATGAAGAACGCCAAGGTCTACACCAAGGAGGCCGCCGAGGGCGAGGGCAAGACGCCCTGCCCGGTCTGCATCCTGAAGACCAAGAGCAGCCTGGACGAGGAGGAGACCGTCGCCGGCCGCCCGGTGTTCATCAGCTCCGATACCACCGACAAGAGCGGCATCCAGGTCTACGCCACCAAGGGCGGCACACACTTCCATGTGAAGAGCAACTGCTCCGGCATGCAGGGCGCCAGCAAGGGCAGCCTGAAGGACGCGCTGCTGGCGGGCAAGACGGCCTGCCCCACCTGCTGCCCCACGGCGGGCATGCTGGTGTACTGCCGCGCGGACAGCAAGAGCTACCACAGCGACAAGAACTGCCAGGGTATGAAGAACGCCAAGCAGGTGACGCTGGCGGAGGCCATGGTCATGGGCAAGCAGCGCTGCGACGTCTGCATGAAAAACGGTGCGTCGGCCAGCTCCTCCATCACGGAAAACACCTCCGGCAAGAACAACGGCAGCGCCGTGTCCCTCACCAGCGCCACCGGCGACAACGTGAAGGTCTATGCCACCCAGAACGGCACCTACTACCACACCAACAGCACCTGCTCGGGCATGAAGGACGCCAAGCTGTACACGCTCAAGGCCATGCTGCAGGCGGGCAAGAAGGCCTGCCCGGTGTGCGCCTCCAGCGCCACCACCACGGTTTACGCCAGCAAGGGCGGCAAGTACTACCACTCCTACGCCACCTGCTCGGGCATGAAGAACGCCTCCAGCGGCACCCTCGCGGAAGCCCTGGCGGCTGGATTGAAGCGGTGCCCGGAATGCTGGGACAAGTCCGGCAAGGCGGTGAAGCAGACCACCCAGACCGCCTCCGCCAAGACCACCACCACCAAGACCACCGCGGCCAAGACCACGGCCACGACCACCAAGACCACGACCACGGCCAAGGTGCCCACGGTGAGCGCCGACAAGAAGAGCGCGGCCCCCAGCAAGGCCACGGCCAGCAACACCTACGTCTACGCCACCCGGAAGGGCAGCTACTACCACGTGAACAGCAGCTGCGGCGGCATGACCGGCGCCAGCCGCGTCAGCCTGAAGACCGCCATCCAGGCGGGGAAGAAGGCCTGCCCGATCTGCGCCAGCGCCGCCAACCGCACGGTCTATTCCACCAAGACCGGCAGCCACTACCACGCGGCCAGCGTGTGCGTGAAGTCCGGATTGAAGAACGGCACCAAGCGCAAGCTCTCCGAGGCGCTGATGCTGGGCCAGACCGCCTGCCCTTACTGCCTGAGCAGCAAGAAGGCGGCCCAGACCGCCCAGACCACCGCCGCGGCCGTGAAGAAGGCCGTCGCCACCGTCGCTTCCCGTCAGACCAGCACCTACAAGTCCGGCAAGTCCGGCGTGCGGGTGTATGCCAGCCTGACGGGCAAATACTATCATACCCGCAGCAGCTGCCCGAACCTCTCCGGCAGCGCCAGCCGCGTCACGCTGGAGACGGCGCTGAACTACGGCAAGACCGCCTGCCCCGAGTGCGCCTCCGCCGCCAAGCGGACGGTCTACGCCACCAAGGGCGGCAAGTACTATCACTACAGCAAGACCTGCGCCGGTTCCAGCGCCCGGAAGGGCAGCCTGGCCTCCGCGCTGGCCTACGGCCTGGATCCCTGCCCCAACTGCGTGACCCACACGGCCTCCGTGCCCAAGCCGGCAACCACGGCCTACAAGAGCGGCACCTCCGGCATCAAGGTCTATGCCTCCGCCGGCAGCAGGTACTACCACTCCAACAGCACCTGTTCCGGCATGACCGGCGCGACCAAGGTGACGCTGGAGACGGCGCTGAACTACGGCAAGAAGGCCTGCCCGGTCTGCATGGCCGCGGCCAACTTCAAGGTCTACGCCGTGCCCGGCGGCTCCCATTACCACTACAGCAAGGCCCACGCCGGTTCCGGCGCCATCGGCGGCACGCTGGCCAAGGCGCGCGCCCTGGGCCTGACGGCCTGCCCCACCTGCACCAAGCTGGCGGCCGGCGCGACCAGCTATGACAACGGCGGCGCCGCGAACGCGCCCGTGTCCAACGAGGAATACCCGGGCCTGCCGGATTCCAGCGTGTACATCGACCTGGGCAGCGCCAACAACTACTACCACCTGGGGCCGAAGTGCACCAAGGCCAAGTTCTCCGGCGGCACCAAGGTGACGCTGCAGTACGCGGTGGACTGGGACTACAAGGCCTGCCCCTACTGCAACCCGCCCACCACGGTCATACCGGATACGGACGCGTGAGCAACAAATTGAACCAACCCGAGGGGCGTCACAGACGCCCCCGTTTTTTTACTTGCGCTATGGCGGCCTATGGTTTACAATAGTATTTGGGGAAATGGCGGCTGTGTGCGCCAAACCGCGCACGGCTCATTCCAGAAACTCACCCTGAATTATCCCGACCGAGGAACGATAATGACCTATTTGACACAATCCGAACAGGATACCCTTTCCTTCGCGTCCCGCCTGTCACCGATGCTGGCGGCGGGGGACGCGGTGCTCCTGACGGGCGACCTGGGCGCGGGCAAGAGCGTGCTGGCCCGTGGCATCGCCCGGGGCATGGGCATCGCCGGCCCCATGCCCAGCCCCACGTTCACGCTGATGGTGCCCTATGAGGCCGGCGGGAGGAAGCTGTACCACTTCGACCTGTACCGCCTGTCCGACCCGGACGAGTATTACGCCGCCGGGCTGGACGAGTTCGTGGGCGGCGACGGCGTGGCGGTGGTGGAGTGGCCGCAGATGGCCGAGCTGGACGCCTCGCCCGCGCTGCACATCGAGCTGACCCGCGGCGCGACGGACGACGAGCGTCGCATATCCATTGAAAACGACGGCGTGGCGGGCTACGATCCCGCGGCGCTTGAAGACTGGAGGGACGATCATGGCGACTAACCCCACGGTGCTGGCCATCGACACCTCCGGCCCGGTGGCGGGCTGCGCGGTGCTGAAGGACGGCAGAATCGTCCACCAGATCGCCATGAACCACGGCCTGACCCACTCGGAGACCATCATGCCCGCGGTGGACGGGGCGTTGAGCGCCGTCGGCCTTGCCTGCGGGGACGTGGACGTGTTCGCCGCGGTGGCGGGCCCCGGCTCGTTCACCGGCGTGCGCATCGGCGTCTGTGCGGCCAAGGGCCTGGCTCACGCGGTGGGCAAGCCCTGCTGCGCGGTTCACGCGCTGGAGGCGCTGGCCATGAACTTCTTCGGCTTCGACGGCCTGTGCTGCCCGATCCTGGACGCCCGGCGCGGACAGGTGTACTGCGCGGCTTTCGACATGGCGGGCGGCATGCCCGTTCGCGCCCTGGAAGACGCCGCTGAGCCCCTTCCGGATTTCCTGGCGCGTCTGCCGAAGGACAGGCGGCTGGTGTTCGTGGGCGACGGCGTGCCGGTGCATGCCAAAGCGGTGCTTGAGACCCTGGGCAGCCGGGCGCTGATCGCCCCGCCCAGCCTGCGCGACCTGCGCGCCGACGCGGCCTGCGTGCTGGCGGCACAGCGCCCCGATACCTGGGTGGACGCCGCGGCCCTGCGGCCCATCTACCTGCGCGCGCCCCAGGCGGAGAGGGAGAGGAAAAAGAGAGCTGAGAGTTCAGAGTACAGTGGCTGTTAGTGACGGTTCGCCGGACGCTGAATTCAAAAAGAGGAACTTATGCCAGAAATTACCATCGGATTGATGACCCTGGACGACGTGGACGCCGTCGCCGCCATCGAGGCGGCCACGTTCAAAACGCCCTGGTCGAAGGACGCCTTCTACCGGGAGGTGACGGACAACGCCCTGGCCCGCTACATGGTGCTGCGGGAGGACGGCGAGGCCATCGCCTACGCCGGGGTGTGGTTCGTGCTGGACGAGGGCCACATCACCAACATCGCCGTGCGGGAGGACAGGCGCGGCATGGGCTACGGCGAACAGGTGACCCGGGCGCTGATCCAGCTGGCCGCGGACAGCGGCATGAACTGGATGACGCTGGAGGTGCGCCGCGGCAACACGGCGGCCCAGAACCTGTATCACAAGCTGGGCTTCATCGACGTGGGCTATCGCAAGCGCTATTACGAAAACACCGAGGACGCGCTGATCATGGCGCTGGAGCACCTGCCCGAGGGCAACCCGGAGAACGACCCGTTCCTGGTCCGGGAGGACTGAGTAGCGCTTCCCAGGAAGACAGGTTATACAAAGAAGGAATACTATGCTGTTCAATATCGTGGAAATCGTCATCGTGGTGGTGGCCTGCTGCGCGGCGTCGGTGCACTACATCCATGTGCTGCAAATGGAGCGCTACCAGCTGCCGGCCTATCGCCACTGGCTGGCGAAGAATCGCGACCGCTGGCTGAAGGAAAACGTGCTGTGGGCGTTCCTGGCGGCGGCGCTGAGCCTGTACCTGCCGGTGCTGCTGTCCATGTTCATGGCGGGGGAGGAGGCGCGGCGCGCGCTGGCCGGCTGGCTGGTGCTGCTGCTGTTCGCCGGCTTGATGGCTTATATCGCCTGGCGGGACTACACCCGGCCCAGCCGCAAGCCCTTCGTGGCCACCCAGCGCATCCGGCGGCTGCTGTCCGTGCTGCTGTTCATCTGCCTTCTGGCGACGGTTCTGCTTTCGCTGGTGGGCATCCCGGTCTACTTCCTGTTCGCGACCATGCCCTACATGGTCCAGCTGGCGGCCATGATCATCAACCCCTACGAGGCGCGGCTGAACGCCAGCTTCTTCAAGAGCGCCAAGAAGAAGATCCGCGAGCACAAGGGCCTGATCACCATCGGCATCACCGGCAGCTACGGCAAGACCAACGTGAAGTTCATCCTGCGGGAGCTGCTGTCGAAGAAGTACAGCGTGCTGGCCACGCCCGCCAGCTTCAACACCGCCATGGGCATCTCCCGGGTGGTGAACGACGACCTGAAGAAGGAGCACCAGGTGTTCATCGCGGAGATGGGCGCCACCCACGTGGGCGACATCAAGGAGCTGGTCACGCTGGTGCGGCCGAAGTATGCCATCCTCACCAGCATCGGTCCCAGGCACATGGACACCTTCGGGTCCCTGGAGAACATCGCCAGCACCAAGTTTGAGCTGATCCAGGGCCTGCCGAAGGACGGCTTTGCCGTGTTCGGCTCCGGCGACGACTACATCAACCGGCTCTACGCCCTGTGTCGCCACGACAAGTGCCGCGTGGGCCTGGAGGGCGACGGCGACGCCTGGCTGCGGGCCGAGAACCTGAACTTCAGCGAAAAGGGCACCGCCTTCACCATGGTCTGCGCCGACGGCCAGACCGCCCGCTGCCGCACCCGGCTGCTGGGCAGCTACAACGTGAAGAACATCCTGCTGGCGGCGGCGCTGGCCCAGCGGCTGGGCCTGTCCCTGGAGGACATCGCCGAGGGCGTGAAGCGCCTCAGCCCCATCGAGCACCGCATGCAGCTGATCCCTGGCGACCTGAACGTGATCGACGACTCCGTGAACGAGGACGCCGACAGCGCCTTCGAGGCCATGCGGGTGCTCGCCCAGATGCCGGGCAGGCGCATCGTGGTCACCCCCGGGCTGGGCGAGCAGGGCGGCAAGGAGGCCGACGTGAACTTCGCTCTGGGCACCGTGATGGCTGACTGCGCCGACGCGGTGATCCTGGTGGGCCGGCGCGCCTTCTCCCGCAGCATCATCCGCGGCATGCTGCAATCTGGCTTTTCCCGCTCCAATATCCACACAGCCGACGACATGGACGACGCCTCCGAGATCCTCCAGGAGATCTCCGACAACGGCGACACCGTGCTGTTCGAGAGCCGGATCCCGGAGTATGAAGAGGAAGAGTGAGGGATTGGCGGCGGAGCGCGAAGCTCAAGCAAGCGTCAGGCGCGGGATATGATGACCTTGCGCAGAGCCATTCAAAGGGGCTGTCTCAAATATGAGACAGCCCCTTTCAGACCGCTGACAAAGCCTGCAGTCTGTTGACTTTGTCAAGCAATTGGTGTCAACTGTATCGGGAAAACCCTGGTTTTACACCCCCACGGCGGAGACGATGCCGGGCATCTGCTGCACCTTGTCCAGCAGCGCCTCGCACTTCACCGCGCCGCGCAGGCTGATCTCGGCGGCCGTGGCGAAGCTGAACCGCGTCAGGCCCGACAGAGGATTCCCCATTCGCCCACGCTCATTTCGTTGCTTTTTCAGGTGAGTTTATAATCTCGTCATAACAGATATTTCAGCAAACATCAACAGGAATTTGGTGAAATATAGGGCTTTCGGGGGCTGCGTAAGGAAATAACCCATTGGAACCACAGGCTTACCATCATATCCGTTGACATTTAATATAAGTTGTGCTATATTATTGGCATGGAAATACAGATGATCTTGTATTGAAAACCATAAATATGGTTTTTTGATACTGTTTTACATTGCTTTGAATGGAGAGAATGACATGAAGATCGCGTTTATGTTTTCCGGCCAGGGGGCCCAGTTCCCCGGCATGATGAAGGACCTGTGCGCGTGCGAGCCCGCGTCGAGGCTGCTGTTTCAGGTGGCGGATGCCGCGCTGGGCCGCGACATCTCCAGCCTGTGCTTCGAGGGCACCCAGGAGGAGCTGAACCTGACCCACAACACCCAGCCCTGCGTGCTGGCGGCGGACCTGGCCGCGGCGGCGGCCCTGATGTCCCACGACATCGAGCCGGAAGGCGTGGCGGGGTTCTCCCTGGGCGAATACGCGGCGCTGGCCTTCGCCGAGGCCATCGACGTGGACGAGGTCTTCCCGATGATCCAGTTCCGCGCGGACAGCATGCAGGATGCCGTGGCTCCGGGCGTGGGCGCGATGGCGGCCATGCTGGGCGGCTCCCCCGAGGCGGTGGAGGCCGTGTGCGCGGCGGTGACGGAGGGCTACGTGGTGGCCGCCAACTACAACTGCCCCACCCAGACGGTGATCTCTGGCGAGGCGGCGGCCGTGGAGCAGGCCATCGCCCTGGCCCGGGAGCAGCGCATCCGAGGGAAGCTGCTGGCGGTGAGCGCGCCGTTCCACTGCGCGCTGATGGAGCCGGCGGCGAAGAAGCTGGAGGCGCTGTTCGCCGAAAAGACATTCGCGGAGCCGAAGATTCCCGTGTACATGAACGTGGACGGCGCGGTGTGCCCGGGCGCGGCGGCCATCCCCGGCCTGCTGGTGAAGCAGGCCATGAGCCCGGTGCGCTGGGTGCAGACGCTTAAAAACATGCGCGCCGACGGCTTCGACACCTTCATCGAGTGCGGCCCCGGCAGGACCCTTTCCGGCCTGGCCGCCAAGACGCTGGAGGACGCCACCATCCTGCGGGTGGGCGACGCGGCTTCGCTGAAGGAGACGCTGGAAGCGCTGGCGCACAGGGATTAGGGACGAGGGATCAGGGATCAGGAGTAGTGGCTGCGCAGCAATGAACCCGGAGCCCCGGTCATAGTGCAGCGGTATTCTATGTTCCCTGTTTCCCGGATTTCTCCTCCGTTCAAAAAACCTGTATTACGAGGAACAGCCATGGATCAAAAACTCGTTGAAAAACAACATAAAAAGGGCAAGCTCTATGTGGAGGAGCGCCTGGCGCTGCTGTTCGACGACCAGCATTACCAGGAGCTGACCACGCCCGAGACCCGGGATGGCGTGTATATCTGCGAGGGGCAGGTGTCCGGCAAGCGGGTGATCGTCGCTGCCCAGGACTTCACCTACAAGGGCGGCACGCTGGGGCTGAAGCACGGCCAGAACATCGCCAGGGGGCTGGACCGCGCCATCCGCAAGAAGTGTCCCTTCATCTCCATCAACGACTCCGGCGGCGCGCGCATCCAGGAGGGCATCGACGCGCTTGCCGGCTATGGCGACATCTTCTATCGCAACGTGAAGGCCTCCGGGCGCATCCCGCAGATCTCCATGATCCTGGGGCCCTGCGCCGGCGGCGCTGTGTATTCGCCCGGCATCACGGACTTCATCTTCATGACCGAGAAGATCAGCCAGATGTTCATCACCGGCCCGAAGGTGATCCACGCCGTGACGGGCGAGACCATCACCGGCGAGGCCCTGGGCGGCACCGTGATGCACGGGGCCAACAGCGGCGTGGCCCACTTTTGCGCCGACACCGAGCTGGAGTGCTTCCTGGCGGTGCGGCGGCTGGTGGGCATGATCCCCTCCAACTGCCGGGACCGCAGGCTGCACGCCTACCTGGACAGCAACGCCCCCATATTCAACTTCCAGATGCCCCAGGACAGCCACCGGGGCTATGACATCAGCGAGATCATCGCCAACATATTCGACGTGAAGTCGTTCATGGAGCTGCAGCCGGACTTTGCCCGCTCCATCGTCATCGGCCTGGCGAAGCTGGGCGGGGAGACCGTGGGCATCATCGCCAACCAGCCCCGGTACATGGCCGGCGTGCTGGACTGCAATTCCAGCGACAAGGCCGCCCGGTTCGTGCGCTTCTGCGACGCCTTCCGCATCCCCATCGTCACGTTCACCGACGTGCCGGGATACCTGCCGGGCATCGCCCAGGAGCAGGCCGGCATCATCCGCCACGGCGCGAAGCTGCTCTATGCCTTCTCCGAGGCCACCGTGCCGAAGATCAACGTGATCCTGCACAAGGCCTACGGCGGCGCCTATATCGCCATGAACAGCGTGCACATCGGCGCGGACTGCGTGTTCAGCTGGCCCGGGGCCGAGGTGGCCGTCATGGGCGAACAGGGGGCGGTGGAGATCCTCTACGCCCGGGAGACCCGCAGCATGGACAGCCAGCATGCCCGCGCGTTCCTGGACGAAAAGGCCGCCCAGTATCGCTGCGAGGTGATGAACACGCGGCTGGGCCTGAAGCGCGGCTACATCACCGCCGAGATCCGCCCGGAGGAGACCCGCGACAAGCTGATTGAACAGCTGAACAGCCTGGGTTACAAGGCCGCCATCCGCAGGATCGTCGCCCGGCGGCGGCACGGGAATATCCCGCTGTAAAGCGCAAAGGAACCGCACCAACAGGAATACCGCCGCCCGGAGCGGCTGCTGTATCCGCCAAGCCTCCCCATTTCGAGGGGGGAGGCTTTTCTTACCCCGCAACCCATGCGAAAAACGTTGAAAGATCGCGTTAAGTATGGTATGATTATCCTGTGAGATCGTGCAAGCCCGCCCGACTCACAGGAGGGATAACCATGAAGCGCGTTTTGAAGCGATATTACAAGCCTATTTTGGTACTGGCACTGCTGGGCCTGATCGGCGCGGTTTTGTGCGGGTGCATGCCTGACGAGGATTGTGAACATGAATTTGTATTGCTCGAGAGCCAGGCTTATGTGATGAACTCACCGGAGACAGAGATTCCGAAAGTTGGTGTATTGCCGATCGTGTCCTGCGGCGAGCGTGGCTATTGGTATGATAAGTATAGCTGCGCAAAGTGCAGTGGCATCATCTATCGCAGAGCGAGTGATGAGCTGGTTATACAGCAGCATGATATGTCCCCGTGGATGAGCCTCGTGAAGCCCGCATGCACGCAGGCGGGCACGGAGAAGCGGTACTGCCGGAGGGACTGCTGTTTCATAAATGGCGATGACATCAACAGTAACAAGATGTATGAGACCCGCACGGTCCCGGCGCTGGGCCACAACTACAAGAAGATCGACGCTGTCCCGGCCACCTGCACGGAGGCGGGCCGCACCGGCGGAAAGAAGTGCACGCGCTGCGGGCATGTCTCCGGTCTCGAGACCATCCCCGCCCTGGGCCACGATTGGGGCGAGCCGATCTACACCTGGAAAAACGACCACGCAACCTGCGACGCCATCCGCGTATGCAATCGGGATGCCAGCCACGTGGAAGGCGCAAAGGCGACCGTGCTTGCCCGGAGCACCGGCGACATCTGCACCGAGGGGCGCTCCATCGTTTACACGGCGACCTTCCCCAGGGACACCGCTTTTACCACGCAGACCTTCACCGAGCAGCAGCCCGCCGGCCACACGCCGCAGGTCATCCCCGCCGTGACCGCCACCTGTGCCGAGACCGGCCTGACGGAGGGGCAGAAGTGCAGCGTCTGCGGCGAGATCCTCGTGGCACAGAAGACCATTCCCATCGACCCGGACAACCACGTCGGCGCTTTGACGCTTGTCCCCGGCCGGGCGGCCACCTGTGTCAGCGAAGGCGCGAAGGACGGCTTCTACTGCTCGGCCTGCAAGGCGACCGTGCAGGAGACCATTCCCATCGACCCGAACAACCACCTCATGGCGAAGGTCGTCGAGGGCACGGCGGCCACCTGCACGGAGGCTGGCCTGAGCAGCTACACCGTGTGCGCGGACTGTGGCGTGGTGGTGACTGCCCAGAAGGAGCTTCCCGCCCTGGGCCACACCGGCGGCAAAGCGACCTGCACAGAGGCGGCGGTCTGCACCCGATGCGGCGAATCCTATGGAGAGCTGGGCGAGCACGTGATGGTGGAAGTGGAGCCCGCCGTGGAGCCCAGCTGTGAATCCCCCGGCATGACGGCATACTACCGATGCAGCGTGTGCGAGGAGTACGAGATCCCCAGCGAGCCCTACGGCGAAGCCCTGGGCCATACCGGCGGCACCGCCACCTGCAAGGAGCAGGCCGTGTGCACCCGCTGCGGCGAGCCCTATGGCGAACTGGATGCGCACAGCTATGCCAGCACCGGCGAATCCTGGGAAGGTGAGGAAACGGTTGACGAGAAGCGATACGCCACATGGGGCCATTTCGAGGAGTGCTCCGTCTGCGAAGACGTTAGAAAGGTTGAAGACGGGCGGAAAGAGATCCAGGAGGAACTGGGCCCGACTGGTTGAGCGCACTTTACAATTCCATAATTCCCTGTTATAATATAGACGGAATATTACCAACCGTTGAGGAGGGATGGATCATGGGACTTTTCAGCAAGAAGGTATGTGACATCTGCGGCGGCGACATCGGCCTGCTGGGCAACCGCAAGCTGGAGGACGGCAACCTGTGCAAGGACTGCGCCAGGAAGCTCTCGCCCTTCATGACTGACCGTCGCCAGTCCACCGTGGCGGAGATCCGCCAGCACCTGGCCTATCGCGCCGGCAACATGGCCGTGCTGGCCAGCGTTCATCCCACTAACGTGCTGGGCGGCGCCACCAAGGTCTACATCGACGAGGCCGCGGGCAAGTTCTTCGTCACCCGCAGCCGCAACTGGCGCGACGAGAACCCGGACGTGATCGACTTCAGCCAGGTCATCGACGTGCGCACCGAGGTCACCGAGCACCGCACCGAGGAGTATCACAACGATCCCCAGGGCCGCCGCGTGTCCTTCAACCCGCCGCGCTATCGCTATTCCTACGAGTTCGACACCACCATCCTGGTGGATTCGCCCTACTTCAACGAGATCCGCTTCGAGCTGACCGAGCAGCGCCCGGAGCGCCAGCATGACCAGGTCTACAACTATTACGAGCAGCTGGCCGACACCCTGCACGCCGCGCTGATGCCCGCCCAGGCGGCCCGGCCCGCCAATGTCGCCGACGCCCTGAGCGCCACCATCGCCAAGGCCGTGGCCTCCATGACCAGCGCCGCCAAGCCCGCTGCGCCCGCGCCCGCCGCCCAGCCCGTGGACGACGGCAAGTGGACCTGCGCCTGCGGCGCGGTGAACGCCGGCAACTTCTGCACCAACTGCGGCGCGAAGAAGCCCGAGCCGGTGAAGGTGTTCCGCTGCGACAAGTGCGGCTGGACGCCCGAGGATCCCACCAACCCGCCCAAATTCTGCCCCAACTGCGGCGACCCCTTCAACATGGCCGACGCCCACTGATTGCGCGATGGGGGAGCGGCGCCTTCGGGCCCCGCTCCCTTTTTGCTGCCCTTTGCCTGCAAACCGGAAGGAGGGCCGTCTGTCCCGCAGCTCAGCGGATGCCGCCCGGCCCACCTTTGTTAAATATCGGCCCCCGCCTCCAAAAGTATGGACAAACCCCCTGTGATTGTGCTATAATCTTTAAATGTCAGCAGCGGTCGGCGGTGTTCCGCAATCGCGCCAATGTAGCTCAGTTGGCAGAGCAGCGGTTTCGTAAACCGCAGGTCAAGGGTTCGAGTCCCTTCATTGGCTCCATGACAACGAGGTGTAGCGCTTTGGTTCGGGACCAAAAGGTCGCAGGTTCAAATCCTGTCACCTCGACCAAAGCCTGTCAGGAAATGTCCTTTCCTGGCAGGCTTTTTTCTACCCTTTGCACAAAAATAGTGGATTCTGCCGGATTGCCCTCAAATTCGATGCACTTGGATGACAACCGATTTTGTTTGATAAATGTACAATATGTCTGGTTGCTTTCACAGAACACGCTTTGGCCTGACAAAAACCAATGAAACCAAAGGGTCGATTATGCTTTTAGAAGCAATGAACACCACGGGTTTCTGACCCTTTTCGCATCGGGCTAAAGGGTCGAATAAAACGATAACCAAATAACGGATAAAGTAACATAAAGGTCATTGCGAGCTGTGTGTCTTGGCGGACCTGCATCGCAATGACCTCGTGGCATGTGCCATGTGTATTAGGTTTGAAGTCAAACCCATGAACGCGGCAATCGCGAATGGCCAGAATATCGAGAAAAAACCAAGGGAAAGTTAATCTAAAATTCACATTAGTATGTTAAACTATCAAGGCATGACACAGGAAACCTCTTCCATAAGTATATGTGGTCCAACTGCGCCCGATAGTTAATAATTAATGAGGAGTGGCATTTATGCCTGATGCGATCGTCTCATTGCAACATGTGGACAAATGGTATGGGGAAAACCATGTTGTCAAAGATCTGAACCTTGATATCCTTGAGGGCGAGTTCCTGACACTGCTCGGCCCGTCCGGCTGCGGTAAAACCACGACCCTGCGCATGATTGCGGGCTTTGAAGACGCCACCTCTGGCACGATTACCGTGCAGGGAGAGCGTGTTGAGGAAAAGGAGCCTTATCAGCGCGACGTCAATACGGTTTTTCAGAACTACTCGCTGTTTCCGCATTTGACGGTCTACGATAACGTCGCCTATGGTCCGTCCATAAAAAAGGTTCCTAAGGCGGAGATTCGGAAGCGTGTAACGGAGATGCTTCATTTGGTGCAGATGGACGGCTACGAAAAGCGCAAGCCCGAAGCGCTCTCCGGCGGTCAGAAACAACGCGTGGCCATTGCACGCGCGCTGATCAACAATCCCCGCGTACTGCTGCTGGACGAGCCGCTCGGCGCTCTGGATCTCAAGCTGCGCAAGCAGATGCAGATCGAGCTCAAGCGCCTTCAGAAGAAGCTCGGCATCACCTTCGTCTATGTCACTCACGACCAGGAGGAGGCCATGACCATGTCCGACCGCATCGCGGTCATACGCAACGGGGTTATCCTCCAGATCGGCGCGCCCATGGAAATCTACGACCGGCCGAACTGCCGCTTTGTCGCGGACTTCATCGGCGAATCGAATGTGCTCTCCGGAACGGTGCGCCGCGTAAACGGAACGAGTCTTTCGGTGGAAACGCCCGACGGGATGGTCCTCACCCATGGCGATGGCTTCCGTGAGGGCGAAGACATCTACATCTCTATTCGTCCCGAATACCTTTCAGTGCAAGAAAAGCCGCATGAAGGTTTTACGCTTCGCGCCAGGGTCAAGGATTTTATCTACATGGGTACCGTCGTGAAGACGAGTCTCGACCTGCCGAATGGGCAGGAGCTCAAGCTCTCCCGCTTTGAGGCGGACTCAAGCCTTCGCGAGGGCGATGAACGCTTCGTCTGGTGGGAGCCGGAGAAATCCATCCCGATCCACCGGGAGGAGGGAGAAAGATGAACGGCGCATCCACTGCGAAGAAGCGGCACAACAGGCTGCCCGCAATCGCGCAGGCAGGACCGGTATCACTTTGGATGATTCTGTTTGTGACGATCCCGATGCTCTTTATCATATTCATCAGCTTTATGACGCGCGGCAGCTTTGGCGGTGTGGAATACACCCCGACGCTCACATCCTATGAGACGCTTGCGGATGTGATTTATCTCAATGTCATCCTGAAGAGCCTGCGCGTGGCGCTTGTAACGACCGTGGTCTGCCTGCTGCTGGGCTATCCCTTCGCTTATTACATCGCGCGCAAGCCCGCGGACGTGGCCTCCCGTCTCATCATGCTGCTGATGATTCCGCTCTGGACGAATTCTCTGATGCGCCTGAACGCATGGATGCTGCTGTTTCAGACCAACGGTCCGGTGAACAAAGCGCTTCTCGGGCTCGGATTTGTTGAAAAGCCGGTAACCTTTCTGTATACCGATGGTCTGGTATTGCTTGGCCTGATCACGAACTTTCTGCCCTTTGCTGTACTGCCGATGTATTCCTCCATTGAAAAACTGCAAACCGCAATGCTGGAGGCCTCCGCCGATCTGGGCGCAAAGCCCTCTGTCACCTTCTTCCGGGTGACGCTGCCGCTTACCTTCCCCGGCATCTTCTCAGCCATCATACTGACCTTCATCCCCGCGCTCGGCACCTATACCATTACAGACATGCTCGGCGGTGGCAAGGTTCTCTATATCGGCAACATCATCAAAAACCAGTTTGGCACAATACGGAACTGGCCCCTCGGCGCGGCACTGAGCGTGCTGCTGCTCCTGGTGACCGCGCTTTTGATCTTCGTATACTCACGATTTGCGAAGATCGAGGATATGGAGGTGCTGTAATGATGAAGCAGATCTCCAACCGCAAGCTGCGACGGCAGAAGCGTAACCGCTTTTTCGGTGCGCTATATGCGTCGATCATTTATGCGCTCTTCTATATCCCGGTGCTCGTGATGATCCAGTTCTCCTTCAACGACGCCAAGCGCAACTACTCCTGGGAGGGCTTCACGACCATGTGGTACGGTAAACTCTTCTCATTCCGTAACCACGATCTCTGGGAGGCGCTGGTCTATTCGCTCATCATCGCCGTCATCGCGACAATCATCAGCGTGGCAATCGGGGTGCTCGGCGGAGTCGGACTCAAAAAGTTCGAATTTCGCGGCAAGAGGTTCATCAACCTCATGCTCTATGTACCCATCGTCGTTCCGGAAATCGTACTCGCTGTATCCATGCTCATCATTTTCATGACCATCGGCATCAAGCTCGGCATGGGAACCATCGTAATCGGCCATTGTACTTTCTGCATACCCTATGCGGTGGTGACCATCAAGGGCCGGATCAGCGGAGACAATGAGACGCTGCAGGAAGCCTCCATGGATCTCGGCGCGAACCGGCTGCAGACCTTCTGGCGCGTTACGATCCCGAGCATCATGCCCGGCATTCTCTCGGCGGCATTTCTGAGTTTTACACTGTCCATCGACGATGTGATCATGTCCAACATGCTCGCCAGCGCCCGGCAGTCCACGCTTCCGGTGCTGATCCTCTCGGTCAATCGGACCGGTGTCACCCCTGATATCAATGCCCTGACCACGATCATGGTGCTGGTCATGGTGGCAGGGATGCTTCTTTTGAGCGCCGTGCAGCGCGCCCGGGCAAAGAAAGAGGCCAGGGAAATCGCCGAAATGGAAAAACGGATTTCCACCATGCACAGCATGGTCGAATAATAACCCCAACACAACAAAAGGAGGAACCAACATGAAAAGAACGCTGTCTGTCCTGGTCGCACTCATCATGCTCCTGACCCTCACCCCCGCCTTCGCTGCCCAGGAGGAGATCAACATCTTCATGTGGAGCGATTACATCTCCGACGATCTGATCGCCAATTTTGAGGATGAATACGGTGTGCGCGTGAATCTCAGCTACATGAGCGACAATGCCGACTCCATCACCAAGCTCACCGCCGGCGCCGGCAGCGAGTATGACCTGATCATGACCTGCGATGCCTACATGGAATCCCTGATCGCGGGCGGCTATTTGGAGCAGCTGGATCTGTCCCAGATTCCCAATTCCGAGAACATCAACCGGGCCTACTGGTCCGAACAGAACCAGGGCTACTGTGTGCCCTATCTTATGAACTACATCTACGTGGTTTATGATACCGAGCGCTGCCCCATCGAGATCACCTGCTACAATGACCTGATCCGTCCCGAAATGAAGGGCCAGATCGGCTCGGTCGATGGCGCGCGCAACCTTTTCCCCATCGCGCTGATCGCCCTGGGCTACGATCCCAACTCCCGCAATGAGAATGAGATCAAGGAAGCCTACGAGTGGCTCGTGAAGTACAACGAGAACGTCGTGGCCTATGGCTCCACCGAGACCAACATGGTCAGCGGCACCATCTCCTGCATGTTCACCTATGACGGCAACACTGCCGAGGCCATGGCGCAGTTGGGTGAGAACAACACCCTCACTGTCGCGCCCTTCACCTCCGATCCCGTGCAGCTGGGCTTCGACCTCTACGTTATCCCCAAGGGCGCGCAGCATATTGACCTCGCCTATAAGTTCCTCAACTACATCTGCGATCCCGAGGTCATGGCCGCGAACCTGGTGGACAATCCCTATTCCTGCCCGAACGACGCGGCTGTGGCGGCAGCTTCCGAGGAATACCGCAACGGCCCCGCCTTTAACTTTGACTACAAGACCAACATCTTCTTCCAGGAAGACGTGGGCGACGCCATCACGATTTACGACCAGTATTATCAGATGCTGAAGGTGGGCTGAGTTTTGCTGAAGTTTGACGAAAAGGAACAAATCGCCAGTGTACGCGGCGCGCTTGCCCTGCGCCCGCGGATCGAGGAAATCGTGGACGCTGTGTGGGACGCTGGCCTCAAGAACCTGTGTTGGCTGGGCATCGGCGGAACCTGGGCCTCGGCCATGCAGGCTGTCTGCCACATGAAAGAGCGCACCTCGCTCGAGGTCTTCTCGCTCAACGCGGCGGAATATCTCACAACGGGTGACCGGCGCATCGGCAATGGGACCCTGCTGGTCTTCTCCTCCGTCACGGGTACGACCTCCGAGATCGTACAGGCTGTGGCGAAGGCACAGGCGGCCGGCGCGAAGGTGCTCGGCTTTGTGGATACGGCGGGGACAACGCTGGCAGAAAAAGCGGACATTTGCATTTGTTACCCGAAGAATGAACAGCTCAAGTTCTTCATGGCAGCCGATCGCTTTCTGTTCCGCGAGGGCGTGATGCCGGAATATGAAGCCATGTATGCGCAGTTTGACCGCTCACTGCCCGAGGCGCTGGCCGGGGTAGAAAAGTCGGCAGACACCTTCGGCGCAGCTTTCGCCGAAAAGCATATGAACGATGCGCTTCACTACTTTGTCGGCGCGGGGGCGCTCTACGGCTCCACCTACTCTTACGCAATGTGCTACTGTGAAGAAATGCACTGGATGCGAACCAAGTCCATCCATGCGGCTGAATTCTTTCACGGCATGCTTGAAATCGTGGACGAGGACACGCCTGTGACCGTCTTTATGGGCGAGGATCGCCAGCGTCCGCTCACCGAGCGCGTGGTGCGCTTCCTTGAGAAGGTGAACAGGAATCACACGGTCATCGATTCCCGCGATTACGCACTGCCCGGCATCGACGATGCCTATCGCTACAGCGTCAGCCACCTGGTGACGCACGCCGTGACAAATCGCATTGACGCGCATCTCGAGGCCCTGAGCGGCCACGATATGGAAATCCGGCGGTATTACCGCAAGGTGGAATACTGATCCAAAGGGGAGGCCGATGCCTCCCCTGTTTTGACTGCTATGAAATACGGATTGTTTACCTGTCCCTACCAGCGTTTGCCGCTGGAACGGGCCTTCATGGACGCCAAGGCCTTTGGCTATGATTATATCGAGTTATGGGGCGGCCGTCCGCATGCCTTTGCGCCTGACCTGCTTGCCGGTGAGATGAACGCCGTTCTGGACCTGCAGGAACGCTATGCCATGCCGGTAGAGGTTTATACGCCGGAGCACAACGCTTACCCCTATAACTACATGCTCGGAAGCGAACGCCAATGGAAGGACGCGATGGACTATCTCACAGCCGCGCTGCGCTGTGGGAAGGCGCTCGGCGCCGCGTATACCCTCATCTCACTCGGGCACAGCGGCTTTGCCCCCGAAGCGGTGCGCAAGGCGCGGTTACATCGGAGTTTGCTGTATCTTGCGGAACATGCCGGGCATTTGAATCACAATATCGTTTTGGAGACGCTGACCCCCTATGAGAGCGACCATTGTACCCAAGCGAAGGTGCTGAAGGCGCTGCTGGATGAAGTCGGCTCCGAGCATCTGTTCGGGATGTGCGATGTGGTGGTGCCGTTCGTACAGGGGGAGGATGCGACGGATTACGCGCGGCTGCTGGGCGGGCGCATGGCTCACCTGCATTTGGCTGACAGTGACGGCATGAGCGATACCCACCTCATACCCGGTGAGGGCAGAATGGACTTCCCGACACTGCTCCGTTCGCTGCAGGCCTGCGGCTATGACGGGCGCGCGACGCTGGAACTGGTAACGCATTACATTGACACTCCCTCGGAAGCTGCCCGTGAAGCATTGGAGAGAATACGGAGGATGAGCTATGAGAATTGCCTGTGTGGGCGATAACTGCATCGACTACTATGACGCGACGGGCGCGGCCTGTCCCGGCGGCAATCCGGTTAACGTCGCAGTCTACGCCCGCCGAATGGGCGTTGAGACCGCTTATCTTGGCGCGGTCGGGACAGATCGCTTCGGCGATTTGCTGATCCGTCGTCTGGAAGAAGAGCGTGTAGACGTCAGCCATGTGCAACGCCTGAAGGGTTCAACCGCGCTGTGTCATGTGAGCCTTCAGGACGGAGACCGCATCCTCGGTGACTATGATGAAGGCGTGATGCAACAGTTTGCACTGCGTGATGAGGATCTGCAGTATCTGAAGAGCTTTGATCTGGTCGTCACCGGGCTCTGGGGGCACACAGAACACTATCTGGAACAGATTCGTGCAAACGGAACGCCGACTGCTTTTGACGGCGCGGAGCGCCCCTTCGATCCGGCGGGACTGATTGCCCTGCCGCATACCAATATCGCATTCTTTTCTGATGACACCGCGGACGACGCGGCGTTGAAAGAAAAGCTACTCGCAGTTGCGGCACTTGGGCCCGACATCGCCGTCGCCACCCGTGGCGCTCACGGCAGCCTCGCCTTTGACGGCAGTTCTTTCTTTGACTGTCCACCCGCGCCCTGTACAGTTGCGGACACAATGGGCGCTGGTGACAGCTATATTGCGGGCTTTCTCAGGGCATGGCTTGAATGCAAGTCGATCTCCGCCTGCATGCTGGAAGGAGCCAGGAACGCTGCTATTACGATCGGATATACCGGAGCATGGTGAAAAAACCGTTGCTTGACTTTGGCAGGCCAGTATTCTCTTGTACCGTCGGCTAAACTGAAATGTAATTGTAAACTAGCTGGAATTTGTAAAAGTGATCATAGACAAGTTGGCGGCTCGCTGCTTTCTGTAGTCACGGATGAGATCAAAAGTGCTGGAGGAAGTTGCCTCTTAGATATGTCGATTACTATAACAAATCGGGCGCTCATCCATAAGTGATGAACGCCCGAAATTGTATTGGTGTTTGTTTCAATTTATTGTCTGATAATCATACAGTGATTGTATTCTCCCCCCTGAACAAGAACTCTGCCCGACCATCAGCATGAACCGTCACCTGCGTGACCAGCAGGCACCATGCCTGTTCATTCCAAACCTCTATGGGACCGGCTTGGCCACGCAGGTTCTCGACATATTTCTTCACGCTGCATGCCCGCATTAGCCTGTCCTGCTTCTCCGCTTTCAGGCGGTTCACCTTCGCGTCGGCTTTCCGGAACCGTTCATCCAACTCTTTTGCCTTCCTGTCGAAAACTGTCTGCTCCATCCCAATGGCATCATGCTCTCGGATGAGGGCTTTGTTCATCTCCACCACCGTGTCGATCTCCTTCTGGGCGGCAGCGATTTTCGCGTCCAGGGCTGTCGTGTCCTCCAGCATGGCGACGAGTGTTTCGCAGTCTTCAATAACCGTCTCCCTGTTGCCGAGGAGCAGGTTGTAGGCTTTGACGAACAACGCCTTGATCGCATCCTCGGAAAGGGTCGGCGTCGAGCAGCGCTGGCCCTTCCCATATTTGCAGTTGCAGCGCCAGATGACCTTCCGGTACGATTTGAGGTCGATTGCAATGTACACCGGTTTCTTCATCCTGCCATCACCACACAACAATAGTTAGAACACCTCCAAAGACAGACTTTTCGTCACTAAGTGCGTTTCTATCTTCTGTGAGGTGTTCTGTATGGATCATTATAATATCGAACAAACGTTCTGTCAAGAGAATTGATGCGATTTCAAGTCGATTTCACGGTTTTGACACCGGATGTTCGATTAAGCAATAATCTGGCTGATTCTTCTTATTTCAGAAATCGCGAGTAAATTGCGCTGGACGTTCTGCTCTGTGATTAATGGTACTCCGGAAAAGAAAACGCAGTACAGCGAACCTGATGTCGCTGTACTACATTTCTGTGGCTGGGGTGTTTATTCCATCCCAGCCCTCTTCTTGAAAACGCCATCCAGGTCAACGGTGGCTTTCTTCAACATCTCCTCCTTGATGTGGGTGTAGATGTTGGCGGTAGTCTGGTAGTCAGTGTGGCCGACAATCTTCATGGCCACAAGCGGATCGATGCCGCTTTCGTAGAGCATGGTCACGTAGTTGTGCCGGAAATAATGCGGCGTCAGTGTGACCTTGATCTGCTTCAGGATGTCGTCAGGGCGGCTGGTGCTTTCCTTGATTTCACGCCACTCTGCACAGCCCGCTGCCAGCATCAGGCGGTACCACATCCGTTTGAAGCTGGAGTGGGGGAGGGGATTGCCTTTCTTCGTGTGAAATACGTACTCGTCTGCACCACCCTTGTTTGCCAGCAGCTTCTCCTTGAGCTCCGGT
>CACWZP010000030.1 GCA_902765395.1 uncultured Eubacteriales bacterium
GTGTTAAGCACGCCGCCAGCGTTCGTCCTGAGCCAGGATCAAACTCTGATGTTTAATCCTTACCAATCGGTTCTCCCTCCGGTCCGGCTCGCCAAAGCCCTCCCTTCGTTCTAACCTCTCGGCGTTCTACTCAATGAATTCTGACTGTTCCGAATCGCTTCACCGCTCCTGCCTCCCGGCTCTCTTCGCAGCTTCGCGACCCGTTTCTCTCTCGTCTCTCTGTATCGTTTTCAAGGTTCGCGCCACCGTCGCTCCGTCAGGGCTTTGACCCCCTGTCCTCGCGACAGCTTGATTAGTATATCAAAACGGATTTTGAATGTCAATGGGGTTTTTGCGATTTTTCCGAATCTTTACACTGCAGGCCCTCTTTTGGGCTTATTTTGAAGAAAAGCTGCATAGTCTGGGAAGAAATGCAGGATGTCCTCAATTATAGGCATATATAGGGGGAATTTCGGTGAAAAAGGGCCGTTTTGCGCTGTTGCTGCTGGGCCTTGCGCTGCTCTTTCCGCTGCTGTTGCACGCGCGGCGGGTGCTGCCCCTGGACAGCCGTCCGCTGGTGGCGGCGAAGTACGCGGGCTGGAGCGGCGTGCTGCGGCTGTGGGTATACGAGGGCTGGCCCAGCGGCTCTGGCGGGCTGACCGGCTGGCTGAACCGCTGCGCCGCCGGATTCGAGAAGCGCCATCCCGGGGTGTACGTGCAGCCCCAGGCCGTGGACGCGGACGCCCTCGCCGGGTTTGCGGGCAGCGGCATCCTTCCGCCGGACATGCTGCTGTTCCCGCCGGGGCTGCTGGATTCGCCGAAGGGCCTGGCGGCGCTGGACGTGCCGGATGGCTTGCGGGAACCCCTGCGCCGCTGCGGGATGTGGAACGAAACGCCGTATGCCGCGCCGGTGGCCATGGGCGGGTACATCTGGGCCTGCAATACAACGCTGACGGACGGCGTCCCCGGGGACTGGCGGTCAGCGGGGATGTCGCCTGCCGTGGCGGAGAGCGAGGGCTTTCGCCACTGGGACGCGGCGCTGCTGGCGATGTGCGCGGGCCGGTACGCGCAGGCGGCTCCGGAGGGCGCGCCGCAGGAGATGGAGCTGCCGGGGGTCGACCTGGGGCTGGCCGGATCGGCGACGCCCGCGCCGACCTCCGCCCCGGAGTCCGCCGGCGCGCTGCTGCCCTGCCGTCTGCCGGAGGGGTTCGTCTTCGACGATGACGCCTGGCGGCGCTTCACTGGCGGCGAGGCCCCGGCGCTGCTGGCCACCCAGCGGGAGGTACGACGACTGGAGGCGCTGTCGGGCCAGGGCAAGGGGCCGGATTGGCAGCTGGCCGTCGGCGCGACGGCGTTCACCGACCAGCTACTGTGCCTGGCTGTCGTGGACAAGGAGGATGATGATCGGCGGGCGCTGTGCGAGGCGTTCCTGGACTGGCTGCTGTCGGAGGATTGCCAGGGAGGGCTGGCCGCGTCGGGGGCCTTCGCCGTGACGGACGCGCCGTCGGGCTACGGGCCGGGGGACGCGCTGGTGCAGCTGGACGCCGCGCTGCGCGATCCGGGGCTGGTCGCGCCCAACTGCTTCGACAAAATCTGGCCCGAAGCCGCCAAAAATATTGTTCGGGATTTTATCGCTGGCGACGGGGAATCCCCTGCCCTGTGGCGGGCGTTGGCGGCGCGGCTCCGAGAAAACCCGAACATTCTGCGCGGTGGCGGCTGAATCCCTCCGGGAATTGTCCTTAAATAAGCGCTTATATAATAGGAAGAAATCCGGACAAAAATCGACGAAATGTAGACAGGCCTTGAGCGTAAAGGCGTTGTGTGATATAATGAAAGATGGTAAAATGATGGGTTTTACAGAGCGAAACGAGAAGATCCTTCAACTTCGCTGCCGCTCCGCTCAGGATGACCGCAGAGAAATACCGTCTCGGACAGCATGACCGTGGGGGCTGACGCTCCGCTCGGCATGACCGCAGAGAAATACCGTTCGGACAGCATGACCGCAGGGGGCTGACGCTCCGCTCAGCATGACCGCAGGGAAGCCGCCGTTCCCGAATGGCAGCGAAGAGTTGAAGACCATATGGAGGCCGTCTATGAAATCGCCGATTCCCCATGATTTGAGGGGCAAGACCATATCCAACATCATCGTGGTGTGCGTGGGCATCATCGTCTACGCGGCGGTGCTGCACATCGGCCTGCTCTGGAACATCGTCAACCGGGTGTTCAGTGTGGCCATGCCGATGTTCATCGGCTTCGCCATCGCGTTCATACTGCTGCCCCTGGTGAACCGCATCGAGCGCTTTTTCACCAGTCTGGTGTTCCGGCGCAAGCCCCATCCGAAGCTGAGCCGCATGCTGTCCATCATCATCACCTACATACTGGTGCTGGCGCTGCTGGCGGGCTTCTTCGTGATGCTGGTGCCCCAGGTGATCAGCTCGATGAAGTCGGTGGTCAGCATCGTGACCAAGTCCGTGCCGCGCACCCGCCAGGATTTCCAGAATATGGTGGAAAACGCCACCATCCTGAAGCAGCTGGGGCTGAAGACGGAGCAGCTGATGTCGCTGTGGGACAACGCCGCCGACCAGCTGACCAAGCGCCTGAGCGAATTGAGCACCTACAGCACCGTGCTGCTGAACAACGTGCTGTCCATCGCCGGGAGCATCGGAAACGGCGTGTATCGGGTGCTGTTCAACGCCCTGGTGGGGCTGATCGCCTCCATCTACATGCTCATCGACCGGGAGCGCTTCCTGGCCCAGGCCAAGAAGGTGTGCTATGCCGTGATGAAGCGGCCCAGCTGCGAGACGCTGATCCACTGGGCGCGCCGCGCCAACAACATCTTCGCCGGGTTCATCATCGGCAAGATCGTGGATTCGCTGATCATCGGCGTGATCTGCTACATCTGCATGCTGATCTTCGGCATCGAATACCCGCTGCTGATCAGCGTGATCGTGGGCGTGACCAACGTCATCCCCTTCTTCGGCCCCTACATCGGCGCTGTTCCCAGCATACTGTTCCTGCTGCTGGTGAACCCCGTGAGCGCACTGTGGTTCGGCATATTCATCGTGATATTGCAGCAGATCGACGGCAACATCATCGGGCCGCTGATCCTGGGCGACCACGTGGGCCTGTCCGCGTTCTGGATCATGCTGTCCATCACGGTGGGCGGCGGGCTGTTCGGCTTCGCCGGCATGGTGCTGAGCGTGCCCACCTTCGCGCTGATCTACGCCATCGTCCGCACGGTGATCGACCGGCGGCTGAAAAACAAAGGCCTGCCCGAGGAGACGGAGCGCTACATCGACGCGCCGAACACCCTGACCGAGGAGAAGAATACCGGCAAATGAAGCATCTGATATTGGACTGCGGCGGCGTGCTGGTCTACCCGAAGCTGGGGGACTGGTGCCTGCCCTTCGGCATCGCGAACATACTGGGCGAGCGCGCCCGGGACATCCATACCGCCAAATACCTGCTGGCCCACCGCGAATCCGCCCGGTGGCTGGACGAGGCGCGGCCCATGCGGGACGTGGAGGAGGAGCGGGGCTATCGCCGGGAGTACATCCGGGCGATGGGCGTGCGCATGGATTGGCACATGACCGCCGACGAGATCGACCGCCTGGCCGACGACTTCACGAACAACATCGATCGCTACGGCTTCTTCGACGACGTAAAACCCTGGCTGGCGGCCTGGAAGGCGCGGGGGCTTTCCCTGGGCATGCTCTCCGACGCCATGCCCTCCATCAAGGTGTTTTTGAAGCAGTACGGCATACTGGACGATTTCGACGCCGCCGTGATCTCCACCGAGGTGGGCGCCATCAAGCCGGATTCGAAGATGTATGCCGCGATCCTGGAGGCCCTGGGCGCCGAGCCCGGCGACTGCCTGTTCGCCGACGACAAGCCGGAGAACCTGGAGGGCGCCGTGGCCGCCGGGATGAGGGCGGTGCAGATGGCCCGTGCCGAAACCCTGCCCCGCGTGCTGTGGGACGGGCCGGTGGCGCGGGATTTCGCCGAGCTGGACGCGTTTGTCAGGACTTGATATGATTCCGCTGAACGAGATATTCATAAGCAACACCCAAAAAATGCTGGGAGAGGAGACCCCGGCATTTTTGCGTGCCCTGGAGGACGCCCCGGCGCTGGCGCTGCGGCTGAACCCGCGGCGGGACGGCGCGGAGGAAGCGGCCGCGGCGTTCGTCGAGGGGGCCGTGCCCTGGGAGGAAAACGGACGGTACCTGATCGACGGCGCGAAGCCGGGCGGTTCCGTCGCCCACGCCGCCGGGGCGTTCTACATCCAGGAGGCCAGCGCCATGGCCAGCGCCGCCGCGCTGGACGCCCGGCCCGGGGAGCAGATCCTGGACCTGTGCGCCGCGCCGGGCGGCAAGAGCACCCAGATCGCCGCCGCGCTGGGGGGTGCGGGCCTGCTGGTGTCCAACGACCTGGAGCCCTCCCGCTCCAAGGCGCTGGCGGGAAACCTGGAGCGCATGGGCGTGCCCAACGCCGTCGTGGTCTGCGGCCTGCCGGGGAAGCTGGCGTCGGCCTGGCCGGAGCGCTTCGACGCCGTCCTGGTGGACGCGCCCTGCTCCGGGGAGGGCATGTTCCGGCGGGACCCGTCCAGCCGCGGGGAGTGGGCCCCGGCGTCGCCGGAGGGCTGCGCCCGGCGCCAGGCGGAGATCCTGGATCGGGCGGCAGCCATGCTGCGCCCCGGCGGGCGGCTGGTGTACTCCACCTGCACCTTCAACGAATTCGAGAACGAGGGCAGCGTGACGGGCTTCCTTGAGCGCCATCCCGAGTTTGCGCCGGAGGATTTTTCCCTCAACGGCGTTGGCGCGTCGAAGGGCGGCATGCTCAGGCTCTGGCCCCACAGGCTCCGGGGCGACGGCCATTTCGTGGCGCGGCTGCGCAAGGCCGGGACGCTGGCTGCGCGCGGGGAAGGCGCGCCGGCGCGGCCGGACAGGCCCACTGCAGCGCTGCTGGACGCGCTGGAGAAAGGGGTCTGCCGACTGCCCGGGGCGTGGCTCGGCATGCGGCCCGCGCGGCTGGGCGACCGGCTGTACCTTGTGCCCCCAAACGCCCCCGACACCGCCGGGCTGCGGGTGGTCTCCCCGGGGCTGTGCCTTCTGCGCGTGGGCCGAAACCACATCGAGCCGGAGCACGCGCTGGCCATGGCGCTGCCCGCCGGATGCGCCCTGCGCGCGGCGGAGCTCTCCGCGGAGCAGGCGGACGCCTTCCTGCGCGGCGAGGCCATCCCCTTCGACGGGGAGAAGGGCTGGACGCGGGCGGAGCGCCTGGGCATGCCCCTGGGCTGGGGAAAGGCATCGGACGGGTGGCTGAAGAACCACCTGCCCAAGGGCCTGCGCCGGCACGGATGAGGGCCGGCCGCCAACATCCCGATAACATTTCTCAATACCTGCCATAAGCCCCATAAATTTCTGCGATTTTGGCTAAAAAATCGCGATTTGAAATTGACATTTTCCTTTACAAATAGTATACTATAAACAGTTTTAATTTACGTATAATAAACATGAAAGGGGATCACACAATGGCCGGCAAGTTCGTCATCACCACCGCTAAGAACGGGGAATTCACCTTCAACCTCAAGGCCTCCAACGGCGAGGTCGTCCTCACCGCCTCGGAAACCTACACCACCCAGTCCGCCTGTGAAAGTGGCATCAACTCCGTCAAGAAGAACGCGGGCGCGCCCATCGAGGATCAGACCCGGGACGAGAAGGTGGGTCACCCGAAGTATGAGCTGTACAAGGACAAGGGCGGCGAGTTCCGCTTCCGCCTGAAGGCCGCCAACGGCCAGAACATCGGCAAGTCCGAGGGCTACAAGGCCAAGGCCAGCGCCAAGAAGGGCATCGCCTCCATCGCCAAGAACGCCCCCGACGCCCCGGTGATCGTGCTGGACGCGGAGAAATAATCTTATTTAGCTGAAAGATCCTTCGGCTTCGGCTTCGCCACCGCTCGGTATGACAGCGATTCCGCAACCTGTCATCCCGGGCAGAGCGACGGCGGGGCCGAAGGATCTTTTTTTGTTTCCCTGTCGGGCCGCTTTTTGTTGACACGGGCCCTCAAAAGCCGTTATAATGATTGCTATGAAGAACTACTTGAGCAAGTCCAACGTACACACCCACACCACCTTCTCCGACGGGAAGAATTCCGCCGAGGACATGGTGCAACGGGCCCTTTCCCTGGGCTTTCACACGCTGGGCTTTTCCGAGCACGCCCCCGCGATCTATGACGATGCCGCCATGCCCGCCAGGCGGGAGCCGGAATACCGCGCGGAGATTTTGCGCCTGCGGGAGAAGTACGCCGGGCAGATCGAACTCCTTATAGGGCTGGAGCATGACTGGCTGTCCCCGGCGGTGCCGAAGGACTGCGACTTCTGGATCGAGTCCGTCCACTACGTGCGCACCGGCGGCTGGATGTGGTGCGTGGACTGGGACCGGCAGCGGCTGGAGGACGCCCGGGACGAGCTCTGCGGCGGGGACATCTACGCCCTGTGCCAGGACTACTTTAGAACGGTCTCGGAATCCATCCAGAAAACCGGCGCGGACATCCTGGGCCACATCGAGCTGATCATGAAGTTCAACGAGGCCCGGGATCTGTTCGACGACACCGACGCGCGCTACCTCGGCCCCGCGCTGGAGTGCGCCACGCTGGCGGCGGAGAGCGGCAGGCTGATCGAGATCAACTCCGGCGCCGTGGCCAAGGGCTACCGCACCGCGCCCTATCCCGGCGAGGCCATGCTTCGCCGCGCCTGCGAGGCGGGCGGGCGCGTGATCCTCACCAGCGACTGCCACGACATGGCCTTCCTGGACTGCCACTTCGCAGAATCGGCGGCGCTGGCGAAGGCCTGCGGCTTCAGGACGGCCTGGGAATATCGCGGGAACCAGCTCATCGAATACCCGCTATGACGGAGGGAATTATGACCAAGCGCATCGCCCTGTACGCGGGCAGCTTTGACCCCTACACCAACGGCCACCACGACATCGTGAAGAAGGCCTGCGCCCTGTTCGACGAGGTGGTGGTGATGATCGCCGTGAACGTGCAGAAGAAGCGCTCCGGCGACGCCGAGGCCATGCGCGCCGCCATCCAGCAGGCCCTGGAGGCCGACGGGCTGGACAACGCCAGGGCCGTGGTCCACACCGGGCTGGTGGCGGACTACTGCGCCGAACACGGCATCGGCTGGTACGTGCGCGGACTGCGCAACAGCATGGACTACAACTACGAGGAGAACCTGGCCCAGGTGAACCACCTGATCAACCCGGCCCTGGAGTCCATCTACCTGCGCAGCGACGAGCCCGCCGTGTCCTCCAGCATGGTGCGGGAGCTGATGGCGTTCGGGAAGGACGTCAGACAGTACGTCCCAGAGGCAATATACGTGCAATTGGAAATGAGGAATGAGGAATGAAATGCCCGGAAACGTGCAGTGTGGCAGCAGCATTGCGGCGCAACGCCGTCCCTGCAGGAAATTCAGATTCAAACAAATCCGGAAGGATTTGCTCCACAATTCCTCATTCCTAATTATTCACAATCGATCAGAAAAGAGTGTAACATCGCATGAAAAAGGTTGGCATGGTCTCCCTGGGCTGCGCGAAGAACCGGGTGGACAGCGAAAACATGCTGGGCATGCTGCGGCAGAAGGGCTTTGAAATCGTCAGCGACCCCGCCGAGGCGGACGTGCTGTTCGTGAACACCTGCGGCTTCATCGAGAGCGCCAAGGAGGAATCCATCGACGCCATCTTCGAAATGGCCCAGTATAAGAAGGGCCGTCCGGGCGTGAAGCTGTTCGTCACGGGCTGTCTGGCCCAGCGCTATCCCCAGGCGCTAATGAGCGAGATCCCCGAAATCGACGGCCTGCTGGGCGTGGCGGAGTACAGCCGCCTGTTTGAGATGATGGACGCGGCCCAGAAGGGCGACAAGCCCTGCTACACCGCCAACGGCGCGCGGTTTTTGAACACGCCCCGGGTGCTGACCACCCCCGGCTACAGCGCCTATGTGAAGATATCCGACGGCTGCGACAACCGCTGCACCTACTGCGCCATCCCGCTGATCCGCGGCGGCTACAGCTCCCGGCCCTTTGAGGACATCGTGGCCGAGTGCGAAAAGCTGGCGGGCGAGGGCGTGACGGAGATCACGCTGATCGCCCAGGACACCAGCCGCTACGGCTGCGACCTGGGCGACGGGCACTATATGCTTCCGGAGCTGCTGGAGGCGGTGAGCGCCATCGAGGGCATCCACTGGGTGCGGGTGCTGTACTGCTATCCCGACAGCACCGAGGACCGGCTGCTGGACGCCATCCGCGACCTTCCGAAGGTGGCCCCGTACCTGGATCTGCCGCTGCAGCACATCGACGACGAGCTGCTCAAGCGCATGAACCGCCGCGGCAGCGCGGACTGGATCAAGAGCCGCATCGCCGAGTGCCGCAAGCGGGGCATCCTGCTGCGCACCACAATGATCGTGGGCTTCCCCGGCGAGACGGACGAGCAATTCCAAACCCTGCTGGACTTCGTGAAGGAGGCCCGCTTCGAGCGTTTGGGCGCGTTCACCTACTCCCCCGAGGAGGGCACCGCCGCGGCGAAGATGCCGGGGCAGATCGACGAAGCCGTGAAGAATGAGCGCATGGACCAGCTGATGATGCTGCAGCAGGGCATCTCCATGGAGGTGAACGAAGCGCGCATCGGCAGCGAGTGCGAGGTGCTGGTGGACGGCTTCGACGAGGAGACCGGCCGCTTCTACGGCCGGAGCCTGCTGGAGGCCCCCGAGAGCGACGGCTGCATCTGGTTGAACGTCAACCCCGGGCTGAACGGCTCGGGCGACCTCACCCCCGGGCAATACGTGAACGTGCGCATCACCGGCGCGGACGCCTATGACCTGGAGGGAGAAATCATATGAACCTACCCAATAAATTGACGATACTGCGCGTGTGCCTGATCCCGTTCTTCGTGGTGTTCGCGAAGATGGGCGGCGCGGCCATGCAGGCGGTGGCCGTGGGCATCTACGTGCTGGCCTGCGTGACGGACGCATTGGACGGGCGCATCGCCCGCAGCCGGAACCTGGTCACCAACTTCGGCAAGTTCATGGACCCCATCGCCGACAAGCTGCTGGTGATGAGCGCCATGATTGTGCTGGCGGCACAGGGCCGCATGCCCGACTGGGTGTGCATACTGATGCTGGGACGGGAGTTCCTGGTCAGCGGTTTTCGGCTGGTGGCGGTGGAAAACGGCGTGGTGATCGCCGCCGGACCGCTGGGCAAGCTGAAGACCGTGTTCCAGATGGTGTCCACCATCGCGCTGATGCTGCTGGTGCCCGTGGAGGGCGCGCCGCTGCTGGGCGAAGCCGGCAAGACCGTCGCCCAAGTCCTCATGTACATCGCCCTGGCCCTCACCGTCATAAGCGGCGCGGACTACATCATCCGCAACCGCGAGTGCATCAAGGACATGTGAATGTAAATTAGGAATGAGGAATGAGAAATGAGGAATGAAGACAGCCAGTTGCCACACAGCTATTCAATTCCTTATTCCTCATTCCTAATTCCTTATTAATGAACCGAACCTCTGTCACGAACGAAGAAGAAAGGATGCTATCATGAACAAGTGGTCCCGCATCAAATACCATCCCAACCTGCCCCTGGGCGCGGACGGCCGGAGGGTCACCGCCAGCCCGGAGCACATCCGCCTGAGCAAGGACGCCGCCCGGGAGGGCATGGTTCTCCTCAAAAACGAGGGCGGCGCGCTGCCGCTGAAGCAGGGCTGCAAGGTGGCCCTGTTCGGCAAGGGCACCTATGACTACGTGAAGGGCGGCGGCGGCAGCGGCGACGTGACCGTGCCCTACACCCGCTGCCTGGCCGAGGGCATGAAGCAGTACCCTGAGCGGGTGACGCTGTTCGAGGCCACCGACAAGTTCTACCGCGACCACGTGGCCGCCGGCTATGCCGAGGGCCGCGCCCCCGGCACCATCGAGGAGCCGGCGCTGCCGGACGAGCTGGTGGCGCGCGCCGCGGCCTTTGCCGACGCCGCCGTCATCTCCATCAGCCGCTTCTCCAGCGAGGGCTGGGACCGCAAGAGCGCCTTTGACAGGATCGAGCAGCACAAGGGCGTGTGGGTGGACGACGCCCGCTACCAGCTGACCGAGGCCATCTTCGTGAAGGGCGACTTCTATCTCACCGACGGCGAGGCCGCCATGGTGGAGAAGGTGAAGGCCGCGTTCAAGACCGTGATCGTGGTGCTGAACGTGGGCGGCGTGTTCGACACCTCCTTCTTCAAGGACGAGCCGCGCATCCAGGCGGCGCTGATGGGCTGGCAGGCGGGCCTGGAGGGCGGCCTGGCCGAGGCGGAGCTGCTGCTGGGCATCGTCAGCCCCTCCGGCAAGCTGGCGGACACCTTCGCCGCCACGCTGGAGGACTACCCCTCCTCCCCCAACTTCTACGAATCCGACGAGTTCGTGAACTACGAGGACGACATCTACGTGGGCTACCGCTACTTCGAGACCATCCCCGGCGCGGCAGCGAAGGTGAACTATCCCTTCGGCTACGGCCTGAGCTATACGACGTTTGATGTGGACAACATCGCCATGTGCGAATCGGACGGCCAGATCGTCGCCCGGGCCACCATCACCAACACCGGCAGCGTGCCCGGCCGCGAGGTCGTACAGGTCTACTTCTCCGCGCCCCAGGGCAAGCTGGGCAAGCCCGCCCGCCAGCTGGCCGGCTGGAAGAAGACCCGGCTGCTGCAGCCCGGCGAGAGCCACCGGGTGGAGATCCGCTTCCCGGTGGAGCAGATGGCCTCCTACGACGACCTGGGCAAGGTCCAGGTGTCCGCGTGGGTGCTGGAGGCGGGCGAATACCGCTTCTTCCTAGGCACCGACGTGCGCGCGCCGCAGGCGGATTTCGCCTGGACGCTCGCCGAAGACCGCGTGGTGGAGCAGCTGACGAAGCGCATGGCGTCCAACCAGCTGACCCGGCGGATGCTGTCCGACGGCAGCTACGAGGCCCTGCCCACCGGCGAGCCCTTCGACACCGACGCCAGCGCGCTGCCCCACATGACCCATGATGAGACCAACTGCATCAGCCCGGCGGTGCGGCCGCATGAGCGGGTGGCCTTCCTGCTTGAGAACCCCCGCCGCCAGCTGATCGAGGTGGCCGAGGGCAAGCTGAGCCTGGACGAATTCATGGCCCAGCTGTCCGACGAGGACCTGGCCTGGCTGCTCAGCGGCACGCCCAACGAGGGCGTGGCCAACACCTTCGGCTACGGCAATCTGCCGGACTTCGGCGTGCCCAGCGCCATGACCGCCGACGGCCCCGCGGGCCTGCGCATCCAGCCGGAGGTGGGCGTGTCCACCACGGCCTTCCCCTGCGCCTGCCTGCTGGCCTGCACCTGGGACAGCGAGCTCACCGAGGCGGTGGGCCGCGCCGCGGGTGAGGAGGTCAAGGAGAACAACATCGGCGCCTGGCTGGCCCCGGGCGTGAACATCCACCGCAACCCCCTGTGTGGCCGGAACTTTGAGTACTACTCCGAGGACCCGCTGCTCACCGGCCACCTGGCGGGCGCGCTGGTGCGGGGCGTGCAGTCGAACGGCGTGGCCGCCACGGCCAAGCACTTCGCCCTGAACAACAAGGAGACCAACCGCATGGACTGCGATTCCCGGGCCTCCGAGCGCGCCATCCGCGAGATCTACATCAAGGCCTTTGAGATCATCGTGAAGCAGTACGACGTGTGGAGCATCATGACCAGCTACAACGTCATCAACGGCCACCGCGCCAGCGAGAACGCTGACCTGCTGAACGGCATCCTGCGCGGCGAGTGGGGCTATGAGGGCCTGGTCACCACCGACTGGTGGACCCACGGCGAGCACTACAAGGAGTGCGCCGCCGGCAACGACATGAAGATGGGCTGCGGCTATCCCGACCGGCTGCTGGCGGCCGTGGAAAAGGGCGCGCTCACCCGCGAGCAGATGCTCACCGCCGCCCGGCACATCCTGGGGATGATCCTGAAGCTGGATTAGTCGGCAGGGCGGGTCGAGCGCAGGGCGCTCGACCCCATTCGCTGCCGCCGGGGCATCGCCCCGGACCCCAATCGCTGCCGCGCGGAATATGGGATGTTCAATCCCTTTCGCTGCCGCACTCTGCAACCGACCCCCGTGCGCCACTGGTTCAAGCGCACGGGGGTCGCGTTTGTGGGAATAGGATTGCCGCGCAATCAACACAATTTCCCGCGCCAATGATTCAAGCGCGGGAAATCTCTGTTGCAGCAAGATCGCGCGAGCGCAAGGTACTCAACCCAATTCGACGTCGCCCGGCACATCATGGGGATGATTTTGAACATCCCTCGCTGCTCCCCTATCACAGGGCGGCCTGCCGAGTCGTGAATTGAAGCGAGCGGCTCGGCGCAGGGTGCCGAACGCGAAGCTTCACTGAACAGCGAGTGCAGGCCGCCAAAAAGAACCGTCCCTCGGTCTCCTCTCGGAAACAACTTCCAAAAGGAAACCGAAGAACGGTTTTTTCGGCGGCATGGTTTCAGAACAGAACGCCCCGCGCTTAAGCCTCACGGCAAGCGCAGGTTTCGCCTGCGTCTTGCCCTCCGGGCTGCGCTTGCAGTCTCAGCCTCGCTGCGCTCGGCGCTACACGAACCGCGCTCCTGCGCACATTGCGCGCATCCGCTTGTTCCATAGTTCTGAAAACCATGCCGCCCAGCGATGGAGGATCAGCGAGAATCGGGATTGCGTAAAGATGATGTAGGGGCGCCGCAACGGCGCCCCTACACTGTTGTTGTTACCTTATAACTGATACCGCTTTGTCGGCGGAAGTCGGTCCGGCACATCCGTCAGCCCGAGCAGATATTCCAGGTTCACCCCGTAATACTCCGCCAGTTTAACCAGCAGCGGAATGGGAATCTCCCTCTTGCCGTTTTCATAATTGCAATAGGTGTTCTGCGCCACGCAAAGGAAGGACGCGACCTCCTTCTGCGTCCTGTCCCTGTCCTCCCGAAGCTCCTTGATGCGGTTCGCCTGCACGAGAAACACCTCGTACATAGCATACAAAATCTCATTGCGAGATATTTACAATTATCTCATTTTGTGATATTATTCTTTTGGATTAATTCACTGGGGATGGTAATAATGAAAAAGCTAATTATTCTTGCCTTAGTCTTTGTTATTTGCACCATTTTATCAGGTTGTGCAAAGAAGAATGTTGTTACCAGTTCAAACCTGATTGACGCTGTTGAAATTGATGAACTCTATGGTTCTGAGTTTGTTTATAATGGAGTAACCCAAATTCCTGTAGAAAGGAATAACTATAATATCAAATACAATTCGACTGTTAAAGTCGGTATAAATACTTCCGATCTGTCATTTGACATTGACGAAGAAAACGATATTATAAAAGTTATCATTCCAGAAGTCGATATTCTCGATGTAAGCATCGATGTTGATAGCATAGAATATCTCCCTTCCAAGCCTAATTTGGAGATTAAAACTGTTTTGAAAAGATGCGAAGAAGATGCTATTGCAGATGCAAAAGCTGAGACATATCTTTCAGATGCTAAAAATGCCAATAGTAGCCAACATTCTTCACTCTTATTTGATATAGCTGAGGACAACATTTGTTCACTAATCAAAGGATTAATTTCTCCATTGATTGAAGACTCTGAATATACTGTCGATTTTTATAGAACCAAGACTACCCATACAACGGAGGTCATACGATGAACTTCTATAAGAAAGCAACGGTTATTTTGTTGATATGTATCATTGTCTTTCCTCTACACGGTTGCAAGAAAAATGAAAACCAATTCAATAGCATCAACAGCATATGTGAATATGCCACGCTTGAATGTTATTATCATAATGTTGCAAAGTTTGAAGACCCCGGAAAAGTTTTCATAGTGACTTATGGGAATAAGAAAGCATGGATTGAATACAGTGGAACTGTAAAACTCGGCATTGATGCTAACCGTATTTCAGTTGATGTTGACGGGCAAAATGTTACTGTTACAATGCCTCATGCAAAAGTCTTAAGCACATACCTCGATACTGACAGTATCAATGAAGCCTGGATAGAAAACGGACTATTTGCAAGTATAAACGCAGAGGATAGAACTAAAGCAGTAGCTGAAGCACAGAATAATATGGAGATAGCTACCAGCGAGGATTCCAATCTGCTTATGCAAAGTGAAAATCGCGCCAAGGACATGATAGAAAAGTACATTAAAAATGTCGGAATGCTTTCAAATAAAGACTATCAAGTAATATGGAATATGGTAGATTAATAAACCTGCTCATATGTGAAATGAGGACGGTTCACATTTCACATGGATGATCCTGAATCGACTCGTGCAGATCCTTCGCTCCGCTCAGGATGACAACGCCGCTATGCCTGTCATCCTGAGCGGAGCGAAGGATCTTTTTCATATCATAAAGAATGACCCTGCATACGGCACCAAAGCGAAGATTTCCCGGTCTTGAATCAGTGGGCCGGGAAATCATGTTCATATGGGCGGCAGCTAATGGGATTGAGCGCCCCTCGCTCACACGATTTTGCCATAGCGAAAATTCCCCGCGCTGGAATCAGTGGCGCGGGGAATTGATATCAGAAAGCGCGGCAGCAAATGGCTGTCGGCCCTGCCGACTCAGGCGCAATCGTCAAACATCGCCTGGGCTTCCTCACGGGTGATGAGCACCTGGCGGGGCTTGGCGCCGTCGGCCTCGGAGACGATGCCCCGCTGGGCCATCTCGTCGATGAGGCGGCCGGCCTTGGCGTAGCCGATGCGCATGCGGCGCTGCAGCATGGAGATGGACGCCTGGCCCATGTCGATGACGATATCGATGGCCTCAGGCAGCCGCGGGTCGTACTCGCTGGCCACCTCCTCCTTCTCGGCGTCGGTGCGCACGGCGTTTTCCATGTGCTCCAGCATATCCGGGTCGTAATTGGCCTCGCCGGACTGCTTGATGTACTCCACGATGGCGTGGACCTCCTCATCGGAGACCCAGGCGCCCTGCACGCGCATGCTCTTCATGCCGTTGGGCACGAACAGCATGTCGCCGTTGCCCAGCAGCTTTTCCGCGCCGCCGTGGTCGATCATGGTGCGGCTGTCCACCTGGGACGCCACGGAGAAGGCGATGCGAGTGGGGATGTTGGCTTTGATGATACCGGTGATGACGTTCACGGACGGGCGCTGGGTGGCGATGACCAGGTGCATGCCGCAGGCGCGGGCCAGCTGGGCCAGGCGGCAGATGGAGTCCTCCACCTCGCCGGGGCTGACCATCATCAGGTCGGCCAGCTCGTCGATGATGATGACCATCTGGGGCATCAGCTTCTCGCCGGGCTGCAGGGACTTGTTGTAGCCCTTGATGTCGCGCACGCCTCGCTCCGCGAACAGCTTGTAGCGCTTGGTCATCTCCGCCACGGCCCAATCCAGGGCGCTGGCGGCCTTCTTCGGGTCGGTGACCACCGGGCACACCAGGTGGGGAATGTTGTTGTAAATGGACAGCTCCACCACCTTGGGGTCGATCAGGATCAGCTTGACTTCCTCGGGGGACGAGCGGAACAGGATCGACGTGATGATGGCGTTGATGCACACCGACTTACCGGAACCGGTCTGGCCGGCGATCAGCACGTGGGGCATCTTGGCGATGTCCGCCACGATGTAGCGGCCGGAGTTGTCCTTGCCCAGGCCCACGGCGATCTTGCTGGGGTGCTTGCGGGCCTCACTGGACTCCAGCACGTCCCTCAGGCGCACCATTTCCACCTTGTCGTTGGGGATCTCCACGCCCACGGCGGCCTTGCCGGGGATGGGCGCCTCGATGCGCACGCTCATCGCCGCCAGGTTCAGCGCGATGTCGTCCGACAGCGAGGTGATGCGGCTCACCTTCACGCCGGGAGCCGGCTGCAGCTCAAACCGGGTCACCGCGGGGCCATGGGCGATGCCCGTCAGCTTCGCGGAGATGCCAAAGCTCTGCAGCGTGTCCTCCAGCAGGTGGGCCTTCTGCATGTCGCGGTTGTTGTGGACGGAGGTGTCCTCCACCTCGCCCCGGGCCAGCAGGTCGATGGGCGGATAGTTGTAGGGCGGCACGTCGTCCTCGGCGGGCTCGGGCTTGCTCGCCCGCTTCAGCTTGCCGAAGCTCTTCTTCTCGGCGATGCCGGCCTTCACTTCGCCGCCGGTCTCGGCCATGTCGAAGGGCGGCTCGTCGTCGTCGGGGGTCTCGTAGGCCTCCGGCTCGATCTTCAGGTCGTCGATGGAGACGTTGCTCTTCCTATCCGCCTTCACCACGGGGATCTCCTCCACGGGGATGTCCTCGGCGGGCACGTCTTCGATCTTGTCCTGCATCATGGAGGGGCGGTCCGGCTTGAAGGCCTTGCGGGCAGCCCTGGCCTTCTCCGGCTTATCCGCCTTTTCAGCCTTGACGGCCTCGTCGAAGGCCGCGCTCTCGGCCTCCAGGCGGTCGAAATCGTCGAAGTCGTCGAACAGCTCGTCCTTCTCCACAGATGCGTCGGCCTTCGCCAGCGCGGCCTTGTTCTTCTTCTCGATATCCTCGTTGTACAGCTTCTTGCGCTTCACCGGGGTCGGCTTCGCGGCCGCGGGCGCCGCCTTGGCGGTGGGGGCGCGGCGGGCGCCGGCCTGGGTCTCGATGGCGTCGGCGCTCCTGCGCCTGCGGGTGGGCTGATCCACGGCGCGGGCCGGGCGGGACATGTCGTCCGCCTTGGGGTCGGCCTTGCGCCGGCTCGTGGCGCTCCTGCGCTTCAGGCCGCTGTCGCCCACGATCACGGATTCGCTGTAGGGGTCGCGGCCGGGCGTCCTGCGTGCCGCCGGACGGGCGGGCCTGCGCTGCTCCTGCACCTCGACCACGCGCTCCCGGCGCGGCGCCTTTTCCCGGCGCTGGCCGGCCTTTTCGTTCACGAACCGCACAAAGCGGCCCATCCGCCCGGTGGCGGTGAGCAGCAGCGCGGCGATCAGCAGCGTGGCGATGAAGCCGCCGGCCACGCCCAGGTTGGCGTACAGCGGCCAGCTCAGCAGCGCGCCGATGGCGCCGCCGCCGATGGCGCAGCGGTAGGACTTGGAAATGAAGTCCATGTAGCCCAGCATCACCGCGTAGCGGGACTTGATGCCCTCCACGGCGAAGATATGTACGGCGGTGAACAGGCACACGATCAGCAGGGCGTCCGCGGCCACCCGCAGCGCCGATACGCGCATGCCCCTGGCGCGGCCCACGCAAAGCACGCCGATCCAGGCCAGCACCATCGGCAGGAACACCGCCACGCTGCCGCCCAGGCCGTTCATCACGTTCTTGATGGCGCCCATGCCCGTGCCGTCCACGGGGGGAACGATACAGATATAGGTCAGCAGAAATGCCAGTCCGAAGAAGGCCACCGCCGCCAAAACCATCACGGGCACATTGGAACCCTTGTACTGGTCCTCAAAACGGTTTCCCTTTATCGCTTTCGCAGTCATCTGGCAAACACCTCCACCAACTTACGGTCGTCACAATTTATACCCATATACTTTCTTTTTGTCGTCACAATTTCAAAGTCCCCATGACGCAAAACTCCCATCGCCACCGCATTTAACGGAATTGGATGGGGTTTTGTCATCATTTTGTCTCATTCCGGCATCAGCCGCCGATCAGCCCGGTCACCAGGGTGCCCACGTTCAGGAAGTCCATCTGGGTGACGTAGCTGTACAGCACCGATCCGGTTCGCAGACTCTCCGCGAAGTCGGGGGAGACGATCTCCACGATGGCGGGCAGCAGGCACAGCACCAGCACCACCATCACCAGGCCCCTGGCCAGGCCGAAGATGCCGCCCAGCAGCCAGTCGAAGCCCCGCACCAGCGGGAAGGAGATCACATGGTCCAGCAGGTTCACCACCAGGCAGGCCAGCACATACAGCGCGATGAAGCAGAGTATGAAGGCGCCCACGTTGAAAACCGCCTGCCAGATGGTCTGGTCCAGGTAGTCGGCCAGGGTGTTGATGCCCAGGCGCTGGAACATCTGCGCCCTCACGTTGGCCTCAAAGGCCTTGGAGATCACGCTCAGCTTGGAGGAAACCGCGCTGACCGCGTTCTGTATGGCGGCCTCGCCGCCGGCGATCACCTCGGAAACGGTGCTCACGGCCTGGGAGTGGGATTCGAAGAAGGTCTCCGGCTCCAGGTACTGGTTCAGCACCGCCATCAGCGTCTGGTTGGACAGCGCCAGCTTCGCCACCCGGGGATAGAGCTGCTGCGCGCCGAACCAGGCGCCCACGAAGCCCACTGTTCCCAGCAGCGACGTGATGAACCCGCGATACATGCCTGATATCAGGTAGAACGCCAGGATCACGATGATCGTAATGTCCAGCAGGTTCAGGTTCATTATTCACCCTCCTCGTTTCAAGGATTCGTTTGATACAGACCCAGTTTACCCATTTTGTGCCAGTTCATGCACATCAGGAGAGATTCAGGATATAGATGACGTTGCCGTTGCCCAGCACGGCCACGTTGTCCGCCGTGACGCCGTAGACCTTGTCAAAGGTCATCGGCAGCGCGTAGGCCTCCACCGTCTCCTTGCCCAGCGTGGCGATGGACACATAGCCCTCCGTGGAGAAGCCGTAGACCCGGTCGTTTCGCGCGATCAGCGACTGGCAGCCGTAGGGCATGCGCACCTGCTGGTCAAAATTGGAGCGAATCATGCGCACATCCTGCATTCCGCTGTTGGAATCGTATTGTGCGTTGGGCACAAATGCCATCAGCGGGTCATCCAGCACGCCCTCGTCCAATCCGGCCATGTACCAGCCGTACACCTGGCGGCGGCGGGTCTTGTCCTCCTTGCCGGTGTAGTCGTAAACCTTCAGGAAGGTGTCGCCGGCGCAGCAGAAGTAGGAGGACTGGAACACCACGCCGTAGACCATCTGCTCGTTGTCGTGGATGGAGCCCACCATCTCCTTGCCGGGGCGGTAGGTGTTCACGGTGCAGCTGGGCACGGTGCCGCTGGTGTCCAGGCTCATCACCCAGAGCAGCGAGCCGTTGGAGAAAAACCCGTATTCGATTACAGTCTGGTTGGTCAGCGTGATGCTGTTCACGCGCCGACCGCCCCGTTCCATGAGGACAATCGTGCTGTTGTGTTCCGGCCCGAGCAACACGGCGGTATATTTGTCGCCGATGCAGGCGGAGAGCACCTCCCGCTCCATGGCGCCGGAGAAGGAGGGCGTGCCGGTCTGGCCGTCGATCAGCGTCAGGCTCTCGCCCGTCCATGCCGCGACGCCGTTCTGGTTGGCGTCGAAGTCGGCGTTTCGGCCGATCAGATAGCTCCACTTGATGTGGCCGCCGGTGGTGACGGCGCCGATGTAGCTGCCGTCATAGTAGACAAACCCGTCGTTCACCACCTCGAGCCCCAGGTTGCTCGCCAGCTGTATGGCGTGATAATCGTAGGAGCTGCGATGGGTGGCGCGGCTGATGATCCGCCCCGCCACCAGCGCGATGACGCTGACGAACACGACGATCAACAGAGCGATTGCCCATGGAAGGCGACCCTTTTGGTTCCTTTCCATGGAATCCTCCAGTCATTCTATATTGTTTTGGATGGCTGGAAATGCTAATATCCCTTGTATGCCATACCAAATGTTATTATAATAGATGTTGAACCCGGTTTCAACAACGCTGTTGTGACAAAACCGGGCAAAAACCAGACAATTCAGCCCGCATCTTCAAACGGGCAACACATTGCGGCCTCTTTGCCGCATCTGTGCCGAATTTCCGTAAAAATGGGGTAAAGCATGGCCAAAAGACGCAAAACCAACCGAAAAATGAGCCGCGGCGGACGGGTGGCGCTGGCAGTTTTCATCGCGCTGCTGCTGGCACTGGCGCTGTTCTGCGGCGGGGCCGCGCTGAACGCCGGGGTGGTGCGCGTGCGCCGGGCGGAGGTTCAGCTGCGCGACCTGCCCGCCGCCTTCGAAGGCAAGACCCTGCTCTATGCCTCCGACATCGACCTCTGCGGCATGAACACGGGCGCCAGGAGCGGCGCGCTGTTCAGCAAGCTCCAAGAGCTGAAGCCGGACATGCTGATCCTGGGTGGGGACTACACCTCACCCTCCCTGCTGAAAGTATTGAACAGGGGCAGCGACGCGGATGGCCGCGATCTGCGCCAGCTGCGCGATCGGACGGATTTCTTCCTATATATAAAGGACTTTGAAGCGCCCCTTGGCAAGTTCGGCATAGCCGCCCCTGAGGACCCGGAACAGGAGATGCTGGCCAACCTGATGCTGGATGCGGGCATCACGCCGCTGTTCAACAACCGCGCGCCTGTCACCATCGGCGGGGATACCCTCTGGATCATCGGCGTGAGCCGGGAGACGGCCAACCTGAATTCCGCCGGAAGCGCCTTTTCCCGGGGCGATTGCGTGCTGGTGGCTGCCTACAGCCCCGCCGTGCTGCCGGTGCTGGCAACCAGCGAGGCCCAGGACGGCGGGCGCTGGGCGGATCTTGCCCTCACCGGCCACACCCACGGCGGCCAGGTTCGGCTGTTCGGCCGGGATCTTCTCAACCTCACCACCACCGAACGCCAGTACCGCGCCGGATGGACGATGGAGAACGGCCTGCCCATACTCACCACCCAGGGCGTAGGCTGCGAGGGCGTGAACCTGCGCGTTGGTACGGAGCCGGAGGTGTGGCTGATCACGTTGATGAGGGCGGCCGATTGAGAGTTTAGAGTGGAGATTGGTGAGTATGATGAGAGCATTTCCCTGTTGATTGTTTCACGTGAAACATCAGGAATGCTGGTGAAACTCACCGAAGAGCTGCATTTCGCATTGTTTCACGTGAAACATCGGGTTTTGTGGCGGTTTACATCGACATTCCTCGAAATACATTGTTTCACGTGAAACAATGCGTTGTGCACACGCTCTGGTTCAAACTAATCTAAACTCTTAACTCTTAACTCCAAACTCTAACAATCTCCATGTATAATACCATGTCAGGAGGGGTTTTATTGGAGGCTTACATCTGCGCCGCGTGCCCGCGGAACTGCAACGCCCTGCGCGGGGATACCGGCGCGGGCTTCTGCCGCATGGGCGCGGATCCGGCGATCGCCCGCGCGGCCCCGCATTACGACGAGGAGCCGGTGATCAGCGGTGTGCATGGCTCCGGGGCGATATTCTTCTCCGGATGCGCGCTGCGGTGCCGCTTCTGCCAGAACTATCCCATCTCCCACGAGGGATTCGGGCAAAAGGTGAGCGTCCAGCGGCTCAGGGAAATCTATTTTGAGCTGATCGACCATGGCGTGCACAACATCAACCTGGTCAACCCCACCCACTTTTCAGAGGCGATCCTGGAATCCTTGTCCGAACCGCTGCCTGTGCCGGTGGTCTGGAACAGCGGCGGCTATGAAAAAGTGGAAAATCTGCGACAATTTGAGGGGAAAGTCCAGGTTTACCTGCCCGATTTGAAGTACATCCGCCCGGATTCCGCCCGTAAATACTCCGCCGCCAGGGATTACTTCGAGTTTGCGGGCCCTGCGCTGAAGGAGATGCTGCGGCAGACCGGCCCGGTGGAGCTGGACGAAGAGGGCATCATCCGCCGGGGCACCATCGTGCGCCACCTGATCCTGCCCGGCTGCGCGGAGGAATCCATGGAGATCCTGGACTGGATCGCGGAAAACCTTCCCGGCGCCTGGGTGAGTCTGATGGCACAATACCTGCCCTTCGGCAAGGTGGAGGGCGTGGATCAGCTGAACCGTCGACTGTACCCGGAGGAATACGAGGCCGTCGTAGACCACTTGATGGAACTGGGCCTGGAGGACGGGTTCGTGCAGGAGCTGTCCTCCTCGGATGAAAAGTATATCCCGTCCTTCGATCTGACCGGGGTCACAGGGTACAATACACGCACGGATTGACCGTGTTTTCAGCGTAACAAAGGCAAAGAGAGGAACATTTCATGGAGCTTCGCTTCTCGCCGCTGTTCAGCGGCTCAAGCGGAAACGCGATCTACGTGGGCTGCGACGACGCCCAAATCCTGGTGGACGCCGGCATGTCCGGCACCCGAGTGATCCAGGAGCTGCTTCGGGTGGGCGTGGACCCCGCCACCCTGGACGCCATACTGGTCACCCACGAGCACGCTGACCACATCAAGGGCATCGGCATACTCTCCCGCAAGTTCGACCTGCCCGTGTTCGCCACGGAGGGCACCTGGGAGGGCATGTACGATAAAATCGGCGCCATCTCGGACAAAAATCGCATCATTTTCGAGCCCGAGCAGGACTTTTTCATGGGTTCCATCGACGTGATGCCCTTTCCAATTCCCCACGACGCCAACCAGCCCGTGGGCTTCACCTTCGAGGTGAACGGCGCGAAGCTGGCCATCGCCACCGACCTGGGCTGCATCCGCGACGGCTGGTTCAACCATGTGCTGGGTTCGGACGCGGTGCTGCTGGAATCCAACTACGACCCGGACATGCTGCAGGCAGGGCGCTATCCCTATGAGTTAAAGAAGCGCATCAAGTCCCGCCACGGCCACCTTTCCAACGACGACGCGGGCCGCGCGGCGGCGGAGCTGGCGCTGCACGGCACCCGCCAGATCATCCTCGGGCACCTGAGCAAGGAAAACAACTTCCCGGAGCTGGCTATGCGCAGCTGTGAGCTGTACCTGCAGCAGGCCGGCGTGATGCCCCACGAGGACGTGCAGCTGTACGTCGCCCGACGGGACGGCAACACCGGCATGTTCAGCATTTCAGCCGAAATGATTTAGCATAAAAATACAGTAATCTGCATATAATAATTTCAAAAGCATTGGAGGTCCATTGTGACACAACCCAAAAAGCAACCGCGTCTGGTCCGCGTGCCGGACGCATTTTTGCCCGCCGCACTGGCGGTCTTTTCCATGCTTCGCCCGGACAGCCCGTCCGCGCTGCTGCTCTATATCGCCACGCTGATCGTCTCGGCCCTGTCGCTGTTTGCCTGCAGGGGCATTCGACTGGCCTTTGCCCGACAGCCCGCCATCCGCCATGTGCGCGGCAGCGTGAAGTGCGCGCTGCTTCTGACGCTGGCCGGTGCGGCGCTTTCAACCCTGGCCGCATGGCTGCTCCGCCATCCGATGGCCGACGCCCTGCCGCTGATCGCCGCGGGAATGCTGCTCAATATCGAACATATATTCTATGAATACATGTATGCAATAGGGGACAGGCGCAGCGCCATCCTCTCCCGGGGCCTCACGGCACTGTTTTCGATCACCGGATTGCTTCTTTCTGAACAAAACATCCTCTGGCTGGTGGGCATGGCGGGGCTTTCGGCGCTGGTATCCATCGTCGTCAGCCTGGTGATGGGCGACGGCTTCCAGGGCCGATTGGACGTCACCGTCGTCCGCTGCGTGCCATGGGCGGCGCTGCAAACCGCCCTCTATCCCGCCGCGGCGCTGGGAATATACTTCGCGCTGCGCCCGGACCGCGTCGGCCTGCCCTTCTTCGTGGGCCTGACGCTCTACGAGCTGTGCAAGACGCCCTTCCGGCGCTCGCCGCTGGAGGCGCGTTCCTTCAATAAGTATCTGCTGATCGCCTGCGCCGTGGCGGCGCTGGGCATGATCGCCGCAAGGCTCGCGTCAGCCGGATGTAACAGCGTGCCCTTCCTGGCGTGCGCCATGCTGCTGGCCGCCGCGCTCTGCGCCTTCGCGCTGTTCGGGAATATCCGCGGAAGAGATGCATAAACAATGAATAATTATGAGATTCCAACCGGCTTTGTGGCCGTCCGGGAGGTCGCGCCGCTGGTGCTGCAGGAGCTGCGCTACGCCACCTCCTACAACTTCATCGGTCGGCCCGTGGACGGCTATCGGTCGGGCTGCGCCTATCTGGCCCGGGAGGCGTCCCAGGCCCTGCGCGACGCGTCGGAGGACGCCCTGCGGCGAGGCTGGCTGCTGAAGATCTACGACGCCTACCGCCCCCAGCGGGCCGTGGACCACTTCAACCGCTGGGTGCTGGACGAGGCGGACACGGCCATGAAACCCTGGTTCTACCCGAACGTGGAGAAGGCGGACCTGTACGCGCTGGACTTTCTGGGCCGCCGGTCCTCCCACAGCAAGGGCAGCGCCGTGGATCTGACGCTGTTCGACCCGCGCGCCGGCCGCGACGCCGACATGGGCGGCCCCTTCGACTTCTTCGGCCCCATCTCCAACTTCCACTATGAAGGCCTCACCCCCGACCAGGCCGAGCGCCGCGCGCTGCTGCGCCGGATCATGACCGACCACGGCTTCGAGCCGCTGGAATCGGAGTGGTGGCACTTCCGCCTGATCGACGAGCCCTTTCCAGACACCTGGTTCGACTTTGAAATTGTATGAGCGCTTGAGGCTTTCCTCAACTCAAAAGGATGAAGGCCGTCCAGTGATGGGGATCAGCGAGGATCGAAATTTGTATTTGCTCTTGTAGGGGCGGCGTTGCGCCGCCCGCCGGGGTAAGACGTTTTTCGTTGTCAGAACGAGAACGACCACTTCCGTCTGGCCTGCGGCCAGCCACCTTCCCATAAAAGGAAGGCTTTGGGAACAGCATTGCGCCGCCCGCATTGCTTCCCCACCGCAGTGGGGAAGTACCCGCGAAGCGGGGGATAGGACTCCCCTCCAGGACTGCCCCATTCCTCGCTGCACCCCTTTCACGGGGCGGCCTGCCGAGTCGTGAATTGAAGCGAGCGGCTCGGCGCAGGGTGCCGAACGCGAAGCTTCACTGAACAGCGAGTGCAGGCCGTCAAAAAAACCGTTCCCCGGTTCCTCTTTCGAAAATTACTTCCAAAAGGAAACCGGGGAACGGTTTTTTTCTGCTGAATTTTTCCATCGCGCCAGCGAATGCGTTAGCTCAATATCCCTTATTTTCCCACACAGAAATCCGCAAAAACCCGATCGATGACCGCCTCGGTGGCGTTTTCGCCCGTGATCTCTCCCAGCCGCTCCAGGGCCTCGCGGATGTCGATGGCAGCGGTGTCCAGGGGCATGCCGCTGTGAATACCTCTCACAGCCTGCTCAAGACTGTCCGCCGCGGCTTGGGCCAGCTCGATGTGCCGCCGGGCCATCAACTGCCCGTCACTCTCGCCGTCCATGGCCACGCGCCGGGTCAATTCGTCGATCAAATCGGAAATCCCCCGTCCCGTCTGTGCGGAAATTTCCATGATCTTCGCGTCTGTCATGCTCCTTAGTTGTTGTGCGGACAGCACAGGCGGCAGGTCACTCTTGTTCAGGCAAATGATCGCCCTCTCGTCCGCCTTTTTCACCAGCTCCGCGTCGGAATCATCCAATTTACTGGCCGCGTCCAGCACCACCAGCACCACGTCCGCCGCCTCCACGGCCCGCCGTGCCCGGTCCACGCCGATCCGCTCGATGGGGTCGTCGGTGCCCCGCTGGCCCGCCGTATCGGAGAGCTCCGCCACCACGCCGCCCAAGCTCAGCCGCTCGGTGAGCACGTCCCGGGTGGTGCCGGGGATATCGGTGACGATGGCCCTCTCCTGCTGGAGCAGCGCGTTCATCAGCGAGGACTTGCCCACGTTGGGCCGCCCCGCCAGCACGATGCTCGCACCCTCCCGCAGCACCCGCGCCCGCCGGGCGTCGCCGTGCTCTCGCAGCTCATCGACGATCTCCTCAAGAGACGCCGCCACCTCTGCCGCCGCGGCCTCCTCCTCCACCTCGTCGGGAAAATCCGTGGAAGCCTCGATCAGCGCCAGCACGCCGGTGAGCCTCTGGGCGATCCCGCGCACGAAGCCCGACACGCCGCCCTCCAGCTGCCGCACGGACGCCCGCGCCGCCGCCTCGCCGGTGGCGCCAATCAGCTGCATCACCGCCTCGGCCCTGGCCAGGTCGATCCGCCCGTTCAAGAAGGCCCGCTTGGTGAACTCGCCCGGCGCGGCCATCCGCGCGCCCATCTGAAGCGCCCGGTTCAGCACCGCGCCGGCCGCGGCCCCGCCGCCGTGGCAGTGGATCTCGGCCACATCCTCCCGGGTATAGGTGTTAGGCGCGCGCATCAGCACGGCCATCACCTCGTCCAGCACCTCGCCGCCTTCGCCCACGGCCCTCCCGTACATCAGCCGGTGAGACGAAAAGGATTCCCGCGGCTTCGCGGGAATGAACAGCTTATTCAATATGTGCTCCGCCCCGTCGCCGCTCAAGCGCACGATGGCGATGCCGCCCGCGCCGCTGGCAGTGGCGATGGCGGCGATGGTATCACGATTCTTCTCCATGTTCATCAAATCAAGAGCAGGAATTTAGAGTTCAGAGTTGAGAGTTTAGATGAGATGGCCCGAAAACCGGATTGCCACGGCCTTCGGCTTCGCAATGACGTCTTACATGATAAAGGATCTGATCTCCTGCAGATACATTCACCGAATTAAGATCAACGTCATTTCGGGAGGGCTATGCAAATATTCCGACGTGTCAATCAGGTTCTCCTGCGTTCTTTATCTAAACTCTCAACTCTTCACTCTCAACTCTCTTCAGTTTGTCGCTCCCGTCCGCACCGGCAGCACCAGGTGCACGTAGTCGGAATCGCCCACGGGCGTGATGATGCAGGGGCTGATGGCGTTGTTCAGGTTGATCTCGATCTGATCGGCGTCGATGAACCGCACCACGTCGATCAGGTATTTCACGTTGAAGGCGATGTTCAGGTTCGCGCCCTCCTGCTGCACGTCCAGCTTCTCGTACACGTCGCCGATCTGGCTGTGGGCCTCGATGGCCATCTCGCCGTCCGCGATCTTCAGGATCAGCAGGTTGTTGTTGCCCTCACGGGCGATCAGCGCGGCGCGGTCGATGCCCCTGCGGAAGGGCTCCAGCTCCACCACCACGCGGGTGGCGAAGCGCGGCGGCAGGATCTGGCGGTACTGCACGTACTCGCCCTCCACCAGGATCACGTAGATGTCGGTCTTCTCCAGCTTGATGTGCAGCTTGCCGCCGCCGAAGGACAGCGTGGCGAAGGCCTCGGGATCATCGGAGAGCAGCTTGCCGATATCTCCCACGGCGCGGCCCGGGATGATGGCGCTCAGCTTCTCCAGCACGTCGCCGCACTTGGCCCGCTTCATCGCCAGCCGGAAGCCGTCCAGCGCCACCATGGTCACGTCCCCGTTTTCCACCTCCAGCAGGCACCCGGTCAGCACCTCGCGCATGTCCTCCACGGCGATGGCGAACTCGGTCTTCTGGATCATGTCCTTCAGCATGTCCTGGGGCAGGGAAATCTCCTTCTCGCCGCTGATGGCGGGCAGGGCGGGGTAGAGGTCGGCGTCCTGGCCGGCGATGTTGGTGCGGTTGCCGGAGCCGCGGATGGTGAACATGAAGCGGTCGCTCATGGTGATCTCGATGTCGCCGTCGGTCAGGCGGCGTACGATCTCGTTGAACAGCTTGCCCGGCACCACGCCCCGGCCCGGTTCGGTCACGTAGGCCTCCATCCGGGTGACGATGGTGATGCGCTCGTCGGAGCAGGTGAGGATGACCTCGTTCATATCCGTCTCCACCAGGATGCCCTCCAGGATCTGGTTGGGCGTGCGGGTGGGCAGTGCCTTGGTGACGATTTGCAGCGCGTCGATCAATGTCGCAGCTGAGCAGGTGAATTTCATGTTTTTTTCCTCCTTGACTGAAGGTCCTCGGTGTGCTCCCGCGCTTGCGCCCAGGAGTATATCAATAATATAAATGTTTTAAAGTATAGTCGTCGTAGTAGGACTGTGGATACTGTGGAAAACGCCCCGAAAGCCGCTTGTCGTCGGCATTTTTCCATCCACAGGCGCTGTGGAACGCCGGTGGAAAAGGCGCGCGTTGTCCACATCAGCTGTTTTCGATGAAGCCCCGCAGCTCCTGCACCCGTTTCTGGAAGGCGAAATCAGCGTCCATGGCGTCGGCCACCTTGTCGCAGCCGTGCAGGATGGTGGTGTGGTCCCGTCCGCCGAAGGCCGCGCCGATGCTGGGGGTGGACAGGGTGGTCAGCTGGCGGCACAGGTACATGGCGATCTGCCGGGGCAGCGCGATGTTCTGGCTGCGCTTCTTGCCGGTGATGTCCTCCGGCTGGATGCCGTACTGCTGGGCGACCACCTCGATGATCAGCTCCGGCGTCACGGCGCGGGCAGCCTGGCCGATGCGCCCGGCCAGCGCTGTGTGGGCCAGCTCCAGGGAAATGGACGCCTTCATCAGCTCCGCGTGGGCGTTCAGGTTGGTCAGGCAGCCCTCCAGCTCGCGGATGTTGGAATTGACGCTCTGGGCGATGTAGTCGATCACGTCCGCCGGCACGTCGATGCCCATCTCCTCGGCCTTCTGGCGCAGGATGGCCGCGCGGGTCTCGTAATCGGGCTTCTGGATGTCCACCGTCAGGCCCCATTCAAAGCGGCTGCGCAGGCGCTCCTCGATCTCCGGCAGCTCCCTGGGCGGCCGGTCGGAGGCGATGATGATCTGCTTCTTCTTCTCATACAGGCTGTTGAAGGTGTGGAAGAACTCCTCCTGGGTGGCCTTGGTCTTGGCAAAGAATTGCACGTCGTCCACCATGAGCACGTCCACGCCCCGAAGCCTGTCCCGCAGCTCGCTGGTCTTCTTTCGGGCGATGCCGTCGATCAGCGCGTTGGTCATGGCCTCGCTGGTCATCAGCAGCACCTTCATGCCCGGGTTTTCCCGCTGGATATAGTTGCCGATGGCGTTGATCAGGTGGGTCTTGCCCAGGCCCACGCCGCCATAGATGAACAGCGGGTTGTAGGCGTCACCGGGGGTCTGGGCCACGGCCAGGGAGGTGGCAAAGGCCAGGTTGTTGCTCTGGCCGACGATGAAGTTCTCAAAGGTATACTTCTCGTTCAGCGAGGACTCCTCCTGGGGCCGAACCATCCGGAAAATCTCGCTCTCCGGGTAGTATTCCAGCTCATAGCGCTTGCCAAACACCACCGGCACCGTGCTGTAGAGCATCGTGCCGTAGCGCTGCTTCATGTGGTTCAGGTTGAAGGCGGTGTCGCCGCTGATGTACAGCGTGTCCCCCGACACGGCATAGAGCTTCAGGGGCTTTATGAATGTATTGAAGAAGGGACGCTGCCCGGAATGGTTCAGCGACTCCTCGATCATCTCGATCAGCTTGTCCCATTTCGCCTTTTCCTCAGGCGTGTAATTCATACCCAATTTGCCTCCGTTTGCTCCGTGCCTTTCCACAGCCCGTTTTTACACAGCTTGTGGATAACATATCAGTCTTATTGTATCATCCGGGGTTCCAAAAGTCCATAGAGAGCGGATTAAAGCGCATTTTTTGTCAAAATGAATCTTCCTCGATCCTGCCCTTCTGGCTGTGGATGACAGGGTGGATTCTATATGGAAGAAACTGTCTTTTTCAGGCTTGTGGAGAGAATGGGCGGGCGCTGCCTGTCGGGCACAACGCGGCGAATCGCACCGGGCGGGTGCCGCAACGGCGCCCCTGCAGATAATTATGCGCAAACCAAAAGCCTCCCCATCTCAATGGGGAGGTGCCTGCGGAGCAGGCGGTGGGGCACCTCTTTCAGGGCTGCCACGCTCCTCGCAGCACCCCAATCACAGGGCGGCCTGCAACCAAAACCATTGGGAATAAGCGTATGCGCGCAGGGTGCACAGGAGCGAAGTTTATAGCGCCGAGCGAAGCGAGGCTGAGGGCCCCGCACATTGGCTGTGCGGGCCCGAAACCCGCGCCTGTCTGTCAGGGCAGGCGCGGGGCGTAATGAATGGGGTTTTGTGCAGGCCGCCAAAAAGAACCGTTCCTCGGGTCCCCTTCTGGAAACCATATCCAACAGGGAGCCGGGGAACGGACTTTTTCACAGCGATGGGGGACCAGCGAGGATCGGGATTGCGTATATGCTCTTACAGAAGATTATGTGAAAATTCAAAGCCTACCCACCGCAGTGGGTTCGAGCGACCGAAAAACAGCGCACCGGGCGGCATTCGCCGCCCGGTGCGTTAAACATCTATTGCTTTGCATACTTGTATATCTGCTCCAGCACGGCATCGATGCCGTTGCTGGTGGGCTCGGTGGCCATGGCCTCGTATAGCGCGCCGCGGTCGTGGTACAGCGCCTCCACGGCCTGCACCAGCGTGTCCGGCGTCATGTCCTCCTGCTGCAGCACATGGCTGAACCCACGGCTGCGGAAGCTTTCGGCGTTCAACAGCTGGTCGCCCCGGCTGGCGCCCTTGGGATAGGGGATCAGCAGCGCGGGCTTGCGGGCCGCCAGGATCTCGCACAGCGCGTTGGCCCCGGCGCGGGAGATCAGCACGTCGGCGCAGGCGTAGGCGTCGGCCATCTCCTCGTTCAGGTACTCCAGCTGCACGTAGTTGGAGGTGCCCTCGTACACGTCGTTCAGGTTGCCCTTGCCGCACAGGTGAAGCACCTGGAAGTTCTCGGTCAGCCGGGGCAGCGCCTGCCACACCGCCTGGTTGATGGCCTGGGCCCCGCTGGAGCCGCCCACCACCATCAGCACGGGCCGGTTGTCGTTGAAGCCGAAGCGCTTGCGGCCGGCGATCTTGTCGCCCTGGAGGATCTCCGGGCGGATGGGAGAGCCGGTGTGCACGCCCTTGCCCTTGGCGTACTTCACGGCCTCGGGGAAGGTGCAGCACTGGGCGCTGGAGAAGGGCAGGCACAGCTTGTTGGCCAGCCCCGGCGACATGTCAGATTCGTGGGTGACCACCGGCACGCCGTTCAGCTTCGCGCCATAGACCACCGGCACCGACACGAACCCGCCCTTGGAGAACACCACGTTGGGCTTCAGCCTGCGGATGATCCGAGTGGCCTGGCCCACGCCCTTGATGACCCGGAAGGGGTCGGAGAAGTTCTTCAGGTCGAAGTAGCGGCGCAGCTTGCCCACGGACACCGTGTGGAATTCCACGTTCGGCACCCGGGCGATCAGCTCCTGCTCGGCGCTGTTGGCGGCGCCGATGTAGTGCACCTCCCAGCCGTCGGCCTGGAGCCTGGGGATCAGCGCCAGATTCGGCGTGACGTGGCCCGCGGTGCCGCCGCCGGTGAGAACGATCTTCTTCAAAGCCAGTTCCTCCATCGGTTTGCATAAATATTCAAACAAACCCCACAATACGCATTATAGACCCGCCAGATGTATTCGCCTTTACCTCGCTGTTAAAAATGAGGATAAGTTTTGCCTCTTCCGTTTTTTTACAAAATACGCTATAATGTGGTAAGAACTTCCCCGGGAGGTCATCCTATGAGTTATCAGGCATTGTACAGGGCGTGGCGGCCGGACACGTTCACCGAGATCGTCGGCCAGGATGCCGTGGTGCGCACGCTGAAGCGCCAGGTGATGACGGGGCACATCGCCCACGCCTATCTGTTCTGCGGCACCCGCGGCACCGGCAAGACCAGCGCGGCCAAGGTGCTGTCCCGGGCCATCAACTGCCTGAACCCCAAGGACGGCGACCCCTGCGGCGAATGCGAGATTTGCAAGGCCCTCAAGGCGGAGACCAGCATGGACGTGGTGGAGATCGACGCCGCGTCCAATAACGGCGTGGACGAGATCCGCGACCTGCGAGAGAAGATCAAGTATCCCCCGGCGCTGACGAAGTACAAGGTATACATCATCGACGAGGTGCACATGCTGTCCACCGGCGCCTTCAACGCGCTTTTGAAGACATTGGAGGAGCCCCCGGCCCACGCCGTGTTCATACTGGCCACCACCGAGCCCCAGCGCCTGCCGGCCACGATCCTCTCCCGCTGCCAGCGGTTCGATTTCCACCGCATCGGCGTGGAGACCATCGTGGAGCGGCTGATGGTGGTGCTGGGCGGCATCGGCAGGACGGCCTCCGAGGAGGCGTTGATGGAGATCGCCCGGGCGGCGGAGGGCGCCATGCGCGACGCGCTGAGCCTGCTGGATGTGTGCCTTTCCTACACCGACGGCGAGGTCTCCGGCCAGCTGGCCCGGGACGTGCTGGGCACGGCGGGCCGGGCCGCGATGTTCGACTTCGCCGACGCGCTCATCGACGGCGATGCCGGCTCGGCGCTTGTGCAGATCGATCAGGTGATGCGCCGGGGCAGCGACCCCCAGGTGTTCATCCGGGACACCGTGGCCCACCTGCGGGGCATCCTGCTGGCCGGGGCCGTGGGCGAGGGCCTGGCGGAGATCATGGAGATCACCCCCGAGGACGCCGCCCGCTTTGCCGAACAGGCGAAGAAGATCGGCCCCGAGGCGCTCAACCGCATGCTGGACCTGTTCATGCGGGCCGAGCCGGACACCAAGTGGGCCTCCCGCCCGCGCACGATCCTTGAGCTGGCCGCCGTGCGCGCCTGCCACCCGGAGAAGGAGCCGGACGCCGCCATGGCAGAGCGGCTGGAGCGGGTGGAGAAGCTGATCGAGAGCGGCGCGGCGGCAAGGCCGGCGAAGGCCGCTCCCGCCAGGTCCGCCGAAAAGGCGGAAAAGCCCGCGGAAAAATCCGCCCCGAAGGCCGCGCCCACCCCCGGCGAGACCCCGCCCCAACCGTACCTGGACGCCATCGCCGCGCTGCAGGAGGAGAACCCCTCCATCCGCCAGCCGCTGGAGTCCATGCGGTTCATCCGCTTCGACGGCCGCCAGGTGGTGGTGGAGTTCAGCAAGAAGAGCATGATGCACATGAAGCTGCTGGAGCGCAAAAAGCCTCTGATCGAGGGCGCGCTGACCGACGCCTTCGGCACTCCCGTCAGCCTGTCCATGAACCAGGAAGGCGGCGCGGCGCAAAAACCCGTCTCCGACGTTGCCCGGGACGTCATCAATCAAGCCTATGACGTGTTCGGCCGGGATAAGACCAGCGTGGAAGAGTAAAAATACGAAAGGCGGCGGTGTTGTGCCAAACGCAAAAGTGGGCCGCCCCGTCTGGGAGGGCCACCGGAAGCGGCTGCGCCAGCGCATGGAGCGGGAGGGCTGGGACGCCCTGCGGCCCCACGAGATGGTGGAGCTGGTGCTGAACTACGCCGTGCCGCGGCAGAACCTGTCCGACGTGGCCCGGGCGCTGGTGGCGCAGTTTGGCTCGGTGGGCAGCGTGTTCTCCGCCGACCGGGAGCAGCTTCTGGCCGTGGAGGGCATGACGCAGACCCTGGCGGAGTGGGTGGAGATCACCGGCGGGCTGATGCGCGCCTACTACGACATCCACGCCGAGAGCGACCAGCGCCTGTCCTGCTTCCAGGAGGTGCTGGCGTTTTTGAAGCCCCGCCTGGCGGACGCGGCGGTGCCGGGTCTGTGGGCGCTCTATGCCGATTTCGACTTCAACCTGATCACCTACAGCGACTTCGGCTCCCCCGACGACTGTTGGAACGGGACCGTGGCCCGGCGCATGATGGTGGAGGCCATCAACAGCGACGCGCGCTATGTCTATCTGGTGCGGTTCGTCGACGAAGCGCCGCTGTCGCTGCCGGAGGGCGACCTGACCCGGCTCCAGGCGTTGTCTGAAACCCTCCGCGCCGCCGACATCGACCTGGTGGACTGCGTGCTCTGTGATGGGCGCGAGGTCGCCAGCCTGCGCCTCGTGGGCCGGCTCAAGGTGGAGGAGGGCGACGCGAGGATGCTGGCGCTGAGGGAGCAGTATGAGGGAACAGGGAGCAGGGAGTAGGAAAAGTGGCTGCCGCAAAGACAGCAGGAGCGGCGTTGCGCCGCCCGCCCGGCGAAACCGGAATGGCGGTTGGCGCGATGCCTTTGGAAGCGCCGCCATATAAAACCACCCATAACATTTTTCCCTCCCGCGCAGAATAACGCGCGGGAGGGATTGATATGAATGAAACCATACAGCTCCTGCAGGACGTGGTGCGCAACGCCCGCACGGGCCGGGACGCGGTGGAGCAGCTGCTGAACAAGGCCGAGGGCGGCAGGATGCGCGAGGAATTGAACAAGGAAAAGGCCGAGTACCTGCAGACCCAGAAGGCGGGGGAGAAAGCCCTCGCCGACGCCGGCGGCCATGCCGAGCCCACCGGCCCCATGGCCCGGGCGGGCATGTGGGTGGGCCTTGAGATGGAGACCCTGGCCGACCGTTCCGACGCCCACATCGCCGAGATCGTCATCCAGGGAGCCACCATGGGCGTCATCGAGATGACCAAGGCCTTGAACACCTATGACGCTGCCGACCCCGGCGCCCGCGGCCTCGCCAGCCAGTTCGTGGTTCACCAGAACGAGGCCATCGACCGGCAGAAGGGGTTTTTGGAGAATTAGAACGGAGAGGGAACGGCGGCGCCAAAGGCGCCGCCGTTCCCTCTCCCCCAATTATGACCTTTGCATCGAAAAAATGATAAAATCTGGGCTTCTTCGGGATATGGTTGCACTAAGATGAAGGAATGTATATAATAAATATACAAAAGTGATATTCGGGGTGGTATAAATGTCAATGTATCCTCTTATTCTGATTGCCGACGACGATCCGGTGGTGCACGAGTCGCTGGGGCTTTACCTGGGTTCCGAGGGCTATGAGCACCAGAGCGCCTACGACGGCCAGCAGGCCCTGGAGATGGTGGAGAGCCTCCACCCGGACATGGTGGTGCTGGATCTGATGATGCCCCGGGTGTCGGGCATCGACGTCTGCCGCACCATCCGTCAGACCAGTTCTCTGCCGATCATCATGCTCACCGCCAAGGGTGAGGAGATCGACCGCATCCTGGGCCTGGAGCTGGGCGCGGACGACTATATCGTCAAGCCCTTCTCCCCCCGCGAGGTGCTGGCCCGCATCAAGGCCGTGCTGCGCCGCTTCAGCGAAAAGACCGGCGAAGAGGATTCCTCCATCATCCGCCTGCCCCAGCTGGAGATCAGCCTGGAGAACTACCAGGTGAAGGTGGCCGGCAAGGTGATCCCCTGCACCCCCAAGGAGGTGGAGATCCTGCACATGCTCACCAGCAACGTGGGCCAGGTCTTCTCCCGCGAGCAGATCCTCTCCCGCGTCTGGGGCTATGATTACTTTGGAGACACCCGCACCGTGGACGCGCACATCAAGCGCATTCGCCAGAAGCTGCCCCAGGAGAACGTACCCTGGGCGCTGAAGACGGTCTACGGCGTAGGCTACAGGTTTGAGGTCAACGCATGATCGACCCTCGGCGAAGTCCGGAAGCCTCCGCCGAGCCGCGTGACGGGGCTTCGCTCCCGTCCGCCGGCGGGGGCAAACGGAAAAAATTCAGCGTGCTTGTCAGGCGCGCGGCACTTTTAGCGGCAATCGCGGTGGCCATCGCGGTTGCCGTGGGTCTGTCTGTGTTTTTCGCCGCGGCGGCGCTGCTGCCGGCGGCGGAGGGCATCGCGTGGGTGCCGGCGCTCATTGCGGGCGCGGCGGCTCTGGCCGCCGGGTTCGTTTCCGTGCGCCTTCTGGCGGACAGGCTCATGGCCCCTGCCTTCGAGCCGGTGAAGAAGCTGAAGGATGCGGCGGTGGCCATGTCCCAGGGCGACCTGGAAATCCGCGCCGACGAAACGGCGGACGGCGAGCTGGGCGAGCTGGGCAAGGCTGTGAACAACCTGGCCGACCAGCTGTCCCGGAACATGTACACGCTGATCGTGGAGCGCAACCGCCTGCGCAACATGCTCAACGGCCTCAGCGAGGGCATCGTGGCCATCGACCGGGAGGGGAAGATCACCCACACCAACCCGGCCATCACGAAGTTCTTTACCCGGCAGAAGCTGGCCATCCACCTGCCCGATCCGCGGATGAAGCTGATCGACGACAAGAGCGTCTGGGAGGACTTCGACGCCGTGATCCGCACCGGCGAGCCCTCCACCCGCAACCTGAACGCCCGGGACATGATCCTGCGGCTGACCATCACGCCCATCGTGGACGAGATCGGCAGCATCGCCGGCGCCGTGGGCCTGTTTTCCGATATCACCCAGATGGAGCGCCTGGAGCGCACCCGCCGGGAATACGTCTCCAACGTGTCCCACGAGCTGCGCACGCCGCTGACGGCCATGCGGGCGCTGGTGGAGCCGCTGAGCGAGGGCATGGTCACCGAGGAGGCCGACCGCCAGCGCTACTACGGCATCATCCTGCGGGAGATCCAGCGCCTGGCCCGGCTGATCAACGACCAGCTGGAGCTGTCCCGCCTGCAGAGCGGCACCCTGGCCATCCAGAAGAGCGTGATGGCCCTGGACGACGTGGTGTACGACGTGTGCGACCGCTATACCACCATCGCCAAAGAGCATGGGCTGGAGCTGAAGGTGGAGACCGACTTCACCCAGTGCCCGCACGTCTATGCCAATGCCGACCGGGTGGAGCAGATGCTGATCATCCTGGTGGACAACGCCATCAAGTACACCGAACAGGGCAGCGTGTCCGTGTCCGGCGACTGGGACGACGAGCGCGTGGTGATCCACGTGAAGGACACCGGCATCGGCATCGAGGAAGTGGACCTGCCCTATGTGTTCGACCGCTTCTACAAGGTGGACAAGGCCCACAGCGGCAAGGGCAGCGGCCTCGGCCTGTCCATCGCCAAGGAGCTCTTGAAGCGTATGGACGAGGATATCTGGGTCACCAGCGAAAAGGGCGTGGGAACCGAGTTCTCGTTCACCATCCACCTGCCGACAAAGGAAAATGAGGATTAATTATCATCGTTAAAGAGGTTTATCTATGTCCCGACGTTCATTCCACCGCCGACGCCGCGCCCAGGGGGGCTGTCTTACATTTGTCATCGTCCTGTTGGTGGTGGCGGCGCTGGCGCTGGCGGCGGCGATCTTCATCACCCGGCGCATGGAGGCCAACCGGCCCGCGCCCCAGCCCAGCCCCAGCCCCGAGGTCACCGCGGACGCGACTCCCGGCGCCGGCTTCGGGCTGGAGATGGTGCTGACGGCGGACAGCTTCCAGGAGGAGGGCAAGGAGATCCCCGTGCTGACGCCCTCGCCCAGCCCCACCCCGGAGCCCACCCCCTCGCCCGCGCCCACCTTCAACCCGGACGAGCCCTTCGCGCTGGTGCGGCCGCAGCCCATCGGCGAGGGCTTCCTGCCCGTGTTTGAAAAGGCCAACACCGAGGACAAGCGCATCGCCATCACCGTGGACGAGTGCACCGGCGCGGCCATCACGTCGGAGTTTGCGAAGATGGCCTACAAGTACGGCGCGAAGCTGACGCTGTTCCCCAGCGGCGAAAACGCGCTGCTGCAGGACATGGGCGACGTGCTGAAGACCTGCCTGTACACCATGGGCTTTGAGATCGAAAACCGCTGCTACAGCGGCGCGGCCAAGCTCTATCAGATGAACGACGCCATGATGGTGGCGGAGATCTGGAAGCAGGAGATCGCCGTCAGCTATGTGGTCGGCGAGCGCTATCACCCCCACTTCCTGCGGCTCTACGGCGGCGACGGCGAAAACGACGGCCGCACCCACGCCTTCCTGATCCAGCAGGGCTACCTGGGCATCGCCGACTGGACTTTCAACGGCGGCACCATGGACGAGGGGAAGATCGGCGGCAACCTGGCCCCGGGCAACATCTACTATTTCAAGACCACCAAGAACGACCTTCGCATGATGGAGCTGCTGATGGACGAGGCGAAGGGCCAGGGCTATGAGATGGTGACCATGAACGAGCTGTTCGGCTACGAGGAAAACGCCTACGAGGACGGCGTGAACGTGATGACCGAGCAGATGCCGGAGCTGGAAAACCCGGATATCCCCTACTACTTCATGAAGACCGGCGACTGCACCTGGGCCACCTACCTGCTGCAGCGGCGGCTGATCGAGCTGGGCTACCTGTCGGAGGGCAACGCCGACGGCGTGTTCGGCAGCGGCACCGCCGCCGCCCTCAGCGCCTTCCAGGCCAAGCTGAACCTGGCCGCCACCGGTGCGGCCGACGTCACCACCCAGGAGATGATCTTCGCCAAGGACGCGCCGACGGTGGATGAGTGAACCGTGAAACAGCGGGGACGCCCACAAGGGCGTCCCCGTTCTCTTTGAGGCGTAACAGCGCTTCCCAAAAGCCTTCCTCCGGTGGGAAAGGTGGCAATTGCCGAATTTGCGAGACAAATGACGAATGAGGTCCCCGTCCCCCTTGCCTCCCCTTCCAAGAGGAGGTGTTAAGGGCCGGAGGGGTTAGGGGAACCGAAGAACGGTTCTTTTTTGGCGGCCTGCGCTCGCTGTTCAGTGAAGCTTCGCGTTCGGCACCACGCGCCGAGCCGCTCACTTCAATTCACGACTCGGCAGGCCGCCGCTGCATGGGGGAACAGCGAGGGATGAAGCAGTCCTGCATGGAGTGCCCCACCGCCCCTTCGGGGCACCTCCCCATTGAGATGGGGAGGCTTTTGGTTTGCGCATAATTGTCTGTAGGGGCGGCGTTGCGCCGCCCGCCCAATACGACGCGCTGTGTTGTCCCCAACGGGCTTCGTTGCGCCGTCTCCCCGGCCTCCTCAAATCTTCCCTTGCATTTTCCGAAAATATCCGCTATACTCAGTAGGACGAAACCGTTTTAGAGTTCCCGAGGAGGTTATTCCATGTCCGTCACCATCAAGGATGTCGCGCGCAGCTGCGGCCTGTCCATATCCACCGTCAGCAAGGTCTTCAACGGCTATCCCGACATCAGCGAGGCCACGCGCCGCCAGGTGATGGACGCGGCCCGGGAGATCGGCTATCGGCCCAACGCCCTGGCCCGGGCGCTGAAGACGAACCGCAGCTACAACCTGGGCGTGCTGTTCGTGGACGACAACATCTCCGGCCTGACCCACCCCTTCTTCGCCGCAGTGCTGAACGCCTTCAAGGCCGAATCCGAGCGCCAGGGCTATGACATCACCTTCATCAACCACAACATCGGCACCATGGAGATGACCTACCTGGAGCACTGCCGCTATCGCAACGTGGACGGCGTGTGCCTGGCCTGCGTGGATTTCTATTCCAGGGAAGTGGCCGAGCTGGTGGAGAGCGGCATCCCCTGCGTCACCATCGACCACATGTTTTCCAGCCACCCCTCCATCATCTCCGACAACCTGAACGGCATCCACATGCTGGTGGACCGGGCCGTGGCGCTGGGGCACCGGCGCATCGCCTATATCCACGGCCAGCGCAACTCCCTGGTCACCGAAAACCGCATCCGGGGCTTCAAGCGGGCCATGGAATACCACGGCCTGGCCATCCCGGAGGGCTATGTGGCCCAGGGCCGATATGACGACCCGGAGAGCATCCGGCCCGTCATCCAGGCGCTGCTGAACCGGAAGGATCGGCCCACCTGCATCCTCATGCCCGATGATGCCGCCTATATCGGCGCGCTGGAGGCCCTGCGGGAAATGGGGCTTCGGGTGCCCCAGGACATCTCCCTGGCCGGCTATGACGGCGTGCGCTCCATGCAGGCGCTGCATCCCCGGCTGACCACCGTGCGCCAGGACAGCGACGCCATGGGCCGGGAGGCCGCCAAGCGGCTCATCGACCACATCGTCCACCCCGCCACCTCCCTGCGAGACCCCGTGCTCATCCCCTCCGAGTTGATGGAGGGAGAGTCCCTGGGGAGGAATAACCCGGCGTGACCCCTCGCAAATTCAGGCCAAAGCGCCAATCGTCCAGATAAACAAGCCTGGGAACCGGATCGCTCCGTCGTTCTGCGACGCGGCCATCCGGTTCTCGATATTCTGACCTCTAAACGCTATACTCTGAACGCTCATCCCTGTTCCCCGCACCCTTTTGCGGCGCTCGGCGTATGATACGTTGAACCCCATGAAAGGAGTTGCTGTCAATGGCAAAGAACAATCGCTGCGGCTGCGGATCGCGCCGCAATAACAATAATGGCTATGGCTGCCTGAACTGCGTGGGCGGCCGGTATCGCTGGGACGACTATCCCTATTACCCCGGCCCCTGCCCGGACGTGAACGGCTGCTATGACAACGACAACGACGACGATGAGAATTGCGAGTGCCGTCGCCGCCGCCATCGCCGCCGGGGGCGCTGCGACTTCGGCCTGTTCATGGCCATGCTGCCCATGGCGGTGACCGCCAACGGCATCATCCCCCTGACCAACAACAACTGCCTGATCGACAACGGCTTCCCGGTGAACAGCGGCCTGATCACCATCGAGGAGAGCGGCACCTACCTGGCCACCTACACCGTGCGCGTGCCCGAGGGCGCGGCGCTGGATTCCACCATCACGCTGAACGTGAACGAGGCCAGCCAGTCCTCCGCCATCGCCCAGGCGAACGGTTCGTCCACCACCGCCCAGGCCATCTTCGACGTCAACGACCGCGCCACCCTCACCATGCGGTCCTCCGAGGCCATCAACATCACCGAATCCTCGGCCCAGCCGCTGTTCACGCTCTCGCTGGTCAAGCTGGACTGAAATAAACTTCCCCACCACGGGGCGCGGCGCCTGCCGCGCCCCCAGACCGCCGACAAAGCCCGCAAACGCAGAAATTCCCTGAAATACCGCTGCGCGGAGGGAATTTCTGCTTCCTGTGTCAGGACAGCCTGCCAATTTCGGTTACTTACGCTTGTGTAAGCGCCCTCATTGGCAGGCTGTCCTTCCTTGGCTTGCAGGCTTTGTCCACGGCCTGTCAGTCTGTTGGCTTTGTCAACATCCTGATGGCGCCTGCCGCGCCCCTTTTCGTTGACTTTTGATGGACATTCTGTTATACTTTATGCACCATAACTGGAAGTATGCCCTCTGGCCGCCCTGTGGGCGGGCGGGCGCTTCCCATCCCATTTTGTTTTGTGCCGCGCAGGCATTGAGGGGGGTTCAATATGCCGAATCGCTACAGCAGGCCCATGGTTTCCCGGGCAAGGCGCCGCGCCATGGATCGCAAGCGGCTGATCATCGGCGGCGGCGCGCTGGCGGCGCTGGTCGTGGTGCTGCTGGTGGTGCTGCTCATTCCCAAGGGCGGCCATCCGGATAACTCCGTGGAGGCGGTCGCTCCCGCGGCCACCCCCGAACTGACGGCGGCGCCCGTGGTGGAGGCCGAGCCGGAGATCGAGGCGGAGCCCCAGACGCCCACGCCCGAGCCCGCGCCCACGCCGGATCCCGATATGTCCGCGCTGGCCGCCCAGCGCGCGCTGACCCGCCCCACACCCACGGCGGAGGGCTTCATACCCGTGTTCTCCAAGGCCGAAACCGAGGAAAAGATCATCGCCATCACCGTGGACGACTGCTTCCAGGCCGACAACCTCCAGCAGATCGTGGACAAGGCCATCGAGTGCGACGCGAAGCTGACCATCTTCCCCATCGGCAAGAACGTGATCCGCTCCAAGCACAAGCAGATTTTGAAGTACGCCTGGGAAAACGGCATGGAGCTGGAGAACCACACCATGACCCACTCGGGCCTGTTCAACCTCACCGCGGACAAGCTGGCCGAGCAGGTGTACATGCAGCAGATGGCCCTCAGTTACATACTGGGCGTGGAATACCAGTGCCACTTCCTGCGCCCCCGCGGCGGCGACGCCCGCAAGGACCAGCGCATGCAGATGTACGCCAAGCAGATGGGCTACTATGGCATCGCCCACTGGTCGGCGGACGGCAAGTACGACGACAACAAGCTGGCCAAGTGGCTGAAGCCCGGCGCCATATACCTGTTCCACACCACCGATACCGACCTGGACAAGCTGCTGCGCTTCATCCCCTGGGTGAAGGAGAAGGGCTACCAGATGGTGACGCTGAACGAGATGTTCGGCTATCCCGAAAACGAGACCAGCGAGCTGACCATCCCCATCTCCGAGCACGTGATTCCGCCGCTGGAGCCCTATGAGATGGTGTATGTGCCGCTGAAGGCCACCACCTATTCCTGGGAGGCCTATCTGCTCCAGGAAAAGCTGATCGCGCTGGGCTACCTGGACGGCAAGCCGGACGGCGTCTACGGCCCGGGCTGCGCCAAGGCCATCGCCAAGTATCAGCAGGATCACGGCATGGAGGCCAACGGCGTGGCCGACGCCGACCTGGTGCGCACCCTGCTGGAGACCGACACCGGCGCGCCTTCGACCGGCGGCGTGACCGATGATTCGGAGGAGGACGAGAGCGCCTATGCCGACGATGCCGCCGACACCGCCGGGGAGGACGCCGCCTCCGAAGAGGGCACGGGCGCATGAGCCGCGTGGCGCGCTTCATGCGCGTGAGCGGCGAGCGCTTCAGGGCGGACTGGCAGGACGCCTTTCCCGGCGCGCCCGTCCCGGATTTCCCCGAACTGCCCCGGCGGGCCACGGCCTTCTCCGCGGGCTACGACTTCTTCGCTCCCGCGGCGTTCAGCCTTGAGAGCGGCGAGACGATCAAAATCCCCACCGGCGTGCGCGCGCGCATCGACGGCGGCTGGGTGCTGATGCTGTTCCCCCGGAGCGGACTGGGCTTCAAGTACCGCCTGCGGTTGGACAACACCGTGGGCGTCGTGGACGCGGACTACTTCGGCGCGAAGAACGAGGGCCACATCTTCGTCAAGCTCACCAACTGCGGCGAAAAGCCCCTGTCCGTCGCGGCCGGCGAGGCCTTCTGCCAGGGCGTGTTCCTGCCCTATGGCCTCACCGAGGACGACGCCGCCGAGGGCTTGCGGATCGGCGGATTCGGAAGCACGAACGCTGAGAGTTAAGAGTTGAGAGTTTAGAGTTTAATGTTGGCCGGGGAACCGCATTGGCTCCTTCTTATTCCCAAAAAACAAAACAAATCCCGCAGGGATTTGCGCCGCAACTAAACTCTGAACTCTATTCTCTAAACTCTGCAAAATATCATATCATATATGAAAGGAACCATACACATGAACACTACCCTGGTGGTCATGGCCGCGGGCATGGCTTCCCGCTACGGCGGCAACAAGCAGATCGCCGGCATGGGCCCCAACAACGAGATCCTGCTGGAGTATTCCGTGTGCGACGCGATGCGCGCGGGCTTCAATAAGGTGGTCTTCATCATCCGGCCCGACATGCTGGACGCCATGAAGCGGATCTGCGGCGACAAGCTGGCCAGGAAGATCCGGGTGGAATACGCGTTCCAGGACTATTCCTCCCTGCCCGCGTGGTATCGGGTGCCCGAGGGCCGCACCAAGCCCTTCGGCACGGTGCACGCCGTGCTCTGCGCCCGGGATTGCGTGAAGGAACCCTTCGCGGTCATCAACGCCGACGACTACTACGGCGTGGATTCCTTCCAGAAGATGCACGACTTCCTGGCGGCGGAGGCCGACGCCTCCAGGGCCGCCATGGTGGGCTATCGCCTGAAGAACACCGTGTCCATCCACGGCGCGGTCACCCGCGGTGTGTGCAGGGTGGAGGACGGCCGCATGGTGGATGTGGACGAGGTGACCAGCATCCGCCTGTTTGAGGATGGCCGCATCGCCGACACCTCCGCCGGCGAGCCCGGCCGCGACCTGGACCCCGATTCCCTGGTGTCCATGAACTTCTGGGGCTTCCGGCCCGCCATATTCGACGCCATGCAGGCCTATTTCGAGGCGTTCCTGAAGCAGGCCGATCCCGCCGACATCAAGTGCGAGTGCCTGCTGCCGGTGATGGTGGACGCGCTGCTGAAGGGCGGCAGGATCACCGTGGACATGCTGGAGACCGAGGCCGCCTGGTTCGGCGTCACCTACCAGGAGGATCGCCCGATGGTGCAGCAGTCCCTGCGGGAGCTGCACGCCCGGGGCGTGTATCCCGAGAAGCTGTAAAAATGTCATGAGAACGGCCGGGGCCGTATTCCATACCTGTCAATCAATATAAAAGGAAGATATTGCCATGAGTTCCAACAAACCCAAATTCCTCTCCCGCCTGCGCACGTCGGACAAGGTTATCCTGGGCGCGGTCACCGTGCTGCTGGTGGTGACGATCGTCCTGAACATCCTGCAGGCCTGCGGGCTGTCCCTGATCAACCAGGCGGTCATGCTGTTTGTGCCCGTGCTGGCGCTGTTTGTGCTGGTGGCCTGGGGCATTTACGCGCTGATCCGGCGCATCGGCAGCCGCGGCGTGCGCATTACGGTGGGCATCGTTGCCGCCATGCTGGCCATGCTGGTGATGACGGTGGGCTATACCTATCTCAGCTTCATCGCCTTCACCGCCATGCCCCACCAGTACAGCACCCTGACGGATGCCAACGGCGGGCACCGGATGGTGGTGCTCTGGCAGTTTGAATCGGACGCCGAGCACAGCGAAGCGAGCATCGCCCAGCGCAAGGCCGCGCGGCTGGAGGCCTATCCCGACAGCGGCGAGGACACCCGCGGGGAGGACTTCATCGTGGTCTTCCGGGCCTATCCCAAGGTGGCGGGGCTGTTCTATCGCTCCAAGGCCGATGTGCAGGGCGAGGTCTACCTGGCCTACACCGGCAATGTCGGCCCGCTGGACGTCATCCAGCCCGCCGAGGGCTCGGATGCCGAACCCGTGACCATCGAGACGCCCCGCGGCACCATGATGCTGGAGTGGCTGGACGACAATTCCACCGCCCACTTCTACGTGAAGGATCCCGGCACCGCCGAGGGTGGCGAGTGCACGGTGAAGTTTTGACCGACGGCTCCATATCTCATCCCCCTTTCGCATATCCTGTGCGGAAGGGGGTTTTTTATGGAAGAAACGATCCGCGCCAACCCGAAGCCTTCCCCGGGAAGCACTGTTGGCTTTGTCCCGGCTCGCCCCCGTGAGGGGGAGAGCTGGCGCGGCGAAGCCGTGACTGAGAGGGGGAACTTGGCTCTTTCCATCCTCAAGCCCCTCGCCGCCCTCGCGCTGATGGCCCTGCTGCTCGCCCGGCCCCAGGCGGCGGCGCTGGGCGCGCTGCGGGCGATGGCGGCCTGGGCGGCGTCGGTGGCCCCGGCAGTGTTCCCGTTCCTGGCGCTGATGCCGCTGTTGACCTGCGACGAGGCCGCCCGGGCCTATGAGAAGCTGCTGGGCGGATTGACCGCCCGCCTCTTTCGCCTCCCCGGTGCGGCGGCCCCGGCCATGGTGATCGGCATGGTCGCCGGAGTGCCCGCGGGCCCCCTCGCGGCCCGGAGCGTCGCCGCCCGCACCGGCCTGGACCGGGGCCAGCTCCAGCGCCTCGCCATCGCCGCCATGGGCTTCAGCCCCGCGTTTTTGATCAGCGGCGTCGGCGCGGGCATGCTGGGCAGCGCGGCGCTGGGCTGGCGGCTGGCGCTGTCCCAGATCCTCTCCCAGCTGACCCTGGCCCTGCTGCTGCGAAAGGCCTGGCGCAATCGCAACGGGCCCGTCGCGGACGCGGGCCCCCTTCACCAGGACGGCGCGATCCGCGGCGCGGTGCTGGCGGCGCTCACCATCTGCGGCTACATGGCGCTGTTCGGCGCGCTGGCCCGGGCGGCGGGCGGCCTGCTGGGGGATCGGGTCGGCGGGGCGATCCTGTGCCTGGTGGACGTGCCCTCCGGCGCGCGTCTGCTGGCGGATCTCCCCCTGCCGATGCAGGCGCGGCTCGTGCTGATCTCCGCGCTGTGCGGCTTCGGCGGCCTGTGCCTGATCGCCCAGTGCCTGGGCGCGCTGAAGGGCTGCGGCCTGGGCTGGATGGAGTGTCTCGCGCTGCGCGCCCTGGCCGCCATGCTCTGCGCGCTCTACACGCTGCTGGGCCTGCGGCTCGGCGAAGTCGACTTCCCCGGCCTTGCCATCGGCCTCGCTGACAATCCCCTTGCCGCCGGGGGTTTGTGCGCGTCGGCGCTGGCGGTTCCCGTGCTCCTCAAAATGAGAGAATCCATATCTTAACAAATGAATTTGGCGCCCGATCCGCCGAATTACCCATTTTTTACCTGAAAACACCACATATTGTGGTCATATAGGCGATAAACACAAGAACTGCCGGGAGCGAAAATGAAAAATAATGCTTGACAAAGCCCCTGGAATTTGGTATAATAACACTTGCGTTGAATGAAAGTGAAGCGCAAAGCGAACCTTGAAAACGATACAGAGAGAGAGAAGGAAGAGCCCTATCGAGGGTGCTGAGAGCCGCGAAAGCGGGGAGCGTCCGGATAGGGAGAAACAGTCAGAATTCATTGAGTGAGACGTCACGGAAGCGGGGAAAGCGGAGGCTTTGGCGAGCCGAAGGGAGTAGCGGTGGAAGTGATGAGGATTGAACATCAGAGTTTGATCCTGGCTCAGGACGAACGCTGGCGGCGTGCTTAACACATGCAAGTCGAACGGGGATAACGGAGAGGAGAGCTTCGGCAGGAATCACCGTTATTCGAGTGGCGGACGGGTGAGTAACGCGTGAACAATCTGTCCCAGACAGGGGGATAACACTTGGAAACAGGTGCTAATACCGCATAAGACCACAGCATCGCATGGTGCAGGGGTAAAAGGAGCGATCCGGTTTGGGGTGAGTTCGCGTCCGATTAGCCAGTTGGCGGGGTAACGGCCCACCAAAGCGACGATCGGTAGCCGATCTGAGAGGATGACCGGCCACATTGGAACTGAGAGACGGTCCAAACTCCTACGGGAGGCAGCAGTGGGGAATATTGGGCAAT
>CACWZP010000031.1 GCA_902765395.1 uncultured Eubacteriales bacterium
TGTTCTCCACGCGGAAGCTGTACGCGCGCGGGCTCTCGTCGATCACCAGCGTCACGCGCCGATCGGGATTGGAGACGTCCTCGGTGAGCGCGTCGCGGGCGTTGTCGATCAGGTTGCCCAGCACCCGGCACATCTCCCAGCCGGGGACGTGAATGTCCCGCCAGGGCGCGGCGATGCGGATGTCCAGCGTGATGCCCTTTTCCTCGCAGTCCTGGCGTTTGGCGGCGATCAGAGCGTTCACGGCGGGAATGGCGGTCTTGAGCACGCTGCCGGTCTTCTTGATGTCGCCGTAGACGTTCTCCACGTACTTCATGGCCTCGTCCGGCTCGCTCAGCTCCAGCAGCGAGAACACCACCTGCAGGTGGTTCATGAAGTCGTGCCGCTGCTTGCGCAGCGTGCCGTTCAACGCCTCCAGCTGGCCGTTGGCCTCCTCCAGCATGCGGGCCTGGTCCTCGATCTTCCCGGCGTTCAGGGCCTCGCGGATGTCCAGCACCGCGCCCCAGCTGACGATCAGGAACGCGGCGGCGATGGCGGCGATCTCCACGGTGCGGCCGTCGGGGCTGTCCCGGAAGATGGCATACAGCAGCACCGTCAGCATTGCCGCCACCTGCAGCGCGTTGACGGTCACGGCGAAGCGCGCGGCCTTCTTGATATTCAGCTTTTCACGCAGGGATCGTCTCATCATACATTATCGCCACATGGAAAATCGGCGTCAATCGATGATCGACGCCGATACCGTAATAGAGTTCCGAAATCCTCGAAGCGGCTTACTTGGCCAGCTCGGAGGTGCAGTGCGGGCAGCGGGTCGCGTCGTCAGCGATCTCACTCTTGCAGAAGGGGCACACGCGCGCGGCCTTGGGAGCCGGAGCGGGCTTCTTCATCTTGTTGATGGCCTTCACCACCGCGAACAGGCAGATGGCGATGATCAGGAAATTGACGACGGCGTTGATGAAATTGCCCAGCGCGATGGGGCCCAGAGTGATATGCGAGAAATCGGGCTGTCCGAAAATCGCGCCGATCAGGGGAGTGATCAGGTCCTCGACCACGCTGGAGACGATGGCTCCGAACGCGCCGCCGATGACGACGCCAATGGCCATGTCAACCACGTTGCCCTTCATGGCAAAATCCTTGAACTCGTTAAGCAGCTTTCCCATTGTGAATTCCTCCCTTTCGTGTTCCCGTGGAATACCATTGCAGGGGTATTATACCACATTGCGATACCAAAATAAAGTCTTTTGCGCCAAAATCGCAAATATTGTTACATTGCTATCTCGATCCCTTGTCGTAGGGGATGCCTTCTGCCTTCGGCGCGGCGGAATTCTTGGAGAAGAACGCCAGCACCACCAGCGAGATGATGTAGGGCAGCATGTTGTAAACCGTGCTGGGCAGGTTCAGGTTCTTCAGGAAGTCGAAGCCGGTGTACACGTTGGACAGCGAGCGGAACAGGCCGAACAGCAGCGCCGCCAGGGCGATGCGCTGGGGCTTCCAGCTGCCGAAGATCATGACCGCCAGGGCCAGGAAGCCGAAGCCGGCCACGCCGTTTTCAAACTTCCAGGCGGAGACGCCCGCGGTGATGTACACCAGGCCGCCCAGTCCGCCCAGCAGGCCGGAGATCATCACGCCCGCGTAGCGCATCCTGTACACGTTGATGCCCACGGAATCCGCCGCCTGGGGATGCTCGCCGCAGGCCATCAGGCGCAGGCCGAACTTGGTTTTGTACAGCACGATGTAGGAGATGATCAGCAGCGCCAGCGCCAGCAGCATGAACCAGGAGAACTCCGTGCCTTCGGCGATGATGAAGCTCTTCTTCGGGCCGACGTACATGATCTCGGACGAAGTGTTGGAGGAGTCCGCCGCGGTGTTGATAGCCTTGACGATGACGGTGGCGGCGGCGGTGCCCAGCAGGTTCATGGCCGTGCCCACCAGCGTCTGGTCCGCCTTGAAGTTGATGGCGGCTACCGCCAGCAGCAGCGAATAGAGGATGCCGGTGAGCATGGCGGCCAGCACCGTGATGCAGATCATCACGAAGGGCGCCGTGTCCGCGGGCATGTACTTCATCACCAGCGCGCCGCCCAGCGCGCCGAATACCATGATGCCCTCCAGGCCGATGTTGATCACGCCGGAATGCTCAGAGAAGCAGCCGCCCAGGGCCACCAGCATCAGCACCGAGGTGAAGATCAGGGTGTATTGCAGCAGCAGCAACATCAGGCATTGCCTCCCTTCTTATGCTGGGCTTTGGCGTCCAGCCGCTTGTTCACAAACAGCTTCATATACAGCACGAAACCGCACATGTAGATGATCACCGACGAAATCAGATCGGAGATCTGGGCGCAGTACATATTCATGTTCACGTTTGCGCCGCCGCGGGTGATGTGCTGGATGAAGTAGGAGGAGAAGATGGCGCCGATGGGGTTAAGGCCCCCCAGGAACGCCGCCGCGATGCCGTTGAAGCCCATGGCGGGAACGGAGGCCTGGGTGACGGCCCACTGCTCGAAGTCGGACAGATACAGCATCGCCGCGCCCAGGCCCGCCAGTGCGCCAGCGATGGCCATGGTCAGGATGATGTTGTAGCGGTCGCGCATGCCGCAGTACTTGGCCGCGTTCTTGTTCAGGCCCGTGGCGCGCAGCTCGTAGCCCAGAAGGGTCTTGTTCAGCAGCACCCAGATGCCCACGCACACCAGGATCGCCAGCGGAATGGCGATGGTCACGTTCTTCTGGTTGAACAGGTTGTCCAGCCCCAGGGTGGGCAGCAGTGCGCCCGCGTTCTGGCTGGCGACGGTGAAGGTGTCCTTGCCGGTGGGGTTCTTCACAGGGGCAAGGAGCGTGTTCACCAGGTACAGCGAGATCCAGTTCAGCATGATGCAGCTGATGACCTCGTTCACGTTGCGATAGGCCTTCAGGAAGCCGGAGATCGCGCCCAGCACCGCGCCGCAGAGGATGGCGGCCAGGATGCACACGTACCAGGGCAGGTGCAGCGCCAGCGCGCAGTAGAGGCTCGCGCCCGCGCCGGCCACGTACTGGCCCGCCGCGCCGATGTTGAACAGGCCCACCTTGTAGGCGAACAGCACCGACAGCGAGCACATCAGCAGCGGGGCGGTGGTGACCAGCGTGCAGCCGAAGTTCTTCAGCTGCTTTTCGGGCTTGGAATAGGCCCAGAAGTTCTTGATGACGCCGAGGATGGCCTCGGTAGCGCCGCTGGGATTGATGATCAGCAGCGCGATGTAGCCCACCAGCAAGCCCAGCAGGATGCAGACCAGGCTGGCGAACAGCGTCTGCACTCCGGGCTTTCTCAGCAGGGATTCGCGGGATTTGTTAGCCTGCATAGCTGGGAACCTCCTCTCGCTTCGCGCCTGCCATGAACAGGCCGATTTCCTCGGGATTGGTCTTCTTGGGATCCAGCTCGCCGACGATCTCGCCCTCGTACATCACCAGGATCCGGTCGGAGACGTCCAGAACCTCGTCCATCTCAAGAGACACCAGCAGCACGGCCTTGCCCTGGTTGCGCTGCTCCACGATCTGCTTGTGGATGTACTCGATGGCGCCCACGTCCAGGCCGCGGGTGGGCTGCACGGCGATCAGCAGCGCGGGATCCTTGTCGATCTCGCGGGCGATGATGGCCTTCTGCTGGTTGCCGCCGGACATGCTGCGGGCCATGGTGATGGGGCCCTGGCCGGAGCGGATGTCGTACTGCTCGATCAGCTTGTTGGCGTAGCTTCTTATATTCTTGCGTCGCAGGAAGCCCTTGTTGTTGAATTCGGGCTCAAAGTAGCGCTGGAGCACGATGTTGTCCTCCAGGGAGTAATCCAGCACCAGGCCGTGCTTGTGCCGGTCCTCGGGGATGTGGCTCATGCCCAGCAGCGAGCGCTGGCGGATGGCGGTCTTCGTCAGGTCCTGGCCCATCAGGTTGATGGTGCCGCCGGAAAGCGGCTCCAGGCCGGACAGACCGTAGACGAACTCCGTCTGGCCGTTGCCGTCGATGCCCGCGATGCAGACGATCTCGCCCTCGCGCACCTGCAACGACACGTTCTTCACGGCGTCGCCCGAGTGGCTGTGGCTCTTTACGGACATGTTCTTGATGTCCAGGATCACCTTGCCGGGGGTTTTCTCGGGCTTTTCCACGTGGAAGTTGACGTTGCGGCCGACCATCATGGCGGAGAGCTGCTCCATGGTGACATCCTTGGTTTCCACGGTGCCGATGTACTTGCCCTTGCGCAGCACGCTGCAGCGGTCGGCCACGGCCATGATCTCGGCCAGCTTGTGGCTGATGAACAGTATGCTCTTGCCTTCGGCCGCCAGGTTCTTCATGATCTGCATCAGCTCGTCGATCTCCTGGGGCGTCAGCACGGCGGTGGGCTCGTCGAAGATCAGGATCTCGTTGTCACGATAGAGCATCTTCAGGATCTCGGTGCGCTGCTGCATGCCCACGGTGATGTCGGCGATCTTCGCGTCCGGGTCCACCTGCAGACCGTAGCGCTCAGACAGCTCGATCACGCGCTTGCGGGCCTCGGCCTTTTGCAGGAAGCCCATCTTGCTGGTCGGCTCCACGCCCAGGATGATGTTGTCCAGCACGGTGAAGCACTCCACCAGCTTGAAGTGCTGGTGCACCATGCCGATGCCCAGGTCGTTGGCGTCGTTGGGGTTGTTGATCTTGACCTCCTTGCCGTCCTTCTTGATGGTGCCTTCCTCCGCCTGGTACAGGCCGAACAGCACGCTCATCAGCGTGGACTTGCCCGCGCCGTTTTCGCCGAGCAGGGCGTGGATCTCGCCCTTCTTCAGCTGAAGCGTGATGTCGTCGTTGGCGATGATGCCGGGGAAACGCTTCGTGATGTGCAGCATTTCAATGGCATACTGGTTCTCCAATTCCGCTCCCCTCCAATGCTGTGGTATCAAATGAGAATTGGGGAACGACCCCTTCCGTTTCCGCCGCACGGAGCCGCCTTCCACTGCAGGGGAGGGCGGTGCCCAAAGGCCTTCCCCTTCAGGGGCAGGTGGCGCGTCAGCGCCGGAAGAGGTCGTTCTCACTTTTCCTCTCACAAAAGCCTCCGAACTGGATTGATCGACTTCGGCTGCGATTCGTACAGGATAGCGCGGCGTTGCGCCGTTTGTCATCCTGAGCGGAGCGACAGCGGAGTCGAAGGATCTTCATTGTTTGCAAAGAAGCTGCATTTAAGAAGAACCGGGGGCTTTTGTCAAAGTTCGGAGGAGCAAAGCGCTCCTCCGAAGCAATGTTTTCTTACTTGACGGTGCCCAGATCGTTCACGGTGATCTCGGTCTCCGGCATGGCGTCGATGGCGTCGGACACGGTGATCTCGCCGTTGAACATGGCGGCCACCAGAGCCTTGTAGTCATCCTCGGTGAAGCCGTCGCCGAACTGGGTGGAGCCGGCCAGCTGCACATAGTTGGCAGCGGGATCTTCGCCCACCAGGCCCAGAGCCTCAACCTTGCCGCCTTCGAACTCGCCGGCGACGGTCTTGGCCAGCAGGGTGTCCACGGTGGCAGCCAGGCCCTTCATGGCGCTGGTCACGGTGATGCCCTCGCCATACAGGCCGTCGATGGTGGCAGCCTGGTCGACGTCAACGCCGATCACCTTGCCGCCCTCAACCTTCGCGGCAGCCTCGCCGGCGGAGGTGAAGATGCCGCCGCCGCAGGCGAACACGGCCTGCACGCCCAGGTTCTGGTACCAGTTGTCCATGTAGGCGGTGATGTCGGCATCGCCATAGAACTGGTTGCCGTACACATACTCGACGGTCACGTCGGCGGCGTTGCCCAGCTCGACGGCAGCGGCGTTGGCGCCCTGCACGAAGCCGAAGCCATAGCGCACGACGGCGGGAACGGCCATGCCGCCCAGGAAGCCCAGGTGGGTGTAGCCCAGCTTCACGGCAGCGTAGCCGGCCATGTAGCCGCACAGCTCTTCCTTATAAACCGCGCAGTACACGTTGCTGCCGACCTCGGCGCCGCCCAGGTCGCCCTCGGAAACGTCCAGAGCGATGAAGGTGGTGTCGGGATACTCTTCCTGCACCTCGGCGATGGTCTCGCCGAAGGCGTAGCCGGGCATCACGATGACATTGTAGCCTTCGTCGTCGGCCTTCTCGACCATGGCGACGCGCTCAGCGGTGGAATCGCCGTTGGGCTTGTAGTAGGTGAATTCGATGTTGTTGGCCTCACAGAAAGCTTTGCAGGCTTCATAGGTGGTCTGGTTGAAGGACTGGTCGGTGATGTCGCCGTAGTCGGTGATCATCGCCACGCGGTACTCGCCCTCGGCGAAGGCCGCGACGGACAGCAGCATCAGCGCTGCCAGCAGGATGGAAACGAGTTTCTTCATGGTCTATTCCTCCTTGTTGCGTAAGCATCCAACAAAATGCTCCGAATAGATTATAACAGAAAGAAAGCCGTTTGAAAAGCATTTCAGACAAGAAAATTATAAAAAATAGTCTGAAATTGGACAAATCTGGAAGGAGCACGCGCGAAAAACTGTCGTTTGCAGCAAATGGTCATAGGTTGATGGATTTACGAAAAAATAACTATACAGCCTTCGGTTCGATAAAAAATACACCAAAACCGTATAATAATTACTTGACCAGCGGCTAAAATATGCTATAATCATTAAGAAAGCACGGCCTGTGCCGTGACCCGGCGCGCCTGTCGGAGCGGTTGGAAAGCCGTGCGCAATTAACAAGGAGGATACTAATATGAAGAAAGTCCTTGCTTTGGTCCTGGCGATCGTCATGCTGATGGGCGTGGCCCTGACCGCCTGTGCCGAGAACATCAAGATCGGCGTTTCCATCTGGAGCTCCACCGACACCCTGGGCAGCGAGTGCAAGCGCATCATCGACGCGGCCGCCGAGGCCCTGGGCGATGTCGACGTCCAGTATGTGGACCAGGCTCACATTTCCGAGCAGGTCACCAAGTCCGCCGAAGATCTGGCCATGGCCGACTGCGACGGCATCATCATCTGCAACTCCGCTTCCGCCGAGATGGCTTCCGTCATCAAGACCTGCGAAGACAATGAGATGTATGTCGCGCAGTTCTTCCGCGTGATCGATCCCGAAGCCAACCCCGACGAGTACGCTCAGGCTTCCGCTTCTCCCTATTATGTGGGCGCGGTGCACGAGTCCGAGTTCGACAATGGCAAGACCCTCGTGACCATCCTGGGCGAGAAGGGCTGCCGCAAGATCGGCCTTGAGGGTTGGGAGCCCGGCGACGCCACCTTCCTGGGCCGCTGGGAAGGCTACAAGGCCGGCGTTGAGGCCTGGAACGAGGCCAATCCCGATGACCAGATGGAGATGCTCGAGCCCCAGTACGGCCGCACCACCACCGATACCGGCCGCCAGGCCGCCGAGGCCATCATCGACGCCAATCCCGACATCGATGCTCTGATCGTCGCTGGCGGCGGCGGAGACACCCTGCTGGGCGCCATCGCCGGCATCGAGGCCAAGGGCCTGACCGGCAAAATCGCCGTGGTCTCCACTGACTTCCTGCCCGACCTGGACGAGAAGCTGCAGACCGGCGCCATGGCCGCTGAGTCCGGCGGACACTATGCCGATCCCTTCTTCGCCTTCCTTATGGTCTACAATGCCATCAAGGGCAACTACGAAGTGAGCACCGAAGGCTTCTATGACATGGTGTTCCCGTACATGTTCGTCGACTCTCCCGAGTCCTACGCCGCCTATGCGGAGTACTTCACGGGCGATCAGCTGCCCTACAATGCCGACGAGATCGTCGAGCTGGCCGGCCTGTCCTATGACGACCTGGCCGCGGCCTGCGCGAGCCTGTCCGTCGACGACGTTGTGGCGCGTCACTCCAAGTAATCCCAAGTCAACTTAATGAAAAGCGGGCAGCCGTCAGGCGCGGCGGAGCCCGCTTTTCCCAAGCATGGGGGAAACCTCATCCGATCAAGGCATGCCGCGCCCCTGGCAGCCGAAAGAATAGGAAGCGAAGCTATGTCCAAATCCCTGGAAAAGCTGAAGCACAGCAAGTACTACGGGCTCGTGCTGCTTGCCGTGATGGTGCTGGTGGTCTATGGGGTCTTCAAGATCCTGACGCCCAGCAACTTCGGCTCACTTGACAATCTTTCATCCTACCTGCAGTCCTCGATCATCTATTCCGTCGGCGGCTGCGGGCTGTACTTCATCGTCGTGATGGGCCTTTTCGACTTCGCGGTCGGCTCCAACGTGGTGCTGTCGAGCATCGTGGGCGTCATCCTGTCCCAGAAGTTCGGCTATGTCGGCTTCGTGGTGGGCTGCCTGGGCTGCGGCACGCTGCTGGGCCTCTTGATCGGCCTGCTGTACAACCAGCTGAACGTGCCCTCGATGATCGTCACCGTGGGCGTCATGCTGGTGTTTGAAAGCGTGGCCGTGTACGTGGCCGGCGGCGACAAGCAGACGCTGGATCCGGCCTACCGCTTCTTCAGCGGCGCGCCCGGCAACTTCATCCTGGCGATCCTGGCGTTTTTGCTGATGTACTTCATTTTGAACTACACCAAGATCGGCACCTACTGCGCCGCCATCGGCAGCAATGAGTTCACGGCCAAGAACATGGGCATCAACGTGAAGAAGTACAAGCTGATCGGCTTCATGCTGCTGCACTTCTTCGTGGGCGTGATGGCCATACTGTCCGTGTCCTACGGCACCACCATGACGGCCCTGACGGGCATGAGCACCATGAGCCGCAACTTCCAGCCCCTGATGGGCACCTTCTTCGGCGTCGCCTTCCGCAAGTACGGCGTGCCGATCACGGCCATCGTGGTGGGCGAGTTCATCATCTCCATGATCTTCAGCGGCTTCGTCGCCCTGGGCGCGCCCACCACCATCCAGAACGTGGTCACCGGCGCGGCCCTGCTGGTCATTGTCACGCTGACTGCCCGCGGCAGCAAGGGCAGCGTCGTTAAGTAAGGGGGCGGGCACATGGATAAGAAGACATTGCTCGTGGCCGAGCACATCGACAAGCGCTTCGGCACCACCCACGCCGTCAACGACGTGTCCATCAACATCGCCGCCGGCGAGGTTCGCGCCCTGATCGGCGAGAACGGCTCTGGCAAGAGCACCTTCTGCCAGATGCTCTGCGGCATCTACACCATCGGCGGCGGCACCTTCACCCTGGACGGCAAGGAGCTGCACATCAAGAACCAGGTGGAGGCCAATGACGAGGGCATCTCCATCATCGTGCAGGAGATGGGCACCCTGTCCGGCCTGACCGTGGCCGAAAACATCTACCTGGGCCACGAGGCGCCCTTCATGCACATGGGCGTGAAGGACACACGCGCCATGAACCGCGAGGCCCAGAAGCTGCTGGACGAATACGGCTTCGGCCGCATCAAGGCCGGCGCGATGATCGACAACTACAACTTCGAGGACCGCAAGCTGGTGGAGATCGTCAAGGCCACCTACATGAAGCCCAAGATCCTGGTCATCGACGAGACCACCACGGCCCTTTCCCAGAACGGGCGCCTGGAACTGTACAAGATCATGGACGCCGTGCGCGCGGACGGACGCTCGGTCATATTCATCAGCCACGACCTGGGCGAGGTGCTGACCCACTCCGACACCGTGTCCATCCTGCGCGACGGCGAGTATATTGACACCGTGAACTCCGCCGACGTGACTGAGGACGACCTGAAGCGCCTGATGGTGGGCCGCGAGATCGGCTCCGCCTACTATCGCACCGACTACGGCACGCCCATCTCAGGCGAAGTGGTGCTGTCCGTGAGGGGTGTCACCGTGCCGGGAGAGATCGAGGACGTGTCTTTCGATCTGCACCGGGGCGAGATCCTGGGCTTCGGCGGCCTGTCCGAGTGCGGCATGCACGAGGTGGGCAAGGCGATCTTCGGCGCGAGCTGGGACCGTAAGGGCTCCGTGACGCTGGCCGACGGCACCGCCATCAACAGCATCCCCACCGCCATCAAGCACTCCATCGCCTATACCTCCAAGGACCGCGACAACGAGTCCATCATCATCAACGAATCCATCCGCAACAACGTGGTGCTGCCGTCCCTGGACGACCTGGCCAGCCACGGCCTGCTCAGCGGCGGCAAGCTGACCCGCTTTGCCAGGGAGCACGCAGAGGGCATGCAGACCAAGATGCAGGGCGTGGGCCAGTTCGTGTCCGACCTGTCCGGCGGCAACAAGCAGAAGGTGGTCCTGGCGCGCTGGATCGGCAAGGACAGCGACATACTGGTGCTGGATTCGCCCACCCGAGGCATCGACGTGAAGGTGAAGCAGGCGATTTACGCGCTGATGGCCGACATGCAGAAGCGGGGCAAGTCCATCATCATGATCTCCGAGGAGATCCCGGAGCTGCTGGGCATGTCCGACCGCATCTTCGTGATGAAGGACGGCCGCATCAACGGCGAGTTCATGCGCGATCCGTCCCTCAGCGAAGAAGACCTAATCGCGAAAATGGTTTAAGGAGGCGAGGAACATGGAAAAGACGAACAACCGTGACAACCAGCAATCCAGGCTCCGCGCCTTTTTGGCCGGAGATACCTTCAAGGCGCTGCTGCCGCTGATCGGCTTCGCGATCATCATCATCGTCCTGAACATCATGACCCAGGGCAGGATCCTGACCCCGAAGAAGCTGCGGCTGCTGCTGTCCTCGATCTATTCTCCCACCATCGTGGCCACCGGCGTCTTCTTCGTGATGACGCTGGGCTCCATCGACTTCACCGAGGGCTCCACGCTGGGCGTGGCCTCCCTGGTGGTCAGCGCGCTGTCGTTCATCAACGTGCCGCTGGCGATCCTGGGCGGCATACTCTGCGGCACGGCCATCGGCGCCATCAACGGCTTCTTCCACGTGAAGTTCAAACTGCAGTCCTTCATCGTCACCATCTGCACGATGTACCTGTTCCGCGGCGTGTGCGCCTACTTCACCACCGAGACCGCCGTGCCCGCCAGCGCTGACATCAGGGCGCTGGACATCGATGGGCTGAAGATTGGCATCACCGTGGCGGTGCTGCTGGTGGCCTGGTTCCTGTTCCGGTTCACCCGCATCGGCAACGACGTGAAGGCCGTGGGCTCCGGCGAGACCGCCGCCCGATTCTCCGGCGTGCACACCGATCGGGTGAAGTTCCTGGCCTTCGTGGCGGCCGGCGCCCTGACTGGCCTGGCGGCGTTCGTGAACGTCATCAAGGTCGGCTCCATCACCGCCACCGCGGGCAACCAGCTGGAGACCCAGATCCTGATCTCCCTGGTGCTGGGCGGCCTGCCCATCACCGGCGGCGCGAAGGTGCGCTTCTCCAACATCATCGTCGGCACGCTGATGTACGCCGTGCTGAACAGCGGCCTGGCCATCCTGGGCTATGATCCCCAGACCCAGCAGCTGATCAAGGGCGTCATCTTCCTGATCTTCGTGGCGCTGACGATCGACCGCAAGGCGCTGAAGGTGATCAAGTAAATCCCCAATATCAAACCGCCGTGCCCGTTGGACACGGCGGTTTTCCTATGCCATCTTCGCCAGCTCCTCCCGCAGCTTTCCGATGATCCGCTTTTCCAGCCGGGATATGTAGCTCTGGGAGATGCCCATCATGTCGGCTACCTCCTTCTGGGTGTGCTCCTTGTCCTCGCCCAGGCCGTAGCGCAGCCCCACGATGTACTTCTCCCGCGGGTTCAGCTTCTGGATGGCGGTGTGCAGCATCTGCTTTTCGATGTCCGCGTCCAGGTCCTTGCTCACCAGGTCCGGCTCCGTGCCCAGGATGTCCGACAGCAGCAGCTCGTTGCCGTCCCAGTCCGTGTTCAGCGGCTCGTCGAAGGACACCTCCAGCTTCAGCCGGTTGGTCTTGCGCAGCACCATCAGTATCTCGTTCTCGATGCAGCGGCTGGCGTAGGTGGCCAGCTTGATGTTCTTGTCCGGGTCGAAGGAGTTGACCGCCTTGATGAGGCCGATGGCCCCGATGGAGATCAGGTCTTCGATGCTGATGCCGGTGTTCTCGAACTTCCTTGAGATGTACACCACCAGCCGCAGGTTCCGTTCGATCAGCGTGGAGCGGGCCTGGCCGTCGCCCTGCCGGGCCTTCCGCACCAGGGCGATCTCTTCCTCCCGGGACAGGGGCGGGGGAAGCAGGTCGCTTCCGCCGATGTAGCACACAGAGCCCCGGCGTATCTGCACGATCAGGCCGAATATGGATTGGCGAATGGATTGAAATGCCATGGGGATGCCTCCTTTATGGAATGTTCAAACAAAACTGGCAAATTCCGATGGGGCCAGGGCGCTCGCGCTTCCCGGCAGCGGGCCGGGGTAAAGGGCGATCCAGACCTCCGGGGCGCGGGAGCGATGCCTTCCGCGCTCGATCCAAAGAGCCGCGGGCCTGAAGCAGGCCATCCGTCCGCTGCCACCCACCGCGCCAAAGGGCAGCTGACGCCAGCCGGATCCCGGCAGCGCGCCTTCCAGCAGCCGCGCCTCCGCGATCACCACGGGCAGGCCGGAGAGAGGCTCCCGCAGCCGGTTGCCAGTGTCGATCAGGGCGGGAAAGCGAACCCGGCCGACGCCGGTCTCAAGGGAGAGCGTCACCTGCCAGTCGCCCCGAAGCGGCTGCCTCACAGACAGCATCAACATGAGCAGCGCCGCGCCCAGCAGCGCGCAGAGGATGCCTTCAGGGCCCTTTGCAGCAAAGCACGGTATCTGGGCTACGCCTCCGGCGAGCAGCGCGCCGCCCGCCGTCAGCGCCAGGGCCTTGAGCCAGAGCCACGGTCCGCAGCCCTGGGCGATCAGGCCCGATACGCCTGCCAGCAGCGCGAGCTGGACGGACATAGTGGCCCACGGGACGGGACGGGTCGTCGCGAGGATGCCGTAACCTGCGCAAATGATCCCGCAAGCCAGCACCCGCCGCCAGCGGAATATTCCGAGGGCCTTCGCGGTCGCGCCCAGCAGCGCCAGGTCGGCCGCAAGGTTCAAAAGCAGGAACGCCTCGATGCTCATCGCCTCACCCCGCTTAAGCATCATAGCCAAAAAGGCAGGGCATTCTCAACGATTTCGTGTCGACGCGGGGGATTAAAATATCGACGCCAGGTCGCCTGTTTCGCGCGATTCGCGGCCCGTTTCGACAGGATCAGGCAGGCATGGGCAGCAGACGATCCGCGAAACGCCGCGGGGACATGGGGCGGCATGCCCCGGGAAAACCGCCGCCGCGGGCCGCCTTGCGGCCCTGTCGAAACCCAGGTCGATTGTCGACGCATTTCGATGAAAACCGGCGCCCCCGGTGGTAAAAGCGGAAATTCGACAGCGGCATTTCGCACGGCTTTTCGCCCTTCGGCATAGCATAATTCGGGAGGTGGTAGCATGAGTTATTCCGAACTGAAGCGGAAGGATGTCGTGAACATCTGCGACGGGCGAAAGATGGGCCGGCCCATCGACCTGATCCTGAGCGACGCGGCATGCGCCCAGGCGCTGGTGGTGCCCGGGCGCTCCGGCGGTCTGCTGGGCCTGTTCCGCCAGGACCGGGAGGGCATCGTCATCCCTTGGGAGCGGGTCAGGCGGGTGGGGGACGACGTGATCCTGGTGGAAGTGGACGCAGGCTGTGACCAAAATCAATAATTTGGGCTTAGCAGTAAATAAACATGGATTTTCAAGTGCTTTTGTGCAAATAATTTAGAAAAAGGACTGGACTTTACGTTATTTTTTGTGTATAATACAGTATACGAGGTGATATTAGGATGAGGTGTGCCTATTGCGGCTGCGTGCAGAGCCGAGTGGTCGACTCCAGGCAGAACGAGGATGGCACTTCCATTCGCAGGCGGCGCGAGTGCGAAAACTGCGGCCGTCGCTTCACCACGTATGAACGCGTCGAACTGGTGCCGCTGATGATCGTCAAGAAGGATCAGACGCGGGAGGCCTTCGACGTGGAAAAGCTGCGCTCCAGCATCGTGAAGTCCTGCGAAAAGCGCACGGTCTCCCTGGGGAAGATCGACGCGCTGGTGCGGGAGATCGAGCAGAAGCTGAACAGCATGGGGGAATCCGAGATCCCCAGCAAGGTAGTGGGCGAGCTGGTGATGGACGGGCTCAAGACCCTGGACGAGGTTGCCTATGTGCGCTTCGCCTCGGTCTACCGCCAGTTCCGTGACATCCAGACCTTCCGCGACGAGCTGAACAAGCTGCTCGCGGACTTCGACAAGGGTACTGCTGACGGCAATGACGCCGCCAGATAACCAAATACAAAGAGAGAGAGGACACGCACATGGCAAATGAACTAATCCTGGCCGTTGACGATGAAGCCCATATTCTTGAACTGCTTTCGTTCAATCTTGAGGCTTCCGGCTATCGAGTTGTCACTGCCGCCACGGGCGAAGATGCGCTGGTGGTATGTGCGCATGAGCGTCCGGCGATGGTGCTGCTGGACATTATGCTCCCTGGCATCGATGGCATGGAGGTCTGCCGCCGCTTAAAGAGCGCGCCGACCACCGCGGATATCCCCATCATTATGCTCACTGCCAAGGGCGACGAGGTGGATAAGATCCTGGGCCTGGAGCTTGGCGCGGATGACTATATCACCAAGCCCTTCTCCGTGCGCGAGCTCATCGCCCGCGTGAAGGCGCTGCTGCGCCGCGCGGCCCCGCAGAACGAGGAAGAGGGCATCCTGCACGTGGGCGGCTTGACCATCGACGTGGGCAACTACGAAGCCTTCCGCAACGGCGAAAAGCTCAGCCTGACGTTGAAGGAGTTCGAGCTGCTCAAGCTGCTGGTGCTCAGCCGCGGCAAGGTGTTGACCCGCGATTTCCTGCTGGATCGCATCTGGGGCTATGAGTTCTATGGCGAGACCCGCACCGTGGACGTGCACATCCGCCACATCCGCCAGAAGCTGGGCGACGACGCGCATTATATCGAAACCATCCGCGGCGTCGGCTACAAATTCAATGATCGTCAGGAGAATCGCCTATGAAATCAAGGGTCGCTCTGATTGTGACCCTGATTTCCCTGGTTCTCCTTGCGCTGCTGTTCACGTATAACTGTTCCAAACTCGCGGACGAGGCCAACGACGAACTGCGCAGAGATCTCTCCATCGTGTGCCAGGTGACCGGCAATTTCAGCTGCAGCGACACGATGGAGGATCGCGTGCGGACGCTCCAGACCATCGAAGTGAGCGACGGGACGGCGAAGGGCCTGTTCGACGCCGACGGAAAAGCCATCTACGTCTCTCGGGACGGCTATGACCGCCTGTCGGCCGATGGAACGGCTTTGGCCACGGTGGAGAAAGCCGTGGTCTATGAGCATGCAAACCCCGAGGGTAAGCCCGCCATTTACGCCATCTATCAGTATGAGGATGGCGCATTTTTAGCCTACGCCAATCAAAAGCTGGGCATCCTGCAGGTGCTGGCCCGCAACAGGAGCCTGGTGCTGCTGGCGGTGATCTTCGGGCTGAGCATGGTGCTCTTCGCGGTCGTGCTGGTCTATATGATCGATCGGGAACGGCGGGTAAACCAGGTGATGATCGCGCTGGATCGCTTCTCGGACGGCAACTTCGACACCCGCATCGAGGGCTTCAACGAGAACGACACCCAGGCTGCGGAGTACAATGCCATCATCGCGCGGATTCAGGATCGCATCTTCAAACAGAAAAACAGAAATCACGTATTGAGCCAGGTCATGTCCCAGATGCAAAACGGCATCATTGCGGTGGACCAGAGCATGAACGTGATCTTCATCACGTCCGTGGCCAAGAAGCTGCTGGGCATCGTGGGCAACCCCGAGTTCCGCAACGTGAACGAGGTGTCCAAGGACGTGAAGCTGGACGAGGTGTTCACCGAGGCCATGCGCCAGGGCGGCGTCTACACCAACGAGGTGGCGGCCCGCACCGCCGTGGGCCGGGGGCACCGGCCGCTGCGGCTGTATGTTTCGCCCATGAAGCAGGACGACAGGGTGGTGGGCGCGCTGGCCATCGTGGAGGACATCACCGAGCTGCGCAGGCTCGAGCAGGTGCGCACGGACTTCGCCGCCAACGTGTCCCACGAGCTGAAGACGCCGCTGACGTCCATCCGCGGCTTCGTGGAGACCCTGCAGGCCGGAGCCATCGACCACCCGGAGATGGCGCACAAGTTCCTGAACATCATCCAGATGGAGACCGAGCGCCTGACCCGCCTGATCAACGATATCCTGTCCATCAGCAAGCTGGAATCCGGCAACGACGAGGTGGCCACCGAGCGCATCCGCCTGGACAAGAAGGCCTACGACGTGTGCGAGATGCTGTCCATCCACGCCCAGGAGAAGGAAGTCACGCTGAACTACCGCCTGAACAGCGAGCCTGTGTTCATCATCGGCAACCCTGACCGGGTGGAGCAGTTGCTGATCAACCTGACGGAGAACGCCATCAAGTACAACAAGCCCGGCGGCTCCGTGACGGTTCAGGTGTTCAAGAGCGCCCAGGAGGCCAACATCACCATTTCCGACACCGGCATCGGCATCGCCGAGGAGAACCTGCCCCGGCTGTTCGAGCGCTTCTATCGCGTGGACAAGGGCCGTTCCCGCCAGATGGGCGGCACCGGCCTGGGCTTGGCCATCGTCAAGCACATCGTGCGCTCGATGAACGGCGAGATCGAAGTCCACTCAAAGCTGGGCGAGGGCACCGAGTTCCTGATCACGCTGCCCCTGGCCCCGAAGGAGAACCCCGAAAAGGAAACCATATTCGACGACGGGGAGTAGCTCCCATCGTCCCACCGCTGGGGGCGGCGCAATGCCGCCCCTGCTTCATGGATGAACGCAGCTGTTCAAGCATATATACCCAGCAATCACCCCGGATTGGAGGTTCCCGCCCATGGCAACGAGAAAGAAATCGACCCTGTCCTGGCCGCTCGCGCCGAAGGAGGTGGGCCTGAACAGGGACACCGACCTACTCAAACTCATCGCCATGATCAGCATGCTGATCGACCATGCCGGCAAGATGTTCTTTCCGCAGTACCGCGTCATGCGCATCATCGGGCGGCTTGCCTTTCCGATTTTCGCCTACTGCATCGCCGTGGGCTGCGTCTATTCCCGGGATCGCTTCAAATACCTGTCCCGCATCGTGCTGATGGGCCTCGTCTCCCAGCCGTTTTATGCGGTGGCGCTGGCCCATACCACCCAGAGCATGTATGCCATACGCTTTGCCGACAACCCCGTCGGCGCGGTGGTCAACTTCTATGTCCAGTGCTGGGCGACGCCCAATATCATGCTGACGCTGGCGCTGGGCCTGCTCTTGTGCTGGGCCATCCGGGACAGGCAAATCCCCTGCGCCATCGCGCTGATGCTGATTGTGTGGAAGCTCCAGAACAGCGTCAACTACGGCTGGCGCGGCGTGGCGCTGATCGTGTTGTTCTACCTGTTCATCCAGCACTGGTGGCTGTCGCTGCCGGTGATGGTGGCCTACATGGGCTGGTGGGGCATGCAGGGCTCCAGCTATCACATTTTCGGCCTGTCCTTCGGCATACAGATGTTTGCCATACTGGCCCTGCCGCTGATCTACATTCCCACCTTCTCAAAGCTCAAGCTGAACAAGTGGGTGTTCTACCTGTTCTATCCGGCGCACCTGATCGGCATCATGCTCATCGAGTTCGCCATGAAGCTGGGAAAATAGAAAAATGTAAACAAAAAAGGGCTTGACATCAGCGTGATAAAGTGATAAACTACATCATGACAAAGGCAATGACCGGGAACGAGTAGGCGGGCGAGAACGATCCAAGAGAGCTGCCGGGCGGTGCGAGGCAGTGGTCGGCGTCCATCCGAATTACATTCCGGTAGCCGCGCGTTGAAAGGCTTTCGAGTAGGCGCCGCCGGGTTCGCCCGTTAAAGCGATAGGGTATAGCATGGGCCGTACCCGACGAGGGCGACCTCCGCGAGGGGGCGCCGAACAGAGGTGGTACCGCGGAGCAATCCGCCCTCTGCGCACACAGCGCGGAGGGCGTTTTTACATGCCTTCCGCAGTACAGACGATGAAGGGGGATACCTGAATGTTCATCAAGATTCTTATGCTCGTGGTGTTTTTCGGCATCATGATCGGCGTCGGCTTCTACAGCCGCAAGCATGCCACGGATGTCAACGGCTTCGTGCTGGGCGGCCGCTCGGTGGGCCCGTGGCTCACGGCCTTCGCCTATGGCACGTCCTACTTCTCCGCGGTCATCTTCGTGGGCTACGCCGGGCAGTTCGGCTGGAAGTACGGCCTGGCCTCCACCTGGATCGGCCTGGGCAACGCCTTCATTGGCTCGCTGATGGCCTGGACCATCCTGGGCCGCCGCACCCGCGTCATGACCCAGCAGCTGAACAGCGCCACCATGCCGGAATTCCTGGGCAAGCGCTATGACAGCAAGGCGCTGAAGATCGGCGCGTCCGCCATCATCTTCATCTTCCTGATTCCCTACACCGCCTCGCTGTACAACGGACTGAGCCGCCTGTTCGGCATGGCCTTCAACATCGACTACACCGTCTGCATCATACTGATGGCCGTACTGACCGGCATCTACGTCATCGCCGGCGGCTACATGGCCACCGCCATCAACGACTTCATCCAGGGCATCATCATGCTGGTGGGCATCGTGGCCGTGATCCTGGCGGTGCTCAAGGTGAACGGCGGCTTCATGGCGGCCTACCAAGGGCTGACCGAAGTGCCCTACGAGGGCATGAAGGGCCAGTTCGCCTCCTTCTTCGGGCCGGACCCGCTGAACCTGCTGGGCGTGGTCATCCTCACGTCCCTGGGCACCTGGGGCCTTCCCCAGATGGTGCAGAAGTTCTACGCCATCAAGTCCGAAAAGGACATCTCCAAGGGCACCATCATCTCCACGTTCTTCGCCGTGGTGGTGGCCGGCGGCTGCTACTTCCTGGGCGGCTTCGGGCGCCTGTTCTATGATAAGATCGATCCCAGCCTGACCGGCACCCCCGTGGGCGGCTTCGACGCCGTCGTGCCCACGATGCTGGAGGGCCTCTCCCCGTTGCTGCTGGGCATCATCGTGATCCTGGTGCTGTCCGCCTCCATGTCCACGCTGTCCTCGCTGGTGCTGGCCTCCAGCTCCACGCTGACGCTGGACTTCCTGAAGGGAAACGTCATCAAGGACATGGACGAGAAGAAGCAGGTGTTCATCATGCGGTTGCTGATCGTGGTGTTCATACTGATCTCCGTGGTCATCGCCATCATCCAGTACTCCACCACGGTGAACTTCATCGCCCAGCTGATGGGCATTTCCTGGGGTGCCCTGGCCGGCGCGTTCCTGGCCCCGTTCATGTACGGCCTGTACATGAAGAAGGCCACCTCCGCCTCCGCCTGGGTGAGCATGATCTTCGGCGCGGGCATCATGGTGTGCAACATGTTCTTCAAGAGCGCCTTCCCGGCCATCCTCCAGAGCCCCATCAACTGCGGTGCATTTGCGATGCTGGCGGGCCTGGTGATCGTGCCGTTGGTCAGCCTGTTCACGCCCAAGCCGGACAAGAAGCTGGTTGAGTTCGCCTTCTCCGGCTACGACAAGAAGGTCATCGTCTCCGCCCGCGATTCCCTGGGCGACAGCGAGCCCGTCAACGACCGTTAAAATCGAAAAATAAACAAACAAGGGGTGACAAATGTCGCCCCTTGTGTTATTATGTCAACAGTAGAAATATAAAGTGGGGGGATTGCCGTGAACAACAGTAAGGCCGTCATCATCGTGAAGAACCCGGAGGCGCTGCGCGTCGCCGCGTCTTCCGCGCGCATTTCCACCCAGCAGGGCACCGCGCTGGAGATCTTCGAGCGCAGCCAGGGCGGGACGAAGGACCTGAACCTGATCGGCAAGGTGCTGTCCTCGGGCCACAAGTCCGTGATCGAGCACCAGACCTTCTCCGTGGCCTTCAACAACGTCTCCGTACTGGTGGAGCAGTTCGTGATCGAGGCGCGGCTGAACAGCTATACGGTGAAGTCCCGGCGCTATGTGGACTTTGCCGGCGCGGGCTTCGTGGTGCCGGAAGGACTGACGGAGGAGCAGGCAAAGCTGTACACCGACGCCATGGCCGCCCGCTTTGCGGATTACGAAAAGCTGATGACTCTGGGTGTTCCCAAGGAAGACGCCCGGTTCGTGCTGCCCTACTGCCTGCGCAGCAACTTCTTTGCCACCCTGAACGCCCGCTCGCTGATCAGCCTGATCTGCGCGATGGTCGCGGGCCGGGGAAAGGGCTTTGCCGAGGTGGAGAGCCTGGGTGCACAGCTGAAGGCCCAGTTCGACGAGATCTATCCCGGCGTCATCGACAAGGAGCTGAAGCGCTATCCCGCCTGCGCGCCGGTGGATCTGCCCACGGAGATCGAAGCCCCCTGCGTGGGCGTGGGCGGGGCGTCGTTGCTGTCCTCCACCGCCAACGGCATGGCCGTGCTGGAGGCCGCCATGGGCTTCTCCGGCCGTTTTGAGGCGGGCATGGGCATGCTGCTGACCCAGAGCAACGTGCGCAGCCTGCTGCTGGACGCCCGGCCCAGGGAGCTGGAGCTGTTGAACTACGTGTTCGGCGTGCAGCACATATCCCTGGCCTGCCTGACCCACTTTGTGCGCCACCGCGTTGATTCGCCCATCGTGCCGCCGGTGCTGGCGGCGCTGGCCGGGGGCAGCTACGTGCTGCCGGAGACTGTGCGGGCCATCCCCGAGGCGGCCGCGATCTATCACGCCGCCTTTGAGACCCAGGCTGAAGCGGCCCAGAAGGCGCTGGATCTCGGCGTCTCGCCCGCGCTGGTCAGCTATTTCGCCCTGAGCGGCCACCAGATCGACATCCTGCTCGGCATGAACGCCCGGGAGCTTCTGCACTTCATGAGGCTGCGCACCTGCAGCCGCGCCCAGTGGGAGATCCGCGGCGTGGCGGGGGAGATGCTGCTGCTTCTGCAGGAGGACATGCCCGCCCTGTTCGGCATGTACGGTCCCAGCTGCCGCTTCGGACCGTGCCCGGAGGGCCGGATGAGCTGCGGAAAGCCGCAGGCGAGGATATAACGGTAATGGAATGTTGACAGTATATATTTGATTCAAATAGCAGGGGCGGCGTTTCGCTGCCCGCCATATACAACAATGCGATGTATAACACTGGCGGGCGTCGAAACGGCGCCCCTGCAAAATGTAAGTGGAATTATTGATCTGCTTTACTCCATGATCTCCTCGATGGCGCTCTCGATGGCGTCCCATGAGAAGCCCCGACGGGCCAGCGCCTGGGACAGCTTTGCCTTGGCTTCCCGGGGCGGCATGTCCTCGTACTTGCGCCAAATCTTCCGGGCGGCCTCCAGCGCCGCGGCCTGCTGCTGGGCGTCGTCGAAGGCGGACAGCGCCTCCTCGGCGTCGTCGTCGGAGATGCCCTTGGCCTTCAGCTTGCGCTTGAAGGCGTACAGACCCACGGGCTTTGAGGAGGATACCTCCGCCATGCGCTGGGCGTAGCGGGCGTCGTCGATCAGCCCGTTCTCCCGAAGTCTGTCCACCACGGCGCTGACGCAAGGCTCCACGAATCCCTTGCGGCGAAGGGCGTTGCCGATCTCTTTGGCAGACCGGGCACAGAAGTCCAGGCTGGTGAGCGCGGCCTCGTAGCCGTCGGCGAACTGCGCCGCCGCCACTTTGTCCAGGTACGCCTCCAGATCCAGCTCTTCGCCGACCTCCACCGGGCACTTGGCAAAATGGGCCTTTCGGACCCTCGCTGTGGTCACGCCATCCAGCGCGATCTCCACCTGGCCCCGGTTCTCCCGCACATCCGTCACGATGGGCATGCTGCTCGCCTCCATTCCCGTTAACCAAAATATACACACTTTCCCTTGACGTGTCTACCACCATTGTGTTAGAATATATGCAGATTTATCTGGGAGGGATTGTCCATGTCGGGACATAACAAATGGTCAACTATCAAGAATAAAAAAGCCAAGACGGACGCCGCGAAGGGCAAGATCTTTACCAAGATCGGCCGCGAGATCGTGATCGCCGTCAAGACGGGCGGCAGCGCCGACCCGAACCTGAACAGCAAGCTGAAGGACGTCATCGCCAAGGCGAAGGCGGCCAACATGCCCAACGACAACATCCAGCGGTCCATCAAGAAGGCCGCCGGCGAAGGCGAGGCCACCAACTACAAGGAGGTCACCTACGAGGGATACGCGCCCTGCGGAATCGCCGTGATCGTGGAGGCCGTCACCGACAACCTGAACCGCACCGCCAGCGAGATGCGCCATATCTTTGACAAGTGCGGCGGCTCCCTGGGCGCTTCCGGCTGCGTGGCCTGGAAATTCGAGCGCAAGGGCGTCATCGAAATCGATAACTCCAAGGGCATGGACGAGGACGAGCTGATGATGCTGGCGCTGGACGCCGGCGCGGCGGACGTCGAAATGGGCGAGGGCGAGGCCATCATCTACACCGAGCCCAACGACTTCTCCACCGTGCGCGACAACCTGGAGGCCGCCGGCTGCACCTTCCTGTCCGCTGAGCGCGCCATGGTGCCCACCACCACCACCGAGCTCCCCGACGAGGAGAGCATCCAGAAGGTCACCAAGCTGCTCGACTGGCTGGAGGACCACGACGACGTGCAGGATGTCTGGCACGACGCCGAGCTTCCCGAGGACGAGGAAGAGGACGACTGATAGAGGGCAAAAAAAGAGACTGGCCATATGGCCAGTCTCTTTTTCTTTGTCAATCCGCCACCACCGTGGGCGTGCCGCCCACGTACTCGTCGTTCCACTGCACGTGGCTGGATTGGCTGTACGCCTTCTCCACCTGGCTCCAGGTGGCGTAGCGATAGCCGTTGAAGGTGGAGCCGTCCTCGCTGGACAGGGCCAGCACCTCCACCGATCCGCTCTCCGGCACCTGCAGGGGCACGGCCACCACCCAGATGCCGCCGGACCAGAAGGCCACGGCGTAGTCCGACTGGATGTTGGAAAAGTCGGAGTAGTTCCCGGCGAAGCTCTTCCATTCGTCGGCGCTGGGGGCCACGTCCGAGAAGGGCAGCAGCGTCACCAGCCGCTCGTATTCGCCGGAGGCCAGGTAGGCCACGGCCTGCTTGGCGGATGAGAACAGACTGCTGGACAGCTGGGGCACGTCCGCCATGGCGACGGCTCCGATCAGCAGGAGCGTCAGCGTCAAGCACAAAATCTTTTTCATGCAAACCACCTCCAGGTGGGTTATTCATCCCTTAGATGAACCTCTTGCGCAAAAAGTTCCTGAAGACTTTTCCCATCGTTATTATATCACCGTCCGGCCTTTCCCGCAAGGCCGATTTCAAGGATCAGCGAATCCAGCGCGTCCCTGTCCCGCAGGCGGCCGCTCTTCACGGAATAATCGAAGTCCACGCACTTTTCATACAGCCCGGTCAGCCACTCGGCGGAGAGCCTGGCGCACTGCCGCGCCGTCTGCTTGGCGGCGTAGGGGTGCATCCCGAGCTGCTGCTGGACCACGGCCACGGGCGTGCCAGCGTCCAGGGCGCTCTTCATGTGCGTTAGCTGGCGGATCTGCCGCGTCAGCATGGCCAGGATGCCCATGGAGGTCTGCCCGCCCTGCAAAAGGCTGTTCACCGTCTGCTGGCCCTTCTTCATGTCGCCCGAGAGCAGGCTGCTCAAGAGCTCGAAGATGTTGTATTCCAGCGACGCCGGCACGATGGCCTGCACGTCCTGCTCGGTGATCTCCTCGCGCTCTTCGCCCAGGTAGGCCGCCAGCTTGTCCACCTCGCCGGACAGCCGCGTCAGCTCCCGCCCGGCCATGTAGGTGAGGGTGTTCAGCGCGGCGCGGCTGATGCGCTTGCCGTGGGGCTTCAGCCGCTTGGCGCACCACTTGGAAAGCTCGGCGTCGGTGAGAGGCTGGAAGTCCACCAAGACGGCCTTCTTCTTGAGCAGCGTCGCCATCTTCTTGCGCCCGTCCGGCTCCTCGCGCATATAGAACACCAGCGCGCAGCTGGCCGGCGGGTTTTCCAGCCACTTGCCCATCCACTCAGCCTCGGCTTCCTCGTTCTTCGCCTTGCCTGGGAGCAGCGGCGCCCAGTCCCGCACGGTGACGATGCGCCTGTCGCACATCATGGGCATGGTCTCGCAGGCGTCGGTGATCTGCTGGGCGGTGACGCCCTCCAGCGTCGAGTCGTTCAGCGCCTCCAGCCCCGACGGCAGCAGCTTTGCCCGCAGGGCATCCAGTGCCTCCCGCTTCACCAGCGCCTCCGGCCCGGTGAACAGGTAGACCGGCGCGATGTCGCCCGCCTTCAACGCCTGATAGAATTCATTCCAAGTCATTGTGTGCCTCCAGGAAGGTTTCGATGTGCCAGCCCTCGTCCTCCGGCGTCAGCGTGACCATGCCCAGATCCCGGGTGAGGAGCGTCCTCGCCCCGGCGGCGTCCAGCTTGTCCAGCGTGTCCCGGGAGGGATGGCCGAAGCTGTTTTCGCCCACGCTGACCACGGCGATCTGCGGCGTCACGGCGTCCAGGAACCGCTGGCTCGTGGCCTTGGCCGAGCCGTGGTGGGCCACCTTCAGTATGTCCGCGTCCGGCAGGATCGGCGGCTCGCCGGCCTCGCTCAGGTCTCCGGTGAACAGCACGCTCCGGCCCTGGCAGGTCAGCAGCGTAAGCAATGACATGTCGTTGACCTCATCGGGCTGGCTGCCCGGCATGGGCGAGAACACTTTCACCATCGCCCCGCCCGCCAGCGCCACCTCGTCCCAGGCGCGCAGCTCGACGATCGGGATGTCCATGTCCCGCGCCAGGTCGATGGCCTCGGTGATGGTCGGCGCGGTGTTCTCCGGGGTGAACCAGCCCTCGGGCACGTAGATCGCGCCGGGCCGGAAGTTGGAGAGTATGTCGGTCAGCCCCGCCGCATGGTCCTGGTGGGGGTGGGACAGGAACACCGCGTCCAGCCTGAGGCACGTGGCGTTCAGATAGTCCGCCGCCGGGGTGTAGGTGTCGCCCGCGTCGAACAGATAGGTGTGTCCCTTGGTGCGCACGATGGCGCAGTCCGCCTGCCCGGCGTCCATGAAGATCACGGTGAAGGGCCAGGCACGCGCCAGCGTGATGACCGCGGACACGCCCGCCAGCAGGAGCAGCGCGAAGGGCATCCACCGGCGCAGGCCCAGCCGGATCCTGCTCAGCTCCGATGCCGCCAGTACCACCAGCCAGTGGATCAGCGTCAGCCAGCCGGGATAGCGGCCGAAATGGGCGCCCGCGGCGGGCAGCCGGAAGCTGTAGCGCGTGGCGGACACCAGCAGCGAAAAGATCGCGTCCGGCACCCTGGCCAGCAGCATCCCCAGAGGCAGCCAGACCGCCGAGAGGATCAGCGCCGCCAGCGCCAGCACATAGCCCGCCATGCACAGCGGCACGCACACCAGGTTGAACGGCAGCGACAATAGCGGCTGCACCCCGAAGAAGGCCACCACCGCCGGGAGCGTGGCCAGCTGGGCCGCCAGAGACGCGCACAGCAGCGAGGGGAAGTAATAGGCCGCGTTCAGCCACAGCCGCCTCATGCCCGTCGCCTTCTCGCGGCGCTTGTCCAGCAGCGTCAGGCCCGTGAGGCTCATCAGCGGCGGCATCAGCAGCAGTATGCCCGCCGACGCCGAGAACGACAGCACGAAACCCGCGTCGCCCACGGCAAGCGGATGAACCAGCAGGTATCCAAGCATCGCCACGGATAGCCGGGTGACCGGGTCACTGGCGTGGCCGATCAGCGGCGCGAAGCACACCAGCGCGAACATGATCATCGCCCGCACGAACGGTGCGTTGAAGCCGATCAGGGCGCCGTAGGGAATGAGCAGCAACACAGCGACGACGCTCGCGCGCCTGCGGTTCATGAACAGGCCCAGCACCAGCGACAAAAGCGCCGCCAACACCGTCACGTGCAGGCCGGAGATGCTGATGAGATGGGCCGTGCCCGTGCGATTCAGCGAAGTGCGGAACTCCTCGTCCAGCATGCTCCGGTCGCCCAACACCAGTGCCCGCACCAGGGCTGCGTTCCCAGGGAACAGGGCGTCAATGCGCCGGGAGACAGCCCGGCGGACGTCGATCACTGCGGAATGGGCGTCCCGCCGGATCTCCAACCGCTTCACGTCAGGAAGCTTCGCCGTGGCGTAGGCGGAGAGCCCCTGGCGGTTCAGGTACTCGCCGAAGTCGAACTCATAGGGATTCGTCACCGCGTCCGCCGTCCAGAGGGAGCCGGTCATCTCAAGCCGCTGGCCGTACTCCACCGCGTCGGCGCTCAACGGTTCCTCGTCGCGAATGTACAGCCGAACGGTGAGATCCGACGGCTCGCCGTCCACGCTCTCCAGGCGGAATTTGCAGATCAGGCGGCCCGTGTCCGGGTTCAGGAAGGGCTCGGAGACCACGCGGCCGGTCATCGGAACGGATTGCGCCTCCTCCACCGCCGGAAGGGAGTCAAGCGCCAGCTCCATCCGCGCCACGCCCGCCGCGAAGCCCACCGCCAGCAAAATAAGCGCAAACGCGCGCCTGCGGGAGCGCAGCGCCACGGTTAGAGCCGCCAGCACCGCCAGCGCACTGAGGCAAGCCCATACCGGCATCGGGCGGCCCTTCGCCGCGATCAGCCCCAGCAGGAACGCCGCGACAAAGCAGGCCAGCGGCCGCGCGTGCGCCTGGCGAAAGATGAAGAAGTCGCCGCGCTTCATGTCAGATGTAGTAGGTCTCGCCCAGCTCAGCCAGCTCCGCGGCGGGGAAGGCCGTCCGCGCCTCCGCGAGCAGCGCCTGGGGGTCGTACTTCGGGTTCAGGTGGGTCAGCAGCAGCCTTCCCGCCCGGGTATTCTTCGCCAGCTCGCCGCAGAGCCGCGCGGAGTAGTGCGGCGCGGTGAACTTGTGATCGGCTTCGGAGAGCCCGCAGTCCGCCAGCAGGAGGCTCGCACCCTCGCAGAACAGCTCCACCAGCGCGTCCTGGTTGGAGTCCCCGGTGAACACGAAGCGCGCGCCGTCGCACTCCACGGCGATGGCGTTGGTGGGCACCGGGTGGCACGCCGGGGTGAAGGAGACGCGCATCTCGCCGATGGTCGCGTCCCTGGCCTCCCACAGGTCAAAGCAGGGGGCCTTCAGCAGGGCGTACACCGCCTCCGGCTCGTCCGGCGCGTAGACCGGCAGGGGCCTGGGCCGGGGATGGAACTGCAGCGCGTACTGCATGGGCAGCATGTCTGACATGTGGTCGTAGTGCAGGTGCGAAAGGATCACCGCGTCCAGCGACGCGGGGCCGCCCTCGTCCATCAGGCGGTTGAGCACGCCCGTGCCGCAGTCGATCAGTATGCGGGTGTCGCCGCTGTCGCTGGTGAGCAGATAGCCGGAACAGGCGCCGCCCGGCGCTGGATAGGGGCCGTTGTTGCCCAGGATTTTAAGGATCATGGCATTATACTCCTTGTGTACATAAATATCTATTTTAATTATACCAGAAACGCCGCCGCCGCACAACAAAAACCGTCATGCCGGAGCGCGAAAAAACATAGAATCTGGCAGATTGAGCGAAGGAGTGAGCGCATGAACTATTTTGGCGTCTATCATTCGGACTATTCCCGCGCCGGCAGTGCCCGGGTGGACGGCGGCGTGTGCGACGCGCCATGCATGACCAAGGGCCGCATGACGCTCTGCGCCGACGGCATCGCCTCCGAGGGCGGCGCGCTGGCCATGGCCCGGGGCCGCATGAGGAATCGGCGGGCACTGGCGGCGTCGCTGGAATGCCCGGCGGACGCCTCCCCGGCGCGGCTGGTGCTGGCGGCGTACCGGAAGTGGGGCGAAGATTATCCCCGCCGCATCGAGGGACCGGTGGCCACCTGCGTGATGGATTCCGGCGCGGACGCGCTGGTGCTGACCCGGGACAGGATGGGGGAGCAGCCGGTGTTCTACGTGCTGCGCAAGACCACCACCGCCTTTGCCGACCACCCGGATACGCTGCTCAAGTCCAACCGGCTGGAGCCCGTGGCCGACGGGGACTGCCTGCGGGAGCTGTTTGGCCTGGGGCCTGCCCGGAGCCCCGGCAGGACGTACTACCGGGACATGGCCATGCTGGAGCCGGGCTGTGCGCTTGTAATCCGGGAGAACCGGGCGCGCGTCGATCGCTATTTCGACATTGAGGACGCGCCGCACGTCGAGGACGCGGCTACCACCGTATCCCGGGTGCGCGCGCTGCTGGAGGACGCCGTGGCGGACGTCGCGCCGCTGAAGCCCTGTGTGATGCTCTCCGGCGGGCTGGACTCCACGGCGCTGACGGCGCTGCTGCGCCAGCGTATGGACAATGTGCGCAGCTTTTCGGTGGACTACCTGGACAACGATCGGGACTTTCGCCCCAACGCCTTCCGCCCGGAGATGGACGCGCCATATGTCAGGCTGGCCGTCGGCGCGCTGCGCACCCAGCACCGCTTCGTCACGCTGGACGCCCAGGGGTTGATCCGGGGGCTGGACCGGGCCATGTCGCTGCGGGGCTTTCCGGGCATGGCGGACATCGATTCGTCGCTGATGCTGCTGTCCGGGGAGATTGCCCGTTTCGATAGTCATGTGGTCTCGGGCGAATGCGGCGACGAGGTCTTCGGTGGCTATCCCTGGTTTGCGTCGGATGCGCCGCTGGACGGCTTTCCCTGGTCGGGCTCGCTCGAACTGCGGGAAAGGCTGCTGCGGCCTGAGATCCGGGATAAGCTGCGGCTATCAGAGTATGTGCGCGACACCTTCGACGCGCGCAAGTCGCGGGCCGATCCCGGCGCAGCGTTCGATCAGAATGAGCGCAGGCTGCGGACCATGCAGCGGCTCTGCTTTGAGTACTTCATGCCGAATCTGCAGGAGCGGGCCGTTCGGATGTGCGCCGGTGCGGGGGTGGAGGTGCTGACGCCGCTGTGCGACGACCGGCTGGTGACTTACGTCTACAACGTGCCCTGGGACATGAAGTTCATGGATGGGCAGGAGAAGGGGCTGTTCCGCGCCGCCGTGCGGGACCTGCTGCCGGACAAGCTGCTTAGGCGCAAAAAAAGCCCCTATCCGAAGACCTGCAGCCCGCGATTCGCGGAGCTGGCGCGCCATCTGGCATCGCGGCTGGTGTCGGACAGGGAAGCGCCCATATTCGATTTTGTGGATCGCAAGGGGGTGTCAGAGATCGCCCAGTCCGACCTGAACCCGGCGGACACGCCCTGGTTCGGCCAGCTGATGGCGGGGCCGCAGCTGCTGGGCTACCTGTGGCAGGTGAACCGCTGGATGGCGGAGCGCGGCGTCACGGCGCGGGCGTGACCTCCGACTCGGGCGTGGCGGTGGTCGCCGCCGCCACGATGCCCGGATTGGGCAGCAGCGCGCTGCGCAAATAGATGCTGCCGGCCAGGGTGTCCGCGGGGCTGCCCTCGATATAGAACCGGGCTGCGCGGATGCCGTCCAGGGCGCACAGGGTGTTCACCATGGCGTACACCAGATCCCGTTCAGCCCGCGGGCTCAGGTTCTGGCAGCTCCGGTAGAAGTTGGCGGACAGGTTCACCCGGGCCACGCCGCCCACCACCTGCACGCCCAGCAGGTCCTCAGGATAGATGGCGGCGGAGACGGGCAGCCGAAGGGCCGAGCCCTCGGCATTTGTGTAGCTGAAAAGCTCCGTCAACAGGCGCTTGGGTGACAGCGCGCTGCGCATGGACAGCGGCCTCTCCGCGGCAGTCAGCCGGTCGCCCTCGTCCAGCAGGTACACCCGTCGCTGAATTGCAGGATCACTTCGCCGACGGCGCACATGGTGATGGGTTCGCCGTTCATCATGATGCGCACGGCGTCCAGCTCTGGCAGGAAGGAAGTCATGGTCAGGGTGACGGCCCCCGCCAGCTCCCACACCTCCAGACCCGAGAAGGCCAGGTAGTTGGCCAGGGTGGAGGAGAAGTTCAACGACAGCACCCGCTCGCCCGTGGGCAGGATCTCGATCACCGGGCCGCCTTCCATCAGCTCCGCGCCCTCGGGGATAGAGGCGATGGCACAGGCCTCGTCCTGCGGACCGGCCTTCATCGCTTCGATCAGCGCCGAGGCGAAGTCGCCGCCCGTGACGGACAGCGCCCGCAGCTCCGGCACCAGCCACCTGCCGTCTTCGGTGGGGAAGTAGAGCGTGGCGACGCGCTCGATGGGCGCGGCGTCCGAACGATCCATCCGGTCGCGCTCGGCCTGCAGCTGGGCATAGGCGGTGGTGACGCTGGGGATCACCGCCGTCTGCACGCCAAGGGGCAGGGAGCGGCAGCTCTCGCTGCGATCCGCGATCAGCACATTCGCGCCCCTGACCCCCTGCACGCCCAGCAGCGTGTTGCAGACAGACGCCTCCAGGGCCAGCAGCTCCTGGTCAGATGTGGCGTTGCGGGCGTCGATGGAAAGGTTGGCCGTCGCCACGCCGCAGGCGAATTCGCAGTCCAGCAGCTTCACGTCCGCCATGGCGCGGTTTCCGTCCGCCAGCAGCGCGTTCACCGCGGCCTCGGGCAGGCTTTCGCCCACCTCCGCGCGGATGCCCTGGGTGACGGCGGAGAAGCCGGAATAGTCAGGGGAGACCCGGTAGAGGGTCACCTCTGTGGATGCCCCGGAGACGCTCTCCCCGAGGATCATGTTGTCGGCCTCGTCCGGGGGCTCCGGCAGGCTGATCTCAGAGGCAGACTGGGAGACCGGCCCCCGCAGCGCGCAGCCCGACAGGGCGAGCGCAAGGCACAGCAAAAGCGCCGTCAGCGCGCTCAGCTTGCGCATGAAACCAACCTCCTTCCCGTCAGCTTTCCTTCTTCTTTTCCGCCAGCGGCAGCTCGATGATGAACGTCGAGCCCTTGCCGGGGGCGCTCTTGGCGGTGATGTTGCCGCCGTGCAGCAGCACGAACTGCTTGACGATGCTCAGCCCCAGGCCCGTGCCGCCGGTCTCCCGGGAGCGGGCCTTGTCCACTCGGTAGAAACGGTCGAAGATGTGGGGCAGGTCCGCCTCGGGGATGCCCACGCCGGTGTCCTGCACGCGGATGATGGCCTTCTTTCCGGCGCGGTTGAGCGTGCAATGCACCTCGCCGCCCCGGGGCGTGTACTTGATGGCGTTGTCGATGATGTTGTACACCACCTGCTGCAGCTTCAGCGCGTCGCCGTTCACTTCCAGCGATTCCTTCACCTGGCAGTCCAGCTCGATGCCGTTTTCCCGGGCGAGGGGAGAAAGGCGCTTCACCTGCTCCTGCAGCAGGCCGCCGATGTCCAGCTCCTGCAGGTTCAGCTTCATGCCGCTGTCAATGTTCACCAACGTCAAAAGGTCGGACACGATGCCGTTCAGCCGGTCGATCTCCTTGTTCACGTCAGTGAGGAATTCCTTGGTCATGGCCGGGTCCATGGGGTCCTGGTACATCAGTGTCTCGATCAGGATCTTCATGGTGCTCAGCGGGGTCTTCAGTTCATGGGAGGCGTTGGAGACGAACTGGCTCCTGGAAGCGTCCAACTGCTCCAGCCGCTCGGACATGCTGTTGAAGGCCCGGGCCAGCCCGGCGAACTCGTTTTTGCCGCGCACGCGCACCCGGGCGGACAGGTCGCCCTTGCTCATGCGGGAAATGCCCTCGTTCAACTCGCCGATGGGCCGGGTGATAGTGCGCAGCACCAGCGCGTTGATCACCAGCACCGCCAGCGCCACCAGGGCCATCCAGGTGAGGATCTTGATCTGGATGTCCCGCAGGTTCTCGTAGATCTCCTGCACCTGGCTGATGTACACCAACACGCCCAGCAGGTTGTCGCCGTTCTGGATGGGGCTGGCGTAGACGCCGGTCATGGCGTTTGCGCCGGAAAAGCCGTTCAGCGCAGCCCGGAGCCAGTAATTCCCGGCGCTGCCGCTGCCGGCTTCATAGAAGCCATAGCCGCCCTCCGAGCCCTTCAGCACGCCGTCGATCTCGGTGGTGATGAAGCGCTGGCCGTTCATCTCAGACGCCGTGTCCACCTGCACCACGCACAGGCTGTCCAGCACCAGCACCCGGCTCTGCTGGGCGCGGGCGGTCTCCAGGGCGGCGTCATACATGCTCTGCGCATCAAAAGCGACCAAATAATCGCTGAAGGCCTCGGCGAGGTTTTCCGCGATTCTCTGGTCGTCCCGGGTGCGCTGGGTAAACAGATATTCGCCCATCAGCTGGATCACCGAGAAACCGATGACGGAGAACGCCACGACGATGATCAGCAGATAGGCGATGGTAATCTTCCAGCGTATGGAATGTATGAAGGTTTTAATCCTTGTCAGTGAAATAGTAGCCCACTCCCCACTTGGTGAAGATGTATTCAGGCTGGCTGGGCACCTTTTCAATCTTCTCGCGCAGTCGGCGGATGTGCACGTCTACCGTGCGCAGATCGCCCAGGTAGTCATACTTCCAGATGGTTTCGAGCAGGTTTTCCCGGGAAAACACTTTGCCCCGGTTGGTGACGAACAGGTGCAGCAGGTCGAATTCCTTGGCGGTCAGGTTCACCTCGCGGCCCCCGACGGTGACGGAGCGGTTGTTCACGTTCAGCTGCATGTCCCGCACGGTGATCACACGCTGGCCGCTCTCGCGCTGCATCATGGCGGTGCGGCGGAAGATGGTGCGGATGCGGGCCTTGACCTCCAGGATGTTGAAGGGCTTGGTCATGTAGTCGTCCGCGCCGTACTCCAGGCCCAGGATCTTGTCCATGTCGTCGCCCTTGGCGGTGAGCATGATGATGGAGACGTTGCTGCGCTCGCGGATGCGCTGGCATACTTCGATGCCGTCGATCTTCGGCAGCATCACGTCCAGCAGAACCAGGTCGTACTGGCCGGAAAAGAACTTGTTGACGGCCTCTTCGCCGTCGGCGGCGGAATCCGTCTCGTAGCCGTCCTGCTCGAGAGAATATTTCAAACCTTTGACAATTAAGGGCTCGTCATCCACGATCAAGATGCGCTTGGGCATGGTGTATCCTCCTCTGAAGCCGTTGTAACAATGAATTGTATGAGTATGACATTACATTTTCACGATTTTGTTATTATTATAAACGATTCCTGACATGATTTCAAGTTGTTTTTTTTAAATGTTAGGTTTTTATAGCTGTGCTGTACAAATTTCGCATCTGGTGATAAGATATATAGTGAGCCGCATCGCGGCCAATCGCCCCGCCGGCCCCGTCCGGCGGCAGCAAGGAGACACGAATGACGCTGTACAGGAAAGCCCTCGTGGCGCTGATCGCCGCTTTCATATTGATGCTTTCGGCCGCCACGGCCGAACCGACCCTGGCTCCCTACGACATGAACGCGCCGGAGAACCTCCAGAGCGCCCATCTGTTTGCCGAGTCGGCGCTTTTGATCGACCGGGACACGGGCGAGGTGCTGTTCAACAAGAACAGCAAGGTGCGCATGTTCCCGGCCAGCACCACCAAGATCATGACGCTGCTGCTGGGCATCGAGAGCGGAGTCCCCCTGGACGAGATGGTGACCATCCCCAAGGAGGCCGCCGACGTGCCCGCGGGCAGCTCCGTGATCCCGGTGAAGCCCGGTGACGTGATGAGCTGGCGCGACCTGCTCTACAGCTTCATGCTCTCCTCCGGCAACGACGGCGCCAACGCCGTGGCTGTGCGGGTGGACGGCAGCATCGAAGCCTTCGTGGAGCACATGAACGCCCGGGCCGCGGAACTGGGGCTGGAGGGCACCCACTATGTCAACGCCCACGGCTACCACGACGCGAACCACTACACCACCGCCCAGGACCTGGCCACGCTGGCCCGCTTCGCCATGGAGAACGAGACCTTCCGCGACGTGGTGAAGCAGCCCAAGTGGACCATCACCGTCACCCGCGGCGGCACGACCAAGTCCGCCGACATCATCTCCCGCAACAGTTTGCTCCAAACCGGAGAAAAGTATTACTATCCCGACTGCAACGGCATCAAGACCGGCCATCATGGCAAGGCGGGCTGGTGCTTCGTGGGTTCGGCGGAGCGGGATGGCATGCGCCTGATCTGCGTGGTGCTGAACTGCGACCAGGAGAACGACAAATGGTTCGACGCCGCGCGGCTGTTTGAGTACGGCTTCACCAAGTATCGCGACGTTCCCGCCTCCGAGCTGATGGAGCGGGCGGCGTCCGGCTTCAACACCGTTCAGATCGAAGGCGCCGCCGAGGGCACCGAGGCCCTCGGTCTGAACCTGTACGAGGTGGACGACGGCGGCGCGACGGTGAAGGCCGTGGACGGCAGCGAGGCCGCGCTTGACCACTTGGCGGAACAGCTGGGCGAAAGCGCAGAAGTCAACTGGACCCGCGAGCTGAAGGCACCCGTGGGCGCGGGGGAGATCATGGGCAACGTGCGCTGCACCCTGCCGGACGGCGGCGAAGTGAAGGCGCTGCTGGTGGCTTCCCGGGACGTGGAAACCCCGGCCACGCCCGAGCCCGTGGTGGTCACCGAGGCGCCGAAGCCCGTGGAGACCCAGCCCGCGGCCCAGGCCGAACCGAGTGTGCCCGCGCCCGCCAAAGGCGGCTCGCCGGTGCTTGTTATGGCGGCGCTGGTGCTGCTGCTGATCTGCGCCGTCGCCGGTGCGGTTGCGTACCACAACGCCAAGAAGCGCAGGGCGCGCCGCCGCAAGCGCAAGCGCCGCAAGGGAACCGGGCGCTGATTTTTCCCGTCCATATGATGTGCGCGCTGTACAAATCTGCCGCGCGATGCTATAATGACAATAATTTCCAAACGCGATGCGAGGTAATTCCATGCTCCGACCCAACCGATGGCTGTCCCTCGTCCTGGCCTTGACGCTGGCGCTGCTGTGCGCCATGCCGGCCCTGGCCGAGGAGACGCCTGCCGACTACAACCGCAACGTGCCGCAGCTGTTGCACGAGGGACACCTCTATGCCACGGCGGCGGTGCTCGTGGATGCCAGCAACGGCAACGTCCTGTTCGCCAAGAATGCCCGCCAGCGCATGTACCCGGCCAGCACCACCAAGGTGATGACCCTGCTGCTGGCGTTGGAGAGCGGCATCGGCATGGACACCACCATCGTCATCCCCAAGCAGGCCAACGAGATCCCGGCGGACAGCTCGCTGGTGCCGGTTTTCCCGGGCGACGTGATGCCCTTCCGGGACCTGCTCTACGGCTTCATGCTCACCTCCGGCAACGACGGCGCCAACGCCGTGGCCGTGCTGGTCAGCGGCAGCGTGGACGGCTTCGTAGCAAAGATGAACGCGAGGGCTGCAGAGCTGGGCTGCGAGGACACCCACTTTGCCAACCCCCATGGCTATCACGACGAGAACCACTGGTCCACGGCCATGGACATGGCGCGGATCGCCAGCGAGGCCGTGAAGCTGGATTCCTTCCGGCAGATCGTCTCGTCGGTCAGCTACACCATGAACATCACCCGCAACGGCAAGCCCCAGGAGACCCGGGTCACCAACACCAACGCGCTGCTCAAGAAGGACCACACGTATTATTACCCGGACTGCATCGGCATCAAGACCGGCTATCACAGCGCCGCGGGCCAGTGCTTCGTCGGCGCGGCGGAGCGGGACGGCGTGCGCCTGGTGACGGTGGATTTTCACGGCACGGCCAACATTGAAAAGTGGATCGACACCATCCGCATGTTCAACTACGGCTTCACCTGCTACACCGGCTACACCATGGAGCAGATGTTCACCTTCGCCAGCCCGAAAATCGCCACGCTGCGGGTGTCCAACGCCATCGAGAGCGATCCGGAGCACGGCAGGATCGGGCTCAAGATCGCACAGATCAGCGACCCGGACTACACCCGCATGGTGGAAAACGACAATGAGCAGGCCATGACCGCCGCCATCGACGACTTCGTCTCCCGTTGCGAGATGACCGTCACCAGCGACATGGCCGCGCCCATCTCCGAGGGCGAGATCATCGGCCGCCTGCGCTACGTGGACCAGTCCGGCAAGGAGATCACCGCGCTGCTGGTGGCCGACCGCTCCATCGCCGAACAGCCGCCCAAGGCCGAGCTGACCGACATCTTCCCGGTGCTGAAGTACTTTGAAGACCCGCTGGTGGTGCTGCTGTGCGTGGTGCTGATTCTGTTGATCATCACGCTCATCATCGCCGCGGCCGTGCGCGCCTCCCGCAAGGACAAGCGCAGAAAGAAGCTGTACGAGGCCCGGCGTCTGGAGTACATGCGCCGCAAGAGCGCCCAGAAGCGCCGCGAGGCCCGAAGGCGGGACAGGTACGACGAGTACGACGACGATGACGACGATTATGACGAATACGACGATTGATTGAATTGAATAAAGCCCCCTGCGGCGTCAATACTGGCGTTACAGGGGGTGTTTTCATGTGGAATAAGATCAGAGAAACCTATAAAGGCATCAACGGCAGGCTGCGGGGCCTCACCCGCGAGCAGTGGGGCCGGGTGGGATACTATGCGGCGCTGGCGCTGCTTCTGGCGATCCTGGGCGCGGCATCTTATGCCTACCGGAACCGGGCCGGCCGCCAGGACGCGCCGGAGCCCGCCGCGCGCACCGCGCTGTCCGCCAGGGCGGAGGCACTCGCGCCCACGCCCGAGCCAACCGCCGAGCCCGTCGTCTGGCGCTGGCCGCTGGAGGGCGAGGTCATCGGGGCGTATTCTGCAGAGGAACCGGTGTTTTCCAAGACCCTTGGCCAATGGCAGACCCATCCGGCGCTGGACATCGCCGGAAGCCCTGGGGAGGCCGTGTACGCCTGCCGGGACGGCGTGGTCTCCGACGCCTGGAACGACAGGCTGTGGGGGAACGTGATCGTCATCGACCACGGCGAGGGCTGGCAGTCCGTGTACCGCGGGGTGAACACGCTGAACCTGGTGGCAATCGGCGACGACGTGCGCGGGGGCGACGTGATCAGCGCCGTTGCCATGTCCGTGCCCTGCGAGGACGACATGGCCGCCCACATCCACTTTGAGCTGACGCGGGACGGGCGGGATGTGGATTTCGCAAAGCTGATGGAAGCGCCATAGCAATTTCCATTTGCTTCCGGGGTCGGGATGCGGTATAATATCCCCATCACGACATACGGAGGGATACCCATGCCGAGACTGTGGGCGAGGATCATCAAGAAGCATCGCATCGACCGGCAGGCCACCGCACCCTGCGCCTGGGAGGAGGCGGAGGACGCGCTGACGGAGCTGTGCCGCGAATTCGACATTCCCCGGCCCATCTGGCTGAACAAGCACTACCGGGAGTTCGAGGACTTCCGGCGCACCCAGTTCCTGCCGGAGCACTTCATGGAGGATGTGCCCTTCCAGCGGCTCGAGATCGAGTTCCTGGAGGACGACGACCATCCCCGCAAGAGCAACGACCCGCGCAACCAGTTCGACTGACAGGTGAGCATACGATGGACATCGCAAAACTCAGCCACTGCTATGCCGTGCTCGCGCTGCGCGAGCCGGACGCGGAAGCCGTGCTGCGCTTCTGCAAGCGGAACGAACTCTATTACCAATATTGCGGCATGGAGCCCACCCTTGAACAGGTAAGAAGCGACATGACGCTGCTGCCGGAGGGCGTGGAGCCTGCCCGGAAGCACTACGTCGGCTTTTATGATGGAGAGCGTCTCGTCGCGGTGCTGGACTTCATCGAGGCCTATCCCGACCCGCAGAGCGCCTACATCGGCTTTTTCATGATGAACGCCGACTTGCAGGGGCGGGGGACGGGCAGCGCGATCATCGGCGAGGTCGCCGGGAGCTTCAAATCCATGGGCGTGAGGCGGCTTCGGCTGGCCATCGCCAGGGACAACCCGCAGGCCACCCACTTCTGGTTCAAGAACGGCTTTGAGGTGGTTCGCGAGGCGGACATGGGCGGCTGGACGGTGCTGGTGGCGGACAGATGGCTGTGAGGCTGTTCATATCGTGTTAAAATCCTGTCACACGGGCCAATCCGTTTGACGAAAGGCTGTGCGGGTGCTATAATGAATGCGTCGATGACGAAGAGGAGTAGTCCATCGTGCCCCCAAGAGAGAGCGGCTCGCTGGCTGGAAGGCCGCTCGGAACGCAGATAGACGAAGGTCGCTTCCGAGGCGGTCGGGCGAACGGAGTAACCCGGCGGGGTGCGTCCCTTAAAGCGCAGAGAGGATCTGGCGTGGTTTCGCCGGATTGAATAAGGTGGTACCGCGGAGCAATCCGCCCTTTGTGGCGCGTGCTCCGCGTTTTTATGTCGGAGCGTGACGGCAGGGGGCATCGATAAGGGGTGATGTTATGTCCGGTGAGAACAGGCGTCCGGCGGCCTGGCTTCTGCCGGTGATCGTCATGGGCGTCGGCGCGTACTTCCTTTACGACGCCGCGAGCCGCGGGACGCTGAAGGCCGCCGCGCTCTCGCCCGTGAACTGGGCGGGCCTGGGCCTGATGGTCGCGGGCCTCGTCTGCGCCTTCTTCAAGAAGCCGGCGCTGAAGCTGGCGGGCGTGCTGGCCTGCGGCATCGGCGCAATACTGGTGATCTGTCTATAATACAAGGGGGATATAACCATGGAAACCAAACAGGAATTCACGATGGAAAAGGTGTTCCAGCCCAATCAGGTGGAAAGCCGCATCTATGAAATGTGGGAGCATTCCGGCGCGTTCAAGCCCGTGAAGGACGAGAGCAAAAAGCCCTTCGTCATCGTGATGCCGCCGCCGAACATCACCGGCCAGCTTCACATCGGCCACGCCCTGGACGAAATGCCCCAGGACGTGCTGATCCGCTATCACCGCATGAAGGGTGACCCGACGCTGTGGGTGCCCGGCACGGATCACGCCGCCATCGCCACCGAGGTGAAGGTGGTGGACGCGCTGCGCCAGGAGGGTCTGACCAAGGCGCAGATCGGTCGCGAAAAGTTTCTGGAGCGCACCTGGGAGTGGAAGAAGGAGTACGGCGGGCGCATCGTCAGGCAGCTGCGCAAGCTGGGCGTGTCCTGCGACTGGAGCCGCGAGCGCTTCACCATGGACGAGGGCCTGTCCCGCGCCGTGCGGGAGACCTTCGTGCGCCTGTACGAAAAGGGCCTGATCTACCAGGGAAGCCGCATGATCAACTGGTGCCCCTGCTGCCAGACCAGCCTTTCCGACGCGGAAGTGGAATACGAGGCCAAGGACGGCAACTTCTGGCACATCCTCTATCCCGTGAAGGAGACGGGGGAGCTTCTGGAGCTGGCCACCACCCGCCCCGAGACCATGCTGGGCGACACCGCCGTGGCCATCAATTCCGAAGACCCGCGCTATGCCCACCTGCACGGCTGCCACGTGATCCTGCCGCTGATCGACAAGGAGATCCCCATCGTCTGCGACGAGCACGCCGACATGGAGAAGGGCACCGGCGTGGTGAAGATCACCCCCGCCCACGACCCCAACGACTTCGAGGTGGGCAAGCGCCACAACCTGCCCATGGTGCGGGTGTTCACCTATGACGGCCACATGACCGGCGCGAAGGAAGCCGCCGAGAACGCCGAGCTGATCGCCTCCGGCCGGGCCACCGTGGACGAGCCCACCGTGCTGGACTGCGGCAAGTATGCCGGCATGACCACCGACGAGGCCCGCAAGGCGATCGTGGCCGACCTGAAGGCACTGGGCCTCCTGAAGCAGATCGAGCCCCTGAACCACGAAGTGGGCACCTGCTACCGCTGCCACACCGTGGTGGAACCCATGGTGTCCAAGCAGTGGTTCGTGAAGATGAAGCCCCTGGCCGAGCCTGCCTGCCAGGTGGTGTACGACGGCAAGCTGCGCTTCATCCCGGACCGGTTTGAAAAGACCTACCTGCACTGGATGGAGAACACCCGCGACTGGTGCATCAGCCGCCAGCTGTGGTGGGGCCACCGCATCCCCGCGTTCTACTGCGACGCCTGCGGCGAGACCTTTGTCACCCGCGAGGACATCACCACCTGCCCGAAGTGCGGCGGCCCGGTGCACCAGGACGAGGACGTGCTGGACACCTGGTTCTCCTCGGCGCTGTGGCCCTTCTCCACGCTGGGCTGGCCCGAGAAGACCGACGATTTCAACTACTACTATCCCAACACCGTGCTGTCCTGCGGCTACGACATCATCTTCTTCTGGCTGGCACGCATGGTGTTCTCCGGCATCGAGCACACCGGCAAGTGCCCCTTCCAGGTGGCGCTGATGCACGGCCTGGTGCGCGACGCCCTGGGCCGGAAGATGTCCAAATCCCTGGGCAACGGCATCGACCCCATCGAGGTCATCGACAAGTACGGCGCGGACGCGCTGCGCTTCTCGCTGGTGATGGGCGTGGCCCCCGGCAGCGATATCCGCATGAGCGAGGAAAAGATCGAGTCCTACCGCAACTTCGCCAACAAGATCTGGAACGCCAGCCGCTTCGTGCTGATGAACCTGCAGGGCTTCACCTCCAAGGGCATCGACGTGAGCAAGCTGTCCCTGGCCGACAAGTGGATCCTGACGAAGTACCAGGAGGCCGTGCGCGGCATCACCGAGAACCTGGAGGGCTACGACCTGGGCCTCGCGGCCACGAAGCTCTACGACTTCGTGTGGTCCACCTTCTGCGACTGGTACATCGAAGCCGCCAAGCAGGGTCTGTATGCGGAAGAGGGCGACGTGAAGGAGACCACCCAGGAGGTGCTGCTGTACGTGCTCACCGGCATGCTGAAGCTGCTGCACCCCTATATGCCGTTCATCACCGAGGAAGTCTACGGCTATCTGCCCCATGTGGAGGGCATGCTGATCAATGCCGGCTGGCCCGAGGCGAAGCCGGAATACGACTTCCCCGAGGAAGCCGCCCGCATGGAGGGCATCATGGACGTCATTCGCGCCGTGCGCAACCTGCGCGCCGAGATGAACGTGCAGCCGGGACGCAAGGCCACGCTGATCCTGAAGCCCCACGAGGGCTGGAAGGACGCGCTGCAGAGCGCCGAGGGCTACTTCAAGCGCCTGGCGAACGCCAGCGGCCTGGAGCTGATCGACGCCCACGCCGCCAACCCGGAAAAGTCCGCCTCCGCCGTCGCCGAACCCTGCGAGCTGTTCATGCCCCTGGGCGAGCTGGTGGACGTGGACAAGGAGCTGAAGCGCCTGGAGAAGGACCTGAAGAGCCTGAACGGCGAGATCGCCAGGGCCACCAACATGCTGAACAACCCCGGCTTCGTCAGCAAGGCTCCCGCCCAGCTGGTGGAGGCCGAGAAGGAGAAGCTGGCCACAAACCAGCAGCTGCTCAAGAAGCTGGAGGCCCGCATCGCGGAGATGGAGAGCCTGCGCTAACGAACGCCTGAATCGAGGGAACACAAATGGATCGAAGAAGGGGAGGGTATCAGCCCCGGCGAGGCGCGCTGGGCTGGCTTTTGAGCCAGCTCCGGCGCGATCCCTGGCCGATCTGGCTGGTGCTGACCGCGCACGTGGTGGCGCTGGGCTTGGCACTGGTGCTGTATGCACTGCCGCACCACGTCATTCCGCATGGGGAGGTGTCCATCGGCATCGTGTCCACCCGCGGCGGCGCGGCGACGCAGGTGAGCGCACCGGTGGAGACGCCGCTGCCGGAGCAGGAACAGCCCGCCGTCCAGGCGGAGGAACAGCCTGTGGCCGATGCTGTCGAGGCGGAGCCGACCCCGCTGCCCACCGAGACGCCGGAGCCCGTGGTCGTGGGCAACTTCCGGGACGACTTCCCCGGCATGTTCACGAACGGCGAAGTCACCTATTCGGACACCGGCTATCAGAGCGGCAACCTCAACGTGCGCTACTTCACCGAGTACAACAATGATATCAACGCACAGGTCTACCTGGTGGAGTTCTACGTCGCCGACATCAGCTGCCTGGTCACCGCCTTCGGCAAGGACAAGTACGGCCGCGGCTACACCGAGTGGATCGAGAAGATCGCCGAGCGCTACAGCGCCGTGGCGACGCTGAACGGAGATTACTACGGCACCCGCGACACCGGCGTGGTCATCCGAAACGGCACGCTCTACCGCGACAACAAGACCACGGACGACATCGCCATACTCTACTGGGACGGCCACATGGAGATGTTCCCCGCCGGGGAATTCGACGCCGTCAGGGAGATGGAGCGCGGCGCGTACCAGAGCTGGTGCTTCGGGCCGTCGCTGCTGGACGGCGAGGGCAATCCTCTGGGCACCTACACCGACGGGCATGGCACCAACAAGCGGCATCCCCGCTCCGCCATCGGCTATTACGAGCCGGGGCACTACTGCTTCGTGGCCGTGGACGGCCGCAACAAGAAATCCAACGGCGCCAAGATCGACGCGCTGGCCAAGATCATGGCCGGGTTCGGCTGCAAGCTGGCCTACAACCTGGACGGCGGACAGACCTCGCTGCTGGCCCTGGCCAACAAGCTGGTCAACATTCCCTCCGACGGCGGACGGAACAGCAGCGACTACATCATGGTCATCGACAGCGTGTCGCCATGACCCGGAACGAACGAAACAAATGAGAAAGGGGATGCCCGGTGATGCTCAACCGGCTGAGGCGGCTTCTGCCCCACGCGGCGATACTGATCTGCAACATGTATATCGTGTTCTTTTTGATCGACCGCGTCAACACCGCCATGAACTTCATCGACAACCGGCTGACCAAGGGACTGCTGCTGGCGCTTTGCGTGATCAGCTGGTTCAACTGCCGCACGCTGCTGCGCCTGGCGAACCGGCCGCAACAGCCCGCCCCGAGGCCCCAGGGCCCGTATGGGCAGAGCCGCAGGCCTTCCACGAGCGCTCGCCAGCCCGCCCGCGGCTATGGGGATTACGATTCGCCTCGGTACAGAAGCGATTATGAGCCGCGCTACGGCACTACCTCCAACAGGTCGAACGGCACCGGAAGGACGAGCACCGGTTCTTCAGGCTACAGCGGTCGGCGCGCCACCTCCGGCTATGGTGAGCGGCGGACATCCTCATCCAACTCCAGATACGGCGAGGAGCGATACAGATGAAGCAATTGGACAAATACCTGCCACTGGCCAACCTTGGCCTGGGCGCGGTGGTGCTGGTGCTGATGCTGCTGGATCTGTTCTGGCCCCGCTGGAACATCTTCCTGAACGGCTTCGTCAAGCTGCTGCTGCTGGCGTTCTGCCTGATCTCGGCCATCAACGGCATCCGGCTCTACGCCCTCTCGCGCAAGGCGCGGCAGGCGCGGCGCAGGAGATAAGTTCAAAGGGAGCGACGATCGTTGCTCCCTTTTTGTGGTTCATCACGTTTTCCTTGGGCCCCCTCTCAGTCAGCCTTCGGCTGCCAGCTCTCCCCCTCACGGGAGGCGAGCCAAGGCTGCCGCAAAGCCCCTATCTCTCTTGTCTCGCCCCGCGAGGAGGTTCGAGCGCATGGAAAACGGGTCTGCAGCCCCTCGTTCGAGGTGCCCGCAGGGAAGTGAGGAGGTCTTACTCAACTCCCAAAGTTTCCGTGATGTGCCACATTGTTTGGAATTGTACACGATCAGCGGACCGCCGCGAAGCGGGGTCGCGCGGTCCGGCGGAGGGCGAAGGACTTCGCCGGAAATCGTTACTCAATCAGCCTGACATGCAGCGCCCGCAGGCTCATCTCATAGGCCGCACGCTCCACATACAGCCGCACGCAGTCCCGCCCGCTCTCCGCGCAGATCGCGTCCAGCAGCCGCGCCGCCTCCATGACCCGCGCTGTATCCACGCCGAACACCGATATGCAGGACGCCCCGCCGGGGTCATGGCACTTCACAGGCAGCGCCGCGTCCCGCTTGCCGGCGATGCAGGGGGCGACCCCGGTCACCTTGTCGTCGATCAGCGTGCCGAAGCTCTCCGGGTCTGTCGTCGGGCGCAGCCGGGTGGGTATGCCCGCCATGGACACCGGGTCCAGGCAGGCCGGGTGCAGCACCTGGGCGCCCGCCCGTGCCAGCGCGCGCATCTGGCGATAGCTGACTTGCCGGATCAGCCTGGCACCGGGAACGATGGCAGGGTCGGCGGTCATCAGCCCGGGCACGTCCGTCCAGTTTTCATACAGGCTTGCACCCATGCCCGCCGCCGCCAGCGCGCCGGTGATGTCCGAGCCGTTGCGGGGGAAGGTGTGGATCCGCCCGTCCGGCCCGGCGCCGTAGAAGCCCGGCACGATCACCCGGTCGTGTTGACGGGACAGGGCGATGAAACGCGCAAGCGTCCCCTCCGTGTCGAGTTGGCCATACTCATCAAAGCGCACTGCCTCCGCCGCGTCGGCCATGGGGATGCCGCTGTAGCGTGAGAACAGCAGCGCGCACAGGTGTTCTCCGCGGCTCAACGTGTGTGCCTCGGAGACGGCCAGCGCCTCTTCGATCTCCCGCTCCGCCGTCTCCCGGAAGCCGGTCACGCCCAGCGGCAGTGCGATTTCCTCATAGCGCCTGACGATGGTGTCCACGGCGACCCGGACCGAGCGCCTGTCCCGTCGCAATCGCCAGCAGGCAGCCAGCAGGGCGGTAATCTTGCTGTCGTGCCTTTCGGACACCCCCGGCGCGGACAGCACCGCGCAGCGCCTTCCCGGCGATGCCTCCAGGATGTCCCGGATCCGCCGGAAGCACGCGGCGTCGGCGGTGGAGCTGCCGCCGAATTTCGATACCAGTATCGGCATATTCAAAACCTCCAGCGCGGCGGCCCTCGAAGCCTGCCGCGGAACGCATAGTCAAATAACCCATCGAAGCGCCCAGGTCGTCGAATCGGGCGCTTTCGATGTATACTATGCGCGCCGCCGCGCGGGGTGCGTGTCGGAAAGCGGCAGAATCGTGGTATATAGTTAAAATAATATGAAAAAAAGGATTTTTCCGAACAGATGTTGTATATAGTATATTGATCGGCAGGCTCGTATTCGCCGCGCCAGAGGCGCGCTCGCGCTGCCCCCGGACGGGCCGCGCAACGGTTAACTGCCACGAATTTCTTGTGTAATTTGTAAAACCAATGCAGGAAAAACGGCGAAATTGGCGAATAATAAACTACTGTAACTCGCGGAGAACCGCCCCGTGCGGGCCATGGAAAGAAGGATTGAGAGGCGTATATGAGCGGAAGATTGTCGGATGCCTGGCTGGAGGAGCTGCGCTCCCGGGTCAGCCTGGAGGAAGTGGTCTCCGAGTACGTCCCCCTCAAGCAAAAGGGCCGCCGGTTCTGGGGCTGTTGTCCGTTCCACAACGAAAAGACGCCTTCCTTCTCCGTTGACAGCGAATCCCAGCTGTACTACTGCTTCGGCTGCCACAAGGGCGGCACGGTCATCAACTTCGTGATGGACATGGAGCGCATGGAGTTCATGGACGCCGTGCGTCAGCTCGCAGAGCGCACCCACATGGAGCTGCCGGAGCGAAGCCAGCAGCCGGGTGAGAGCCGCGTCAGCAGGGACGAGCGGGAGCGTATGTACGAGGCCAACCGCGAGGCCGCCCGGTTCTTCCACAAAACACTGTGGACGGGCGAGGGCGCGGACGCTCTGAACTACCTGTACAAGCGCGGCCTCAACGATTCGGACATCCGCCGCTTCGGCCTCGGAGCTTCTCCCAAAGGCTGGGACGGCCTTTTGCATCATCTGGAGGACGCGGGCTATGAGCCGGCGCTGCTGGAAAAGGCGGGCCTGGTGGTGCGCAAGGACAAGCGCTTCTTCGACATGTTCCGGGGTCGGGTGATGTTTCCCATCATCAACGCCCAGGGCCGGGTGCTCGGCTTTGGCGGGCGCGCCATGGGGGATGCCCAGCCCAAGTACCTGAACACGGCGGAGACGCCCGTGTTCAACAAGCGCATGGGCCTCTACGCGCTGAACTTTGTCCAGAAGGAGCGCTCGATCGGAAGGCTGGTGCTGGTGGAGGGCTACATGGACACCGTGTCCCTTCGCAAGCACGGCGTGCAGGGCGTGGTGGCCACGCTGGGCACAGCCCTGACGGAGGAACAGGCGCGGCTGATGAAGCGCTACGCCCCCCAGGTGTGGATCAGCTACGACGGCGACGCGGCCGGCCAGAAGGCGGCGCTGCGGGCGCTGGACATCTTCGATGCGCAGAACATCCCCGCCCGGGTGATCGACTACCCCGGCGGCATGGACCCGGACGACTTCATCAAGGCCAACGGCCTGGCGGGCTTCGAGGCGCTGGAAAAGCTGGATTCCACCAGCTACCGCATGCTTCGGGCCAGGGACGGGCTGGACACCTCCACCCAGGACGGCATGACGCAGTACGCGCTGCGCTGCTGTGAGATCCTGAAAAAGGTGAAGAGCCCCATCGAAATGGAAAACCACCTGAGAAGGCTGGTCAATGAGACCGGCTATGACCGGGAGATACTGCTCCGCCAGATCGGCGCGACGCTCCCGGCCCAGAGCGCAGCCCCGGCGCGACGGCGGCGCGGGAACCAATCGGAGCCCAGCGGCGTCGAAAAGGCCGAGCAGGAGCTGATCTCCATGCTCGCCGCGGGGCTGATCCCGGCAGCGGTATTGAAGCCGGAGGACTTTACAAACGACGACCATCGAACACTGGCGCAGTGGCTGATCGACGGGAACCCGGCGGGAAGCTATGTGGAGGGCATCGAGGACGACGCCCGGCGCGGCCGCGCGATGCGCGCGCTGAACTTTTCGCCCCTTCCCGCGGACAGAGAAAAGGCGCTGGAGGTGGCGCAGGAGGATCTGCGCACCCTCCGCGACGCTCGAAACGCCCAGCGTGAAAATGAATACAAACAGAGCGTCGGCGGCATGACACAGGAACAAAAAGCGGAAATCCTGCGCCGCATTGACGCTGCGAACCGAGATTCGGACAGTTGACCGGTCGAAAGGAGTGGCCCGGATTGAGCAAGACGAACGAAAACCAGGATGTAATGAAGGCTCGGGTGAGCGAGCTGATCGAGACCGGCAAGCAGAAGGGTGTACTGACCTACAAGGAAATCGTCGAGACGCTGGGGGACGTGGAACTGAGTCCCGAGCAGTTTGACCGTATACTGGACACGCTCTCCAGCCTCAATATCGAGGTCATCAAGGAGGACGCCATCCCCGAGGCCGAGTTGATGAACGAGGTCGAGGAGGAGGAGATCGACATCTCCGTGCCCGAGGGCATCTCCATCGACGACCCAGTGCGCATGTACCTGAAGGAGATCGGCAAGGTGCCGCTTCTGACCGCGGAAGAGGAGATCGAGCTGGCAAAGCGCATGGAAGAGGGCGACGAGGACGCCAAGCACCGGCTGTGCGAGGCCAACCTGCGCCTGGTGGTTTCCATCGCCAAGCGCTATGTGGGCCGCGGCATGCTGTTCCTGGACCTGATCCAGGAGGGCAACCTGGGCCTGATCAAGGCCGTGGAAAAGTTTGACTACCGCAAGGGCTACAAGTTCTCCACCTATGCCACCTGGTGGATCCGCCAGGCCATCACCCGCGCCATCGCGGACCAGGCCCGCACCATCCGCATCCCCGTGCACATGGTGGAGACCATCAACAAGCTGATCCGCGTCTCCCGCCAGCTGCTGCAGGAGTATGGCCGCGAGCCGCTGCCCGAGGAGATCGCCGCGGAGATGGGCATCCCGGAGGACAAGGTGCGCGAGATCATCAAGATCGCGCAGGAGCCAGTTTCCCTGGAGACCCCCATCGGCGAGGAGGAGGACAGCCACCTGGGCGACTTCATCCCCGACGACGACGCGCCCGCCCCGGCGGAGGCAGCCGCCTTCACCATGCTCAAGGAGCAGCTGATGAGCGTGCTTTCCACGCTGACGCCCCGGGAGGAAATGGTGCTGAAGCTGCGCTTCGGCCTGGAGGACGGCCGAGCCCGTACCCTTGAAGAGGTGGGCAAGGAGTTCAAGGTCACCCGCGAGCGCATCCGCCAGATCGAGGCCAAGGCGCTGCGCAAGCTGCGCCACCCCAGCCGCTCCCGCAAGCTGAAGGATTCCATCGACTGATGCAACACACTGGTCAAATCGCCCTGGATCCGCGCCTGTCGATGATCGCGCGCCTGGTCGGCAGATGTGAAGTCTGCGCCGACATCGGGTGCGATCACGGCAGGCTCGGCGCGTTTTTGCTCCAGCGGGAGATGTGTCGCCGGGTGGTGCTGACGGACATCTCCGCGCCGTCGCTGAACAAGGCCAGGGGGTTGATTGCCAACCTGGGCCTGGAAGACAGCGCGGAATTTGCCGTGGGCAGCGGCGCACTGGCGCTCGAATCGCCCGTCGACTGCGCGGTGATCGCCGGCATGGGTGGGGCCACCATCGCGGCCATCCTCCACGAGGGCCGGGAAAAGCTGGGAAACGCCCGGCTGATCCTGCAGCCCAACGTGGCCGCACCGCAGCTGCGGCAGGCGCTTTCAGGCTGCGGTTACGAAATCTACGACGAACACGTCGCCCAGGACGGGCGCAGGAACTATGTCGTCATCTGCGCGCGGCCGGGGAAATCGGCGTATGACGAGAAACAGCTGACCGTCGGCCCGGTGTTGCTGGACAGGCTGCCGGAGGAGCTGACCCCTTACGCGAAGTTTCGGCTTCGCGTGGCGAAGAAGGCGCTGGATGGGGCGATAGCCTCTGATGACCAGTCACAGGCCGAGCCGCTTCAGCGGGAGATCGCCATCTGGGAGGAGGTGCTTTCGTGTCCGCGACCGTAGGACAGATATTGGAGCTGGTCAACGGGATCGCTCCCTTTGAATTGGCCGAGGAATGGGACAACGTGGGTCTGCTGGCCGGAAGGCCGGACGCCCGGGTGGACACCGTGCTGTGCGCGCTGGATCTGAGCATGGACGTGCTTCAGGAAGCCGGGAGGCGCGGCGCCCAGCTGGTCTTAACCCACCACCCGATCCTGTTCCGGGGCCGGAAAAACCTCAATGAGACGGACGGGGAAGGGCGGCTGCTGTGCGCGCTGGTGCGCAGCGGCATCGCCATGATCGCCGCCCACACCAACTTCGACAATGCCAGCCCCGGCGTGAACGACGCGCTGACGAAGGCGCTGGGCCTGTGGGATGTCGAAATACTCGAAAGCGGCATGCGCATGGGCACGCCACAGCAGGAGACCTTCGGGCAATTCGCCGATCACGCAAGCCGCGCGCTGGGCGGCCCGGTGCGCCGCTATGGCGAGCCGGACAGGCCGATTCGCCGCGTGGCCGTTCTGGGCGGCGCGGGCGAGGATTACGCAAGGATCGCTTTAGCGGCCGGCGCGGATGCCTACCTGACCGGCGAAATGGCCTACCACAAGGCGCTGGACGCCGTGGACAACGGCCTGTGCGTGCTGGAGGCGGGACACGCCGCCACGGAATATCCCGCGATTTCCGCGCTGCGCAGAGGTTTACAAATCGCCGCGGATGCGGTACAATATGATATATGCGTCTTACAGAGCGAGGCGGAACTCTTTTTCTGATGGAGGGATTATGATATGCAGTTGGATACCCTGTGGAGCTTCATGCAGGTGGATATGGAGGCGGACAAGTTCGAAAGCCAGATGCGCCAGTCGCCCAACAGGCAGAAGCTGGTGAAGGCCCGCGACTTCCTGAAGGATCAGCAGGCGAACATGAAGAAGCTGGAGAACGACGTGGCCGTGATGCAGGACCGCCTGGAGGCCGTCGAGGACGAGGCCGCGCGCCTGGAGAAGGTGCTGGAAGGCCTGACCGACACCTATGAGAGCAACCCGCCCGCCAGCGCCGAGGACGCCCAGAAGCAGGCGGAGGCCGTGGCCAAGCTGCTGGACACCCTGCAGCGCTACGAAGCGGAGCTGACCAAGATGCGCAAGGACGCCGACATCAAGGATCGCCAGCAGAAGGAGATCCGCGTGCGCGCCGCCAAGACCAAGATCGAGTTCGACCAGCTGAAGGTGGAGTACGACAAGGAGTTCAAGGCGGACACCGCCAAGCTCCAGGAGATGCGCGCCCACACCGAGCAGGAGGCCAAGAAGGTGGACGCGGGGCTGCTGGCGAAGTATCGCAGCATCAAGCAGCACTGCACGCCGCCCATGGCCAAGCTGGTGAACGGCCAGTGCAGCGGATGCTTCATGTCGCTGCCTAGCGCCACGCTGCTTGACATCAAAAACGGCGACAGGATCGTGGAGTGCGACAACTGCGGCCGCATACTGTACGACGCGGGGGAATGAGTACATAGCGCGTTGATAATTGTGAGGGCGCCAGACGGTCGCAGGCGCGCAAGCGCTTGAGGAAAGTCCGAGCACCGCAGGGCAGGGTGCCGGTTAACTGCCGGTGGAGGCGACTTCAAGGAAAGTGCAACAGAGATATACCGCGAACCTCCCCTCGGGGAGACGCAAGGGTGGAAAGGCGAGGTAAGAGCTCACCCGCGGCCTGGCAACTGGCCCGCGCTGTAAACCCCACCTGGTGCAAGATTGATAGGGAAGCATGGGCACCCTTCGGGGCGGCCCGGCGGCGGCCCGTCGCGCTTCCGGGTAATCGCTTGAGCCTGCTGGCAACCGCAGGCCCAGATAGATGACCGTCCAATACAGAACTCGGCTTACAGACGCCGCTCACAATTTTCATATATGACGGGGCGCTGCCAAATGGCAGTGCCCCGTTCAATGGAAAGGAACCTTGACTTTTGGGGTCAACTCAACAATCTGAGGCGAAGATCTGGTTTTTCATCCAGCTGCCGAATGATCAGTTACCGCAGATTTCGATAATCGTCTATGACGGCACGATAGACGCTTGAAACATTGTCAGCGATCAGCTTTGGATTATGGCGCTTCGTTGCGCACGCAACCTCATTTGACGATACTTGATTTAGAAGCGGCCCATCCGCAAATATATTCCCGATCAGGAAAGCCAACGTATGCGGCTCGTTGTAGGGGTACAGGAAGCCGGTTTGGCCGTGCTCGACCAACTGCGGCACGCCGCCGACGTTAGATGCGACGACCGGACAGCCGATCAACTGAGCTTCACAAACTGCGTTGGGTGAGTTGTCTATCAGGGAAGGATGAACAAAGAGCGTCGCTTCCATCAACTCCGAAACAAGTTGTGGGGCATCGATTGTCCCGATGAGGTTGACGTTGACCTGATCATGTCTCAATCCGGAACGCTTTTCAGCCTCCGCAAATTCAGACGCTTCCCCGGTAACGCGCCACTCAAAGTCCAATCCCAGCATAAACTTCAGCAACCTGGCGGCGCGCAGGATGATCTCGTTGCCCTTTCGTCCGTCGACGAACACTGACGAAACGGTCAGAAGCCGCAGCTTCGCTTGAGGGCGAAATTGCCAGGTTCCCGCAGCTTCATAGATCAAGGGTCGGATTGCCTCCGGCGCGTAGAAATACTTTGCACCAGGGGAATAGTATTTGACAATGTTCCTGTCCCACTCTGTGCGCCCCATGAAGTAGCGGTTGTCGCGCATGACTTCTCGCTCAAAGCCGTCGGCACTCCATACGGGTGAATGGCGAATCAATCTGCGAAGAATCGCTTTTGCTGCCCTTAGGGGATTCCACCGCGGCTTGGGTGGGGGAAAAACCATAGTAAGTATCTCATGATAAACATTCAGGAAACCCTGCATATGTACCACGACGGGAACCGATACGTCTCGTGCAATAGCCCCGTACAGCCACTCTGAGCCGAAGCAATGAATGACATCCGGACGGAAGTCCTCGATGGCGGCCAGCAGACCGAGCCGTAGGACAGCCCACTTTTCCGCCAGGTAGTCATGCCTGCGAAAACGGGAGCCTCGCGGCACAACACAGCGGACAGGATAATAAGTTACGCTATCACGTAGAGCCTTGAACGGCTCGTCGTGTTCCGACTCGAAGGCTATTGCCAATTGAATATCTGCGCTGTGATACTGCAGCAGTGCAGTCTCGAGGGCTGTAGACCAATTGCCGAAAACACTCGGACGGTACAGCGCTGGATTGATGGACAGCCAAAGAACCTTTATCGAAACCACCTCCTTGCGTATATGAGGACAGCTTCCTTGACGTAGGCAAAATCCGCGGTCCTTTTGAAACAGATATAAAACAATACGTTAGGTACAAGAAGGCAAATCGCCATCCGGGCAAGGAAAGCCCCTGGGGTGTCCGATGGGACGACGGTGCACAGAGCGCGGCACAACAACACGGCAAGGAAGGTGATGGCAAGGTATTCAACCTGACAAAACAAGTATCTGCCAAGCCCCTTTCCATAGCGCACTCTGAAAAATACGTAGGCCTCATACCAGAAGGCAACCGTGAGGGTGCTGATGACCGTTCCCAGCAGTACGCCCATGACGCCATAGCGAATAGCAAGGGGGATGGATATGAGGATGTTTACCGCAGCTTCAACCAGCGGCTTGTAGCGATCCTGTGTAAAGATGCCGGAGGCATCCTTGAAGATGAGCAGCGTCAGGCGAATGCCGTTGATGTAAAAGCTGGCCACAATCATCGCGATCGTCATATCTGTGAGCAGATAATCCTCCCCGAGCCAGAGGCGGATGAAGGGCTGGTACAGGCAAAGCAGGCATACCGACGCAAATCCATAAAGCCACGCATTCAGGAAGTGGACGTGGAAAAAGACTGATTCCGAATGGCTGTTGTCAGAGCAAGCCATGAGGTTTCCAACGCTGGCTGTGACAGCTGAGATCATTCGATTGAGAATGCCGTTGACCGAAGTCAGGATCAGCGTGTAGTTTGAATACAAGCCCGCTTCCATCAGGCCAACGAATTTTGAAATAATAATGTTGTCCGAGCTGAATACGACGATCCCACCGACGCGATGCAGAAACTGTGCTGAAATGTTTTTCCTGAGCGTCTGCAATTCCTGCGTTGAAAGATCCGCGACTGTTTTTTCACGGAGAAACGGATACAACCTGTCGGCGATGGCAGAAATCGTCAGGTTTTCCGCGAGGGTGAGAAGAAGGCTTATGGCGAGGTATGAAACGTAGGAGTGGGTGAGCAGCAGTACGGAAGCCTGCAGGGCGACAGCCATGACGTGAAATAAACCGCCTGTTAATGTGGAGATGTACTCTCGCTGGTCGCAGATGATCAGAGCGCGCTTGTAGGAGAAAAAGTAAGACAGAGCGGCGTTTGCAAGGTACATCCAATAATACAGGTTAATCTGGGAAATGGAGATGGATTCCGGCAGTTCCTTGATCAACCGGGGCAGAATGGGCGTGAGAAACGCGCCGATAGCGAGAATGGCAAGACCGACCCTCCCATAAAGCCGCCGGCATACAGCCATGAGGGATTTGGTCTTTTCAATGCTGCACTGCTCCAGTGAGCGGTAAAGCGAGAAGTGGATCGCGCTGCCGATGCCAAGCTCCGCCAGCGAAAGCAAGCCCAGCAGGTTCCCCAGCAGTCCCCCGAGACCGATATACTCGGCAGACAGACATCGCACGAAGACAGTGCGATTCACAAAAGAGGTGACAAGCGTGACAAGAGAAATCAGCAGGACAGTCGATGCGTTTCGGGCGCTGCTGACACGCCTGTCAGGACGATGATCCGTACCATGGTCAGGATTCACTGAATGCATAGCTCAAGCCCGCCTTTCTTCACATTCTGAAATCGTTGCGCTCAGAGGCGATGGCCATCCCGCAGTCCGCGAAATGTCATCCGAATCTTCTGCAGCGCCTCGGGATCATACGGAAGAAACAGCAGCGTTTTGATCATCCATTTGCCAGTGCGCCAGTATAAAACCAGCCGTGCGGAAAAAGGCAGGTCGTATTTGCGTATGTAATATATTTGATTCCTATTGGAATAATAATATCTTGGGGGGAGGTATTTGGACAGGGTAACTGTACGCCAAAGGAACCGGCGGTGCCACTCGGGTCGATCACCGATCTGGTGTCGCGCGATACAGGAGTTGACCCTGAGAATAGAATAGCCATGTACTTTAGCATTCTTGCAGTAATCAATGTCCACCCAGTCGATAAACAGCTTTTCGTCAAAGCCACCGAGCTTAAGGAGGGTATCGACGCGATTCATGGACGCGGAAGAGATACAGCTGAATTCATCCACATAGGAATAGGGTTCATTCTGCAGCGCGGCACGCACCTCTTCTATGGACGCACGGTTGACCTCCCAGATGGCAGGTCCAATGACAGCGATGTTTTCCAATGATTCGTATTGCAAAAAGGCATCGATCATGCCATCAGGGATGATTGTGTCCTGATCCATGGTCAACAGCCACGCGAAGCCTTCGTCATGGGCAATGCGCGCCGCACGATTGTAGTTGACGGGCAATCCCAGGTTCTCTCCATTCTCCACCAGTTGTAGACGTTCAAACTGCTGGAGCAGCGTTCGCACCTCGTCGATGTTTTGCGAACCGTTGTCCATCAGGACGACCCTGTCAAGCTGGGAGAAGAGGGCTTGAAGATTCTCTCGCAGCAGGGGGAGGATTGGGTTGTAAGAAACGACCACGGCCATGACGCTACACAATGAACCCACCTCCCTCTTCAATCATTAAAAAGCTGACAATTATGCCTTTATGTCCTTTTACTCCTCGTCCGCCTCCGCGATCTCCAGATACTTCTCGAACACCGCGTCCAGCTCCGCCTCGTCCTCCACGGTGGCATACACGTCGTTGCCCTCCTGGTCGGTCTCGATGCGCAGGATCACCAGCTCGTCCTCGCCGACGTCCTCCATCTCGTCCACCGGCACCAGGCAGATGTAGGGCTTGCCCTCGTGCTCCAGCGTCATCAGGTGCTCAAAGCGCACGGTCTGGCCGTCCTCGTCCACCAACTCCACGATGTCCTCGCGCTCCATGTCCAGATCGTGATTCATGTTCTCGCTCATATGCCATACTCCTTTTAATTCTGGTTTTCTTGCAATATCGTCCTTCCAGCCGCCGGCGTCCATGAAGCCCTGCAGGATGTAGGTCGCCGCCAGCTGGTCGATGTAGTCCTTGCGCCGTCGACGTCCCATGTCCGCCTCCAGCAGCACGCCCCGGGCCTGCTTCGTGGAAAGCCGCTCGTCCTGGAACCGCACGTTCAGGCCGCTGTCCGCCAGCACCTGCGCAAACGCCCGGGATCGCTCGGCCTGGAAGCCCTCGCTGCCGTCCATGTTCAGCGGCAGCCCGCAGAGCACCCGGTCGGTCCCGTACTGCCTGCACAGCTCCATGACCCGCTCGGCGTCCTTCGTGAAGCCCTTCGTCCAGATGGTCTCCACCGCCTGGGCGGTGATGTCCAGCGGGTCGGTGACGGCCACGCCGATGCGCTTTTCGCCGATGTCCAGGCAAATCACCCGCATACTCACACCACCTTTATGCAGAACTGGGGGCAGGCCCGCGCGCAGTAGCCGCAGAACACGCACTTCTCTGAATCCACCCTCGCGCGGCCGTTCACGATCTGGATGGCGTTCTGTCGGCAGCGCTCGGCGCACTTGCCGCAGCCCTCGCACCAGTCGTGCACCATCACGTGGCGCTGGCGGTGGCGAAGGGTCTCCAGCCGCTCGAAGGCCGTGGGATCGCCCTCGAACATGGCCACGTCCGCGTCGATCTCCTCGACGCTCTGCATGCCGATGGCGATGGCGTCCAGCAGCGGGCTGTTCAACGCATATTCCAGCGCCTCACGACTGGAGCCGATCAGATGCCCGCCGCCCAGGGGCTTCATGGCGAATATGCCGATGCCCCGCGCGCGGGCGGCCTCGATGGCGGCTTCCATGTCCTCTCTGCTGCCGTCCTGGATGCCGATGCCCCCGGCGTTGATCAGCGGGTGGATCACGTCGATCATGGGGAACCTGGGCGCGGCCTTTACGCAGGCGACGAAGTGGGTGCTGACGCCCACGGCGCCGATGTGCCCCTTCTCCTTCTGCTCCGCGAGATAGACAAGCGCCTCCTCGTGGCCCCGCAGGGTGTAGAGGCTCTCCTGCTCGTGGAGCATGAACAGGTCGATGTAGTCCCGTCCAATGCCCGTGTACGCCCGCTCCAGCGCCGCCTGGGCGGTTGGGCGGTCCCAGACGTAGGCCTTGGAGCTGATCACGTAGTCCGGCGCGTCCTTCAGCGCCAGCTTGATGTGGGGATAGGTGCCGTACAGGTCGGCGGTATCCAGGAAGCGCACGCCCTTATCATAGGCGTGCACCAGCAGGCGCGCGCCCTCCTCGGGCGTCATGCCCCGCTGCAGGGGCGACATGGTCAGCGTGCCGAAGCACATCCTCGATACCGTCAGGCCGGAGCGGCCCAGCTGTCTCATCTGCATAGTCTTGTAAATCGTAGGGTCGATGATACGTCACAGGGCTGGAAATAACCGTATTTCCAGCCCTGTCAATGCGTGGCGATGCTGCAAATGCCGTGGGTCAGTCCTGCAAATCCTTGTCGTGGTTCACCACATAATAGCGCACGAACTCCTCCAGCAACTCGTCGCGCTCCAGCCGCCGGATCAGCGAGCGGGCGTTGTTGTAGCTGGTTATGTAGGTGGGATCGCCGGAGATGATGTAGCCCACCATCTGCATGATGGGATCGTGCCCCTTGGCTTTCAGCGCCTGATAGACCACCTCGATGATCTCAGCAGCCGATTCCGGGACATCCACAAGGCTCTTGAAGTGCCTGGTTTCATCCAATTTGCTGTTCATAGCGCACCGCCTTTCCAGCACTGCAATTACATTCAAAGTCATTATAACACATAAACACCAAAAGATCAAATGTTTTCATATTTTTGAACAAAAACTCTAAACAGCGTTCGACCGGTCATCATCGCCGGCAGGGCCAGCAGCATACCGGTCACCCCGCCCAGCCGCGCTCCGGCGAAGATGCCCACCAGCACCGCTGCCGGGGAAAACCCTGTGAGGCTGCCCATGACCCGCGGAGAGATCCAGCTGCCGTCCAGCTGCTGCACCACAGTGAGCGCCGCCACAGTAAGCGCCGCCTTCTGCCAGCTCTGCGTCAATGCGATCAGCACCGCAGGCACGCCGCCGATGAACGGGCCAAAATAGGGGATCATGTTGAGAAGACCCACCACCAGCCCCAGCAGAAGCGCGCTGCGCACGCCCACGATCGCAAGCGCCACGGCGGCCAGCACTGCCACCGCCCCGGCGATCATCAGCTGGCCCTGCAGATACAGCCGAAGCTCCCGCCCGGCCGCCGTCGCCATGCGCACCACCGTGGCCCGCCAAGCGCAGGGAAGGAGAAGCTCCAATCGCAGCAGCAGTCCGTCCCGGTCCCGCAGGAAGAAGTAGGCCAGCACCACCAGCATGGAGAGCCGCCCACTCATGTCCGCAAGGTTTGACATAAAGGAGATAGCGCCGCCGGCCAATGCGGCAAAGTATCCCTGCAGCGCGCTCAGATCCAGTTCCGGCAAGGTCACGCCCGGCAGGCGCGCCTGAAGCCATAGCCGCGCGCCGTCCAGCCAGCCGGAAACGGACGAAACAAAGACGGGCAGCGTTCGCGAAAGCTCGGTCAATTCCCGTATGAGCGACGGCAGCAGCAGCCAGATCCCGCCGATCAGCGTGGCGATCACGGCAAGCAGCGCCGCCAGCGCCGCAGCGGGGCGGGGGAGCCGCCGCTCCAAGCGGTTCGCCAGCGGCGACACCAGGAAGCACAGCGCGCCCGCGCCCAGGATCAGCCCCGCCACCTGCACTACCGGCCGCCACAGCAGCGCCAGACCCGCGAGCGATGCGAGGATGCCGCCCGCGACGAGCCATCGCCGCCGCGCGCGGCCCTCGATGCGCAGCTGCATGCCTACATCCTCTTGGCGAGCTCATCCGCCTTGTCGCTGATCCAGCTGCCGGTCTGCCGGGCCTTCTGGTTCCACTTCTTCTCCGTCTGCCAGTTCATCACCCCGAAGATCGTCGCCGCCGAGCCGCCGATCAGCATACCCGTGATAAGCCCCTTCATCAAGCCACTCTTCATATTCCATGCCCTCCGTTTCCAATTCTGTCAGG
>CACWZP010000032.1 GCA_902765395.1 uncultured Eubacteriales bacterium
GCCTGGCCTGGGCCGGACGCGGCGCGGGCCGGACCGGGCGCGCGGCTCCGCCGCCCTGCGCGGGCCTGCGCAGCACGCTCTGGCTGTCGTCCAGTTCGCCAAACCGGCTGGGCCCTGTCGACGGCCTGTTGTTATCAGTCAAGGAGAATCCCTCCCAGTGGTTCAATGGAATACGTCATCAGACGGCCTCGCCGGAGTAGGACACCAGGGTGGCGTCGTACACGCCGGGCACGCCGCGCAGCTTGTTCAGGAAGGCGTCGGGCTTGTCCACGCGCACTTCGTAGGTCGCCTCGATGCCGTTGGCGGAGACGGTCTTGCTCTTCAGCTGCTGCATCTTCAGGCCGTTCACCAGCTGGTTGGCCTGGCGCTCGGCATCGTCGCCCATGCGCACCACCAGCAGATAGCTGTTCAGGCCCTTGGACTGCATGTGGGTCAGCAGGGTCAGCAGCAGGCCGATGCCCACCACCGCACAGGCGGTGAGGAAGAACTGGCCCGCGCCCAGCAGGATGCCCATGGTCAGCGCCCAGAACATATAGGCGGTGTCCAGCGGGTCCTTCACGGCGGTGCGGAAGCGCACGATGGACAGCGCGCCCACCATGCCCATGGAGAGCTGGATGCTCTCGCGGATGCACATGACCACCGGGCAGGTGATCAGCGTCATCATCACCAGCGTGAGGGTGAAGTTGTTGGAGAACATCACGCCGCGATAGTTGCGCCGATAGATCCAGGCGATGAACAGGCCCGCCGCCAGCGCAAGCACCAGCGAAAGCAGGATCGTCGGGAAGGACGCGGGAGTGATGGTCTGGGAGCTGAATAGATTGGCAAAGATGCTGTTCATGGGCTGCTTCCTCCTATTGGTTCTGATTGTATATCAGGGATATTGCCTATCCTAAGGGTTCATATCTGCGACAGAGGATATACTTGCTCACCGCGCTGCGCTCGGCCTCCACGCCGTGGAGCAGGGCGTTGATGTGATCCGGCAGGTATTCGTCAAACTTGACCTCCAGGATCTCCACGTTGCGGTCGTGGGGGCACACCGTGGGCAGGCCCGCGTTGAACAGATCGCGGCTGGCCAGCCCCGTGCGCAGCTTCATATCGAAGGTGATGCGCACGTCCTCGGCCGGGTGGACGTAGGCCTCCCGCTCGTAATCCACGATCACCCGGGGGCGCAGAAGCCGCGTGCGCATCTGCACGTACACGTCCTGCAGCAGCGGGTTCTGGGCCTTGAACAGGCCGGCGGGGTTGCCGTCCGCCAGCTGGTCGCACAGCCGGCGGGTGATCTGCACGCTGCTCTTCTGGATCAGATCGCCCATCTTGCGCTTGCGCTCCAGGAAGATGGCCTTGTCCGAGCCGTTGTAGATGCGGATGCGGTACTTGTCGCGGTGCATCACGCCCGCCTGCTTGTCGTAGAAGGCGGAATCGTCGATGTCGTCGAAGTACAGCGAGCGGATGACGTAGGGCCGGCCGCCTGTGCAGTGCTCGTCCATGGCCAGCGCCCCCCGCAGCCGCTTGCGCAGCGCCTCCAGCTCCGCCGGGTTGATGAAGTACTTCAACTCGTGGCGGGCTGGCAGTCCGTTTCTCTTTTGCTGCATAGTATACCTTCTTCTTGGTTTTCTGTCGCCGTGTCGCAGGCAGGCGGCCTCTTTCGACCTCGCTTCGCACGGCCATACCTGCTGCAAACCCCTCTGGCCTGCGGGCCGCCTTCCCTGAAGGGGAAGGCAAGGGAAGCGCGGCAGCAGCCATTCCTGTTCCCTGTTGCCTCAATCAGGGCTTCTTGATATCCCCGTAGCCCACGCCCAGCTGGGCCATGACCTGGCCGAAGTATTTTTCGAACTGGCTCTGGTTCAGCGGCGTGTAGTCGTTGTACTTGATGAACTGCAGCATGCGCATGGGCCGCTGCTCGGCGTACCGCAGGAAGGCGCGGATCTCGCTCTTGTGCTTGGATTCGGTGAAGTTCCAGCGCTCGTAGTGCTCCGGCATCAGCGGCGCGATGGCGTTGTAGAACTCCTCGGCCATCTTCTTGATGCTGTCGGCGCTGTAGGTGGTGGCCATCTTCTCGCCCAGGAAGGTGAGGAACTGATCCCGGAAGCGGTCGTTTTTCATGCAGGCGATGAACAGCGTGTTGTCGGTGCGGTTCTTGTTGCCCATGCCGCCGGGGGTCTGCCAGCGCTTGGGGGAGTTGGTGTCGGTGTAGAACGCCCAGTCCAGATCGAACAGCACCCAGCGCCACTTGCCGTCGGTCTTGGGGTTTCGGTAGCGCTTCACGTTCAGCGTGTCGGTGTTGCCGGTATACATCTCCGCAGCCATGTATTCGATGTAGTTGGGGATGTCGATGGCGCTGTCCAGCACCTGCCAGGCCTCGTCGGTGTTCATGTTGTGGGACTTGACGTACTCCAGCAGCTGGGCCATGGTCTCGTTGGAGCCCTGCATCACGTTGGTGTTGGCCTTGATCAGGTCGATGTCGTCCTCGTCGCCCTCCCAGCCCTCGAACTGGCAGATCTGGCTCTTGCAGATGCGCTCGCGCAGGTTGTAGTGGCCCCAGTACTGGCCGTCGATGTACAGCACGCCGATCTCCGTCTCCTGGTAGTCCACGCAGCCGCCCTCCACCAGCCGCTGCAGCAGCGCGTCGCGGAAGCGGGTCTTGTCGCCGTCCTCGCTGGAGGAGCGGAGCAGGAAGGACTGGTACTCGGTATAGGGCCGGTGGGAGAAGATGGCCGCCTGGAAGCGGTTCGCGCCGTACTGGTTGCGGGCGATCACCTTGAAGGCCTTCTGGTCCTCGGCGCGGCTGAACTGGCCGTGCAGCTTGATGCCGCACTCCTGGGAGATCATGGTGCTGCCGTCGGGGTTGAACACCTCCACATGGGCCTCCCGCTCCCAGTCCATCCAGAAGTTCGCGCCCTTGTTCATGGAGCCGTAGGGATAGGACGCCGTGGCGTTGGGGCCCTTGACCATGATGCCGGCCTCGTCGCTGGTGAGGTTGTAGGGGTCGGAAACCAGGGACACCACGAACACGGTGCCATCTGCGTTGTTCACGTCATAGAGATAGCTCTGGCTGTCCATGAAAGACTCCAGGTAGCCCTCGCCGTACACGCGGGTGCGCAGGATGGTGGTGCCGGTGATCTGGATGGGGCCGGTGTAGACCGGGCTGTCCAGGGTGGGATCTGTGTAGTCCAGGGTGTAGTGGATCTGGCAGTTGGAGGGCACGGACAGCTCCACGTTCAGCACGTCGCCGGTATTGAACAGGCCGCCCTCCACGGAATAGACGGGCCGCGCCGCCCGGCCGTAGTAGGCCTGGCCGCTGTTGGCCGCGCCGGGCGTGACGGTGGTGAAATACCTGAGGCCGCCCTGGCCCTCCATGCGCCCGAAGGAGATGTCCTGGTACTGCATGGGTACGAAGACGCGGTCGAAGATGGTGCCGTCCGGCTCGGAGAGCACCACGGAATAGCCGCCGTCGGAGGACAGTCGATAGCTGGTCTGGACACGGTCGCCGGAGGCGGTGTCCAGGCCGTTGGCGAAGATGCCCATGTACTGCCCGGGCTGGATCACCGTGCCGGAGGGGAACTGCCACTTGCGGGGACGGCCCGCGTTGTCGGACAGGCCGCAGCCGGACAGGTCCACCGCCGCGCCGGTGGGGTTGTACAGCTCGATCCAGTCGTCGGACTTGGAGGAGGAGGCCAGCACCTCGGTGATGCGCACGCCCCGGGTGTTGTTCAGGGCGATCTGCTCCGCCGCGGCGTCCGCGCCGGCGGGCGTGTTGGCATAGCCCGGCGACGGGGAGAACTGCTTGCTCCAGCCGGTCTCAAGCAGGCTGTAGCACTGGTCGGCCTCCATCAGCGGGGTCTTGACATGGCTGACGGTCACGCCGTCGGGGTTGGTCAGGAACACGTCGTCGCCCTTCTTGGACAGCTTGAAGCTGGCGTGCAAATGGGAGGCGTCGGCGCTGCGGTCCTCGCCGGAGCAGTGCACGGCCAGATAGCCGTCCGCCGGGAGGGTGATGCCCGGGAAGGCCCAGCGCATCAGCTTTTCGGATTTATCGGACAGGCACCAGCCCTCCAGGTTCACCGGGGCATTGGTGCGGTTGTGGATCTCGATATAGTCGGGATACTGGCCGTCTTCGTCGGCAAAGAAGGTGGCGTTGTTGGTCATCACCTCGGTGATCTCCAGCGCGCCTTCCTGCACCCTGATCTCCTTCTCCGCCGCGCTGTCCAGCCGCTCGGCGCGGTTGACCTGGCCGGGGGTGGGATAGTCGCTGACGGCCCACTCCCCCGCCGCGTCGCGGCAGTACACCTGGTCGCGGGCCAGGGCGGGCAGCTGCACCAGATCCACGCCGTTGCCGGCCTTGTCGATCAGGGCCAGTTCGTCGCCGGAGGCGGGCAGCCGGAAGGGGGCGTGCCAGCCGTCGACCTGCTGGGGCTTGCCGCTGCCGTCGGTATAGACCAGCACAAACTCGCCGGGCTGCAGCGTGCCGCCGGTGAAGGTGAAGGCCTGGGAGGGCTTCATCTGGCGCATAAGGGCATAGCCGTCCAGGTTGATGGGCTGGTCGGAGGTGTTCTCCAGCTCGACCCAGTCCACGATGCCGGCGTCCCCCACCAGGGTGGAGGCGTTGGCGGTCATCACCTCGCTGATGCGCAGACCGGAGCCCGACGCCGCCTTGCCGCCGGTAAACAGCGGGCTGGACTGGGCCAGCCAGGTCACCGCCAGAGCTGCCGCGCCGATCAGCGCGATCAGGCCGGGCAGCGTCCCCAGGCTTCTGCGGGGCTGCCAGGCCGGTTTACTGTTCTTTTTTGAGGATTGCTTAGCCACACGCTGCCTCCCTGTATAAATCAAAACACTATATCTTGTATATTATACTCTGTTTATATTGTGATATGATGTCAACAATCGGGCATTCCGATAAAAAGTTTCCTAATCCAGTGAAATAATTGTCGGAACCGTCTGTCAGCGCCTGTACCTGCGGCGGCGGCGACGGCGCTGCCTGCGGCGAAGCATCCACCAGCCCGCCGCGCCGATAGCGCCGACGCCCGCGACGATGCCCAGCACCGCGCCGATGCCCGGGCCGCCGGAGCGCTCGTTGGCGGTCTGGGGCTCGGCCGTGGGGGCGGGCGCTTCCGTCGCCTCCGCCAGGGGCTCGGCCGGCGCGCTGTCGGCTGCCTCCGCGTCGGAATCCTCCGTGACGTCCTGGCCGGGGTCGTCCTCCTCCGAATCGGTCATCTCCGGGGTCAGCGCGTCCTCCCAGTCGCCGCCCTCCAGGTCGGCGTCCTCCAGGTCGTCATCGAGCCCGGCTTCGCCGATGCCGGCGGCGCGCTCCTCGTCGGTGATGGCCCCGTCGGTGTGCTCCAGGAAGTCGTTCTTGGCCTCGTCCTCGCCCACGGTGGAGAAGTACAGGCCGAACTTGGCGTTGTCGTACTTGCCGCCCTTCTTGACGTTGTAGTACTTCAGCTGGGAGGCCTGCTCCTGCATGCCGATCCAGGCCATCTTCAGCGCGGTCTTGCCGCCCAGGCCCGCCAGCCTCGTGTTCCAGTCCATCTTGATCCGGTGCTTGTTGTACAGGTGGTGGTACAGCTTCTTCACCTGCCAGGCCCCGTAGCGCAGCGCCGATTCGGGATACAGGTTCGGGTCGGCGGCGGCCTCGATGGCGGGCATCATGGCGTAGGCGGTCAGCTTGTGCTGGTCGTGGCCGTACTCACCGTTCAGGTCCTGGGTGACGATCACCTCCGGCTGATAGCGGCGAATCTGCTCCGCCACCAGCTCCAGCAGTGCGTCCTTGCCGCCCCACTTCTTCAGGCCCGCCTCCATGGTCTTGGAGTGGCCGTCGGGCAGGTTCAGGAACTGGGGATAGTTGCGCACGCCCATCTTCCACAGCGCGGCGAGGGCCTCGGCGCGGCGGAAGCGGGTGCAGTTGGCCATATACATCACCACGGTGGGGCGCTGGAAGGCCACGGCGTAATAGGGGATCGTGCCGCCCAGGAAGATCAGCTCGTCGTCCTGGTGGGCGGAGACCACCATCAGATCCGCCTTGTCCACCGGCGGCTCCCAGATCTGCAAGTCCTCCGGCGGGGTGCCGCTGGAGTATACCGCCAGGGTGCAGATCTGCTGGCCCGGTTCGGTCATGCGCAGCTGGACGTACTTGGTCTCGGCCAGCAGGTCGAACACGGTATAGATGTTGGGAAAGGTGTCGTCCTGGTTGCGGATGCGCAGCACTTCCTTGTCCGCGCTGTACTCGATCAGCTCAAAGCCCGTGGGGTCGAACAGCCACTCGATGCGCAGCCAGCCGGCCTCTTTGTTTTCGGGAATGTGCACGCCCACATAGGCGTCCTTGCGGGAATACTCCCAGCAGGTGCGGATGTTCTTGTCGATCAGCTTGCGCTTGGAGCCCTCGGAGACCACGAACTGGCACTTGTCTGTGATGCTCTTCGCCTTGGAGCCCTCCGCCAGGGCGCCCTGCGCAGCGGTGAGCGCCGCCGCCAGCAGGCACAGGCACATGAGCGCCGTCAGCCTGCCAAGTCGCTTCTTCATCCCAATCACTTCCAACGGTAAACTACTTCTTCCTGCGTTTGTGCCCACGGCGGCGCTTGCCGCCGGCCAGCGTCTTCCAGGCGTACCACCCGCCGCCGCCCAGGGCCGCCACGCCCGCCAGGATCATCACCACAGCCAGGCCGCTGCCGCCGCCCTTTTCGTTGGCGGGCTGGGGTTCTGGCGCGGGCTGGGCCGTGACCACAGGGGCCTGGGTCGCCGCAGGCGCGGCCTCCACACTCTCCTCCACCGGCACCGGCTCGGGCGCGGGCTCGGCCGTGGGCTCCGGGGTGGACAGGTTCCAAACGGGATAGGCCGCGATCTCATCGGCGTGCTCGGCCACGTAGTTGGCGCTGGCGTCGGGGTCGATGTTCTCCAGGAAGTCCTTCTTCTCCACGTCCTCGCCCACGGTGGAGTAGTACAGGCCGAACTTGGCGTTGTCGTACTTGCTGTGGCTCTTCACGGCGTAGTACTTGTCCTGGGAGGAATGCTCCTTGAAGCCGATCTGGGCCACCTGCAGCGGCGAATATCCGTTCAGGCTGTCCAGCTTGGTCTCCCAGTCCATCATGATGACGTTTTCCTTGTACAGGTGATGGTACAGCTTCTTCACCTGCCACGCGCCGTAGATCTCAGCGGACTCGGGATATTGCGCCGGGTCAGCGGCGGCGTCGATGGCGGATTTCATGATCCGCGCCGTGGCCTTGTGCTGGGCATGGCCGTATTCGCCGTCCAGATCATGGGTGACGATCACCTCCGGCTTGTAGCGCCGGATGCGCTGCACCACCAGGCCGCGCACGACGTCCTCGCCGCCCCAGAGCTTATACGCCTGGTTCACGGTGTCGCACTTCTCGTCGGGCAGGTTGATGAACTCCGGATAGTTCTTCACGCCCATCACCCACAGCGCGTTCAGCGCCTCCCGGCGGCGGTTGCGGCTGCAGTTGGCCATGTACATCACCACGGTGGGCTTCTTCAGCGCCGTGGCGTAATAGGGAATCGTGCCGCCCAGGAAGATCAGCTCGTCGTCCTGGTGGGCGGAGACCACCATGATGTCCGCCTTGTCCACAGGCGGCTGCCACTGATGCAGGGACTTGGCCGGCGTGCCGGGGCCGTAGACGCGCAGGTTGACGATCTTCTGGTCCTTCTCGCCCATCTGCAGCTTGATGTACTTCGTGCCGTCCAGCAGGTCAAACAGCATGTAGATGCAGGGGAAGGTGGATGTCTGGTCCCGCTGCCGCAGGATGTTCATGTCCGCGTCGTACTCGACCAGCTGGAAGTCGGTGGGCTCGAAGAACCACTCGATCCTGAGCCAGCCGGCGCCGCCGTCGGGCAGCTTGATGCCCACGTAGCCGTCGGAGTGCTCGGCCCACCAGGCGGTGCTGACGGTGGTGTCGAACATCCGGTCCTTGTCGCCGGACTTCTCCGACACCTTGACGGCGCACTTCTTGGTGATGTCCGCTGCCTCGCCGCCCTCCGCGCGGGCGATGACCGGCATCCCGGCCAGCAGGCACAGGCACAGCGCAAGCGCCGCCAGCCGTCCCATCCATCTCTTCATTCGTCTGCCTCCATCAATTCAAGAACCACGGCGTCCTGCACCTGCATCCCCCGCGGGGTCAGGCGCAGAAAGCCATCGGAAATCGCAATAAAGCCGCCCTGTTCCAGCCGGCACAGCGCCGCTTCCCGGCCGCGCTCAAAGGGCGTGCCGAACGCCGCCGCCCACGCGGCCATGTCCAGCCCCCGCGTGGTGCGGGTGGAGAGCATCAGCGTCTCCTCCATGGCGTCCGCCGCCGTCAGGCGCTGTGCGTCCAGCCGGCGCGTGCCGGAGAGGTAATCCTCCAGCGTTGCGGGATTGGAGAACCGGACGCCGTCCACCAGCGAATGGGCCGCGCAGCCCAGGCCCAGGTAGTCGCCCCGGTTCCAGTAGACCAGGTTGTGACGGCTCTCAAAGCCGGGCCGGGCGTAGTTCGAGATTTCATAGCGCGCAAGGCCCGCTTCCCCCAGCAGATTCAGCGCCAGCTGCTGCTGGGCGTTCACAGCGTCGTCGTCCGGGACGACGGCCTCGCCGCTGGCCACCCGCGCCGCCATGGGCGTGCCCTCCTCCACGATCAGGCTGTAGGCGGAGACGTGGGGAACGCCCAGCGCAAGGGCCGCCTCCAGCGCGTCCCGCCACTGGGCCATGGTCTGCCCCGGCAGGGCGTACATCAGGTCGAGGTTGATGTTGGAAAAGCCCGCGTCCCGGGCCATGCGCACGGCCTCGCCGATCTGCGCCGCCGTGTGGATGCGGCCCAGGGACTTCAGCAGCCCGTCGTCAAAGCTCTGGGCGCCCATGCTGAGCCGGTTGACGCCCGCCCGCCTGTAAGCGGCCAGCTTCTTCAGCGTCAGCGTGCCGGGGTTGCCCTCCAGGGTGATTTCCGCATTCGGCGCGAAGGGCCATATCCGCCTCGCCCGGGCGAGGGTCTGTTCAATATACCCGGCGTCCACCAGCGTGGGCGTGCCGCCGCCAAAGAACACCGTGGCGATCTCACAGCCCGAAAGCCCGTCCTTCCAGCCCTCCATCTCGCCCCAGAGCGCCTCGAAATATTGGCCCCACTCCCCTTCCCTGCCCGGGAAGGAGGCGAAGTCGCAGTAGGCGCACTTCGACCGGCAAAACGGAACGTGGATGTAGAGGGAAAGCGGCTTCATACATTGCTCCACCCATCTGTCTGGGGTGTTGGGGGCGACAGCGCCCCAACGCTTGATCGTTCGCGGCGGCGTGTACGGCGCGAACGCAGGTCATTTTTCAGAAGTGGAAATCTCATTTCCCGGATGAAAAATGCCAACCTTGCAGATTTTGCGGCCGGAGGACTTCAGTCCTCAAGCAAAATCTGGTGGGGGTGGTATTGGCGGGGGAGCTCGCTCCCCCGTCCAAAGAACGTCAGTCCATCTTCAAAACCGCCATGAACGCCTCGGAAGGCACGGCCACGCTGCCCACCTGGCGCATGCGCTTCTTGCCCTCCTTCTGCTTTTCCAGCAGCTTCTTCTTGCGGGAGATGTCGCCGCCGTAGCACTTGGCCAGCACGTCCTTGCGCAGGGCCTTCACGGTCTCCCGGGCGATCACCTTGCCGCCGATGGCCGCCTGGATGGGGATCTCGAACAGCTGCCTCGGGATGGCATCCTTCAGCTTCTCGGCGATGCTGCGGCCCCGGGGATAGGCCCGGTCCTTGTGCACGATGATGGACAGCGCGTCGCACTGCTCGCCGTTCAGGAGCATGTCCAGCTTGACCAGGTCGCTGCGGGCATAGCCCTTGAGCTCGTAGTCGAAGGAGGCGTAGCCCCGGGTGCGGCTCTTCAGCTGGTCAAAGAAGTCGTAGATCACCTCGTTCAGCGGCATGTCGTATTTCAGCAGCACGCGGCCGCCCTCGATGTATTTCATGTCCTTGAAGGTGCCCCGCTTGTCCTGGCACAGCTCCATGATCGCGCCCACGTAGTCCTGGGGCGTGATCACCTGGGCGTCCACCATGGGCTCCTCCATCCAGTCGATCTCCTGCACCGGGGGCAGGTTGGTGGGGTTGTCGATGTACACAGTCTCGCCGTCGGTCCTGACCACCTTGTACACCACGCTGGGCGCGGTGGTGACAAGGTCCAGGTCGAACTCCCGCTCCAGGCGCTCCTGGATGATCTCCATGTGCAGCAGCCCCAGGAAGCCGCAGCGGAAGCCGTAGCCCAGGGCCACGGAGGTCTCCGGCTCGTAGGACAGGGCCGCGTCGTTGAGGCGCAGCTTCTCCAGCGCGTCCCGCAGGCTCTCGTAATCCGCGCCGTCGGCAGGATAGATGCCGCAGTACACCATGGGCAGCACCGGCTTGTAGCCCGGCAGGGGCTCGGCGGCGGGATTGTCCGCCAGGGTGATGGTGTCCCCCACGCGGATATCGGCGATGTCCTTGATGGAGGCGGCGATGTAGCCCACCTCGCCGGCGTTCAGGCTGTCCTTGGGGCTGTAGCCCAGGGGCAGGTAGGCCCCGACCTCGGTGACCTCGAACTCCCGGTTGCCCGCCATCATGCGGATGCGGTCGCCCACCTTCACGCTGCCGGCCTTGAGCCGCACCGAGGAGATGGCCCCGCGATAGTTGTCGTAGTAGGAATCGAAGATCAGCGCCTGCAGCGGCGCGTCCGCGTCGTCGGCGGGGGCGGGCACGTTCTTCACGATGTCCTCCAGCACGTCGTCGATGCCGATGCCCTGCTTGGCGGACACCAGCGGGCAGCCCTCGCAGTCCAGGCCGATCTCGTCCTCGATCTCCTGCTTCACCACCTCCGGCTGGGCCGAGGGCAGGTCGATCTTGTTGATGACCGGCAGGATCTCCAGATCGTGCTCCAGCGCCATGTAGACGTTGGCCAGCGTCTGGGCCTCGATGCCCTGGCTGGCGTCCACCACCAGGATCGCGCCTTCGCAGGCCGCCAGCGCCCGGGACACCTCGTAGGTGAAGTCCACGTGGCCGGGGGTGTCGATCAGGTTCAGGATGTACTCCTTGCCATCCTTCGCCACATAGGGCATACGCACAGCCTTCGACTTTATGGTGATGCCCCGCTCCCGCTCCAGCTCCATGCTGTCCAGCACCTGGTCGGTCATGTCCCGCTGCTTCATCACGCCCGTGCGCTCCAGTATGCGATCCGCCAGGGTGGACTTGCCGTGGTCGATGTGGGCAATGATGCAAAAATTGCGGATTCGGCTCTGGTCGTAGCTCAAAACGCAGTCCTCCGTCCCGTGAAATTCATACATTATATATCATAGAATATCAGTGTTAATTAATCAAGCGGTTCGGGGGAACAGCGGATTCCCGCAAATGGCGTGAAGCTCAAAAACAGCCCTCCCCTTTGGGAAAGGTAGATTGCAAGCGAAGCGCGGCAAGACGGATGAGGTCCTCCTCGGCCAGGTTCAAACCTTAATCGCCACTGCGGCGCGAGGCGCATCGTACGGGGACCTCATCCGCCCCCCTTCGGGGACACCTTCCCAAAGGAGAAGGCCAAATTGTGCATATATATTAATCTATTCTGTATATTTATTCGTTTACCATGGAAAATTATCAGGATTTCGATTTTCGATTTGATGCAAAAATAATCCGCATCGTCGATTTGTGGCAGGAAAATGCAATTCTTAACATTCGGGTTGGCAGTTCTCTATTGCCTTTTGGGGAGGGTTTATTGTATAATACAATTATTAAAAGGCCGCCTTTGCGGCCATGAATGGAGGAACCAACATGAAGAAGATCCTGTCCCTGGTCATCGCGATGGTCCTGGCCCTGGGCTGCACCGCGGCTCTGGCTGACCTGCAGTTCGGCACCGGCGGCGAGTCCGGCACCTACTACGGCTACGGCACCGTGCTGGCCCAGTACATCTCCGACAACACCGACGTGAAGATCACCGTCGTCTCCAGCGGCGGCTCCGCCGCCAATATCGACGACCTGGAAGCCGACACCCGCCAGCTGGGCTTCGTGCAGAACGACGTGGCCTACTACGCGGTGAACGGCGTCCGCCTGTTCGACGGCGCGCCCGTGGAGAACATCTCCGCCCTGGCCGCCCTGTACATCGAGGCCGTGCAGGTCGTGACCAACAACCCCGACATCAAGTCCATCGAGGATTTGAAGGGCAAGAACGTTTCCATCGGCGCCGCCGGTTCCGGCGTGTACTTCAACGCCATCGACTTCCTGCAGGTCTACGGTCTGACCGAGGATGACATCAACGCCCAGTACCTGAACTTCCAGGAGACCTGCGACGCGCTGAAGGACGGCAAGATCGACGCGGGCTTCATCGTGGCCGGCGCTCCCACCCCCGCCATCACCGAGCTGTGCACCACCCAGGGCGCCCAGCTGCTGAGCCTGGACGCGGACCACATCGCCGCGCTGCAGGATATCTCCGCCGCCTACGCCGAGACCACCATCCCCGCCGGCACCTATGACGGCATCGATGCGGATGTCACCACCGTGGGCATGAAGGCCACCATCGTCGCCAACGACTCCGTGACCGAGGACGAGGCCTACACCATCGTCAAGACCATCTTCGAGGGCAAGGACGAGATCACCGAGGGCCACGCCAAGGGCGCCGAGCTGGATCTGGAGTTCGCCTCCACCTGCGGCATCCCCTACAACGCCGGCGCTGCCAGGTACTTCGCCGAGCAGGACATCGAGGTCGAGACCGCTGAATAAGCCCCTCGCCCCAAAGGCACTCTGATTCGTTCGGGGCTGCGGTTGACAAAGCCGCAGCCCCGTATCATCATCGAATCGTCCCGTTTAAACATCGTACAGATCCTTCGACTGCGCCTTGCATCACGCAAGGCTTCGCTCAGGATGACAAGTGCCAGGCTTATGTCATTCCGGGCGGAGCATCGCAGCCGGCGATGCGCAGTCGAAGAATCTGTGCGTCATGTGCTGAATCAACAACATAGAAGGAGGCCGACCGCATGTCTGAAAACAAACCCCAGGACCCCAAACTGAACACGACGCAGGCCGATGTCGCCGCGAACGTCGAAGCCGTTATGAAGAAGTTCGACCGCGAGTCGAACGTTCGCATCTGGACGGGCGTCCCGAAGATCGTCGTCAGCTGCGTGCTGGTGCTGTTCTCGCTGTTCTGCCTGTATGTCACGCTGTTCGCTAACTTCCTGGAGCAGGTACGCCTGTCCAGCTTCCTGGGGCTGGTGATCATCATGGGCTTCCTCACGTTCCCCGTGAAGAAGGGCTATGTGAAGGAAAACTACATGCCCTGGTATGACATCGTGCTGATGGTGGCCGGCGCGGCGGCCTTCTTCTACTTCACCTTCAACGCCCAGGAGATCGTGGCCATGCGCCCGAAGATGCTGCTGGCACCCAAGTACACGGTGATCGCCGTGGTGGGCATCGTGGTGCTCAGCGAGCTGTGCCGCCGCAGCGTGGGCCTGCCGGTGCTGTGCGTGGCGCTGTTCTTCCTGGCCTACACCTTCATCATCAGCAAGCAGACGCTGCCCATGGCGGCCCGTCAGCTGTTCTTCACCACCACCGGCGTGCTGGGCACCCCCATCAACGCCTGCTCGAAGTTCATCGTGGTGTTCACCATCTTCGGCGCGTTCCTGGAGCGCACCGGCGTGTCCGACTTCTTCATCAACCTGGCCAACAGCATCACCGGCCGCTTCGCGGGCGGCCCGGCGAAGGTGGCCGTCATCTCCTCGGCGCTGTGCGGCATGGTGTCCGGCAGCTCCGTGGGCAACACCGTCACCACCGGCTCGGTCACCATCCCAATGATGAAGGAGACCGGCTACAAGCCGGAGTTCGCCGGCGCGGTCGAGGCGGCGGCCTCCACCGGCGGCCAGATCATGCCGCCCATCATGGGCGCGGCGGCCTTCCTGATGGCCGAGATCGTGGGCGTGCCCTACTCCGACATCATCGTGCGCGCCATACTGCCCGCGGTGCTGTACTTCCTGGGCATCTTCATCGCCGTGCACCTGGAGGCCAAGAAGCTGGGCCTGAAGGGCATCGACCGGAACCTGCTGCCCCGGATGCGCAGCCTCATCAAGCAGACCTACATGCTGATGCCGCTGATTATACTGATCTACCTGGTGTCCACCAACAGCCGCACCATGCAGTTCTCCGCGGCCATCGCCATCATCGCCACCATCGTGGTGGGCGTCATCAACAACATCGTGGACTACTTCGCCACCAGCAAGAAATCCGGCGAATCCGCCAGCGCGGGCGGCGCGCTGTCCGCGGCGGTGGGCGCCAGGGGCGGCTTCACCGCCAAGAGCATCTTCGACGCGCTGGAGTCCGGCGGCCGCAGCTGCATCACCGTGGCCGTGGCCTGCGGCATGGCCGGCATCATCACCGGCTGCCTGACCATCACCGGCCTGGCCAGCCAGATGATCAACGGCATCGTGTCGCTCACCCAGTCCCCCGCCCTCCAGGGCGTGCCCGGGCTGGCGCTGCTGCTGGGCCTGCTGTTGACCATGCTGTGCTGCATCGTGCTGGGCATGGGCGTGCCCACCACGGCCACCTACTGCATCATGGCGGCCACCTGCGCGCCGATCCTGACCAAGATGGGCGTACCGGTGCTGGCGGCCCACTTCTTCGTGTTCTACTACGGCATCGTGGCGGACATCACCCCGCCTGTGGCCCTGGCGGCCTACGCCGGCGCGGCCATCGCCAAGGGCAAGCCGATGCAGACCGGCGTGACGGCCACGCGGCTGGCCATCGGTGCGTTCATCATCCCCTTCGTGTTCGCCGCCAGCCCGGCGCTGCTGTTCATCGACACGGTGTGGTATGAGGTCATCCTGATCGCCATCACCGCCACCATCGGCATGTTCGGCGTGGCCGCAGGCCTGTCCGGCTACCTGCTGGTGAACATGAACATCCTGGAGCGCCTGCTGCTGATCGGCGGCGGCCTGGCGCTGATCATCCCCGGCACGCTGACCGACTTCATCGGCCTGGGCCTGATCGCCCTGGGCGTGGTGCTGCAGCTGCCGAGGCGGAAAAAAGCCACGGCGTAGGCGGCTATACGGAGGACGGGGCGTCGCAAACGCGACGCCCCGTCGTTCTGTGCAGCGGCAGTTTCTGCGCCGCCGCATATTGGGGAGACGACCTCTCCCGCCCCCTCCGGGGGCACCCTCCCCTGAAGGGGAGGGCCTTTTCCCCACTAAATCTCTTCGTAAATCACGTTCTCCGCCAGGCTGCGGTTTTTGTAGGCCGGATTGTCGCTGACGTCGCGGATGATGTGCACATAGTCGGGAATGGCCGCGCCTTCGTCCTCGCGCTCCAGCTCGATCTCCATGATAGCCCGGTCCTTCCAGAAGGGATAGATGTCGAACTCCAGCACGTGGCCCTGGTAGGGGATGCGATAGCGGGTCTTGCCCAGGGGCTTGCAGCCGGGCTGCATCTCGTGGGACAGGCGGATGTACTCCATCTGGTCGATCTCGCCCTCGTCCTCCTCGTTCTTCACGCTGGACAGGTGCCGCTTGAAGGTCTTGTAGTACCGGATCTGGCCGTCGGAGACCACCTGGCGGATGCGCCGGGTCTCCCCCGGGCCGGAGACGGTCAGGTAGATCTGCACGATCTCCCACTGTTCCACGCCCTTTTGCTTGAGCAGCGTGGGGATGTCCGGGTAGCGGATCAGGTACTTCCGCTCGATCTCATAGTGCTTGCCGTTCATATCCATTCCTCCCCGTGATGGGAATCACAGTTTGATGTCATTCAGTTCGTCGTCCGGCGCGTTCAGCCTGAAGTCCCAGGTCAGCTTCGTCAGGCTGCACCAGCCCCTGTCACACAGCCCCACGTCCCACTTCGGGTCGTCCATGGGCGGGAAGTCCACGTTGCCGTACAGCCAGCCGCCGTCGTCGATCTGGGTGAAGACGGGGTCGTTCAAAAACACCGGGGCCAGCGTGGCCGGCGCGATGCCCTTCAGCTGCTCATAGGGCAGCGCGGGCACGTTCAGGTTGTACAGCATGCCCCTGGGCAGCGGGTGCGCGGGCACCCACTCGGCCACCCGCAGCGCCGCCCGGGCCGCGGGGGCGTAGTTCTCCCCCACCGTCCCGTGGGGGTCGAAGTACAGCGACACCGCCAGCGCCTGCACGCCCGCCATGGCGGCCTCCATCGCCGCGCCCACCGTGCCCGAATAGACGCAGGCGCCGCCCGCGTTCATGCCCCGGTTGATGCCGGAGACCGCCAGGTCGAGCTTCGCCTGCCGCCTGACCAGGAACACCCCCAGCGAGGCGCAGTCCGAGGGCGTGCCGTCGCAGGCCCAGGCCGCCTTCGCGCCGGGATAGTCCACCGGTTCGGCCCACAGCGCCCGGTTGAAGGTGCCGCTGTGGCTGGCGGCGGAGCGCTCCTGGTTCGGCGCGCAGATGTACACTTCGTGGCCCGCCGCGCTGAACACGTCCGCCAGGGCCTTGAGACCCGGCGCGCGGATGCCGTCGTCGTTGGTGAGAAGTATGTTCATAAGCCCTCTCGTATTTTCGTGGATGGGCGGGCGCCGCAACGGCGCCCCTACAGGAACGCGGCAGAGGCTTTCCCTACTCCCTAAGTAGACGATGATTAATTCAAGTGACGAGGCTGCGAGTGAATTTTCCGGCAGATGGCCTTGCAGATTTCGAAGGTTTACTGGAGGTAAATCGAGAATTCTGCAAGAGACAGATGCCAGAAAAGGCGCCGCAGAATCGATGCGGGAATTAATCAGCGGCTACCTAATCCCCCGCGTTCTTGAACACCCGCACGGACTCGTTGTAGATCTTCACGATGTCCTGCAGGATGTCGGCGTGGCGAAAGCTCTTGTGGTAGAGTATGTTCATCTCCCGGATCATGCTCAGGTTCTCGATGGGCAGCACGGTCATCTTGCCCTTCTTCAGCTCGTCCATGCAGGCGCTGCGGGGCAGTATGGACACGCCGTAGTTGCGGCGCACCAGGTCCTTGATGGTGGCGATGTTGTCCACCTCAAGGGTGACGTTGAACTCGTCGATGGAGATGTTGCGGCTCTCCAGGTGGGCGGCGAACAGGTTGCGCGTGCCGGAGCTGGGCAGGCGCAGGATCAGCCGCTCGCGCTTCAGCTCGTCCAGCGTGACGATGCTCTTGCGGGACAGCGGGCTCTCGTTGGACACGGCGCAGACCAGGAAGTCGGTGTCCAGCATGATGGAGTTGATGTTCTCATCCTGCACCGCGCCTTCCACGATGGCGATGTCGATCTTATAGTTCTTCAGCATCGCATAAAGATTATTAATCGTGTCGGTCTGGATCGTGATGCTCACGTTCTCGTTCTGCTCGGCATACTTCGCCAGCACCTCCGTGACCACGTTGCTCTCGGAGGTGTGGGTGACGCCCACGCGCAGCCGGTCGATGGAACGCTGCTGGTCCCGCAGGGCCTGCTGCAGGTTCTGGTACAGCGACACCACGCGCTCGGCATACTCGATCACCAGCTTGCCGTCCGGCGTGGGGCGGATCTTGCCGCCGCTGCGCACGAACAGGCTGATGCCCATTTCCTTCTCGATCTGCTTGATGTGCTGGCTCACGGCGGGCTGGGTCAGAGAGAGCTGCTCCGCCGCCCGCGTGTAGTTGCCGGTCTCGTTCACCTTTAACAGCGTCAACAGCTTCACGTCGATCATGGCAGTCCCCTCCATTATTTAATATTATTCCCTGCGGCATCGCGATAATGGCCGCTTATCCTCTTTTATATTAACATACTTAACAATAAAGTGCAATAGATAGCGGGCATGTTTTGCAAAAAAAGAGGGCGTGCCTTTTCAGGCGCGCCCTCTCGGGGTTCGACCGGAAATTTATGCCTTGCCGTCGCAGCCCAGGACGTCGACCAGCTTGTGCTCGACCATTTCCTTGATGGCGATGCGAGCGGGCTTCAGGTACTGGCGGGGATCGAAATGATCCGGATGCTCCGCGAAATGCTGGCGGATGCAGGCGGTCATGGCCAGGCGCAGGTCAGAGTCGATGTTGATCTTGCAGACCGCGCCGCGGGCAGCCTGACGCAGCTGCTCCTCGGGGATGCCGACGGCGTCGGGCATCTTGCCGCCGTTGGCGTTGATGATCTTCACGAACTCCTGCGGCACGGAGGAAGAGCCGTGCAGCACGATCGGGAAGCCGGGCAGGCGCTTGGCGACCTCGTCCAGGATGTCGAAGCGCAGCGGCGGGGGCACCAGGATGCCCTTTTCGTTGCGGGTGCACTGCTCGGCCTTGAACTTGTAGGCACCGTGGGAGGTGCCGATGGCGATGGCCAGGGAGTCGCAGCCGGTCTCCTCGACGAAGTGCTGCACGTCCTCGGGACGGGTGTAGCTGGAATCCTCGGCGGAGACGTTGACCTCGTCCTCGACGCCGGCCAGGGTGCCCAGCTCGGCCTCGACGACCACGCCGTGGTCGTGGGCGTACTCGACGACCTGCTTGGTGATCTTGATGTTCTCCTCGATGGGCAGGCCGCTCTTGTCGATCATGACGGAGGTGAAGCCGCCGTCGATGCAGCTCTTGCACAGCTCGAAGCTGTCGCCGTGGTCCAGATGGACGACGATGGGCAGGTCGAAGCCGGCGGTCTGCTCGGCGTCCTCGATGGCAGCCTTGATCAGGTGCATCAGATAGACGTGCTTGGCATAGGCGCGAGCGCCCTTGGAAACCTGCAGGATCAGGGGGGCGCGCTTTTCGATGGCGGCCTCGGTGATGCCCTGGATGATCTCCATGTTGTTCACGTTGAAAGCGCCGATGGCGTAGCCGCCATTGTAAGCTTTCTTGAACATCTCGGTGGAAGTAACAAGAGCCATGTGTATACACTCCTTTATATTAGGCTGGATTAATTATACCAGCTACCGAGGATAAAATCAAGCAGTATTTTTGTCGCAGGCGAAATGAATGGCCACAAAGCATGGCAAGCCCGGCCATAGGCCGGGCCTGTCATCGAAAGCGCGATTTCGCGCCTGTCCTTACTGTCCCTTCTCAAACACCATCTCGTCCTGGCCGGGGGTCTCCTTGAAGTCCGTCCAGGTGAGGGTGCCATCCTCGTTCAGCACGAAGGACGCCGCGCCATCGTCAAAGACGAGCTCCTCGTCAACGATATCGCCGTCCTCGCCGTAGGTGATGTTGTACTTCTCGCCGGTCTCCAGGCTGGTCAGCGCGCCGGAAACCTCGTCATAGGTGCACTCATATTCCCACACCGTGGATTCGGTGGCGCTGCTGCCCCACTCGATCGTGCAGTGAACCTCGTCGCCCTCATCGCTGACGACCAGCACCGCGCGGCCGGCGACCCACATGCCTTCAAAGGCGGTGACGGGGCTGTCGCCATCCTGCGCCTCCTCCTCGTCCGCTTCGGCCTCGGAATCCTCCGCCAGAGCGGTGTAGTAGTCGTCCTGGTTCACCAGTTCGATCCGCTCGAAGATGGCATCGCCGCCGTCCGCATCGTCGATCACGTCCAGCAGGAAGTAGGCGGAAGTGCCCACGGAGAGCACATAGTAGGTGCCGTCGTCCGCCACGTAGCAGACGCCGTTCTCGATCTCCCGGCAGCTTTCGCTCCTCTGGGCCTCGGCGAGGTACTCCTCATAGACCTCCTTGTCCAGCGTCAGGCCGATGGCGCTGGCGGGTTCTTCGTCGTTGACTTCGCCCTCGTACAGGTAAAGCGCGCCGGGCGCGAACTCCACCGACCAGCCGCCAGACAGGTCCACCGTGACGATGACGGCCTGGGCCTCCTGGTCCAGCACGGCAATAGCGGTCGGCTTGCCCTCGGCCATCGCGCCCATCGCCAGCAACAGGCAGAGCGCCAGCAGCGCGGAAATCAGCTTCTTCATCCGGGAATCCCCCTTTATATCAAGATAACGTGAGTATAACATAGTCCACAGGGGACGTCAAGTCCCGGCATCACAGGAAAATAACGCGCCTGCGGCCTTTCTTAATGCCTTTGGATTTGACGAAAGGGGCAAAGAGGGGTATACTGTATACATTCTATAGATGGATAATTGTCGCGACAGGAGGGATGGACCGTTGAAGCTGGGCATACGCACCGATTTCGTGAACCTGCCGGAGGTGGCGGCGCTGGGCTGTGACTACGTGGAGATCCCCCTGAACGCGCTGGCAGCGCTGCCGGAAGGCGACTTCAGCGACTTCGTGGACTATGTGGAGGGAAACGGCATCCCCGTGCTGGCCTGCGGCGACATGCTGCCGGACGATCTGCCCATCACCGGGCCGGACGTGAGCGCCACGGCGCTGCACGGCTACCTGAAGCACGCGCTGGGCCGCGCCCAGCGGCTGGGTGTGAAGGTGGCGGCGCTGGACGGCGCGAAGAGCCGCTCGGTGCCCCTGGACGGCGACTTCCCCTTCGCCTGGCGGCAGCTGGGCAACTTCCTCAGGCTCCTGCAGGGCCACGCCCGGGACGCCGGCATCGCCGTGGCGCTGGAGCCGCTGCGCAAGGCGGACTGCAACCTGCTGAACCTGGTGTCCGAGGCCACGCTGATCGCCGGGCTTTTGCAGCTGGAAAACATCGCCGTGGCGGCCCACTTCGGCCACATGGCCATGGCCAGCGAACCGCTGAGCGCCCTGAGAAAGGCCGCGCCGCTGTTGAAGCACGTTTATATTGAAAACGCCCTGACCCGCGCCCTCCCCCGCCCCGGCGACGGCGAGGACTACGGCCGGATGCTGGAGACCCTCTCCGACATCGACTACGGCGGCGGCATCACGTTATGCGGAAGCATCACGGATACGTTCATCGAGGACGCAAGGACGGCGCTTCAATATATCCGTCAATTAGGAATTAGGTAGCCGCTGATTCATTCCCGCATCGATTCTGCGGCGCCTTTTCCGGCATCTGTCTCTTGCAGAATTCTCGATTTACCACCAGTAAACCTTCGAAATCTGCAAGGCCATCTGCCGGAAAATTCACTCGCAGCCTCGTCACTTGAATTAATCATCGTCTACTTAGGAATTAGGAATGAGGAATTGTTGAGCAAATCCTTACGGATTTGTTTTCATTCAAAAGCATCTCATTTCCGCGAAATCGTAGAAATCCGCCAGGATTTCCACCGCCATTCCTCATTCCTAATTCCTCATTCCACATTATATCGCAAACATCGGTTTTTACGGTGCAAGGAGGCTTTCGTTTGAACATCATCATCGTCGGCAACGGCAAGGTGGGCTACACGCTGGCCCAGTATCTGAGCAAGGACGGGCACGACATCACCGTGCTGGACCGGAACCAGCAGGCGCTGAACCGGGCCAGCGAAACGCTGGACGTGATGTGCGTGCGGGGCAACGGCGCCAACGTGAAGACGCTGATCGAGGCGGGCGTGGAGTCCGCGGACGTGATCGTGGCCGTCACCGGCAACGACGAGCTGAACATGGTGTGTTGCCTGGCCGCCAAGCAGCTGGGCGCGAAGTATTCCATCGCCCGCATCCGCGACCCGGAGTACACCGAGAGCCTGACGCTGCTGCAGAAGAAGCTGGACATCGACCAGGTGATCAACCCCGAGCGCACCACCGCCCAGGAGATCTCCCGGCTGCTGCGCTTCCCCTTCGCCATCAACATCGAATCCTTCGCCCACGGCCGGGTGGAGATGGTCGAGTTCCGCACCGAGGAGCGGGACGCCATCCTCAACACGCCCCTGTCCCGGCTGCACAGCCGCTATCCCCGCATCCAGTTCACCGCCGTGCAGCGCAGCGGCGACGCCTTCATCCCCGACGGCAACAGCATCCTGCTGCCCGGGGACCGGGTGTACGCCACCGGCGACCGGGAGAGCGTGACCAAGTTCTTCAAGCAGCTGGGCAAGGACACCCAGCGGATGAAGTCCGCGCTGCTGATCGGCGGCGGCCACATCAGCTACTACCTGGCCAAGATCATCGCCGGCATGGGCGTTTACCTGCGGCTGATCGAGATCGACGAGAAGAAGTGCCTGCGGCTGGCGGACCAGCTGGACGACGTGATGGTCATCAACGCCGACGGCACCGACCAGGAGGTGCTGGAATCGGAGAACGTGGGCGACTGCGGCGCGCTGATCTGCCTGACCAACCGGGACGAGGAGAACCTGATCACCGGCATGTACGGCGCGCGCCACGGCGTGAAGAAGGTCATCGTGAAGGTGAACCGGCTGAACGCCATGGACGTGATGGAGGACCTGGGCATCGACAGCGCCGTCAGCCCCAAGCTGACCACCGCCAACGCCATCCTGCGCTCGGTACGCGCGCTGAACAACAGCGCCGGCTCCGTGGTGGAGAAGGTCTATGGCATGCTGGGCGGCCAGGTGGAGGCCTATGAGTTCACCGCCCTGGAGGGCGCGCCCTACCTGAACATCCCGCTGAACCAGCTGAACATCCGCAAGGGCATCCTGGTGTCCGTGCTGGTGCGCGAGCGCAGGTGCATCATCCCCTTCGGCAGCGACCACATCGAAGCCGGCGACACCGTCATCCTCACCGCCAAGGCGGGCACCGTGGTGAACCTGGAGGACGCCTTCGACATTACGGAGATCAGAAGATGAACAAACGACTGCTATGCCACCTGGTGGGCAACGTGGTGCGCGTGTGCGGCGCGCTGATGGCGCTGCCCGTGCTGGTTTCGCTGATCCTGCGCAGCGGCGACACCATGCCGCTGGTGCTTTCCATGCTCATCGCCCTGGCGGTGGGCACGGCGATGGCGCTCGTCCAGCCCCGGCGCGACACCCTGCGCGCCCGGGAGGGCTTCGCCATCGTGGCCTTCAGCTGGATCATCGTGTCCTTCCTGGGCGGCCTGCCCTTCTATTTCAGCGGCTACATTCCCTCGCTGGTGGACTGCTTCTTTGAGACCGTCTCCGGCTTCACCACCACCGGCGCCACCATCCTCACCGACGTGGAGGCCCTGCCCAAGGGGCTGCTGTTCTGGCGCAGCTTCACCCACTGGGCCGGCGGCATGGGCGTGCTGGTGCTGAGCCTGGCGCTGATCCCCAAGATGGGCGCGCGCTCCATCCACCTGATGCGGGCGGAGAGTCCCGGCCCCAGCACGGACAAGCTGGTGCCCCGGGTGGCCAACAACGCCAAGATCCTGTACGAGATCTACGTGGCCCTGTCGCTGTTCATGGTGGCGGCGCTGCTGTTCTGCAGGATGGACCTGTACGACGCGCTGGTGCACATGTTCGGCGCGGCCGGCACCGGCGGCTTCGGCACCTACGGCAACAGCATCGCCCACTGGAATTCCGCCGCGGTGGACATCGTCACCGGCGTGTTCATGGCGCTGTTCGGCGTGAACTTCTCCATCTACTATTTCCTGATCCACCGCAACTGGAAGGCCGGCCTGGGCAACAGCGAATTGAGGGTGTACTGGGCCATCCTGCTGGGCGCCACGGTGCTGATCGCCATCAACATCATGCCCCTGGCCGGCCAGGGCTTTTACAGCATGGCGGAGAACCCGCCCAAAGACGGCAACTTCTTCACCGCCCTGCGATACAGCTTCTTCCAGGTGTCCTCGGTGATGACCACCACCGGCTACGCCACGGCGGACTTCAACCTGTGGCCCCAGTTTTCCCGGGTGCTGCTGGTCGTCATCATGTTCATCGGCGCCAGCGCCGGCTCCACCGGCGGCGGCATGAAGGTGATCCGCCTGCAGCTGCTGGTGAAGAGCATGGTGCGCGACATCCGCCGCACGGTGCATCCCAAGTCCGTCAACACCGTCAAGCTGGACGGCCACACCGTGGACGAGAGCATCCTCTCCGGCGTGCAGGGCTTCTTCTTTGCCTACATGGCGGTGCTGCTGCTGTCCACCATCATCGTCTCGCTGGACGGCTTTTCCTTCGAGACCAACTTCACCGCCGTGGTCGCCACGCTGTCCAACATCGGCCCGGGTCTTGGCATGGTGGGCCCCACCGGCAACTTCGCCGCCTTCAGCGACCTGAGCAAGATCGTGCTTTCCCTGTGCATGCTCATCGGCAGGCTGGAGGTCTTCCCCATCCTGATGCTCTTCTCCCGCAGCGCGTGGAAGAAGTAAAAAGAATAACGCAAGGCCGCACGCGAAAGCGTGCGGCCTCATCATATGCGGTCATGGCAGGCGCAGGGCTCAGCCGTTCTTCTTCCTGGCCTCCAGCTTTTTCCTCGCCTCGGTGCCCAGGATGCGCTTGCGCATGCGGATGGACTTGGGGGTGATCTCCACCAGCTCGTCGTCGTCGATGAACTCCATGGCCTCCTCCAGCGTGGGGATGTGCACGCCGGTGATCTTCAGCGCCTCCTCGGCGGCGGCGGAGTTGCGGCTGTTGGTCATGTGCTTCTTCTTGCACACATTCACGTCGATGTCGCCGGGGCGGGAGTTCTTGCCGATAATCATGCCGTTGTACACCTTCACACCCGGCTCGATGAACAGCTCGCCGCGGTCCTGGATGTTGAACAGGGCATAGGAGGTGGACACGCCGTCCTCCCAGGCCACCAGCGCGCCGGAGTTGCGGGTGGGGATGTCGCCCTTCACGGGCTCGTAATCCTCGAACACGGCGCTCATGACGCCCTCGCCGCGGGTGTCGGTGAGGAACTCGCTGCGATAGCCGAACAGGCCGCGGGACGGCACGATGAACTCCAGGCGCATGCGGCTCTCGCCGTTCATGGAGATCAGCGTGCCGCGGCGGCGGCCGATCTTGTCGATCACCGCGCCGGAGAACTCGGTGGGCACGTCGCACACCAGCCGTTCCATGGGCTCGCACTTCTGGCCGTCGATCTCCTTGTACAGCACCACCGGCTTGGTCACGGCGAACTCATAGCCCTGGCGGCGCATGGTCTCGATGAGGATGGACAGGTGCAGCTCGCCGCGCCCGTACACCCGGAAGGCGTCGGTGCTCTCCGTCTCCTCCACGCGCAGGCTGACGTCGGTCAGTGCCTCCTTCTCCAGGCGCGCGCGCAGGTGGCGGGAGGTGACATAGGTCCCCTCGGTGCCGGCGAAGGGGCTGTCGTTGACGCAGAAGGTCATGGAGATGGTGGGCTCGTCGATCTTCACGAAGGGCAGCGGCTCGGCCATGGCCGGCGGGCAGATGGTGTCGCCGATCAGCAGGTCCGGGAAGCCGGACACGGCCACGATGTCGCCCACCTCGGCGCGCTCGGCATTCACCCGCTTCAATCCGTCGAACTCGAACAGGCCCGCCAGCCGCGCCGGCGGCGAGACGAAGGCGGAATCGTAGACGCAGCGGATGGCCATCTGGCCGGCGTCGATGCTGCCGCGCTCGATGCGGCCCACGCCGATGCGGCCCACGTAGTCGTTGTAGTCGATGGTGGAGATCAGCAGCTGCAGCGGGCCCTCCGGGTCGCCCTCGGGCGCGGGGATGTGCTCAAGGATCGCGTCGAACAGGGGCCGCAGGTCGGTGCCGGGCTCGCGCCAGTCGGTGCTGGCTGTGCCGGTGCGGCCGGAGGCAAAGATGATGGGGCTGTCCAGCTGCTCGTCGCTGGCGTCCAGGTCGATCAGCAGCTCCAGCGTCTCGTCCACCACCTCGTCGCACCGCGCGTCGGGCCGGTCGGTCTTGTTCACCACGATGATGACCTTCAAATTCAGCTCCAGCGCCTTCTTCAGCACGAAGCGGGTCTGGGGCATGGGGCCCTCGAAGCTGTCCACCAGCAGAAGCACGCCGCTGACCATCTTCAGCACGCGCTCCACCTCGCCGGAGAAGTCCGCGTGGCCGGGGGTGTCCACGATGTTGATCTTCACGCCGTTGTAATGCACGGCGGTGTTTTTGGACAGGATCGTGATGCCGCGCTCGCGCTCCAGGTCGTTGGAGTCCATCACGCGGTCCTGGACCTGCTGGTTCTGGCGGAACACGCCGCCCTGCTTCAGCATTTCGTCCACCAGCGTGGTCTTGCCGTGGTCGACGTGGGCGATGATGGCGATGTTGCGAAGGTCGTTGCGAGTGATATTCAATGTGGTTACCTCTTTTCGGTGTGTAGGGTCGTTTTCAATAAGGAATGAGGAAGCGCACTGCGCTTCATAAATCCGTAGAAATCCGTCAGGATTTCAACCACAATTCCTCATTCCTGATTCCTAATTCCTCATTTTTATTCGAGCTCGTCCGCAGTCATCCGGCCAGCGGTATCATGTGGCATCAGGCACTCCGGACAATCAGGCGCTTGAGCCGCTCCCCCAGCCGCTTTTCGATGATCTCATAGCAGATCTTCGCCACGACCAGGGCGACGAGCAGGACGGGGACGACCATGAGCATCTGTCGCACGCCCAGGCGATGGAAGTTGACCACGCGCCCGGCCGCCACCACCACAAAGTAGTGGGTCAGGTAGAAGGAGTAGCTCAGGTTCCCCATCTGCACGAGCAGCCCCGGCATCTTCCCATCGCGCAGGCTCAACACCACGGCGCACAGGAACACCCCGAAGCATGCCGCCCGGGCCGCATTCGCCCCCATGCAATACCCGGCGACGGCTGCGGCGACGCCTGCCGCCAGCAGCGCGGCCCTGCCCGCCCGGGTCGGGATCGGGCGATCCCACAGCTTCAGGGCGACGGCATAGCACAGTATGCCCGCCACAAAGCAGAACCAGCTGCTGCTCTTCAGCACGACCACCGCCGGCACCGTGGACCGGGACAGCTTCGCCGCGGCCCACACTGCGACGCAGAGCGCGCCGGCGATCAGGCCCCGATACCGCTGGCTGATCGCCCTCGCCAGCGCGAACAGCAGCACGAACGCCACTTCGAGGTACAGCGTCCACGCCATCCCCAGCAGCGGCCTGATGACCACCGTGCCGCTCGTGCTGGTGCGGGCATAGGGGATGAGGCACATGGATTTCACGAACTCCATCCAGGAGGCCGGTTCGCCGTCCAGGTTGATCCCCAGGAGCCGGTCCGCCGCGAATATCAGCATCGTGAGGATCCAGTAGAGCGGCAAAATCCGGATGAGCCGCCGCCGCACGAAGGTCCTCCGGTCGTCATGCCGCGTGGTGTACATGGTCAAAAACCCGGTGATGACATAGAAGAGCTGGACGGAGGCGTTGAACGCGACGGACTTGCAATAATGCCTGCCAAAGCCAATGTGGTACAGGGCGATCATCGTAAACCCCAGCACGCGGATGCATTGGATGCAATCCAGGCGGCCTTCAAAGCGCCTGCCTTCCATCGACATTCCCCCCTCTCCGGGATTTCGCCGGCCGGAGGGCCTGCGCAGGCCCTCCGGCGGCGTTGGCGATGCCCTTATTCCATCTCGTCCGCGGTCATGCGATCCGCGGTTTCGGCCAGCACCAGGCCCTCGTTGTTTTCGCAGGCCAGCCGGATGGACCATTCGTTTTCAAACATCAGTACGGGCCGCCCGGCGCGGTCCTCGGCGATGGCGGTGGTGCTGGTCAGGCGCAGCCTGTCCAGCGGCTTGGGCGTCTCCACCACCCAGCGCACGAAGCGGAAGGGCAGGTTCTCGCGGGTGATGTTCACGCCGTACTCGCCCTTCAGGCGGTACTCCAGCACGTCCATCTGCAGAACGCCCACCACGCCCGCGATCATCTCTTCGCGCCCGATGTTGGGCCGCTTGAAGGTCTGGATGGCGCCTTCCTGGGAAAGCTGGTTCACGCCCTTCAAAAACTGCTTGCGCTTCATGGAGTCCTCGGGGCTGACGCGGCAGAAAAACTCCGGCGCGAACAGCGGGATGCCCGAATAGCGCACGGGATTGCCGGTGCAGATGGTGTCGCCCAGGCGGAAGATGCCGGGGTCGAACAGGCCGATGATGTCGCCGGGATAGGCGGTGTCCACCGTCTCGTGCTCCTGGGCCATGAAGGTCTGGGGCTGGGCCAGCTTCACGCGGCTGTTTGAGGAGGAGTGCCACACGGTCATGCCCTTTTCAAACACGCCGCTGCACACCCGCATGAAGGCCAGGCGGTCCCGGTGGGCCGGGTTCATGTTGGCCTGGATCTTGAAGATGAAGCCGGTAAACTTTTCGTCGGCGGGGTCAATGGGGCCCACCTCCTCGGCTACGCGGGGCGTGGGCGACTTGGTGTAGCTCAAGAACCGGTTCAGGAACGGTTCCACGCCGAAGTTGTTGGTGGCCGAGCCGAAGAACATGGGCGTCAGCTGTCCGGAGAGAATCTTCTCCATGTCGAACTCGTCCCCCGCCACGTCATGTCGAACTCGTCCCCCGCCACGTCCAGCAGCTCGATGTCCTCGATCAGCTTGTCGTAGTAGGTCTGGCCGATCTTGGCCGGGCAGCCGGGGTCGTCGATGGAGACGGTCTCCACGTTCACCTGGCCCTGGCCGTGATCGCCGCCGGAGTACAGCTCGATCAGCCGGGTGTCCCGGTGATAGACGCCCTTGAAGTCGCCGTGGATGCCGATGGGCCAGTTCACCGGGCAGCTGCGGATGCCCAGCACGGATTCGATGTCCTCCATCAGCTCGAAGGGGTCGCGGCCGGTGCGGTCCATCTTGTTGATGAAGGTGAAGATGGGAATGCTGCGCAGCCGGCACACCTTGAACAGTTTGATGGTCTGCTCCTCCACGCCCTTGGCGTTGTCGATCAGCATCACGGCGCTGTCGGCGGCGACCAGGGTGCGGTAGGTGTCCTCGGAAAAGTCCTGGTGGCCGGGGGTGTCCAGGATGTTGATGCGATAACCGTTATAGTCAAACTGCATGGCCGACGACGTGACCGAGATGCCGCGCTGCTTTTCGATCTCCATCCAGTCGGAGGTGGCGTGGCGCGCGGCCTTGCGGGCCTTGACGGAGCCCGCCTGGCGAATGGCCCCGCCGTACAGCAGCAGCTTTTCCGTCAGCGTGGTCTTGCCGGCGTCGGGATGGGAAATGATGGCGAAGGTGCGCCTGCGCGCCACTTCCGCCGCGAGTTCGGGATGATTCATGATAATCTCCTCCAGATTCAGTCTCGTTTCATTTCATCGTTCCGCGGCGCGGCTTAAATCGGCCTGGTCATGAAAATGCTCCTTTGTGAAATACTTGCTGCGGCTCATAAAAACCACAAATTATATTGTAGTATTCCCCAAAGGAGCGTGTCAATCGCGCGGGGCAATTGATTGCGTTAATATTCATATACAGGGCTGAACAGTTCTCAAAAGGAAGAACCGGATTGCCACGTCGGCCTGACGGCTTCCTCGCAATGGCGCTGTACCGGCGCGCTGTGTCAGGCGATAGGCATGCGCGGTACGTCATTGCGAGGAACCCCGAAGGGGTGACGTGGCAATCCGGTTTCCCATTATGTCGGGCGGCGACCTCTTCCGTCTTGCGCTTCGCGCAAGCCACCTTCCCCAAAGGGGAAGGCTTGGTTTGCCGGGCGGGCGGCGCAACGCCGCCCCTGCAGAAGCGCGGCAGCCATTATTCCTGCTCCCTACTCCCTGCTCCCTACTCCCTGATCCCCAAATACCGTTTGATCTCGGCGATATACCGCTCGCCCATGGCGGAGAGGATGGCGTTGTTCTTCACCACATAACCCACCTCCATGACGGAGTTCGGGTTGTTGCTGTCGGCCTCGTAGGGCACGGCGATGAAGTCGTCGCCGTTCAGCTCCTCGCAGATGATGCCGGAGCAGAGTGTGTAGCCGTTCAGGCCGGTCATCAGGTTCAGGTTGGTGGCCCGGTCGGTGGTCTTGATGCTGCGGGGATAATCGTTGGTGGACAGGATCTCCTCGGCAAAGTAGAAGGAGCTGTCGTCGCCCTGTTCGAAGGACAGGCAGGGATAGGGCGCCAGGTCGTCAAAGGAGATGGAGGCCCTGTTCGCCAGCGGGTGGCCGCGCCACAGGTAGACATAGGCGTTGCAGTTGATCAGGTGGTGGAAGGCCAGGCCGCTGGAGTGCAGCAGCTTCAAAAGCGCCTTGCGGTTGAAGTCGCTCATGTACAGGATGCCGATCTCGCTGCGCATGCTGGCCACGTCGCTGATGACCGACAGGGTCTTGGTCTCGCGGATGGCGAATTCGTACTTGGCCACGTCGTAGCCCTTCACCATCTCCACAAAGGCCTTCACCGCGAAGGAATAGTGCTGGCAGGACACGCCGAACTTCTGCTTGCGCTCGCCGCCCTTGCCGTACTTCTCCAGCAGATTCAGGTATTGGCCGTACACCTGCCGGGCGTAGGGCAGGAAGTCCACGCCCTCGGCCGTCAGCGTCACGCCCCGGCCCGTGCGGTTGAACAGCACGATGCCCAGCTCCTTTTCCAGTTCCTTGATGGCGCTGGTCAGCGAGGGCTGGGACACGTACAGCTTCTCCGCCGCCCGGTTGATGGAGCCGATTTCTGAGATGGTGATGATGTAGTTCAGCTGTTGCAGGGTCATGGCCGGGCCTCCTCGCCGCTTCATATATCGGTATTATAGTCCAAATCTATAGCTTTGTCCAATAATTTAGCGCTATGGTATGTTATAGAATCAATCTATAATATCTTTGGCAAAGAACCGGATTGCCGCGTCGGGACATTCATGCCCCTCCTCGCAATGGCGCCGCGAATCACGGAATACGCAAGGTCAACCGCCGCGCGCGATGTCATTGCGAGAAGGTCGAGGCGTAGCCTTGACCGACGTGGCAATCCGGTTTCCAAAACATGAGTTGATTGGTCAGATCATGCCGCAGGCAGGCGGCAGCCACCATCCCTACTCCCTACTCCCTTCGGGCCTAACCGGCCCCATCGACGGGGGTCTAACCGACCCGTTCTCGCTGGAAACAGTTCACTGAACTGTTTTCCGGGCGCTCGATGTCCCTACTCCCTCTTTCCCAGCTTCGCATAGGTCTTTTCGATGAACCGGGCCCTGTCCACGATGAAGCGCTCGTGGGTGCCCTCGCTGATCGTCCCGGCGGCGTCCCAGGCGCGCACGTCAAAGACCAGCCGGCGGCGGTCGATCTCCGTCAACACCGCCTCGCAGGTCACGTCCATGCCCACCGGCGCGGCGGCCAGGTGTCGGATGTTCACCGCCGTGCCCAGGGTGATCTGCTCATCCGGCAGCTCGCCCTCCACGCACTTCGCGGCGGTGTCCTCCAGGAACGCCACCAGGTAGGGCGTGGCCAGCACGGGCATCAGGCCCTCGCCGAAGGAAGCCGCCGTCACGGCGTCGGTGACGGTCTTCGTCTGCTGATATTTCTGTCCGATTTCCATGTGAATCCTCCAATATACAACCCCTCCGGCGCTCCGCACCACCTCCTCTTTCAAGGGGAGGCGAGGGGCAGCCATCGGCGCTTTGCGCCACTGTTTTGCACAGGGAAGGCGAACATGGGCGGGCGGCGCAACGCCGCCCCTGCAGAAGCGCGGCAGCCACAATCCCTACTCCCTGCTCCCTGCTCCTTACTCCCTGCTCCCTGCTCCCTGCTCCCTCTTCCCCAGCATACCCAGCACCCGCTGGTACAGCGCCGCGTCCATCAGCGCCACCACCCGGGTGCCCTCGGCGGTGTATTCCTCCTCGACGACCTGCCCCTTGCCGTGGATCAGCGACAGCACGCCGCCCTTGTCGTAGGGGATCACCAGCTCGGCCCTGTGGCGCATGGCCGCGATCCGCCGGGAGATCTCCGCCTTCAGCTTGTCCAGTCCCGCACCCTGCTTGGCGGAGATCAGTATGGCGTCGGCGGGTTCGATCATGCCGCCGATGTGGGCCTGGTCGGCCTTGTTCAGCGCCTCCAGGATGGGCTTGTCGGAGGCGCCCAGGTCGTTCAGCACCTCGAACACCGTGGCGCGCTGCTGGGCGTAGTGGGGGCTGGACAGGTCGGAGACCACCACCAGCAGGTCGGCGTACAGCGCCTCCTCCAGCGTGGAGCGGAACGCCTGCACCAGCTGGTGGGGCAGCTTGCGGATGAAGCCGACGGTGTCCACCACCAGGCAGCTGCGGTTCTCCGGCAGGTCCACGTTGCGCATCACCGGGTCCAGCGTGGCAAACAGCTTGTCCTCCACCAATACGTCCGCGCCGGAGAGGGCGTTCAGCAGCGTGGACTTTCCGGCGTTGGTGTAGCCCACCAGCGCCACGGTGGTCTGGCCGGTCTTTTCCCGGCGGGCACGGCGCAGGTCCCGCTGCTTTTTGATCTCCTTCAGCTGGCCCTCCAGGTCGTCGATGCGCTTGCGGATGCGGCGGCGGTCCACCTCCAGGCGGGTCTCGCCGGGGCCGCGGGTGCCGATGCCGCCGCCCAGGCGGGACAGGGACGTACCCAGGCCGGTGAGCCGCGGCAGGCGATACTTCATCTGGGCCAGCTCCACCTGCAGCTTGCCCTCGGCGGACTGGGCCCGCTGGGCGAAGATGTCCAGGATCAGCGCCGTGCGGTCGATCACCCGCACGCCCAGTATGTTCTCCAGGTTCTTCTGCTGGGCGCCGGTCAGCTCGTCGTCCAGGATCGCCAGGTCGATCTCAAGCGCCTGGCAGGTCAGTGACAGCTCCTCGGCCTTGCCGCTGCCGATGTAGGTGGCGGAGTCCGGCTTCTGGCGGTTCTGGATCACCCGGGTGATGACCATGGCCCCGGCGGTCTCCGCCAGGCTTGCCAGCTCGTCCAGGGATTCCTCGGAATCGGTGGAGATCAGCATCACCTTCTCGGCCTCCTCCACCAGCCCGCCCTTTTCGATGGCCTTCTTCACCCGCTCCTCGGCCAGCTCGATCTCCTTCATCCACAGCATCTGCGGAATGCGGCCGGGCTTCACGGGGCCCTTCAGGACGATGGACAGGTTGTCATACTCCACCTCGCCCAGGAACGCCGCGCTGATGCCCGTGCAGCGGCCCTCGCCCACGCCCACGGCGCACATGCTGTCAAACCGCAGCAGCCGTAGCGCCTGCAGGTCCACGTCCGAAAGCCGCGCGTCCCCGCCCGGATGGGTGTGGATGCAGCGGAAGCCGGACAGCCGGTCGATGTTCCTGCGCAGGTGCAGTTCCGGCAGGGCGATGGAGCCGATGGAGCCGATGGCGATCTCCAGCACCTCACCGTCCCGGCTGAGGTACACCAGCATCTCCCGGTTCAAAAGGTCCGTGTACCTAACCAATATATTGAGCAGGCGGTCCGGCAGGAAGGCCTCGCGGCCGAACTCGGCGTCGTACAGCTTTTCCAGCTCGTTCAATGTGCTCTCGCGTATGCCGGTCAAATTGCCGTGTATCATGATCTGTCCTCCTGTGAGGTGTTATACAAAATAAGAAGCCATTAAGATTCTTCGACTTCAGTTGCGCCTGCGCTCAGAATGACAGCTTCGCTGTTCGTCTTGTCATTCTGAGCGGAACCGCGTCAGCGGTGCAGTCGAAGGATCTCAGACTATCTCTCGAAAGTGCCGATAGGCCAGGATTCCGATGGGCAGGAAGTAGGCGCACCAGCACACCAGGGCCATCGACCCGCCACGGCTGGTTTCACCGCCCGCCATGCCGCGGAACAGGCCCGTCATCGGCAGGATGAAGCAGCTGATGAAGAACGCGCCGTGGATGAGCATCAGCCGCTTCAGCCACACATCCCGCCCGCCGACCGCTTTCATGGACAAGCCGAGGAAGAACGTGGAAAGCGCCATCATGCCGTAGCCCAGCAGGTCGTAGTTGAAGATCAGGCCGCCGCGCCGGAAATCCAGCACGCGCAACGCCTCGTCGCCCAGCCCGTCCAGCCGCACGCTGGTGGTCTGGGCGAAGTAGACCAGCAGGATCAGCGCGGCATAGATCGCCGCGAAGGTCATACCGATGGTCGCGGGGACTTTGCCTTCCTCCCCCGCCTCGTGGCACAGGCCCGCCGCCATCATGATGTAGCCGATGGGCAGCAGCATGCAAACGAAGTATGAGCCAAAGCTGAAATCCAGGATCAGGAACAGCGCGAACAGGAACACGGTGACAGCGACGATGGCCGCGCCGATTCGGGGAACTTGTCGATTCATAGCTTGCCACCGCCTTGCGATTCGATTTCCGCCAGCAGCCCTTCGATCAGTCGATTGACTTCCTCCGGCCGGTCCGTGTTGGAATTGTGGCCCGCGCCCTCGATCCAGTGCAGCGGGATGCCGGTCTGCCTGTGCCAGGCCTTGCTGTAGCGCCTGCAGGAGCCGGCCTTGTCCGACCTGCCACAGATCAGCAGCGCCGGACAGTCGATCTGATACGGCAGGTCCGCCTCCATGGCCTCCGCCAGCATCCTCATGCCGTGGCCGGAGATCGCGGCGTAGCGGGCCTTGTCGCCGTCGTAGGCCATCATCATGTCCCGCATCAGCGCCCGCCCGTATTCGGTGGTGGAAACGCCGTTCGTGCCGCTCTTCAGCAGCCACTTCCAGGGATACCTTCGGTACACCGGCTCCATCTTCTTCAGAAGCGCGATCTCGATGCCCGTCACGTAACGGCGTCCCAGCGGCGCGGAATCCACAGACACGAAGCCCGCCAGCCTTCCCGGAAACCTCTGGGCATAGGCCTGGCCCACGTAGCCGCCCATGGACTGGCCCACGATCACGGGCCTTGAAAAGCCCTCCCGGGTCAATATCTCATCCAGCCACCCGGCCTTGTCCATCAGCGTGAAGTCCAGCCGGAAGGGCCAGGACGCGGCGTGGCCCGGGGCGTCCCAGACCAGCAGGCTGTATCTGCCCCGGAAGTGTTCGATCTGCCGGTCGAACAGCCGGTGATCCGCCGTCAGCCCCGGCAGGAACACCAGCGCCGGGCCGTCCCCGCCCAGGGCGTCCACCCAGTAGTGGATCGCGCCCCGGGGCGTCTCATGCACGCGCTCCCGCATGGGCCGCACCTCCCGTCATTTCCAAAGGCGCCATCCCATGTGCAGGATGGCGTGTAAACAATATACTATGAAAACCCGGGAATGTCAACGACCGGTGCCCGCGACAGATCCCGTTCGCGGCGCTTGTATTTTCCCGGAAATTGGTTTATACTCAAAGCAGTACGGAATGAAGCGAAGGAGGCGACGCGCGCCATGAAGAAGAGCAGGCTGCTGTGGCTTTTGCCGGCGCTGCTCCTGCTTTGGCTGGTGGGCACCGGTGAACCGGCCCTGGCCGAAGGGGAAGCGACCGCGGAGTGGACGTTCATGATGTACATGTGCGGCTCCGATTTGGAATCGAAGCACGCCCTGGCCAGCTACAACATGCGCGAGATCACCTCCATGTGGTTCCCCGCGCAGGTCGTCGCCAGTACGGACGAAGGCGTGGAGCTGGTGGACTGGCAGGCCAGCGGCGTCAACCTGGTGATGCAGACCGGTGGCGCGAAGCAATGGCACGGCATGGATGTGGACGACGATGGCAAGAGCCTCGGCGTGGAATTCGCCACGGACCGCCTGCAGCGCTTTGCCTTCAATCTGGAATACAACGAGGATCGCCACGGCTATATGCCGGCGCTCAGCCTGGTGGACGAACAGCCGCTGGCCAGCATGGCCAGGCCCGAGACGCTTTCAGAATTCATACGCTGGACCGTGGCGCATTATCCGGCGAAAAAGTACGGCCTTTTGCTGTGGGACCACGGCGGCGGCAGCCGCACGGGCCTGTTCGTGGACGAGTTGTTCGACAACGACATCATGTACCTCTACGAGCTGGGCGACGCGCTCTCAGGCGCACAGGCCCACTTTGAACTCATCGCCATCGACGCCTGCCTGATGTGCAGCCTGGAGACCGCCCGAACGGTGGCGCCCTACGCGGATTTCATGGTCGCCTCGGAGGAAGTGGCAGCGGGCAACGGCAGCGCTTTTGCGGAATGGATGCATGAATTGTACCGCAATCCGGGCTGCAGCGGCGGAGAGCTGGGCTGCGAGTTCTGCGACGCGACCCAGCTGAAGTACGCCGAGCAGAGCGACGCGTTGCAGGAGGAGCAGTTGACCTATTCGACGATCCAGCTGGACGCCATCGACGAGGTGGCCGAGGGCTTCGACCGCCTGTTTGACTTCGCGGGCCAGCTCTATGAGAGCTATCCCTCCCGGTTCAACATGTTCTGCAACTATCTGGTCAACGCGGAATCCTACGGGCAGGGCGGCGCCGACATGATCGACCTGGGCAGCTTTCTCTACAATAACGACACCATGGCCCTGCTGGACGCCGATATCCGCAACGGCCTGGTCGCGGCGCTGGAGCAGGCGGTGTATTACAACATCAAGGGCAGCGGGCGGAGCGCCTCGAAGGGCCTTTCCTTCTGCTACGCGCCAAACATGACCCCCAGCGAGCTGGACATCTATGCCCGAAACTGCCAAAGCCCGGCCTATCTGGCGCTGCTGGACGCCGTCAACCCCGAGTGGGAAGCGCCGGAATGGGCGTATCAGAAGGCGCGCCGCCTGACGCCCATCGACGAGCTGGAGGCCTATCAGATGACGCTGGAGCTGCTCCAGGGCGACGGCCTGCCGCGGCTGCACGTCATCAACCGGGGCGGCAGCCTGCTCAGATGCGATTTCAATCTGTATTTCATGGACGAGGGATCCGGCGAAATCTGCTCCCTGGGGAGCACCAGCGCATTCGCGGATTGGGACGAAGAGCTGGGCGACGCCGTCTATCTCATGGACAATTCCGGCCATTGGCCGGCCATCGAAGGGCATGGCTGCTGCATAGAGCTGATCGACCAGGCGGACGGTGAATTTCTGTACAACGTTCCCATACAGATCGGAACCGACAACATCATCCTCCGCCTGCGCGCCAATCCCCGCTACGACGAGGATATGGGCCAGATGGTCTATGAATGCGACGCGATCGGGCTCTGGCAAGGCTACGATCAGGACACCCGCATGCCCGACCGCTCCATCATCTCCTTCAACCAGATGCAGGGCCGGGAATACAGGCTGCTCTATCCCTGCTGCGACGATGACGGCACAAAAACAGAAGGCTTCCAGTTCAGCGATACCATGACGATGCATCGCGGACTGGAAGTCGATTACGCACCCCTGCCCGTGGGAGAATACTATTGCAGCTTTACCGTGCGGGACATCTTCAGGCGCAGCCACACGACGCAGCTGGTGAAGCTGTCCTGGGACGGAGAGAGCTTCGGTTAAATCAATCGCGGATCGTGCCGCAGATGTTGCAGACCCAGCCCCCATTGCGCCTGAGCTGGTGCGAGGTGATGTGCCCGCATCTTTCACAATACTTATCGGATGTGGAGGCCTGGCTCAGAGGCGAAACGAACGGAAAGTCCGGGAAAAATGACAAGCCGCCAGCGACCTGCTGGAGCTCCTCACCGTTGAGATCGCGCACGTCGGCTTCCCTCTCGTTATTCTTGTTTTCCATAATTTTCCTCCTCGGAATGATTTAATCGCAAATTAACTATACCATTATCCTCAGAAAAAGTCAAGCGAGATCGCACAAGGCCGACCCCAAACCCTGGAGCCGGCCTTCCTGCGCGGCAGCTCAGACGTACTTGATCTCCTCGTCGTCCTCCTCGGTGCGGGGCTTTTCGCCCCTGGCGAGGCGGTCGCGATAGTCCTGGATGGCGGCGTGCAGGGCCTCCTCGGCCAGCACGGAGCAGTGCACCTTCACCGGCGGCAGCCCGCCCAGCGCTTCCATGACCATCTTGTTGGTCAGCTTCTCGGCCTCCTCCAGCGTCATGCCCTTCACCATTTCCGTGGCCTTGCTGGACGTGGCGATGGCCGCGCCGCAGCCGAAGGTCTTGAACTTCACGTCGGTGATCACGTCGTTCTCCACCTTGATGTAGATGCGCATGATGTCGCCGCACTTGGCGTTGCCCACGGTGCCCACACCGCTGGCGTCGTCCATCTCGCCCATGTTGCGGGGGTTCATGAAGTGGTCCATGACCTGCTCGGTATATTCCATAATCGTGCCTCCTGTTTGCGCGTTTTTATCGTCAGTCGTCGGTGCCCACGGTCTCCACGCCCTTGAGGAAATCGCTGTACAGCGGGCTCATGGCGCGCAGCCGCTCCACGGTCTTCTTCAGGCAGTCCACCACGTAGTCCGCTTCCTCCAGGGTGTTCTCATCGCTCAGGCTCAGCCGCACGGAGCCGTTGGCGTGCTCGTGGCTGACGCCGATGGCCAGCAGCACGTGGCTGGGGTCCAGGGAACCGGAGGTGCAGGCGGAACCGGAGCTCGCCGCGATGCCCATCATGTCCAGGTGCAGCAGCACGCTCTCGCTCTCGATGAAATAGAAGGAGACGTTGATGTTGCCGCACATGCGCCGGGTGGGATGGCCGTTCAGCTGCACGTGAGGGATCTCATTCATGATGCGCTCGATCATGTGGTCGCGGATGGCGGCCATCTTCCCGGCGCGGGCGGGGATGTCCGCCGTGGCCAGCTCGATGGCCTTGCCAATGCCCACGATGCCCGCCAGGTTCTCGGTGCCGGGGCGCTGGCCGCGCTCCTGGGCGCCGCCCTGCATCAGCCGCTGGATGCGCACGCCGTGCTTCACGTACAGCGCGCCGATGCCCTTGGGCGCGTGGAACTTGTGGCCGGACATGGACAGCATGTCGATGCCCTGCGCCTTCACGTCGATCTCCACATGCCCGATGGCCTGCACCGCGTCGGTGTGGAACAGCACGCCGTGCTTCTTCGCCACCGCCGCCAGCTCGGGAATGGGTTCGATGGTGCCGATCTCGTTGTTGGCATACATGATGCTCACCAGCACGGTGTCCGGCCGGATGGCCGCCTCCAGCTGCTCGGGGGTGATCAGCCCGCCCTCGTCCACGGGCAGGTAGGTGACCTCAAAGCCCTCCTTCTCCAGCTGCTGGCAGGTGTGCAGGATCGCGTGGTGCTCGAAGTTGGTGGTGATGATGTGCTTGCCCTTGCGCGCGTTGGCGCAGGCCGCGCCGCGCAGGGCCCAGTTGTCGGCCTCGGTGCCGCAGCCGGTGAAGTAGATCTCCCGCGGCTCGGCGCCGATGGCCTTCGCCACCTGCGCCCGGGCCGCCTCCACGGCCTTGCGGGCCTCGCGGCCAAAGCCGTGCACCGACGATGGGTTGCCGTAGATCTCGCAGAAATAGGGCTGCATCGCCGCCATGACCGGCTCGGTCACGCGGGTCGTCGCACCGTTGTCCATGTATACTCTCATGTGGTCTTATCCTCCTGCGCGCATTGGCGCTCATATTCAGTAATCATATCCCTGAGCGTGATACCGTCCACGATGGCGTTCAGCCCGTCCCGCAGCTTCATCCACACGATGCGCGAGGCGCAGGCACAGCTCTTGCCGCAGGCGTCCTCCTCGTCCAGGCAGTCCACCAGGCTGAGGCCGCCCTCCAGCGCGCGCAGCACGTCCCCCACGGTGATCTCCTCCGGCGCGCGGGCCAGCGTGTAGCCGCCCTGGGCGCCCCGGGTGCTGGTCACGAGCCCCGCCCGCTTCAGCGGCGCGATCAGCTGTTCCAGATAGGCCTCGGGGATGCCCTCCCGCTCGGAGATGGCCTTGATGGACTGAGGCCCGCCATCGGCGTACTTCGCCAGGTCGTACATGGCGTGGATGCCGTAGCGCCCCCGGGTCGACAGCTTCATCGTCTCGACCTCCCGAAATGAATTCCGAGTTATTCACTCATGTTTGCCCATGTATTGTAGCACCGATTTGCGCCCACGTCAATAATTCCGACTTGTATTATTGGAATTTAACGAACGATATCCGGCGAAGTCCTGCGGCCTCCACCGGATCGCACGATGTCCGCCCCTGGCGGCCCGCCCGTTGATCGTGCACAATTCCAATGAAAAAGGCCGCGCTTATGCGCGGCCCTGTTTCCAGTGGGTCAATCCATCACATACCAGATCTTGTCTATGGTGTTCACCTTGTCCTGCTGGGTCTCGCCCCGGATGATGCTCTCCACCAGAGGGATAGCGCGCCCGCCGGTGCGGGTGATGGTGTCGGCGCAGTAAAAGGTGTCGCTGTCCTCGTCGTAGCCGAACAGGTAGATCGCGTGGGGCATGCCGGTGTCGTAGATCACCACGCCCTCCGGATGGAACTGCAGCACGTTGATCAGGTACGCCTTCTTGTCGATGGCATTGCGGATATCGGCGTTGCATGTCACCTGCACCTGCCCGATGGTGAAGTTCTGGCTCAGGCCCCACTGCTTCGTCCAGGCATAGTGGCCCACGCCGGTGTCCGTCACCATCTCGTAGGGCGTGCCCCGCTGGCAGGAGTAGTTGCGCAGCATCATCGTGGCCGAAACCAGCGTGCAGGTGTGTGGCACATTCTGGGTGATGAACACGCCTTCGTCCGGGTGCGAGCCGAAGTACAGCCCCTCCGCGCCGGCATTCACAGCCAGCGACGCGATTAGCGCCAGCACAAACGCGATCGCCCATATTCTCCGCGTCTTTCGCATGAAAATCACCTCCGTAAACCGGTACTCTACCAGTTTAGCGGCTGCGACATTCGATTGCAAAGACATTCCCGCAAACAAAACTTGCCAATAATCGGGCAGGTGGTGACAGAACTTAGTTTCGTAATAGCTTCTGGACAAGGGCGTGCCATCGCTGTGAAAACCTGTGACAATATTACCAGGCGCGCATATTTCACATACCTTCGCAACATTTGCATCCTTAGCCGTTCAAAGCCTTCCCCTATGGGGAAGGTGGCATTGCGAAGCAAATGACGGAAGAGGTCTCCGTCAGCCGCTTTCCAAAAAGAAAAGAGGACATTCTTTCGAATGTCCTCATTGAGATCCGGCGACGACCTACCCTACCGGGCCGTTTCCAGCCAAGTACTATCA
>CACWZP010000033.1 GCA_902765395.1 uncultured Eubacteriales bacterium
CCGAGCAGCGAATCCTCACGCCATCCGTCTGGAATACCCTCGAAAGAGAGAAACTCTTGCCTGAAAACTGCCCTTGCCTGCTGTAGTAAATTATCGTTTCAATGCGGTAAATCTATATTTGTCGAGCTGTTTGATTTGTAGTATACTATACCCATACCGCACAGGGAGTGATGATCATGCCGTTCACCGAAGACACCTTTGAGCAGGCTGTACTGGAGATCTTCCAAAACCTGGGTTATACCTTTCTCCACGGCCCGGACATCGACCGCGATTACTCCAGCCCCATCCTGGAGCCGGTGCTGCGGGACAGCCTTGTCAAGCTGAACAAGGGCCTGCCCGTCGAGGCCATCAACGAGGCCATCACAAAGCTCAAAAACTTCGAATCCGGCAGCCAGCTGCAGAAGAACATGGTGTTCATGGACTATCTGCAAAATGGCGTCACCGTGCGCTATTATGTCAAGGGCGAAGAGCGCAACTCCCTCGTGTATCTGGTGGACTATGAGAACGTCAACCGCAACACCTTTTATGCGGTCAACCAGTTTACCTATGTGGAGAACGGCAACAATCGCCGCCCGGACGTCGTCGTGTTCATCAACGGCCTGCCGCTGGTGCTGATCGAGCTGAAATCTCCCTCCAAGGATGAAGTCGGCGCGGAGAACGCCTATAATCAGATCCGTAACTACATGCTAGACATCCCCAGCATGTTCTATTACAATGCCTTCTGCGTCATCAGCGACCTGAGCACCAACAAGGCCGGAACCATCACCTCCGGGCTGGATCGCTTCATGGAGTGGAAGACCAAGGACGGCAGCTACGAAAACACAGCCTTTGTCCAGTTCGATACCTTCTACGAAGGTATGTTCCAGCGCGACCGGCTGCTGGACATCATCAAGAACTTCATACTGTTTTCCAACAACACGCCGAACCCTGTAAAGATTCTCGCTGGCTATCATCAGTATTTCGCCGTGCGCCGCGCCATTGAAAAGGCAAAGGTGGCCACAGCCACGGACGGCAAGGGCGGCGTATTTTGGCACACGCAGGGCAGCGGCAAGTCGCTGTCCATGGTGTTCTATGCTCATCTGCTGCAATCGGCGCTGGACAGCCCGACCATCGTGGTCATGACTGACCGCATCGACCTGGACGATCAGCTCTATTCCCAGTTCTCCAGGTGCGCTGCCTTCCTGCGGCAGACACCGGTGCAGGCCGAAAGCAAAGTCCACCTGAAAAGCCTGCTGGACGGGCGCGAGGCCAACGGCATCATCTTCACCACGATGTTCAAGTTCGAAGCCGGGGAGCAGCCGCTGTCCACCCGGCGAAACATCGTCGTCATGGCCGACGAAGCGCACCGCGGCCAGTACGGCTTTGACGAACGCATTGTCATGGGCGAAAACGAGGCCGGCGAGCAGGAAGCCCGTGTGGTGGTGGGCAACGCCCGCATCATTCACGACGCCCTGCCCAACGCGACGTTCATCGGCTTCACTGGCACGCCGGTGTCGATGAAGGATCGCAACACCCGCGAGGTGTTCGGCGATTATATCGACGTCTACGACATGACGCAGGCGGTCGAGGACGGCGCGACGCGCCCCGTGTACTACGAGAGCCGAGTCGTCCACCTGAAACTGGACGAGGATACGCTCAAGAAGATCGATGAAACTTATGATCTGTTGGAGCAGCAGGCCGACCAGCAGACCATCGAAAAGAGCAAAAAGATGCTTGGACAGATGGAGAGCGTGCTCGGCGCGGATTCCACCATACAGTCGCTGTGCGAGGATATCGTCACCCACTACGAGACGAACCGCGCACAGCTGTTGACCGGCAAGGCGATGATCGTGGCCTACAGCAGGCCCATCGCCATGAAGATCTATCGAAAAATACTGGAGCTGAGGCCCGGCTGGAAGGAAAAGGTCGGCGTCGTCATGACGGGCGGCAACAGCGATCCGGAGGATTGGAAGCCCATCATCGGCACCAAGGCGCACAAGGAAGAGCTCGCCCGGAAGTTCAAGGACAACGACGATCCCATGAAGATCGCCATCGTCGTGGATATGTGGCTGACGGGCTTTGACGTGCCGTCTCTGGCGACGATGTATGTCTACAAGCCTATGCACGGGTATAATCTGATGCAGGCCATCGCCCGCGTGAATCGCGTGTTCAAGGACAAAGAGGGCGGTCTGATCGTGGATTATGTGGGCATCGCATCTGCGCTTCGCGCTGCGATGAACGAGTATACCTCCCGCGACCGCAGGAACTATGGCGATATGGACATCTCCAAGACGGCCTATCCCAAGTTCAAGGAAAAGCTGGAGGTCTGCAAGGACCTGTTCCATGGCTTCGACTTCTCCGGCTTCTTTGGCGGCTCACCGCTGACCATGGCGAAGTTGATCGCCGGCGGCGCAAACTACATACTCGACCCGAAGACGCCCGCCACCGTGTATGTGCAGGATGGCCAGGGCGACAGCCGGAAGGATTTGTATCTGAAAGAAGCACTTCTGCTCAAGCAAGCGCACTCTCTATGCTCCAGCCTGACGACGGAGGAGGAGCGGCACTATGCTGCCTATTTCGAGGCTGTTCGAGCCACAGTATCCAAACTGACCACAGGCGGAAAGGGCGGGAAGACGCTCTCCCTGTCGGAAATCAATGCGCAGATCAACGAGCTGCTCAAGGCCAGCATCCAGTCGGAGGGTGTCATCAATCTGTTCGACAGCAAGCAGCACGGCGAAAAGTTCTCTTTGTTTGATCCAGCAGTGCTGGAAGAGATCGGCAAGATGAAGGAAAAGAATATCGCCGTCGAGATTCTGAGAAAGTTGATGGCGGAGCAAGTGTCGATCTACAAGCGCACCAATGTGGTTCAATCCCAGAAGTTCTCGGAGAAGATCACTCAACTGATGAACGCTTACTATAACGGTCTGATCACGAACGAAGAGGTTATAAAAGAGCTTCTGGAAACGGCGGCGCAAATTGCTGCGCTGCACAAACAGGGCGAAACGCTGGGCCTGACGGAAGAGGAAATGGCCTTCTACGACGCGCTCACCAAGCCGGAGGCCATCAAGGACTTCTACAGCAACGATGAGCTTGTCGCCCTGACTAGGGAGCTGACAGAGCAGCTGCGAAAGAACCGTACTATCGACTGGCAGCAGAAGGAAAGCGCCCGGGCGTCCATGCGTGTGATGGTCAAGCGTTTGCTCAAGCGGCACAAGTATCCGCCGGAGGGCATGGAAGATGCAATTAATACGGTGATGAGTCAATGCGAGATGTGGACGGATATGGAGATAGTATAAATACGATAAGCTTAACGCCAACGACGAAAAAATCTCTGAAGAATGGTAAGCGCGCAATAATCCCCTGTACTGTATATAGTTTCCAATTATGAGACAATAGAGGTACAATAATGGACATACTCGTTGCCCTCACTATTTACATTCCCAGCCGGATGCTATATAATCATACCTGCAAAGGCAATTCCCGGTACCAATGCTGTAAAAACCGTGTCAGAAGTTGCACTTATATGGAGCTTTAGCCGTACATACATAAGTGTAAGCATTGGCGTATTCTCGAGGCGGTAACCTGAAAATTGATCCACGCTGCCCTTAACAGTGGGGCCTTTGGCACGGTTTTCTGGCCAACGAACCACCTCGATGTGTGCTGCGCTGACCTGGCAACACAGCCTAACCATGCCAAGCCAACTGTAGAGGGCCTTTCGCTGAATAAGTTTTCAGGTCGGAGAAAACGAAAGATCAGAAAGGTGCGGCTATTCTCCGTGCAAGAATGGCTTTTGGTCCGCAATTTACGCCAATGTCGATCCGCATGAGGAGATTAATATGAGCGTGGATTTGAAGCTGTATTCAGGCTATGTGGTATTTCGGAACGAGACCTATGCGTTCGCGTTCTCTGATGACGAGCTCCACTTGATTCCCCCCGAGGAGCGGAAGGACGCGTGCATTGACACCTTCTTTTTGAACTCGCTCAGGTCTAATGAAGATGCCGTCAATGAGGATTACATCGAGGGAGAATGTTACGAGACGAATTCAAGAATCGTATTCCTGCCGGTGAAAAACAGCTTGGTGGATTCGATCAATAGCTCGTTGATCATCAAGATCTTCGCGTACATATTGTTTAATCACCGCCCGGCAGAGTTTTCGAGGATCGCCTTCTCGTGCCCGGAGATCAATCACATTCATCCGATAACTCAGGCGATCCGGCACGAAAGCATAATGGAGGACGATGTTGTCTTCAGCGTTCGGACGATGCCGAATGAAAAGACATGCACAGAACGCCAGCTTTTTCATATTGATGGGCACGATGTTTATGCCTACTTTGGCATGATTCAAACGGCAAGTGCCAAAGTGGACAGACCGCCACTAAGCATAACAGCTTCGCTGTACTTTGATTTTGAGCCAACGCTAGATTATGGCTTTGCTTACAGACTATGGCAAACTGCCTACCACTTTATTCGATTTTTGTGCTATCGGAACAACATCAGCCTTCCGGTTGCGACGTTGCACTCGCTCTACAAAGACGACCTTTACCCAAAGTGCGCTGAATTGAGGGTCGTGGCGAACAAAGAAGAGACAGAGACATATCCGCTGGAGACGGATCGCTGTATCAAGCAAGCGTTCATAGCGGGGTCGGAAGGTAAAATCCTGTCGGACATTGCGCAGAACACGATTTGCCTGAGGCACATTCCCGAGACCTACAAGGCCGGCAAACACTTTAACGAGGCGCGATATGTGTTGATCACGGCCGCCTTCGAGTGGGAATTCCAGAGGCTTTATCCCGACGGCATTACGAAGTCCGACGAGTCTAGGGCGGCGGAAGCGGCGGTGACCAAGGCGTTGACGCAGCTTAAAGAGGAAGCGGGCGGCAAACAGAGGAAGATATATAAGCGCCTTCTGAAGCTGGTGGAATCAAGTTCCATCGCCAGCGACATCGTTCAGGTTGGGGAGGACTTTCCCTTTATGGCCGAACTGTTCGGCAACAGGATGTACGAGCTGAATGGAGCGGTGCTGGACTATGCGGAGATGGGCAAGAGGCTGAGCAGCCAGCGCAACCATTTCGCCCACGCGGACATGGACAAGCCCTTTGACGAAGATTCTATCATGGACCTCGCTTACGTGGAATGGATCGTCTATGCCGTACAGCTGCGCTATTACGAGGTGTCGGACCGGAATATCCAGCAGGCGATCAATTCGCTGTTTCACCTGAACCGGCTGATGCTCGGCGAATGAGAGAAGAGAAAGACTACAAGGAGACGATAAATATGGAGTTGCCCTTTGCCAACGGAAGATTTGTGGCCAGTTATCACAAACTGAACTATCAGGAAGTGATAGACGACTTTCAAAATGCCAAGCAGATTAGGATATTGACTTATAATATTTCAAAGAACGTTCTGAGCGACGCACTACTGGATGCCCTGAAGAATTCGCGGGCGCATGTGGAAATAATAACGAATATTCCCAATCGAATGGAACGGTATTACAATACTCCGACTGGCGAGTCGATGAGGAAAAACGCCAGAACCAATATCCATACGTATATTCAAAAACTGAACCCGGATAGCTTTCCTAATGAGTTTCATGTGTTTTTCAATACGGACAATCACGCCAAAATTATTGGAACGGAGAACATCGTATACATCGGATCGGCCAATTTCTCGAATGAGAGCTCAGATCATATTGAGGCGGGCGTCCTTGTTACCGACAAGGAGTTTATCAAAAAGCTGTATACCGTGTTCTTTGATGGTGTAAAAGCTAAATCCCTGTCCTATGAAGATGAGTTTTTCAGCGCGTTTAGGCTCATGACACTTCGCTTCAGAGAAAAGTTCGAGGCGCACTGCAGACGCATCCTTGATACCCTTTACGCTGACTATGATGGGAAAAAGGTGTTTAATCCCGACGAAGCTGAATTGAGTTTGGACAATATGGATGAACTCCGCTGTGATCTGGACGAACTACACTATTTGGTGTTCGCTGCAGAGGACGCCTACGACGAGGAAGATACAGAATATAATGAGGAACTTGCCGAACTGATAGAAGGTTTGAATAGCCTCAGCATCGAATGGCTGATTAGCATGATTTCAGAAGATGGGCCACTGTGGGAGATGCTGAGATGTGACCAAGAGCGTTATGCACTAGACCAATTGCAGTCCGAATACGCCTTTGAGGCGGATGAGGAACACCTCGATGAATATGCGGAAATAGCCGTGAATGATGCCTATAACGCTTATACCGACTTGTGCAATGCCTTTGAAACTGAGTCGGATGACTTCCTGAAGGAGATTGAGAAGATCGTTGTTGTATTGAAAGAGGCAGAAGCGTTTTCTGCCAAGTGGAAGCCGAAAAAGACTGCGGTTGGATTGGACAATACATAAGCACATTAATTGCATTGAGTCAATAGTATCTAAAAACAAAAGAGGGGCCGCCTCTCGATGATGCTGTTGTGTCATTTTGAAATAGCCCCTTTTCGTTGGACAATAAGTTTATCCCTTGCGACAGAATGCAAGCGATAAATCATCCCTTCACACTCCCTGCCGTCAATCCCTGCACGAAGAACTTCTGGCAGAATATGAAAATCAGCACTACGGGAATGAGTGTCAGCACCGACATGGCGAATACATAGCCCCACTGGGTAAACTGGTGTTGTCCGAAAAAGCCGGCGATGGCGATGGGCAGCGTGCGCAGGCTTGTGTCGTTTATGACGGTGTTTGCCCAGGGGTATTCCTCCCAGGCGGTGAGGAAGTTGAAGATGGAGACGGAGGCCAGCGCGGGGGAAGCCAGCGGCAGAGCCACGCGGGTGTAGACAGTCCACACGTCCGCACCGTCGATCCAGCAAGCCTCCATGATCTCATTCGGGATGTTCTCCATGAATCCCTTGATCATGAAGGTGGAAAATGGGATTACCCACGCTACGTAGAAGGGGATCAGTCCCCACAGCCTGTTCACAAGTCCCAGCTTCGTTGCCAGCTCGAACTGGGGCACGATCATCGTGGTGCCGGGAATGATCATTGTGATGATGATGAAGGCGAACAGCGTCTTGGTGCCCCGGTTCTTGAACTTGCCGATCACGAAGGCCATGGCCGAGGCCACCGCCGCTGCAATGAGGATGGTGGACACGGAGACAAACACTGAGTTCAGGAAGTTCAGATAGAACTTACTCTGGTGCAGGATATAATCGTAGTTCTCCAGAGTCAGGGCCTCCGGCCTGGGGAAGAAGCGGGGTGGGTATTCGTACAGCGCGCCGTTGGGCCTGAAGGACGTGGAGATCATGTAGAGCATCGGCAGCGTGAAGACCACCGTGCCGATGGCCAGCAGCACGTACCGGACGATGGCCGAGCGCAGTTTGGCCGCGTTGATTCGCTTCATATTCCTCACCCCCCCCTTATGCGTCGCGGTTTCGCATCATGCGAAATTGCACGATGGCCAACAGCCCCAGCGACAGCGCCATCACGAAGCTCAGCGCCGCCGCGTAGCCAAACTGGCCCGTGCTGAACGCCTTGTAGTACATCCAGGTGAGCAGCGTGTCCGTCTGGTGGGCGGGCTTGCCACCGGTGATCATCTTGATGGACGTAAATACGTTGAAGCCGCCGATGGTCAACTCGATCAGCGCGAACAGGATCGTGCCCTTGATGCCCGGCAGCGTCACGTAGACAAACTTCTTCCACGCCCCGCAGCCGTCGATGTCCGCCGCTTCATAAAGGTCCTTCGGCACCTGCTGGAGCGCCGCCAGGAAGATCACCATGTTCCAGCCGATGCCCTTCCAGATGCCCAGGATCATGGCCACGGTCAGTCCGCTCCAGCGGGTGTCCAGCCAGCGGATGTTGCCGGAGGTGATGCCCAGCACCTTCCACAGGAAATAGTTGAGCAGACCTTCTGTGTTAAAGATATAGCGGAACACCAGTGAGGCGATGACCCAGGAGGTTACCACCGGCAGGTAATTGATGACCCGGAAGGTGACGCTGAACCGCTTGATGCCGTTCAGCAGCACGGCGACGAACAAACCGATGGCCATCTGGCCCGGCACGGTGACGAGGGTGTAGACCACGCTGTTGACAAACACCGTCCAGAAGGTGCCGTCGGCAAAGACCTCCCGGTAGTTCATCAGGCCCGCGAAGGGCTGGGTGAGCATGGAGGAAAAGCGCATGTCGCACAGGCTCATCCAGAACAGGCGCACAATGGGGTACACCGTGAACATGCCGAACACGATGAACCCCGGCAGCAGCAGTGCGATGAGCTGCGCCCGGTTGAGGTGGGATTTTTGAATCATAGCGGTTTCCTTCTTTGCCATCTGACGGGGTGGTTCATAAACAGGGGACCAGATTGCCACGTCGTCCCCTTTGGGGACTCCTCGCAATGACGTATCGTGAAACGGAGCGTATTCTGTCATTGCGAGGAGGCTGAGGCACAGCCGAAGCCGACGTGGCAATCTGGGCATCTCAGGTTATTTCAGCAGCGCGTCCCATTCGGCGGCCAGCTCGTCCAGGGCTTCCTGGGCGGTCTTTTCACCGTTGACCACGGCGGTCAGGGCCACCTGCAGGCCGTTGTCCATCTCGCTCCAGGCGGCGACGGTGGGCCGGGCCCTGGCGGTCTGGATGGCTTCGATAAAGGGCGCGTAATCGGCGTTCTTCACGGTGTCGCTCTCCAGCGCCGCCACGTTCACCGGAATCTGGCCGCACTTGGCCATCTCGGTCTCGGCAAATTCGCTGGTCATGAACTGCATGAACTTCCAGGCTGCTTCCTGGTTGGCGGTATTGAACATGGCGATGTCCTCGCCGCCCAGCACGGAGACGCTGCCGCCTTCGCCGGCGGGGATGGGCGCGGTGCCATAGGCCACGTCGGGATAGGCGCCGGCCAGCTCCGCGGACTTCCAGGGACCTTCCAGCATCATGGCGTAGCGCCCGGTGCCGAAGCCGTCGGTCATGGGGATGTCGCCAGAGTTGAAGCCGGTGATCGCACCGTCCTGCACCAGCTGGGCGAAGGTCTCCACGGCCTTCACGGTGGCGGGGCCGTTAACGTAGCCGGTGGCTACGGTCTGGTCCTCGTTGGTCAGCGCGCCGCCGAAGCTCCAGATGAAGGGGCAGATGTTCCAGCCGGCCAGGGCGGGCTCGTTCCAGCCCCAAACCTGCTGGCCGTTCTCGTTCTCACCGGAGAGGGCCTTCACGGCCTCCACCCACTCGTCCATCGTGGTGGGAACGGCGACGTTCGCAGCCTCCAGCATGGCGGTGTTGTAGAACACGATCTTGCTGTTGGTGTTCAGGGCAAGGCCATAGTAGTGTCCGCCGATCTGGGCGGTGGACATGGCGCTGTCCAGCAGCTGTCCGCTGACCTTGGTGAAATCGGGCATCTCCTCGTCCAGGGCCACCAGGATGCCCATCTGCTGGAACTCCGGCAGCCAGGCGATGTCGCAGCGCGCCACGTCCGGCAGCGCATTGGAGTTGGCGCTGACCAGCACCTTGTCGTGCAGCTCGGCCCACTCGTGGGACACGGCGTTGACCTTGATGCCGGGGTTCTCCGCCTCGAAGGCGGGGATCAGCACGTTCATCAGCGTCTCGTTCTCAGCGGACTGGGCGCTGTAGTGGTGCCAGAAATTGATGGTCACGGTCTCGCCTTCAGCCAGTGCCGCGCAGGCTGAAAGCAGCAGCGTGCAGGCCAGTACCACGGCGAAAAGCTTCCTAAGGGTACTCATGTCTATTCCTCCTGTTATACTTCTATGATCTTTACGGAGCGCGGCGGAATGTGCACGGTTTCCCCCGTCTCCGCGAAGTCCAGTTGTTCTATGGCATCCGAGGCGTTGAAGAACGCCGCCACGCGGTCGTCGCCCAGCTTTCGTTCAAAGGCGAACAGCCCGCCCTTCGCCGCCAGCACACGATAGCTTCCCAACCGCACCGCCGGATGCCGCTTGCGCAGGGCGATCATATCCTTTTGCCATTGGAGCAGCTCCGTATCCTGATGGTCCCAGGCCATGCCGCCACGGCAGCCGGGGTCGTTTTCACCCGTCATGCCGATCTCGTCGCCATAGTAGACGGCAGGCGCGCCGGGGAAGAGCATCTGAAAGGCCATCGCCAGTCGAAGCCGCCACTTCTCGCCCTTGGCCTCCGTCAGGAAGCGGGCGGTGTCGTGGCTGCCGATCAGGTTGTACTGGGCGTGGTCGATCTCCCTCGGATAGCGCATCAGCATGCCGTCCAGGCGCGTTTTCAGGGCCACGGCGTCGATTGAGTCATGGGCGAAGAAGTCCACCATCGCGTCCCGGAACAGGTAGTTCATGGCGCTGTCGAAGCCGTCCGGCCCCAGCAGCCGCGAGGCGTCGCCCCAGGTCTCGCACAGCAGCAGCGCGTCCGGAAAAGCCCGCTTCACGGCCTCGCGCCAGCGCGTCACCGCGTGGCGGTCCAGCTCGTCGGCCACGTCGAAGCGCCAGCCATCGATGTGGGCGCGCTCCAGCCAGAACAGCAGCACTTTCTCCACATAGTCCCGCACCTCGGGGTTCGCGCCGTTCAGCCGGGGCATGTAGGGGTAGTCGCCTACGCACTCGTAGCATTTTGCGTCGATTTCGACGGGATACTTTTTGGGATAGAACCAATCCCGGAAGCGGCTTGCTTCGCCGTTTTCCAGCAGATCCACAAACGGCGGGAAGTGGATGCCGCAGTGGTTGAACACGCCGTCCAGGATCACCCGGATGCCCAGTGAATGAGCCTTCTCAACCAATTCGATCAGGTCGGCTTCCGTGCCAAAAGCGGGGTCGATCCTGAGGTAGTCCGTGGTGGCGTACTTATGGTTGAAATCCCCCTCGAAGATCGGGTTCAGGTAGAGGCACTCCACGCCCAATTCCGAAAGCCAGGGCAGCTTTTCGAGGATGCCCCGCAGGTTTCCGCCGAGGAAGTTCTCCCGGGTCGGCGCGGCGTCCCAGGGGTCAAGGCCATCACAGGCCGGGCCGGTCTTATGGAATCGCTCCGGGAAGATCTGGTAGAAGACGCAGCCCTTCGCCCAGTCCGGCACGGACAGCACGTCCGTTGCGTTGACCTGCAGCAGCTCAAAGCTTCCGGACGGGTTGAACTCATCATTCATACCATAGGAATTGAACCAGGCTTGTTTCCCCTCGTTGTCCGTCAGGCAAAAGGCGTATTTGATGTAGTGGATCTCCTCCGGGAAACAGACTTCCGCCTGCCACTGCTCCACGGCGCCGTTGCTCAAGCCCCTCGACAGGCTGGCGCGGTGCTGCTCATTCGGCAGGGAGCGCTTCCACCAGACCAGTTCGCAGGCAAGGAGATCACCCGCGGCTGCCTCCAGCAGGAATCGCGCTGAATAACGTGCAAGCGGTTGCACAAAGGGGTAAAAAGAAAGGTGCCTCACGGCAGACAGGTTCATTTATCTCGCCTTCCTCTCCGTCGATGCTCGCTTCACCAGGGTCGTGGACAGCATGATCTGCTGGTTGCCCACTTTGTTTTCGATGCGGCGGAACAGCAGCTGCGCGGTCTGCTCGCCCAGCATGGCGGTATCGATGTCGATGATCGTCAGCTGCGGGTCGGTATACTCGGCCAGCGGGTAGTTGTCGAACGCCACGATGCCCACGTCATTGGGAACATCGAGCTTCAATGCCCTGCAGGCTTTCAGCAGCCCGAAGGCCGCCAGGTTGTCATTGCACACAAAGGCATCCGGATGTTCCGGCTGCTTGAGGGCCTCCATGGCAACGGCGTAGGCGTTTTCAGAGGTGCCGTCCGTGGCGAGGATCGTCTCTCGCCCGGTGTTCGTCCGCTGGTAGCCTTTCACGCGGCGCTTGGTGAAGCCCCGCTTCTGGTAGCCGCCCAGGTAGGCGATATTGCTGTATGCCATCTCCTGCAGGTGCCGAACGGCCATCTCCGCGCCCTGCTCGTTGTTGTTGTCCACCCAGCTGGTGTCCCCGCGCAGGGTGTCCGGCGTGCCCAGCACCACATAGGGAAAGTCCCCGATGGCCTCCATCAGGGCGGGCTTGACGGTGGTGGGGGGCAGGATCAGCCCGTCCACCTTGTGCTCCTTCATCAGGGTTTCGATGTTGCCGCCCTTACTCTGGGCGCCGTTGGCGATGATGACCTGGTAGCCCCTGGCCTGAGCCACCTTCTCGATGGCAAACAGGCTGCGCCCGAAGAACCAGTTGCTGAATGCTTCGGCGTCCCGGGCGTCCACCACCACGCCGATGGCCCCGCTCAGGCCGCTGGCGAGGCTCCGCGCCAGGGAATTGGGATGGTAGTCCAATTCCCGCATGGCGGCATAGACCCGCTCCTTCGTGTCAGGCGTAATGGTCGCCTTGCCGTTGATCACACGGGAAACTGTGGAGGAATTGACGCCGGCCAGCTTCGCCACGTCATGGATCGTCACCGCCATCTGTCTCCCCCCTCTCGGCATGTCATGCAACCGTTTGCACAATCATTATAATATGTGAATACAGAATTGTCAACTCTTTTTTTCGGGAGAAATACTGCTCGTCGGTCATTTGAGCCGGTGTGATTGAAATGAAGCCGAGATTATTGTATAATACTGCTGAGATACAAGTAAGAGGGGATTACGGTGGAATACATTGTTTATTGTGATGAATCGTCATCGCACGGAGATAAATACTCAGATTTTTTTGGAGGCTGTATTGTTCGGGCAGATCGGCTTCATCAGATTGAGCAGGTTTTGAATAATAAGAAAGCCGAACTCAATCTCAATGGCGAGGTGAAATGGACAAAAGTCACTGAGCCATATAAAGAGAAGTACTGTGAGTTAATAAGGCTGTTTTTCCAGTTTGTTCGGACAGGTGATATAAAAGTCCGTATTATGTTTCGAAAGACGCAAAACCAGTATTCCCCGGAAAATCGACCGGTAAAGGATGAACGTTATTTCAAACTATACTATGAGTTCATAAAACACGCATTTGGATTCTCCACAAGCAAGGAGATTACAGGAGAGTATTTCGTTCATTTATTGCTGGATGAGTTACCCGACCAGTCCTCTTCTGCAGATGCGTTCAAGGATTATCTCTGCCGTCTGCCAAGTGTTCTTGCACGGGAGAATACTGGACTGAACATCAGAAAACGGGATATTGGTGAAGTGAAATCCCATCATCATGTGCTTCTCCAGTGCGTCGACATTGTACTTGGTGCTATGTATTTCAGATTGAACAATCTGCACTTGGCAAAAGAGCCTGGGCAACGTTTTAGGGGAAAGCGCACGCGAGCGAAAGAGACAGTCTATAAGTGCATCAATGAGGAAATATGTGTGATTCATCCGCGGTTTAATATCGGCGTTTCAACAGGGGCGCATGGGTACGAGCATCCCCATTGGAATAGCCCTTATGAGCATTGGGAGTTCAAACCGTATTAAAGGAGATGTCTGAACAACCCTAATAATACCCCACGTAGGAACGTAAGCCTTCGAGTTGTTGAGACATCTCCCGTACCATAATTATATGACGCAGGACCCGGATTGTCAACGGTTCTTAACTAATAATCCATTGTTTTTTCAAAATTTGCCTTATTTCATCGTATTTGTGATTTAATGTAAACAATTTCACTGAATAGCAGCTTTACTTAGGGAGACTTCTTCACGGGCTTGATTCCATACTTGATCCTTCAAGGAGGATCAAGCTGGGACTGAGCTGACGCGCTTCATTTCGGTGCTCTATGAAGAGAATTAAGGTAAACGGCTACGCTCCCTATTATGCAAACAAATAGGCAAGGTGCAGGAGCATAAACATATAGCAACATCAAGCTTGGCCAATGAGGGAAGGCTTGCTGTTGCTTTATCCTGTGCAAATCAATCCTTGTTGAATATAAGGAGGTTGTCTTCAAATGACACACGCATAATGTAACAGTGTCTGTTAGGATCGTATAGTGGATCACCAATGATTTCGTCGTACTGCCTCGCGTGGTAAGAAGTGTAAACCTCTCCCGTCTCGTCGGTGAAGAAGGTGTTGTGTCCAGGGCCGAACAAACCGCGTTCTACATCGGTGGTATAGACGGGATGGTTCAGTTTGTGCCAGGAGGAAATGTCCATCAGGTCTGCGTTCGCATCAGCCCAAAGCAGGCCCATGCAGTAGGCGGGACTGGTATCGCTGGCGGAATATGTGAGATACACTCGATTATCGTGGGCGATGAAGGCTGGACCTTCATTGTCCCAAAACCCATGACGTTCCCATTCGTAGCAGGGCGAGCTCAGCAGCATCTGCGGCGTTTTGAGCGTCAGGGGATCAGACATCTCTGCGATATAGAGATTTGAAATCTTGCGTCCCACGCTGACCTTCTCGGCCCAGACGCAGAAACGACGATCATGGTGCTCGAATACGGTCTTATCCAGGGAAAAGTCTGTGAAGCTGAATTCGTCATCGTCAGTACACTTCAGCATGCCGCATTCAGTCCAAGGGCCCTTAAGCGGGTCGTCGCCCTCACAACGCAGTACCCAAGGGCGCAGCGCCCATATGTCGTCCTTGCGGCTGGCAGCGAAATAGATATACCACGCGCCATCCAGATAATGTAGCTCCGGCGCCCATATGTGCTGGCTCATGACACCGGATTCGTGGGCGTGCCAAATGAAGGTTTCCTCTGCGGCGCGCAAACCTTCAAGGGAATCCGCGCGGCGCAGAGCGATGCGGTCATACTCCGGCACGGAAGCGGTAAAATACCATTTGTTGTTGTGGCGCAGCACATAAGGGTCTGCTCGCTGTGTTATAAACGGCTCATTCCAGGGTGTGTGTTTGAAATTATCTTTGTTCATACCGTTTGCATCTTCCTATTCTACAATGATGGTCATTTCAACAATATCTCCTTCTGGAGGAAAATCGCGTTCAGGTGTCATCTCCAGATAGGGCAATCCAGTCGAAGCCCAATGGACACGGCGTATTCCGGGCTGTCGATTCAGGCTGCGATCTTGGGCATCGTGGGGAACCGCATGATAGACCATCAGGTCGTCCCCGGTATCCGAATCCTTGACAAAGCTGTTGTGGCCGGGACCATACTGGCCGGGGACGCTCTCCTTTGTTAGCAGAGGATAGGGCCACCATTCCCAGCTCGTGGGATTCAATAAATCTGTCCCAGTCTTGGCGCGAAGCAGGCCTACGTTGTACAGGTCGGTCATGCCTGTGGATGAACCGGAAACGGTCACAAAAAGATCGTCGCCGTGGCGCAGAAGGTAGGGCCCTTCATCTACTTCCGTTTCATAGCGGTCCCAGCCGTACATGGGTCGGATCACGCGCACCGGCGCGCTGGTCAACCGCCAGGGCTCAGAGGGATTTACGGTAGCGATGTAAATATCTGCCGGCTCCGCCAGCTGTGTTCCGCTTTTCCGTTGAATTCTGCGGTTTGACCACATCACATAATCCCTGCTGTCGTCCCTAAACCATGTCATATCCAGGGAAATGCCGTCCTCGGTCAAAGGACTGCCATCCTTTTTTGCGCACATATGAGGCGCTTCCCACGCGGTCGGGTCCAGCGGATCGCCGTGGCATCGCAGCACACAGGCCTGAACCCTCGTCCAATCGCCGCCGGGGCAGAGCGCGGTGAACATATACAGCTTGCCGTCTATCTCGTGCAGCTCCGCAGCCCATGTACCTGTGAAAGGCTCATCTTGCTTCAAAGGAATGCGATACACGACCACCGGTTCAGCGGCAAACGTGTCCTCCGGCCGGTCCGCGCAGCGCAGTACGATGTTCTGATTCCCAGTCGAGGAGAGATAGTACCGGCCCTTATAGGCTGTCACGCATGGATCGGACATTCCAAAGCGCATATTCGGGTCATTGATGTCATCCGGGGTGTATTCGCCAAAATTGAGGCGCATCGGGAAGGGCCATTGCTTGACTTCCAGCCTGCCGCGGACGGTATAAATGCCCGGCGTTGTCGTGTCCACCTTGGAAAGCGCGTCTGCGTCCCACTTTACCGGCTTGCTGTGCGTTGATCCGTCGTTGTACAGGCACACAGCGCCGGGCAGACTGGAGGCGTCAAGACTTTTTCCTGCGGGGATATGTAGATTCACTGGAACGGTGCCAACGCAACGGATCTCGTCGAGATAAGCCCGCAGGGTCTCTGCCTCGGTATCGGAAACGGGAATCACGTTGCCAGGCACACAGCCCTCAATGCCGTAATCGGCGTGTTTCATGTCGGGCTCCGGGCAGAGCTCCATTGCTTCGAGGTTCACAAAGTCATGGGTCTGACCGCGCCAACACCCGTTTTCGTCCTTCCAAAGCACCTTGTAGACCTGGGCTTCCGGGTCCCATTCACAGCGAGGCGTATGGATTTCGCTGTTTGATACCTGGAACAGCCCCAAATCCTGGAATTGCACCAGATCCACCGAGGCGTACAGCTGCATCGCGCCGCAGCTGCGCGTATCCGGCGCGTTTTGATTGCGCCGGATCGCGCAGAGCATGAAGCTGCCGTTGCTGTCACGGAAGATCCACGGCTCCGCCAACGTTTTGGTCGTTCCCCTTGGATTGCCCTCGTCAAAGGCCGCCCGCGCGAACAGCACGCCGGTATTGTTGCGCAATGGCTTGAAATGGATGCCGTCTTCGCTGATGGCGAAGTGTACGGCGTGCTCCCAATCACAATTCATTGCTACGTGTCCGGGATAGTTATGGTCGGGATAGGTTCCCACGCCTGATTTGGTATAGCAGAGAACGTATGCCATATCAAACCTCCACAAAGTGTAATACTCGACAGAATCATCCCTTGATGCCGGAGGTTGCCTGACCTGCGACAAAATACTTCTGGCCAAAGATGTACAGCACCAGCATGGGCAGCATCGATACCGCGGCGGCGGTGAAGGCGAGGCTGTACTCGGAGGTCCTGTTTCCAATGAACATCGCCAGGCCGTTGGACAACGTGCGCATCTTGGTCGAGCTGGCGACGATCAGAGGCCAGAGCAGGTCGTTCCAGCAGTTGTTGACGCTCAGCAGAACCACGGTAATCAGTGTGGGCTTGATCAAGGGCATCATGATTTGCAGGAATATCCTGAATTCACCGAGGCCGTCAATTCTCGCCGCGTCCTCCAGCTCCTTGGGGAGGCCATGGAAGGCTGAACGATACAGGAAGATCCAATAGGCGCTGGCAATCTTGGGCACGATGAGACCCAAAAAGGTGTTCAGCCAGCCCATGTAATAGATCTCCAGATATAGTGGCACCATGATGACCTGGAAGGGAATCATCATCGTTGCCAGGAAAATGAGAAAAATCACGTTCTTGCCACGGAACTTGAAGCGGGCGAACGCGTAGCCCGCCATGGCGTTGACTAAAAGCCCAGGGATCGTCGTCCCAACGGCGTAGATCAGCGTATTCCGCGTGAGGCTGAGCATATCTACCCGCGCCACCACATTCCGCCAGTTTTCCACAAGATGGTTCGCCGTGGGGAAGAACCTGGGCGGATAACTGAGGATCTCCGCGTCGTTTTTAAACATGCCCAGGCACATCCAAACCAGGGGCGCCAGCAGCAGAAAGGCAAACAGCACCAATACCAGGAATATGGGCAGGTATTTCAAGGCGCGCTTGATCTGATAATTCACGGGCTCCTTCGCCCGCTGAACGGAAGATGTCATGTTCAAACGCCTCCTTTATTCCGAAGTTTTGTTCATGATACTGTACATGATGATCGTAACGATCATGATGAAGCCGAACAGCAGCTCGCTCATGGCTGTGGCATAACCCATCTTGTTCAGGCTGTTGAAAGCAGTATCATAGATGTACACCACCATCGTGGTGGTTGCCCTGCTCGGTCCGCCTCCTGTCATGGTGTAGACGATGTCGAACATCTGGAGAGATCCGATGATGCGGGTCATCAGTAAAAACCAAAAGGACGGCATGATGCCTGGCAGCGTGACATGGAAGAACTGGGCCGCTTTTCCAGCACCGTCGATGGCGGAAGCCTCGTACAGCGATTCGGGAATGTTCTGGATTGCGGAAACCAGTATGATGGCCGAAATGCCAAACGTCTTCCAGATCGCCACAAATATGACCACATAGATTGCGGTCGATGTGTTGTTCAGCAGGTTTGCATCCGGGATGCCCAGCAACTTCAGCCAATAGGTGAATATGCCGATGTTGGAGTGCATGACCAGTTGGAATGTGACGCCGACCGTCACCGCAGAGGTGACGACGGGAAGGAAGTAGATGCTGCGAAACAGCTTGTTGATGACGGAGTTGCGCGTCAAAAGCGCGGAGAGCAGTACGCCGATGATCATTTGCAGCGGCACTTCTATACCCGTGTATCGCAGCGTGATGCCGATACTCTGCAGAAAGCGGCGATCTGAAAAGGACTTGACAAAGTTCTTCAGGCCCACAAACTGAGCTTTTGAAAGATCAACGCCCATATCCTGGGTGCTGACGTAGAACGAGGCGATCAGCGGAATGATGCAAAAGAGGAGAAGCAATATCGCGGCAGGCGCGAGGAAGAGGTAGGCCGTTCGCTCCAGCCGCCGCTCGTAGGAAATCTGTCTTGTGCGTCCCGTCGCAACCATGTGAATCCCTCCAGAATGATGCGGTAAAGGGGACGCCGGAACGCGCCGGCATCCCCTTGGAATCATGTGTCGTAGCCCTATCAGCCGTAGTAATCGGCAATATAGCCCTCCAGGTCATCCTGGTACGGAGCGAAGAAGGACTGCACGTCGTCATAGGTGGGATTGGTGGGGCCGTTGAACACCCAATCCTCGACGTAATCGGCGTTGCAGGCGGCAACATCACTCCAGAACAGAGTGCCGGGCGCGGAGAACATCTGAACCTGAGCCGTCTCAGTGGGGGTCAGACCGACCAGGATCTCCTCGGCCTGGTATTCCGTGCTGTTGACGGTGGGCAGGTAGGCGTTCAGATAGCACATGGAGATGGACCACTCCGCGTTGGGGGTGATGCCGCTGTAGTCGACGTTCTGGGTGACCTCCTGGGCTTCCAGGCCGGAGCCGGTGAACCACCACTCGATGAACTTGTAGGCAGCGGCAGTAGTCTCGTCCGAGGCAGAGGTGGTCAGCATGAAGCAGTTCAGATCGCCCAGCGCGTACTCATCCAGGCCTTCGCCCGTGGCAGTGGGCAGGCGGGTGATGCCGTAGTTAATGCCGGAGGCGTCCAGCGTGCCCTTGAGCCAGCCGCCGTTGGTCATCAGGCCAATCTGGCCGGCGGCCATCATGCTGTCGATGTCGCGCTCTTTGGGATTATCGCCATTGTCATACAGGTTCTTCATCCAGATCATGGCATCCGCGAAAGCCTGGTTGTCCAGCAGGTTGGCCTTGAAGCCGCTCTCCTCGTCGCCGACGATCATATAGTCGGTGCCGAAGCGCTGGATGACGGACTGGTTCTGGCCGTTGTAGCAGTAGAATAGACCGGAGCCATAGACCGGATTCTCTTCGGTGGACAGAGCGGTAATCTTCGCGGCAGCCTCGGTCCATCCGTCGAAGCTGGTGGGAACCTCGTCAATGCCGGCGGCTTCCAGCAGGTCCTTGTTGTAGTACATCATAAAGGTGCTGATCTGGAAGGGGATGCCGTACAGGGCGCCGTCTTTGTGAGCCATGTCCATGTATGCGGTGGAGAAATCGGCTTCCTCGAGAGCGGTAGCATCCCAAATGTCGTCGATGGGGCGCAGATAGCCGTCATACTTGTTCATATCGTTGCAATTCAACAGCACCAGGTCTGCCGCCTCACCGGTGGGGAGAGAAGTCTGGAGCATGTCGCCGAAGGAGGTGGTGCGGGTCATGTCCACAAACACCTCGTCTTGGCTTTCGTTGAACTTGGTGACGAGGGCCTGCAGCGCGTCGCCGTCGCCGCCGGTCCAGCTGTTCCAGAACACCACGGTGGTCTTTTCCCCCTCCGCCAGGGCAGCCGGGAGACCCAGCGCCAGCAGCAACGCAAGAGCAAGAGACAATGCGATCAGTTTCTTCATGGGATATACCTCCTTATTATTTGAATAGCGTTCTGCGCTAATCAATTCAATATAAACACTTTAACGTTGCAGTAAATCCGAAAAAGAAAAGTCCATTACTCGGTTATTGATTCATTCGGTCGTCATGAATACTTTAACGTTGCAGGACAGGGCCAAAAATAATAGAGGCTGTATTCGTTACACTTTAACGTTGTAGTGCTTTGTATAATTAGAATATCATGTTATAATAGAGTTGTCAAGAGTTAATTTTCCTTTTTGGAAATTATTTGTGGGAGAAAGTGATTGCATGAATGGAAACAGAGGTTCCAAGCGAGTTACCCTGCATGACATCGCGCAACGGACGGGGTATTCCATGACAGCGGTTTCCCGCGCATTGCGTGGTAAAAGTGATATTGGACCGGAAGCAACCGCTCAAATCCGAGAAGCGGCCCGAGAGATGGGGTATGTCGCAAATCAAACCGCCGTTTCGCTGCGCTATGGTCGAAGCAATATCATTACACTGATCCTGGCGCACATGGCCAACCCTTTCTTCAGCGTAATTACCGATCTGCTGCAAATCGCCGCGCAGGAGGCAGGTTACTCCCTGATGGTATTCTGCTCGCGTGGAGACGCTGAATTGGAGCTGCAACAGGTGAGGGAAGCGATCGGACGCCGTGTGGATGGCGTACTGCTGTTCCCGACGAGTCAAAGCGGCTCTTCTATCGAGCTTCTTCGTGCGACAGGCATGCCCCATGTCCTGTTGTCCGCCAATCTGGAGCCGGGCAAAACCGATTGTGTGACCTCAGATGACGAAAAAGGCGCATATCTCGCGGCGATGCACCTCTTGGAGAAGGGCTGCCATCGCTTGGCCTTCCTTTCTGTCAATGATGATCTCCCCTCATATACGCCTCGTCGGGAAGGCTTTATTCGCGCGTGTGATGAAGCCGGCCTCTCTGAGGCAGACCGAACATGTCTATGCCTGCCGGAGCTCGCTGAATGCTCCTCTTCTGAAACGTCTTTTGATTGGCGAGCGGCGATCGAAAAGAAGATTCTACCCCTCAAGCAAGAGGGTTATGACGGACTGTTTATCTACTGCGATTATGATGCCTGGCACATCGTCAATGTGCTTAAAAGTTCTGAAAAACTGAGTACAGATGATTTCGGTATCATTGGCTTTGACAATATTGATGGTGCGCTCTCCTCCCCGACGACGCTTTGCAGCGTGGACACCAGCCTCGGCGAAATTGCGAAGCAAAGTATATCACTGCTGCAAACACGCATAAATGGCAGCGACGAACCGCCGCAGACGGTTGTTTGTCCCGTCAGTATTGTTTGTAAGGGAAGTTGTCGTGTTTCCGGCAACCCAAGCGAGGAGTGAATATGAATTCCTCTTGACAAGAGTGGGATTTTACGCAACAATATGTGCGCATACAATGCTGTGCGCACATTATATATTTTTGTGAGACAAGGAGGCGACAATCATGGCGATCAAATGGCCGGAAATTCAATACAGAGAAAGCCCGGATGGGATGCTTGATCCGATTCTGACGTTCCCGAAGCAGCCAAAGGGCAACATCGGGAAGTATGGCGGGATGCGGAGGGACTACCTCCAGCAGTACCGTAAGGCGACCTATGCTCAGATGAGCATGGAGGGGACGTTGAAACAGCACCTGATGGATGTGAATGAACAGGCAAAGACGATGATCGATCAGCTGGTCGAGCGTATGAGCCAGTCCGAGCCAATGCTGGACAAAAACAGCGATCCATTGGGATGGATTCAAAGGATGAATGCTTTGAAAGTCCAGGCGGAGGAAGTTGTGATACGCGAGATCGTTTTCATCTGATCCGTGGTACAAACATAATCAATGGGAGAACAATGCTTCCTATATAGATTTCAGGTATACCTTCAACAAATCAATGGCCGTTTGCTGTTTATCCGTGGGACAATTCGCAATCGCCTCCGCAATCCATTGACTATTTACCGTTGCAGCGTCGGATGCTTCTCCAATCAACAGAGCATCCGGCGTTGTTTTGAGCATACCGCAGATTTCCAACAGGGTGTCAACTGACATGCCCACGTCGCCCAGCTCTATGCGGGAATAGAAACGCAATGCCCGATCAATCTTTTCCGCGGCTTGTTCCTGCGTCAGTCCAAGAGCGAGCCTGCGTCTACGAATTTCATTCCCGACAGCCTTTCGATCATAAGTCATATAGACACCTCTCTTACGGTCCTATCAGTGCCTATATTATGCGTCATATCATGCTTGCAAATAAGGATTTGTCAGGGTATAATCAATGCGTATTATAATGCATATTTGAAGGGAAATGACCGTGAAAACCTGCTTCTTTATCGGCCACCGGGACGCGCCGGAGAGCATCTATGATCGTCTGCTGATCTCTGTGGAGCGGCATATTGTAGAATATGGTGTGACAGATTTCGTTGTCGGACAGTATGGCAGCTTTGACCGTCTCTCCACGCGAGCTCTTATACAAGTAAAGCAGCGCCATCCTGAAGTCAAGCTGACGCTGCTGTTGGCCTATTATTATCCCCTCAAGCCATTTGAACTACCGCAAGGTTATGACGGTTCCCTGTACCCAGAGGGCATGGAGCGTGTCCCCAGGCGTGCCGCGATCATTCGTGCGAATCAGTACATGATCCGGCACAGCGACTATCTGATAGCCTATGACGCGAGAAAGATCGGCAACACAAGGAAGCTGATGAATTATGCCCAGCGCAGAGAAGAGAAGGGATTGATTTGTGTTGAAAACCTGTATGTTGCTTGAGTTTTTATAACCTTACAGTTGTCAAAGAAGACAATTGGCAATATAATATAGATGTTCCCCAGGAGGAGGTGTAATATGATCGATTTCTCCAATCTCACGGCTTACCGCGAGAACAATCGTATAGAAGCAAAGAAGGCGCTGGGCGGTCTGCCCCACAGCATATGGGAGACCTATTCGGCCTTTGCCAACACCATCGGCGGCATCATCCTGCTGGGCGTGGAGGAGCATAAGGACAAGTCGCTTCATCCTGTGGACTTGCCCGATCCTGACAAACTGATCAAGGAATTCTGGGATATCATCAACAATCCGAACAAGGTCAGCGTGAACATCCTGACCGACAAGGATGTGTCTGTGCAGGACGTGGAAGGGAACCATATCATCGTCATTCGCGTGCCGCGCGCGGATCGCTATGACAAGCCGGTCTATCTGGACGACAACCCCATGACTGGCTCCTATCGGCGCAACGGCGAGGGGGATTACAGGTGTACCCGTGAAGAAGTCCAGGCTATGCTCCGCGACGCGGCGGTGCAGACCCAGGATATGCGCGTGCTGGAAAAGATGGGGCTGGACGTGTTGGATGCCGATACGGTCCGGCGCTATCGCATTCGCATGAAGAATCACCGGCCGGGGCATGTCTGGGAGGAACTGGAGGATGGGGAGTTCCTGTACAGGCTCGGCGCGCTGGGCCGCGGTGAGGATGGTCTGCTGCACCCCACGGCGGCGGGGCTGCTGATGTTCGGCTTTGAATACGAGATCGTCAAGGAGTTCCCCTACTATTTCCTCGACTACCGCGAGCAGATAGAGGATGGCGTTCGCTGGACGGATCGCATCACGTCCTCGTCCGGCGAATGGAGTGGGAATATCTATGATTTCTACTTTCGCGTCTACAACAAAATCGCGCAGGACATCCGCGTGCCCTTCAGACTGGAGGGTGGAGACCGCATCGACGATACCCCGGTCCACAAGGCACTGCGCGAGGCGCTGGCGAACTGCATGATCAACGCGGACTACTACGGCAGGCAGGGCGTGGTGATCGTCAGGGAGCGCAATCAGATTGTTCTTTCCAATCCCGGCGGCTTCCGAATCGACATCGAAGCGGCCAAGAGCGGCGGCGTTTCCGATCCGCGCAACGCGGCGCTGATCAAGATGTTCAATCTGGTCAACATCGGCGAGCGCGCCGGGAGCGGCATCCCGAATATCTACTCCGTTTGGAAGAAGCAGGGCTGGAAACTGCCGGTCCTGTCGGAGAGCTATGATCCGGACAGAATCACTTTATCGCTTGCGATCAAAAATGGAAATGCAATAGAAGAAAGAACAGAGCTGGCTCATAATGCAATTCAAATCGATATCAGTCCGTCCAAACTGTTGGAGATTCTTAAGTTCTGTAACGAACCTAAGACAAGAGCAGAGCTCCAGGCATTTTGTGGGTACAGATCATCTGCCCATTTTAGGGAAAAGATTCTTGGCCCATTGCTCGCAGGCGGTCAGTTGATCCTGACGATACCGGACAAACCAAACAGTCCAAAGCAAAAATACATCAGGGCAACTTCTTCACAGAGTTGATTCCATACTTGATCCTTCAAAGAGGGATCAAGTTGGGATCAAGTCGGGATCAAGCTGATGAGATGTATTTCGATGCTATATAAACTGTCGCGTTTCTGCAAGCAAAAGCGAGAAAGAGAATAAGAATCACTCTTGACAAGAGTGGGTTTTTCGCAACAATATGTGCGCATACGAAGCAGTGCGCACTTTCTATTCTCTGAGCAGGACAAAGGAGGCAACGATCATGGCGAATAAAAGCCAGAGATTCAGTACAAGGAGAGAGCGGACGGGATGCTCGATCCGATGTTGACGTTCCTGAAGCGCTTGGAGGGCAACATCGGGAAGTACGGCGGGATGAGGAGGGACTACCTCCAGCGACACCGGAAGGCGACCTACGCGCGGATGTGCATGGAGGGGACGCTGAAGCAGCATCTGATAGAAGTGAACGAGCAGGCGAAGACGATGGTCGATCAATTGGTCGAGCAGATGAGCCAATCCGAGCCATTACCGGACAAAAATAGCGATCCATTGGGATGGATTCAAAGGATGAATGGCTTAAAAGCCCAAGCGGAGGAAGTTGTGATACGAGAGATCGTTTTCAATTGATCTGCTGTACGGACATAATCAACGGGAGCACAATGCTTCCTATATTGAATTTGGAAATAAATGGTCTGGAAGGAGAGCGATATGGTATCGTGTTCCAGAAGGCAACATACTAATCAGTCCCGAACTATATGATGACATTCAATACAGGAGGCAGGTTAAATTCTATAAGAATCGAGAGAATAAGTAGAGTTTGGCATATATAAATGTCAGAGATGAAAAAGTGTATGGTTTGACACGGAAGTATTGTTAATATATAAAGGAGGTGGTATAATATAAACGGGGTGTATATATCTATGATTCATGATTCTTCTTTGTCGACTGTAGCATTGCTTTCTGCTTATACTGAGAGTCACGAGAGACATTATTTAGATCTACTAATTCCTTTTGTCGAATACTGTCTTCCTAAAGAAGAGGGAAGTGTTATCCAATTTGCTGCGGTTAGATCTATGCTTGAAAGCGAATTTGGAATTGCAGGAACACCAGAGAAGATAATCAAAGCGATTCTAAAGAGATATAATAGAAAATACCCTGAAGCAGTGGTGGTTGATACATCAGGGAATTACTTAGTTAGGAAAGTAAGGGATAACTCGGAGTTTAATCAGCGCCGTGATTTGATTCGTATTCAGATGCAAGATGTTGTAAGTAAGTTTTCCTCTTTCCTTGATTCATATGCGGGCTTCAAAGAGACAAAAAGTGCGAAGGAGATGTTATTACACTTTTTCGAAGCATATGGATTAACCCTTGTTGATAAAGTAGAGGATTTAATAGCCGTTGAAGCAGTAAACAAGGAAATGTTTATTGTTTCAAAGTTTATTCTTTGGGCAAATAAAAATGATTCTTCTCTATTTGCGTCATTAGTAGAACTGACAAAGGGCTTTCTGACTTATCGCGCAATATATCAAATAGACAGCGAAGAAAAGACAGATGCGCAATCAAAATTGAGGGGTGTAGCATGTTATTTAGACTGTTCATTGCTAATAAGCCTTCTAGGATATGATACTGAAGAGAGCAAATCTACAGTACAAAATCTATTGACAATTATCCAAAAGAATGGTGGGACAGTTCGAGTCTTTACTCATACAGTAGATGAAGCCAAAAGGCTATTGCTTTCGTATGCTGATTCAGATAACAAGCTTCGATATAGATTGCCTGGATTGAAACAAAGGCGGGAACCAGATAGCGCCATTCGTGCCCAAGCACTTAGATTAGAAGAATCTATCAGACAACTGGGATTAAACATAACGGTCTTAGCAGAGGATAAGCTTCAGCAGTGCTCAGAGGCTTTATCTACTATCCGATCGTTTATTTTTGAAAGACATACATATGGCAAGAAACCCGAGTATGATTTTAAATCAATAGTTGGTATCTATGACTTGCGAAAGAACAGCCATCCAATGTTAATTGAACAATGTAAAGCAATCCTTATTACACAGGATTTACGTTTGGCATATGGAATACAAAGACTCAGAACAAATGAATCGCATGAGATATCATATGCAAAACTTGATTCAGATATTATTGCTTTACTATGGCTTCAAACATTTACTGCTTGCCCTAACATACCGAAAGACATATTATTGAGCAATGCTGCTGCTGCAGTGACGCTCTCAGAAGAGGTTAGGCAGAGGGCGTTGGAGTTATGTGATCAATGGGAAAAGGATGGAAGTATGACTCCGGAAATGGCTACGTTAATACGGAGTGATAGATTAGATGAGTATATGCTCGCAGATGCCACATTAAACGATCCTGATGGAATGACGATTGATGTTGCAACGGCACTTGTCAAGGATTATTTCAGGCCTGAGTTTTCAAGAGAGAAAGAGAATGAGATTGATGCAGAAAAAAGGAGATTTGAAAAGGAGCTTAAAAAAGCAAAAGAAGAATACGCTGCAACGATATACAAAGAGAAACAGGCACATTCGGAAGCCCTAAAAGAAAATGAAATCAACTATGAAAAAGAAATACAAGCCAGAGAAAGAGAGCGGCAGATACAACAAAGCCGCAAGATCGATGAAATGGCAGACAAAATATCGGGTCGAATTGAAACTGCTGCTAAATGGGCGATTGTTGTAGTTGTCCTATTCCTCTGTACCATCTTAAGTGTTGCACAGATTAAGGGCATAATTGCTTCCAATAAAGTGGGGAACAAGGACACATTGAAAAACTGGATAATCCTGATTGGTTCGATTTTGGTTGGAGTATATGGGACAGTCTCTCCATTTATTTGCAGTGAGAGACTGATAAGACGGTTATTGAAGAAAATGAGGCTTTCTCTCTATATGAAGATAAGACGTACGCTTAGCACTATGAATCAAAAGTTTCAAGCTTAAAATGGAATAAAGGCGACAATTCAGAGAGATGCACTATCAATACTTGATAAGCTGTTTTCACATTCAACTTAAGGGTCGAAAAAAGGAGTCAAAAATGGTCGAAATGAGAATTTGTGAATCGCTCGCCCATTCACAAAAATCCCCACAAAAATCGCCCAAGTCTGGTTTGCATATAATAGTAGAAACTCGTTCAAAACCGTCAAAAAGGGGAACTGTTAACCGAAGGGTTGTAGGTTCGAGTCCTACCTGAGGCGCCACTCAAAATCGTGCATTTCGTACAGAAATGCACGATTTTTCTATGGTTTTGGTACAGATCAGCCGGGAATCGCGTTAATTCCACGTTTAGTCTCGGCCTCGTTGGAAGACCCTTTATTCCGAAAACCTCCGATTTGCCACAAATCAGGAATTTCAGCCGATTCAGGGTGAAAAACTTGTGGCAGAATCGAAGGTTCCCGCTGCATACCATGCAGAATTGGTCGTGTATAAAGGCTTATATATCCTGTTGCTGCTTGCCTTTATGGCCGCTGCCTGTGCCTTGGCAGAAGTCGATCAGGAGGCGGAGAACTATTCACGATATTTCGATTATACGCCGGTTGAAAATGCGCCCATCGGCCTGGTGCCTGGTGAGAACCACAATACGCTGGTGCTGTACTTTTCCCGCGTGGGGAACACGGCTTTCCCGGAGGAAGTGGATGCGGTGTCCTACGCATCACAGAACGTGACGGAGGGCGAAAAGCTGGCTGGCACCGCGCAGATGGTGGCCGGATGGATTGCGGATGAAACGGGCGGCGACGTGTTCCCCATTCAGACGATGATCGAGGGTCAGGAAAAGGATCACGTCCACCCCCGGATGGCCGCGATCCCGGAGGACATGACCGGTTACGATACCGTTTGGCTGGTGACGCCCATCTGGGCCTAGGCGACGAACCCCAGCAGCAGGATCTTCAGGATGTCTCCCCACAGCGGCAGCGGCTCCCCGATGACGAGGCCGATCATCACCGATCCGATGCCGGAACCGAAGCCCTTGATCACCACGATCTCCAGCGGGTCGCTCCTGGACAGGCAGCGGGTGCAGTTGTTTTCCATGCCCCAGCAGACGCAGGCGGCCAGCACGAACAGCGACCCGAAGGAGAATTGAAAGCTGCTGGCGTCCTCCACGGACAGCAGGATGCTGGAGAGCGTGATCAGCCCGATGGCGAGCCAGAGCCGCCTGCCGATCCTTTCCTTGAATACCAGCAGCGCGATGATCGAGGTCGCGACGATCTCAAAGTTGTTGAGCAGGGAGGCGTTTGCCGCGGTCGTGCGGGTCAGGCCGATCATCAGGAAAATCGGCGCGGCGATGTCCAGCACCACCATGCCCAGGGTATACGGCATATCCTTTTTCGTCAGCCGCGTTTCCCGGTTTCCGTGCCCCGTTTTGTTTCTGACCAGCCCCATCAGCGCCATGCCCAAACCCGCGCCGAGGTACAGGAACCCCGCCATCATCGTCGGAGGGACGTTCTTGAGCAGCAGCTTGGAGGCCGGGGCGTTCAGGGCATAAAGCGCCGCGGCCAGTATGGCATAGGCCATCGCCCTGTTCTCCAGCCAGCGATTCAGCATAAGCTCCTCCTTGACACGCGATGCAGCATTTCGTATAATACATTTGTTACCGAACATCGTGTTCTCTTTTATTATAGGAGGCGGCGCCCGCCGGTTCAAGAATCAGATCGAGCGAATCGTTCGATACGGAACAAATGGGAAAAACTGTTCAGGAGATAAGCTATGGATCGCAGACAGAGAAAGACGCGGGCCGCGATACTCGGGGCCTTTATCGGGCTGTTGAAGGAGAAATCCTACGGGAAGATCACCGTGCAGGACATCATCGATGCGGCGGACGTGGGCCGCACCACGTTCTATACCCACTTTGAGACCAAGGACGACCTGCTGAGATCGCTCTGCGGCGAGATCTTTGAGCACGTGTTCTCCCATGACCTCGGCAAGGAGAAAACACACGACTTCTCGGAGGAGCACGACACCCGGGCCCGGGTCACGCACATACTGTATCATTTACAGGAGCACATGGACTATCTGCCCGGCATTGTGTCCGGCGAGAGCGGCGAGGTGTTCATGGCCTTCTTCAAGGAGCACCTGAAGGGGCTGTTTGCCCATGCGCGGGAAGCCGAGGGGTGCGCCGTCCCGCGGGACTACATACAGAATCACATGGTCTGCGACTTTGCCGAAACCGTGCGGTGGTGGACGCGTAATGCGCGGTACACGCCGGAGGAGATCAGTTCATTCTTTTTTGAGACCACGCCGCTGCTGTGAGACGGGGGATATAGGTTATTTCGGAAGGAAGAGCTTCGTTTTGGTGTCCCGGACTTGAATTCCATCCGAATCAGCGCCGTGATTTGTCTCCTGGATCAGTACCAGTCGTGTTTCTCCCCTCGATCCAGAGTTGCGATTTGCTCCATTTCCTCATCGCTGAGTTCGAAACCAAACAGGTCAAGATTCTCGCGGATATGCTCCGGGTTGGAGGAGCCAGGAATGACCACGATGCCGCGCTGCAGGTCCCAGCGCAGGATGACCTGAGCAGCGGACACGCCATGCGCCTGAGCAATCGATTGGATTGTTTCATTCCCAAGCAGATCGGCAGTATAGCCTCTGCCGCCCAGAGGATACCAGCATTGGACGACGATACCCTTCTCCTGGATGAACGGCACCACGTCCTGCTCCTGATAGTAAGGATGGATCTCATTCTGCACCAATGCGGGCATGATCGTTACCTGCGGCAGAAACTCCGTCAATTCCTCCACATACCAGTTGGACAGGCCCAGGGAGTGGATTTTGCCAGCTTCGACGTATTTCTCAATGGCCTTGTAGGCGTTTACGTCGCCCGCGCCGGGATGGTGCAGCAGCATCATGTCGATGTATCCGATGTCCAGTTTCTCCAAAGCCATGTCGATGGCCGCCTCGGGATCGCTGAACTGATTGGGATATATCTTCGTGATGACGAAAATGTCCTCCCGGGGAATGCCATATTCCTCCATGCCCCGGCGGACGCCCTCGCCGACCGCTTCCTCATTGCCGTACATGTAAGCTGTGTCGATGAGCCTGCCGCCGCTTTCCAGCAGCGCCATCACGGAATTGACGCAGGCGTCATGGTCGAGGGCATAGGTTCCCAACCCCAGAATGGGCATGTCGTAGCCGCTGTTCAGGCGAACCTTTCTGTTTTCAAAATCGAAGACGCCGGTCATTTCATTTCCCTCCGCTATGCCCGCCAGCGGCCACAGCAGCATCACGATGGCCGCCAGTAGAGACAACAGCCCTTTACCGCATATTCTTTTCAAAGAACACCTCGATTCTGTCGAAGGGGATGGCATCCTTGCCGCCGCCGTCGTACAGGTCGGTGTGCACCGCGCCGGGGATCAGTACGAGCTCCTTGTTGGCGGCATACTTGCTGTCCTTCACCATGTCGGCATAGGCGTCCTTTCCAAAGTAGCAAGAGTGGGCCGCGTCGCCGTGCAGCACCATCACCGCGGAGCGGATCTCGTTGGAGTATTTCAGGATGGGCTGGTTGATGAAGCTCTCGCAGCCAATCACGTTCCAGCCGCCGTTGGAGTTGAGCGACCGGGGATGGTATCCGCGGGGCGTCTTGTAGTAGTCATAGTAGTCCTTCACGAAGAACGGCGCGTCCTCCGGAAGCGGGTCCACCACGCCTCCGCCCAGCTTGTATTCGCCGGCCTTCAAATCGGCAAGCCGCTGGGCGCACATGGCCGCCTTCTTCTGGTAACGGGCTTCCTCGCTGTCCTCGGAATCGAAGTAGCCCTTGGCGTTCACCCGGGTCATGTCGTACATCGTGGAGGCCACCGTGGCCTTGATGCGGGTGTCCAGCGCGGCGGTGTTGATGGCCATGCCGCCCCAGCCGCAGATGCCGATGATGCCGATACGCTCCGGGTCGACCTTTTCGTTCAGCGACAGGAAGTCCACCGCCGCCATGAAGTCCTCGGTGTTGATGTCCGGGGAGGCCATGTAGCGGGGCTGGCCGCCGCTCTCGCCGGTGAAGGACGGGTCAAAGGCGAGGGTCACAAAGCCGCGCTCGGCCATCGTCTGTGCGTACAGCCCGGAGCACTGCTCCTTTACCGCGCCGAAGGGGCCGCACACCGCGATGGCGGGCAGCCTGCCCTCTGCACCCTTGGGCGCATACATGTCCGCCGCCAGCGTGATGCCGTAGCGGTTTACGAACGTCACCTTGCTGTGCTCCACCTTGTCGCTCTTCGGGAAGGTCTTGTCCCACTCCTGGGTCAGTTTCAATGCTTCGGGCTTGATCATGGTCGTTGTCTTCCTTTCTCTATTTCGTCTCCATTGTTTTCTCGGTTTGCCGGATCAGGGTGTCCACGCGATCCACGCGCTTCTGGCTTTCGTGCAGAATGTCCATCAGCTCGCACCGGCAGAGGCGAAGGTGCCGGATCAAGTCCCTGGCGCGACCTGCCTCCCAAAGCCGTTCTGCCTTTTCGATGGCCTCCTGGCTGAAACCCGCGTCGGACAGCGCGATCACCAGGTTTTCCTTCTGAACGTTCATCTGTGCGGTTCCTTCATTCCTTTGGTTTACAGCTCCATTATATATGCTTGCAAACGGCTTCGCTAATGGTTATAATGAATATCATGATATTCTTGAATCGAATATCATATGCTGCGCGAATGGAGGGATGATCTGTGGAAATACGCACCCTGCGATACTTTCTGGCGGTGGCTCGGGAGGAGAACATGACTCGGGCGGCGGAGCTGCTTCATGTCACCCAGCCGACGCTCTCCAAGGCGCTGAAGGCGCTGGAGGATGAGCTGGGCAAGAAGCTGTTTACGCGTCACAGCTTCTCGATCGCCTTGACGGAAGAGGGCGTGCTGCTGCGGGATCGTGCCGAAGATCTGGTGACCATGGCGGACAAGATCGAAAGGGAGTTCCTGTCGCTGGACGACATCACCGGCGGTGAGCTGTTCTTTGGCCTCGCGGAATCCTATCAGATCCGCTATCTCGCCAGGGAGCTGTGCGCCCTCAAGGCGCAGTATCCGGGTCTTAAATACCACATCACCAGCGGCGACACCGAACAGGTGACGGAAAAGCTGGACAAGGGTCTGCTGGACTTCGCAGTGATCTGCGACGCGCCGAACGGGAAGAAGTATGATGCCATCGCCTTCCCGGAGGGCGATATATGGGGGCTCATCCTTCCGGTGAAGGACCCATTGGCACAAAAAGAGACCATCCGCGTGGATGATCTCATTGGCCTGCCGCTGTTCACCTCCAAACAGGGCTGGGAGGGCGACATTCGAAAATGGGCAGGAGACCGGTTCCCCGAGCTTCACCTGGAGGGCTCCTTCCGCCTAGCCTATAACGCCTCCATGTTTGTCAGGGAGGGTCTGGGGTACCAGCTGTCCTTCCGGCATCTGGTGGATGTTTCGGAAAGCAGCGGGCTTACTTTCAGGCCACTGGAGCCCCGGCTGGAAAGCAAACTGTATTTGATATGGAATAGATATCAGGCATTCACACCAATCGCAGAAAGGTTTATCGAACAGATCAGGCGCAGCTTTGTCTGAGCCCATAAACAGTCCAAGCCCCTAAAAGAATACCCCGCGCAGGCTCTCCGGCATGGAAGCAAACATCATCCGCACCACGGTGTCCGCCGGGGTGAGGTTGTCCTTCATCAGCCATTCCCGGGTCATGCCGAGGGTGCCATAGCAATAGAGCCGGAGGCTGAATTGGGTCTGGGCGTCCAGCTCCGCGCCGGTCTTCTCCCTGGCGATTTCGGTGTACCGCCGGACGAAATACCCGTGCATGTAGGCCCACATGCACCCACAACCGCTGCAAGTTCTGCACGATGTACAAGGACGTGCCCTTCCGGATGTCCCCGATGGAGTGGATCGAGGAGGATCTGCGGGAACTCGCCCGGACCGACCCGGACGCGACCACGATCCAGCTGCTGTCCGCCAATCCGCTGGTGCTGCCCTACGACAAGCTGGCCCCGATCCTGGAGATGATACGCCGGTACCTTCCCAAGATGGAATACGTCTACCTCGCCGGGCGGGTCACGGACCTGAAGAACAAGACCGTCGGGGAACTCAAAAAGCTGAAGGAGCTGGGCATGCGGGAGATCTCGCTGGGCGTGGAGAGCGGCGACGACTGGACGCTGGATCGCATCCACAAGGGCTATCACGCCTCCGACATCCTGGAGCAGTGCCGCAAGCTGTAGGAGGCCGGCATCGCCTACTGGATGACGTTCCTGAACGGCGTGGCGGGCAAATCCCACAGCCGGGAACACGCCATCCACTCTGCGGAGATACCGGAGGCCAAGGGAGAACTGCTCAAGTATATCGAACAGTTCATGGAAAACAGCGATGAAAAGGAGCTGCGGGCATACAGGGAGAGAATCACCCGTGCGTTTTAGTGGAAACAGAGCAGGCGGCGGATTGAATGATAATACTTGTCAACGATTGCCGGTAAAAGCTGACAAGTACCGGGGCTAATCGTTGACGGGTTCAGGATATGTTTCTGATAAATCAGGTGTGGACACCGGCGGTCAAAGCGTAATCGTTGATAAGTTAAACCAGGGACGATTTATTTCGTTGACAAGTACGGGTATGTGCTGAAAACAGCCGCATACAAAAAGGAAGCGGGAATATGCGGCCGCCGAATAAATGACGGCGGCGCCCCTTACAAGAAACACACCGTGTGATACAATTTTGACAATCCAATATTCAACGTACAATTCCCTTTCCTTTATCAATATGCTATGCTTGCATCATGATTCTCATAAACGCCGCCGCGGAGGCCGTCGCGCTGTATTTCGACGCGCGCGGCCCCGCCTTTGCGCTGCCGCTGACGGTGCTGACGGTGATCCAGTTCTCCATCACGCCGATGCTGCCCGTGTTCTTTGTCGGCGCGCTGGGCATGTGGCGGCCGGCCGTCGTGGCCTCGACGGCGTTTTGCCTGCACGCGGTGGCGCAGATCGTCTCCGCGCCCTTCGGCTGGATATTCCGCTATGACGCGATGGGAACGTACATCCGCGGCCCCTGCTACGGCCTTACCAGGCGTGCTTCATCAGCCTGGTGTTTTTGATCGTCTGCCTGGTGATCGTGGGCAGGCGCTTCAAGCATCGGGACCTGTTCACCATCGGCATGATATTCGTGGTGATGGCCGCCGCGCTGCTGCTGAACAAGGTGTACACCAATTACATTGGCATCGGCATGTGTGCGTCGCTGTGCTACATCTATTACAACGAACTCAAGCAGGATATCCAGCTGGCGCTCATAGCCAACCAGGAGAAGATGTCCCGGATACAGGAGCACATCATCTCCGGTCTGGCCAACCCGATCGAGTACCGGAACATGGAGACGGGCGAGCACGTGGTGCGCACCAGCCGCTATGTCCGGGCGCTCTCCGAGTTTGCCAGGGCGGATCACGTCTACGCGGACCAGCTGACCGACCACTTCGTCGCCCAGCTGGCCAGGGTCGCCCCGCTGCACGACGTGGGCAAGATCGTGGTGCCCGAGACATCCTGAAGAAGCCCGGAAGCCTGGCGGAGATGGAATTCAACCAGATCAAGCGCCATGCCTCCGAGGGCGGCAGGGTCATCCGCGAGGTGCTCGGGGGCGTCGCGGAGGATGAATACCTGGCGCTGGTGTCGGATATTGCCGCCTGTCACCATGAATACTGGGACGGCGGCGGGCATCCCAACGGGCTTTCCGGCGGGGAGATCCCGCTGTCGGCCAGGATCATGGCCGTCTCGGATGTATATGACGCCCTGGTCTCTGCGCGCTGCTATAAAGAGGCCCTGTCCGCGGACGAGGCCTTCGGGATCATGCGGGAGGAGGCGGGCACCCACTTCGAGCCCAACCTGACAGGGGTGCTGCTCAGCCACAGGAGTGAGTGGATCAATCTGCTGCCTTGGCGAACATCTTCGTCGTTTCCCCCGGTTTGGAGCCATCATCAATCCCGGCCCGCCGCCTTAACATACAGGCAGAACCAGCATAAATCCTGCGGGAACGCCGACAGCCTTGTTCCATGCCAAGCCTCAAAACCCTTGTGCCGCAGGGGCTTTGAGGCTTTTTCTGTGTTCAAAAATGTCACAAAAGAGAGGAAAGAGAGGAAGCTTATGAAAGCATTTGCCTTGCGCGCGCGATCCGGGGGGAGGAGCGATCGGTGGAAATCGCCATAGCCCCGAGCGGAATCATTCCGACTGCCGGGCGCTGCCGTGGTAGCGGAAGCAAAGCATGGTGATGTCGTCAAACTGCTCCGCGCCATCCACGAAGGCCCGGATGCCGTCCATTACGTTTTCCAGCACGCGGGCGCAGTCGGCATCCGGTTCCCGGTTCAGCGCGGCCAGCATGCGATCGGTGCCGAAGAGCGTCTCATTCCGATCGGTCGCCTCGGCCACGCCGTCCGTGTAGATGAACAGGCTGTCGCCGGGGTGCAATTCAAATTCGTGCTCGGGGAACTTCGAGCGCTTCAGGATGCCCACCGGGGAAGCGTGCCTGTATTCCACCAGCTCGTATTGTCCGCCGGCGCGGCGCAGGGTGGGGTGCTCATGGCCCGCGTTGGCGGCCACGCCGCGGCCGGTGGAGAGCTCCACCACGGCCAGCCAAACCGTGACGAACAGCCCCTTCTGGTTGTTCTCCAACAGCTGCTTATTCACGCCGGTCAGCGCCGCGGCCGAGCTTTCTCCCGCCTGCAGATGGTTCTTGATGAGGATCCTGGAGACCATCATGAACAGCGCGGCGGGCACGCCCTTGCCCGAGACATCGGCCATCACCAGGGCGATGTGGTCGTCGTCCACCAGGAAGAAATCGTAAAAGACGCCGCCCACGGTTTTGGCCGGGATCATGGAGGCATAGATATCGAACTCCGCGCGATCGGGGAGCGCCGGGAAATTCGACGGCAGCTGGCCGCTCTGAATGGAGGCCGCCAGGTCCAGCTCCGCGCCCAGGCGCTCGCGCTCGGCGTTGATGCGCAGGTTTTCCGCCGTGTAGCGATCCATTTCCTCCGCCATATAGGCGATGCTGTCCGCCAGCTTGCCGACCTCGTTTCTCTCCCGGATCTTCGCCATGCTGTCGACAGCGGCCTTTCCGTCCTTGGTTTCTATGTAGGCGCGGATGCCGTCGTTCACCTGCACCATGGGCCGCACCGCCCTGAAATAGATAATCAGGATCAGCAGCGCGTCGATGAACAGCAGGCTGATGCCGCCCCATAGCGCCATGGACCTGAAACTGACGTTCAGCATGTGTGTAAAGGCGGGCCAGTCGTACTCCAGGCACACGATGTACCGCAGCGTGTCGTCCACGATTACCGGCGCCACGGCCAGGTACATCAGCTGGTCGTATTCCGTATCCTCCAGCCGTTCATACAGGATATCCCCATAGTCCTCGCCGTAGACGCCGTTTTGCAGGTTGTCCACGACCGCGAAGGCCTCTTCCTTGCTCCAGTATTCTCCCAGGCAATGGTAGCCGCTCTCATCCGCGTCCTGGCTGCACTCCATGATGACATAGATGTCGTCCCTGTCCGCGCCGTACAGTTCGTCGTCATTGCGGACATCCATGATGAAAACGGAGTCAAACCGGCCGCGCTCCCTCTGCTTGTCGAACCAGTTGATCAGATATCGGTAAATCGCCTTCAGGAATGTCCGGCGAGCCTCCGGGGTCTCGAGCGCTTCCACGGTTTCTCATGTGACAGACTTGGCGGCGGAGTCCGAGTATTCCAGGCTCTCCAGCATGGCCTCGTCGTCTTCGGTGATGGGTTCATCCATCATTTCCGGATCGCTCTGCCATTGATCCAGCACCCAGCCCGCGACCTCCGGGTTCATGAACAGCGCCTTGCACTCTTCCATATCCTGCTCGATCTGCTCGTTCTGGGATTCGATGTACAGCTTTTACGTTCCCCGCGCCACGATGGTGCCGATCAGGATGAGCGCAAGGATAAAAGCCACCGTAACGATCAGGCTTACCTGCACTGCCAGCTTTCTGTTCTTCTTCATGAATGCTCCTCATCAGCGACGCGGGTGTTTGCAGACGGAAGGGGGATTGCCGCCGCCGATCCCGTTTGCGGGTCGGCGCCGTGGTTCCATTACAGGCGCTTCGTGAGCGTCAGGATGTTCTGTCCGTCCCTGTACTGGTAATCGACGCCATCCATGTATTGCCTGGTGACGAAGACGCCCAGCCCGCCCCGCGGGCGCTCGCGCAGCGGCCGGCGGATGTCGGGGTCCGGCCTGGCCAGCGGGTCGTAGGGCGCGCCCCAGTCCACGAAGCGGACGATGACGGATGACGGGTCCTGCGAGGTTTCAAACCGGACCGCGGCGGGACCTTCCTCCGGGCTGTAGGCGTAGCTGGCGATGTTCACGAAGACTTCCTCCACGGCCACGTCTATCTGAAACTGGTCTGTCGGGCTGCAGCCCAGGGCTTCCAGGTTCGCGTCGACGAATTCCAGCACCTGCGGCAGGTTTTTCGCCGTTGCCTGAACAGACAATTCCTTCATTTTGACATGCTCTCCATAAAAATGCCAGCCATGCCGGGCTGACCCGGCATGGCGAGGCGTTTCGTATTTTATTTCCTGGCCACCAGCACGGTGCTGTCGGTATAGTAGCACCCGGTGACGATCATGCCCTCCGGGATGTCCTTGCCGGCGTAACCGACGTAATCGAAGGCGGGAACCAGCTGGTTGCTGATCAGATCCAGCATCGCCGCATCTTCCTCATCCTCGATGTCGAGCAGCTCCGTCCAATCGATGTCCTCGTCGATGAACTCCTGCACGCCCATGCAGCTGCGGCTCCAGAAGACCGCGTCCACCTGGTCGGAGGCGAGCGCCATGGAGCGGGCGGCGGCGCTGATGGGCACCAGTTCGAAGTTCACGCCGAGGCGAGACCCGAGCTCCGCCAGGATCGCGACGTTGAAGCCCGAGGGCCGGCCGTCGGGACTTACATAGTCCATGGGCGGCAGATCGCCGGTCACGGCGACGCGAATGGTTTCAGCACCCTCAAAGACGGGCATCTCGACGGTCGGGATCTCGCCGTTGGTCGCGCCGGCGATGTAGGTTTCTCCCATCTCATCCAGGGCGTCCTCGTCGATGGAGTACAGCGCGTCGGTCAGTTCGTCCGCCAGGTCCTGCTTTTCCGCCTTGAGCATCATCGAGAAGTCGAAGCCCATCAGGGAGTTGAACAGGAAATCGGTCAGGATGTTGTCCTCGTCCTGATAATCCAACAGGACCACCAGGTCGTCGTTGCTGGCGCACAGGTATTCGGCCGTGGTCCGGTTCAGGTCGATGGCGTCGATCTGGTTGGCGTTCAGCGCCATGACCATGTCGTTCAGGGTGTCAAAGTATATGATTTCCGGGTTTTCATCGATCATGCCGTCATAGTAGGGGTGCTCGGCGGGGATGCCTTCCGCGTTCAGCATTTCGCCGGCATAGGCGCGCAGCTTCTGGATGCCGGCGTAGTCCGACTCGTTCATGTTCAGCATCTGCAATGTGCCGATGCGCTTGATCGCGCCTTCGGCCAGCGCAGGCGCCAGCATGGCGCAAATCAGAACAAGGGCGACGGTGATGGCGATGGTTTTTTTCATTTTTTTTCCTCCTCACAATACGATGGTCAATTGATTGCGGTTTTGTTCAAACCGATAATCCGTGCGCTGGGCGGTCCGCTTGATGATGGCGACCGCGAGGAAATTGTCCGATTCCTCCAGGGGGTTGTAGGGCTTGCCGCCGCTGGCGATCTGGATGATCACGGAGCGGTCCGCGTCGGCGTGGGAGATCTCCAGGTGGACATCCGCGGCATCGCCGTCCGGGAAGCAGTGGTTCAGGAAGTCGACCACCATCTCCTCGGAACAGACCTGCAGCGGGTAGACGCGGTCCGGCTCGATGCCGTACTTTTCCACGAAGCCCTGTATGCCGCCCTGCATGGCCATCAGGTCGAAGCGCTTTTCCGAGATGTCGAAGGTGAAGTACTTGATCTTGCGGATAAAGGCGATGGTCTTTTCCCGCTTCGGACTGTCGAAGATCTCGGAGGGCGCGCCCTGCTCGTAGATGCCGCCGTCCGCGAAGAACAGCACCCGGTCGGCCACCTCCCGGGCGAAGTTCATCTCGTGGGTGACGATCAGCATGGTCATATTCTGCTTGGCCAGCATGCGGATCACCGCCAGCACCTCGCCCACCATGGTGGGGTCCAGCGCGCTGGTGGGCTCGTCGAACAGCAGCACCTTCGGCTCCATCATCAGGCACCGGCAAATGGCGATGCGCTGCTGCTGGCCGCCGGAGAGCACCGTGGGCCAGGCGTGGGCGCGGGTGGCCAGGCCGACTTGCTCCAGCAGCCCCATGGCCTTCTTCTCCGCTTCCTCGCGGGTCATCAGCTTGCGCAGCACCGGGGCCAGGCACAGGTTGTCCATCACATCCATCTCGGAAAACAGGTGGAACCGCTGGTATACCATGCCCATGCTGCGGCGAATCCGGTCCACCTGGCCGCCCCTGGCGGCGGTGATCTCCTGCCCGTCGATGAAGATCTGCCCCGCATCCGGCTTTTCCAGCAGCTCCAGCGAGCGCAGGAACACGCTCTTGCCGCAGCCGCTGCCGCCGATGATGGCGATGCGCTCGCCCTGCTCCACGGTCAGGTCGACGCCCTTCAATACCTCCAGCGAGCCGAAGGACTTCTTCAGCCCCCTGACTTCGATCAGGCTCATTTTCCAGCGCCTCCCCTCTTGCGGTCGGTCAGCGCGAAGACGCCGTATACCAGGTAGCTCAGGGCCAGATAGATCAGCATGCCGATAATGGTGGTCAGCAGCGGCTGCATGGTGCGGGAAGCGGTGTTGTTGATGACGCGGGTCAGGTCCGTGATGGTGACGTAGCCCACCACGCTGGTCCACTGGATCAGGTTCACGATGGTGGACTGAAACACGGGCCTGGCCGTGCGCAGCATCTGGGGGAGCGTGACCAGCCGAAACGCCTCCCACGCGGTCATGCTGAGCGTGCGGGCCGCTTCCATCTGCCCGCGGTCCGAGGCCTCCCAGGCCGCGCGCAGCAGCTCCGCCACGTGGGCGGAGACATTCATCCCAAAGGCGATCACCGCCACCATGACCGGGGATATGCCGTAGCGCGCCAGCACGCCGTAGAACAGCAGGAGCAGCAGCATCAACACCGGCGTGCCGCGCAGCACGGCGATGTAGACCTGGGCAAACCGCCGGGGCAGCGCGCTCTTTCGCGTGCGCAGCAGGCAAAACAGCGCCCCCAGCGCGGTGCCCAGCAGCAGCGCCAGGGCCGATATCTGCACAGTCACCCAAAGGCCGTTCAGTATGGTTATCCATGAACCGCCTTCGATCAGGATCTTATAGAGCTTATCTCCAAGGCCCACCGAATCACTTCCCCGTCACTCTACGCCCAGCGCGTCCGTAAGGCCGGTGATGTCGAAGATGTTCCGCACGTCCTTGTTCGCGTTCAGCACCTTCATTTCGCCGTCCCTGGCGTCTATGACATGGGCGGCGCTCAGCAGCACCCTCAGTCCGGCGCTGGAGATGTAGGCCAGGGAAGCGAAGTCGAACACGAGCGTTTCGACGCCTTCCAGAGCGGGCTCCAGCGCCTGCTCCAGCTCCGGCGCCGTCAGCGTGTCCAGGCGTCCCTCGACCGCCACGGTCAGTTTACTGCCTTCCAGAATCTTTTTCATCGTCATATGCTCAATCCTCCTGACGAGATCTGAATCCGCGTTTTTTCATGATTGTCGGCGTGCGCCCTTCGGGGCCCGCCGACCCGCGCAACCGGCCTTCGGCCCGGTTCGCTAATCATTATAACACGATTGTCGGCGTGCGCCCTTCGGGGCCCGCCGACCCGCGCAACCGGCCTTCGGCCCGGTTCGCTAATCCATTATAACACGATTGTCGGCGTGCGCCCTTCGGGGCCCGCCGACCCGCGCAACCGGCCTTCGGCCCGGTTCGCTAATCATTATACTAATCATTATAACACGATTGTCGGCGTGCGCCCTTCGGGGCCCGCCGACCCGCGCAACCGACCTTCGGCCCGGTTCGCTAATCATTATAACATGTTTTGCCCTTTCCGCGCTGAAAAGGTGAGGAAGTGAAATGAAAAAAATGAGTAAAATAGGGTAATTCGCCGCGCTCCGCGCCTCCGGGCGTTCGCGGGTGAGGGGACATCCCGCAACTTTCCGTGAAGAGCCAACAATAAGGCTGACAGGACCTATGATCCCGTGGTATAATGATTAGGCAACCGGCGCGGAGCGCGGTTGGCCGTACAGATTGCCCTGCTGGCGGTGGGCGCGTACCTGATGATGCGATGAAGCAAATCACTGAATCGGGATTTGAGGTGGCATAATGACATATATTCATCCCAATGACAAGAGGATAGATGAATTCATAAAAGACAATGCGATGAAGGAACCGCGTCCGCTGATGGAAACCAATGTCTACAGCGTCAGGGGCCGGGTGCTGGTGGTGGGCAGCTGTCTGCCGGAGGTGGAGCCGGAAGCTTATGGCAGGCTGGCGGCGAAGGCCGACCAGGTCTATTCCCTGTGTCTGGAGACGACCCACATCAACATGGCGGTGACGAAGCTGTCCGCCATATTCGGGACGGGCCGGATGACAAGGCTGGTGCTGGCCTCGGTGGATCGCTCGCCCCACTGCACCCAGATGCACTACATCAAGCATGAGATCGAGCGCACCCTGCCGAACCACGTGCCCGTGGAGGACTGCGTGGTCAGCGGGGGCAGGATCGTGCCCGTGCCGGACGCGGCCATCGAGCTGTCAAAATCGCTGGCAGAGCTGGCGGAGAGGGTATAACAGGATTGGAAGGACGACGAGGATGCCGGGATGGGCATTCATGGAGGATGGCTATGTATTGCGAAAAGTGCAAACACGTCTTTGAGGGCGAACGCTGCCCGAACTGCCGCAAGGGAAGGGTGCGGCAGGTCACGCCGGACGACCCCTGTTTCCTGACGGAAAAGGGCAGCCCATGGGACGGCATGCTGGAGGACGTGCTTCGGCAGAACGGCATCCCCTTCCTGACGGGCGGCCGCCTGGGGGCGGGGCTGTCGACCTATGTGGGCCCCATACTGGAGGTGACCCGCTTCTATGTGCGCTGGAGCGACCTGGAGCGGGCGCGGGGGATCGTGGAGGAACTCTTTGGCGCGGATTCAGGGGACGAGGCGTGACTGTTACGCTTGCTGCGCGGCGACGCGCCCTTGAAGGCGTCCCCGCGGCAGAAAATGGTGGACGCGGCTCTCAGTTTATGATATTATTGGTGACAATGGAAGCCCAACGACGACATTCAAGGAGGAGAACCCCATGAAGAAGACCGCGAACAAGCTGCTGGCGCTGCTGTTGCGCTGACCATGCTGCTGTGCTGCGCCGCGCCGCCGCGGGCAGCGAGGAGCCCGCCAGCGCCATGTACTACAACGACCAGCCCGCCGAGCTGATCCTCTACGAGGGACTGGCCAGCCGCGCGCTGGGGGACGAGGACCACGCCCGCTCCCGCTTCTACAAGCTCATCTCCTACGGCGAGAAGCACTACTACGACCAGGTGAAGATCGACTACTTTGCCGTGTCCCTGCCGGACCTGCAGCTGTTTGAATCCGACCTGACCGTGTCCAACCGGGCGCACTGCGAATACCTGATCGCGCTGGGCAGCTACGGCCTGGGCGACGAGGCGCGGGCGGAGAAGTGCTTTGATGCCGTGCTCAAGATCGACAACGAGCACCAGGGCGCGCTGCTGCACCGCAGGCTGCTTGAGGAGAAGTAACCATCAATAAAATACCAGGAGGAGACAGGATCCGCGGCGCGGGTTCTGTTCCCGATTCCAGTTAAAAAAAGGAGGACGAACCCATGCTCCAGTACATCTTTTCCGCACCGGGCCGCACGGAGATCAGCGGCAACCACACCGACCACCAGCACGGCTGCGTGCTGGCGGCGTCCGTCAACCTGAAGACCACGGCGGTGGTCACCCTGAACGACGAGGGCGTCATCCGCGTGCAGTCCGAGGGCTACGCGCCGGTGGAGGTGGATCTGGCGAGGCTGGACGTCGTGCCGGAGGAGGCGAACTCCACGGCGGCGTTGGTGCGCGGCGTGGCGGCGGCCTTCGCCCAGCGCGGCGCGCAGTTGAAGGGCTTCGACGCAAAGGTGTCCTCCACGGTGCTGCCCGGCAGCGGCCTGAGCTCCTCCGCGGCCTTTGAGGTGCTCATCGGGAACATCATCAACACGCTGTTCTTTGAAGGAAAGCTGGACGCGGTGGAGATCGCCAAGATCGGCCAGTACGCCGAAAACGTGTACTTCGGCAAGCCCTGCGGCCTGATGGACCAGATGGCCTCCAGCGTGGGCGGCATGGTGTTCATCGACTTTGCGGACCCGCAGAACCCCAATGTGGAGCGGCTGGACTTCGACTTCGCCGCCACGGGCCACGCGCTGTGCATCATCGACACCGGCGCGGACCACGCCGACCTGACCGACGAATACGCGGCGATCCCGGGCGAATTGAAGCAGATCAACGCCTGCTTCGGCAGGGACGTGCTGCGGGACATCGACGAGGGCGAGTTCTACGCGCGCCTGCCCGAGCTGCGCAGGGCGGCGGGGGACCGGGCCGTGCTGCGGGCGATCCACGTGTACGACGAGAACCGCCGGGTGCTCGCCCAGAGGGAGGCGCTGCGCAGGGGCGACTTCGGGGCGTTCCTCGAGGGCGTGAAGGCTTCCGGCATCTCCAGCTGGCGCTTCTTGCAGAACGTGATCCCCGCCGGGTACAAGGCCCACCAGGAGGTGGCCTTCGCGCTGGCGCTGGCGGAAAAGCTGCTGGCGGGCCGCGGGGCGTGCCGCATCCACGGCGGCGGCTTTGCCGGGACGATCCAGGCGTTCGTGCCGGTGGATATGCTGGATTCGTTCAAGGCGGGCGTCGAGGCCGTGCTGGGCGAGGGCATGTGCCACGTGCTGAACATCACTCCCAACGGCGGCATGCTGGAGCGGGAAGAGGAGATTTGAAGATGAACGTGAATCAATACATCTCTGCGCTGGCAAAATACGGAATTGATCGCGGCCTGATCGAGGAGTGCGACCGGACCTGGGCCATCAACCAGCTGATCGACGCCCTGAGCCTGCATGGCTACGAGGACGCCCAGCCGGTGAACGCGCCGCTGGAGGATATCCTGAAGGCGCTGCTGGACGACGCGGTTCAGCGGGGCGTTTGTGAGCCGGACGTCACCAGCCGGGACCTCATGGACACCAGGCTGATGGGCATACTGACGCCGCCGCCCCGCGAGGTGCGCGCGAAGTTCGCCGAGCTGTACGCGAAGTCCCCCCGGGAGGCCACGGACTGGTATTATAGTTTCTCCCAGGACACCGACTACATCCGCCGCTATCGCATCAAGAAGGACATGCGCTGGCTGGCGAACACCGAGTACGGCGACCTGGTGATCACCATCAACCTCTCCAAGCCGGAGAAGGACCCGAAGGCCATCGCGGCGGCGAAGAACGCGCCCCAGTCCGGCTATCCCAAGTGCCAGCTGTGCGCCGAGAACGAGGGCTATGCGGGCCGGATGAACCACCCGCCGCGCCAGAACCACCGCATCATCCCCGTCACCGTGGCGGGCAGCCGCTGGTTCCTGCAGTACAGCCCCTATGTGTACTACAACGAGCACTGCATCGTGTTCAACGCGGTGCACACGCCCATGGTGATCGACCGGGCGGCCTTTGCGAAACTGATGGACTTCGTGACGGAGTTCCCGCACTACTTCGTGGGCAGCAACGCGGATTTGCCCATCGTGGGCGGCAGCATCCTCAGCCACGAGCACTTCCAGGGCGGGCACTTCACCTTCCCGATGGAGGTCGCGCCGGTGGAAAAGGAAATCAGCTTCAAGGGCTACGAGGACGTCCGCGCGGGCATCGTCAAGTGGCCGCTGAGCGTCATCCGGCTCACCGGCGCGGACCCGGAGCGGCTGGCAGACCTCGCCGAGAAGATCCTGAATAAGTGGCGCGGGTACACGGATGAAGCTGCGTTCATATTCGCCGAGACCGAGGGCGTGCCCCACAACACCATCACGCCCATCGCCCGCAGGCGCGGCGGGGACTACGAGCTGGACCTGGTGCTGCGCAACAACATCACCACCGAGGAGCACCCGCTGGGCGTGTACCACCCCCACGCGGAGCTGCACCACATCAAGAAGGAGAACATCGGCCTGATCGAGGTGATGGGCCTGGCGGTGCTGCCCGCGCGGCTCAAGAAGGAGCTGGCGGAACTGGCCGACGCGCTGGTTGCCGATGCGCCGCTGACCGGTGAGCTGGAGAAGCACGCGCCCTGGGCGGAGGAATTGAAAAAGCAGTACACCTTCACCGCCGAAAACGTGGATGACATACTGCGCCTGGAGGTGGGCAAGGTGTTTGCGAAGGTGCTGGAGCACGCGGGCGTGTACAAGCGCAACGAGGACGGCAAGGCCGCGTTCATGCGGTTTGTCGACTGCGTCAACGGCGAGGGACGTGCCTGAATCATCATCGATGAAATCCGTGCATGAGTACAAAATGCGCGGATTTCTTTATCATCCCGGATCAGGGACGGCGCCTGTGATATAATAGGCGTATGAAACCCCATTGGGGCAGCATGCAATCTGCGAGGAGGGTTTAACGATGAAGTCCAGGGTCATTTGCGTCATGCTGCTTGCCCTGATCGCCATGGCCGCGCCCGGATACACGGCCGCGCCGGCCCCGGTCACCGTTCCCGGCAGGCCGGAGGACGAGGCGGCAGGCCTGCTGCCCCGGTACGCATACGAGCTGGTCTCGGCGCAGCGGGTGGACGGGCGCCAGGGCATCGCCTGGGAGGGCGGCGAATACTGGGTCAGCGGCAGCGCGACGCTGTCCCGCTACGACGGCGACTGGAACCGGATCGGGCTGAACGAAGCGCCCTTCGACGGCATGGACGGGAACATCAACCACATCGGGGACATTGACGTCTTCGGCGGGGAGCTGTACGCCGGCGTGGAGTACTTCTCGGACGGCGCGGCGCAGGACATCTGCATCGCGGTCTACGACGCCGAAACGCTTCAGCTGAAGCGCTGCCACGCCTTTGACCCGTCCAGCGGCCAGACGGAGGTCTCCGGGATCGCGGTGGACCCGGACCACGGGATCATCTGGATGTGCTCCTGGGCGGACGGCGAGACCGGGCGCTACCTGTACAAGTATGCCCTGGAGGACGGCGCCTACCTGGGGAAGGTGCACCTGCAGTGCCCGCCCCAGTGGCTCCAGGGCGTGGCGTATCACGAGGGCTTTTTGTACCTGACGGCGGACGACGGCACCGCGGACCTCGGGGAGAGCGACCACCTCTACCGCTGCAAGGCCGACCCCGACGGCACCAGCATGACGGTCACCCTGGAGCGCACCTTTGACGACGTGACGATGCAGGGCGAGATCGAGGGGCTTTCCTTCGACCGGGACGGCGGCCGGCTGCTGATCAGCTACAACCGCGGGGCGCAGGTCGTGCTGGGCATGCCCCTGGGCTTCTATGAAGGCTATGATGAGGAGATCCACGAAATCTTCGCCTACGCCATGCGCGGGCGATGAGGATCGGCGGCTGCGCGACATCAGGAGGGAGGATATGAGAACATGAAGATCGGAAGGCTTGGATTCATCATTTTGCTGTGCCTGGCCGTCGCGATGGCGCTTCCCGCCGCGGCCGAGGAGGCCCAGTCCCAGATCGAGCGGGCCGTGGTGTCCTACGCGGCTGCGGGAACGCGGGACGAGCAGGCCTTGTCGGCCCTGGCCTCGCTGGATCCGGACCTTGGAGAGAAATGGTCGCGCATCATGGATCTCTGGGAAGCGCCGGTCGCGGTCAACGGGGAGCTGCCGGACGACCTGCCGGATGACGACACGCTGTGCCTGGTCGCGCTCGGCTTTCAGCTGAACCCGGATGGAACGATGCGCGAAGAGCTGGTCGAGCGTTTGAAGGTGCTGCTGGCGGCATCGGAGAAGTATCCGCGCGCGGTCATTGCCTGCACGGGCGGCGGGACGGCGTTCGACGACCCGACGGCCACGGAAGCGGGCCGAATGGCGGAATGGCTGGAATCGCAGGGCGTGGCTCCCTCGCGCCTGGTCGTCGAAGACCATTCCCTGACGACGGCTCAAAACGCGATCTATACCTTCGATATCCTGGCGGAGCGGTGCCCGCAGGTCAGGCAGGTGGCGATCATCTCCAGCGATTATCACATCGCCACCGGGGTGCTGCTGTTCGGCGCGGAGGCGATCCTGCGGGATAGCGATGTGGAAGTCGTCAGCAACGCCGCATGGCACGCGCCCAGCGGCACATTGTCGGCCATGTTCCAGGCGGGAGCGCTGATCGAGCTGTCGGGAGACGAGGAGACGGCCTATGAAATCTACTATGATACCTATGATATACACGAGCTGCCGCCGCTGCACGAGGGCGCCTGACAGCCTGCCGGGCTGATGCCTTCGCAAAGCGGGTACGGCAGGCGGCTCCAAGAAGGACGCCGATATATGCGTCAAGCCCCAAACCCGCTGTGACACAGGGGTCTGGGGCTTTTTATGGGCTTCCGCGGCCGGAACCGCCGGGTGGACGACGGGGCGGGCTACAGGCGCATCGTCCCGCCCGCGGGCACGCACACCGGCTCGCCGTCGTTCACCCGCAGCCAGCAGTCCCGGGCGTTCGGGTTATGGACGAAGGAGTTGTCCGCCGCGAAGCAGAGCCGGTCGAAGTCGTCCAGGCAGTCCAACAGGGCGATGTTGGTGCAGTACCAGGTGTCCTCCCGGCCGCCCATGGCGCGGCAGAACGCCTCGATCTGCGCCCATCCGTCCCCCTCGTCGAACTCGTAGCTGTGGCCCCAGACGTACATCAGGTACAGGTATTGCCGCTTGTACAGCGCCCGGAACTGCTCGCCCAGCTCCATCAGATGATGGCGATGGTGGCAGGTCGCCTGCCAGCGCCAGGGGTTTTCCGGCAGGGAGAAGCCCTCGCTGTTGCCCACCACCCGGGAATAGCGTATGCCGCAGGCGGGCAGCATGGCCTCGATCCCGGCGTTCACCGAGCCGTTGGGATAGCTCATGCCGCGCACCGGGTAGCCCACCAGCGCCTCCAGCGCCGCCCGGTCGTCCAGCACCTCCCGGGCCACCGAGGGCAGCGGACAGCGCGCGATGGTGGGGTGGCTCACCGTGTGGCAGGCCACCTCGTGGCCCGCGTACAGCGCCGCCACCTCGTCGGGCCGCACGTGGCGCTCGTCCCCCAGGAAGCCGCTGTTCAGGTGGAATGTGCCCTTGATGCCGTATTGGTTGAAAATCGCCACCAGCCGGCGGTCCTGGGTCCGTCCGTCGTCGTAGCTCATCGTCAGCGCCTTGTGCTTTCCGCCGGGAAAGCAGCAGTAGACCTTGTTCATGCCTGGAGCCTCCTGTTCGTCGATTCTTCCGGGCGGGGAGCCTTTCCCCGCAATCGCCCGCAGGTGTATTATACCAGATCGCCTGCCCCCTGCAAAGCCCGGGAGGCGGGGAAATCCCGCCTCGGGCTGGATTTTCCGCAAAACTTCCGGGCCTGCGTGGTTCCACAGCCTGCGCTTTTGTGTTATGATAGAGAGGGCGTCATTCATGCGGACAACAGAGGGGCAATCGGAACCATGAGGCGGATGCTGTGCCTGCTGCCGCCGCCATCGGCGAACGCGGGCCGACCATGAACGCAGGCATATCGACCCATCGAAACGGAGGAATGACCATGAAGCGTTGGATTTGCGCGCTGGCGGTGCTGTGCGCGCTGGCACTGGGCTGCTGCGCCGTGGCGGACGGAAGCGCGACCGTGTCCGTGCGGGGCATCGGGGAGACCGTCACGGTGACGCTGACGATGGAGGACGGGAGAATCGCCTCGGTGGAGGCCGTCAGCGACAACGCCGAGGCGGACGAGCGCGGCGCGGAATCGCTGAAAATTGTGGCGGACGCGATGGTGGCGAAGAACAGCGTCAACGTGGACGCCGTGTCCGGCGCCACCGGCACCAGCAACGCGGTCATCGCCGCAGCCACCCAGGCCTGGCTTGAGATCCAGGCGGAGGCGGCCGCCGGCGAGGGCTGGATGCAGCCGGCCCCGGCGGGCGACACGCTGTACCAGGTGGCGCTGCTGCAGTCGCTGGTCCAGGGCTATTACGACGGCATCGTCACCGTGGGCGAGCTGAAGCGGCACGGCGACACCGGCATCGGCACCTTCGAGGGCGTGAACGGCGAGATGATCGTGCTGGACGGCACCGTCTACCAGGCCGTGGCGGACGGCAGCGTCGCCATTCCCTCCGATGAGGAGACCGTGCCATTCAGCAACGTGACGTTCTTCGACGCGGACGAGACGTGCGCCCTCAGCGATATCGCGGACATGGCGGCGCTGCAGGCGGCGATGAACGACGTGGTGGACCGGCTCGGCGCCAACTGCTTCTACATGGTGAAGATCGAGGGCGCCTTCTCCTCCATCAGGGTGCGCAGCGAGTACAAGCAGGAAAAGCCCTATCGGGCGCTGGACGTGGCGCTGGCCGAGGACCAGACGGAGTTCGACTACGAGGATGTCCATGGTACCATCGTCGGGCTGTACTGCCCGGACTACATGGGCGGGCTGAACACCCCCGGCTGGCACTTCCACTTCATCAACGGGGACCGGACCCGGGGCGGGCACGTGCTGCAGGTCGGCGTCGCGGCGGCGGAGGCCGCCTTCGACCAGACGGACGGCTTTGAGATGGCGCTGTCCCGGGAGGCGGCGTTCCAGGACATGGCGCTGGCCAAGGACGTGGACGAGGCCATCCACAGGGCGGAGACGGCGACCGTCGGGGAGGAGCCGCAGGAACAGCCATGATCAGCACGGAGGAATACCGGGCGATCGTCTCGGACCTGCTGGACGAGCTGCCGGAGGCATTCTTCCGGGAGCTCACCGGCGGGGTGATTATGTCCGAGGCGCTGGTGATCCCGGATTACGCGCGGGATGACGACCTGTACACACTGGGGCAGTACCAGGTCTGTTACGGCGTGCGGCAGATCGTGATGTTCAAGGGCTCCTTCGACCGGCTCTACCCGCAGGCGGACGTGCCCGCGGCCCGGGAGATCCTGCGGGGCATACTGCGCCATGAGTTCCGGCACCACATCGAATTCCTGGGCGGCATCCACAATTCCTCCTCCCTGGAGGCGGAGGACGAGCGGAAAAAGCGGGCCTACCTGGCCCGCTCAGACGGCTGACGGAGTCGGCGCTCAAAGCCTCCCTCCTTGAGGGAGGTGCCCCCGCAGGTGCGGAGGGAGTGTCCCGCCGCTTTTTCCGTGATGTGCCCAAAAATAGCGACACCCTTTCACGCACCGGGCGTGAAAGGATGTCGCTTGTCATATCGCTAAGCGCGCTCTCCGTCCCGCTTCACCACGATCCTTCGCGCCACGAGGATGATCGTCGCGGCGGCGCAGGCGAGGCCCAGCTGGGTCAGCCACTGCTGGCTGGTGAGGGGGACGAGGAAGAACACGCCGGGCACCAGCGTGACGGCCAGGGCCATGCCGGCGCACATGGCGGCGAACACCAGCGCACGCAGGCGGGTGAAGGGCAGGCAGGTGACCAGCAGCGTCACCAGGCCTGCGGCGGCGGCGGAGAGGGTGGCCAGCGTGGAGCAGGCCTCGCGGCTCCAGCCCAGCTTCTCCAGGAAGCAGGCGGCCAGCGCACAGATCGTCACCGCCAGCGCCCCGGGTACGGCCCGGGTGAGCACCGTGCGCAGGAAGTTGCCCCGAACGCGCTCGCGGTTGGGCTCCAGGGCCAGGAAGAACGACGGCGCGCCGATGGTCAGCGAGGAGATCAGCGTCAGCTGGATCGGCTGGAACGGGTAGCGGGTGGGCAGGAACAGCACCAGCAGCGCCAGCGCGAAGGAGTACAGCGTCTTCACCAGGAACAGCGAGGCCGCCCGGGCGATGTTGTTGATGACCCGCCGGCCCTCGTCCACCACGGCGGGCAGGGCGGCGAAGTCGGCGTCCAGCAGCAGCAGCTGGGCCGCGTGCCGGGCGGCGTCCGAGCCCCCGGGCATGGCCACGGAGCAGTCCGCCGCCTTCAGCGCGGGGATGTCGTTCACGCCGTCGCCGGTCATGGCCACGGTGTGGCCCGCGGCCTTCAGCGCCTCCACCAGTGCCCGCTTGCGCTGGGGCGTCACCCGGCCCAGCACCGCGCACTTCTCGGCGGCTCCGGCCAGCTCCCCGTCCTCCAGCGTCGCCACGTCCACCCACCTGTCCGCGTTTTCAAGGCCCACCCGTTCGGCGATGGCCGACACGGTGCGGGGGTCGTCACCGCTGATCAGCTTCACCTGGACGCCCTGGTCGGCAAAGTAGCGCAGGGTCTGCTCCGCGTTGGGGCGCAGCGTGTCGCTGAGGGCCAGCAGGCACAGCGGTCGGGAGACGGGCGGCAGGATGTCTCCCTCGATGGCGCCCTCGCACTGGCACAACAGGAGCACCCGCAGGCCGTCGGCGGCGGCCTGCCGGGCGGGAGCCTGCCAGATCTCGTCCTCCGGCAGCACGAAGGAGGGCGCGCCGAGCACATAGGTTGAGCCGCCTTTGAACGTGTAGGCCGAGCGCTTGGTGGCGGAGTCGAAGGGCAGCGTGGCAACGGGGGTTTCGTCCACAGGCGTCACGGCGGCCGCCAGGGCCCGCATCGTGGGGCTCAGCCGCTCGTCCGCGCCCAGGAAGCGGGCCAGCGCCGCGCGGCACTCGCCCTCGTCGGCGTTCCCCAGGGGGATGACGCGCTCCAGGGACATGTCGCCGGTGGTGATGGTGCCGGTCTTGTCCAGGCACAGCACGTCCACCCGGGCCAGCGTCTCGATGCCGTACAGCTCCTGCACCAGCGTCTTGCGCCGGCCCAGTCGAACGACGCCCACCGCCAGCGCCACACTGGTCAGCAGGATCAGGCCCTCCGGGATCATGCCCACCATGGCGGCCACCGCGCCGGGCACGGCCTCCCGGACGGGAATGTGCTGCATCCACAGCTGCTTGCCCAGCAGCATGAGCCCGATGGGGATCAGCGCGATGGACACGAAGCGCACCAGCTTGTTCAAATCGGCCATCAGCGCCGACTTGGGCTGCTTGATCTTCCGGGCCTGGCGGGTGAGCCGGTTGGCGTAGCTGGCCTCGCCCACGTGCACCAGCTGGGCGGTGAAGCTGCCGGACACCACGGCGCTGCCGCTGTACAGCCAGTCGCCCCCGGCCTTGGACACGGGGTCGCTCTCGCCGGTGAGCAGGCTCTCGTCGGCGCTGCCGCCGCCTTCGCGCACCACGGCGTCCGCGGGCACCTGGTCCCCGGCGCGCAGCACCACCAGGTCGCCCTGCACCAGGGCGTCCGGGGAGACGCGCTTCTGGCTCCCGCCCCGCAGCACGGTGGCCGGGGTCTGGGCCAGCAGCTTCAGCTCCGCCACGGTCTTCCGGGCGCGCAGCTCCTGTATGGTGCCGATCAGCGTGTTGGACACCACCACGCCCATGAACAGCATGTTCCGCCACGCGCCCACCAGCGCCAGGGCCAGCGCCAGCAGCACGTTTAAAAGGTTGAACCACGTAAACAGGTTCTTCGCCACGATCTCAGGCGGCGTGCGCCCGTCGTCCTTCGGCGCCGCGTTGCCCTGGCCCGCGGCCAGACGCCGCGCCGCCTCGGCCTCCGTCAGTCCGGAGAGGTCGGTCAGGTTTTCAGGCGCCCCGGTGGGCAGGGTGAGTTGTTCGCTTTCGTACATGTGCCTCTACCTCTGAAACAGCATTGTATCGCAATATCCATATTATACCAGAGCATCCAGCGCATGGCAACAACGGCGTTTCGGCCAAACGGCCCTCTGTTTTGCGCCAAAATCCGCTTCGAGGCAGGAAAAACAGACAAAAACGGTGAAGTATATAAGAACTGCGTGACAAGGGGAGGGGCCTATGAATTACTATGAGCGAAACGGCAATGAGTTGATCTGGCGAAACAAGGGCGAGACGCTGGTGATCACCCCCTGGGGAGAGGACAGCCTGCGGGTGCGCTCCACGCTGCAGGGAGACGTGGCGGACGCCCGCTGGGCGCTGCTGGAGCCCGAAAGGACGGAGACGGTCGTTGAAATCGACGGCGACAGCGCCGCGATCACCAACGGCCGGCTGACCGCGAAGCTGGAGATGGATGGCTGGCATCGCTATGCCCAAATCAGCTTCTATAACCAGCGGGGCGAGCTGCTGATCCGGGAGACCGCCCCGGCCAACGCCCTGGCGCTGAAATCCAGGAAGTTCGAGCCGCACCTGGGCGGCGACTTCGCCCTGACCGCCACCTTCGACGGCCAGGACGGCGAGCGGCTGTACGGCATGGGCCAGTACCAGGAGGAGATCCTGGACTGGAAGGGCTGCACATTGGAGCTGGCCCACCGCAACAGCCAGGCCAGCGTGCCCTTCTTGATGTCCAGCCGGGGCTACGGCTTCCTGTGGCACAACCCCGCCATCGGCTCCGCTTCCTTTGGCGTGAACCGCACCACCTGGCATGCCGAGAGCACCAAGCAGCTGGACTACTGGATCACCTGCGCGGATACCCCCGCCGGGATCAGCCTGAACTACGCCCGCGCCACCGGCTTTGCGCCGATGATGCCGGAATACGGCCTGGGCTTCTGGCAGTGCAAGCTGCGCTACTGGAACCAGGAGCAGCTGCTTGAGGTGGCCCGGGAGTACGTGCGCCGGGGGCTGAAGATCGACGTGATCGTCTGCGACTTCTTCCATTGGCCCCGGATGGGCGACTATCGCTTCGACCCGGAGTTCTTCCCGGACCCGGCGGCCATGGTGAGGGAGCTGAAGGAAATGGGCATCGAGCTGATGGTGTCCGTGTGGCCCCAGGTGGCCCTGACCAGCGAGAATTACGCCGAAATGCAGCAGCAGGGCCTGCTGGTGCGGGCGGAGTACGGCGAGCAGATCGGCATGCGCTTCGTGGAGGACAGCATGTTCTACGACGCCACCAATCCCCGGGCGCGGCAGTATGTGTGGAAGAAGATCAAGCAGAACTACTGGGACGCCGGCATCCGCATCTTCTGGCTGGACGAGGCCGAGCCGGAGTACGGCACCTATGAGTACAAGAACTATCGCTACTACCTGGGCAGCAACCAGCAGGTGGGCAATGTCTATCCGCAGATGTATGCCCGGGGCTTCTACGACGGCATGGTGGAGGCGGGGCAGGAGAACCCCGTGAACCTGCTGCGCTGCGCCTGGGCGGGCAGCCAGCGCTACGGCGCGCTGGTGTGGTCCGGCGACATCATGAGCCGCTGGGAGGACTTCCGCCGCCAGATCTGCGCGGGGCTGAGCATGGGCATCGCGGGTATCCCCTGGTGGACCACCGACATCGGCGGCTTCCACGACGGCTGGCCGGAGAGGCCGGAGTTCCGGGAGCTGTTCATCCGCTGGTTCCAGTGGGGCTGTTACTGCCCGGTGATGCGGCTGCACGGCGACCGAAAGCCGTCGGAGAAGGTGCTGCGCAAGGACGGCACCGAGGCGCTGCCCTCCGGCACGGACAACGAGGTGTGGAGCTACGGCGAGGAAGCCTATCCCATCCTGGTCAAGTACATGAAGCGGCGCGAGGAATTGCGGGACTACGTCCGCGGTTTGATGCGTGAGGCCCATGAGGCGGGCACGCCCGTGATGCGGGCCATGTTCTACGTCTTCCCGCAGGACGCCGCCTGTGCCGGGATCAAGGACCAGTACATGTTCGGCGACCGGTACCTGGTGGCCCCGGTGCTTCAAGCGGGCGCGCGGCGGCGGCTGGTGTACCTGCCCGCGGGCGGCTGGCGTGACGTGGACACCGGCGAGGTGTACGCCGGCGGCGAGACCGTGGAGGTGGAAGCGCCGCTGGAGCGCATCCCGGTGTTCGAGCGAATCTGACGAGGACAAAGGAGGCAACACCCTTGGCATTCAAGCTGACGATCATCGGCGCGGGCAGCCTGACATTCGCGCGCACCCTGTTCACCGACATCATGTCCGTGCCCGAGCTGCGCGGCATCGAGGTGGCCTTCACCGACATCAACCCCGACAACCTGGACATGGTCACCCGCCTTTGCCAGCGGGACCTGGACGCCAACGGCATCCCCACGAAGATCCTTGCCACCACCGACCGGCGCGAAGCGCTGAAGGGCGCGCGCTACATCGTGAACTGCGTGCGCATCGGCGGGCTGGAGGCCTTCGAGACGGACATCGACATCCCGCTGAAGTACGGCGTGGACCAGTGCGTGGGCGACACGCTGTGCATCGGCGGCATCATGTACGGCCAGCGACATCCGCGAGGTGGCCGAGCCGAACGCGCTGCTGCTCAACTACTCCAACCCCATGGCCATGCTCACCTGGGCCTCAATCAAGTACGGCGGGGTGCGCACGCTGGGCCTGTGCCACGGCGAGATCCACGGCGAGATGCAGATCGCGGACGTGCTGGGCCTGAAGGACCGGAAGGAGCTGGACGTGATCTGCGCCGGGCTGAATCACCAGACCTGGTACCTGTCCGTGAAGCACAACGGCCAGGAGATGATCGACAGGCTGCTGGAGGGCTTCGAGAAGCACCCGGAATACAGCCGCACCGAGAAGGTGCGCATCGACGTGCTGAAGCGCTTTGGCTATTACTCCACCGAGTCCAACGGGCACCTGTCAGAGTATGTGGCCTGGTACCGCAAGCGGCCCGGGGAGATCGAGAAATGGATCGACCTGTCCAGCTGGATCAACGGCGAGACCGGCGGCTACCTGCGGGAGACCCGGGAGAACCGCAACTGGTTCGAGACGGAGTTCCCCAGGCTGATGGCCGAGCCGCCGAAGAACTACGGCGGCCACGAGCGCAGCAGCGAGCACGGCAGCTACATCATCGAGGCGCTGGAGACGGGCCGCACCTACCGGGGCCACTTCAACGTGATGAACCGCGGCGCCATCTCCAACCTGCCCGACGAGTGCGTGGTGGAGGTGCCCTGCTATGTGGACGGCAACGGCGTCTCCGTGCCGAAGGTGGGCGAGCTGCCCCTGGGCTGCGCGGCGGTGTGCAGCCAGTCCGCGTGGGTGCAAAGGCTGGCCGTGGAGGCCGCCGTCACCGGCGACGCGGAGCTGCTCAAGCAGGCGGCGCTGATGGACCCACTCACCGGCGCGGTGTGCAACCCGCCGGAGGTGTGGCAGATGGTGGACGAGATGCTGATCGCCCAGGAGGCGTGGCTGCCGCAGTACAGGGAGGCCATCGCCCAAGCGAAGGCGCGCTTTGCGGCGGGCGGCCTCATTCCCACCAACGAGGGCTATCGCGGCGCGGTGCGCCAGCGGGTCAAGACCGCCGAGGAGGTCTCCGCCGAGCGCCGGGAGCGCGAGGAGCGCCACAAGAGGGAGTAGGCAGAAAATCAAGAGTAGAGAGTTAAGAGTTTAGAGTTGAGATTGGACAGCTGTTCGCTGAACGATTGATACCGCCAAATGATAGAACAGAAGAGGGAGTATTTGACTATGAAAAACGCATCCATGATCCTGGACAGGGATTACGTCATCGGCAGGATCGACCCGCGCATCTACGGCTCGTTCATCGAGCACCTGGGCCGCGCGGTGTACGGCGGCATCTATGAGCCCGGCCATCCCCAGGCCGACGAACAGGGCTTCAGAAGGGACGTGCTGGAGATGGTGCGCAAGCTGGGCGTGCCCGTGGTGCGCTATCCCGGCGGCAACTTCGTGTCCGGCTTCAACTGGGAGGACAGCGTCGGCCCGGTGGAGCAGCGCCCCAGGCGGCTGGACCTGGCCTGGTTCACCACCGAGACCAACGCGGTGGGCCTGCACGAGTTTTCGGACTGGGCGAAGAAGGCGGGCACCGAGGTGATGTACGCCGTCAACCTGGGCACCCGCGGGCCGGAGAACGCCCGGGACATCGTGGAGTACGCCAACCATCCCGGCGG
>CACWZP010000034.1 GCA_902765395.1 uncultured Eubacteriales bacterium
CGGACATCCTGGAGAACGTCCCGGCGCTTCATGGCGTGTTCGACCCGGCCAACTTCGTGCAGTGCGGCCAGGACACGCTTGAGGCCTGGAATTTGCTGAAGGACCGCACCCACTACCTGCACGTCAAGGACGCCCTGGCGGACGGCAGCGTGGTGCCGGCGGGACGCGGCGTGGGCCACGTGGAGCGGATCGTGGAGGATTACCTGGACAACGGCGGCGAGGCGCTGACGCTGGAGCCGCACCTGACTGTGTTCCAGGGCCTGGACGCCCTGGAGCGGGACGGGCGGCGCAGGGGCACCTTCTGCTACTCCAGCGCGGACGAAGCCTTCGACGCCGCGGCCAAGGCGCTGCGGGAGATCCTGAAAGGGGATGTCGAGCGATGAGGAAGATCAGGCTGGGCATCATCGGCGTGGGCAATATGGGCTCCGGCCACGCGCGCAGCGTGCTGGAGGGCAAGTGCCCGGATTTTGAGCTGGTGGCCGTGGCGGACACCAACCCGGAAAGGCTTGCGTGGGCGAGGGAGAACCTCTCCGGCGCCCTTGAGACCTTCCCGGACGCCGCCGCCATGCTGGACAGCGGCCTGGTGGAAGCGTGCATCATCGCCGTGCCCCATTACGACCACCCGGCGCTGGCCATACAGTGCATGGAAAAGGGCGTCCACGTGATGGTGGAAAAGCCCGCAGGGGTGTATACCGCGCAGGTGCGCGAGATGAATGAAGCCGCCGCCCGGCACCCGGAGGTGGTCTTCGGCATGATGTTCAACCAGCGCACCAACTGTGTCTACCGCAAGCTGCGCGAATTGGTGCACAGCGGCCAGTACGGCCGGATGCGCCGGGCGAACTGGATCGTCACCCATTGGTACAGACCCCAGTGCTACTACGATTCCGGCGACTGGCGCGCCACCTGGGCGGGCGAGGGCGGCGGCGTGCTGCTGAACCAGTGCCCCCACCAGCTGGACCTGTGGCAGTGGATCTGCGGCATGCCGAAGTCCGTGCAGGCCCACATGCGCTTCGGCCAGTGGCACGACATCGAAGTGGAGGACGACGTGACTGCCTACATGGAGTACGAAGGCGGCGCCAGCGGCGTGTTCATCGCCAGCACCGGCGACGCCCACGGCACCAACCGGCTGGAGATCCAGATGGACAGGGCGCGATTCATCGTGGAGGACGACGCGCTGTCCATGCTGGAATACGACGTGTCCGAGCCGGAGTGGACGCGAACGAACAAGGCGCCCTTCGCCACCATGCCTGCCAGGGAAGCGGCCGTTGAAACCGACGGCCTGAATCCGCAGCACGCGGGCGTGCTGAACGCCTGGGGCGGGGCGATCCTGCGCGGCGAGCCGCTGGTCGCCCGGGGCGAGGAGGGCGTGAACGGACTGATGCTGTCCAACGCCATGCACCTGTCCGCGTTCCTGGGGAAGAAGGTGGAGCTGCCCATCGACGAGGAGCTGTACCGCGAAGAGCTGATGAAGCGGGTGGCTGCGTCCCGGCGCAAGACCGGCGGCGCGGCGGTGTTTGCCGATACCCGCGGCAGCTACGGCGGGACGAAGTGAAGGGGCATGTCTATGCATGGGCTTGAAATCAACCACACCGGCACCCGCACCATCGAGACCGAGCGGCTGATCCTGCGGCGCTACACGCTGGACGACGCGCCGGCGATGTTCAAAAACTGGGCCGGCGACCCGGCGGTGACGGAGTACCTGACATGGCCGCCCCACGAGAGCGTGGACGTGACGCGCTGGGTGATCGGCGACTGGGTGAAGCGCTATGAGCAGCCGGATTACTATCACTGGGCGCTGGAGTTGAAGGAAACCGGCGAAGTGATCGGCGACATCGCCGCCGTGCGCGTCATCGAGCCCGTGGCCGAGGCGGAGCTGGGCTGGTGCATGGGCAAGGCGTGGTGGGGGAAGGGCTACATGCCCGAAGCCGCCCGCGCCGTGGTGAAGTATCTGTTCGACGCGGGCTTCAACCGCGCCTGTGCCCAACACGACGTGGACAACCCGAAATCCGGCCGGGTGATGCAGAAGATCGGCATGACCTTCGAGGGCGTCTCCCGCCAGGGCGGCCTGAACAACCGGGGCGTGGTGGACTCGGCCCGCTACGCCATACTGCGCGGGGATCCTGTAACGCTCTGACGGCATGAGGGTCCTATGCTTCGCTCAGGATAATATGAGATTGCCTTACAGGACTGTCATTCTGATCGAAGCGAAGATTCTGCCAGCCTGAATTGAGGTCTATATCACTTGACGGGAGCCTGAAAATCCAATATAATGAACGTGCGGTTTCCGCGTGTCCGTGGTTGAAAGTCGATGCCAGTCGCAGGCGAAACGATCCACGTAAGCCGGGAAAATTCCGGTGAGCATGGTGCGGCTTAGAAGTAAGTCCTGCCGATGTGACCGTCTGACGGCATGTCGAGAGCGTCAGTAGTGGGGAGGCCAAGTCCTTAGGAGCGAAAGCGCCGGCAGGCGAGTGTGGGGTCAAAGACCAGGTCGGGCGCGGAAACCGTATTTTTATGCATTTTTTAAGCGCTTGTATTCATGCCGCGAGCCGCAAAAAAGAAGTGCCGAGCACCATATAAACCATATTATGCCCATATTACATTCAAAACCATCGAAAAAATGCAGGAAACCATGTTTTAGGCTTCAAATAAGAAATAACGTAAAATACGCGAAAATACACGCCGTCAACGCTTGACAATAAAATGATGTAATTGTATAGTATCCATTAACGATATGCGCGCACGCGCGCGCATAGCGAATCTATTTGGGAGGAATCAATCATGAAGTTCAACAAGGCAATCGTCGCTATGATTCTCGCCCTCGTGATGGTCGTCGGCCTGTGCGCCGCCGCCATGGCGGAAGACGAGCCCCTGAAGATCGGCGTCATCGGCCCGTTCACCGGCGGTGCGGCCATCTACGGCAACGCCTGCAAGTACGGCGCGGAAGTCGCCGCGGCTGAGATCAACGCCCTGGGCGGCATGCAGATCAAGCTGCTCGAGGAGGACGACGAGCACGACGCCGAGAAGTCCAAGAACGCCTACAACAAGGTGATGGAGGACGGCGCCCAGATGATCGCTGGCACCACCACCACCAAGCCCTGCATCGAAGTGGGCGCCGTGGCCAACGAAGAGCGCGTGTTCATGCTGACTCCGTCCGCGTCCTCCGTGGACGTCATCGACGGCAAGGACAACGTGTTCCAGGTGTGCTTCACCGACCCCAACCAGGGCACTGCTTCCGCCCAGTTCATCGCTGAGCACAAGCTGGCCACCAAGATCGCCATCATCTACAACAACTCCGATCCCTACTCCATGGGCATCTACGAGACCTTCAAGGCCGAGGCCGCGAACCTGAATCTTGAGATCGTCTCCGAGCAGGCCTTCAAGGATGGCGAGGTGGACTTCAGCGTGCAGGTGAACGACGCCAAGGCCAACGGCGCCGAGCTGGTGTTCCTGCCCATCTACTATGAGCCCGCTTCCCTGATCCTGGCCACTGCCAAGAGCATTGACTACGCGCCCGTGTTCTTCGGCGTGGACGGCATGGACGGCATCCTGACCCTGGAAGGCTTCGACACCTCCCTGGCCGAGGGCGTGTTCATGCTGACCCCCTTCTCCGCGGATGCCGAAGACGAGCGCACCCAGACCTTCGTGGCCAGCTACAAGGAGCTGACCGGCGAGATCCCGAACCAGTTTGCCGCTGACTGCTACGACGCCGTGTACGCCCTGTACAACGCTTCAGTCAACGCCGGCATCGACGGAACCACCGCCTATGACGAAGCCTGTGAAAAGCTGATCGAGCAGTTCACTGGCGACTTCCAGATCGAGGGCCTGACCGGCTCCATGAGCTGGGACGAGAGCGGCGCCGTCACCAAGACCCCCCGCGCCGTCGTCATCGAGAACGGCGCCTATGTGGGCTTCAACGACTAAGCGATAACCCAATTCAATCCACTACCGCCCTCGCGCTTTCGCGGGGGCGGTATACCGGTTTATATCGCCGGGAGGTAGCCAACGCTTGCCAACGCGCACGGGCTGGCAAACGTGGGTTACCTTGAATCACGATAACGAGGAGTTGGAACAAATGGTATCATTCCTGCGATTTTTGATCAACGGAATCAGCCTGGGAAGCGTCTATGCCATCATCGCCCTGGGATACACGATGGTCTACGGCATCGCCAAGATGCTGAATTTCGCCCACGGCGACGTCATCATGGTAGGCGCCTACATCGCCTTCTGCGCCATATCCTATCTCGCGCTGCCGCCCCTGGTGGCGATTCTGTGCGCCATGGCGGTCTGCACGGTGCTGGGAATCATCATCGAGGGCCTGGCCTACCGGCCCCTGCGCCAGGCCAGCAAGCTGGCGGTGCTGATCACGGCCATCGGCGTCAGCTATCTGCTGCAGAACTCGGCGCTGCTGATCTGGAGTCCCAACCCCAAGGTGTTCCCCACGGTGCTGGACTTTGGCTCGATCCGGCTGTTTGGCGGCGACCTGGTCATCACCAGCCAGGCCATCATCACCATTGTGGCCAATATCATCATCATGCTGGGCCTGACGGCTTTTACGGGCAAGACAAAGATGGGCAAGGCCATGCGCGCGGTGTCCGAGGACAAGGGCGCGGCGGAGTTGATGGGCATCAATGTGAACCGCACCATCTCCGTCACCTTTGCCATCGGCTCGGCCCTGGCGGCCATCGCCGGCGTGCTGCTCTGTTCGGCCTATCCCACGCTGCAGCCCACCACCGGCTCCATGCCGGGCATCAAGGCCTTTACCGCGGCGGTGTTCGGCGGCATCGGCTCCATCCCCGGCGCGATGATCGGCGGATTGCTGCTGGGCATCATCGAGATCCTTGGCAAGGCCTACATTTCCACCGAGCTGGGTGACGCCATCGTTTTCGCCGTGCTGATCGTCGTGCTGCTGTTCAAGCCGGCTGGCCTGCTGGGCAAGCCGATGCGCGAGAAAGTGTGAGGTGAGCGCAATGAAGCTGAAAAAGAGCACGGTCAACAATATCATCGCCTACGGCCTCGTCATCGTTGCCTTTATCGTCTGCCAGCTGTCGCTCAACGCCGGCACGATGTCCCGCTCCCTGAAGGGCCAGATGATCCCCATCTGCGTGTACATCGTCATGGCGGTGTCGCTGAACCTGGTGGTGGGTATCTCCGGTGAACTGAGCCTGGGCCACGCCGGTTTCATGAGCGTCGGCGCGTATTCCGGAGCCATCATCTCCGCTTGGCTGCTGGAGGGCCTGCACATTGAAAGCGCTATCGTGCGCCTGATCCTGTCCATGCTGTCGGGCGGCGTGTTCGCGGGCCTCGCCGGCGTGTTGATCGGCGTGCCGGTGCTGCGCCTTCGCGGCGACTACCTGGCCATCGTCACGCTGGCCTTCGGTGAGATCATCCGCAGCGTGATGAACTGCCTTTACTTCTCCATCGACAGCGGACGCCTGCACGTGTCCTTCAACAATCCCAGCCTGCCGGGCAAGCTGCTGGTGAACGGCCCCGCCGGCGCGAAGGTGGTGGAAAAGCTGGCCACCTTCCCGATGGGCTTCGCGCTGATCCTGTTCACGCTGTTTGTGGTGCTGAACATGATTAACAGCCGCTCGGGCCGCGCCATCATGGCCACCCGGGACAACCGCATCGCCGCGGAGGCCATGGGTATCAACGTCACCAAGTACAAGATGATGGCCTTCGTCACAGCCGCCGTGCTGGCGGGCATGGCCGGTGCGCTGTACGGCCTGAGCTTCTCCACCGTCGATCCGGCCAAGTTCAAGTTCGACACGTCGATCCTGGTGCTGGTATTCGTCGTGCTGGGCGGCATCGGCAACATTTGGGGCAGCATCATCGCCGCGACCCTCTTGACCGTGCTGCCGGAACTGCTGCGCGCCTTCAGCGATTACCGCATGCTGGTGTACGCCATCGTGCTGATCCTGGTCATGCTGGCCACCAACAACCCGATCATCCGCTCGCTGTTTGACCGGCTGGTCCGTCCGAGAAGGACCGCGTCCAATACCCAGAGGGGAGGCGCTTCCGAATGAGCGAGAACACCCGGAAAAAGCGCATGCTGGACACCAAGATGGTGCCCGCGCCCAGCCACGGCATCATACCCGAGCGCGACTACTACAGCACCCCCGTGCTGGAGGCGCGACACCTGGGCATCGAATTCGGCGGCCTGAAGGCCGTGGACGACTTCAACCTCATCATCGGCAAGACCGAGATCGCCGGCCTGATCGGCCCCAACGGCGCGGGCAAGACCACCGTGTTCAACCTGCTGACCAAGGTGTACCAGCCCACCATGGGCACCATCATGGTCAACGGCAAGGACACCGCCGGCATGAACACCGTCCAGGCCAACAAGCTGGGCATCGCCCGCACGTTCCAGAACATCCGCCTGTTCGACAACATGACGGTGGAGGACAACGTGCGCATCGGCCTGCACAACCAGGTGAAGTACGGCATGTTCACCGGCATCTTCCGCCTGCCTGCCTATTGGAAGCAGGAGAAGGCTCAGCACGAGAAGGCACTGGAGCTGCTGAGCATATTCGACATGCAGGACCTGGCCGGGGCACAGGCCGGATCGCTGCCCTATGGCGCGCAGCGGCGGCTTGAGATCGTGCGCGCGCTGGCGACGAACCCGTCGCTTCTGCTGCTGGACGAGCCCGCGGCGGGCATGAACCCCCACGAGACGGAAGAGCTGATGCGCAACATCATCAAGATCCGCGACCAGTTCCAGATCGCCATCATGCTCATCGAGCATGACATGAACCTGGTCATGGGCATCTGCGAGGGCATCTGCGTGCTGAACTACGGCCGCATCATCGCCAAGGGCACCGCTGACGAGATCCAGGCGAACCCCACGGTGATCGAGGCCTATCTGGGCAAGAAGAAGGAGGGCTGAGGCATGAGCGATACGATTCAGGCAAAGAGCCTCCTGAAGGTGGACGACATCCACGTCTACTACGGCAGCATCCACGCCATCAAGGGCATCTCTTTCGAGGTGCGCGAGGGCGAGATCGTCACGCTGATCGGCGCCAACGGCGCGGGCAAGTCCACCACGCTGAACACCGTCTCCGGCCTGCTCCGGCCCCGCAGCGGCATGATTACCTTCGAGGGCAGAAGCATCGTGGGCATCGGCGCCAGCAAGGTGGTCGGCCTGGGCATGGCCCTGTGCCCGGAGGGACGCCGCGTGTTCCAGCAGATGACCGTGCGGGAGAACCTGGAGATGGGCGGCTATTCCCGCCCGAACGACGAGATCCCCGCGTCCCTTGAGGACGTGTTTACCCGCTTCCCGCGCCTGAAGGAGCGCGAAAAGCAGGTGGCGGGCACGCTGTCCGGCGGCGAGCAGCAGATGCTGGCCATGGGCCGCGCGCTGATGAGCAAGCCCAAGCTGCTGATGCTGGACGAGCCGTCCATGGGCCTGGCGCCCATCCTGGTGGAGCAGATCTTCGACATCATCAAGGAGCTGCACCGCGCCGGCACCACCATCCTGCTGGTGGAGCAGAACGCCCAGATGGCGCTTTCCGTGGCAGACCGGGCCTACGTGCTGGGCACCGGCAAGATCACCATCTCCGGCGACGCCGCGGACGTGCTGGCGGACGATCGCGTCCAGGCGGCCTACCTGGGCGGCTGACGGAAGATATTTATCGAGAGAGATCCTTCGGACTTTGTTGACGCTTTGAAAGACATGATGACTCAATTCACGACACGTCATCCTGACCGGAGTGCAGCGAAGCCGAAGGGTTTTTGTTTTATTGAAGATGTAAGCCTCGTGGAATGTGCACATAATTGGTAGTTTATGCAAAGAATTAATACATTGTGTTATGCAAAGAATTAATACATTGCCCCTTGATAATTCCACCGGTTTGCGGTATAAATATATGGATGGATTTTTATGTTTTCCGCCGGATGGCGGAGGGAGTATTGGATGAGAAAGCCGGATAGGGCGGTGCTCGTGCAGACGGCCCGGGTCGCCGCGGGCGTGGCGGCGCTGGTGGCGCTGATGCTGATCGTCTACGCGATCATCGGAAGGCTGAGTCTTTCCGTGGTCGCGGGCGGCGTGTACGCGGGCGCCCTGGGCATCTTGAACTTCTTTATCATGGGCCTGATGGTGCAGTCCATCACCGAGCGAATGGCCGAGAAGGAGCGCTCCGAACAGGAGATCGCCGACATGAGCCTGCAAATGCAGAACCGCATGAAGGCGTCCTACAACATGCGCATGATCGCGCTGTTCGGCCTGCTGGTGCTGGGCATCGCGGTGTTCCACTTCGACGCCCTGGCCACCATATTGCCTTCGATATTCCCCAGCATTGTCATCCGCGTACTGCAAATCGCAGAGGCAAAAAAAGCAGCCTCCGCACCCAAAGGAAGTGAAGAGCCTTGAACCAGGAGTTTACCGTAACCGGCGCAAAGGTATTTCTGGAGATCTCCCTGCTGGGCAGCAAGATCCGCATCACCGAGACGCTGGTGAATACCTGGATCGTCATGGCGCTCATCGTCGGATTGTGCCTGTTCCTGACCCATGGCATGCAGGTTCACTGCCGCACCAAGCGGCAGGTCATCGCCGAGTTCATCGTCAAGAAGGTGAACACGATGGTGGGGGAGAACATGGGCGACCACTTCCTGCGCGTGGGCTACGCGCCGCTGATCGCCTCGGTCATGGCCCTTTCCGCGCTGGGCTCGCTGTCCGGCATGGTGGGCATGTATGCGCCCACCTCCGACCTGAACACGCTGCTGGGTTGGGCGCTGCTGGTGTTCGCCCTCATCACCTACAACAAGTTCCGCGCCGGCGGCCCGCTGGGCTATATCAAGGGCTATTTCCAGCCGATCCCGGTGCTGCTGCCCTTCAACATCATCTCCGAGATCGCCACGCCCATGTCCATGGCGTTCCGTCACTTCGGCAACATCGCCTCGGGCACGGTCATCATGGGCCTTCTGCGCTGGGCGCTGGCCAACCTGTCCTTCGCGATCTTCTCGAAGCTGCCCGGCGTGCTGGGGCAGATATTCGGCCCGATCCCGCTGCTCCAGGTGGGCATCCCGGCGGTGTTCTCGATCTACTTCGACGTTTTCTCCAGTCTCCTTCAGGCGTTTATCTTCTGCATGCTGATGATGATGAACATCAGCTCGGCGGCGGAGGATTGAACATAGAATCAAGCATCATAATCTTGGGAGGTTATTTCAATGAATGAGCAACTGTGGACCAAAGCAATCGTCATGGGTTCTTCCGCAATCGGCGCCGGCCTGGCCATGATCGCCGGTATCGGCCCTGGTATCGGTGAAGGCTACGCCGTCGGCAAGGCCTGCGAAGCCATCGGCCGCCAGCCGGAGTGCAAGGGCACCGTCCAGTCCACCATGCTGCTGGGCTGCGCCGTGGCCGAGACCACCGGTATCTACGGCTTCATCGTCGCCTTGCTTCTGATGTTCGCCAATCCCTTCATCGGCAAGCTTTAATCCTTCGCACAGGAAATCCTTTCCGGGAGGAAGCAAAGTGAAAACATTGGAGTTTATCTCGATAGACGCCTGGACGATCATCTTTCAGATCTGCAACCTGCTGATCCTGTTTATGCTGGTGAAGAAGTTCCTGTGGAAGCGCGTCATGGCCGTTCTGGACAAGCGCCAGGAGGAGATCGACGGCATCTACAGCGCCGCCGACAAGGCCAAAGAGGACGCTGACCAGATGAAGCAGGAGTACACCCAGCGCATGAGCAACGCCCGCGAGGAGGCGGACCGGCTGGTCAGGAACGCCGTGGACACCGCCCAGAAGCGCGGCGACGCCATCGTGGAGGAAGCCCGCACCGAGGCCACCCATATGAAGCAAAAGGCGGAGAGCGAGATCGAGCAGGAGAAGCGCAAGGCCTATTCCGAGCTGATGGGCGAAATCTCCGGCATGGCCGCGGACATCGCGGGCCGCATGGTGGAGCGGGAGATCAATCCCGACGACCATCGAGAGCTTGTGGAAGAGTTTATCAAAAGCGCAGGTGAAGCGTCGTGACGAACCTGGCGAGGGAATACGGCGAGGCAATGTACGAGCTGGCCCGGGACGAGGATCTTCGCCCGATGCTGCACGAGCAGCTGAATGACATCCGGGCCCTGCTCAGGCAGGAGCCGGACTTCATCCGCCTGCTCACTTCGCGCGCCGTGGAGCGGTCGAACCGGCTGAAGGTCATAGACGACACCTTTGGCGGCCATGTGCACCCCTATGTCACCAACTTCATGAAGCTGCTGATCCAGAAGGAACATTTCGAGGCCTTCCCGCTGTGCTGCGACTGGTTCCATCAGCGCTACAATGAGGATTACGGCATCGTGGAGGCCAGCGTGACCAGCGCCGTGGCCCTCACGGATGAGGAGCGCGCCGCGCTGCGGGCCAGGCTGTCGAAGATCTCCGGAAAGCAGGTCGCCCTGATGGAGACCGTTGACCCGGCGGTCATCGGCGGCGTTCGCGTGGAGATGGACGGCAGGCGCTATGACAACACCATTCAAGACAGGCTGGGCAGGCTGCGCGTGAGCCTGACCCGCGGCCTGTAGGACAGGAAAAGAGGACGAGCAGATGCAGCTGAGACCTGAAGAAATTTCCAAGATCATCAAGGATCAGATCAAGCATTACGACAGCCAGATCGTGCAGACCGACGTGGGTACGGTGCTGATGGTGGGCGACGGCATTGCCCGCGTCTCCGGCCTGGAGAACTGCATGGCCAACGAGCTGGTGCGCTTCTCCAACGGTACCTATGGCATGGCATTGAACCTGGAGGAGAACTCCGTGGCCGTGGTCATGCTGGGCGACGACTCCGGCATCAAGGAGGGCGACACCGTCGAGCGCACCCGCGAGGTGGTCTCCGTCCCGGTGGGCGAGGCGCTGATCGGCCGCGTTGTGGACGCACTGGGCCAGCCCATCGACGGCAAGGGCCCCATCGCCGCCTCCGGCGAGCGCCGCATCGAGTCCCCGGCTCCCGGCATCATCGAGCGCAAGAGCGTTTCCGTGCCGCTGCAGACGGGCATCAAGGCCATCGACAGCATGATCCCCATCGGCCGCGGCCAGCGCGAACTGATCATCGGCGACCGCCAGACCGGCAAGACCACCATCGCCACCGACACCATCATCAACCAGAAGGGGCAAAACGTCATCTGCATCTATGTCGCCATAGGGCAAAAGCGCTCGACGGTGGCGCAGGTGGTGGAGAACCTGACTGCGGCCGGCGCGATGGATTACACCATCATCGTCTCCGCCACGGCCTCCGAGCTGGCCCCACTGCAGTATATCGCGCCCTATTCCGGCTGCGCCATGGGCGAATACTTCATGGCCCAGGGCAAGGACGTGCTGATCGTCTACGACGACCTGTCCAAGCACGCCGTGGCCTATCGCGCGCTGTCGCTGCTGATCCGCCGCCCGCCGGGACGCGAGGCCTACCCGGGCGACGTGTTCTATCTGCACAGCCGCCTGCTGGAGCGCGCGGCCCGCGTGGCGCCCGAATACGGCGGCGGCTCACTGACGGCGCTGCCCATCATCGAAACCCAGGCGGGCGACGTCTCCGCCTACATTCCCACCAACGTCATCTCCATCACCGACGGCCAGATCTTCCTGGAGACGGAGCTGTTCCACGCCGGCATCATGCCCGCCGTGAACCCCGGCATCTCCGTTTCCCGAGTGGGCGGCAATGCCCAGATCAAGGCCATGAAGAAGGTCTCGGGCACGCTGAAGCTGCTGTATTCCCAGTACCGCGAGCTGCAGTCCTTCGCCCAGTTCGGTTCCGACCTGGACGCTGATACCAAGGCCCGCCTGGGCCAGGGCGAGCGCATTGTGGCGGTGCTGAAGCAGAACCACAACGCCCCCGTCACCGTGGAGCATCAGGTATGCATCCTGTATGCCGTGGTGCACGACCACCTGAAGGACGTGCCGGTGGAGCTGATTCCCGAATATGAGAGCAGCCTGTACGAGCGCCTGGACGCCCAGCACGATGACCTGCTCACTGCCATTCGCCAGACTGGCGAGCTGAGCAAGGATTCCGAGGAAAAGCTGAAGGCCGCGATCCAGTCCTTCACGGCGGATTTCCTGAAGCTGCACTCGGATAAGGAGTGATACCATGGCCGGAGCATCCATGAAGGACATCAAGCTGCGGATCCGAAGTGTGGAAAGCACCATGCAGATCACCAAGGCGATGCAGCTGGTGGCCTCCTCCAAGCTGCGCGGCGCGCGCGCCCGCATGGAGGCCAGCCGCCCCTACATGAAGGTGGCGCGCACGGCCATCTGGGACATTGCGCTGCACAACACCGGCGCCCAGAGCCACTATGTGGTGCCCCGCGAGGTGAAGCACCGCTGCTACATCGTCATCGCGGGCGACCGCGGACTTGCCGGCAGCTACAACAGCAACATGTTCAAGCGCATCGAGTGGGACAGCCGTGACGCCAACTGGTGCGTGATCCCCATCGGCCGCAAGGCCCGGGATTACTACGCCCACCAGGGCGTGCCCATCATCACCGAGATCGAAAAGGTGGAGGGGCTGACCCTGGAGCAGTGCGGCGAGATCGCCCAGCACATCCTGGACGCCTATGACGACGGCACCTATGAGGAGATCGTGCTGGCCTACACCAGCTTCGTGTCGGTGCTGACGCAGAAGACCAAGCTGAAGCCGCTGCTGCCCCTGGACGCCCACGACGCGCCGGAGCGCACCAATCGCCAGATGCTGTGCGAACCGGACGCGGATTCGATGCTCAAGGGCTTCCTGCCCCAGTACCTGGCCGGCCTGATCTACTCTGCCGCCTGCGATTCCTTTGCCAGCGAGCAGGCCGCGCGGCGCGTGGCCATGGACTCCGCCACCAAGAACGCGGGCGAGATGATCGAGGACCTCAGCTTGCGCTACAATCGCGCGCGCCAGAGCTCCATCACCCAGGAGCTGACGGAGATCGTCGCCGGCGCGGAGCATTAGGATATAAACACGTTGGGAGATAGATCGAATGGATAAGCATAATATCGGAACCGTCGTGCAGGTCATCGGCCCGGTGCTGGATATCCGCTTTGCGGATGGCGAGCTGCCAAACCTGCTCTCCGCCATTGAGATCGAAAACGAGGGCCGCAAGGTGGTCGCGGAGGTCGCCCAGCACATCGGCGACAACGTGGTGCGCTGCATCGCCATGTCCTCCACCGACGGCCTGCGCCGCGGCATCCCCGCCGTGGACACCGGCGCGCCCATCTCTGTGCCCGTGGGCAACGGCTGCCTGGGCCGGGTGTTCAACCTGCTGGGCGAGCCCGTGGACAACAAGCCCGCCCCCCAGACCGAGGAGCGCTGGCCCATCCATCGCGCCGCGCCTGCCTATGACGAGCAGGAGAGCACCACGGAGATCCTGGAGACCGGCATCAAGGTCGTCGACCTGATCGCGCCCTACGCCAAGGGCGGCAAGATTGGCCTGTTCGGCGGCGCCGGCGTGGGCAAGACGGTCATCATCATGGAGCTGATCAACAACATCGCCACCCAGCACGGCGGCCTGTCCGTGTTCGCCGGCGTTGGCGAGCGCACCCGCGAGGGCAACGACCTGTACAACGAGATGCAGGAATCCGGCGTCATCAACAAGACGGCGCTGGTCTACGGCCAGATGAACGAGCCGCCGGGAGCCCGTATGCGCGTGGCTCTGTCGGGCCTGACCATGGCGGAATACTTCCGCGACCGCGAGAACCAGGACGTGCTGCTGTTTATCGACAACATCTTTAGATTTACACAGGCCGGCTCCGAGGTGTCGGCCCTGCTGGGCCGCATGCCCAGCGCCGTGGGCTACCAGCCCACCCTGGCCACCGAGATGGGCGCCCTTCAGGAGCGCATCACCTCCACCAAGAAGGGCTCCATCACCTCCGTCCAGGCGGTCTACGTCCCAGCGGACGACCTGACCGACCCGGCCCCGGCCACCACCTTTGCCCACCTGGACGCCACCACGGTTCTGAGCCGCTCCATCGCGTCCCTGGGCATCTATCCCGCCGTGGACCCGCTGGACTCCACCAGCCGCATCCTCACGCCGGAGATCGTGGGCCGGGAGCACTACGACGTGGCCCGCAAGGTGCAGAGCATCCTCCAGCGCTACAAGGAGCTGCAGGACATCATCGCCATCATGGGCATGGACGAGCTGTCCGACGAGGACAAGCTGATCGTTTCCCGCGCCAGAAAGGTGCAGCGCTTCCTGAGCCAGCCCTTCCACGTGGCCGAGCAGTTCACCGGCATGGAGGGCCGCTATGTGCCCCTGAAGGAGACCATCCGCGGCTTCCGCGAGATCATCGACGGCCTGCACGACGACCTGCCCGAGAGCGCGTTCCTGTTCGTGGGCAGCATCGACGAGGCCGTTGAGAAGGCGAAAAGGGGAGAATAATCCATGGCGATGATTCACCTGACGATCGTCACTCCTGAGGGAAAGTTCTATGACGACGACGCCCAGCGCGTGATGGTGCGCACCACCGGCGGCGAAGTGGCCATCCTGCCGCGCCACATCGACTATTCCGCCTCCCTGGGCGAGGGCGAGGCCCGCGTCACCGAAGCGGACGGCAATGTGCGCCGCGCGAAGGTGAGCGGGGGAATCCTGCACGTGGCCAGTGACCAGGTGCACGTGATCACCCAGCGCTTTGAGTGGGCGGAGCAATAATTCCGTTTACACCGGCGGCCCGGACGAAATGTCCGGGCCGCCATATATTTGTACCCGTTTGTTCAAACATCCCCGATTGCATCGCCCCGGATCCCCATGTATAATGAGATCAAACATAATGGAAAAAAATGCCAGATATGGAAGATATTTCCAGCAAACGCATGACAGTACATCGGCCCTGTGATGCAACCAAACGCGGTTTGTGCGCGTCTATTGTATGCATCAAACGAGCCGGAGGGATCGTAAATGAAGCAATTCAAGGTGTTACTATCCGCGCTGCTGCTGATCGCCATCGCCGCCATTGCGGCGGGCTTCGGCAGCGCTGAAGATACGAAGGAAGAATGGCAGGCGGACATCCTCAAGCTGATGAAGCCGGAGAACGCCCCCAGGAGCACCAGCATCCACTATGACCTCGACCTGCCGGATGGCGCGGAGGTGACGCGCAAGAGCGTGAACCAGGAGCTGGTCAGCAGCAAGGGCGACGTGCTGAACGTGGAATTCCGCTTCGCGCTGAACGGCATTACGCTGGGTGACGGCCAGTGGGCCGCCATTGACGAGTGGCTCAAGGGCCTGGTGCTGGGCGCGGTGCAGAACGTCAGCGCCGATTCCGAGTCGCTGGCGAATGTGGTGGCGGAGAGCTACAAGAGCAAGCGCGCCGCGGCCACGGCGGGGGAGACCGGCATGCCCGTCTGGGCGGATGAGAACCTCATGCTGGAGGACGTGATCGCCACCGTTCCGTATTACCCCGACCTCAGCCTGGACGTGAACGGCTCGGCCACCCAGAGGCTCCAGGAGAAGCTGATCCAGCTGGGCTACCTGGATGGCAGGGCCGACGGCTTCTACGGCGCAAAGACCCAGGAGGCGGTCAAGCAGCTGGAGGGCTACGTGCGCGAGCTGGAGCAGGACGTGATCGACCACCTGCCCACGCCGTCGCCCACGCCCACGCTTAAGCCCACGCCCACCCCGGTGCCCACGCCCACGCCCCAGCCGAACACAATCGCGCTGGCGTCGGTCACGCTGATGCCCACCGTGGCGCCCACGCCCACGCCCGAGCCGGTGCCCACGCCCGCACCCACGCCCATGACCCCGGTGGACGGCGTGGCGGATGGCATGCTGCAGGCCTACCTGTACAGCGAGGACTTCATTCCCTGCCGGGGTGACCTGCGCACGGGGGACGAGGGCAGCGCCGTGCAGCGGGTGCAGACGCGGCTTGCGAACCTGGGCTACACCACCGACGCGGCCGACGGCAATTTCGGCGGCGGCACCGCCCGCGCCATCCGCATCTTCCAGTACTACAGCAGCATGGACCAGACCGGTATCGCCGACGCGGCCACCCAGCAGCGGCTGTTTGCCGCCGACGCCAATGCGCCGGACAACGCCATGCTGACGGTGGGCTCCAGCGGCGATGACGTGAGCAAGCTGCAGAAGCGCCTGCGGGTGCTGGGCTTCGCGTCCATCGCCGTGGACGGCGGCTTCGGCGAGTCCACCAAGGCGGGCGTTGAGAACCTGCAGGCCTATATGCGCGAGATGGAGGAGGACGCCGTCGCGGCTTCCACTGGAAGCGAGTTGACCGTGGAGGTCAATGGCGTGGCGGATCCGCTGCTGTTGGACGACTTCTACGCCGCCAGCTTTCCGGCCATCCCCGCCGACATGAACAGCGGCGCTACCGGTAGGGACGTGGTGCGCCTGCAGCGGCGTCTGACCACGCTGGAATACTACACCAGCGCCCTGGACGGCCAGTATGGCTCGGGCACCGCGGAGGCGGTCTCCGACTTCCAGAAGCGCAACGGCCTGGCCCAGACGGGCGTCGCCGATCATGCAACGCTGGCAGCCCTGTTCGACGAGAACGCCAAGAAGGCCCTGAAGCCCTATGTGCTGAAGGTCAGCACCGCCGACCAGCGGGTCTACGCCTACGCGCCGGACGCCAACGGCGAGTATACCGAGCTGGTGCGCACCATGAAGTGCTCCACCGGCCGCAATTCCTCGCCCACGCCCACCGGCACCTTCCAGGACAGCACCGGCCCCGGCGCGCGCTGGCACTACTTCACCAAGTTCAGCTGCTGGGCGCAGTACGCCTTCTATATCCAGGGCGACATCATGTTCCACTCCGTGCTGTACAACAGCAAGGAGGGAAGGGTGACCCAGAGCAGCGTGAACCACCTGGGCAGCAAGGCCTCCCACGGCTGCGTGCGGCTGAGCGTGGAGGATGCCAAGTGGATCTGGACCAACTGTCCGGCGAAGACCAAGGTGATCGTGTACTGAGATCGGGGCAACACAAAACGGAGCGACGTTTCGTCGCTCCGTTTCTGTTTACGCTCAATCCTTTTCCACGATCTCGCAGGACTTGATCATGTAGCGCATCATGCTCTCCATGGGGGCGTAGTCCTCATAGGCCGCGCTGAAGTGGAACACGTACACCACGCGGCCCACGGACGTGCCGATGATGAAGCCCTTCACCTCGTTCTCACCGGAGTAGGCCAGGTAAGTGTTGCTCATGGCGGGCTTGTCCAGGAAGCGCTCCTCGGTGTTGGGCGTGCCGGCCTGGAAGGTGGCGGTGTCGTACTGCTTGCGCACCAGCCGCATGTACTCGCTCAGCTCCTCCAGCATCACTTCCTCGTCGGGGGTGTGCACCAGCCGCTTGGCGGTGATGGCCACCCGGGCGGGGAAGTCGCCGGGCTCCACCTTCTCGCGGAAGCAGATGGTGTAAACGCCGGGCAGGTTTTCCCAGTGGGAGGGATAGTTGAACGTGAAGCCCAGGGTGGTGTCCGTCAGCGAGGAAAACTGATACGTGCTGGTGTCCACCGCGGGATGCGAGGTGGGCGCGGCTTCGCCGTCCACAGGCGCTTCGCCCTCGCCCTGGGGCTCCGGCGCGGGCTCCGCCTCCGCCTCCGGGGCGTCCTCGCCGCTGTCCTCCAGCATGCCATCAAGGCTGAAATACTCGTCGTCCTCCGACGCGGGCACGTCCGCGCCCTCCAGCGGCTCCACCGGCGCCAGCGTAGGCATTTCCTCCAGCGCGGCGCTCTGGTCCTCTTCGCCGTGATAGCCCTCGTCGGGCGTCTCGGTGACCTCTGGGGCGGCGGGAATGACCGGCGCGTCTCCGGCAGTCTCCTCCGGGGCGCTTTCGCCCTTCTTGCAGCCGCACAGCGCCAGCGCGCACAGCGCGATGACCAGAGCCAGGCTCAATAGCTTCTTCAAGGTGATATCCTCCGTATGGGTTTATCGCTTCGTGTCGCCGTGGTTGGCGATCTGCTCGTTCAGCAGGTCGATGTCGCCGCAGCCGTGGCTGATCATGATGTCACCCGGCTGCCAGTGTTCGCGCAGGAAGGCCTCGGTACCGTCGAAGGTGTGGGTGACCAACGCGTTCACGCCCCGCGCACGAAGGGGCTCCAGCAGCATTTCCGACTTGATGTCGCCGGGGTCCACTTCCCGCGCGCCCATGATGTCGGTGATCAGCAGCCTGTCCGCAAGGTCGAAGGTCTCCACGAACTGGTCGAACAGCGTCTTTGTGCGGGAATAGGTGTGGGGCTGCCATACGCTCCACAGCGTCCGATGGGGCTGCATCGAGGCGATCTTCAGCGCGTTCTTGATCTCGGCGGGATTGTGGCCGTAGTCGGTGTAGCACTTCACGCCGTCGGTGACGCTGGTCAGCTCGAACCGACGGTGCGCGCCGATGAAGTTGGCAAGCGCTTCAGCCACCTTCGCCATGTCGAGCCCACGGATGTGGGCGGCACAGATCACCGCCAGGGCGTCCAGCATGTTGGCTTCGCTGGACACATTCAGGTGGAAATCGCCCAGGGGAACGCCGTCCAGCACCGCCGTGAAGGAGGCGCGGCCCTGCTCGTCATAGACCAGGTTCTCAGGCCGAAGCATGCAGCCCTCGCCCAGGCCGTAGGTCATGTGGTTGCAGTCGGCGTTCAGGCACACCCGGCGCGCCCGCTCGTCGTCGCCCCAGGCGATGACCCAGCCGTCCCTGGGCACGATCGCGGCATACTTGACAAAGGCGGCTTCTATGTCGTCGATGTCCTTGTAGAAGTCCAGGTGATCCTCGTCGATGTTCAGTATGATGGCCACGGTGGGCTTGAAGTGCAGGAAGCTGGCGTTGTACTCGCAGGCCTCGCAAATGAAGTCGTGGTCGCCGCCCACGCGGGTGGAGCCGCCGATGAAGTCCAGCTCGCCGCCGATGTGGATGGTGGGATCGGCCCCCGCCTGCATGAAGGCCTGGGCCAGCATGGAGGTGGTCGTGGTCTTGCCGTGGGTGCCGCTGACGCCGATGGCGAAGGGATAGCCCTCCATCAGCTGGCCGATCAGGTCGCAGCGCTCGATCTGGGGGATGCCCAGCCGCTCGGCCTCGGCACGCTCCGGGTTTTCCCGGGAAATGGCGGCGGAGTAGACGATCACGTCCGCGCCATGCACGTTCTCGGCCCTCTGGCCGATCGAGACGCGGATGCCGCGCTCCTGAAGGTGCTCCGTCTTGTGGGACGCGGTGCGGTCGGAACCGGTGACGGTGTAGCCCAGTTCCTGCAGATAGCCGGCCAGCCCGGACATGGAGCTGCCGCCGATGCCGATGAAGTGGGCCCTGCCGCCCTTGTGGTCGAATATGTTTTCAGCCATAGCCGTTTGCCTCCAGAATATGTGCATACCTTACCACTACGTATTATAAAACAAAATCAGCGTTCGCGCAAGCGCAGGGGGGAAGAGTAGGTTAAATGTTGCCACCCTTTGCGCGATTTTGCACAAATCTGGCCAAAAGCTAACAAAGCCGAATTATAATGGAGAAAACGCGAGAATAATTCGGAATTGAGGCTATACGAATGGACAAGATCAAGCGCAACGAGCGCCTGGGCGCGCTGACCAAGATCCTGACGGACACCCCCAACCGCATCCACACCCTGAGCGAGTTCTGTGAGCTGTTCGGCTCGGCCAAGTCCACCATCAGCGAGGATATCGACCTGATCAGCGCCTCCTTCGAACGGTTCGACCTGGGCCGCGTGGAGACGGTGGCCGGCGCGGCGGGCGGCGTGCGCTATCGTGCCATCCCAAGCAAAAAGAAGGTGGCGCGGGTGCTTTCCGACATCTCATTCCGCCTTTCCGAGCCCGGACGCATGCTGCCCGGCGGCTTCCTGTACACCTCCGACATCACCGCCGAGAGCGACATCGCCCAGCAGATGGGCCAGATCCTCGCCGCGCAATACTATGACCGCCAGCCCCACTTCGTGCTGACCATGGAGACCAAGGGCATTCCCATCGCGCTGATGACGGCGCGAATGCTGGACGTGCCGCTGGTGATCGCACGCCGCGACAGCCGCGCCTATGAGGGCAGCGCCGTGAAGATCAACTACATCGCAGGCCTGGGCAGCGAGCGCATCGAGACCATGGCGCTGACCCGCCGCGCGGTGCAGCCCGGCCAGCGCGCGCTGATCATCGACGACTTCATGAAGGGCGGCGGCACGCTGCAGGGCATGGTGGACCTGATGAAGGAATTCCTGGCGGAGGTCGTGGGCGTGGGCGTGATGATCGCCACCGCCACTCCCGCGGAAAAGCGGGTCAACGGCGCCAAGGCCCTGCTGGTGCTGGAGGGCTTTGACCGGGAGACCGGCCGGGCCATCGTGCATCCCTCGCCGGAATACACAGAATCGTGACAAATCTGTTATTGCAATCGGACATGAAATCATATATAATACTGTAGGATTGAATATAAGCGGGAGGGTAATTACATGAGCAAAGTCGTTGTGGTAGATCATCCCCTGGTACAGCATAAACTGACCCTGATGCGCGACAAGGATTGCGGCAACAAGGATTTCCGCCAGCTGCTTGAGGAGATCTCCATGCTGATGGCCTATGAGGTCACCCGCAACCTGCCCCTGAAGGAGATCGAAATCGAGACCCCCATGGCAAAGTGCAAGTCCAAGATCATTGCCGGCAAGAAGCTGGGCATCGTGCCGATCCTGCGCGCGGGCCTGGGCATGGTGGACGGCGTGATGAACCTGGTCCCCACGGCCAAGGTGGGCCATATCGGCTTGTATCGCGATCCGGAGACCCATATGCCCGTGGAATACTACTGCAAGCTGCCCTATGACGTGGCCGAGCGCGACCTGATCGTCGTGGACCCGATGCTGGCCACCGGCGGCTCCTCCGTGGCCGCCATCGACTTCATCAAGAAGCGCGGCTGCAAGTCCATCACGCTGATGTGCCTGGTAGGCTGCCCCGAGGGCGTGGCCGCCGTGCAGGAGGCCCATCCCGACGTGGATATCTATATCGCCGCCATCGACGAGCGCCTGAACGAGAACAAATACATCCTGCCCGGCCTCGGCGACGCAGGCGACCGTCTGTTCGGCACGAAGTAAAACGCGCTTTGAACGCTTGGACAAACGGCTGTGACATGTGAAATGTCGCTCCGGCTTGTTGCGCACAGATCCTTCGCCGCGCTCATGATGATGACGACGCTATGCCTGTCATCCTGAACGCTGTGAAGGATCTGTGTGTTTCAGATGGGGATACCGATCATCAAAGGATTCGAGGTTGCTATGTCAGAGTATTCAAACCCCTCCGCCGAGCTGCGCGCCCGCGTGGCGCTGGAGAAGTATCGCTTTAAGAACACCCACAGCCTGGGCCAGAACTTCCTGCTGTCCGAGAGCCTGATCTCCCTGCTGCTGGACGACGCGGAGATTTCGCCGGAGGACAGCGTGCTGGAGATCGGCCCCGGCGCCGGCGTGATGACGCGCCTGCTGGGTGAGCGGGCAAAGCGCGTGCTGGCCGTGGAGGTGGACAGGGGGCTGGAGCCGGTGCTTGCCGACGTGCTGGAGGGCCTTTCCAATGTCCGCGTGGTGTTCCAGGATGTGATGAAGGCCGACCTGCGCGTCCTGACCGGGGAATCCTTCGGCGGCGAAGGCTATCGCGTGGTGGCCAACCTGCCTTATTACATCACAGCCGATATCCTGCTGAAGCTGGCGGGCTCCGACTGTCCGCCCGAGAGCATTTGTATCATGGTGCAAAAGGAGGCGGCGGAGCGGGTGATGTCCCGCCCCGGCACCAAGCAGTGGTGCGCCCTGGCGGCGGAGCTGCAGTACTACGGCCGGGCACAGGTGCTCACCGACGTGGCGCCGGAGGCCTTCGATCCGCCGCCTCACGTAATGAGCCAGTTCATCCGCATTGACCGGTGGGACGTGCCGCCGGTGCAGCCCGCCGATCCCGCGCTGTTCCGCAGGCTGATCCGCGCCGCCTTCGCCATGCGCCGCAAAACGCTGGTCAACAACCTGAAGGCCTCCTTCGGCATGAGCCAGGAGAACGCGCGACAGGCGATGATTGAAGCCGGCTTGGACGAGCGTGTGCGGGGCGAGGCGCTGACGCTGGAGGAGCTGAGCCGGGTCTGCGACGCGATGCGTTCATAACCGTTGCATTTTGCTCCGATTTATGTTATGATAAGATTAAAGAGGAGGGTTGCGCGTGGAACAGGGCGAGGCGCCGCGCTCGGAGCGGTTTTTGACCCACTATCGGATGCTGGAGGGGCTGCTTGAGAAGCGCTACACCGGCAGGAAGATGTCCTCCGGCAGCGTGGTGATGGAATACCTGCACGACCCGGACAGCGCGCCATGCCGCACGGAGCTGGATATGTGCCGAGAGATCCGCAACCTGCTCTCCCACAACACCGACGGGGCGGGGGAGCCCGTGGTGGAGCCGTCCGAGGCCGTGGTGGACACCCTGCGCGACATCGTGGAGTACGTCCGCCGCCCGCGTCTGGCCCGTAACTACGGCACCCCCGGCAACCAGATCCTGTTCGCTCACCCCAACGACGCCGCCCTGGGCGTGATGCGCCACATGATGCGCATGGGGTATTCCCACCTGCCCGTGCGGGATCGAACCGGCCTGGTGGGTGTGTTCAGTGCCGCCAGCCTGATGCGCTACATCGGCGACGCCGGCTTTGAGAACCTGCACGACAGCCTGCGCATCGGCGAGCTGAAGAACGCCCTGGATTTTGACGACGAGCGCAGTGAAAAGTATGAATTCTTTGACAGCGACGCCACGCTGACCGCCGTGCGCGCCGCGTTTGAGCGCCGACGCGAGCGGAACAGCCGCCTGGCGGTGGCGTTCATCACCGAAGACGGCACCCGGCACAGCGAGGTGCTGGCGATGCTGACCAGCTGGGACGTGCTCAAGGACGTCCAGTAGACGGAGGCCCATATGGATCAGAAGGGACCCGAGGTGCGCAGGCTGCGCGTGGAAGTGCGGCCGGCGCCCATGAACAATATGGATATCAACTACGCACTGGAGGAGCTGCGGCGGGAGTATGCCCAGATCCAGGGCGTCTACGAGGCCGCCATCCGGGAGATCGACACCCGCCTCAAGACCCTGGACAGCGAATTCTCCTTCAAGCACATGCACAACCCGATCCACCACATCGAGAGCCGGGTGAAGAGCCTGAACAGCATCGTGATGAAGCTGCACAGCATGGGCTATCCCATCTCCATCTCCTGCGCCAAGAAGACCCTGCACGACATCGCGGGCGTGCGGGTGGTATGCCGCTACGTGGACGACATCTACAAGATCGCCGACCTGCTGCTGGCCCAGGACGACATCTCGCTGATCTTCAAGAAGAATTACATCGAAAACCCCAAGCCCAACGGCTATCGCAGCCTGCACATCGTGGTGGACGTGCCGGTGTACATGTCCCAGGGCAAGCTGTTCATCCCGGTGGAGATACAGATCCGCACCGTCGCCATGGACTTCTGGGCCACGCTGGAGCACGGCATCCGCTACAAGTCTACCGACGCGGTGCCCCAGTCCGTGGTGGACGAGCTGCGCGCCTGCGCTGACGTGATCACCGAGACCGACTACAAGATGCAGAAGATATTCCAGACGCTGCAGATGGTGGACGACAAGGCCGCCGAGAGCACCGAGAGCATCATCGTGGAGGCCCAGAAGCCGCCCAAGGCGTAGCGGCATTTTGAATTGTTACCACATATTCATATAACATAAATATATACAAACCTTGCAGTGGTTGGCATGATATGGTATATTTGTAAAACAGATGTGTAATTAATGTGAGGCTTTGGAAATGGAACGGATGGGTGTGCTGTACAGAATCAAAGACAGGCGCGCCATGCCCGCGGCTTTCCAGCAGACAATCCACTTTTTGCAGCGCAAGGATGGGTGAGACCCATCTCTTGCGTTGTCGCGTTTTTGGTGTGGCCAACAAGTCAAAGGAGGAACACAGATGACCGGTTGGATGAAGAAGGCTCTGGCCCTGATGCTGGCGCTCATGCTTGCGCTGCCCGCTTTCGCACTGGCGGAAATGCCGGAGGGCATAGGAGGAGCGGAATTTGGCGACGAATCCCTGCCTGTCGAGGAGGCGTATGAAGAGGACGATACAGAATACGACCTCTTTGAAGTGGACGAGGATTACACCGACGAACCCGAAGAGGAAGTCGTCGGAGAATTCGACGTATATGAATACGCCATGGAAGAAGTAGTCGATCCCTTCTATGCGGCGAACGACGGTACACAGTCGGAAGGCGAAACTGTCCCCGTGTCCGGCGTAAAACTGGACAAGGACGAGATCGCGCTTACCTATAACGGGGACGCCATAGCCCTGATCGCGACCGTGCTTCCCGAGAACGCCACAAACAAGACCGTAACCTGGTCGAGCAGCAACGTGGCCGTTGCCACGGTTGCCGATGGCATCGTTAGCCCTGTTGGCGCGGGCGAGGCGACGATCACCGTCACCGCCACCAATGGCACTCCTGATACCGGGGACGACAAGAAAGCGACCTGCGTCGTGACGGTCGCCAAGGCCGATCCCACCGTGACCGCGCCAAAGGCCATTAAGCCGTCCTATAACGGCAAGGCCCAGGAACTCATCGAGGCTGGCACGACGGACGGCGGCACGCTCCAGTATTCCCTGGACGGAAAGACCTACGCGGAAGCCATCCCCACCGCCACGGATGCCGGTAACTATACGGTTTATTACAAGGTCGTCGGCGACGATAACTACAATGACGTCGAGGCGGCTACCGTGGAGCCGTTCATAACAAAGATCGACGCCACGGGCACCGCGCCCAAGGCCGTCAAGCTGCCCTACAACGGCAAGGCTCAGGAGCTTGTGGAGGCCGGCGAGACCAATGACGGCAGGATGCAGTATTCCCTGGACGGCGAAAGCTATGCTGATGCCATCCCAACCGCCACCAATGTGGGCACCTACATGGTCTATTACAAGGTGGCCGGCGACAAGAACCACAACGACGCGGAACTGGGCAACGTAAAGTCGGAGATCGTCAAGTCCGATCCCGCCGTCACCGCGCCCACGGGCAAACAGCTGCCCTACAACGGCACAGCCCAGGCACTGGCCGAAGCGGGCGAGGTGGACGGCGGCAAGATGGAGTACTCCCTGGACGGCGAAGCCTACAGCGAGGCCATCCCCACCGCCACGGATGTCGGCGCCTACACGGTCTATTACAGGGTGAAGGGTGACGACAACCACAACAGCGTCGCCGTCATCAAGATGAAGGCCGAGATCACGAAGATCGACCCCGCCGTCACCGCGCCCAAGGCCAAAGCGCTGACCTACACCGCGGCGGCGCAGGCGCTTGTGGAGGCGGGCAAGACCGACGGCGGCAAGCTCCAGTATTCCCTGGACGACAAGACTTACGACGAGGCCGTTCCCACCGCCACCAATGCCGGCAGCTATACGGTCTACTACAAGGTGGACGGCGACAACAATTACAACGACGTGAAGGCGGCAAGCGTCCAGGTGGAGATTGGCAAGGCGCCCCTGACCGTGACCGCCGAAGCCAAAACCAAGCAGGACGGCACGGAGGATCCGGAGTTGACCTATACCGTCACCGGCCTGCTGGGTTCCGACGTGATTTCCGGCGCGCTGGAGCGCGCGGAAGGCGAGAAGGTGGGCGAGTATGCCATCAGCCAGGGCTCGCTGACCGCCGGCAACAACTACGATATGAAGTTCACCGGCGCTGTGCTGACCATCACCGCCCGTCCCGCGCCCGTCGGCATGCTGCTGGCCACGATGGTCGCCAGCGGAGACACGGCTCTCAACCTGACCTGGACGAAGGTGGACGGCGTGGACGGCTACGACGTGTTCTTCAAGGACTGTGACGGCAAGGGCACCTTCCCGGTGGTCGCCTCCCTGAAGGGCAGCGACGCCGCCTCCTATTCGTTCACCGGCCTGCAGAAGAACAAGAGCTACAAGGCCTATGTGCGCGCCTGGATGATGTCCGGCGGCAGCAAGCAGTATGTGCTGGACAGCAGCCCCGAGGTGCATGCCTTCACCGCCAACGGCACCAAGAAGATCACCAATCCCGGCATCCTGACGGTGAAGAAGACCGCCATGACCGTGAAGCTGGGCAAGACGGCCACCATAAAGGCCACCGTCAAGGGCATCAAGAAGGGCAAGCTGAAGAACCACATCGCCAAGCTGCGATACTTCTCCGCGAACAAGGCCGTGGCCACCGTTTCAAAGTCCGGCAAGGTCAAGGCCGTAGGCGCGGGCAGCTGCACGATCTACGTGATGACCACCAACGGCATCTATAAGACCGTGACCGTCACCGTGGACATGAACCCGACCAAGATCGCGCTCAAGAAGGGCGCCAAGACGGTGAAGGTGGGCGCGACGCTGGACATCGGCGCGCGGGTGAAGCTGACGCCGGCGAAGGCGATCACGACGCTGACCTGGAAGTCCTCCCGGCCCCAAGTGGCCACGGTGGATGAGAAAGGCGTGGTCACCGCCCTCAAGAAGGGCAACACCACCATCACCGTCACCACTGCCAACGGCAGGAAGGCCAAGGTCACCCTGACGATCAAGTGATGAAACGGATGAACAGAAGCCGGATGCGGAAAACCACATCCGGCTTTTTTGGGAAGTACAGGCGCAAAAAACCGGGCGCGGGATTGCTCTCGCGTCCGGCCTGTTTTGCCTTGTCAGCCTCTTACAGCTGCGGGCCAGCGGCGACCAGCGCCTTACCGGCTTCGTTGGACTCGTACTTGACGAAGTTCTTGATGAAGCGGCCGGCCAGGTCCTTGGCCTTGGCATCCCACTCGGCGGCGTCCGCATAGGTGTCGCGGGGATCCAGAATGCCGGTGTCCACGCCTTCCAGCTCGGTGGGAACCTCGAAGTTGAAGTAGGGGATCTTCTTGGTGGGCGCCTTCAGGATCGCGCCGCCCAGGATGGCGTCGATGATGCCGCGGGTGTCCTTGATGGAGATGCGCTTGCCGGTGCCGTTCCAGCCGGTGTTCACCAGGTAGGCCTTGGCGCCGCTCTTTTCCATCTTCTTCACCAGCTCCTCAGCGTACTTGGTGGGATGCAGCTCCAGGAAGGCCTGGCCGAAGCAAGCGGAGAAGGTGGGGGTGGGCTCGGTGATGCCGCGCTCGGTGCCGGCCAGCTTGGCGGTGAAGCCGGACAGGAAGTAGTACTTGGTCTGCTCGGGGGTCAGGATGCTCACCGGGGGCAGCACGCCAAAGGCGTCCGCGCTCAGGAAGATCACGTTCTGGGCGTCGGGGCCGGCGGACACGGGATTCACGTTCTTGACGATCTTCTCGATGTGCTCGATGGGGTAGGAC
>CACWZP010000035.1 GCA_902765395.1 uncultured Eubacteriales bacterium
CCATGGAGCGCCTGCTGGACGATCTGCCGCTGTGGTACAAGCAGGCTGTGATGGAGCACGATTATGAAGCGGAGAGCCGCATGCGGGAGATGGGGATGAGCCAGGATATCTGGTTCATCAGCTGCCAGCGCCTGCTGGAGAACAGGGCGTTTACAGGCCTCATGCAGAATATACTGAAGACCCTGGAGCGCGTCTATGAGACGCCGGTGGACATCGAATACGCCATCAACCTGGACAGAGACGGGGAGTTTGTGGTCAACCTTCTGCAATGCCGACCGCTGTATCTGGGCGGCGAGAATGAAGCTGTGGACATGGACAGCGCCCGAGCCTGTGTTTCCCGGGCCTTTTTCGAGGTACAGGGCGCGTCTATGGGGCCATCGCGGCACAGGGTGGTGGACGTGGTGGTGCAGATCGATCCGGCAAAGTACAATGCCTTTCCTTATGCCCGCAAGGCCGAGGTCGCGACCGCGGTGGGCAGGATCAACCGGCATTACGCGAATACTGGAAAGAACCTGCTGCTGATGGCGCCGGGGCGAGTGGGAACCTCCTCGCCAGAGCTGGGCGTGCCCACGCGATTTGCTGATATCTCCTGCTTTTCTGAAATTTGTGAAGTTTCGGACAGTCGAACCGGTTTTATGCCTGAACTCAGCTACGGAAGTCACATGTTCCAGGATATGGTCGAAGCGGAGATGACATACAGCGCGATCTGGAATGATCCTCGGACATTGAAGTATACGCCGGAACTACTGGTGAATGAGCCGGATCTGTTCCTTGAAATCTGCCCTGATCTGGCGGAACTGCAAGGCCTGATTGTCGTAAGGGAACCATGTGATCTCCATTTCTGGTTGGATTCAGTTAAGAATCATGCACTATGTGGTATCATTGGACAGAGCAGTACTCAAAAATACAAAGCCGTTTCGATTGTTTCCCACAGTGCTCTTTTCTTGATTTCATTCCATCTTTACTGAAGACCAGGATTTCACCGGGCTCCACATCCCGGATGAATTCCGCGCCGACTGCCTTAAGCGCACAACTCTCAGACGCAATGACGATTACGCCATCCTTTGTCTTGCCGAAGCACAGAGGCCGAAAGCCATAGGGATCTCTGGCACACATCAGCTTCTGGGGTGACATCAGCACAAGGGAATAAGCGCCATCCAGGGTATCCATGGCGCGACTCAGCGCATTTTCTATGGATGTTGTTCTGAGTCGCTCTCGCGTTATGATATAGGCAATGGTTTCTGTGTCGCTGGTTGTATGAAAGATCGCGCCAGATAGTTCCAATTCGGATCGAAGTTCAGAGGCGTTGGAGAGGTTGCCGTTGTGGGCCAGGGCCATTCCCGGTCCAATTTACCTGTGACAGAAAGCACAGCCCGGTTCACACGGTAGGCCTTCAAAACAGACATATCTTCAGGAGGTTCGTCACAGATCATCGCGTTCATGACGCCGTGCTCGCGCACCGTCTGCACGATGGCCCGGGTATCTACCCCGCACAGTCCCGGAATGCCTTTCTGTAGTAGATAATAGTAGATAATCATTCAAAGGCGAACTGCTGCGGAAGTTTGAAGGTGTAGCACAGAGTTCGCGAACAATGTATCCAAACAGTGCAGGTTCCCCTTCAAAATCATCCTCGATGACCCCATAGTTTCCAATCGTCGGGAAGCTGTGCGTGACAATTTGTCCGTAGTAGCTGGGGCCAGTCAATGTTTCCAGATATCCGACGACGCCGGTCGTAAAGACCAGCTCGCCAATTCTGTTTAATGGCGCGCCGATGCGCTGCCCTTCAAATGTCATTCCATTTTCAAACACTAAATATGCCAAGTAAATCACCCAATGATGATAGAGTTGTTGCCAGGATTTTCAGCTTTTCATGTGACTGTCTGGACACAGGGCGGCCCCTACAAAACCCATAAACAGCGGATGCGGTCTGTTGGGACGGCTCTTGAACTCGGGATGGAACTGCACGCCGATGAAGAAACGTTCGCCGGGGATCTCGACAGTCTCCACCAGCCGTGCGTCCGGAGAAAGTCCGGAGAGGGTCAGACCGGCGGTTTGCAGCGCGTCCCGGTAGGTGTTGTTGAACTCATAGCGGTGGCGGTGGCGCTCGCTGATTTCGGTGGTTCCGTAACAAGCGGCGATGGCGGTCCTGGGCTGCAAAACGCAGGGATATTTCCCCAGGCGCAGCGTGCCGCCCTTGTCGATGTCGTCGTTCTGGTCGGGCATGTAGTGGATGACCTGATGGGGACTCTGTTCGTCGAACTCATGGGAATTGGCATTTTCAAGGCCCGCTACATGCCGGGCGTACTCGATCACGGCGATCTGCATGCCCAGGCAGATGCCGAAGTAGGGCACGTGGTGCTCCCGGGCGTACCGCGCCGCCAGGATCATGCCCTCGATACCCCGGCTGCCGAAGCCGCCAGGGACGATGATCCCCTGCACATCGGACAGGGCTTCTGTATAATTCTCCGTTGTCAGTGCCTCTGAGTCGATCCACACAATCTCAACCTTCGCGTCAAGCGCATAGCCCGCGTGCCTGAGCGCCTCCGCTACGGACAGATAGGCGTCGTGCAGCTGGACATACTTGCCCACCAGGCCGATCTTCACGGTTCTGGATTGATGGTGGATGCGCTCCACCAGCGCCCGCCATTCCGCCAGGTCCGGCTCCGGCGCGACGATGCCCAGCTCGCGGCAGACGATGCCGGACAGGTGCGCCTCCTCCAGCATCAGAGGGGCCTCATAGAGATTTGGCAGCGTGCGGTTTTCGATCACGCAATCGGGCTTGACGTTGCAGAAGTGGGCGATCTTGGTGAAGATGCTCGCATCCGTGATGGGCTCGTCCGCCCGCAGCACGATGATATTCGGCGAAATGCCCATGCCCTGCAGCTCCTTCACGGAGTGCTGGGTGGGCTTGGACTTGTGCTCGCCGCTGGCTTTCAGGAAGGGCACCAGGGTCACATGGACGTACAGCGCGTTCTCCCGGCCCGCCTCCAGCCCCACCTGGCGAATGGCCTCGATGAAGGGCTGGCTCTCGATGTCGCCGATGGTGCCGCCGATCTCGGTGATGACCACGTCGGCGTCGGTGCGTTTGCCCACGGCGTAGATAAAGCGCTTGATCTCATCGGTGATGTGGGGAATAGTCTGCACCGTGCTGCCGAGATAGCCGCCCTGGCGCTCCCGATGGATGACGTTTGAATAGACCTTTCCCGTGGTCAGGTTGGAGAACTTGTTGAGGTCCTCGTCGATGAAACGCTCGTAGTGCCCCAGGTCCAAATCGGTCTCAGCGCCGTCCTCGGTGACATACACCTCGCCGTGCTGGTAGGGGCTCATCGTGCCGGGGTCGACGTTAATGTAAGGGTCCAGCTTCTGCGCGGCCACCTTAAGTCCGCGCGCCTTTAATAGCCGGCCCAGCGACGCCGCCGTGATGCCCTTGCCCAGCCCCGACACCACGCCGCCGGTGACAAAGATGTATTTCGTCATTGTGCGTCCCCCTTCAAATACCTATCGATTTCCATGGCCGCCGCCCGGCCGTCCGCCAGAGAGCGCACCACCAGCGACTGGCCCGTGCGCATGTCGCCGGCGGAAAAGAGGTTGTCCCGCAGATGATGGCTACCGTTGGCCGGCATGAGGTTGCCCCTCTGATTCGGTTCGACATCAAAGGCCGCCGCTGTCGCCGTCTCGCAGCCCACAAAGCCCGCGGCGATCAGCATGAGGTCGCAGGGAATGGTTTGCTCGGTTCCGGGAATGGAGTCGAAGCCCTTGAGCTTCACGATCTCGATGGCCCCGGGAAGGAGGCGCTTGACCGTCGTCTCATAGATGCGCGGATCAGCGCCTTGCCGGTGGATGGCTTCCAGCTGGCCGTAGTCGGTGCGCAGCGTGCGCGGCCATTCCGGCCAAGGGTTGTTGGCCATGCGCTCCACCGGCGGCTCGGGCATCATCTCCAGCTGGACGACGGAGGCGCAGCCCTGGCGCAGCGCCGTGCCCACGCAGTCGTTGCCGGTATCGCCGCCGCCCACGACCACCACGCTTTTACCCTTCGCGTCGATGGAGGGCTCGCTCCCGGACAATACCGCCCGGGTCGCCGCCGTCAGGTAGTCCACGGCAAAGATGCCCTCCACGTTCAGCGCCCGCGGCTTCTTCGCGCCGCCGCAGAGCGCCACAGCGTCGTATTCCTCCATGATTTCAGAAGCGGCCTCTGTGTTCAGCATAATGCGTACGCCTTCGGCTTCCATCAGCCGGATGCGGCGCTGCACAATGCCCTTCGGCAGCTTCATGTTGGGGATGCCGTACATCAAAAGGCCCCCGGCGCGGTCGGCGTGCTCGACGACAGTGACTTCGTGCCCAAGCCGGTTCAAAAGGTCGGCACAGGCCAGCCCGGAGGGGCCGCTGCCGACGACGGCCACGCGCCTGCCTGTGCGCTTATGGGGGATCCTCGGCTGGATCCAGCCCTTCTCAAACCCCGTTTCGATCAGATACAGCTCGTTGTCGCGATTCGTCAAGGCATCGTTTTCCAGGTTGCACGCCTTTTCGCACAGCGCCGGGCACACCCGCCCCGTGAATTCCGGAAAGGGCGCAGTTTGCAACAGGCGCTCCAGCGCCTCTCGCTCTTTGCCCCGGTACAGCAGATCGTTCCACTCCGGGATCAGGTTGTGGAGCGGACAGCCGAAGTCCGACTGGCAGAAGGGCACGCCGCAGTTCATGCAGCGGGAAGCCTGCGCACGCCTCGCGTCGATGGGCTGGGGAATGTGCAGATCCTCAGAGTCGTGAAGGCGCGCCGCCTCGTCGCGGTATGGATTCTCCATGCGGGCGATTTCCATGTATCCTGTGGGCTTGCCCATCAGTCACACCTCCCAAGATAATTCAGATATTCGTCCGATATGACCGCCTTGAATCTCGGCAGGCACCTCTCGAAATCTTCAAGGATTGCTTTCGCCTTGACAGAGCCCGTCTTTTCAAGGTGCATTTCCAGTAGATGGCGAAGCTCCGCGGCCTGTTCGCGGGTGACTTCATGTACCCGCACCAGGCCGCTGTTGATGCGGCTTTCCAGCGTGCCGTCTTCATCCAGCACCCATGCGACGCCGCCGGACATGCCCGCGCCGAAGTTGTCGCCCACCGGCCCCAGCACCGCCACGCGGCCGCCGGTCATGTATTCGCAGCCGTGGTCGCCCACGCCCTCGACGACGGCACACGCGCCGGAATTGCGCACGGCGAAGCGCTCGCCCGCCATGCCCGCAATGAAGGCGTAGCCGCTGGTCGCGCCGTAGAGCGCCACGTTTCCGATCAACGTATCATTCGGATTCCACACCGCGTCCGCGCTCGGGCATATGGAAAGCGTGCCGCCGGAGAGGCCCTTGCCCAGGTAGTCGTTGGCCACGCCATACAGCGCGACGCTCTGCCCCTTCGGCAGGAACGCGCCGAAGCTCTGCCCGCCGCAGCCCTGGGCCTGTATGTGGCGCTCGCCCTTCAAAAGCGTGCCGAAGGCCCGGTCGGTGGTGGTCAGCTGCACATGATCCTGCACCAGACGCGCATCCATGCGCTCGTGAAGCCTGAAATCGTGCCGGGATTCCGGCTGGACATGGGTGTTCCGGGCGAAGCCGATCAAAGCGGACAGATCCATGGGCGAGCCGTCCTTCATCGTCAAAAGGTCGCTTCGGCCCACCAGCTCGTTCACCGTCCGCGCGCCCAGCTTTGCCATGATTTCCCGCAGCTGTCGGGCCACGAAGAGCATGAACCGCTCCACGTATTCCGGCTTGCCAATGAACCGCTTGCGCAGCTCGGGGTTCTGGGTTGCCACACCGAATGGGCATGTGCCCAGCTGGCACACCCGCATCATGCGGCAGCCCATGGTGATCAGCGGCGCGGTGGCAAAGCCGAATTCCTCCGCGCCCAGCAGAAGCGCCACGGCCACGTCGTGCCCGGACATCAACTTGCCGTCTGTTTCCAGCGTAACGGTCTGCCTGAGCCGGTTTCGGCACAGCACCTGATGGGTCTCGGCCAAGCCGATTTCCCAGGGCAGGCCCGCGTGATGGACGCTGGACATGGGTGCCGCGCCGGTGCCGCCCTCGCCACCGGAGATCAGTATGCCGCCCGCCCCAGCCTTGGCCACGCCGCTGGCGATGGTACCCACGCCGGTGGAGGACACCAGCTTCACGGTGATCTTCGCGTCCTCGTTGGCGCATTGCAGGTCGTAGATCAGCTCGGCCAGGTCTTCAATCGAGTAAATGTCGTGATGGGGCGGCGGGGAGATCAAGGATATGCCGGGCGTGGAACAGCGCGTCTTCGCCACGCTGTCCGTCACCTTCGCCCCGGGCAGATGGCCGCCCTCGCCGGGCTTTGCACCCTGGGCCATCTTGATCTGGATCTCCTTGGCGCTGAGCAGATAGTCCCGGGTCACGCCAAAGCGCCCGGAAGCCACCTGCTTGATGGCGGAGTTGAGGTCGGTGCCGAAGCGCTCCGGCAGCTCGCCGCCCTCGCCGCTGTTGCTCTTGCCGCCCAAGTGGTTCATGGCCTTCGCCATGCACTCGTGGGCTTCCTGCGATATGGAGCCGTAGGACATCGCGCCGGTCTTGAAGCGCCGGACGATGCTCTCCACGGGCTCAACCTCGTCCAGCGGCACGGGATTGCACACCCCGTAGTTGAAGTCCAGCGACGCGCGAATGGTGCGCGGGCCGTCGTTCTCCACCAGTTTGGCGTACTCGTCGAACTTCGCCCTGTCATTCGTCCACACCGCCTGCTGCAGCAGATGGATGACCTTCGGGCTGTACAGGTGCTCCTCAGCGCCCTCGCCGGTGCGGAACCTATGGCGACCTACGCTGGCCAAACCGGTCTGTATGGGGGTCAGGAATGCCTGATCGTGGTGATACCGGCTGTCGGCCTCCACATCGTGCAGTCCCTTGCCGCCCAGGGTGGCAGGGGTGTTGGTGAAATACTGATCGACGAACTGCTGATCCAGCCCCACCGCCTCGAACAACTGGGCGCTCTGATAGGCCTGCAGCGTGGACACACCCATCTTGGAGGCGATCTTCAAAACGCCCGCGGTGAGGGCTTCATCATAGCTTTTAACGGCATCTCCGGACAGGTTCTCCCGGATTACCGCATGGGCCAGGTACGGGCATACCGCCCGCGCGCCGTAGGCGATCAGCATGGCCATCTGGTGGGTGTCGCGGGGCTCGCCGCTCTCCAGAATGACGGAGACCTTCGTCCGCTTCTTGATGTGAATGAGATGCTGCTCCAGCGCGGAAACCGCCAGCAGCGAGGGGACGGCCAGGTGTGCCGCGTCCACGCCCCGGTCAGAGAGTATGAGGATGTTCGCGCCGTCCGAGCAGGCCGCGTCGCAGGCGGCGAAGAAATCCCGCATGGCCTGGCGGAGCCGGGTCTTGACCGGATAGATCAGCGATATTTCCCGCACCATGAAGGATGGATGGTCGATCAAACGGATGCGCTGAAGCTCCGCCTCCGTCAGCACCGGCGAGGGCAGCTCCAGCACGGTGCAGTTGTCGGGGTCATGGGACAGGAGGTTTCCATCATCGCCGATATAGATGGAGCAGTCCGTCTTGCAGGCCTCCCGCAGCGCGTCGATGGGCGGGTTGGTCACCTGGGCGAAGCGCTGTTTGAAGTAATCGTACAGCGGCGGGTGGGCCTTGGACAGCGCCGCCAAAGGCTCGTCCGCGCCCATGGACACGATGGGCTCCTGGCCTTTTTCAGCCATCGGGAGGATGACGTCCTGAACATCCTCGTAAGCATAGCCGAAGGCTTTGCAAAGGGCTTCAGCATTGTCCACTTTGCCATTGACCTGGGCTTCTGGCAGTTCGTCCAGCCTGACGATCTGTTTGACCCACTCTCCATAGGGATGCTGCATGGCAAAATGCGCCTTCAGAGCCTCCGATTCCAGCAGCTCGCCGGTATTCAGATTTGCCATCAGCACGTCCCCGCCCTTGAGCTTCCAGCGGCGGCGGATGTGGGCGTTTTCTTCAAATAATACACCCGCTTCGCTGGACAGGATCAGCCGCCTATCGTCAGTGAGGGCGCAGCGCAGAGGTCGCAGGCCGTTGCGATCCAATGAAGCGCACACGCTGTCGCCGTCGGAATACAGTATGGCGGCGGGGCCGTCCCAGGGCTCCATCATCGTGGCGTAGTAGCGGTACAGGTCGTGCCAAGGCTTTTGATCCCTCTCGCCCTGCCAGGGCTCCGGCAGCAGCACCATGCCCGCCAGCGGCAGCGGAAAGCCGTTCATGGCCAGGAATTCCAGCGCGTTGTCCAGCATCTGGGAATCGCTGCCGTCCGGGTCCACCACGGGTAAAACCCTTTTCATGCCGTCTCCCATGATGGCCGAGCGCATGGTTTCCTCCCGGGCCTTCATGCGGTCGTGATTGCCGCGGATGGTGTTGATCTCGCCGTTGTGCAAAAGCATCCGCTGCGGGTGGGCCTTGGACCAGCTGGGGAAGGTGTTCGTGGAGAAGCGGGAGTGCACCATGGCCATTTGCGACATATAGCGCACGTCCTGCAGATCGTCGTAGAAGGAGCGCAGCTGGCTCACCAGCATCATGCCCTTGTAGACCACGGTGCGGGAGGACAGGGAACAGATGTAGGTGTCCGTATCCTGCTTTTCAAACACCCGGCGCAGGACGTACAGCTTTCGGTCGAAGTCCGCGCCCGGCGCAACGTCGGCGGGGCGCTTCAAAAAGCACTGCCTTATGCGGGGCATGGTGCGCCGCGCGCCCGCGCCCAGCTGGGCCGGGTGGCAGGGCACGTCCCGCCAGCCCAGCACGGCTATCCCCTCCGATATCGCCAGCTGGTCGAAGATGCGGCAGATATTTGAAACGCCGACCTCATCCTCGGGCAAAAAGAACATCCCGACGCCATAGTCGCCGGGCTTGCCGAGGGATATGCCTTCCTCCCGCGCCCATGCGGTGAAGAATTCGTGGGGCAGCCGGGTCATGATGCCCACGCCGTCGCCGGTAGTGCCCAGGGCGTCGCTGCCGGCCCGGTGGGCCAGGCGCTCCACGATGGTGAGCGCCTGATCCACGGTGCGGTGGGTGGCGCGACCGCTTAAATCGACGATCGCGCCCACGCCACAGGATTCATGCTCCAGTTCGGGGTGATAGAGCGGGTATTGCTGGTCAACCATCGTTGGAACCCCCTTGTAACAACTGCGCGGCATAATCCGTCATCTTCATGTTGTGCCGCATGGCGTACTGCTGCATACGCCGATGTGCTTCCGGCTCGTCAATTCGGTATTTGTCCATCAACAGGCGCTTCGCGTCCTCCACCAGCGCCTTGTCCCGGCCCTCTCGGCGGGGCAGGCGCATGTAGTGCAACTGCGTCAGCATCTCCACCGCGCCGAGCACCGCGCTGCCGGAACAGGGATAGGAAAGCTTGAATACCTGCGGCGATTCACAGGTATCGAGCGTCTCCGGCCTGCCGATCAGCAGGAACTGGAAGCTGTCGCCGAAGTCCGCGACGACATCGTCCGGCTGGATGCCCGAGACGAGCACGATGCCGTCCTCGCATTCTGTGAGGGTCCGTCGAAGCTCGCCCTCCGAGGCGCAGAGGCGGAACACCGCATAGCCCGAGGAGGCCAGCAGCCGCGCAAGCTGGTTGCGGCTGGCCTCAGAGGCGCTGGCAATCACGATCCTTGACACGGCTGCGGCCTCCCTTCATATCACAGTAAACGGCAGGATCAGTACATCACGAGGTAACGCTCAATTTCCCATGAACTCACGTGCGTCCGATAGGCGTCCCACTCCTTTTCCTTGCCCTCGACGTACTGGGAAAGCACGTGCTCGCCCAGCGCCTCGCAGATGACTTCGTCGGCCTTCAGGCACTTCACGGCCTCGTGCAGTGTGCCCGGCAGGCTCTCGATGCCCTTGGCTTCGCGGGTGGCGGCGTCCATGGCGAAGATGTTCTCGGTGATCTCATCCGGCGGGGTCAGGCCCTTCTCGATGCCGTCCAGGCCCGCGGCCAGGCAGACCGCCATGTTCAGGTAGGGGTTGCAGCTCGGGTCCGGGCAGCGCAGCTCCACGCGGGTGCCCATGCCCCGGGACGCGGGAATGCGGATCAGCGCGCTGCGGTTGCTGGCGCTCCAGGCCAGGTAGCAGGGGGCCTCATAGCCCGGCACCAGGCGCTTGTAGCTGTTCACCAGCGGGTTGGTGATGGCCGCCATGCCCCGCACGTGCGCAAGGATGCCCGCGATAAAGGAATAGGCCTCCCTGCTCAGACCGCGGCTGTCGGACGGGTCGGCGAATACGTTTTTACCGTCCTTGAAAAGGCTCATGTTGGTGTGCATGCCGGAGCCGTTGATGCCGAACACCGGCTTGGGCATGAAGGTGGCGTGCAGGCCGTTCTTCTGGGCCAGGGTCTTCACCGCCAGCTTGAAGGTCATGATGTTGTCGGCAGCGGTCAGGGCGTCGGCATACTTGAAGTCGATCTCGTGCTGGCCCGCGGCCACCTCGTGGTGGCTGGCCTCGATCTCAAAGCCCATCTGCTCCAGCGCCATGCAAATCTCCCGCCGGGTGCTCTCGCCGTGGTCCAGCGGGCCCAGGTCGAAGTAGCCCGCCTCGTCGCCGGTGGTGGTGGTGGGCCGACCCTGCGCGTCGGTCTGGAACAGGAAGAATTCGCACTCCGGGCCCACGTTGAAGCTGTAGCCCATCTCGGCGGCCTTTTTCAGGACGCGCTTCAATGTGCCCCGGGGATCGCCCGTGAAGGGCGTGCCGTCCGGGTTGTACACGTCGCAGATCAGGCGCGCCACCTTGCCGTGCTGGGGCCGCCAAGGCAGTATGGCAAAGGTGTCCAGGTCGGGCCGCAGGTACTGGTCGGATTCGTTGATGCGAACGAAGCCCTCGATGGAGCTGCCGTCGATCATGATCTCGTTGTTCACGGCCTTTTCGATCTGGCTGGCCGTGATGGCCACGTTCTTCAGCTGGCCGAAGATGTCCGTAAACTGCATGCGGATGAACTCCACATCGCCGTCCTTGACCATGCGGATGATGTCTTCCTTCGTGTACTTGCTCATAGTCACACCTCCGAATAAATTGGGTTGGGCAACGGGCATGAAAGGCCGTTGGCCGGGTCGCCGGGCCGCCGTGGCGAGCACGGCGACAACCAAAAAGAGGGGCAAGGAAGTCGCTCAACACGACTCCCTTGCCTTGTCACGCGAAAAGGATAGCATATCCATGGGCAGGCTGTCAAGAGGTTTTGAATGTTAAATGAATTGGAAATGCGAATTTTGTGCAGAACCCGCCGCCATATAATGAAATATTGCAAGTTTACAAATACTTAATTGCAGAATCCTATTGACAACGCCTTGCCGGGATGCTATAATCAGCGCAAAATTTCACAGCGAAAGCGTTGCGGAAGCAGAGTAACCCGGCGGGATCGAGGCCCTTGCGCGGTCCCACGGCGGCATCCCAGAGAGCGGGCGATGGTGTGAATCCCGCATGAGCCACCGGGCGAAGAACCCTTCCAAGTCCAAACTGAAAGCAGCAATGTAATTAGGGGCGGCGTGCTGGCGGCACGTTACAGCGGCCAGGGTTGAAAGTGACCTTGCTGTAGCAAGGTCATCCGCGCCGGAGCGCGGATGGCACAGGCCAATTCGGAGAATTGGACTTAGCCACAGAGACCCAAGAAGAGAAGCAAATCAGGTGGCACCACGGAGCGGCGGCCTTCGTCCTGAAATCCAAACAGGACAGCCGACCATTAACGGAGGTGCTTTTTATGTGTTCCATCTTTGGCGTTGAAGGAAAATCCATTCCCGAGGGGAAGCTGCGCGAATGCTTTGATCGAACGACCTCACGCGGCCCGGACATGAGCCGGTTCGTGGAGATTCCCCGCGGGTACCTGGGCTTTCACCGCCTGGCCATCATGGGCCTGACGGCGGAGGGCATGCAGCCGTTTCAGATGGGTGACAGCTTCGTGGTCTGTAACGGCGAGCTTTACGGCTTCCGCCCGCTCAGGCAGCGGCTGATCGACGAGGGCTTTCCCATCCAAAGCGCGTCGGACTGCGAGATCCTGCTGCCGCTGTATAAGGAGTATGGCGTGGAGATGTTCAAGACGCTCGACGCGGAGTTCGCGCTGATCCTGTACGACGGCGAACAGGACAGGCTGATCGCCGCCCGGGACCCCATCGGCATCCGGCCGCTGTACTACGGCTATACCGAAGAGGGCAAAACCGCTTTCGCCAGCGAGCCCAAGAACCTGATGGGATTATGTGATGAGATCAAGCCCTTCCCGCCGGGATGCTACTGGGTGGATGGTGAATTCGTCCGCTACGCCGACCCGGCCCACGTGGATCAGTTCACGATGCGGGACGAGGATCACATTTGCGCCAAGCTGCGTCGGCTGCTGATCGACGGAGTGGAGAAGCGTCTGGACGCCGACGCGCCGGTAGGCTTCCTGCTCTCCGGCGGGCTGGATTCCTCGCTGGTGTGCGCAATCGCGCAGAGGATACTGGACAAGCCCATCCGCACCTTCGCCATCGGCATGGACGTGGACGCCATCGATTTGAAGTACGCCCGCATGGTGGCGGAGTACATCGGCAGCGACCACACCGAGGTCATCATCAGCGAGAAGGACGTGCTGGAGGCCCTGCCCACGGTGGTGGAGCTGCTGGGCACCTGGGACATCACCACCATACGCGCGTCCATCGGCATGTACCTGGTGTGCAAATACATCCACGAACACACCGACATCCGCGTGCTGCTGACGGGCGAGATCAGCGACGAACTGTTCGGCTACAAGTACACCGACTTCGCGCCCAGCGCCGCGGCCTTCCAGGAGGAGGCGGAGAAGCGCATCCGGGAGCTGCACATGTATGACGTGCTTCGCGCCGACCGCTGCATCAGCGTGAACAGCCTGGAGGCGCGGGTGCCGTTTGGCGACTTGAAGTTCGTAAGGTATGCCATGTCGATCGATCCAGAGCTGAAAATGAACCGCCACGATATGGGCAAATACCTGATTCGCAAAGCCTTTGCCGACGACCATATATTGCCCGGCGAGATTCTCTGGCGGCAGAAGGCGGCCTTCTCCGACGCGGTGGGCCATTCGATGGTCTCCGACCTTAAAGCCCTGGCCGAGCGCAGCTATACCGACGCGGAGTTTGCCGAAAAGGCGGCGAAATATGACTACTGCCCACCGTTCACGAAGGAGAGCCTCATGTACCGGGAGCTGTTCGAGCGCTACTACCCCGGCCAGGCGGAAATGATCGTGGACTTCTGGATGCCCAACAGGACCTGGCCCGGCTGCGACGTGGACGACCCCTCCGCGCGGGTGCTGAGCAACTACGGGGCCAGCGGGGTTTAACCAGTTTTTCACTTGACAAATCTTTGTAACCGGCATAAAATCACAACAAGTTCCAAACGGCGCAAGGGTGCGCAGTGAGATTCGTCTCACCGCCACCCTTGCGCTTTGTTTTGGAATCCACCAGGAAAGGAGCTGTTTACGATGACATTTTCCGCTGTCAACACGATCTGGGTGCTGCTGGGCGCGGCGCTGGTGTTCTTCATGCAGGCGGGCTTCGCCATGTGCGAAGCGGGCTTCACGAGGGCGAAGAACACGGGCAACATCCTGATGAAGAACCTGATGGACTTCTGCATCGGCACGCCGCTTTACTGGCTGATCGGGTTCGGCATCATGTTCGGCGCGGGCACGGCGGCCTTCGGCTGGATCGACCCCTTCATCCTGAAGGATTACAGCCACATCCTGCCCGCGGGTGTGCCGCTGTGGGCCTACGCCATCTTCCAGACGGTATTCTGCGCCACCAGCGCCACCATCGTCTCCGGCGCGATGGCCGAGCGCACGAAGTTCTCCGCCTACTGCGTCTACTCGGCGGCGATCTCCCTGTTCATCTATCCCGTGTCCGGCCACTGGATCTGGGGCGGCGGCTGGCTGAGCGACCTGGGCTTCCACGACTTCGCCGGGAGCACCTGCGTTCACATGGTTGGCGGTGTCTGTGCCCTGATCGGCGCGAAGATGCTGGGGCCCCGCATCGGCAAGTACGGGAAGGACGGCAAGCCCCGCGCCATCCTGGGCCACAACCTGTCCATCGCGGCGCTGGGGGTGTTCATCCTCTGGTTCTGCTGGTTTGGCTTCAACGGCGCCAGCACCGTGGGCATGGACAGTGACGAACTGATCGTCTCCGCCGGCCTGGTGTTCTTCAACACCAACCTGGCCGCCGCCGTGGCCACGCTGACCACCATGATCTTCACTTGGCTGCGCTATGGCAAGCCGGACGTATCCATGACCTTCAACGCCTCGCTGGCGGGGCTGGTGGGCATCACGGCGGGCTGCGACGCGGTGGATCCCTTCGGCGCGGCGATCATCGGCCTGTGCTGCGGCCTGGCAGTGGTGCTGGCGGTGGAGTTCTTCGACAAGGTCGTGAAGATCGATGACCCCGTCGGCGCGATCTCCGTTCACGGCGTTTGCGGCGCGCTGGGCACGATCCTCACCGGCCTGTTCGCCACGGGCGTTTCCACAATGAAGGGCGCGTTCTACGGCGGCGGCTTCAAATTCCTGGGCGTGCAGCTGCTGGGCGTCGGCGCGGTGATCGCCTGGACGGCGGTCATCATCACCGTCGTGTTCTCCATCATCCGGGCGACCATCGGCCTGCGGGCCAGCGCCGAGGACGAGGTCATGGGTCTGGACCGCTCGGAGCACGGCCTGCACACCGCCTATTCCGGCTTCACCATCATGACAGACAGCGCCGTGGAGGACTCCGAGCCGGTGACCATTCCCGCTGGAGAGTACGAAACGCCTGTCAGGGTGGCGAAGGAAAAAGCCCCCGACGCGCCGGTCTACACCAATGTGCGCATCGTCTGCCGCCCGGCCAGCCTGGAACCCCTCAAGAAGAGCCTGAACCGGATCGGCATCACCGGCATGACCGTCACCAACGTCATGGGCTACGGCGCGCAGAAGGGCAAGCCGGAATACTACCGCGGCACGCCGGTGGAGGTCACGCTGCTGCCCAAGGTGCAGGTGGACATCGTGGTCAGCAAGGTGCCGGTCAGGCAGGTTGTGGAAGCCGCCAAGCGCGCGCTGTACACGGGCCACATCGGCGACGGCAAGATCTTCGTCACCGACGTCGAAAACGTCGTGCGCGTCCGCACCGGGGAAGAGGGCTACGACGCGTTGCAGTCAGATTGACAGTACAGCGTGAATCAAAAACTAAGGCATCCTGAGGCAAGACTTCAGGATGCTTATATGTTTAATAGTTTTTGAAGTGACAGTCAACCGGTTATGTCTCAAGCTTTATCTCAAACGCACGGAACCAGGCGAGATGCTTAATCTCATTGCGCTTAGGTGTCGGGTAATTGTTGATTTGAATGGCACTGTCAACCTCGGCGTTATTGTTTTTCGTGCGGGAGGAAAGTCAAAAAATGGGTGGTTTGCTTCTGGCTGTCATCTACCTGATCTTCATCAGTTTGGGGCTTCCGGACTCTTTGCTTGGCTCAGGATGGCCGAAGATGCAGGTCGCATTTGGTGTCCCCTCGGGGCCATACAGAAGCTGTCCCAGGACACGGTCAACACGAAAAACCTGTACAGTCCGCTCGGTGATCCCACAGAGGGCGTGAAGGAGAACGGGCAATATATCATGACCGAAATCAGGTATTCGGAAGTTTATCCCAACAGCTTCCTGGACATCATCTATCCGAACGCCGATACCGCCAAACAAAGGCCCACGTTGATCTACTTTCACGGCGGTGGATTCTTTGGCGGCAGCAAGAGCGTTGGAGATCCTTTGGCGGGCAGCGACGCGACCGCCCTGCTGGATGATCTATGCGCGGAAGGTTTCAATCTGGTCAATATCGACTATGCGCTTGTGCCGGAATACCATTTCCCGGTTCCGCTGATCCAGGCCAACATGGCGTTTCAGTTCCTGATGGAACACGCGGAAGAATACCATCTGGACATGAATCGCGTTGTCATCATGGGTTCGTCCGCCGGTGCGATCATGACGAGCCAGTTGGGCAGCATCATCACAAACCCGGCCTATGCGCAGCTGCTGGAGATAGAACCGGCCTTGCAGCCTGAGCAGGTCAAGGCTCTGGTGATCGACGACGCGCCGCTGGACTATGAGCATTTCTCGCTCGGCACCAAAGTCCTTGTTGGCAATTATATCCAGGGCTCCATCTTCGTAAGCAAAGATGAAGTCCGCCGCTACAACAATATTGGATGGATCGACGCCAATTACCCGCCGTGTGTCCTGTTGGGCAGCGACTACCACGCGGATTTGCGATTGATGGATGCTGCCTTGACGGATACCTCGGTCAAGCATGACCTATCCGGCAAGAGACTGATCCCCTTCAACACCCACGAGGGCAGCGGCCAGGGCCGCACGATCTCCGAAATCGCTGCCTCCGCGCCGAACGCGGAAATGCTGGACGGCATCGCCATCCAGGGCAAGGTGGCCCAGGAGGACGACAGCCACACCCGCGAATTGCTGACCGAGTGGCTTGGTAGAATCATATTGATTCATTGAGCAAAGCTCTGAACTGATATGTGACGTGTATAGCGAAAATGGCTTTTTGGGAGAACGCGGCATGGACAAGCGCACGTCTTATGAGCCATGTTCGGATACCACATTCAGATAGCGGAAGGATCTCGATCTGTCAAATGAATAGTTTGCGTGGAGCCTTGAAATGAAACAGTGAACAATTTGGATAGAAAATGCTTGAAATCTGAATACCGCATGTATTATAATAGTAGCAAGAGACGTTCAATCAGAGCTTTTGCAGTATCACGCCTGATACTGTTTTGATACTGAAAAAGCCTGAAAAGGTGCGGACGAGAAGAAACATAAACAAATATAGATATGAAATGAATGTATAGATAATAAGATAAAGATATTAACGGAAATATCTTGTCGAGTGGGAATAGGTAAAACTGTCCTTGAAGCCTTGAAAAGTGCCGTATTTACGGTATTTTTCAAGGATTCGCCTTTTCTGTGGCTACAAAATGGCTACAAAAGAGGCGCTTTTTTGTAGCCAATGACTGGTTTGGAGTAGATAGGTTCAGCTCATCACACTGTCCAGCCGGTTGGCTACTTCGGTCTGCTTGTTGGGATACAGGTGGCTGTAGGTCTCCATCGTGGTTTGGACGCGCTCATGCCCCAGACGCTCCGCGATCAGCAGCGGGGAGAAGCCCATCTCCACCAGCAGGCTGGCGTGGGAGTGCCGGATGTCGTGAATGCGAATCTTTTTCACACCGGAGTGCTTGCAGCCGCGCTCCATTTCGTGGGTCAGGTAATGCTTCGTGTAGGGAAACAGCCTGTCGTCGGGCTTCAAGCCGTAGCACTGTGCGATGTAGTCCTTGAGGCAATCCTTCAAGCCCTGCGGAATCGTAATCATGCGATTGCTCCTGGGTGTCTTGGGCGTGGATACGATATCATTGCCGTTCATCCGTTGGTAGCTCTTGTTGATCGTAACCGTAGACTTCTCGAAGTCGATGTCCGCAGACGTCAGCGCCAGCAGCTCGCCTTCCCTCATGCCGGTGTAGTACAGCGTCATGAAGATAGCGTAGGACGCGGGCTTGTCTTTGACCGCCTCGATGAAGGTGCTGAATTCGTCCTTCGTCCAGAACAGCATCTCGTCGGCCTTCTTCTTGCCCATGCCTTCTGCCTTGTGGCAGGGATTCTCTTTCAATCCGTAGTACTTTACCGCGTAGTTGAAGATGGCGACCAGCTGGTTGTTGATGACCTTGAGATAGGTGGGCGAATAGGGCTCGCCTTTTTCGTCCCGGTAGCTCGTCAGGCTGTTCTGCCAGCGGCGCACGTCGGTGGCCTTGATCTCATTCAAGGGCATCTTCCCGAAGAAGGGCGTGATCTTGAGGTCGATCATCCAGTGTTTGCTGGCCACGGTGGAGGACTTGAGCCGCTGCTCAATGTCCTTCATGTAAATCTCGATGAAGTCCTTGAAGCTCATCCCCAGGCTGCTGTTGGCCTGGTTAATGAAGTCCCGTTCCCATTGCTGGGCTTCGCGCTTGGTGTCGAAGCCTCTTTTCTTTTTGTGGATGACCTTTCCCGTCCAGTCCTTGACGCGGATCTGAACCATCCACTTGTCGGTCTTTTTATCCTTGCTTACTGACATTGTTTCTCCTTTCGTTCATACCAGGCCTATGGCGTTCTTTGCCGACGGGGAGCTGGTCGTCGACCGCATTCAGGTCTGCCGCATGGGTTCCATCTATTGACGATCGACAGCCGGGAGGATTGATAATCCGCCGCCTGCTCTCCGGACGAGCCCTTGCGACAGCATGAATGGAATGGAAACGCACGCTTGAAAAAGCCGCACGCATGGACTATAATGGGGTTAACGATATCATCCGGAATCGCGGCGGTTTTGGAGGCAAAATGGCTGGCGGGGGCCATCGGCGCATCGGCTTCGCCTGCCAGGTCTCCATCACCCGGCGGAACTCCGTGGCTGCCATTGAATGATGACGAGGGGGATACCGATGACCTTTACCGATATCTGGACGATCAACCCCATGCCCGCGGAGGGCGCGGTGATTCGCGGCGAAAGCTGGCGCGTGACGGTGCTGACCGACCGGCTGCTGCGGCTGGAGTACGAGCCGAAGGGCCGCTTCTGTGACACCGCCACCCAGACGGTGATCGACAGGAGCTTCCCGCTGCCCGTGTTTACGCATACCGAAAAGAACGGCTGGCTGACGGTGGAGACGGAGGCCGTGCGGCTGCAGTACGACGGCGGGCCCTTCTCGCCGGAGGGGCTGTCGGTTACGCTGAAGGGGCAGTACGGCGCCTATGCCAGCGTGTGGCGCTACGGCGACAACGGCCGCAACCTGAAGGGCACCGCCCGCACGCTGGACGAGGCCAACGGCGAGATCCCGCTGGGGGACGGGCTGTTTTCCCGGGAGGGCTACGCCGTGCTGGACGATTCCCACACCATGCGCATGGATGAATCGGGGAACCTGCTGCCCGCCGAGGCCCACGGTATTGACATCTACCTGTTCGCCTACGGGCGGGACTTCAAGGGCGCGCTTCGGGATTTCTACCACCTCACCGGCCCGACCCCGGCGCTGCCGCGCTATGCGCTCGGCAACTGGTGGAGCCGCTTCTATCCCTATACGGAAGCGACCTACATGGCCCTGATGGAGCGCTTCGCGGCGGAGGATGTGCCGCTTTCGGTGGCGGTCATCGACATGAACTGGCACGTCACCGACATCGCCCCCAAATACGGCCCCGGCTGGACGGGCTACACCTGGAACAGGGAGATGTTCCCTGACCCGCCGCGGCTCATGAAGTGGCTGCACGACCGGGGGCTGAAGGTGACGCTGAACGACCATCCCGCCGACGGCCTGCGGGCCTTCGAGGACCTGTACAGGCCCATGGCGGAGGCGATGGGCGTCGATCCCGAAAGCGGCGAGCCGATTCCCTTCGACGCGGGAAGCCCCGAATACCAGGCGGCCTTTGAGAAGGCGGTGCTGGACGACTTCGAGAAACAGGGCGTGGACTTCTGGTGGATCGACTGGCAGCAGAAGGGCGGCAGCAGCGTGCCGGGCGTCGACCCGCTGTTCCTGCTGAACCACTCCCGCTACCTGTACGCGGCGCGAAAGGGCGACGCGGGGCTCACCTTCTCCCGCTACGGCGGTCCGGGCAGCCACCGCTACCCGGTGGGCTTCTCCGGCGACAGCTTCATCACCTGGGACAGCCTGGCCTTCCAGCCGTACTTCACCGCCACGGCGGCCAACATCGGCTACGGCTGGTGGAGCCACGACATCGGCGGGCACATGCACGGCGTGCGGGACGAGGAACTGCAGACCCGCTGGCTGCAGTTCGGCGTGCTGTCGCCCATCATGCGGCTGCACGCCTGCAACAGCGAGTTCCTGGGCAAGGAGCCCTGGGCCTATCCCCAGCCCTATTGCGCCATCATGGAGCGCTGGCTGCGCTTCCGCCACGCGCTGCTGCCCTGGCTGTACACGAAGAACGCCCAGAGCAGCAGTGAGGGCTGGCCGATGCTCTACCCGGTCTATTACGACTGGCCGGACGATGAGGCCGCCTACGCCGCGCAGCGGGACGAGTACGTCTTCGGCGAGGAGCTGCTGGTGGCGCCAGTCACATCGAAGATGGATGATACCGGGCTGGCGTCGGCAAAGGCCTGGCTTCCGGCGGGGGAATGGGTGGACTTTACCACAGGCCACCGCTATCCCGGCGGGCAGTTCCTGCGGGTCTATCGCGCGCTTTCCGAGGTGCCGATCTTCGTCCGTCCCGGCACGGTCATCCCCATGGACGGCTCCGAAAAACTTGAAAACGGAGGCCCGCTGCCCCGGACGCTGCTGTTCAGGGTGTTTGCCGGAGCGAGCGGCGGCTGTCATGTGGCGGAGGACAACGGCAAGGCGGAAAACGCCCCCGACCGCCGTGCGGTGGAGACCCGCTGCATGGTGGAGGTGCGAAGCGGCATGACCGTCATGATCTCCCCGCCCATCGGCGATGCCGCGCTGATCCCCGAAAACCGCCGGTATGAGATCGAACTGGTGGGCGTGGAGAACCGCCTGCCCGACGACGCCACCGCCGCTTATGAATCCGGTTACGACGCCGAAACGCGCACGCTGCGGCTGACCTTTGACGCTGCGGCAACCGGGCAGGGCGTCACCCTGCGCTGGCACGCGGCGCCCGCCTGCCCGGAGCTGGACCGCGCGGCCCTGCTGCAATCGACGCTTCTGAACCTGCGGATGGACAACGACGACAAGGACCGCGTGATGGAGATCCTTGGCAGCATCGACGACGGCGTGCGCCGCGTCGCCGCCTGGCGCTGCCTGGACCTGCCGGATTCGGTGTTCGGCCGGCTGATGGAATTGGAGACCATTGTATAAATGAGAACCGGCGATCCTTCGCGGATCGCCGGTCTTTTGTTGAAAATGTGCTCGATTGACGGGCATTGCGCGGTTTGGCGGAGGCCTCACTCCACGGTATTGGTCAGCGTGCCGATGCCCTCGATGGCGCAGGCGATGACGTCGCCCTTTTGCATGAAGTGGGGATCCTCCATGCCCATGATGACGCCCTTGGGCGTGCCGGTGGCGATGATGGTGCCGGCGGTGAGGGTCATGCCCCGGGAGAGCAGGCTGACGATGTCAGAGATGCTGTGGATGAGCATGTCCGTGGTGCTGTTTTGCCGCAGCTCGCCGTTCAGCGTCGCGGAGATTTTGAGCTTCGGCGGGTAGGGGATCTCGTCCGCGGTGACGATGCAGGGCCCCATGGGGGTGAAGCCGTCCAGGCTCTTGCCAAAGTACCACTGCTTGTGGGCGGTCTGCAGATCCCGGGCGGAGACGTCGTTGACGACGGTATAGCCGAATATGTATTGTTCCACGTCCTCCGGGGCGACGTTGACGGCGTCCTTGCCGAGGATCACGGCCAGCTCCGCCTCGTAATCCAGGCGCTGGGTCAGGCCCGCGTGGGCGGGGATGGGCGCGCCGGTGCCCTGGGAGTAGCTGACGCGCTTGGAGAAGAATATGGGCGTGGCGCGCTCGGAGGAGAAGGCCTCCTTCGAGTACAGCGAGGCCTCCGCGGCGTGCTCGGTGTAATTCAGCCCCATGCACAGCACATCCTGGATGGGCCGCGGGATGGGGGAGAGCAGCCGGACTTCCTCCGGCGGCAGCGTCTCGCCGTCCGCCGCTGAAAGCGCGGCCAGATCCGCGGGGGTCGCGCCCAGGATCAAGTCGTTCATGGACGCCCAGGGAAAGCCGGCCTCCCGCACGGGAAGGACCGCGCCGTCCTGCTTCAGGACGCCCACTTCCTCGACATTGGAATGGTTCCGGGCAAATGTCACCAGTTTCATGTCTGATCTCCTCGCTTTCTGTGGATGGTCCAGGGGGGCGGGTCACTTCTCCCGCCGGTCTACGTCCGGCGTGTCGGGACAGTACAGCCGGATGTTGTTGTCGCGCATGGCCTTCAAAAACGACGCGCCGGGGACGCGGTCGGTGATGATGCCGCGGATGCGGGTGAACGGGCAGTAGCAATAGGTAGCGGCGCCCTGGCCTGGTGCGCGCTGCTTTTGTTCGGCGGCACATCGACTTGAGGAGATCACCGGCCGGTATGAAAGATACGCAATGGGATAGCGAAGGAGCGGATGACATGACCCTGTTCAGCATGTACGACGAAAAGTTGGTCCGGCTCACGGACGACCAGGGCAACACCTTCACGGGCGAGGCCGACGCCTTCCCGGCGGAGTATGCCCTGCATGAATACGGGCGGGAAGAGGAAGGCATCCGGATCGGGGAGTTCGTGATCTACAGAAGCCAGATCGCAAAGGTCGAAATCCTTCCAACCTATGAGGAGGCTGTGGCGACCATCCCGCCCGGGCGCTATCGCCACTTCAAGGGCAGGGAATATGAGGTGATCGCCATTGCCCGCCACTCGGAGACCGAGGAGGCGATGGTGGTCTATCGCGCCCTGTATGGCGACTGTGGCGTCTGGGTTCGTCCCGCGGATATGTGGAACGAGACCGTGGAGCGGGGCGGAAAGACCTACAGGCGGTTCTATCGGCTGGACCGCATCGAGCGCGTGGAGAAATACGAGCGGCTGTTTGACGAGGCGGTCACATCGCGCGACGCGAAAAGGCTCCGCCTTCTGGATGCCTACTACACCTCCGGGGAATGGCGGGAGGATTATGAGGCGGACGAAAGAGGCGAATTCCCGCCGGACCTGAAGCGCGGCGTGCTGTCTCAGGACGCGCTGTTTGACCTGTTGGCAGGCGCAAGGCAGGACAAGCCGGAGGAATAGATCCGGGCCGGGGGCGGAAGGTGAAACGGCGGGGGCCGCCAACGCTACAGCACCCGAATCAATACCATATAGCAGACGGTCCCGGCGATGATGGACAGGTACATGTTCCTTTTGACGATCTGCAAGACGGCCACCAGCGCGCAGGCGGCCAGCTCCGGGATGCCGAAGGGGGAGCGGTCGAAGGCGGTGTTCCGCAGGCAGTAGATCACCAGCACCGTCATGATGGCCGGCGGCAGCGCCTTGCCCAGATAGCGCATCGTCTTCGGAAGCGGGCGGTTGCCGAACAGCAGAAACGGCGCGGCGCGCAGCCCCCATGTGACGAGGGCGACCACGGCGATGGCCGCGACGGCATACAGCGTCTCATGCATCTTCCCGGCCCTCCTTTGCTTCGATGGGCCTGCGCAGCACGAGCAGGGCGATCAGGCAGGTGAGCAGCGTGGGGATGAGGAAGTAATCCTTCCCCAGCAGCAGGTAAAAGCCCAGCGCGCAGGTGGCGGCGGTGAGGAAGGGCAGTTTGGTGCGGTACTGCCGCCACTGGTTGATGACCACCACCAGGAAGAAGGCCGTGGCGGAGAAGTCGATGCCCGTCATATCGAAGGGCAGAAGCCTGCCCGCGCATGCGCCGACCAGGCAGCCGAATATCCAGTAGAGGTGGTTGAGCAGGGCGATATAAAAGGCCGCCCTGTCCTCATCCAGATTGGGTTCGTACTGCACCGAGCACAGCACGGAGTAGGTCTCGTCCGTCAGCGCCAGCACCATGTACACGCCCCGCCAGCCCATCTTGCGGAAGCGCTCCACGAAGCTGATGCCATAGAAGATGTGGCGGGCGTTGATGAAGAAGGTCATCAGCGCCAGCGAAATGAGCGAGGCACCGGAGGTCATCATGGGGATCATCACCAGCTGCATGGAGCCCGCGTAGATGAAGAGGGCCGAGGCGACGGACAGCGGCACGCTGTACCCGGCGTCGACGGTGAGTATGCCAAAGGCGATGCCGATGAACAGGTAGGTGAAGAAGATAGGTATCGTGTTTTTGACGGCAAACCGAAGCTCGCGCATGGATTTCATCCCCTTTTGTTGACGGCCCGGAAAACATCACGTATTATACAGTATAAGACTGGGTTTTACAAGTGCTGTCGATGGCAGAAATCGCAAAATCGGGATGGGCGGATTCACCTCCCCTGGCCAGGGAAGATGCCGACCTGAACGGGCGCGCGCCGGCCGTGGATCGCGGGCATCCTGGCGCGAGCAAGGGGGCTCATCACGTTTTCTGGGGGAATACCCCCTCTCAGTCAGCCTCCGGCTGCCAGCTCTCCGCCTCACGGAGGAGAGCCAAGTAATAAACTGGAGCCTTGCCTCACCCCCCCGTGGGGGGGAGAGGTGCCCGAAGGGCGGAGAGGTGGGTCCTCAATTCCCCAACTCTCCGTGAAGAACCGATAAAGGCCTTGACAAGCGACCTTTCGTTCACTATAATATGTGAACGAAAGGTCACTTTTTTGCTGGAGGGGACTATGGCGAAGGACACGAAGGAGAGGATCCTGGCGACGGCGCTGGAGATGTTTTCCCAAAAAGGCTACGCGGGCACGAACATCCGCGAGCTGACCGCCGCGCTGGGGCTGGTCAAGAGCTCGATGTACAAGCATTTTGACAGCAAGGAGGCCATCTGGAACGCCCTGCTGGATCAGATGATCGCCTATTACGGCCAGCGCTTCGGCTCGGCGGAGAACCTGCCGCCGGTGCCGGATTCCCTGGAGGGGCTGGTGCGGATGACGATGGTCATGGTGGATTTCACCGTCCACGACGAGAAGATCGTGATGACGCGCAAGCTGCTGGCCATCGAGCAGTTCCGGGACGAGCGGGCCAGGGCGCTGGCCGGGAAGCACTTCCTGACGGGCCTGACGCAGATGTTCACGCCCATCTTTGCCGCCATGATGGACAGGGGCCTCATCCGGCGGGACGACCCGGAAATGCTGGCGCTCGCCTACACCGCGCCGATCTCCGCGCTGATCCACCAGTGCGACCGGGAGCCGGGGCAGGCGGCGGAAGTGATGCAGCGGGTGGAGGCGTTCAGCCGCCACTTTGTGAAGGTATACGGGGAGGAGGGCGCGTCGTGAACAAAGACTGGTCCGACATGAACAGGCAGATGCAGGCGCTGATCTCCAGGAAGACCACCTTCAGGGAGGGTGTGGAGAAGCTTCTGGAACTCAGGAAGAGCCTGCTTGAGCAGATCCAGCAGATCGCGACGACCTGTCCACCCGAGGCGTTTTGGCAGATGCCCTTTGCCGGGGCGAAGGGGTATCACTCAAAGACGCTGGCCTATTCCATCTGGCACATATTCCGCATCGAGGACATCGTGGCCCACGAGATGATCGCCGGGGATCGGCAGGTATTGTTTGAGCAGGGCTTCTCGGAGTCCGTGCGCTCTCCGATCATCACCACCGGAAACGAGCTTTCCGGGGAGGCCATCCCGGCGTTTTCCAGGCAGCTGGACGTAAAGGCGCTTTGTCGCTATGCCCGGGCTGTGGCGCAGTCCACCGAAGGAATCCTCTCTCGCATTGAACACTCCGACCTGAAGCGCAAATTCGGGGAGGACATGGTCGATAAGCTGCGGCGCACCGGCTGCGTCAGCGAGGATGAGAACGCGTCATGGCTCATCGATTACTGGTGCTCAAGGGACGTGCTGGGGCTCATCAGGATGCCCTTCAGCCGCCACTGGATCATGCACATCGAGGCCATGCTGCGCATCAGGAACCAACTGTGCAGGCGGGCGAGAAAGGGTGTCGATCCCGTGGCGTACTGCGGCTTCTCCTGCAACCACTGCTTCCTGGGCGAGTGGTGCGGGTCCTGCCGGACGGCGTACAACATCTGCTCTTTCGCCACGATCTCGCCGGACGGGAAATGCCCCAATGCGGTCTGTTGCCAGGGAAAGGGCATCGACGGGTGCTACGAATGCGACGATTTGGAGAGCTGTGAAGTGGGATTCTATACTCTCTCGAATGACGGCGCACTGGCCGCGAAGGCTCAGGCCATGTATATCAGAGCGCATGGAAAGAAGGCGTTTCTGCAGGTCCACGACCGACTCCATCAGAAATATGATTTCGAGAAGACGCAGGAGATCCTCGGGCAGGACTACCGGGAGGGCCTGAGGATCCTGGAGGAGAACTGAACGGCTGTGAGGAGGGATTCACAGATGAAACCGCAACCCGAGGCCTATCTATACGGCCAGGTACTGGGCACCCATTCGTTCCTGCTGCGGGACGGATTTTTGAAGCCCGACGAATATTCCGAGATCGCGGCGCAGTACTTCCTGCCCGGCGGCGAGACGGGCACGGCGGCCACGGTGCTGGCCTCGCTGGGCGTGCCGGTGCGGGTGGACGGCACCTGGATCGGCACCCGGGTCGCGCCGATGCTGAAGGGCTTTTACGCGGACAAGCCGGTGGACCTGACGCCGCTGAACTTCGTGGGGGACGACCCCGGCGTGATGGACTACGTGGTGATCGCGGGGCTGGCGCGCTCGCCGATGGGCCGCTTCCAGACGCTGTTTGCCTCGGGCAAGCGCTGGTGGAGCGTGCCCAGGGAAGCGGACATCGTCGGCTGCCGGGCCGCGGCCATCGACCCCTATTTTGGTCAGGAGACGCTGCTGGCGGCGGAGCTGTGCCGCAGGCACGGCGTTCCCTATGTAACCATCGACTGTCCCCACGATTCGCCGCTGCACCGCCATGCCGCCGTGGACGTGATCTCCCACGAGTGCCTCTCGGAGCACTACGCGGGCATGGCGCCGGAGGACGTGATGGCGCTGCTGAAGGAGGCGTCGGACGGCTTGACCATCCTCACCCAGGGCGGCGGCGAGATGCTGTATGGCAGGAAGGGCGAACCCATCCGCCGGATGAAGCCCTTTGACGTGGAGGTAAAGAGCACCCTTGGTGCGGGGGACACCTTCAAGGCGGGCTGCGTGTATGGCCTGCTGCATGGCATGGACGACGGCGACCTGGTGCGCTTTGCCAGCGCCTGCGCCGCCGTGGCCATCTCCCGCTTCCCGCTGCCGCTGAACCCGCCGCGGCTGGAGGAGGTGCGGGCGCTCATCAGCGCATAACGGATGCTGGGTGCCGCGCCGCACGAACCGCTGAAACAGGCATTGTACCTTAATGAGAGGGAGGAAGCCCCATGAAGATACTCGTATTGAACGGAAGCCCCAAGAAGAAGAGCGATACCTTCCGGCTGACGGACGCCTTTTTGAAGGGCCTGAACCGGGATGGACAGCATGAGGTGAATATCGTCAATGTCATCGAGAAGAAGATCGCGCCGTGTCGCGGCTGCTTCGGCTGCTGGCAGCGGGGAGATGGGCACTGCGTGATCCAGGACGACCAGAACGCCATCCTGGACCTGTACCGGGACGCGGACGTGATCCTCTGGAGCTTTCCGCTGTACTGCTACGGCATGCCCTCGCACCTGAAGGCGGTGCTGGACAGGACCATTCCGCTGGTGAAGATGAAGATGGTGCGCTTGAGCGACGGCACCGTGCGGCACGAGGCGCTGGCGGATTTCTCCCGCATCCACACGCTGGTGATCTGCGGCTGCGGCTTTCCCCACTGGGAGGGAAACTTCGACGGCCTGATCTCCGCGCAGACGGTGGCCGAGCTGGAAAGGCCCATGATCCCCGCGGAGGAATACATTCGCAACGTGAACGGGGTGTGACGGCCCCGGGAGGATTGAATACCCTATGGAACTCAGGAAAAGGGGCCTCTTCGGCCCGGGGACGTTTTACAGGAGCGCGCTGGCGATCGCGGTGCCGATCATGCTGCAACAGCTGATCCAGAGCCTGGTGTCGCTGGTGGACAACTTCATGGTGTCGGGGCTGGGCGACGTATGCATGTCCGGCGTGAACGTGGCCGGGCAAGTGCTGTTCGTGTTCATGGTGTTTTTGAACGCCATCTGCATGTCCGGCGGCATCTTCATGACCCAGTTCTTCGGCGCGAAGGACCGGGACGGCATGGGCCAGGCCTTCCGCTTCAAGCTGGCGGCGGGCATGGCGGCCTTCGTGCCCTACTGCCTGGTCTGCCTGGTATTCCCGCGGCAGGTGCTTTCGCTCATGCTCATCGGCAACACCCAGGCGGAGGCCATCCTGGACGAGGCGGTCCAGTACATCCGCATCATGTTCTTCATCGGCATCCCCATGACGGCCTCCGTCTGTATCGCCAGCTCCCTGAGGGACCTGGGCCGGGTCAGGACGCCGCTGGTGGTGACGGTGATCGCCACGCTGACCAACACGCTGTTCAACTGGCTGCTGATCTACGGCAACCTGGGCTT
>CACWZP010000036.1 GCA_902765395.1 uncultured Eubacteriales bacterium
CCGAGCAGCGAATCCTCACGCCATCCGTCTGGAATACCCTCGAAAGAGAGAAACTCTTGCCTGAAAACTGCCCTTGCCTGCTGTAGTAAATTATCGTTTATTCGATTATTATGATCTATTTTATCGTTTAGCGACTCTATCACTTTTGTAATTCGCTTCTGTGTTCCGAGATCAGGAAGGCATAGTCTTATCTTTCTAAAGTTCTTTAACGGCTGGGCTAAAGCTGGAACGCCTACTTGACTTGCAAAAGACAAAATCTTGTGCTGTCCTTCTCGAGTATGGAAATAGAAAACAATGTATGGCACATAAACCTTTGATGTATCAAAGGTTATACGGAACTGGCGTTGTGAACACAAATAGCCTTCATATTTGGAGTTTTCAGGTATATAGGCGATTTGCCCAAGTGTCCCGCTTATTGTAGATATTACATCACCTCGGTGTGCAATCGAACGTTCCAGCGAATGAGCTTTTTCGTCTGTCACAAACTTTGTCACATTGTCAGTGACTTTGAATCCTTTTAGATTAGCTCCATCAATAATCGGGAAACCCACTGGTACAAAGCAAGACACTTTAAGATTTGATCCGAATGGACCCGCTGCTATATCTTTAATTACAGTAGAAAGCTCGATTTCCTGCCAATCAGACCTCATACCCAATCGCCCCCAACTTCTCCCGAATTTCCTGCTCCAGCCGATGGGATTCCTCAAACAGCCCGGATAACTCCTTCGTCAGGCGATCCATCTTTTCCTCGAAGGGTTCGCCGTCGTCCTCGACCTCTTCGATGCCCACATAACGGCCGGGGGTGAGGATGTAGTCCTGCTTGGCAATCTCCTCCGTCGTAGCCACGGCGCAAAAGCCCTTGACATCCTCCAGCGTGCCCTCGCAGTATGCCTGATAGGTCTGCGCCATCCGCTGGATGTCCTCGTCCGTCAGCTCGCGGTTCTTGCGCGTGACCATCGTGCCCAGCTTTCGGGCGTCGATGAAAAGGGTCTTGCCTGGCTGCCGCTTCTGCTTGCTGATGAACCACAGCGAAACGGGAATCTGCGTGGTGTAGAAAAGCTGCGTCGGCATGGCGACGATGCAGTCCACCAGGTCTGCATTGACGATGTTCTTGCGAATCTCACCCTCGCCGCCGCTCTGGGAGGACAGCGCACCGTTGGCCAGCACCATGCCAATCTTACCGCTGGGCGCGAGGTGATAGATCATGTGCTGGAGCCAGGCGAAGTTGGCGTTGCCCGCCGGCGGCATGCCGTACTGCCAGCGCGGGTCTTCGGTCAGCTTGTCCGCGCCCCAGGGGGAGAGGTTGAAGGGCGGGTTTGCCATCACGAAATCCGCCTTCAGGGTCGGGTGCAGATCGTTGGTGAAGGTGTCCGCCTGATGCGGCCCCAGGTTCGCTTCGATGCCGCGAATGGCCAGATTCATCAGCGCCATCTTGCGCGTGGTGGCGTTGGCCTCCTGGCCGAATATGGAAATGCTGTTGATGTTGCCGCTGTGGTTCTGCACGAACCGGGCGCTCTGCACGAACATACCGCCCGAGCCGCAGCAGGGGTCGTACACTCGGCCATTGAAGGGCTGGAGGATCTCCACCAGTGTGCGCACGACACAGGACGGCGTGTAGAATTCCCCAGCGTTCTTGCCCTCCTGGGCTGCGAACTGTGCAAGGCAGTATTCATAGGTGCGGCCCAGTATGTCCTTTTCGTTGCCGTGCTCGATCATCTGTATGTTGGTGAACAGGTCGACCACGTCGCCCAGACGGCTTTTGTCCAGCTCGGGCCGGGCAAAGTTCTTGGGCAGGATGTCCTTGAGGCGGCGGTTTTCCTTCTCGATAGCCCGCATGGCGTCGTCGATGATCTGCCCGATCTCCGGCGTGTGCGCGGCGGTGGCGATTGTCGACCAGCGCGCATTCTGCGGCACAAAGAAGATGCCCTCGGAAATATACTCGTCGATGTCCTCCTCGAAGCCGTCTCCTTCATCTACCAACTGCTGGTAACGCTCCTCGAAGCGGTCAGAGATGTATTTCAGGAAGATCAGGCCAAGGACGATGTTCTTGTATTCTGAGGCGTCCATGTTGCCGCGTAGCACGCAGGCAGCGTCCCAGATCTGTTTCTCAAAGCCAATGTCGGCGGTTGTCTTGATGTCAGGCATAATCCCTCCAAAGAATCACTTTGATCGTCTGTCGAACCCCGTTTACACAAAAAGCGACTGATAGCATGATAACCATATTATAACAGGATAGCGGCTATCAATCAATGTTTCCATTTAGAATAATAATACGTAATATATGTCTTGGTTGGCCATTACATCTCACAGTAACCTCCGCCAACAGCAAGGAAATGAATACGGATGTTAAGGTGAAAAAGACCAAATCGAATAGATACAGACAGTATTACAATGGAAAACTCTGTATTTGAGGTTGTCTCTTAATCATCGATATTCTTCGAGCAAAGTATCGAAGCAACCGTACATGGCCATCCGCTTCGATAGTATTTGAACCCGAGAAGAGAATCATATCTTTTGGACAAACTCTGTAAATGAAATCTCCCCATCCTTACATTTCTGCAGCCAGAACTGCGCGTTACCCTGCCATTCCCTGAACGCCTGCTCTGTCATAGCGCCCTTTTGCTTGCGCTGGTGCAGGCGTTTGTACACCTTCCGGTACTCTGCGTCGGCATTCTTGCCGCGCATCTTTGCCGCGTAGGCGCGGTTGGAGCCGAGCACCTGGCAGGGCTTTCTGTGCCCTTCGGGGATGTTCTTGCAAAATCTCGTGTCGTGGTTGCCCTTCGGAGCGAACAGCTTTCCGCAAAACTCGCACCGCCTCACGCGCATATTCAGCATCACCATGCGCGACAACTCCAGCATCGCCATGTCGCGCACCGTCTGCACCGAGAAGCCCTCCTCGATGACCAGATCGTCCCGCTTTACGCGTTTGATCTCAGCCTGATTCACTTCGGGGTAATATCGAGAGGTACGAATAAGCGCACCGGCCTTGTCTTCAAGTTCTACCAATTCATCATACGACGGAGTACTAAATTGGATTGCTTTGCCGGGAATACGCGCAAACACTGTGCTTTTGTTTGTAAAGAATGGCATTTGAGCCGTCGTTTGGTGATGTAAGAGGTATCGTTGTGTCGCCGTTAGGCGCGCGTAAGGTGCATCGATCTGTTCGTTGAGGTACAGGCCGATGCGCTTTCTGATGTCTTTCTGCACATCGAAGATGTCTAATTCCTCATCCATTCGGGCAAAGTAATCGTACTGACTTCGCGTCATATAGGCTGTATCAAATACCAAGAAATATGGGTGAAGGTGCTGGTAATCTTTCACCAACCTGTCAAGACAGATCGCCTTTGACCGTTCCGCATCATCCCACCAAGGCGGAGAAGGCTGAAACCCGCCGACATAGTAAGCGTATTCGATGGATTGCTCTGGATTGTTCAATAGCTGCCGGACGTGTTCCCATTCCCGCCGGTAATCGGTCAGATCGAGGTTCGCAAAGTCAAGCAGCAGCTTCCCGATGGGGTAGCTTTCGGCGTCGCTGTCCGAATCTACCGGCACGATATTCATCCGCTTCTTCTCCATATCGAAGGACACATACCGCTTATAGTCCGACTTGTTCGCCAGTTTTTTATATCGTTTGTAGGCGTTTCGTGCCGCGTCAAACCGCTTTATGACGTTTGGGTCATTCCAATCGAGCATACTCTCACCCCACTATCCCCGTCATGTAAAGGACAATATAAAAATCGTGAAATCCGGCTGATTTACATTAGTCAGCGTTTTTGGCCTGAAAGCATTGAAAAACACCGTTGTTTGAAATATACTATACCAAATTTCAACTTCCATGACAAGTCCTTTCAGGGCGAAAAGGACACGGCTCGTGAGGAGCGAATGACAACTGAATAGTGTCCGACCATCGGGGAGCGATATGGCGTGGACGCCCAACAGCGTGCGATGATATGAGCACGCACCGCCGCTTTATGTGCGGGTATCGGGCTCTCGGCGCAGTCAACGCGGTCAGGAAAAGGGCGCAGGAACAGTACCTGAGCGGACAAATAGACACGGAATAGTGGAGGGTTGAACCATAGAGAAAGACATCAGGAGCAACACAATTACGAATGATAACCGGCGGAAAGAAGCGGATTCTGCCGCCAATAAGGAACGCAGGAACATCATTGTTACACAGCAGGATGTGCGCAAGCCCTGCGCCATCAAGCTGCCTATCGGCTTCTTTGACAGCGACAAGGTGCGCATATTGTATGGCCAGAAGAACGGCGCGAACGTCATCTTGCTGTACATCATGCTGGTCGATTTCGCCGCCAAATCGAACCGAAACGGCGCGCTGTATGTCGCGGACGGCATCCCTTATGACGCGGAAGTGATCGCCAATCTGACGCGCATGGACGCCCCAGCGGTAAAAAGCGCGCTGGATGCGCTGCAACGATTCGGGCTGATTCGCGTGGACGACAATGCCATATCTGTCGCGGATTACGCCCAACTTGTGGAGTTTGAGCAACCCCGAAGGCGGCGTAGGTGACGTCATTCGAGGTACATCCGGCATAGCCAATCCAGGGGGGAATCCCTATGGAATCGCGCTGTGAGGCAAAGGGGGACGTGGGGTTCGACGGGGCTCCTGCGAGCAACGCATTTGTACATACAATCCTCCCGGATTGTCTGCCAAATGCCGCGCTGCGCGCTGCTCGTTGGGGCGAGCCCCAAACCCCCGGCAAACAGAATTTGCTCCCGCAAATCCCGTCTGCCCATCATCGGGCAGACCCACGGCATCTGGCTCACCGCCCGATGACGTGCGTCGCTCCCGCGACGCCGAAACCAGTACCACGCAAGAAGGAGTCAACCGATGCAAGAAGACAACCATGTGAGAGGAGAACCACAACCATCATCAAGGAGAACAGAACGAGAAAGATCATCATCCGCGTCACGGACAGTGAGCTGGCGGCGATCCGAGCAAACGCAGCTACAGCCGGTCTCACCCTCAGCCGATACGCGCGCCAGCGGATGCTGCTCCAGCCGATAATCCCGACCATACCCGCAGAGGTACAGCAACTAAGAGCAGACGTGTCCGGCCTTTGCAACAACGCCAACCAAATCGCCCGCGCCGTAAATGGGAAGGTGCGGGAGCCGACAAGGGCGGCTGAGGAAGCGGCACAGTTGGCCCGTCGCGCCTATCAGTCCATCGAACACATCAGGGAGATGATCGCCCGTGGCGTTTAATGGCATGAAGGTCGTTCACTCCGGCCTGGGCGATCGGCTGAGATACATTATGAATCCCGACAAGACGGAGGGCGGTCTGCTCTGCGCAGGCATCAACACGATCCCCGACATGGCCTACCAGGACATGATGGATACCAAGCGCCGGTTCGGGAAGCTGGACAAGCGGCAGGGCTACCACATCATCCAGTCCTTCGCGCCGGGGGAGATCGAGCCGGACGCTGCATTGCGGTTCGGCATGGAGTTCATTGCGAAATATCTGGACAACCGCTATGAAGGCGTGGCCGCCGTACACACCGACAAGGCACACATCCATGTCCACATGATCTTCAACTCCGTCTCATTTATTGATGGCAGGAAGTACCACGCCGCGAAGGGCGAGTACCTGGAGCGCATCCGCGAGCTGTGCGACGCGCAATGCCGGGCGTGGGGCCTGTCCGTCATTGAAGGCGACTTCACGAAGGTAAAAACCACAAAGGATGAAGCGCGCTGCCAGGCCCAGGGCAAGCCGACCTGCCGCGATACAATACGGGCGGATATTGACCGAGTACTTATTGAATGTCTGCGATGGGAAAACTTTGTTGCGGCTATGCGGCGACTGGGATACGATGTCAAGCAGACGCCGACGAACATCTCCTTGCGCGGCCCAGGCATGAAGCGGTTTGTCCGACTGAGTTCTTTGGGAGAAGGCTATGACAAGCAAAGCATCGAAAAAAAGGCCTCGAACAATCTCTGGCGAAACGACGCGGTCCCGCCAAGTGAGGTGAGATTCCCGCCCGACGATGCCCTCGGTAAATTCATCGGCTCCCAGGCGGACTACTACAACGTCACCCAGCAAATGAGGCGGCTCATGGATCGACAGCACCTGCGCTACGCTCCGGCGCTGCGAGCGGAGCTGCGAAAGTTGGAGCAGTACGACGAGGACCTGCGGTTTCAGGAGAAGTACAACATCACCAGCCGCGAGCAGCTCCAGGAGCGCAAAGCTGATCTGCAATTCATCATCGATGAGATCGTGCGGCGACGCGAGCCCATCTACAAGGAGCGACGGACCGCGGCGGCGAGGGCAAACCCCCAGCGTATGTTGGAGCTGGAGGAGGAGCTGAAGAAGTACAAGGTCGCCCTCGCCAGTCTGAGGCGTGAGTTGCGCGTCGCTACTCGCATTGAGGACCGACTGGAAAACAAGCTGCCGGAGATGCTGGCGGCACGGGAAACACAAGAGAGAATAACATTGGAAATGCGGCACATCAGACGAGCAGAAGATATAACCCGATAGTCAGCAGTTGACATTATCACGGCATACCGTTATAATGTTCTTGAAGGCAGGCGATGAACATGACGCTGAACAGCATACTGCGACAAAAGAATATGACCATGTACCGGCTGGCGAAGGCGAGCTCGGTTCCCTATACCACCGTCAGCGACATATGCAGCGGCAAGACCCGCATGGAGAAATGCTCTGCAGAGACAATTTACCGGCTGGCAAAGGCGCTGAATATGACGATGGAGGCAATGATCGCGGATCAGCTGATACCTCGCTGCGGCTTTGAACTGTTCAAAAGCAACGTCTGCCACCGACTGAAGGAAATGGGCGACCTTCCGTTCCTGGAAGAAACGCTGGAACAGGACGAGATACGAACCTACTATGATCGCGGCTGGTATCCGGAGAGCCTTTACCTGCTGGCAATGGTGGACTATCTCAGCCGGGTCAACGGCATCCCGCTGGCCAGCGACTACGACGAGCTGCGCGGCGTCAGGCTCGACGCACCCATCTACCCCGCCGGCATCCTGGCGATGGACGCCTCGACCTGCAGCGACGAAGCCCGACAGCGGGCCGATGCCGATGCCATCCCGGAATTCCGGCGATTCAACATCATAGAAAGCGAGGTGCGCAATGTCCTATAACGACGAAACCGCCTTCAACAAGGAAAACCTCGATCTCTACCTCAAGGCGCTGGGCAAGGAATTTCGCCGGCTGAACGGCAAGGCGACACCCGCAGACATCATACTGATCGGCGGCGCGGCAGTACTGGCCAACTATGGCTTTCGGGACATGACGGCAGACATCGACGCCATTGTAAGGGCTTCCTCCGCGATGAAGGACGCCATCCGAAGCGTGGGAGATCAATACAACCTTCCGAACGGCTGGCTGAACTCCGACTTTGAGCATACCGCCTCCTACACGCCTAGGCTGCTTCAATACGCCAGGTATTATCGGACGTTTTCCAACGTGCTGACCGTGCGGACAATCTCCGCGGAATACCTGATCGCCATGAAGCTGCGCTCCGGCAGACAGTATAAGAACGACCTGTCTGACGTTCTGGGTATACTCAACGAGCACGCACAGCGGGGAACGCCCATTGCTTTGGAACAAATCAAGGTCGCGGTTCGCAATCTTTATGGCACCTGGGAGGCGCTGCCGGAACACTCCATTCGGTTGATTGAATCCGCCTGTGCTTCCGGACGATACGGTGAATTGTACGCCGCAACGCGACAGGGTGAGCAAGCCGCCCTGGAGACGTTGGTTCAGTTTGAGCAGAACAACCCCGGACAGTTGAATGAAGAGCGGATCGATGCCGTCCTGGACGATGCAACCGATCCGCCCCGGGAATCCGTGCGGGAGGTTCTGCGTCGGCTGCGGGCGGAAAGGGAAACGGCAAACCCTACAACGGACGAGCCGAATCATCAACAAAGGGAACGATGACACTATGAGAACTCAGCAGGAAAGGAGGTGTCGTTGAAACGACGATACTGTATATTGAAGGAAGGTCATCATCTTCGCCATCGAGAAGAAAACCACCCACTCAAGAAAGAAGCAGGGCCCGCATGATCTGGAGCATGCTGTCTCCGATACCGCTCAACCCGTTGACATCACCCCCGAAACCCTCTATAATCTAACCAAGCTGTTGGAGCAATGCGCTCCGTTGGTTTCGCTCCTTGAAAACCAAAAATCCTCACAGGAAGAGCCCGGGTCAGATACGAAAGGAGTATCTGCAATGGGCAAAATCTACAAACAGCGCGTCAAGGTCGGCGTTCAGGAGGATATGACCCCCATTTACAAGTGGGCCTGCGGGCACAGCATCGACGAGATGAACGACTGCATCGTCCGTCTCTATGTGGAGCACGGACTGATCGAGCGGTTCATGCACATCGAGCGCCCCGCGCCGCTACAGCGCAGCAACGTCCCCACATTCAAGGCATACGCCGAGAAGTGGATGAAGACCTACAAGGAGGCCATCCTGAAGCCGACGACGCTGAAGGGCTACAGGAGCAACCTCAAGACGCACCTGTACCCAACCTTCGGGAAGAAGCCGCTGAACGAGATCACCACTGACGACGTTCAGAAGTTCCTCAACGAGCGCGAGAGCCTGGCCAAGAACACCGTACATACGATGTTTGTGCTGTTCTCTGAGATCATGGACTCCGCGTTTGAGGATCGGCTGATTCCCGCCAATCCCGCCAAAAGTAAGCGCCTGACCATCGTCTCCACGAAGCAGACCACACGAGACGCGCTCTCGCCGGTGCAGCTCCAGCAGATCATCTCGGACATCTCCGACAAACTGACGGATGACACGGAACGGCGTTTCATTGCACTGGTGCTGTTCACCGGCATGCGCCGGGGCGAAGTGCTGGGCCTCAAATGGGAGGACATCGACTTTGAGAGCAAGCTGATCCGCGTCCGGCGGGCCGTTTCCTACCCGACCAATCAACCCCTGGTGTCCACCCCCAAGACGCGCAGCGGCAACCGCGTCATCCCCCTCGACGATCAACTGACCGCCCTCCTGGAGCCGAAGGGAACCACCGGCTACGTCATCGGTGGCGAGAAGCCTCTCACACAGATGGTGCTCCGTCGGATCCTCCGGCAGATCAACAAAAAGGTGGACATGTTCGGGGCCACGCCCCACGTCTTCCGGCACAGCTATCTCTCCGCGATGGTTGAGGCCGGCGTAGACCCCAAGACGGTCCAGCAGATCGGCGGTCACGCCAACATCACCACCACGTTGAACATCTACGCCCACACCCGCGTCGGCCTGGTCAGGGAGGCCGGCGAGAAGGTGGGCAGGCTGCTCACAAGCAACCACAACCCGGCTCATGAGGCAGGGACGCAGTGCGTCTCTTCGTAAGCAAGTACCGCAAACGCATCCTGCAGAATGACCGGACAACCCTTAAGTTCTGTTCACAAATTTTGTGAATTCACCCCATCGGGGTGACTGAATTTGTGAATGGAACGCCGTTTTGATATGAACGGCAGAGGCGCAAAGCGTGAAAAAAGGCCAAAATCGCCCCGAAAAGGCGCGATTTTTGGCCAATATACACAAATCACCCTGCACTTTTCAGTGCAGGGTGCGTGGCGCCTCAGGTAGGACTCGAACCTACAACCCTTCGGTTAACAGCCGAATGCTCTGCCATTGAGCTACTAAGGCATATCGCTTGTTCAGTCGACAGGAGATATTATAGCAAAGATGGGAAGGAATGTCAAGGGGTTTGGGGGCGTTTGGAAGATTTTTCTGGTTCTTCACGTTTTCCGGGAAATTGACGAAAAGCTTCCCCGGTCTGGTCTGCGGCCAGCCGGCTCTCAAAGGACGCTCCGCAGCGGAAGCCCTTCGGCTGTGACTCGGGGCGCAAGCCTCCCCCGTTGAGGAAGGCAAGCATGCCGCAGCGGCATGCCCCCTCAAGGCGCTGAGCGTCAAAAACCAGGCCCCCTGCCATACGGCAGGGGGCCTTTTGAGTGCCTTATACGGATTCAGCTATGCGCTTATTCCTGCGCGGCCAGACGCTCGTAGGAAGCGAGGCGATCCTCGGCGTCCTTCTGGGCCTCGGCGAACAGTTCGGGCGCGATGTCCGGGAACTGGCGCAGCAGGGAGGCATAGCGGTTCTCGCCCTTGATGAAGTCCTGATAAGAGGCCTTCGGGGGCTTGGAATCCAGGGTGAACTTCTTGGCGGCGGTGGGATTGAAGCGATAGGTCTGCCAGTAGCCGGCCTCGACCGCGCGGGCAATCTCCTCCTGAGCCTGGTTCATCTTGATGCCGTGGTTGATGCAGGGCGCGTAGGCGATGATCAGGGACGGGCCGTGATAGGCCTCGGCCTCGGTCATGGCCTTCAGCACCTGGGCGGGATCGCTCATGGCGACCTGCGCCACGTAGACATAGCCGTAGGACATGGCCATCATGCCCAGGTCCTTCTTCTTGGTGCGCTTGCCGGCAGCCGCGAACTTGGCGACGGCAGCGTGCGGGGAGGACTTGGAAGCCTGTCCGCCGGTGTTGGAATAGACCTCGGTGTCCAGCACGAGCACGTTGACGTCCTCGTTCTGTGCCAGCACGTGATCCAGTCCGCCGTAGCCGATGTCATAGGCCCAGCCGTCGCCGCCGAAGATCCAGAAGGACTTCTTGGTCAGCAGGTCACGATCATCGTAGATGGCCTTGCTCAGCGGATCCGCGTCGCAGCCACAGTCCTTGCAGCCCTCGACGCAGGCCAGGACCTTCTTGCCCGCGGCCTTGGAGCCCTCGGCGTCGTCCTTGTTGGCGAGCCACTCCTTGGCGGCCTCCTGGAACTCGGCCCAGTCGGGGCACTTCTCGGCCAGCGCGGCGATGTTCTCGGCCAGCTTCTCGCGGCGCTGCTTGATGCCGATCTGCATGCCGAAACCGAACTCGGCGTTGTCCTCGAACAGGCTGTTCGCCCAGGCGGGGCCGTGGCCGTCTTCGTTCACGGTGTAGGGGCAGGTGGGGGCGGAGCCGCCATAGATGGAGGAGCAGCCGGTGGCGTTGGCAACGATCATCCTGTCGCCGAACAGCTGGGTGACCAGCTTGACGTAGGGGGTCTCGCCGCAGCCCGCGCAAGCGCCGGAGAACTCAAACAGCGGCTTCTTGAACTGGCTGTCCTTGACCTTCTTCACGTCCAGCGGGCCCTTGAACTCGGGCAGCTTCTGGGCGAACTCCCAGTTGGCCTCCTGGGCATCCTGGGTGTGCAGGGGCTTCATGACCAGAGCGGGCTCCTTCTTGCCGCCCTTGTTCACGGGGCAGATCTTGGTGCAGTTTTCGCAGCCGGTGCAATCCAGCACGGAAACCTGCATGCGGTACTGATAGCCCTCCAGGCCCTTGCCGATAGCCTGCTTGGTCTCAAAGGCCTTAGGCGCTTTCTTGGCGGCCTTCTCGTCCAGCAGATAGGGGCGGATGCAGGCGTGCGGGCAGACCATGGAGCAATTGCCGCACTGGATGCAGCTGTCCATGTTCCACTCGGGAACCATCACGGCGATGCCGCGCTTCTCATACTTGGTGGTGCCGGTGGGCACGCGGCCGGCCGGATCCAGCTTGGACACGGGCAGCTTGTCGCCCTGCTGGGCCAGAACGGGCTCGATGAAGGTCTTGAAGTAGGGATCGTCGGTCACCTGCACGGCCACGGCGCCCTTGGTGGCGGTTTCCCACTTCTCGGGCACGGGGATCTCCACCAGGCCGGAGATGGCGATGTCGATGGCGTCCCAGTTCTTCTTGACGACCTCGTCGCCCTTCTTGCCGTAGGTCTTCTTGGCATAGGCCTTCATGTACTCATCCGCCTTGTCATAGGGGATGATGTCGGCCAGCTTGAAGAACGCAGCCTGCATGATGGTGTTGATGCGGCCGCCCATGCCGACTTCCTTGGCCAGCTTGATGGCGTCGATGGTGTAGAACTTGGCGTGCTTCTTCGCCAGCAGCTGCTTCATGGAAGCGGGCAGCTCCTTCTCCATCTCCTTGGCCGTCCAGGGGCTGTTGAGCAGGAAGGTGCCGCCGTCCTTCAGCGCGGACACCATGTCATACTTGGTGACATAGGCCGGGTTGTGGCAGGCGATGAAGTCGGCGCTGTCGATCAGATAGGTGCTCTGGATCGGGGTGTCGCCGAAGCGCAGGTGGGAAACGGTGATGCCGCCGGACTTCTTGGAGTCGTAGGCGAAGTAGGCCTGCGCATACTTGTCGGTGTGGTCGCCGATGATCTTGATGCTGTTCTTGTTGGCGCCGACGGTGCCGTCAGAGCCCAGGCCATAGAACATGCAGCTCACGGTGCCCTTGGGGGCCACGTCCAGCGTGGGGCCCAGATCCAGGGAGGTGTGGGTCACGTCGTCCACGATGCCGACGGTGAAGTGGTTCTTCGGATTGGCCTTCTTCAGGTTGTCGTAGATGGCCTTGACCATGGTGGGGTTGAACTCCTTGGAGCCCAGGCCGTAGCGGCCGCCCACCACCTTGATGTCGCCGCGGCCCGCCTCGAGCAGCGCGGAGCAGACATCCAGGTACAGGGGCTCGCCCAGGGAACCGGATTCCTTGGTGCGGTCCATCACGGCGATCTTCTTGACCGTCTCGGGGATGGCCTTCAGGAAGTGCTTGATGGAGAAGGGGCGATACAGATGCACCTTGATCAGGCCGACCTTCTGGCGATGCTTGTTCAGGTAGTTGACGGTCTCCTCGATGGCGTCGCAGCCGGAGCCCATGGCGATGATCACGCGATCGGCGTCGGGCGCGCCCACGTAGTCGAACAGGTTGTAGGAGCGGCCGGTCAGCTTCGCGACCTTCTTCATCACCTTTTCGACGATGGCGGGGGTGGCATCGTAGTACTTGTTGGCAGCCTCACGGCCCTGGAAGTAGATGTCCGGGTTCTGAGCGGTGCCGCGCTGATGCGGATGCTCGGGGTTCAGGCCGCCCTCGCGGAAGGCCTTCACCTTGTCCCAGTTCACCAGCTTCTTGATCTCGGCATAGCCGTCCTTGGGATCGATGGCGTCGATCTTCTGGATCTCGTGGCTGGTGCGGAAACCGTCGAAGAAGTGCAGGAACGGAACGGAAGCCTCGATGGCGGACAGGTGGGCCACCAGAGCCATGTCGGTGGCTTCCTGAACGGAGTTGGAGGCCAGCATGGCGAAGCCGGTCTGGCGGCAGGCCATGACGTCGGAATGATCGCCGAAGATGTTCAGCGCATGATACGCCAGCGCGCGGGCGGAGACGTGGAACACGCACGGCATCAGCTCGCCGGAGATCTTGTACATGTTCGGGATCATCAGCAGCAGGCCCTGGGAAGCGGTGAACGTGGTGGTCATCGCGCCCGCGGCCAGGGAGCCGTGCACGGCGCCGGCGGCGCCTGCCTCGGACTGCATCTCAGCCACGCGGACCTTCTGGCCAAACAGGTTCAGCCTGCCATGGGCAGCCCACTCATCGGCCACTTCGGCCATGGGGGAAGACGGGGTGATCGGGTAGATAGCGGCCACGTCGCTGAACGCATACGCGACATGGCTGACGGCGGTATTGCCGTCAACGGTAAGTTTGATGCTCAATGGAATTACCCTCCTTATTTAGTTTTCTGTTGAGGCCTAAACCATCAATAATATTATAAGTATTTGAGCGGATAAAGTCAAGGAAAAATCGCGGCCGGTAACCCTTTGGGTCACCGGCCGCGAATCGTTCGATCATCCCTTCACGCCGCCGGCGGTGAGGCCCGCGGCCAGGTGCTTCTCGATCAGCATGAACAGGATCACCACGGGGATGGTGGCCACCAGGGCGGCGGCGAACAGGTACTGCCACTCGATCATGTTGAAGGAGGAGAACTGGGTGATGCCCACGGTGATGGGCTTGTTGGCGTTGGTGGAAATCAGCACGGTGGAGATGGTGTACTCGTTCCAGGCGTTGATGAACACGAAGATCAGCGTGGTGACGATGCCGGGCGCGGCCATGGGCAGCAGCACCCGAAGCATGGCGCTGACGGTGGAGCAGCCGTCGATGCAGGCCGCCTGCTCCATTTCAGAGGAGATGGACACGAACGTGCCCCGCAGCAGCCAGATGGCGAAGGCCTGGTTGAAGGCGGCGTTGATGAACATGAGGCCGGTCACGGTGTCGTTCAGGTGCAGCGCGTTCATCAGCCGGGAAATGCCCACCAGCAGCACCACCGGCGAGAACATCTGGCTCATGATGACGAAGCCCAGGAAGGCCTTTTTGCCGGGGAAGTTCATGCGGGCCATGGCATAGGCCGCCGGGATGCCGCACAGCAGCGCGATGGCCGTGGCGCCCGCGGACAGCAGCAGCGAGTTCAGCAGGTACCTGGGCACGCCGCGGCCGATGATGTCCGACAGGTTGCTCCACACCCACCGGGTGGGCAGCATGTGCTGGAAGTACATGTCGGTGGTCTCGGCGTTGCTGCGGAAGCCGGTGATCAGCATCACGTAGTAGGGATACAGGATCACCAGGCACAGGCAGATGACAAAGCCGTAGAGCAGCCCCTTCTGCAGCGTGGCCGCCGGATGGCCGTGGGCCACCAGCACCCCGCCCAGGGTGAACGCCGCCAGCGCCGCCATCAGGCCATAGAGCGCCCAGGCGGGCTGATAGGTGATACCGGTCATCAGCGAAAGGGTCTCCTCCTCCGCCGTGCCGCCGTAGAGGAAGCGGTCCAGCACCCGCAGCAGGCCGTCCAGCCCCGGCTTGGGGAATCCGTCCGTGGCCAACTTGATCTGGCGGGTGAAGCACAGGTTGCAGCTCATCATGAACGCCGGCACCAGCAGCAGGGCGACCAGCCCCAGCGCCGCGCCCAGCCGGCGGGGCACGCTCTTTCCGGGGTTCAGCTCGGGCCAGTCCACGTCCACGGCCTTCCACAGGCCGCAGAGCATCAGCCCCACCGCCGCCGCCAGGCACAGCACGAGGATCATCAGGAAGGTGCCGCAGGGCAGGCCGGAGAACATGAAGTCCCAGCCGGTCCTGCTCATCACCTGGCGCACCTCGAAGGCCACCATGCTGGTCTTTTCGCCCTTGGAGTTGGTGCGCTCGGTGACGTTTTCCACGATCTGAGGCGTGCTGCCGGTGCGCTGGGCTTGCTCCTGCGCCATGGCCTCCACCTCGGCGCGGACCTCCTGGTACTTCTCGTCGCCCACGAAGGTATTGCCGCTCTTTTTGGTGAATACTGTGGCGGAGAACCGGTACAGCGGCAGGCACAGCAGCGCCACCGCCATCACCGCAGCGACCAGGACGAGCGCCATGGCGCGCCTGTTCGCTCGGCGCACTTGAGCCGGCGTGTTCCTGTTCATCGCGCGTCCTCCTTCCTCATGGTCACCATCATGTACGCCCCGGCGCACACGCAGAGGATCGCGAAGCCGATCACGCTCATGGCCGTTGCCGGGCCCTTCTGGTTGTCATAGAAGGCCCGCATGTACAGAAGCGTCACCATCGTGTCCGTCTTGTTGGCGGGCGCGCCCTTGGTGATGGTATAGATGATGGGGAAGGAATTGAACACGTAGATGATGTTCAGCACGGTGCACACCGTCAGCGAGGGCTTCACCAGCGGGATGGTCACGTTCCACAGTTTGCGCCAGAAGCCCGCGCCGTCCACGGTGGCGGCCTCGTAATAGGCGTCGTCGATGGACTGCAGGCCCGCCAGCACCGTGAAGGCCACGAAGGGAATGGTGACGAAGATGCCCACGCCGCACTCCCAGGCGAACTCGATCTGGTAGGTGGCGCGCCAGTTCACGGCGTTTTTGAGGATGCCCAGGTTCAAAAGCACGTTGTTCAGGTTGCCGTACTCGCCCTTGATGATGTAGTTCCACACGGAGGCCTGGATCACCAGGGATGTGGCCCAGGGGAACACCACGATGGAGCGGGCCACCTTGCGGCCGAAGAATTCGGCGTTCAGGGCCATGGCCGTGATAAAGCCCAGCAGCGTGCTGAGCCCCACCACCGACACCACCCAGATGGCGGTATTCAGCATCACGGTGCCGAAGGCGGGGTCCTGGAAGGCGGCGCGGAAGTTATCCAGGCCGACCAGGCCCTTCACCACGCCGGATTTGGAGATTTCGCTGACGGACAGCTTGAACACGATGCCGATGGGAAACACGACAAACACGCACATCAGCACCAGGCTGGGCAGCAGCCAGACGTAGGGCTCCCACTTGTGCCGGATCGGTATGGTGTTCATAGGCAGGTCTCCTTCTGTAGAGAGTTCAGAGTAGAGAGTTTAGAGTTCAGATATAGTCGGCGCCGGCGCCACAATCTAAGCTCTAAACTCTTAAGTAGACGATGATTCATTCAAGTGTCGAGGCTGCGAGTGCATTTTTCGGCAGGTGGCCTTGCAAATTTCGAAGGTTTACTGGAGGTAAACCAAGAAAGTTGCAAGAGACAGATGCCGGAAAAGGCGCCGCAGTATCGGTGCGGGAATGAATCAGCGGCTACTTAACTCCAAACTCTTGTCTTGAATCCAATGGAAATCCGCTCCCGGCCCCATCGGGTCGGGAGCGGAAGCGGGATTGGGATTATCCGTGGATCAGCCGACGATCTTCGCCTGCAGGTCGTCCAGCAGCGTCTTCACGTCGCCGCCGGTCAGGGCCTGCTGCTCCACGTCGATGACGCCCTGCTTGATGGCGTCCCAGTTGTCCAGCGCGGTGGGATAGAACTGGCAGGAATCCAGCACGGCCAGCCACGCCTCGAAGCTCGGGTCGGCCTCGACCAGCGCGGCCACGGAGCTGTTCACGGCAGGCAGGAAGCCCTCCATGGAGACCCAGCCCACATAGTTCTCGGGCGCATAGAAGAAGGTGAGGAACTTGCCGATGGCCTCGTTGCGCTTGGCCTGGTCCGGATACTCGTCGTCCTTGAAGGCCATGATGCGGTCCATGACGCCGGTGGCGCCGGGGGTCTTGCCCTCGTTCACGGGCAGCGCGGCGGTCTCCCAGTTCACCTCATAGCCCTTGTCGGACAGGTAGCTGGGCAGCTGGTTCGGGGCGATGACCATGGCCAGCTTGCCGGCGCCGAACATATCCTGCAGGTCGTAGCGGGTCTGGGTGGCGGGGTTGGGATTGGTGAAGCCCTTGTTGTAAAGGCCAACGGCATACTCGATGGCCTCGACGTTGGCGTCGCTGTTCAGGGCGACGTTGCCGTCGGCGTCCACGAAGCCGCCGTCGTTGTTCCACACATAGTAGGAGAAGGCGGCCTGGCCTTCGTCGGTGGTCATGTCGATGCCCCAGGGATAGACATCGCCCTCATAGAAGTCCAGGATGGCCTGGCAGGCGTCCTCGAGCTCGGCCCAGGTGGTGGGGACGTCGATGCCGACCTCGTCCAGGATGTCGCGATTCACGTACAGCGCGCGGGCGGAAGCCAGGTCCGGCACGGCCCACACGGTGTCGTCGATCACGCTCTGGGCGATGAAGGAGGGGAAGAAGTCGTTGAACAGCTCCTCCGGGCAATAGTCGCTCACGGGCAGCAGCAGGCCGTCCGCCGCGTAGTTCGCGAACACGTCGATGTTCAGGATGTCAGGAGCGTTGTTGTTGGAGATGCGGGTGGAAACCTCGGTATACACGTCGTTCCAGGACACCACGTCCAGGTTCAGCTTGATGCCGGGGTTCTCGGCCTCGAACTTGTCCACGAAGTTGGTGCCGTCCATGCCGGAGCCCAGGAACCATTCCTGCGTGTTGGGACCGTACTGGCAGATGATGACATCCAGCGTGATCTCGTCACCCTCGGCGAAGGCGGCGCAGCAGCCGAAGGCCAGCAGCATGGCCAGAATCAGAGCAGCGATCTTTTTCATGGGGTAAACCTCCTGTTTTTATTGGTTGCCGTGTATATTATAGCATATCGATGTGGTTGTGTAAAGAAGAAATTAAATCAGGCGGTCAGTGAAGCAGCCTTCATTGACCCACTGCGTCACTGACCACCAGGCACACCGCCGTCATGTCGTCCCGCCTTCCTCCCTCGCAGGCGTCTCCGGCGATGTCCAGGGCGCGCTCGGCCAGTCGGGCGGGGTCCTCCCCCGCGCCGTCCAGCAGCAGCGCCTCCAGCGCCCCGGCCCCGGCGGCGTCCGCCACGCCGTCGCTGACCATGAGCAGCGCGTCCCCCGGCATCAGCCGCGTGCGGACGGGCTCCGGCCGCACCCGCTCCAGTATGCCCAGGGGCAGCCGGCCGCCCTCCACCCGCAGCGCCTCGCCGCCCCGGGCGATGAACGTAGGGCAGGCCGCCAGCTTCGTCAGCTCCGCCTCGCCGGTGACCAGGTCGAGCACCAGTATGTCCGCCGTTGCGAACATGTCCTCGCCGCCCCGGTTCAAAAGCAGCGCGTTCACCGTCTCCACCGCCAGGCCCACGCCCGCCCCGGCCCGCAAAAACCGCCCCAGCAGCCGCGCCGCCAGCGCGCTCTCCTCGGCGGCGGCGGGGCCGCTGCCCATGCCGTCGGACACCAGCGCCAGCAGCCGACGCTCGTCGAGCATGGTCACCAGGTGGCTGTCGCCGCTCATCTCCCCTGCCCTGCCCGACGCGCAGGCCGCGCCATGGGCCACCCGCAGCCGGGGACGCTCGCGCCGAACGGGCCGCGCCAGCCCCGCCGCCAGGGCCTCCAGCAGCCCCTGGGCCTGCATGAATTGGGCCGACACCAGCCGGTTCTCCGCCCCGCGCCGAAGCTCCGCGCGCCGGGTTCGGGCAAAATCTTCCAACAGGTCCTCGGTGCGCTCCGCCAGCAGCCGTCCCCTGCGGCACCGGCGCAGCAGCTCCGGCGTCACCCCCTCCTCAAAGACCGGTGCGTCCTCCGGCCGCACCGCCGCCCGGGCGATCAGGTCGCACAGAAGGCGCGCGCCGCGGTTGCGCTCCCCCGCCCAGCATTCGCCGTAGTCGCCGCAGCCGGCGCACAGCCGCCCCCGCAGCCGCCGGGTCAACGCCTGCTCGTCGGGCAATGTCACCGGACGCAGATAGCCCTCGGCCAGCTCGCCGAAGGCCGCGCCCAGGGCCCTCAGCTTCCCTTCTGCGCGACGGCGCTCCAATGCCGCCAGCCGCAGGGGATCGCCGGGTTCCCCGGGCCGGGCCAGACGCATCAGGAGCCGCGCCCAGTCCCCCGGCAGGGGCAGCGCCGACAGCGCCATTCCCGCCAGCGCGCCCGCCCAGATCACCGGCTTCAGGTTCATCAGCAGCCCCGCCGCCAGCATCGCCGCGCCACAGGCCGCCGCCCGGCCCGGTCGATTATAATGGGAACAGCGGCCAACAGCGCCACGAGCCGCGGCTCCCCTGCGCAGACCGCCGCCGCCCCGCCGAAGGCCGCGCCCGCCAGCGCCCCGGCGGGGTGCAATCCCATCGCCAGCGCGCCGCCCAGGCATGCCGACAGCGCCGGGGACAGCCGCGCCAATCCCCCGCACAGCGCCGCCGCCATCAGCCACCATCCGGCGCGCATCTCCGCCGTCAGCCGCCGGGGCGACAGGCCGCCGTCCAACGCTTCCATATAAAAGGGCGTCGCGGCCACCGCCGCCACCGAGGCCGCCGTCACCTCCGCCGCCGCCGGGAGGGACAGCCCCTCTCCCAGCAGCGCGAGCCCGGGAACCAGCACCGCCAAGCCCGCCAGCGCCGCGCCCATCGCCCCGTTCGGCGAGCGCGCCAGCCGGTTGGGCGCGGGGGTCGCGAAGGTTCCCTCGTCCCGGCCGGTCAGCAGCGAAGCGGCCCGGCGAAGCGCCCTGCCCGCTCGGGTGTCCCGGGTCATGGCCCTTGAGAGCGCGGGCGACGCGGCGTCCCAGGCGATGCTGCCGCCCAGCGCGATGGCCGCGCCGACGGGCAGCCGAAGGTCGAAATCCCGGATGGAGCCGCGCAGGGCCCCCGCCACGCAGCCCGCCAGCAGCGCCGCCGTGGCCTTGCCGGTCAGCAGCCCCGCCGCCAGGAAGGCCATGGCGAAGGGGGCGGCCAGCGCCGTGCGCGCCTGGCACAGCAGAAACATCGCCCCCGCCAGCGCCGCCCAGCCCAGCAGCCGCCTCGCCAGCGCCGCCCCGGCCTCCCAGTCCATACCGCGCCCCATCGCGCCCATGCGCTCCATCCTTCTCTGCATCTCATCCGTCCTCCCTTCAAGCGTGGGATTATTTATGAGCCGCGCCCGCCGGGTAGCACCGGGAATAAAGACAAAAAACGGACTTCGCGCGGCGCGCGGAATCCGTTTTCATGGAATGGGTGTGAGGGGCGGGCGGCGCAACGCCGCCCCTGCAAGAGCATAAACGCAATCCCGATCCTCGTCGATCCTTCATCGCTGGGCGGCATGGTTCTCAGAACTTTGGAACAAGCGGATGCGCGCAACGTGCACAGGAGCGCGGTTCGTGTAGCGCCGAGCGCAGCGACGACGTGGCAATCCGGCTTCCTGCGCATATTCTTTTGCAGGGGCGCCATTGCGACGCCCGTCCAGCGCGATTCGCCGCGTATACCCGGCGGGCAATTCAACGCCCCTGTCCCCGCTTCGCCAGCTGCCAGAAGGCCACGGCCCCGGCGGCGGCGACGTTGAGGGAGTCCACACCGTGGGCCATGGGGATGCGGGCGGTGAAATCGCAGGCGGCCACGGTCTGTCGCGCCAGGCCGTCGCCCTCGGTGCCCAGCACCAGGGCCAGCCGCTCCTGCCGCGCCAGCAAGGGATCGTCGATGGACACCGATTCGTCCGTCAGCGCCAGCGCGCAGGTGGAAAAGCCCAGCCCGCGCAGCCGCTCCAGCCCCCTTTCGGGCCAATCGGCCTTGCTTTGACCGATAAACGTCCAGGGCACCTGGAACACCGTGCCCATGCTCACCCGCACCGCGCGGCGGTTCAGCGGATCGCAGGCGGTGGGCGTCAGCAGCACCGCGTCCATGCCCAGCGCCGCCGCCGAGCGGAAGATCGCGCCGATGTTGGTGGTGTCCACGATGCCCTCCAGCACCGCCACCCGCCGGGCGCCCTTCAGCACGTCCTCCACCGCGGGCAGGGGCCTGCGCCGCATGGCGCACAGCACGCCCCGGGTCAGCGGATAGCCGGTGAGCGCCTGGAGCACGTCGGCGTCCGCGGTGTACACCGGCGCGTCCGGGCAGCGCTCGAGCAGCGCCGCCGCCTTGCCGGCCACGTGCCGCCGCTCCATCAAAAAGGAGACGGGCGCATATCCCGCGTCCAGGGCATAGCCGATCACCACCGGGCTCTCCGCGATGAATAAACCGTCTTCGGGATGAAGGCGGTTTTTCAGCTGCGCCTCGGTGAGGCGGACATAAGGGGTGAGCGCCTCGTCGGCGAGGCTTGTGATTTCAATGACCTTGCTCATCGCTTTTATTCCATCTTTTTTTCGCTGTGCTTCATTGAAACGCACAGATCCTTCGACTTCGCTGTCGCTCCGCTCAGGATGACGAGCGATGCGCTGTCATTCTGAGCGAAGGCGCAGCCGGAGTCGAAGAATCTGCGTGTGACGGTTTCCTCTTTGATGCTGTGCTGGTAACAACCTCTGCGTGTCGTCGACTACAGCTTTTCGATCGCGGCCTTCAGCCTTCGCAGCGTCTCGTCCCTGCCCAGAAGGTAGGCGATCTCGAATGCGCCGCCGGGGGTGGACATCTGGCCGGAGATGGCGATGCGCAGCGGCCACAGGAACTGGCCGTTCTTCATGCCCAGGCCGGGGATGGCCTCCATCACGCGGTCGTGCAGCTCGGCCTCGGTCCAGGGCTCGATGCCCTCCAGCAGCGGCAGCGCGGCCTCCAGCGCCGCCTTTGCGCTCTCCAGGGTGGACTTCTGCTTCTTGTTCACGTAGAAGTCCGCGGGGAAATCCGGCTGCTCGGCCAGGAACTTTATCATCCCGGGCAGCTGGTTGAACACCTCGGTGCGCCCCTGCAGCAGCTCCGCCAGGCGCTTGAAGTCGAACTTCTCAGGATCCAGCGCCCTGGCCATCCAGGGCGTGGCCAGCTCCAGGTACTTCTCCGGGTCCAGCTTGCGGATGTACTCGGCGTTGAACCAGTTCAGCTTCTGGATGTCGAACACCGACGGGGACTTGCTCAGGCCCTCCAGGTCGAAGACCTCCTCCAGCTCGGCGAGGGTGTAGAACTCCCGCTCGCCCCGGGGGCTCCAGCCCAGCAGCACCAGGTAGTTGATGACGGCCTCGGTGAGGTAGCCCTGGGAAAGCAGGTCCTCGAACGACGGGTCGCCCTTGCGCTTGGACATCTTGCGCTTGCTGGTCACGGGGTTGCCCGCCTCGTCCAGCACGGGCTTTCCGTCCTTGTCCAGCACCGGCGCGTCCACCATCACCGGGGTCAGGTGCACATAGGTGGGCGGCGTCCAGCCCAGGGCCTCGTAGAGCAGGTTGTACTTGGGGGCGCTGGACAGGTACTCGTTGCCGCGCATCACGTGGGTGATACCCATCAGGTGGTCGTCGATGACGTTGGCGAAGTTGTAGGTGGGCAGACCGTCGGCCTTGATGAGCACGTTGTCGTCCAGCGTGTCGCAGTCCACCTCCACGTGGCCGTAGATCACGTCGTCAAAGCCTGCCTTGCCCTCGGTGGGGATGTTCTGGCGGATGACATAGGGCACGCCGGCGTCCAGCTTCTGCCGGATCTCCTCCTTGGAGAGGCGCAGGCAGTGCTTGTCATACTTGAAGGTCTCGCCCTTCTTCTCCGCCGCCTCGCGGGCCTCGTCCAACCGCTCCTTGGTGCAGAAGCAGTAGTAGGCGTGGCCGGATTCGATGAGCTGCCTGGCATAGGGCATGTAGGTATCCTTGCGCTGGGACTGCACATAGGGGCCGCAGGGGCCGCCCACGTCCGGGCCCTCGTCGTGGGAGAGGCCGGCGGTCTTCATGCTCTTGTAGATGATGTCCACCGCGCCGGCGACCTCGCGCTCCTGGTCGGTATCCTCGATGCGCAGTATGAACTTGCCCCCCGTGCGGCGGGCGTACAGATAGGTATACAGCGCGGTGCGCAGGTTGCCCAGGTGCATGTAGCCCGTGGGGCTGGGGGCGAAACGGGTGCGAACTTGCATGGTGTGTTGTACTCCTTGTTGGTTGGATGTTCATTTGAATGAGGAATGAGGAATCAGGAATTGGGAATGGCGGTTCAAATCCCCGCGGGATTTGTATATTATAATAGAAATCCGCCGAGCCTTTCCACATCAATGAAATCCGTCAGGACTTCTTCCACAATTCCTCATTCATCATTCCTAATTCCTAATTAATCTTCATTCCTCCACGTCAAACGCGAAGATGGTGGTGAAGTCGTACTTCTCCCCGGCGTAGAGCACGGAGTCGATGAACTCGGGGTGGTTGATGGAATCGGGGGCGAACTGGGTCTCCAGGCAGAAGCCCTCCCTCTTGCCGTAGACGCGGCCGGAGGTGCCGGGGTTGATGCCCTGCAAGGCGTTGCCGCAGTACAGCTGCACGGCGGGCATGTCGGTGAACACGTCCATCACGCGGCCGGTGGCGGGATCGGTGACCTCGGCGGCGAAGCGGAAGCCGGCCTCGAAGTCGTTGATATTGAAGTTGTGGTCGATGCCGCCGCCGTAGCCCAGCTGCTCGTCCTCGCCGGTCTTTTCCAGGCTGTCGCCCACGCGGGTGGGTTTGCGCAGGTCAAAGGGCGTGCCGGTCACGTCGCGCTGCTCGCCGGTGGGGATGCAGTCGGCGTCCACCACGGTGAAGGTGTCGCAGTTCATCTCAAAGACGTGGTCCTCGATCTTCTTGCCGGAGGCCTCGCCGGAGAGGTTGAAGTAGGTGTGGTTGGTGAGGTTGCACAGGGTGTCCTTGTCACAGACGGCCTCGTAGCGGATGATCAGCTCGTTCTCGTCGGTGAAGGTGTAGGTCACCAGCACCTTCAGCGTGCCGGGATAGCCCTCCTCGCCGTCGGGGCTCGTGTACTTCAAAATCAGGCTGTCCTCGCAGATGCCCTCGATGGGGGTCACGTCCCACAGCTTCTCGTTGAAGCCCACGTTGCCGCCGTGCAGGTGGGTGACGCCGCGCTCGTTTTTGGCAAGGTGCAGCTTTTCGCCGTTCAGCTCGCACTCGCCCTTGGCGATGCGGTTGCCCACGCGGCCGATCAGCGCGCCCAGGTAGCCGCAGGTGGGGCAGTAGCCCGCCACGTCGCTGTAGCCCAGGACCACGTTGTCGATGTTGCCGTTCTTGTCCGGCACGTTGATGGCCCGGACGATGCCGCCGTAGTTGGTGATCTCGACGGACGCGCCGGATGCGTTGGTCATGATGTACAGGTCCGCCTCCCGGCCGTCGGGAAGCCTGCCAAAGCTCTTCTTCACAATGCTCATGCTGTTACCGCCTTTCCTGTAAGGCCCAAAGGCCATATTTCCATATTATATATAATACATCCTTTCAAGGGGAATTTCAAGGGAGATATTCCCCATGGGAACAAGTTTTTGCGGGAGGGGCGCAGGGCTCCCCCCAAAGCCTTCCCCTATGGGGGCCGCAGTGCCCGGAAAACAGTCCGGTGGACTGTTTTCAACGAGGCCGGGCCGGCAGGCCCCAGTGGCACGGCAAAGCCGTGACGGATGAGGTCTCCTTGCCTTGACGATGAAAGTCTTCATACCCCGGCGGGCGGCGCAGCGCCGCCCCTGCAAGAGCATTTGCGCAATCCCGACCCTCGCTGGTCCCCATCGCTGTGAATAAATCCGTTCCCCGGCTCCCTTCCCGAAGCAATTTCGAGGAGAGGACCCGAGGAACGGTTCTTTTTGGCGGCCTGCACGCAAAACCCGTAACTTCACGCCTCCGCACCCTGCGCGGAGGCTGCTCGTTCCCAAGGGTTTTGGTTGCAGGCCGCCGCGTGATTGGGGTGCAGCGAGGAGCGTGGCAGTCCTGTTTGGGTGCCCCACCGGCGCTTCGCGCCACCTCCCCACTGCGGTGGGGAGGCTTTTGGTTTGCGCATAATTATCTGTAGGGCGGCGCAGAGCCGCCCGCCCTGTGAGAGGGGTGCAGCGAGGAGTGTGGCAGTCCTGAAAGGGGTGCCCCACCGGCGCTTCGCGCCACCTCCCCACTGCGGTGGGGAGGCCTTTGGTTTGCGCATAATTATCTGTAGGGGCGGCGCAGAGCCGCTCTTCTCTACTTCTCCTCTTTCTTCCCGAAATACATGCTGTGGATCTGCAGGAAGTTGCGGCCCTTGCGCAGGTAGGTCCTGCCCATGGCGGCGAAGGGATTGTCGTCGGCGCTCTCGCTGCCCCGGCGGCGCAGGGGCATGGGCTGGCCCCAGAAGCTGGGCACCTCGCAGTAGGTGATGTTCCCCTTCAAGGCCTCCTCCAGCAGGGCGATGACGTTCTCCATGCAGTCGTCGTCCAGCGGCGCGCCCAGGGCGCGGAAGTCGTGGTGGCCGTTCCAGATGCCGTCGTAGCGGTCGGACATGGCCTGGATGCGCTTCATGGCCTTCAGCGTGTCCTCCAGCGGCACCCCGCCCATCAGCAGCAGGTTGTAATTCAGCGCGTCGCCGGCGAACAGCATCCGCTTCGTCTCGTCCAGGAACACCACCTCGCCGGCGGTGTGGCCGGGGCACTCGTACACGGTGATGATCCGCCCGCCCAGGTCGAACTGCTGGCCGTCGTACAGATCGTGCACCACGGGCATGGGCAGGTCGTCCATCTCCCGCAGGTCCACGTCGATGTCATAGGGATAGAGGTTGAACAGGTTGAACGGCGCGCCAAGGCTGCCCTTCTGGCGCCGGGCGATGTGCTCGGTGTCGAAGCGGCGGCGCTCCAGCGACTCCGGCACTGGCATCCACTGGTCGGCGGGATGGGTCCAAACCTCCTCGAACTGGCGGGAGTTGCCGGTGTGGTCGATGTGGCCGTGGGAGTGCACCACGATCAGCGGCTTGTCCGTGATCATCTCCACCGCGCCGCGCAGATCGCCGATGCCCATGCCGGTGTCGATGAGCATGGCCTTCTCCTCGCCCTCCAGCAGATAGATGCTGGCCGCGTCAAATTCGTCGATCTCCCAGGTGCCCTTGTTGATCTGCACCATGGGATACAGCCGGGTCAGACAGCTTGTGTTCGCCATGTTGAAACCTCCCGTATGCATAATGATTACCATGATTATAGCATATTTGCGGCAAAAATGACAATCGCAAAGAGCCCCGGGTTTCCCCCGCCCTTGACAGCCCCCGCCCCAAAAAGTATAATGGGAATACACTGAAACGACCGCGCTGAGCGACATGCGCGGGGAAAGGACGCGCCATGGCCAATCGAAACACCCGAACCAACACCAGCGGCTATGGCCGCCTGAAACAGCCCACGCCCCAGCGCTCCGTGCCGCCCCGGGCCATATTCGGCCTGGTGCTGACGGTGCTGCTGCCGCCGGTGGGGCTTCTGTACCTGTGGCACCAGGGCGTGTTCCGCTCCCGGGGACGGGTGCTGCTGACGGCGCTGGCCACGGTGGAGATGGCGCTGCTGGTGGTGTGGCTGACGCCCCATGCCGAGCTGACGCCCCGCGCCCCCGTGCCCGCCGCGCCGCCCCAGGTGACCGCCGCGCCGGAGGGCGAGACGCTGAACGCGCTGTACAACATCGAGCAGCTGATCTACGAACAGCAGCTGGCCCAGGTGGAGGCCCAGGGCGGCAGCGCCCGGGACCTGCTCACCGAGGAGCAGAAGCTGGACCTGGTGAACCAGCAGAACGAGGAGATCTACGAGACGCCGGTCTACAGCGTCTACGGCGACGATGCCATCTACTACCACGCCACCAAGGTGTGCCGCACCCAGACCAACGGCCGGGAGCTGACCGTCCGCGACGCGCTGCGCTTGGGGCTGCAGCCCTGCCCGTACTGCAACCCGCCGACGATCACGGGATAAGAGTCTGTGGCAGGGGACCCGCTTCCCCCGCCGTACGCGCCGTCGCCCCCGATCCCCCCGCTCGAATCTTGACACGCCCTGGTAAAAATACCTAATTAAAGTCATAATTATTACCTTGATTTAAGACACAAACCATCCTATCATATATGATAGGATGGTTCTATTCAGGCAGACGCCCATTTGGCGTCGTCCCGAGAGCCGAATCGGAACCGCCCGGCGCTATAAATTTGCGCCTGCAAGGCGGTTTTTTCATTACCAAAAGCCATTTCGCAAGGAGGCCGAGCCATGTTTTGCTCCAAATGCGGCAAAACCCTGATGCCCCAAGACACTCAGTGCCCGCATTGCGGCACACCCGTTGGGGAGAGCCGTTTTGAGGGAACCCCCTATACCTCGGCGCAGGCCCACATCCTGCCCAACACCCCCGCCGGGCAGGCGTCCGCGGCCTACACCCGCACCACCTACACCACCATGCCCAAGGAGCAGCAGCAGGAGGGCGCCGTGGACAGCCGCACCTCCTACCGCCCGGTGTATGACGGCGCCTCCGCCCCGGAGGAGATCCGCAAGGATATGCGCGCGGTGATCGACGGCGCGGACGAGGAAAAGGCCGGCGAGGACGCCGACCAGCCCAAGGAGCCGCTGTCCGAGGGCGCGCTGAGCACGCTGAGCGCCGTGGACGAGGAGCTGACCATGGAGAGCATGGACACCTCCGACCTGCAGGCCCGACCCATTGAGTCCACCGGCCGCGCGGGCATCAGCTCCGAGGTGGAGGACTACATGCAGAAGCTGGAGGCCACCCAGAGCCGCCGGGCCGCCCGCCGCCGCAAGGCCGTGGAGGACACCGAGGACAGCTACGCCACCCCCAGCGGCCCCGTCTATGACGACACCACGGGCGAAGTCAACCCCGACATCGACACCGAGCAGAGCGAGGTGTTCAACGACATCGACGAGGAAGAGTTCGACGAGATCCGCTATGGCCGCACCATCGGCCTGAAGGAGATCCTCCGCGTGGCGGGGATCATGGTGCTGGCCGCGGCGCTGATCGTGGGCGGCGTGCTCTGGTTCCGCCACATCCGCGGCGCCCAGAACGCCTCCAAGATCGAGGGCGTCACCCAGACGGTGTATGACAGCGGCCTGGAGCTGATCAAGGGCCGCACCGACGCCACCTATGTCAACGAAATGGTGAACATCTACCGCAACGACGGCATCGTCGCCTTCACCGAGCGGGCCACGTCCGATTCCAGCGCCATCGACGCGCTGCTGCCCGAGGAACCCGCGGTGAACGATTCGCTGTTCGTGTCCGCGCTGCAGACCATCCAGGGCAACATCGGCAACGCCATCCTGATGGACGCCACCGAGGCGGACAACACCGCCGGCGATTCCGGCCAGGATTCCGCCGCCCGCTGGCAGATCGTCAACGACGAGATCGCCCAGATCGAGGCCGCCACCACCGCCCAGGAGCTGACCGCCGTGCTGAACGGCGAGCGCGTGGCCGTGGCCGCGTCCCCGACGCCCACGCCGGAGCCGCAGACCACCTACACCACCCTGTCCAAGGGCGACAAGAGCGACGAAGTGCTTGAGATGCAGAACCGGCTGTACATGCTGGGCTTCCTGCTGGACGACCGCGACGGCGCCTTCGGCAAGAACACCCAGACGGCCGTGAAGATGTTCCAGCAGGCCGCGGGCCTGGAAGTGACCGGCATCGCCGACAGCGCCACGCTGCAGCGGCTGTACGCCGACGACGCGCCGCGCACCGAGTATGCCCAGGCCACGCCCACCCCCGCCCCCGCGGCGGAGGAGCCGGCGGCCGAGGCCGAGGTCCAGGCTGAACCCGAGACCGAGGAAGTGGAAGTGGAGACCGAGGGCCATCCCGAGGAGCCGGATTCGGTGGTCTGAACGACATATCATTTTGTAAGGGAGTAGGCAGCAGGGAGTAGGGAATAGGAAATGCCTTGAAGCGCGGCCACTGTTCCAACTGCCTGCTCCCTGCTCCCTTCATTTTCAAGGAGCGTGGTTTGATGGCAAATCCCATCGTCGCCCTGATCTACGACTTTGACAAGACGCTGTCGCCCCGGGACATGGAGGAGTATTCCTTCCTGCCGGGCATCAACGTGGAGCCGGACGTCTTCTGGGGCAAGTGCGCCGAGTTCGCCCGGGAGCACGACATGGACGGCATACTGACCTACATGTACCTGATGAAGAAGATGGCCGGCGGCGAGATGGAGCTGACGAAGCAGAACCTGATCTCCCTGGGGCGGGACGTGGAGTTCTTCCCCGGCGTGACGGGCTGGTTCAAGCGCATCAACGAAATCGGCCGCGCCTGCGGCGTCACCGTGGAGCACTACATCATCTCCTCCGGGCTGACCGAGATCATCCGCGGCAGCGCCATCGGCAAGTACTTCAAGGCCATCTTCGCCGCCTCCTTCTGCTATGACGAGGACGGCCGCGCCGTGTGGGCCTCCACCGCCGTGAACTACACCAACAAGACCCAGTACCTGTTCCGCATCAACAAGGGCATACTGGACGTGACCAACGACCGGGACCTGAACGCCTTCACGCCCCACTATATGCGCCGCATCCCCTTCAGCAACATGATCTACGTGGGCGACGGCCTGACGGACGTGCCCTGCATGAAGATGACCAAGCAGAAGGGCGGCTATTCCATCGCCGTGCACGCCCCCGGCAAGACCGAGCTGGCCGACGACATGCTGCTGCAGGGCCGGGTGGACTTCTCCGTGGAGGCGGACTACTCCGCCGGCAGCGAGATCGAGCAGGTGGTGACCATGCTGATGCAGCGCATCCGCGCCAGCCATGCCCTCACCCTGCGCCACGCCGAACAGGTGCAGCGCGCCCATCTGCGCCGGGGCAACAACGTGCCCCTGGACATCCCCATGCGCGGGGGCCTGGAGGACGGGGAGGACGTGGAATAAAACCGATTCGCATGACAGCGCCCGGCCATATGGCCGGGCGCTGTTTTTGCGCCGGCGGTACCCATAGTCTTCCCCTTTAGGGGCAGCGAGCGCCCATTGCGGCGGGCTTTGGTCTGTGCGCACAATTCCTGTTCGCGTCGCCCCAAAAGCCTTCCCCCTTCAGGGGAAGGTGGCTGGCCGCAGGCCAGACGGAAGAGGTCGATCTTTCTGACAGCGAGGAACGTTATACCCGACAGGCGGCGCAACGCCGCCCCTGCAAGAGCATTATCGCGATCACGATCCTCGCTGATCCCCCATCGCTGGGCGGCGCAGTTCGTTTGTTCTGAAACCAGGCCGCCAAAAAACGTTCCCTGGTTTCCCTTTGGAAGTAGTTTCCAAGAGGAGGCCCGAGGAACGGTTCTTTTTTGGCGGCCTGCGATCGCTGTTCAGTGAAGCTTCGCGTTCAGCACCCTGCGCCGAGCCGCTCGCTTCAATTCACGACTCGGCAGGCCGCCGCGTGAATGGGGCGCAGCGAGGAGTGAGGCAGTCCTGGAGGGAAAGCTCCCTCCGGCGCTTCGCGCCACCTCCCTCGGGGAGGGAGGCTTTTGGTTTGCGCATATGTTTTGGGGGCGGGGGAGCAACGCTCCCCCGCCCCTGCCATGCCAGCGCACGCCCGGTTCGTGTCGTCGTGCGCGCCTGCCATGTCGCGTGCCGCGATCACCTGTCGATGTTCGGGATGCCCGCGAAGCTCCTGGCCAGGTCGTCGTCGGTGGGGATGTAGTCGGTCATCAGGCCGTCGTGGTACTTCTCATAGGCCACCATGTCGAAATAGCCGGTGCCGGTGAGGCCGAACAGGATCGTCTTCTCCTCGCCGGTCTCCTTGCACTTCAGCGCCTCGTCGATGGCCACGCGGATGGCGTGGCTGCTCTCCGGCGCAGGCAGGATGCCCTCCACCCGAGCGAACTCCTCCGCCGCCTCGAAAACCTTCGTCTGCTCCACGGCGCGGGCCTCCATGTAGCCGTCGTGGTACAGCTGGGAGAGGATGGAGCTCATGCCGTGATAGCGCAGGCCGCCGGCGTGGTTCGGCGCGGGGATGAAGCCGCTGCCCAGGGTATACATCTTGGCCATGGGGCACACCATGCCGGTGTCGCAGAAGTCGTAGGCGAACTTGCCCCGGGTCAGGGACGGGCAGGAGGCCGGTTCCACGGCGATGAACTGATAGTCCGCCTCGCCCCGCAGCTTCTGGCCCATGAAGGGGGCGATCAGGCCGCCCAGGTTGCTGCCGCCGCCGGCGCAGCCGATGATGATGTCCGGCACGATGCCGTACTTGTCCATGGCGGCCTTGGTCTCCACGCCGATGACGGACTGGTGCAGCAGCACCTGGTTCAGCACGCTGCCCAGCACATAGCGATAGCCGGGCGTGGACGTGGCCACCTCCACGGCCTCGGAGATGGCGCAGCCCAGGCTGCCGGTGGTGCCGGGGAAGCGCTCCAGCATGCTGCGGCCCACTTGGGTGGTGTCGGACGGGCTGGGCACCACGGACGCGCCGTAGGTGCGCATCACCTCGCGGCGGAAGGGCTTTTGCTCGTAGCTCACCTTCACCATGTACACCTTGCAGTCCAGGCCGAAGTAGGAACAGGCCATGGAAAGCGCCGTGCCCCACTGGCCCGCGCCGGTCTCGGTGGTCACGCCCTTCAGGCCCTGCTGCTTGGCATAGTAGGCCTGGGCGATGGCGGAATTCAGCTTGTGGCTGCCGGAGGTGTTGTTGCCCTCGAACTTATAGTAGATCTTCGCCGGCGTGCCCAGCTTCTGCTCCAGGCAGTAGGCGCGCACCAGCGGCGACGGGCGGTACATCTTGTAGAAATCCTGGATCTCCTGGGGGATGGGATATTCCCGGGTGTCGTTGTCCAGCTCCTGCCTGATCAGCTCCTCGCAGAACACGGGGGCCAGCTCCTCGGCCTTCATGGGCTCAAGCGTGCCCGGGTTCAGAAGCGGCGCGGGCTTGTTCTTCATGTCCGCGCGGACGTTGTACCAATACTTCGGCATCTCGCTCTCTTCCAGGTAGATCTTGTAGGGAATCTTCTTGGCTTCGCTCATGGGTATTCTCCTTTCCGATCGCGGGACGGGGCATACAAAAACCCCTGTCCCAGTTGTGTTTGCTGGGACAGGGGTCTGATTTTCTCCCTGCGGTGCCACCCGGCTTGGCGCTTCACGCGCCCGCTCTGTACCGTACCATCATACGGCCCCTTTGATAACGGAGGGAACTCCGTCGCCCCTACTTGGTCTGACCCGTTCGGTTTGCCCTCGAAAGCCCATTCATCCCCGCCGCCCGCGCCGCGATTCCACCGCCCGCGACTCTCTTTGCCGTTCGGTTGTGGGGATTACTCTTCTCTCTCAACGGTTGGCAGCATTATAGCATGGTAAAGCGTTGATGTCAATAGTTTTATCCTACTTTTCCTGTAATTTACGTTTCCTCCAGCTTGATCTTCTCCATGGCCTCGTCGCCCCGCATGGCCTCGAAGCGCCGCACGCGCCGGGCGTCCATGCGCTCGTCGAACAGACAGACGCCCTTCCAGTCGCAGTACTGGCAGGGGTTCTGCTGGCGGAAGCGGGCCGGCGAGGCCTGCATCAGCCCCTGGCGGATGCCGTCCAGGTGCTCCCCGGCCTTGCCCAGCGTGCGCTTCACCAGCGCGCGGAAGCCGTTTGCGTCCGTGGCCAGCGTGCCCTTGAACAGGTCGCCCCCCTTGGTGACGCGCACGTTCAGCACCTCCGGGAAGTTGGGCGACTGGGCCTGAAGCAGGCTGAGATCGTCCGGGGCCAGGCCGGAGAGCCTGAAGCCCGCCCGGCGATCCTTCTCCACCTCGTTTTTGTCGGTGGACTGGGTGGCGAGGATGCCCTCGTCCAGGCTGAAGTAGTAGACGCCCGCGCTCTGCTCTCCCCGGCGCCTCATGGCCGCCGCCAGGTACACCGGCAACTGCAGGCTCAGCCCGTGGTACACCGCGTCCAGCGCCAGGTCCTTGCCCCCGCACTTGTAGTCGATCACCCGCAGGTAGCCCCCCGAGGCCCATTCGTCGATGCGGTCGATGCGGCCCTCCAGGGTGCACTCGCCGCTGGCGGCGTTCACGGTCAGCCGCGCCGGGCCCCGGTCCTCCACGCCGAAGTCCGTCTCCAGGGCGGAGGGGTTGAACCGGCTGCCCCGCATGTGCTCCGCCAGCACCGCCGCGCAGGTGCGGGCCGTGGCCTTCAGGCGGCGCTTCTCCGCCAGGGCCACGGCGCTGTCCCCCAGGGGGCCGGCGTCGGCCAGGGCGTCCAGCAGCCGGTCCGCGATGCCGTCCATCCGCGCCCCGGCCTGCTCCTCCGTGAGCCGGTTCAAGTCCTCCATGCTGGCCAGCAGGAATTCCTGCACCGCGTTGTGGAAGAAGGTGCCCTCGTCCTTCGCGTTCAGCTGCCAGGGCTCGATGCGCAGCGGCTTCAGGCCGTACTGGGTGAAATAGGCGAAGGGACACAGGGCATATTTCTCCAGCCGCGTGACGCTCTGGCGTCGCAGCTCCCCGTACAGCTCCCGGGCCGTGGCGGGGTTCAGCCGCTCGGCGCTCTCGCCGTGGCGCAGCGCCGTGCTCACCCGCGCCAGTGCCCTTTTCAGCCGCTCGCCCTGCCAGGCGGGCGCGCCCTCGGCCTCCAGGATCCGCCGGATGCCCGCCAGCGCAGCGCGATCCACCGGCTGGACCGGCTCGCCCTCGCCCATGCCGGACAGCGCCCGGGCCGCGTAGGCCGCAGCGGCCTCCGGGGCCGAGCGCAACATCCGCTGGATGCCCGCGTCCTCCAGCACGCCGCCCCGCACGCCCATCGCCGGGAACACGCCCCGGATCAGGCCCATCAGCGCGCCGGGGCGCTGGGCCCCGCCGTCCAGGCCGCTGAGCGGGCAGGTGACGCACAGGTATTCCTCCGCCATCTCCACGGCGGATTTCAGGTAGAACCGGCGCATCCGGGACAGCTCCCCGTCGCCCGGGCCCACGTAGGCCTTGGCGATCCGGGCAAACGCCTGCTGCTGGGTGGAATTGAGCAGCCCGTCCGCCTCGACGGCGCTGCGGTCCGTCTCGCCCAGGATCAGCAGCGCCTTGCAGCGCTGGGCGGCGATGCGGTCGGTGGTCTGGGCATACACCGCGTCCCCGGACTGGGGCAGCGGCTTGATGATGGCGGCGTCCAGGGATTCCTCCAGCGTCTGGCGCAGCTCGGGAAGGGGCAACGGCGCGTCGCCCATCAGCCCCGCCATCTGGTCCAGCGCGCCGATGATCCGATTCCACACCTGGCTCTCCTCCCCGGCCTGCTGGCGCAGGTCGGCGGCGATCAGCGCGCTTAGCCGCGCCTGCAGGCGGCCGGCGGCGTCGATGTCCTCGAGGAACTGGAACAGCGCCGTCAGCTGGCCCACCAGGTCCTCGGCCCGCTGGATGCGCCGCTTCAGGGCGTTCACGGGCTCGGCGAACTTCGCCCGCAAGGGCTCCAGCTCCTGGATCTCCACCTCGGTGCCCCGGCGCAGGGGCCGCAGCAGCGCCCAGGGCTTCAGGCCGTATTTTGCCGCGTGGTTGGAAAGCCGGTCGGCCTCGTCCGCCTCCAGCGGCATGCAGCCCGTGCGCAGCAGCGCCAGCGCGTCCTCCATGCGGGGATTGCCCTCGCACAGCTTCAGCGCCGCGATGAGGCACTCCGCCAGCGGGTGGCGGGAGGCCGGGCGGCTGGCGGACAGGAACAGCGGCACCTCGTAGGCCCGGAAGGCCTCCTGCAGCGGCTGGCGATAGCCGTCCAGGTCCCGGCACAATATCTGTATGTCGCCCCAGCGCCAATCATGCAGCATCACCAGCCTCCGACACAGCGCCGCGGCGAAGCGGCACTCCTCCATGGGCCCGCGCAGCGTGGCCAGCTGGATGGATCGCGGCGCCTTTTCCGACGCGTCCGGCTGGGTGGGGAAGGCGAACAGCTCCCGCGACAGCAGGGCGAGCTTCTCGTCCTGTTCGGGCCCGGGCAGGATCATCACATTTTCACCGGGCTCCCCGGCGGTCTCCACCCGCACCCGCTGGGGCTGGTAGACCCCGGCCTTCTTCGCCGCCAGCCACAGCCGCTCGAAGCAGCCCTTCAGCGGCAGCCAGGCGTCGAAGTCCCGGGCCTGCTCGTCGCCCGCCAGGGGCAGGAACACGTTCGTTTCCGGGCATACCGCCGCCACCGCGCCGATCAGGTCGTGCAGCGTGGGCGGCGTCAGGTCGAAGCCGTAGAAGTAGACGCAGGCCTGGCGCAGGAAATCCGCCCCCTTGGCCCGGGCTACGGCGTCGATGAACTCCGACTCACCGTCCTGGAACCGGCCCTCGATCAGGCCCTCGTAGGCCTCCAGGATCACGCCCAGGTCGTCCAGCTTCATGCGCAGCATGCCCTCGGCGGCCTCGGCGCAGGCAAACAGCGCCCCGGGAGTCAGCCCCGCCTGGCGGATCAGCTCCAGCTGGCGGGCGCAGCGGTCCGCGAAGCCCCGGCGGTTCACCGCCCCGCGATACAGCTTCAGCCGCTCGTCCACCTGCCGCGCCGCGGCGCGCACCAGCATCACCCGGCCGCGCTCGTCCACGCGCACGCCATCCGGCTGTCCGGCGGCTTCGAAGATGCGCCCGCACAGCCGCTCCGGGCTGAGCACCTGCAGGCTGAACGAGCCGGGCAGGTCAAGCGCCTTCAGCAGCGTCCGCTCGGTCTGCAGCGTCAGCTGCTTGGGCACCACCACGATGTGGGCCTCCGCCTGGACGGCGGCCATGCCGCGGCGCAGGATCTCAATCAGGGCGGGCTCCATCAGGCGGCCTCGGCCGGTATAAATGCGCATGGACAGTCCTCCAAAATGTGCTTATTTGTCTCCATTATATCACAGGGGCCAGGCTCCCGTCCGATGAATTGTGACAAAAATGTAATATTTTTTGTACTGAATATGTATTATAATAGAGGAAACAAATGCCATGTTTCGGGCGTCCAATGCATAGAGGTATCCGTGGGGTCTGTTTTCGCTTCGAGCGGGGGCGGGCTTGCGGGCCATCCGCGCGGACGCCCGGAACGTTCGGTGAAATAAATGATCGAGGGGGTAACTGTTATGAAGAGAATGATTGCCATCCTGCTGGCCCTGATGCTGCTGGTCGCGGCCCTGCCGTGCACAGCCTTCGCCGCCAGCACCAAGAAGGTCTATATCTCGTCCACCGGCAAGGGAACCATGAACCTGCGCGCCGGCCCCGGCTATGATTACAAGGTCGTGGGCTATGTGCATCACAACAACAAGGTCAAGACCTACGAGGAAGACGGCGACTGGATCAAGGTCAAGTACGGCAAGAAGACCGGCTGGATCAAGACCATGTACGTGGACGGCACCACCAAGGCCCTGGGCACCGGCTACAAGGCCATCGACAGCGCCACCAACGTCTATGCCAAGGCCAACACCAGCTCCTCGGTGGTGGGCAAGATCACCACTGCCGACACCGTGAAGGTCTACTATACCGAGCATGACATGGCCAGCGTGCACGTGACCGGCTCCAGCCTGTCCGGCTGGATCCCGATCGACGCCATCGGCGGCACCGTGAAGCTGAAGCCCGACACCCCGCCGGCCAGCTCCAGCACCGTATATCGCACCACCGCCTCCGTGCTGAACCTGCGCGCCGGCGCCGGCACCGATTACAAGGTCATCGGCAAGCTGAAGAAGGGCACCGGCTGCTACATCCTGGAGAGCAAGGGCAACTGGCGCAAGATCAAGACCTTCAAGGGCAAGGTCGGCTGGGTCTCCAACAACTACCTGCGCAAGGAAGCCACCGCGAAGGTGACGGCCAGCGTGCTGAACGTGCGCAAGGGTGCCGGCACCAACACCGAGATCCTGGGCGGCTTCAAGAAGGGCACCAAGGTCACCGTGCTGTACACCTCCGGCAACTGGGCCTATGTCACCGCCAAGGGCCTGACCGGCTATGTGTCGCTGAAATACCTGAAGTTCTAAAAACAAATTATCAGCGGGCGCTTATGCGCCCGCTTTTTTGTTGGCGCGGCCCCATAAGTATGCTATAATGGAGAAAAAACAAGGGAGGGCATACCCATGAAAGCATTGTTCATCGGCGGCACCGGCACCATCAGCACCGCCATCACCCGCAGGCTGGTGGAAGAGCTGGGCTGGGAGCTGTGGCTCATCAACCGCGGCAACCGTCCGGACGCCGTGCCCAAGGGCGTCCACAGCATCGTGTGCGACATCAACGACGAGGCAGCCGTGCTGGAGAAGCTGGGCGACATGACCTTCGACTGCGTGGGCGAGTTCATCGGCTTCACGCTGGACCAGGTGAAGCGGGACTGGCGCCTGTTCAAGGGCCGCACCCGCCAGTACCTGTACATCTCCTCCGCCTCGGCCTACCACAAGCCCGCGGCCAGCTATGTGATCACCGAGGGCACCACCCTGGCCACCCTACTGGCAGTACAGCCGGGACAAGATCGCCTGCGAGGAATTCCTGATGGAAAAGTATCGCGAGGAGGGCTTCCCGGTGACCATCGTGCGCCCCAGCCACACCTATGACGAGCGCAGCGTGCCCCTGGGCGTGCACGGCAAGAAGGGCTCCTGGCAGGTCGTCAAGCGCATGATGGAGGGCAAGCCGGTCATCATCCAGGGCGACGGCACCAGCCTGTGGACCATGACCTTCAACAAGGACTTCGCCATCGGCTACACCGGATTGATGGGCAATCGCCACGCCATCGGCGAGGCCTTCCAGATCACCGGCGACGAGACCCTGACCTGGAACCAGATCTACGCCACCATCGCCGACGCCCTGGGCGTCGAGCTGCACGCCTATCACGTGTCCAGCGAATTCCTGGCCGCCGTGGGCGACCCCAGGGGCTACGACTATACCGGCAGCCTGATCGGCGACAAGGCCGTCAGCGTGGTGTTCGACAACGCCAAGCTGAAGCGCGCCGTGCCCGACATGCGCACCACCGTGCGCTTCGACCAGGGCGTGCGCATCGCCATCAACCACGTGCTCGCCCATCCCGAGCTGCAGGTGGAGGACCCCGAGTTCGACGCGTGGTGCGACCGGGTGATCGCCGCGCTGGAAGAGGCAAAGGGGAAGATCTGAGGGAGCAGGGAACAGGGAGCAGGGAGCAGGAAAAGCGCTGCTGCCGCGCGGAAACCGCTATTGTTGCTTCCCCTTCGCAATGGGGAAACACTGTGCGTCAGCCGCTATTACCGCTTCCCCTTCGCAATGGGGAAGTCCCCGCGCAGCGGGGGATAGGGCTCCCCCATACGTTGCGGTGCCTGTCAACCGTGCGCCATGAGTGCCCCACCGGCGCTGCGCGCCACCTCCCCGCTGCGGCAGGGAGGCCTGGATCTGCGTCAGCCACTATTCCTAATCCCTACTCCCTCCCCCTATCCCCCACCACCATAGCAAGGAGCCACACGACCATGTTCACCACCACCCTTCACGCCCGCTTCGCCGCCGCGGGCATCCCCCTGACGGACGGCCAGGCGGCGCAGTTCGAGCGCTATCACGCCATGCTCACCGAGGCCAACGCCAGAATGAACCTGACCCGGGTGCCGGACGACGCGCTGGAGGCCATCGACCGCAACTACCTGGACTGCGCCTGCGCGCTGGCCGAGGATTTTCCCGAGGCGCGCACCGCCGTGGACGTGGGCAGCGGCGCAGGCTTCCCGGGCATCCCGCTGGCGATCCTGCGGCCCGACATCCGCTTCACGCTGGTCGACGCCCTGGGCAAGCGGGTGGATTTCCTGAACTCGGTGATCGAGGCGCTGGGTCTGAACGCCGAGGCGCTGCACCTGCGGGCCGAGGACGCCGCCCGGCGTCCCGAATTGCGGGAGGCCTTCGACCTGGCCACCGCCCGGGCCGTGGCACCGATGAACGTGCTGAGCGAGTACCTGCTGCCCTTTGTGAAGCCGGGCGGCTTTGCTCTGGCGCTGAAGGGTCCCGGGCTGGACGAGGAGCTTTCCCTGGCGGAAAACGCCATCGCCCTGCTGGGCGGTCGGCTGGAGCGCACCCAGCCGCTGGCCATCCCCGGCCGGGACTGGGACCACCGCGCTGCCTGGATCGAGAAGGTCGCGCCGACGCCGGCGAAGTATCCCCGGCGGGCCGGCCTGGCGGAAAAGCGGCCGCTGTGATCGAACGGAATCAGAAGCGACAGCCGCCTGCCTCGCAATCTTCTTCAATTTGGCATAAACCCGCCCCCTCCTGAATATCCTAATCCCTGTAATCAATCCAATTCAGGAGGACAACCCATGAAAAAGATGATCGCGCTGATGCTCGCACTGCTCGTCCTGACGCTGGCCCTGTCGGCCTGCGAGGGCAAGACCACCACCACCGTCACCGCCACGGAGGCGCCCGCCCCCGAGGCCACCGCCGAACCGGAGCCCACCACCGTGCCCGAGGGCGTGGAGAACGCCGCGGATAACGTGGGCGAAGCGGTGGACGACGCCGTGGACACCCCCGCCGAGAACGCGGCCGGGGCAAACTGATGAGCACCGGGGCATCGCCCCGGACCCCTTTTGCTGCCGCGCAAGCGCAGGGCGCTCAACCCCATTTACTGCCGCGTGAGCGCAGGGCGCTCAACCCCATTTACTGCCGCGCACTCAAGCGACAATTTCCCGGCCCACTGATTCAAGGCCGGGAAATTTGCGTACATATAGAACGACCATGCCGGAAGTGCCCGCATGCAGGCCCAAAGTCTTCCCCATCTCAATGGGTTTGGGCGCCTGGAAAACAGTCCAGTGGACTTTTTTGCGAGAACGGGTCGGCAGACCCCGGAGAGGGGGACCGCTTGCGGTGGTGGGGCACTTCTCCAGAAATGTCCCATTCCTCGCTGCTCCCCTCTCGCACGGCGGCCTGCCGAGTCGTGAATTGAAGCGAGCGGCTCGGCGCGTGGTGCCGAACGCGAAGCTTCACTGAACAGCGAGCGCAGGCCGCCAAAAAAGACCGTCCCCCGGTTTCCCAATCGCAATGCACCAGCGGTAAGGACCTCATCCGTCTTGCTGAGCTTCGCTTGCAATCCACCTTCCCCATCGGGGGATGGCTTTTGGCAGGCGGCGCAACGCCGCCCCTGCAGAATATGCACAGGAAGCCGGACTGCCACCTTCCTCGCTGCTCCCCTCTCGCACGGCGGCCTGCCGAGTCGTGAATTGAAGCGAGCGGCTCGGCGCAGGGTGCCGAACGCGAAGCTTCACTGAACAGCGAGTGCAGGCCGCCAAAAAAGATCGTCCCCCGGTTTCCTTATGCCAAAAGATCGTCCCCCGGATTCCCATGACATCCAAAACAACGAGGCCCCGGCAGATTGCCGGGGCCTCGTTTCACTCTCCCTCTCAGTGCGCCCAGTTGTAGGCCTTGTCGATGGCGTCCTGGTGGTTCTCGTTCACGGACTCGGTGCCGTGGGTCTTGCTGCCCGCCATGTGCAGGCAGAACTGCCCGTCGTAGCCGTTGCCGGTGATGGTCTGGTCGCCGTGGGGCATGGTGTTGATGGAGCAGGCCACGTACTTGCCGCCAGCATACAGGATCACCGGGATGCAGTCCCAGGAAAAGCTGCCGCCCGCGATCTTCTTCAGCTTGCGGGTATCCGAGGCGGTGGCGGGCTCGCAGTCGGCGTGGTTGTGGCCGCCCATGCGCTTGATCTTCAGGGAAATGCCGCTGTTCACGGCGTAGATGTAGCCGTAGTCGCCGGTGTCCAGCACGGAGCTGCCGCCGTTAAACCAGTTCAGCTTCACCACCTTGCTCTTCCAGGAGCCGCTGCTCTTCTTTGTCGAACCGGTAGAGGTCTTTGTCTTGCTGCTGGACACGGCGGAGGAGGGCACATAGCCGGTCCTGGAACCGCTGGCGTTCTGTACTCGCAGATAATTGCCACTGGCGCCCACCACGTACAGCTTGGTGTTCACCTTCACCGATACCCCGGCCGACGCGGACGAGGCGGTCCTGTAGATGTGGGTGCTCTTGTTGGTGTAGCCGACGCGGCGGGAGGACGTGTTCAGGTATTTCACCGGCACATATCCGGTCACGCCCTTCACGCTCACCTTCGCCCAGCTGCCAGAGATGCTCTTCACGCTCACCGACGCGCCCTTTGCCAGGGGCACGCTGTCGGAGGCGGTGGAGCGGGATTTATAGAACCGGGCGGAGCTGCTGTTCACCTTCGCGCCGGAGGCCTGTGCCGCCGCGCTCATCAGCATCAGCGCCGCCATCAGCCCGCAAAGCAGCATCCTCAAACGTTTCATGCGATGTACGCTCCTCGTATTGTATTATACTGTTCTCAACCTGAAATGCGATATTCTGTCGGCGTCTTTTCCGCCAGGGCTGCACGCCGAATTCTTGACAGACACTCCGAGTATGCCTGCGAATTCTCTGCTTGCCCTGACGAAAAATCCGCTCGACATCCTTGTTACATTTCAGATCGAGAATAGTATTACCATCCATCGGTATTATATTACATATTTATTGAAATTGGTCATTTGCCCTGAAACATATCTGCTTTCGCCATGGAAACGCCACGCAATTTGGGTTTCAGGTCCCAAAATGCGCAAAGTTTACAGGCCCGTGTTAGAATGAGAGCGTCATAATTCAGGAGAGGATGAGGGTCGTGACACGGGAAATGACCGAGATCCAGCGCATGGAGCAGCGCCTGATGACGGACCTGCGCAAGCCCATCTGGCGGCCCTTCATGCGCGCCATCCGGGACTATCGGCTGATCCGGCCGGGCGATAAGATCGCCGTGTGCGTCTCCGGCGGCAAGGATTCCATGCTGCTGGCCGTGCTGATGCGGCTGCTGCAAAGGCACAGCGAGGTGCCCTTCGAGGCGGTCAACCTGGTCATGGACCCGGGCTACAGCCCCGCGAATCGCCGCCAGATAGAGGAAAACGCCGGGCGGCTGGGCCTGGATTACACGCTGGTCGAGAGCGACGTGTTTGAGGTGGCCGACGCCCAGACCGGCGAGGACGAGGTGCCCTGCTTCCTCTGTGCGCGGATGCGCCGCGGCTGCCTCTATCGCAATGCCCAGGCCCTGGGCTGCAACAAACTGGCGCTGGGGCACCACTACGACGACGTGATCGAGACCACGCTGATGGCCATGCTCTACGGCGGCCAGATCCAGGCCATGCCGCCCATGCTGCGCGCCGCGAATTTCCCCGGCATGTCGGTAATCCGGCCCCTCTACCGGGTGCGCGAGGCCGACATTTGCGCCTGGCGGGACGCGTTCGGCCTCAAATTCATCGGCTGCGCCTGCCGGCTCACCGAGAATACCGCCCGGGACGAATCCGCCTCCGCCCGCCTGCAAACCAAGCGGCTTATCGCATCCCTCCACCAGTCCAACCCCAAGGTGGAGCAGAACATCTTCAACAGCATCCACCGCGTTCAGCTGGACACCCTGGTGGGCTGGAAGCACAAGGGCGAATTGCACAGCTTTTTGGAGGATTTCATTGATTAAGGATGGCGCGGCGGCCATCCCTTTTCTTTTGCGTATGACGGTTCCCGGCAGGAATTCCGTCCTCGTACTCGCACGCCTCGTTTCCAGTCATTGCATGCTCTGATTTGTACATCCCCCTGTAGGGGCAGCGTTGTGCCGCCCTCCAGCCCTCCCCTATGGGGAAGGTGGCATTTGCGAAGCAAATGACGGAAGAGGTCTCCGTCCGCCACTTTCCAAAAAGAAAAGAGGACATTCTTTCGAATGTCCTCATTGAGATCCGGCGACGACCTACCCTACCGGGCCGTTTCCAGCCAAGTACTATCAGCGT
>CACWZP010000037.1 GCA_902765395.1 uncultured Eubacteriales bacterium
GATCAGCAGGATAGTCTCCAGCAGCTCGTCCCTGACCTCGCCGCCGACCTCGATACGCCGCAGCTCCTCCAGCACCGCTGTGAGTTGAAGCCTTAACGCCCGATACACCCTCGGATTGCCCTGCACCACGATCTCCCGCTCCATGCAGCGCCTGTAGCAGTATTCCTGCTTTGGAAGGCCCGACAGGGCCACCGCCGCGTTGATCTGTTCGTTTTCCTCCGGCGATACCCGGAACCCCACCGTGACGCTGCGCCAGCGATTGTGATCGTCTCTGTTCCTGGCCGACACTTACATCGCCTCCCCTCTGAAACTGTTGAGCTTGCTTGCCATGTCCGTCTGCGTCGTCGGAAACAGGTGCGCGTAGTTCAGCGTGATGTGGATGCTCTCGTGCCCCACCCTGTCAGCTATCGCCACCGGCGAATACCCCATGTCGATCAGCAGGCTGATGTGGCTGTGCCGCAGGTCGTGGATGCGAATACGCTTCACGCCCGCAGCGTCCGTCCCGCGGGTCATCTCATGCTGGAGATAGCTCTTGGTGACAGGGAAGAGCCGGTCGCCGTCCTCAATGCCGTACATCTGGCTGATAAAGTCCTTCATCTCATCGGCCAGGAAGTCCGGCATGATGATGTCCCTCACGCTCTTGGGCGTCTTGGGGTCGGTGATGACATCACGCCCGTCGATCCGCTGGTAGGATTTCGTGATGGAGACCACCTTCCGCTCGAAGTTGAAGTCCGCAGGCGTCAGCGCCAGCAGCTCGCCCTCCCGGATGCCGCACCAGTACAGCATCTCGAAGGCGTAGAACGACAGCGGCTTGTCCATCACCGCGAAGGAGAATTTCTCGTACTCCTCCCGCGTCCAGATCAGCATTTCGCGGCTCTTGGTCTTGCCCATGTTCCCCACCTTCATCGCCGGATTCTCCCGCAGGCCATAGAACTTGCAGGCGTGGTTAAAGATGGTACTGAGCTGGGTATGTACCGTCTTGAGGTATACCGGCGAATAGGGCTGCCCGTTTTTGTCCTTGCTGTTCAGCATCTCGTTCTGCCAGGCCAGGATGTCCTTCGGTTGGATCTCTGCGATCTTGCGCTTACCGAAGTACGGCAGCAGCTTCGTGCGGATGATATGCTCCTTGGTGTGCCATGTGTTCTCCTTGATGCGGCTCTTCACATCGGCGGTATAGACCTCTACAAAGCTTGCAAAGCTCATGTCCAGGTCGCTCTGCGTCTTGTGCATCTGCTCGCGCTCCCAGGCCAGCGCCTCGCGTTTGGTGGCGAAGCCGCGCTTGGTGGTCTGCTTCCGCTCGCCCTGCCAATCGGTGTAGCGGTAGTAGACCTTCCAGGTGTTCGTCTTGGCTTCCTTATAAACGGACATTCAGTTCACCTCCCTGTGTTCGTAGTTGCTGTCCAATCCGCCGTAGCAGACCTTCTCGTTGAAGTAGCGTCGGTTGATTCTTCCTGCGATGGTGATGAATCCCTTGTCCTTCAGTTCTTGGTTGAGCCGGTGAACGATCTTGTAGGCGTGGGACTTGGAGATTCCTAAGGTCTCCGCCACCTCCGTGACTGTTATAAAAGCTGTTCTTTGCATTTGGTTCCTCCCGTATATCCTTTTCATTCTGATTCACTATTCTCGACTAAGCTATATCGCTTAGTCGTTGATCCAATTTTACTAAACAAATTCGCTTTTGTCAAGCGGTTTCAATGTTAATTCTTAAATATTTATGCTTTAGCTGCTCTTGACACATATTAGCCATTCTGCTATCATATTCTCAGTAGTACGAAAGCGAGGTCATTGACATGGCGATTGGCGAGAGGATACGCTTCATCCGCAACCTACGGGGGATGACGCAGAAGTACCTGGGGACACTGGTTGGCTTCCCCGAAAAGACTGCGGACATCCGCATGGCACAGTATGAATCCGGTACGCGCACCCCGAAGGCCGACCTGACAAAATCCCTTGCGGACGCGCTGGACGTTTCGCCTCTGGCGCTGCGGGTGCCGGACATCGACAGCTACCTCGGTTTGATGCACACCCTGTTCGCGCTGGAGGATTTGTATGGCCTGACGATTGAAAACAAGGACAGGAATGTTACTTTCCGCTTCGACCCACGCAAGGGCAAAGACGCGGCGCGGATTGCCGACATGGTGACTGCGTGGGCAAACGTCTCCGCGAAGTACCGCAACGGCGACATGAGTCGGGATGACTACGATACCTGGCGCTACAGCTACCCCGCCCACGACGAGACGCAGAACTACGTCAAGATTCCCTCGCAGGCGCTGAGCGACGCACTCGTCGAGGCGTTCAAAGACAAGCTGTGAATAAGTGGTTCGCATACTCCAAATCCTCCTTAGTCGATTGTCGATGTCATCTACACATACCGCCGACCCGCGCAACGGCCGCTTCGCGGCCCGTTCGCTAATCGGGATATCATGGCAAACGAAAAGAGCTAACTGACTTTTACAAAAATCAGTTAGCTCTGGATTTGTCCGAATGAAGTGCGGGCAATTCCGATAATCGGAATAATCCCTCGATCATTCAGTGAGTAATGCGAATTACGAAAAATGTTGTCAAAACGTTGTCACGGCGACCCCGGAGGCCTCGAAAACCCCGTGTTTCCAGGGCCTCCGGGCGTTCTGACTGCTACTCCCACTCGATGGTGGCCACAGGCTTCGGCGAGAGGTCGTAGAGGACGCGGTTGACGCCCTTGACCTCGGCGAGGATGCGGTCGGTGATCTTGAGGAGGACGGGCCATTCGACCTGCTCGACAGTGGCGGTCATGGCGTCAACGGTGTTGACGGCCCGCAGGATCACGGGCCACTCGAAGCAGCGGGCGTTGTCGCGCACGCCGGTAGAGCGGAAGTCGGGGATGACGGTGAAGTACTGCCAAACCTTGCCGCGCAGGCCGGCCTTGTCGAACTCGTCGCGCAGGATGGCGTCGGCCTCGCGCAGGGCCTCCAGGCGGTCACGGGTGATGGCGCCCAGACAGCGCACGCCCAGGCCAGGGCCCGGGAAGGGCTGGCGATAAACCATGCTGTCCGGCAGGCCCAGGGCCACGCCGCAGGCGCGCACCTCGTCCTTGAACAGCATCTTCAGCGGCTCGACCAGCTCAAACTGCAGATCCTCGGGCAGGCCGCCCACGTTGTGGTGGCTCTTGACCATCTTGGCGGTCTTGGTGCCGGATTCCACGATGTCGGGATAGATGGTGCCCTGGCCCAGGAACTCGATGCCGTCCAGCTTGCGGGCCTCCTCCTCGAACACGCGGATGAACTCCGCGCCGATGATCTTGCGCTTGGCCTCGGGATCGGCCACGCCCTCCAATTTGTTCAGGAACCGGTCCACCGCGTCCACATAGATCAGGTTCGCGCCCAGCTGGTCGCGGAACACCTTGACCACCTGCTCCGGCTCGCCCTTGCGCAGCAGGCCGTGGTTCACGTGCACGCAGGTCAGCTGGTCGCCGATGGCGCGGATCAGCAGCGCCGCCACCACGGAGGAATCCACGCCGCCGGACAGCGCCAGCAGCACCTTCTTATCGCCCACCTGCTGCCTGATCAGCTCGATCTGGTCGGCGATGAAGTTGTCCATGTTCCAGTTGGCGATGGCATGGCAGTCGTCGAACACGAACCGCTTCAGGGCCATCGTGCGCTCCACCTCGTCCTCGGGCCAGGCGTCCAGCGAAACGTCCGCCTTCTGCGCCTTGTGGTCCACCGCCATCAGCGGGACGCCCGCGCCGTACACCGCGTCAGAGGCGTCGATCGCTACGCCGTCCACCACGCGATTCACGCCGCCGTTCAGGATGATGCCCTTCACGTTCGGCAGAAGCGCCAGCTGCTCGGCGGTGATGTCGTGGGGATGAATCTCCGTGTACACGCCCAGCTCGCGAATCTCGCGGGCCACGCGGGTGTTCTCCTTGCTGCCCAGATCCAGAATGACGATCATGTCCTGCTGCATAATGTGCCTCCCCGTATCTTTAGTTTTGGTATGGGGATATTTTAGCACCGCATGGGGCTTCGCGTCGTTAATGGAAGGTTATTTTGGGATAATGTGTTTGGGGACGGCTATCAAGACACGTCGATGTGTTTTGATAGCCGTCCGCCGCATGGAGCGTTTACTTCAAAGTCAGCTTTTCGTTATCCCTGAACTGTCTTTTTGAGATATGGACTAAATCCAATATCCAAGTAATGCCAAGAATTGCGCTGCAGATTACCGCAACGGCTTCGCGCCAGTGGACAAAGATGCCCTGTGTTGGTCCAAATGTAATCTGGATGTAAAACAGGCCAAACACGCTGCTTGCTATGAATAAAAGCAATAGCAGGAACAGATTCAACGCGCCACGCCAATAGCGCCGCACATAGAAGTAATGCAGCCCAAGGAATCCAAACATGACGCACAGGATCATCGCAACCCAGCGTTTTTTCTTCGACGCAACGTATTTGTATTGATACATTTTTGCCATGCTGAACCACCCCAACCCATTCATCCTGTTTCTGGACGTCTGATGCACCCAATGCAACATCAGATATGTTATCGATTTCAATTATACCATTTATTATATTGTATTTCAATGCTTTTTCACCATTTCCAAGGGTATAGCAGGCTTTCATATCCTATAGAATATTGCATGAGGTGAAAATGTTGGAAAACAGAGACGTGGTATATGAAGAAGTTTTCGCGCTTCGTTTATCCAAGCTGCGCTCTCAGAAGGGCGTTTCTGCCCGCGATATGAGCCTGTCTATCGGGCAAAACCAGAATTATATCAACAATATCGAAAACGGCAAATCCCTTCCCTCCCTGACCGTATTCTTCTACATCTGCGAATTTCTGAACATCACGCCCAGCGAGTTTTTTGACCTGGATTCCAGCCAGCCGGAGGCGCTGCGGGAGCTGACGGAGAAGCTGAAAAAGCTGCCGCCGGAATATCTCAAGCACATCGAGGCCATCGTGGACGGGCTGGCGGAAAGATAAACGCGAAAGGCATAACAAAGGGGCGACGCTGCGTCGCCCCTTCTGTATCTCTGCTTCCCCACTGCGGTGGGGAAGCTGGGCTGGCGCGGGGGCGGACCTTCCGCCGCAACGCCGCCCCTGCCGCTATTCATTCCTCATTCCCCATTCCTCATTCCTCGTTAAGTGAATCCTCCCTCTCCCGCATCGTCTCCAGCGCCTTTTTCAGCTTCGCCGGAATGCCCACGTCCATGAGCGCGGCGTTTTCGAGGATCGAAAGGCCCTCGTTGGCGATGTAGTAGAAGGTCAGCGAGGTCTGGAACACCATCGCCTCACTGCCCAGTGCCCGGTCGATCAGCGTCGCCAGGCCCACCAGCAGCATCATCAGCGCCTTGCGGGCGATGCCGGCGAACCCGGCCTTGCTGGAGAGCCGCCCGCCCTCGGTCTTGGGCGACCTGCCGCAGGCGGCGACGATCAGCCCGCTGACGTAGTCCAGCGCCATGACCGTGGCCAGGATCGTCAGCGTCGCGTTCCATTCCCCGAACAGCCCCGCCACCGCGCCCGCCGCCGCGGCCAGGGCCTTCACCAGCCTGTCCCAACTCATTTTCCATACCTCCAGTTCAGCAGTATCGCGACAATCGCCGCCGCCAGCCGTCCCCAGGGCAGGCGCGCCAGCGCGCAAAGCGCCAGGTCCGCCCGGGCCACGGCGATCTGGATCATCCGCGCGTCCATCACTTGCCCCTCGCCTCCACGAGCGCCGCCAGGGACAGCGGGCCGAATTCGCCGTCCACCTCCAGGCCTCGGTCCCGCTGGAACGCCCGCACGGCCTTGTCCGTGGCGGGGCCGAAGTCGCCGTCCGCGCCCCAGCTGCCGCAGGAGTAGCCCAGGGCGATCAGCGCGGCCTGCAGCTGCGCGACGTCCGCCCCGGTGCGGCCCTTTTCCAGGATGCGCGCGCCCAGCAGGCCAATGCCGGCGTCAGCCAGGGCCTTCTCCGCCCGCGCACCGTCGTTCAGCACCACCACGGTGTGTCCCTGGCTGGCGGTGCACAGGATGTCGCCCGCCTTCAGGCAGGCGTACTGGTCGGTGTACTTCGCACCCGTCAGCTCGATGAACGCGCCGGTGGCCAACAGATTCTTCGGCTCGTTGGTGGTGCGGAAGTCCGCGGGCAGGCCGGTGACGCCCGCAAAGGCGCAGCACACCCGCACCAGCGCCGAGCAGTCCGTCTCCACATCCTTCGTCACCTGGCTCACGTCAAAGCCAAACTTCGCCGCTTCATTGTACAGCGTGTTGCGCTGGTACTGGTCATAGCCGATGTGGCGGTTGGCGATGGCCGCCGCCATGCAGGCCGCAATCCGCGCCGCCGCGCCGGCGTCCTTCGCCCGGAACACCCGCCAGTGCTTGCTGTGGGCGTACCAGGGCTGCTTCCTGAGCTCCCGCCCCGTCTGGTTCCCGGCCTTGCCGCCGTGCCCCCTGCCGTTTTCGTCGATGGACGCGCCGCCCACGTATACCGTCGCCATAAAAAATCCCCCTTGCGTATAAACTCGGGGCCGCCCATGGGCGGCCCCGGCTGCAGGGGATACTATGGCGCCTTTTCCGGCTTTCTCTGGCGGGTTTGAAAAAGCCTTCCCCAAATTGGGAAGGCTTTGCGGCGATCCTACAGGTCCTCCGGCCCGTAGGGCACGATCTTTTTCAGCGTGCCGTCGGCGGCCTTGTTCATGCGGTTCTTGAAGCGGCAGAGGAAGGCCTCTGGCTCCTCGGCTTGGTAGCCTGGCTTTTCAAACGCCTGCCGGTCGAAGATCACGGAGTAGATATAGTCGTCCACGATCTCGCCTCGGCTGTCCCGGCGCTGGGTGTAGGCGGAGATCAGCGCGCGCTCCATGTGGGGCGTGGCGGAGAAGAAGTGGCTGGCCAGGAACATGCCCAGGCCGAACACGCACCGGGCGTATTCCGCCTTCAGCTCCTTTTGGGTCTTGTCCTTGGCCTTCAGGTCGCCGCCGGTGGTCTGCTGCACCTTCTGAAGGGGCAGGTGCTCGATCTCCGGCAGGTCCAGGTCCGCCAGCAGCGCGCCGTCCTCGTATTCAAAGCTGACCTTGAAGTCGATGGGCAGCTTCAGCTCGCCCAGCCAGCGCTCGATGGCGGCCTCCACGGCGTCGTCATCGGGCCGCATGGCCAGCTGGTCGTCGGTCCAGTCCGGCATGTCGCAGGCGTGGGTGCCGATGTCCACGAAGGCCTCGTTGGCGGCCTCCAGCCTGTAGAGCTCGGCCTGCTCGGCCACGGACGCGCTGTCCAGCGGCTTCACCGCCGGGGCGGCCTTCTTTTTCTTCTCGTCGCCACCGAAGTCCGCGATCTTTTTGCGGTCGTACAGGCCGGTGCCGGGGATGGACGTGTTCAGGAAAACGCCCTTCTTGCCGATGTTGGTGGACACGCCCTTGCCGCCCACGGTCAGGCTGACGCCGGACTTGGAGAAGTTCAGCTTCACGCCCTTGAAAATGGTTATGCTCTTGCGAAAGCGCATGGTCTCGCCTCCCGTCTGATGTGCTGCCTTCATTCTACCTGATTTCCGCGGGAATTACAAGGGAAATTTGCCCGGGCGCAACCCCGATGAATCCCTTGTCCGCGGCGCGGGAATATGTTATAATTTGGTTGAGAAGGCGCGAAGGCGCCACAGATGAATGAAACGGAGGGCACCCCTATGAAGCGAAGGATCCTGGCGCTTGCGCTGGCGGCGCTGCTGGCGCTGGCGGGCATGGCGGCGCTGTCGGAGGCCACGGCCTGGACCTGCCCCAACTGCGCGTCGGAAAGCACGGGCAATTTCTGCCCGAACTGCGGCACGGCGCGGCCGGCGGCGGGCTGGACCTGCCCGAACTGCGGCGAGGCCAACGAGGACAGCTACAACTTCTGCGCCAACTGCGGCGCGGCGAAGCCGGCGGCGGGCTGGACCTGCCCCGCCTGCGGCGAGGCCAATGAGGCGAGCTACAAATTCTGCGGCAACTGCGGCGCGGCGAAGCCCGACGGCGGGTCGGACGCGACCGCGGACGACTACGACGCCTGGCTGGACCTGGCCTTCGAGGAGGGCGAGGTGCGCTTCGCGGCAGTCGAGCCCGCGCTGCCGGATTTCGACACCTGCGAGCTTGTGCTCCCCGACGACATTCGCAACGCGCTGGCGGCCTCGGGCATGGATGAAAACCAGCTTCGCGCGATGATGAAGCAGGGCACCATCACGCCGGTGAGCTTTTCGCCGGACGGCACCTGCCTGGCGGCGATGCTGGAAATCGACGGCGGCAGCACGCCCATCGTGATTGCCGGGCACCAGGTGGCCCTGATCTATCCCACCCAGAGCCGCGGCGTCGAGGACACCTACGGCAATCTGCAGAAGACCTACAACAACTGGATTACCGTTCCCCAGAGGCCGTTTGGCGCGGGCGACGAGGGCTTCATCTGGTCGCCCGGCGGGCACTATTTCTCCATTTCGAACGTCAACACCATGCTCGTCAACATGAAATTCGCCCTCGTAAACCCCATCGTGGTGGATACATGGACCGGCGAGATGTTCCTGGTGGACACCTTCAGCGACAAGATATTCGACGACTCCTCCGGCGCGATGATCACCGGCTGCTTCTCCGAGGACGAGCGGTATTTCTACTCGCTGCACTACGGCAGCGGCTTTTCCAACCGGACCACGCTGCTGCGCTACGACCTGGAGACCGGCGAATTGCAGCCCCTGGCCGGGCTGGAGATGAACGGCTATCCGGCGCTGTCGATGCTGCGGGACGGGCGGATGCTGTCCATCACGGACACGAACCAGCCGGACAAGTTCCAGGGGCTGGCCAGGATGTCCCCCGACGGCGGCCTGGAGATCACCCCCATGCCGGTGCCCATGCGCGCCTGGTACGCCAACCGCACCTATTACTCCGCCGAATCCGGCTGGCTGCTGGTTCGCGGCCGCACCCAGGGCTCGGCGAGCACCCTGCTGACCGCCATCCAGCGCGTGCAGCCGGACGGCGACCCCGCCAAGGGCCTGAACGCCGCCTGGGCGCTGAACTGGGACGATGGCGTGATGGATCCCCTGGACCTGACCAAGCTGGATCCCAAAAACAGCGTGCTGGATGAGGAAGACCTGAGCGAGCTGCTGGCCCCCTACGCCGTGCTGTTGGACGTGAAGCTGTCCCCCGACGGACGCTACGCGGCGATGCTGGCCGTGAAGGGCAACGACGCGCAGGTGTACATCGCGCGCCTGGAGGACATGGCGCTGCTGCCCGCCGGGAATGTCGAGGTGGCGACCAGCGTCCTGGCAGGCTCGGTCAACGGCGGCGTGCCGCTGCTCAGCTGGAGCGAGGCCGGCCTGCTGGTGTTCACCAACGGCGTGCCCGCGCTGTGGCAGTTGGATTGACCGGCCGGGATTGACTTTCGCCCAATAATACCATAATATATAGGCATCGAGAACAACCACGCAAGGAGGGTTCGCCCATGAAGAAATTTCGCCGGATGGCCGCGCTTGCCCTGGCGCTGATGCTGGCGCTTTGCGCCACGGCCAGCGCCGCCCAGGCCTACTACGACTACAGCTCCTACGACTACCTGATCGGCGCGATGGAGGTGGTCAACTGCTCCAGCTGGACCTCGCTGCGCTCCTATCCCGACACGGCCGCCCCGCGGCTGGCCCGGGTGCCCCTTGGCGCGGTGGTGACCAACTGCTACTATCAGGACGAGAAGTACACCTACTGCGAATTCAACGGCGTGGGCGGCTACATCCTGAACAGCAACCTGTCCTTCATCTACGGCCCCTATGGCTACGAGTACAGCGAGGCCGACTACGTGGGCAACTGCCAGATCGTGAACTGCGCCAGCTACGCGGTGCTGCGCGACTATCCCAGCACCTCCGCCAACCAGCTGGTGCGCGTGCCCCTGGGCGAGATCGTGACCAACGTGTTCTATCAGGACGAGCGCTTCTGCTACTGCATCTACAACGGCATCGAGGGCTACATCCTGCGCAACAACCTGTCCTGGGTCTCCGGCGGCACCGACGCCACCGCCTACGATTCCACCTGGATCGGCAACGCCTATATCGTCAACTGCGGCAGCTGGGCCTCCCTGCGGGAGCTGCCCGACACCGCCAGCTATCGCCTGGCCAAGGTGCCCCTGGGCGAGCTGGTCACCGACTGCTACTATGTGAACGATCGCTTCGCCTGCTGCACCTGGAACGGGATCACCGGCTATGTCCTGATCGACAATTTGGGATGGTAAGGGGATTATAGAGTTCAGAGTTTAGAGTTTAGTTGTGGTGCAAATCCTTGCGGATTTGCCTGATTGAAGGAGAACCGGATTGCCACGTCGGGTCATTCTGACCCTCCTCGCAATGACATTGTACTGCTGTAACCGCGGATGTCATTGCGAGGAGCGAAGCGACGCGGCAATCCGGTTCTCAGGCTGTCTTATCTGAACTCTGAACTCTCAACAGGGGGACGCTTCGGCGTCCCCCTGTTGCGCGTCCCCCTGTTTCAGCATGGTCTCGATCAGTATCCCGTAGCCCATCTCCGGGTCGTTTACCATCACATGGGTCACCGCGCCGATGATGAACCCGTCCTGCAAAATCGGGCTGCCGGACATGCCCTGCACGATGCCGCCCGTCCGGGAGATCAGCGCCGGGTCGGTCACGCGGATCACCATCGCCCGCGCGCCGGGGTTGGCCGCCTCCGACAGCCGCACCACCTCGCAAGCGTACTCTCTGGGCACGCCCGCGTCGATGGTGGTGATCAGCGAGGCCGCGCCGGTGTGGATCTGCGTCCGGTCGGCCACGGGCAGTCCCTCCGGGTACAGGGCGTTCTCAATGGGCGCGTCCGCTGTGCCGAAGATGCCCGACTCCGTGTTGCCCGTCACCTGTCCGAGCGCCTCCGTCTCCCCCAGGAAGTCGCCGGTCAGCTCCCCCGGCGCGCCCTCCCGGCTGGGCTTCACCGCCACCACCCGGTTGTTGTACAGGCCGCCCTCGCCCACGGGCATCACCACGCCGGTATCCACGTCGGTGATGGCGTGGCCCAGCGCGCCGAAGCCGCCGCTTTCAGGATCATAGTAGGTCAGCGTGCCCACGCCGGCGGTGCTGTCCCGCACCCAGGCCCCCAGGCGGTACTGGCCGTCCCGCTCGTCCCGGGCCGGGGTCACGTCGCACTCCACCACGCTCCCGTTCCGAAGCACCTCCAGCCGCGCCACTTCACCGTCCGCGATGGATGCCGCCAGCTGCTGCGCACCGGTCACCCTCGCGCCATCCACGCTCTTGATCACGTCCCCGCTCTTCAGCCCCGCCAGCCGCGCCGGGCTGGGCGTCTTGCCCAGGTCGGAATTGCCGACCACCACCACGCCGCCGGTGCGCAGCGCCACGCCCACCGACTGTCCGCCGGGCACCAGCACCCGCCTGGGCTGCACCGACAGCTTTACCGTGCGGATGGGCAAAAGGCCCAGCAGGCTGAACGTCAATTCGCCCTCGCCCGCGTCCCCGGCCCGCAGCGTCAGCCCGCCCGCCGCGTCCGCGTCGATTTCCGCGCCGTTCGTCGCCGCCACCTTCACCGCCGACGACACCGGCAGCTCCCAGGCCGTGCCCGCACCCAGCATCACCTCGTCCGGCAGCCTTTGCAGCGCCCCCAGCTGCGGCGACAGCATCAGCGCCGCCGTTGCCGCCGCCAGCAGCGCGCCCAGCCGCCGCCTGATTTGATCTCCCATCTCACTCTCCTCCTTCATTCGCGTCTCGCAGATCGCCCCGCCCGCGCCGCGATTTCCAGGATCCGCCAATCCATCCCGCAAATCCCGCCGCGAGCCATCCTGTAATCTGGCCGCCCGCGTGGCCCCGTATGCTGGCAAATGCCCCGCGAAGTGGGAATTTCTTATAGCAAGCGCCCGCCCGTGCCGCCGCGGCGCGCCCGGCGGGGCGCTTCCAATCATTTCCTTGTATATCAGATTTTAACCTTCTTTTCTTTCATTTATGCCGTTTTGTGCGGAAAATCGGTTGCACTATTTTTTCAAACCGATTATAATGGTATTTGGTAAGATGGAGGATAGTATGACGCGAAAGCCGGATTTCTCCCGCGTGCGCAACGGGCGCGTATTGATCGCCCTGTCCGGCGGCGCGGATTCCGTGGCGCTGGCGGTTATGCTGGCCGAAGGGCGGGCAGAATACGGTCTGACGCTGCTGGCCGCCCACGTGGACCACGGCATCCGGCCCGAGAGCCCGGAGGACGCGGCGTTTTGCGCGGAGCTCTGCGACAGGCTGGAGATCCCGTTTTACACCGTCCGCGTCGACGTGCCCGCCGAGGCGGCGCGCACCGGCGAGGGCCTGGAATCCGTCGCCCGGCGGCTGCGCTATCAGGCGCTGCGGCGCTTCAAGGACGAGGCCGATGCGGATATGATCGCGCTGGCCCACCACATGGACGACCAGGCCGAGACGGTGCTGATGCACCTGGCTCGCGGCACGGGTCCCGAGGGCATCGGCGGCATGCGCGAGCGCTCCGGCGACCTGTACCGGCCGCTGCTGGGCTTTCGCAAGGCGGAACTGACCGCGTTTTTGCGGAACCGAGGCTTCACCTGGCGGGAGGACGCCACCAACCGCGTGGCCGACAACCCCAGGAACGCCCTGCGGCTGAACGCCATTCCCGCGCTGGAGGCCTGCTGGCCCGGATTCGTGGCCGCCGCCGCACGATACGCCCGATCCGCGCAGATCGAGAGCGACTTTGTCGCGGAGCAAACGCGGGCGTACCTTGCCCGCTGCAGCAGCCTCGGCGCCTTCGGTGCGTGGCTGGACCTTGATCCCCCGCCCCACCCGGCCATCCTGCGCCGCGCCATCCGGGCCGCGTGCCCGGAGGAACTGGACTTCGAGCAAATCGAAGCGCTGGAGGCGCTGTGCGGGCAGCCCCGCGGCAAGATCGACATCGGAAAGCGCCACTATGCCGAGCGCACCGGCCGACGGCTCTATTTTGTCCCGAAGGTCGTGCCGGAAATCGTGCCGGCGCCCCTGTGCCTGCGCGGCACAACGCGCCTTCCCGGAATTGGCAGCGTGGCGGTCCGCCCCGGCGAGGCCGTGCCCATCCGGGACGACCCCTTCCGGCAGGCGCTGGACATGGCGGCCCTCGAAGGCACGGTGCTGCGCACCCGGAGGCCCGGCGACCGCATCCGGCCCCTGGGCGGCGGCGACAAGCCGCTGTCGGATTACTTCATCGACAGGAAGCTCGACCGGCCGCTGCGGGATATGACACCCCTCATCGCCATCGGCAGCCGCGTGCTCTGGGCCGTGGGCCTGGGCATCGCGGAAGAGGCGAAGCTCGCCGGCGGCGCGGCGGCGATCCTTGAATACACCCCGGAAACAACGAATGACGACGGAGGAAAGCACCATGGAGAATGACATTGCAAGGGTATTGCTCTCTCAGGAGGAAATCCAGAACCGGGTCCAGGAGCTGGGCCGACAGATCGCCTGGGACTATCGGGGCAAGAACCCCGCCATGGTATGCATACTGAAGGGCGCGATCATGTTCTATACGGACCTGCTGCGGGCCATGTCCATCCAGCTGTCCATGGACTTCATGGCCGTGTCCAGCTACGGCAAGAGCACCAAATCCAGCGGCGAGGTGGAGATCCGCAAGGACCTGTCCACCTCCATCGAGAACCGCCACGTGATCATCGTGGAGGACATCATCGACTCCGGCTTCACCCTCACCTACCTCAGCCGCATGCTGGCGGCCCGCGGCGCTGCGTCCATCAAGATCTGCACGCTGCTGGACAAGCCGGCCCGGCGCGCGCCCGGCATCACGCTGAAGGCGGACTACTCCGGCTTCGAGATCCCGGACGGCTTCGTGGTGGGCTACGGCCTGGACTATGCCGAAGCCTATCGCAACCTGCCCTATATCGGCATCCTGAAGCCCGAGATCTACGAAAACAACTGACCTTGCAAACGGCGGCACGCGCCCGCCCTTACAGAAAGAGAGGACCCCGTTTTGAACAAGAAACCCACAAGGAAAGTCCTTCAAGGCCCGCTGATGTACCTGTTGATCCTGGCCGTCATACTGCTGATGGTCCACATCCTCAGCGACGGCAGCCAGCCCACCCCCGAAAAAATCAGCTACTCCGCTCTGCTGGAGTGGGTGGAGGCCGACCTGCGCCACAGCCAGGGCGAAAAGCTGGACCTGAAGCTGCAGGGCAAGACATTGGGCCAGGTGACCATCCAGTCCTACACCCTGATGGCCGTGACGGAGGAAAACATGGCCTCCTTCGCGCTGACGGGCACCTATGACATGGAGTGCACCATCCCCAGCGAGGAACAGTTCTACAGCGACGTGAACGCCATCTACGCCGCCGTGCTGGGCCGCGCCGTCAGCCCCACGGAGTACGACTTTGAAATCAGCTCCAAGCTGCCCGCCCAGCCCGCCTGGTGGGTGGAATGGGTGCCGCTGCTGGTGACGATGGTGCTGTTCGGCCTGCTGTGGTATTTCCTGATGCGCCAGCAGGCGGGCGGCGGCAAGGGCGTGATGAACTTCGGGCGCTCCCGGGCGCGCATCACCGACCCCAACGCCAACAAGGTCACCTTCAATGACGTGGCCGGCGCGGACGAGGAGAAGGAGGAGCTGGCGGAGATCGTACAGTTCCTGAAGAACCCCCAGCGCTTCACCAAGGTGGGCGCGCGCATCCCCACGGGCGTGCTGCTGGTGGGCCCTCCCGGCACGGGCAAGACGCTGCTGGCCCGGGCCGTGGCCGGCGAGGCCGGCGTGCCCTTCTTCACCATCTCCGGCTCCGACTTCGTGGAGATGTTCGTGGGCGTGGGCGCCAGCCGCGTGCGCGATCTGTTTGACCAGGCCAAGAAGAACGCCCCGGCCATCGTGTTCATCGACGAGATCGACGCGGTGGGCCGCCAGCGCGGCGCGGGCCTGGGCGGCGGCCACGACGAGCGCGAGCAGACGCTGAACCAGCTGCTGGTGGAGATGGACGGCTTCACCCACAACGAGGGCGTGATCGTCATGGCGGCCACCAACCGCAGCGACATCCTCGACCCGGCGCTGCTGCGCCCCGGCCGCTTTGACCGGCGCATCGTGGTGAACTATCCCGATGTGAAGGGCCGCGAGGAGATCCTGAAGGTGCACTGTCGCAACAAGCCCCTGGGCGAGGACGTGGACCTGAGCGTGCTGGCCCGGCGCACCCCCTATTTCACCGGCGCGGACCTGATGAACGTGATGAACGAGGCGGCGCTGCTGACCGCGCGCCAGGGCCGCGATGTGATCCACATGGACGCCATCGAGGAGGCCATCACCCGCGTGATGGCCGGCCCGGAGAAGAAGAGCAAGAAGGTCACCGACATGGACCGCAAGCTGGTGGCCTACCATGAGGGCGGCCACGCCATCGTGGCGCACTACATCCCCGAGTGCGACGACGTGCACGAGATCACCACCATTCCCCGCGGCAGCGCCGGCGGCTACACCATGTACCTGCCCCAGGAGGAGTTCCACTACGTGACCACCGCGCGCATGAAGGCCCAGATGGCCAGCGCCATGGGCGGCCGCGTGGCCGAGGCGCTGATCTTCGGCGACATCACCACCGGCGCCTCCAGCGACATCAAGTCCGCCACGGAGATCGCCCGCAGCATGGTCACCGAATACGGCATGAGCAGCAAGCTGGGCCCGGTGTACCTGGGCACGGAGCACGAGGTGTTCCTGGGCAAGAGCTTCACCCAGCAGAACTCCGGCTTCTCGGAGCTGGTGAACACCGACATCGACACCGAGGTGCACGCCCTGCTGCAGGAGGCCTATGACCGGGCGGAGAGCATCCTGTCCGAGCACATCGACCAGCTGCACGGTCTGGCGAAGATCCTGATGGAGAAGGAGAAGATCGACCGGGCGGAGTTCGTGGCGTTCATGGACGGCAAGAGCGCCGAAAGCGCGGTGGAAACCGAGTTCGTCGTCAAGAGCGAGCCCGAGGATGCGCCCTGGAAGGCCGCCCTGCCCGCGGAAGCGCCCGCCGGGGAGCCTGAAGAGGATTCCGGCGAGGAGGAATAGGATCTATCGGCACAACAAAGCCGCCGCGCATCGCGCGGCGGCTGTTTCTTTTGACTTGTCTTCACTCCTCCATCGCCAGCCGGCCAAAGCACTCCGGGCGATGGAAATCGGGCTCCGGCGCGGCGATGGGATTCCAGCTGCCGAAGTGGGGGTGCAGCGTCTCGTCGCAGCAGTAGAAGTTGCCCTCAAGCGGCGTCCCCGGCGTGAATCTGCGCCCATACAGCGCCTCGATCAGCGTAAAGGGCACAGTGTAGGCCACGGCCCACCAGGCGCCGTCGTGTTCGGAGGAGCGGAAGTCCATCCCGTCGGGGCAGGTCTCGAGGCGCTTTCGGTCATCGCGGCCCGCGCCGATGCCGATCAGCGCCGCCCCCGCGGCGTTCACCTCGATGTTCACATACCGTGCGTCGTCGGCAAAGGGCCGCAGGAAGAACTCCAGGCAGCTGTCCGTCCACACGTCACCGTTGAAGGCGGTGACTTTGGCGGAGACAGTCGCCTCCCTGGCGCACAGCAGCACCCTCAGGCCCGCGTCGTCCCATGCCACATAGGCCCGGGCCTCGGGCCGGTAGTCCCCTCCCCAGGCGTAGGCATCGATGGGGGCATACGCCCCCGCGCAGAAGGGCTCCGCGGCCGGGTCGAAGGGGGCGCCGGAGATGGCGGGCAGCGGGATCGCCGTTCTTCGTATGGCGTAGGTGCGCATGGGCTTCACTCTTTCATCTATTCAGTCAAAAAACAGGATTGCCACGTCGCTGCGCTCCCCGCAATGACGCGGAGCCGGGCAATGCGCTTGTCTTTCATTGCGATCAAAGCACAGCGTCACAGTTCCCGGGTGCGTCATTGCGGGGAGGCCTTCAGGCCGACGTGGCAATCCGGTCTCCTCTGCTTTCTATTCGTCCGCCATCTCGTCCTCGGCGGCCTCGTCCAGATTCGCGTCGCTGTCCACGCTCTGGGCCGGCTGGGCGGAGCTCGGCGCGGGCGTGCCCACAGTGGGCGTGCCCACGGTCCAGCCGCCGTCCCCGCGCAGGTAGGCGGTATCCCGCCTGAGCAGGTCGTAGGTCACGCTGTCCACCGGCTGGCCCGCGGCGTTGGAGAGCGTCACGGTCTCGCCCTCGCTGGAGAGCTTGAAGCTGGTGTGCAGGTGCTGGAGGTTGTCCAGGCGGTTCATGCCGGAGCAGTGCACGATCAGCGTGCCGCCGGCGGGAATGGCCGCGCCGTCCGGGAACTTCCACTTGCGCAGCAGCACCGGGTCGTCGGACAGGTACCAGCCGCTCAGGTCGGCGTCCGCACCGGAATCGTTGCGCAGCAGCAGGTAGTCGTGGATGGTGCCGTTCTCATCCGCGCCGAACTGGGTGCTGCTGGCCACGACCTCCACGATCTTCACCGGGCCCGCGGTGGCCACGCTGGTCATGGCGCGGTAGTTTTCCTCGGTGTTCGCCATGCCGGGGGTGGTCTGGCCGGAGGTCTCCCAGTCGTCCCGGCCGCGGCGCACATAGGCCTGGTTCTTGGCCAGGGCGGGCACGTTCACCGTGTCCACGGCCACGTCCGCGTCGTTGAACAGCATCACCACGTCGCCGGAGGAGGACAGCCGGAAGGGCGCGTGCAGCTCCCCGCCCGGTTCGTCCTTGAAGGTGCTGTCGCAGTACACCACGGCGCACTCCCCCGCCTGGAGGATCAGCTCCGGGAACTGGAACACGTTGCCCGCCTTGGCGCTCTTGGCCAGCACATAGCCCCGCAGGTTCACCGGCCGGGAGGAGACGTTGGCCAGCTCCACCCAGTCGGGGGTGTTGCCGTCCGAGTCGATCAGCACGCCGCCGTTGGCGGACATCACCTCGTTCAGGCGAATGGGGCCGTTGCCGTGGATCTCGGAGACCCGGGCGGCCACGGGCCGCTCTGCCTTGTCCTTGATGGTGGTCAGCTGGAAGCCGCCCGGCATCAGCCCTTGCAGCAGCAGCCCCGCCGCCAGGATCACCGCGCAGACGCCCAGCAGCAGCCCAAAGCCCTTTGGCAGCCTTTCGCCGCCGACGCCGTCCTTGGGACGCGCGCCGCCGGAAGCGCTCTTCGCGGTCGCGGCGGGCCTGGCCGCGGCGGGCCTGGCCTGGGCC
>CACWZP010000038.1 GCA_902765395.1 uncultured Eubacteriales bacterium
CACCGGCCATCGCTATCCCGGCGGGCAGACCCTCTGCGTCTATCGCGGGCTTTCAGAGGTGCCGATATTCGCCCGCCCGGGCACGGTCATCCCCATGGACGGCGAGGCCCACTTCCCAAATGGATGCCCGCTGCCCCGGACGCTGCTGTTCAGGGTGTTTGCCGGAGCGAGCGGCGGCTGTCATGTGGCGGAGGACAACGGCAAGGCGGGAAACGCTCCCGACCGTCGCATGGTGGAGACCCGGTGCGTTTTGGAGGTCTGCGAGGGCATGACGCTGATGATCTCCCCGCCCATCGGCGACAGATCGCTCCTTCTGGAAAACCGCCGCTATGTTGTGGAACTGGTCGGCGTGAGGGACCTGCCCGACGACGCCACCGCCGCTTACGAAGCCAGCTACGACCCGGCTACCCGCACACTGCGCATTGAGCTGGCCCCGGGCGCCCTCGATGGCGTCACGCTGCGCTGGCACACTGTTCCCGCAGTCCCCGCCCTCGACAGGCCGGCGCTTTTCCGGAAAGCGCTCCTGCCCCTCGGCATGAACAACGACGACAAGGACCGCGTGATGCGGATACTGAAGACCGCGCGCACATCCGCCCAACGCGTCGCCGCCTGGCGCTGCCTGGACCTGCCGGATTCGGTGTTCGGCCGGCTGATGGAACTGGAGACCATTGTATAAAGACAGAGCGGCGATCCTTCATGGATCGCCGGTTTTTGGCGGAATAACAGGAAAGCATGAGACAGGTCCTGATTTTGGGATCGTTTAAATCTGCACTTGTCTGCTATGTGGTCTGGCAGGGGTGGCAGAGAGGGAAAACTCGAAATCTGAATGCCTCAAGTATCGTGACAGCAGTAAGAGGCGCCCAATCGCAGGCATGCAGTATATCCAGTAGTTCATGGAAAACAGCAATGAAAGGGAGCTGCGGGCATACAGGGAGAGGATCACCCGGGCGTTTTAAGCGGAAACAACGCGGGCAGCTATATGACATATGAGCAGTTAACATCGCTCCAAAGGGACAAAAGATAATCCAACGCAGCTCAAACGCAGAAAATGCGTTAGAGCTGCGTTGGATTATCTTTGGAATGTTTGAAACAGGAACAAAAGACGGAAGGGTAGCAGCGGTTCTGTCTGACTTCAAGCAGCGGGGAGGATCAATTCCAGATGACGCCCGGAGAATGCCAGTACTCTTCCGGGGCGTCCTGCCAGGGGCACAGAGCGCGGGCGTTCACGTCATAGACGATCTCGCCTGCCCGGATCGTCATTTCACAGTTCAGCTTATTGGCGCCGGTCATCTTCGCCCGTCCGGCGTCCGCGAACCCGAACAAGCCCTTGGCCAGGCTGAACACCGCCACATCGGCGCAGCTGCCCTCGCGCAGCGTGCCCAGTTCGGGGTGATGGATCACCTCGGCGGGGCGCTGGGTGGTGCGGTAGACGATCTCTTCCAGCGGCATGCCGATGTTCAGATACTTGGACATGATGTGCGACAGGCTGTGCACCGGCCCAGCGACATTGTCAAAGTACAGATCGGTCGAGAGCGTATCGGGCTGGAAGCCCTGCTGCCAGGCGGGAATGGCGTTGCGCAGCCAGAAGCTGCCCGCGCCGTGTCCCAGATCGAACAGAACGCCCCGGCGGCGGGCTTCAAACAGGAATTCGCTCACCCTTCCGTGCTCGTCGATGACGGGGAATTGTTGGGCGTACATGTGGGTGTGGATATCTCCGGGAGCCATTTTTTCAAGCACCAAAGATTGATAGCTGCGATCCGGCAGCGTGGGCTGGAAATCGAACATGGCAGGCAGGCCGCACAGGCGAGCCGCTTCCAGCGTGCGATCCACCGACGCCCAAGCGGGATGCTCCTTCGTGAAGGGCTTTCCGACCCAGTAGTGCGCCGTCTTGATGGCGACCACGACATCCGGGAAGGATGCTGCCATGCCAGCCACGGCCTTTGGATGGAAATCGCTGAGCCGCTGTTCGGATTCCAGGTTCACCATGCCGCCGTCTGCGATGTTGATCATGGCCAGTATCCGGACCTTGGTGCGGTCGATCAGCTCTTCCTTGAAGGTGATGAAGTCGCGGACACCGCAGGTGCCGGCGTCCACGGCGGTGGTCACGCCGCTCTGGAATAGATGGGCCTCCGGGTGAATGCAGGCCAGGCCGTCTTCCGCAACGGGGAAGGACGGATAGAGATGACAGTGCATGTCCACCAGGCCGGGGAACACATAGCAGCCGGTCACGTCGATGGTTTTCCTGGCCTCTGCGCTTTCGATGCCGTGGGCAACCCGGGCGATCCTTCCGCCCGCGATGGCTACATCCAGGTTGTCGTTCCGCTGGCAGGCGGGATCAATGACGCGCCCGCCCTTGAGCAGCAGATCATACAGCGCTTTTTCCATACAGATTTCCCCCTAATCAGTAAACGTTTACATATCATCTAAGTAATAATGCCGCCGGAAGTGCCGGGTGTTCTTATCCAGGGGCTGATTGAATAATAAATCGAAATATTCGATTTGTCAACAAAAAAATCGAAACTGGAGGTTAAATTTTTAAAAAACGCTTGACTGGGCGAAAAAACCGGGATATAATAAATTAACACGGATGGATATCATCTGCGGAAGGGGATAAGGTATTGTAGTTTATCCCATAAGTAAACGTTTACACAAGAAATGAGAGACGACAAGACATGAGCAACGTGACGATCAAGGATTTGGCAAAGCTATCCGGCGTTTCCTTGGCCACCGTGTCCAGGGTCATCAATCAAAAGGGGTATGTGAGCCAAGAGCTGAGCGCGAAGGTATTGAGGGCGGTGGAGGAAACGGGTTATCGTCCCAACCAGGCGGCCAGGTCTCTGGTGCAGCGCCGCACCGATTCCATCGGCGTGATCGTGCACAATCTGCACGACCCCTTCTTTTACGATCTGCTCCGGGGCTTTGAACAGGCGGCGGCAGAGATCAGCTACAACGTGCTGTTTGCCAGCGTACTGGGCGGCGATACGAAGAGCAAGGAGAAGTATCTGCAATACCTGAGCGGCGGTGTGGTGGACGCCGTCGTGATGTACGGATCCTATATGTCGGACGAGGAAATGCTGCGCTGCGCCTCTCCGTCGTCATCGGTGGATTACATGCTCATCGAAAACGACATCCAGGGCTTCAAGTGCAACAAGCTGCTGATCAATAATGTCCAGGGCGCTTACAGCGCGGTGGAATACCTGATGGGGAAGGGGCACACCGACATTGCCCATATCTGCGGCAACCCCAACAAAAAGGTGACCATCGACCGCCTGAACGGCTATTTGGCCGCGATGCGGGACAAGGGGTTGGAGGTGCAGGACGGATACCTGCAGCAGCTGTCTGCCGACTATCGCAACGGATATGCCCGGATGAAAAGCCTGCTTGCCCTGAAAAACAGGCCGACCGCGGTGTTTTGCTCGGACGATGCCATCGCCAGCTATGCGGTACGGGCGGCGCTGGACGCGGGGCTTCGGGTGCCGGAGGACATTTCCATCATGGGCTTTGACTTTCAGACCAACCTGCCCGAACGCTACCGGGGCCCGGATCTGACCACCGTCAAGCAGCCGCTGTACCAGATCGGCTTTGACAGCATCACGCTGCTGGCGGGGCAGCTGAAAAAGGGGCGCTTTGACCAGCCGGAGCGGAAGGTATATGATACCCAGATCGTGGAGCAGGAAACGGTATGCGGTCCATGCCGATAGCAGGCGGAGGTGAATCGGGATGTTGGATTATCAGCATTTGTTGAAGGGAAAGCGCGCGCTGATCTCGACCGGCGCCAGGGGCATCGGAAAGGATATTGCCCTCCTGTTCGCGCACCAGGGCGCCACCGTGATGGTGGGTGGCCGTAACCTGCCCGCGCTGGAGAAGACGATGGAGGAAATCCGCGGCATTTCGCCCGCCAGCAAGGGCTACGCGGTGGACTTGAGCAGCGGCGAGGAGACCGAACGGATGGCGCGGCAGGCGCTTGGAGACTTCGGCGGGGTGGACATCCTCGTCAATACGGTGGGCGTCAACCGCCACAGTCCGGTTCACCAGTATGAAGACGCGCTGATGGAAAGCTTCCTGGAGAGCAATTACAAGAGCGGGATGCGGTTGGCGCGGGCGTTCCTGCCAGGCATGCTGGAGCGTCGGGACGGCGTGATCATCAACATTTCGTCCATCCACGCCGTCCAGACCATGCCGGGCTATGCCCTTTACGCGGGCACCAAAGGCGCCATGAACGCTTCTGCCAGGGCGATTGCGCTGGACTACGCGGGGAAGGGCATCCGGGTGAATACCATCTGCCCAGGACTGATCTTCAGCGACAACATGATGGATGAAATCAATTCCTATCCCGAGGGAGAGGCGCGAGAGGCGTTTATGCGCATGCTGGAGGCCATGCAGCCGCTTCCCCCCGGGAAGATGGAGGATGTGTCCAATGCCGCGCTGTTTTTGGCCAGCCCCATGTCGGCGTATACGACGGGACAGGTCATCATGGTGGACGGCGGAGCCAGTATCAAGGCACATTGACGAAAGGGAGAAGCGGGCAGATGAATGGCAGGAAACTGGTTGTGATCGGCGCGGGCAGCGCGTATACGCCGGAAATCATCGATGAAGTGATCCGCCGGAACGATCGGCTGCAGATCGGGACGATCGCGCTGGTGGACATTCCGGAGGGTCGGGATCGGGCGGAGATCATCCTCGCCATGACGCGGCGCATGCTGGCGCATGCGGGGATCCGCTGCGAAGCAGAGCTGACACTGGATCGCCGCCAGGCGCTGCCGGGCGCGGATTTTGTCATCAGCCAGATCCGCGTCGGCGGCTGGCAGGCGCGGGCGGAGGACGAAAGGATCGGCCTGAAGCTCGGCCTGATCGGCCAGGAGACCACCGGCTGCGGCGGATTCATGAACGCCATGCGCACCGTACCGGAGGCGCTGGCCATCGCCAGGGACATGGAAGCGCTGTGCCCGCAGGCGGTGCTGCTGAATTTCACGAATCCTTCGGGCATCGTCACCGAAGCACTGCTGCGCCATTCCACCATCCGTACTATCGGCCTTTGCAACGTACCGATCAACATGCATGCCGACGCGGCTGGAGCAATGGGCGTCAAAAAGGAAGAAATAGGCTGCCGCTTTGGCGGGTTGAACCATCTCAGCTTTATGCTGTCCGCCCGGATCGGGGAAAGGGACGTCTACGGCGAACTGCTAAAGAAACTGCGCAGCGACCCGACCCGGATGAAGAACATCCCCAAGGTCAGCGGTGTGAACCGACTGATTGATGCCATCGGGCTGATCCCTTCCCCCTACCTGCAATACTTCTATTTTGAGCCGGAGATGCTGGCTAAGGAACTGCAGGAGCTCAAGGAGGCCGGCACCACCCGCGGCGAACAGGTGGAGGCCATCAATCGGGAACTGTTTGAGATTTACGCTCGGGAGGAAACCCGCGAAAAGCCGCCGCAGCTGTCCCAAAGAGGCGGTTCGCTGTACAGCTACGCCGCCATGGACATCCTGGAGGCCTGCCTGAGCGATGCGCCCTGGGAGATGACGGTCAATACGCTGAACGCCGGGGCGATCGAGGGGCTTGACGACGACGCGGGAGTTGAAATCACCTGCCGCGTCAGCAGCGCAGGAGTCGAGCGGCTGCCCGTGGGTCGGCTGCCCCGGCAGGTCGCTGGCCTGGTGGATCTGGTGAAGCGCTATGAAAGCCTGACGGTGGACGCCGCCGTGCATGGCAGCCGACGGCTGGCGCTGCAGGCGCTGGTATGCCATCCTTTGGTGCACGGGTTCTGCAATGCCGAGAAGGTGATTCGGGAAATGGAGGCGCGGAAGCACTGTCCGATGGTTTGGAAGGAGGACTGAGCGTGGATATGTTTGAAGCGCTGGGCGTTCACAAATATATCAATGCCCACGACACCTACACCGTCTACGGCGGCAGCCGTATGACGGAAAAAACCCTGGCGGCCATGAATTCCATCGCGGCGCACTTCGTGGATTTTGCCGAACTGGAGGCCGCGGCGGGCAGGCGCATCGCGCAGCTGACGCGCAATGAGGACGCCTATGTGACCAACGGCGCCGCCGGGGCGATCCAGCTGGCTGCGGCGGTGTGCATGTGCAGGGGGGATGATTACCGCTACATGCGCCTGCCGAACGGCGAGGATCTGTGCCGGGACTTTGTGGTCATGCGCTGCCAGCACAACGCTTACGACAAGGCCATCGAAGGCGCGGGCGGCCGGATCGTTGAGATCGGCGATGCCGATGAAACGCTGCCCTGCGAATTGGAGGGCGCGCTGAAGAAGGGCGCGGCGGGGGTATTCTACTTTGCCTCTTCGCTGTATGCCCGCGGTTCCATGCCCCTGGAGGCGGTGATCGAATGGGCGCACCGCTTCGACACGCCCGTCATCGTCGACGCCGCCGCCCAGCTGCCGCCCCGGGAAAACCTGTGGCGCTTTACGGAAATGGGCGCCGATATGGTAATCTTCAGCGGTGGAAAGACGCTGTGCGGCCCCCAGGACAGTGGATTGATCCTGGGCAGGGAGCGCTGGATTTCTCAGTGCCGCCGCTTTGGCGCTCCGGCACACGGGGTCTGCAGGAGCTGCAAGACGTCCCGCGAAGCTGTGGCGGGTCTGGTGGCGGCAGTGGAGCAGTATCTGGCGCTGGACCCGGAGCGGGAATACGATCGCCTGCTTCGCCTGGACCGGTGGATGGAGGAAATCCTCTGCCGTGACGATCGCTGTCGCTGCCGGATCGTGCCGTATGGACCGGTGGGGCAGAGCTATCCCCGCCTCTTTCTGGATCTCGGGGAGGGCCTGACCGCGTCGGCGCTGGAAGCCGGGATGCGAAATAAGTATATCTACATTGGCCGGGAAGGAGAAGAAACGCTGTACATCAGTCCTCTGAATTTGACGGAGGAAGAAGCGGATACAGTGGCGCGTACCCTTTATCAACTGATTATGGAGGGGTAGTATGCGATATATCGTGGGTGTGGATGGAGGCGGAACCAAAACCGACATCCTGCTTTGCAGGGAGGACGGCTCCTGCTGTGGCCGCACGGTGGTGGGCGGAAGCAATCATCAGCTGATCGGCCTTGAACAGGCGGGGAAGACATTGCTGTCCGGTATCGAAGCGTTGCTGGAAAGCCAAGGTGTGAAAAGAAAAGAGCTCGCAGCGGTGTGCCTGGGTCTTTCGGGCGCGGATTTTGAAGAGGATATCCGCGCGCTGGAGGGAATCATTGCGCCGCTGGGGCAGCAGGTGCCCTGCAAGGTTATCAACGATGCATGGCTGCCGCTGGCGGCCATGGCGCCCACCGGCGCCGGCGCAGTCAGCATTTGCGGCACCGGCCACAATACCGCCGTGCGCATGGCCGACGGGAAAAGGCTGCAGATATCCGCGCTGGGCTATGTGCTGGGCAACTGGGGCGGGGGCAATATGCTCACGACGCAGGCCATGCACGCGGCCATGCGCGCCGCCGAGCACACGGGAGAGGCAACCCGGCTGACGGAGGAGCTGCCCCGCGCCTACGGACAGGCGGACATGCTGGCCCTGCAGCGCGAATTCTACCTGAACCATTGCCAGGGCATGTATGCCGCGCCGGTGCCGCAGATGGTATCCCGGCTGGCAGCGGAAAAAGACGCGGTGTGCATCCGCCTGCTGGAGCACGACGGGCGCGTCCAGGCGGAGATGACCGCCGGCCTCATCGCCCACGCGGGGCTGCAGGCGCGGAGCCTGCCCGTGGTGCTGGCGGGCGGCCTGTATCTGAAGGACACCAGCGGATACCTGGTGAAGGGCTACCGGGAAGAGCTGCTGCGACGGTGTCCCAAGGCGCGGCTGATGTTGCTGGACAAGCCGCCGGTCGTAGGCGCCGCGCTGCTGGCGCTGCAGGAAGCGGGGCTGCTGCGGGCGGGATCAAGCGAACGGATTGCCGGAAGTATCGTTATGGAGGAAAAGATCGCCATATGAACGCTGTGATACAAGCCCATCGGGATGAGATCAAAAGGATTGCGGGGGAGTGCAGGGGGATGCTGCTGGACCGTGTGGCGCCTTTCTGGGCGTCGCGGGTCGTGGACGAGGCATTCGGCGGGTACTTCACCTGCTTTGACCATCAGGGTCGGCTGTACGATACGCGGAAGCCCGGGTGGTTTTTGGGGCGCACCATGTATACGTTTTCTTCCCTGTGCCAGCGGTTCGGCAATCGGCCTGAATGGCTGGACGTGGCGAAAGCGGGGTATGATTTCCTGCCGAAGGCCGAGGTCGGCGAGGGGCGTTTTGCACAGATGCTGTCCAGGGACGGGACGATTCTGACGGGCGCAGCCTCCATCTTTACCGATCATTTTGCCGTCAAGGGCGCCGTCAATTACCTGTTTGTACTGGGAAAGCAGGCACCCGGGGCGGAGATCGAACGTGTGAAGGCGTGGTTGGATCGACTGCTGCTCCATGTCAAAAACCCTGACGTGCTGTGCGGAGAATGCCCGGATGAACGCTTCCAGAAGCACGCCGTGAATTTCATGACGCTGACCGTGCTGATCGAAGCGCGGAAGCTGTTTGGGGACGAGTATTCCGCTATCCTGCGAGAAAACGTTTACAGGTCGCTGTATCAATTCGCCTGCGATGCGCTGCAGGCGCCGCTGGAATACATCGGCCGGGACGGCGCGCCATTGTCGGTGGGACCAGGGCGCCTGGTGGATGCTGGGCACACCATGGAAAGCCTCTGGTTTTCCATGGAGGCGGCGGATCAGCTTGGGGAAGAGAGCTGGTATGCCCGGGCAGAGCAGGTGCTGGACTGGGTGATCGAAAAATGCTGGGACGCGGACTTCGGCGGCTTTGTGCAGCATGTGGATTTTGAGCGCGGGAAGCCCGACGACGCTTATCGGATCACGGACTACGACGGCACGCCTGTCGCCTGGGACGAAAAGATCTGGTGGGTTCAGGCGGAAGGGTTGATCGCCCTGTGCATGAGCGCGCTGCGCAACGGAAACGAAAGCCACTGGAGGCGCTTCACCGAGCTGTATGAATACGTCAAGCGGCATTTCGTGGATGCGGCCACCGGCGAATGGGTCAGCTTTCTGCGGCGGGACGGGACGATCCTGTCGGGCTGCCTGGGCTCCATGCTGAAAGGGCCCTACCACGTGCCCCGGTGCCTGATGATGCTCAGCCGCGCGCTGGAAGAGGCGGCGGATGCCTGATGTCCGCAATGCATTTGAATCGTTACGCCGAGAGAGCAAACCGGCGTAGGGATAAATAAAAGAGGAGGAACCCAATATGAAGAAGATGCTCGCGATCCTGTTGGCAATGTTGCTGTGCATAGGCTGCGTGGCAGCCATGGCCGAAACGACGATCCAGTGGTGGACTCCCAACTGGGACGAGCCCGAGAGCCGGGAAATGGCCGCCGAATTCGAGGCACTCAATCCCGACATCAAGGTCGAACTGGTCATCACCGACTGGGATACCTACAAGAGCCGCGTAACGGCCGCCATCAGCGATGACAACGCGCCCGAACTGTACTCCGTGCTGACCACTGACGTCGTTCCCTTTGCCCAGCTCGGCCTGCTGGAACCGCTGAATGAGCTCGGCGCCGCCGCCGGCGTGGATTTTGACGATCTGCTGCCTTCCGCCGTGGCCATCGCCTCCATCGACGATACCGTGTACGGCATTCCCTTCCGTCATGACGGCTCCGGCGTCTACTACAATGTGGATCTGCTGAAGGAAGCCGGCTATGACAGCTTCCCCACCACCTGGGCGGATATGGTGGAAATGAGCAAGGCGCTCACGAAGGACGGCGTGTACGCTTTCGCGCAGCCTCTGGGCAACCAGGCCAACGCGGTCACCCGCCTGGTGCAGCAGCTGTATACCTATGGCGGCGACGTGCTGGCCGAGGACGGTGTGACCTGCACGCTCGACAGCGACGCGGCCAAGAGCGCGTTGAACACCATCGTCTCCTCCATCCAGGAAGGCTATGCCAGCCCCAGCTCCGCGGAACTGGACAACACCAAGGAGCGCGATCTGTTCGGCAGCGGCAAGCTGGCCTTCTACATCAGCGGCCCCTTCGATATCGACACGTTGCTGGCGGATTATCCGGAACTGAATTTTGCCACCGCCGTGATCCCCGGTCTGGACGGCATGGCCTGCACCACTGCCAACGGCTGGACGATCATCATGGCCTCCAAGGCGAAGGACGAGAACAAGGAAGCAGCCGCCAAACTGCTGGCCTACCTGACCACGCCGGAAAACCAGGCGCGCCTGACCGATTCCTTCCCCGCCAGCTACACGGCGCTGGCCTATGAACAGTTTGCGACCGATTATCTCAAGCCCTTCGCGGATCAGCTGGAGAATTCCAAGCCGGAGCCCACCTATACGCGCTGGGCAGAGATGGAGCCCATCATCTACGAGTACATCCAGTATGCCGTTTCCGGCAGCATGAGCGTGGATGAGGCCTGCGAAAGCATGGCGGCGGACATTACCGCACTGCTGTCGTACTGATTCCCGTTTGCGCAACCCTGCAGGTCGCCCGGCTCCGGTTAGCCGGGCCGGGCGGCCTCCCGATCCGGCGCCATCCCACGCGCCCAACCTGGAGGAAGAACAGATCATGCGAAAACCACTGCTGACGAAGGATGAAAAAAAGGCGATCCCCTTTGTGTTGCCGGGCGTGCTGGTGACGGCGCTGCTGATCGTGTATCCACTGGTTTACATCTTCGTGATGAGCTTCAGCGAAAACGGAGTCGGCCAAAGCGGGTTCGCGGGGTTCACGAATTACATCCGGCTGTTTCACAATCCACAGTTTACCCGCGCGGTCAGCAATACGCTGATCTGGACGGGCTATACGGTGGTTATTTCCTTCTTCCTAGGCTTCGCCATGGCGCTGCTGATCCACATGAAGGGCATCCGCCTGAAGGGCATCTGGCGCAGCCTGCTCTTCATCGCCTGGATCATTCCCGGCGTCGTGAAGGCGACGGCCTGGAAATGGCTGTTCACGACTGACGGCGGCATGGTGAACCATCTGCTGATGTCGCTGAAGCTGATCTCAGGGCCGGTTCCATGGCTGACCAGCCCGGCCTGGGCAAAGACCGCCCTGATCATCGTGCAGATCTGGGCAACCGCGCCGTACGTGATGCTGATGATGACAGCCGGCCTGCAGCAGCTGCCCGCCGACCTGTACGAGAGTGCTGATTTGGATGGCGCCAATGGCTTTGACAAGATGCTGCATATCACCTTGCCCATGCTCAAGGACGTCAGCTTCATCTGCCTGCTGATGCTGCTGGTGTGGGCGATCAACGAATTTGCTCTGATTTGGACCATGACCAGCGGCGGCCAGAACACCACCACGCTGTCGCTGCTGATATACAATCAATTCAAAGTACTGAATCTGAATTTCGCCAGTGCCAGCGCCGTGATGCAGCTGTGCGTCTCCATGATCTTCGCCGTACTGTATACCCGGCTGGTGTTGAAGGAGGAAAAGCAATGAACGCACAAATGGTGAAGCGCCGGATCCGCCTGGTCCTAATCTACGCGGTATTGGTTTTGCTGGTGCTGCTCACGCTGCTGCCCCTGGGATGGATCGTGTCCACCTCCCTCAAGCCCTCAACCGAGGTGTTTGCCAATCCGCCCTACTGGATCCCCAAGCAGATCACCTTTTCCAACTATACCAATGTCTTCACGGGCAGCTCCATCCCCATCGCGTTTCTCAACAGCCTGATCATCGCGCTGCTCTGCTCCGTGATGGCGCTGGTGCTCGGCTCGATGGCGGGATATGCCTTTGCCCGCTTTCAGTTTCGGGGGAAGGGCTTTCTGTCTTTGTTCATGCTGTTGAGCCAGATGCTGCCCCTGACGGTGCTGATGATCCCGCTGTACTATATGGAAAACCGGGTTGGGCTGGTGGATACTAAATTCGGCATGGCTGCGGCGCACCTGGTGATCGCGCTGCCGCTGGTGACATGGATGAGCAAGGGCTACTTCAAGGGGATCCCCCGGGAGATCGAGGAAGCGGCCATGGTGGACGGCTGTTCCACCTTCCAGAATCTGATGTTCATCGTGGTTCCCCTGCTGCGCCCGGCCCTGGCGGCCACCGGCATTTACGCCTTCATTTCCTCCTGGAATGAATATGCCCTGGCCAACGTGCTTACCCGCAGCGAAGCCAGCCGCACGGTGCCGCTGGCGCTGAACGACTTTTCGACGTTCTTCAAGGTCAACTGGGGCGATACCATGGCGGCGGCGGTCGTAATCACCCTGCCGATCATCGTGGTGTTCCTGTCGGTGCAGAAACAATTTGTGGAAGGCCTTGCCAGCGGTGCTGTCAAGGGATAAATAATTAAGGAGATGTGAATGTCATGAGCGAAACAAGCAAACACCTGGAACAACTGGGGATTCAATTGCCCATCCGCGACCGGAAGGGCGAAGGTGCGGTGGACGCCGTGATCTACGGCGATCTCATGTATCTTTCGGGCCACCTGCCAGTGGATCTGGATGGGAAGGCGGTGTACACCGGCAAGGTGGGCGTGGATATGGACGTGGACCAGGCGTATCAGGCGGCACGGCTGTGCGGGCTGAATATGCTGGCCACGATCAAGGACTACATCGGCGAGCTCGACCGGGTGGACTACATCGTCAAATGCCTGGGGCTGGTCAACAGCGGCGCGGATTTTTCCAGCCAGCCGGCGGTGATGAACGGCTTTTCCGACCTGATGGTGGAAGTGTTCGGCCGCCGCGGCCAGCACGCCCGCAGCGCCATGGGCGCCTATTCCCTGCCACAGAACGTGCCTATCGTCGTGGAAGCGATCATCCGCATCCGGCCTTAAAGGAGGGAACAGCATGGACAGCATCAATCGCATCCTGGAGGACGGGCACGAGATCGAATTGACCTATCAGAAGAAACGAGGCATCGTGCTGCTGCGGCGGTATAACGACCTGCTGTATATATCCGGCCACGGGCCCGAGGATCAGCGCACGGGCGAGGCCATTTTTCAGGGCAGGATCGGCAAGGAGCTGACCCTGGAGGAGGGCTATCAGGCGGCCAGGGAGTGTGCGATCATCATCCTGGGCGTGCTGAAGGACACGCTGGGCACACTCGACAAGGTGAAGCGCATCGTCAAGGTGTTCGCGCTGGTGAACTGTGACAACGGGTTCAATCAGATCGACAAGGTCATGGACGGCTTTTCAGACACCATGACGGAAGTGCTGGAGGAGCGCGGATACCATGCCCGCACCGAAATGGGCACGCACAATATGCCCAACGGCAACATTCCCGTGGAAGTTGAAGTGATCGTACAGGTGGAAACGCCGTGAAACCTGCGGCCTGCGGAGGTTCAGGCCGCAGGCAGGCGGCTTGCGGCCGCATCCATAGACCGGGAAGGCGGCGTTCGTTGGTACGATTTGCCGTCGCGCCCTGACCTGCCGGGGGCTTTGCCGCGCGCCGGATGCGCAGGGGAACGGGTGAAAGCTGCTGTGTAGGCGGCCTTTTTTCATGGCGCCCTGCGCATTCCGCCTGTGCCGGCGGCCAAACGCTGCCCCCAGAACGACAGACCGAAGAAAGGGCGATACAGATGAAGCAAACTCAACCCATCTGCGATGGCTGGCAGATTCAGGGCTTTCCGTTTGAAGGATTCTCGCCAGAGCGGCTGCCTGCGGACGGCTGGCTGGAGGCGGCTGTTCCCGGGGATGTGCACACCGCGTTGATGGCGCACGGCGTCATCAGCGATCCCGCTGTCGGCACGGGCGACGCGGCATGCGCCTGGGTGGAGGAGCAGGTGTGGGTCTATCGCCGTCGGCTGGACATCACCCCAGAGATGGCGGCGGCGGAGCGGCTTTGCCTGCGCTTCGAGGGGCTGGATACGCTGTGCGACGTCTATCTGGACGGCGTGAAACTCGGCGAATTCCAAAACATGTTCGTGGAGCATATCCTACCGCTGAGAGGCGTGGCCGGTGAGGGGAAGCACGCGCTCATGCTGGTCTTCTGGCCGGTTTGCCGCTGCAGTCGCCGCGATGAACTGCCGGAGGGCTTCTGGATCAATTACTCCCTGGAGCGCGCCTTCGTGCGCAAGGCGGCCTACATGTTCGGATGGGATTGGACGCCGCGCGTCGTCACCTGCGGCATCTGGCGGCCGGTTTGCCTGGAATGGGGAACGGGGCCTGAAATGGGCCGACTGCAGGCGCGCACGCTGTCGGCCGGAGGGGAGGAGGCCCAAATTGCCGTCAGCTGCCCGGTGACCGGCAAGGGCCGGGTCCGCGTCAGCCTGTGGGAGGGCGAAAGGATAGTTGCCCAGGCCTGGCTCGAGGGCCGGGAAACGCAGATTCGGGTCAACCATCCCCGCCTGTGGTGGACGCACGACCAGGGGGAGCCCTACCTATATACCCTTCGCGCGGTTATGTGCGGCATGGATGGGACGGAACAGGAGACGCAGAGCCTTCGCTTCGGCATTCGCACCGTTGAAATGCAGACAGCGGCGGCGGACGGCAGCCCCCGATACGTGACGCTGCTCAATGGCCGCCCGGTCTTTCTCAGGGGGGCAAACTGGGTGCCCATGAGCAATCGGCCGGCCACATGCACCGCCGCGAAGTATGAGGCGTACCTCTCCCTGGCGCGGGATGCCGGCATGAACGCGCTTTCTCTGTGGGGTGGCGGCATCTATGAAGACGAGGCGTTCTATCGTCTGTGCGATGAGAAGGGCATTTTGTGCTGGCAGTACTTCATGTTTGCCTGCGGGGAATATCCCGATTGGGACGAGGCGTTTCTTCGCAATGTGCGGGACGAAGTGGAAAAGGTGACGGATCGGCTGCGCAGCCACTGTTGCATTGCGTTGTGGATCGGCAATGTCGAGAGCGAAATGCTCTGCCACAAGATCCATCTGCGGCGGCCAATGTATGGGGAAAGGCTCTTTGAGTCGCTTTTACCCGAATGGATGCGGGAATTGGCGCCCGGCGCGTACTATATGCCCTCGTCCCCGTGGGGTGGTGAGACGCCCAACAGCATGGTGGAAGGAGATCGACACAATTGGGATGTGTGGTTCAACGATGTCCCCTACACGGATTATCAACGGGACAGCACGACGTTTTGCAGCGAGTTCGGGCTACATGCCGCTCCCGTGCGGGAGAGCATTTGGGCCTTCACCGGAGAGGACCAGCTGCACAAGGACAGCTTTTTGTTTCGCTATCTCAACCGGGATCAGGATCTGTCGCGCATGAATTTTTACTTTGACGCGGTCACCGGACAGCCCGGCAGCCTGGAGGAATACATCCGCTACAGCATGCTGATCCAGGCGGAGGGGCTGGCGTGCGGCGTGGAGCACTTCCGTCGCCGTTTCCCGCAGTGCGGCGGATCGCTGATTTGGCAGCTGAACGACTGCTGCCTGTGCCACAGCTGGAGCCTGATCGACGCCCTGGGCACGCCTAAGGCGGCCTATTATGAAGCAAAGCGCTTCTTTTCACCCGTGCTGGTCAGCCTTACGGAGGAGGAAGGCGTCACGCGGGTCTGGGTGACCAATCATTCCCCGGCCGTGTTCGAGGACGACATCTTTGTGGAGGTTGGCGACTTTCTGGGCAGGCGGGCGCTGGAGGAACGGATCCCGGTTTGCGTGAAGCCGGGCGAAAGCCAATGCGTGTTTGACTTCCGCCTGGGCGGGCGCTTCGCCCCCAATGTGGTGATCGCAAATCGACGGCGGCTGTACTATGCCGCGGCTTGGGCTTCGGGCCAGGAGCGATTTGCCCGGCATTTCTATGAGCGGCAGAAGAATTTGCTGCTCCCCCCGACGCATCTGGAAGTCACGTGCCAGGATGGGAACTGGATCGTTCACTCGGACGTCTACGCCCGCCAGGTCGCCATCGAGGGAGACGTGAATGGCCTGGAATTCTCTGACAACTGGTTTGATCTGCGCTCCGGACAGTGCAGGGCCATCTCGGTCCGGGTGAGGCATGGCGCACCGCTCAGCAGACGGAGGCTTTCGCTGTCCGCCCTCAATGCGCCGCCCACTCCGCTGGAAGCGGACTCTTCGCTGGAGGGCAGCTGAAACAGGCCCCGCCGCCTGGGCGCGCTGATCAAGGAACAGGCTTCCCGCCTGGTGACGGAGCACCCGGAGCGCCTGCGCAGCTGCGGCATCAGCGTGTCCGGCCGCATGGACGCTGCCCATGGCATCGTAGGCGCCAGCAAGGCCTTCGGCTGGTCCAACCTGGACCTGGCCACGCCGCTGTCGGAAGTGCTGGATATGCCGGTACTGGTGGAAAACGACGTGCGCGCCTGCCTGACCTGGGAGGCCACGCGCCTGGGCATCAAGGACGACAAGAAGGACGCGGCCTACCTGTACCTGGGCCGGGGGCGAGATCGTGCGCGGCTCCACCAACTCCGCCGGCGAGATCGAGGACGTGTACGTGGGCATGGACGACTGCCTGTACGAGCACCTGATGGAGATCAGCATGGTGGAGCGGGCCCGCCGGTTCTCCCCCACCGTGTCCTCCATCGGCGACATCCTCAAGGCCAACCGCATGGGGCTCACCTGGGCGCGGATGCTGATGGACGACTTCACGTCCCACCTGAACATCGTGCTGCAGCTGGTGCGGGCCATGCTGGACCCCGACCAGATCATACTGGGCGGCGACATGACCGACGCTGTGCGCGTGATACCGGGGCTGCTGCCCGACGGCGACTACACCTTCGGCGAGCGCTTCGAGGACGCCTGCGCCCAAGGCGCTGCGGCCATCGCGCTGAGCGCCGCGCTGCACGAGCGCATCGACGCCGCCATGGCCGACGAACTGAATTAAAATATAACTGTACAAATTTAACACAGAGGGAAGATAGATTAGCATGAAAAACTACACGCTCGAGGTCTGCTGCGGCAGCGTTGAGGACGTGCTCCAGGCCGAGAAGGGCAGCGCGGACCGCGTCGAGCTGAATTCCTGCCTGTTCCACGGGGGCCTGACCCCCTCCATCGGCGAGCTGATCACCGCCAAAAAGCTGTCGAAGCTGCCCATCATGACCATGGTGCGCCCCCGCCAGGGCGGCTTCTGCTACACCGACGCGGAGTATCGCACGGCCCTGGCCGATGCCGAGATGCTGCTGGAGCACGGTGCGGACGGCCTGGTGTTCGGGTTTTTGAACGCCGACGGCACCCTGGACGCGAAGCGCACGAAGGAGCTGGCCCGCCTGGCCGGGAAAAAGACCAAGGTGTTCCACCGGGCCATCGACGTGATGGAGGACTGGAAGGGCGCGCTCAACCAGCTGATCGACATCGGCATCGACCGGGTGCTCACCAGCGGCCAGGCCCCGGACGTGTACTACGGCGCGCCGGTGATCCGGGAGATGATCGAGTTCGCCCAGGGCGCGATCCAGATCCTGCCCGGGGCGGGCGTGAGCCTGCGCAACGTGGAGCGGCTCGTGGCGGAGACCGGCTGCGACCAGGTGCACGTGGCGAAGTTCCGCAGCTGGACGGACACCTCCACCGCCGCCAACCCCGAGATCTTCTACGGCGGCGCGCTGTACCCGCCGGAGGAGCGCTACGACGTGATCGACGGCGACTACATCGCCGCCATCCGCGCAAAACTGTAATACAGGAGGAAACGCATGAACCGCATCACCGTCAGCCCCGAGCGCGGCCTGGGCACCATCAGCCGCAACCTCTACGGCCACTTCTCCGAGCACCTGGGCCGCTGCATCTACGGCGGCATCTTCGTGGGCGAGGACAGCCCCATCCCCAACGTGAACGGCATGCGCACGGACGTGGTGGAGGCCCTGAAGGCCATCCGCATCCCCGTGCTGCGCTGGCCCGGCGGCTGCTTCGCCGACGAGTACCACTGGCAGGACGGCATCGGCCCCAAGGC
>CACWZP010000039.1 GCA_902765395.1 uncultured Eubacteriales bacterium
ACAGGCGCTTGATCAGGGCGATCTCGTTGTCGGTGTCGGTGTAGAACTGATTGATGCACACCACGGGCACGATGCCGGACTTCAGCACGGTGTTCACGTGATGGAACAGGTTCTCGCAGCCCTTCTCCACCAGCTCGAGGTTCTCCTCGGTGTACTCCACGGGCAGGGGACGGCCGGGAGCGACCTTGGGTCCGCCGCCGTGCATCTTCAGAGCGCGGACGGTGGCGACGATGACGGAGACGTTCGGGGTCAGGCCGGACAGGCGGGTCTTGACGTTCCAGAACTTCTCAAAGCCGATGTCCGCGGCGAAGCCGGACTCGGTGACGTGGTAGTCGAACAGCTTCAGCGCCAGACGGTCCGCGATGACGGAGCTCTGGCCGATGGCGATGTTGGCGAAGGGGCCGGCGTGGATCAGCACGGGCTGGTGCTCCACGGTATAGCACATGGTGGGGTTGATGGTGTTGCGCATCCATGCGGTCATCGCCCCGGCGACCTCCAGGTCCTCGCAGGTGACGGGGTTGCCCTTCCTGTCATAGGCCACGACGATCTTGCCGATGCGCTCGCGCAGGTCCTTCAGGTCCCGGGCCACGGCCAGGATGGCCATCAGCTCGCTGCCCACGGCGATGCCGAACTTGCTCTCCATCAGGAAGCCGTCCCGATTGCCTCCGATGCCCATGATGATGTTGCGAAGGCCCTGGGCGCAGAAGTCCAGCACCCAGCCCATCTCGATGCGCTTGGGGTCGATGTCCAGCCTGCGGCCCATGTTGTGCTTGGCCATCTCCTCGTCGGAGTAGTTGCGCTCGTGCTGCATGCGGGCGTTCAGCGCCACCATGGCCAGGTTGTGGGCGTTCATGATGTCGTTGATGTCGCCGGTGAGGCCCAGGGAGAACTCCGTCATGGGCATCAGCAGGGCGTTTCCGCCGCCGGCAGCGGTGCCCTTCACGTTCATGGTGGGACCGCCGGAGGGCTGGCGCAGCGCGCCGCCCACGTTCTTGCCGATCTTCGCCAGGCCCTCGATCAGGCCCAGGGACACGGTGCTCTTGCCTTCGCCCAGGGGCGTGGGCGTGATGGCGGTGACCTCGATGAACTTGCCGTCGGGCTTGTCCTTCAGGCGATCCATGATTTTGATGAAGTCCAGCTTCGGGGTCTTGCCGTAGGGAATGATCTCCTCGGGCAGAAGGCCCAGCTTTTCGCGGAACCAGTCCACGGAAGGCAGCGTCTTTTCCGCCTCCTCGGCGATTTGCCAGTCCTTGTAGATCGTGGGATCGAGCATGCTCATGTCTCCTCCTTCGTCTCTCGCGGGTCGCCCGCGTCTTACAGGATGCAGTATACCACTATTATTTAATCATTCCAATAAATGTATGTTGAATTATTGATATATAGCTCACTCTGCCTTCGCGCTTTCCAGCACGTAGTCCCGGAAGGCGGCCTGCTCCGGTGAGAGATACTTCTTCCTGTGGGCGAAGTACAGATGGTACGGCATGGTGCCCTCCAGCGAAAACGCCAGCAGGCGGCCGCCTGCCACCTCGGAGCGCACGGCAGCCTCGGATATCACGGCGATGCCCACGCCCTCGCTGACCAGCTGCTTGATGGTCTCGGTGTCGTCCACCGCAGCGGCGACCTTCAGCTTCACCTCCGGAATGTTCAGCTTCGACCAGCGCAGGAACTCCTGCTGCAGGGTGGACGCGCCGCTGCGGGTAATCAGCGGCTCTTCGCCGAACAGCGCCTTGGGGAACGGGCCTTCGATCCCACGGAAGCGCGCCTCGTCCGGCGTGATGACCACCAGGCTGGCGCTCTCGCAGTGCCTGACGGAATAGGCGTCGTTCATGGGCTTCATGGTGCAGAAGGCGAACTCCGCTTCCTCGGACTGGAGCCGGGCGTGGATATCGGTGCTGGAGGTGGTGATGACGTTGAAGGCCGCCTCCGGGTGGAGCCGGTGGAAGCCCACCAGGCGCTTGGCCACATAATAGCGGCTGATATAGGGCGTGGTGACGATGTTCACGCTGCGCTCGTCCCGGTTGGCGCGGCTCAGGGCGAATATGCTGTCCCGGTTCAGCTTCAGCATCTGCTTGGCAAAGGTGTAGAACGTGCGGCCATCCGGGCTCAACTCCATGCTTCGGGTGGTACGGTTCAAAAGCCGGGTGCCCAGTTCCGATTCCAGGTTGCGGATGTGGATGGTCACCATCGACTGGGAAAGCTGCAGGCGCTCGGCGGCGTTGGAGAAGCTGCCCTCGTCCACCGCGGCCACGAAGGTCTCCAGTTGCTTGAAATCCATGGCTGTGTCTCCCAAATATATTAATCAATGAGCATTATATATTGAAAATCATAAATTGTCAAACCGATGATTTAACAGCCCGACGGATTGCATTTCCCCGTCGCGTTTGTTACAATTCCGATAGAGGTGAACGACATGGATCGCGAGCACGAGAACCACAGCCACGCCGAAATGGATCACGAATACATGCACGAGCACGGCATCCCCCACACCCACGGGCACGGGCACGTCCACGGCCACGAGCACACCAGGGCCGTGCTGAACCGGCTGTCCCGGGCCATCGGCCATTTGCAGCGGGTGAAGGCCATGGTGGAGGACGGCCGGGACTGCTCGGAAGTGCTGATCCAGATCGCCGCCGTGCGCTCCGCCATCGACAACACCGGCAAGCTGATCCTGCAGGACCACCTGAAGCACTGCATCGTGGACGCCGCCATGGAGGGCGACCAGAAGGCCATCGACGATTTGTGCGAGGCCATCGACAAGTATATGAAATAAAACGATTCCCGGACAGATCGGGCCTGTCCGGGAATGTTTTTTCACACGATCCTTCGGATCGCCTCGTGCTTTTCGCCTGTGATCCAGTCCACGTCGTCGGTGAGCCAGTCCATGATCTCCAGCTGCTTTTTCTCCCAGGTGATGGTGTCCCGACGCTCATCCTCCGTCATCTCGCGGTCGAACGCCTTCACCTTCTCGCAGTAGCCGAAGATATAGCCCCCGCCGTACCAGATGGTGAAGTTGCTGTCCGGGCCGTCGGATATGGCGTCGCCCCGCGCTTCGATCAGCGCGTCGTGGCGGCGCTTGTATTCCTCGGTGCAGCCAGGCTTGAGCTTCGTGACGAACACCCGGTGGCGGATCAGGGACTTGTCCTGGCGCACCACGCCAATGTCGTGGTACATCAGCCGCATGCTGCCCGTGGGACAGATCACCTCGGCGCTGCCGTCCATCACGGGCTCCAGCTTTGCCCGAAGCACCGGCGCGGCGTCCAGGTCCACGTCGCTGTCATACTCCCCGTAGCCGCAAAGCAGGTTTTCAACAGTCCAGATCGAAAAGTTGCCAACGCCCAGCCTCGACGCGGTTTCCCGGATTTCCGGGCCCAGCGCCTCGAGGGCGGCCAGGGTCTCGTCCTTTCGATCCTGATACAGCTTGAGCAAAAACGTCCTGCGCTTCATTGGTACACCCTTCCTTCTGACGATCATTCGTCGTCGTCCTTGAACGAATACAGCCGCGGCACGGCCCTGTCGCCGTCCAGCAGCAGCTCCCCGTAGCACCCGTCCATCAGCGCTCCGGGATTCATCAGGAGTATGCCGCCCTCGTAGCCCGCGTAGGGCCTGTGGGTGTGGCCGAACAGCGCGATGCCGCACTGCTGCTCTTCAGCATAGTAACACAGCCTGTCGCAGCTGTACTTCACATCCTGCAAATGTCCGTGCACCGCCAGGATGCGGTGCGCCCCATAGGCCGACCGCGCCATGCGGGGCAGCTTGGAAAACATGTCGCAGTTGCCTGCCACGCAGGTCATCGGCGCGTCCAGCCGCCGGGACAGCCAGCGGGCGTCGCTGTCGTAGTCCCCCAGGTGGAACACCGCGTCGTAGTTCTGCCCCTTGGCGAACTCCAGCCACCTCTCGATCCAATAGGTGCGGTCGTGGCTGTCGGAGATCACGCCCAGGCGGATCATGCTTCCGCCTCCAGCGCCTCGATCAGCTTTGCTATGGCACGCGCCCGGTGGGATACGCCGTTCTTCGCCTCCGGGTCAGCCTCGGCGAAGGTGACGCCCAGGTCGTGCGACAGGAACAGCGGGTCGTAGCCGAAGCCGCCGTCGCCCCGGTACTCGTCGATGATCTCGCCGTCGCAACGACCGTAGACCACCAGCGGCTCGTGCCCCGGCCGGCACAGCGCCACCGCCGCGCCGTAGTGGGCCTTGTGGGGCGCGGGCTTGTCGGAAAGCTCCTTCAAAAGAAGCTGGTTGTTGGCCTCGTCGTCGCCGTGGACGCCGCAGTAGCGGGCGGAGTGCACGCCGGGGCGCCCGTCCAGCTGGTCCACGCAAAGGCCGGAGTCGTCCGCCAGCGTGGCGCAGCGGCACACGTCCATCAGCGCTTTGGCCTTGATCAGCGCGTTTTCCTCAAAGGTCTCGCCGTTCTCGTCCACGTCCATGGAAACGCCCATCTCCCGCATGGAGCGCACGTCGAAGCGCTCGCCCAGCAGCTGCTTGAGCTCCCTGAGCTTGCCGAAGTTGTTGCTGGCCAGCGCCAGCACAGGCTTCTTGCAGATCACCTCCGCGCGGCTCCCCAAGGCGTCCAGCTGCGCCTGCATCAGCTCCAGGCATCCCTTTTCCCCCAGCGCCAGCAGCTGGTCCAGCTCCTTTCGGGTGTAGCAGCGGCCCTCGCCGGTGCCCTGCACCTCCACGAAGCCCAGCTCGCCCTTGCTATCCCGGGTCATCACGATGTTCATGTCCACCTGGGCGCGGCTGTCCTGGGCGTACTCCAGATCGAGGGTGCATACGTCGTCGATCACGCCCACGGACACCGCGGCCACCTGGCGGATGATGGGCGAATCCACCAGCGCGCCCTGCTCCATCAGCCGGTCCACGGCGATGCACAGCGCCACGAAGGCGCCTGTGATGGAGGCTGTGCGGGTGCCGCCGTCGGCCTGGATCACGTCGCAGTCGATGTACACGGTGCGCTCGCCCAGGCGGGTCAGATCGCAGGCGGCGCGCAGGGAGCGGCCGATCAGCCGCTGGATCTCCACGCCCCGGCCGTCCTTCTTCACGCCGTCCCGGGCCTTGCGCTGGGGCGTGGAGCCGGGCAGCATGGCGTATTCCGCCGTGAGCCAGCCCTTACCCTTGCCCCGCAGGAAGCCGGGCACGCCGTCCTGCACCGAGGCCGTGCAGATGACCTTGGTCCGTCCGCTGCAGATCAGCACCGAGCCGGTGGCCATCTCCGTGTAGTCCGGCAGAATGCGGACGATGCGCAGCTCGTCAGCAGAACGATTGATCGATTCCATACGTATTTCCTCCTGATAATCTCTGTCGTATAAGAGTGTTTAGAGTTCAGAGTTTTGAGCTCAGCAAATAGTGAACGGCACGTGTACCACCGAAAAGCATTCTTTATCGAAACTCTTAACTCTCCACTCTCAACTCTAATCAAAGTCGAATATCATCGCCGACTGGGTCTGGATGTAGTCGTAGACGATGCTGTCGGCCACGTTCATGAAGGTGGGCACGCCCAGGTCGCCCGCGTCGTACTTCACGCCGTCCACGTAGATCTCCACGGAATCGACGCCCTCGAACTGGGTGCAGGTCAGCACCAGCGCCTTCAGCGCCATGCGGCCGCCGTCGGAGTTCTGCACCAGGTTGACGAACTCACCGGTGAAGTTCAGCTTCGCCACGCCGTTTTCCACATTTACGTCAATCAAGCCGCAGCCCGCGGGCACCACGCTCTCCAGCATGTCCTGATTACTTGGCCCCTTGGCCAGCTCCATCACGGCGGTGTTCACGTCGTAGCCCTGGCGCACCATGCGGGTCACAGGCACGATCACTGCGCCGGAATCCGCCGGGAAATAGAGGGTCATGGGCTCGGCGGCGGACAGGCTGACCGTGGGCTCGGCGCTCTCCAGGTTGATGTCGCCCCGGGTGAACGTGCCCGCCACGGAGGTGCCGTGGGTCAGCGTCTGCCGCTTCTGGCCGTCGATCAAAAACTCCACCCGGTCCACGCTGTCGAACTCCGTGAGCGCCTGCACGATGGCGCTGACCATGTTGCTCTCGGCGGCGGCATCGGCCATGTTCAGCACTTCCTTGCTCAAATCGATGCGGGCCAGGCCGTTTGCAATGTCCAGGTCGATCTTCGTGTTCTCCGGCAGCACCGTGCGCAGCCCCAGCCGCGCGGCCTGCATGTCGTTGCCCACGCTCTGCACCATACGGTTCAGCGTGGCCTTGGCGATGCCGTCTTCCATGGGCACGGAGCACATCACGGGGACAAGATAGCCGTAGTTGTCCTGATAGTAGACGATGGTGGACACCTTCTGGGCGTCGCCGCCGGCTTCTGCGGGAGCGCCCGCGCTGGCGCCCGTCGGCTCGCCGGCGTCCAGTGGCTGCGCGGAAGGCTCCGCGGATTGCGGTTCGCTCCGGGCGGGGGACGTGGCCGGCTTCGGCCACAGCATCCAGGCGCACACCAGCGCCACCGTCAGGACCAGCAGCCCCAGCGCCAGCAGGTAGACCCTGCGCTGATTTCCCGATAGATTCATGTGGAACCCTCCTTGCGTCATCCATTTCGGTTCAATGTATTCCCGGATGGCGGAAGGTATGCGGCGGGAAATCGCTCCACACCATTCTATCATAAATATTCGGGTTGCGCAATCGACAGAAAAGGTTTATAATTGGTAATGAAAACGAGTTCTGCTGATACGGAGGATTGGATATGCCCCTGGACGGACTGACATTGGGCCTGGTGGCCCGGGAGCTGGACGCGGCGCTGACCGGCGGGCGCGTTAACAGGATCATCCAGCCGGAGCGGGACGAGATCGTGCTGACCATCCGAAGCGGCGGCGCGAACCGCCAGCTGCTGCTGTCGGCCACGGCCAACTGCGCCCGCGCCCACCTGACCACCACCCACAAGAACAACCCGCTGGAGCCCCCGGCGCTTTGCATGCTGATGCGCAAGCACATCACCGGCGGGCGCATCGCGGGCATAAGGGCCGTGGAGAGCGACCGGATCCTGGAGATCGAGATCGAGCACTTCGACGAGCTGGGCGACCGGGCCCGCAAGAGGCTGATCTGCGAGTTCATGGGCAAGCACTCGAACCTCATATTCGTGGACGGCGACGGGCGGATCATCGACAGCGCCCGCCGCGTCACCGAGGCCATTTCCTCCGTGCGCGAGGTGCTGCCCGGGCTGCGCTACGAGCTGCCCCCGGCCCACGGCAAGATCCCCTATGACCGGGTGGAGGCGGTGTCGCTGCACGAGGCGCTGGCCGGGAAATCCGGGCCACTTCACAAGCTGATCGCGGGAAGCATCTCCGGCATGTCCGCCCAGACGGCGAGGGAGCTGGCCTTCCGCGCCACCGGCAGCGAGGACGCCCACTCGGACGAGATCGACCTTCGCGCCGCCTGTGAAAGCATCGCGGACAGCCTGCGCCGCATCCCCGAGAGCATCGCCCCGGCCATACTCTACAACGAGGAAGGCGCGCCGGTGGACGCCGTGGCGTTTTCCTACCTCAGCCGCGCCCACCTGAAGGCCGAGCCCTACCCTACCATTTCCGAGGCGCTGGATGCCTTCTACCGCGGGCGGGACATGGCCGAGCGCATCAAGCAGAAGAGCGCCGCGCTGCACCGCACGCTGAAGAAGAACATCGAGCGCTGCGAGCGCAAGCTGGCGCTGCAGAACGAGGCCCTGCTGGGCAGCCAGCGAATGGAGGAATACCGGCTGAAGGGCGAGCTGTTGACGGCAAACCTCCACCTGGCGCAGAAAGGCGCAAAATCGGTGGAGGTGCCCAACTACTACGAGCCGGACATGCCGATGCTGAAGGTGGAGCTGGACGAAAAGCTGTCCCCCGGTCAGAACGCCCAGAAGTATTTCAAGCTGTATCAGAAGGCCCGCAACGCCCAGACCCTGGCGGCGGAGCAGATCAAAAAGACCTCGGCTGAGCTGGACTACCTGGAGGGGCAAATGGACAACCTGGACAAGTGCCAGGAAGAAGCAGAACTCTTCGAATTGCGCGAGGAGCTGGAAAAGCTGGGCTACGTGCGGGCGAACCGCAGCCGCAGGCAGATGAAGCAGCTGCCGCCGTCGAAGCCCATGAAGTTCACCGCGCCCTCCGGCCGGACGATCCTGGTGGGCAAGAACAACTTGCAGAACGACAAGCTGACCGGCACGGCCCAGCCGAACGAGGTGTGGCTGCACGCCAAGGACATGCCCGGCTCCCACGTGATCATCGTGGGCGAGGCGCCGGACGAGGAGACGATCCTGTTCGCGGCGCGGCTGGCGGCCCTGTATTCCAAAGGAAAGGCCAGCTCCCGGGTGCCGGTGGACTACACCCTGCGTCGATACGTGAAAAAGCCCGGCGGCGCCAAGCCCGGGTTTGTGATCTACACCAACCAGCGCACGCTCTACGTGGAGCCGGCGCGGGAGACGAACGAGCTTTAGGAGGCGCGGTATGAACAGTGAAATGATGAACGCCCTTGGGGCCATCCAGCGCTATCGCCCCGTGGAGTGGGAACAGATTCCGGACCTGGGGCTGTACATGGACCAGGTGGTCACCTTCATCACCCGGATGTATGAGCCCCTGTACGGCGAGGACATCCACGGTTACCTGTCGCCCTCGATGATCAACAACTACGTCAAGAGCAAGCTGATCCCCCGCCCCACCGGCAAGAAGTACAGCCGGGAGCAGATCGCGCTGCTGACCATGATCGTAGCGCTGAAGCAGACCAGCAGCATGGAAGACATCCGAAGGATGCTGGCACTGAAGGAGAGCGAGACGGTGGAGGGGCTTTACGCTGCGTTCAGCCGCCGCTTCACCGACGTGATCCGCAGCATGTGCGGCGAGGGCACGGTCTCCGCGCCCCAGACCGCGCTGGACTTCGCCATACTGGCCTGCGGCTATTCCGCCGGCTGCGCCGCGGCACTGAAGAGCGAGGTTCAACAATAGATCAAAGCCGCATATCCTCCCAACAGAAACAAGCCCGGGCAATTTCTTACGAGAGAAGCTGTCCGGGCTTTTCCGTTCGGAGGATTGCCATGAAGAGATGCTTTGTTGCCGTGCTCGCACTCCTGCTCGTCGCCTTCCCCTCCCGCGCCTCGGAGCCGTTCACCGTGGCGGCCAAGGGGGCGGTGCTGATCGACGGGGCCTCGGGCCGGGTGCTGTTTGGCCAGAACGAAAACGCCATGTACCCCATGGCCTCCACCACCAAGGTGATGACCACGCTGCTTGCGCTGGAGAACAGCGCCCTGGATGAACAGGTGACCGCCGGAAAGAACGCCTATGGGGTCACCGGCACGTCGCTGTACCTGTCCGAGGGCGAGACGCTGAGCATGGAGCACATGCTCTACGGGCTGATGCTGCGCAGCGGCAACGACGCCGCCGTGGCCGTGGCCGAGCACATCGCCGGGAGCGTGCCCGCGTTCGCCGACATGATGAACGGGAAGGCGAAGGATCTGGGCATCGACGCCCACTTCGTCAACCCCCACGGGCTGGACGCGGACGGGCACCAGATCTCGGCGCTGGGGCTGGCGCTGCTGTTCCGGGAGGCCATGAAGAACGAGGATTTCCGCACCATCACGGCCACCCAGCGCAAGGTGATCCCCTGGGTGGGCAACGAATACAGCCGGGTGCTGGAGAACAAGAACAAGCTGCTCAAGACCTACGAGGGCGCCACCGGCGGCAAGACGGGCTATACCGGCAAGGCGGGGCGATGCCTGGTGTTCAGCGCGGAGCGGGACGGCATGGAGCTGATCGGGGCGGTGCTGAACTGCCCTACCTGGTTCGACACGGCCACCCAGCTGCTGGATTGGGGATTCGAGAATTTCCGGCCGGAGGTCGCCCTGAAAGCGGGCGAAAAAGCCGCCGTCCTGCGGGTGCGGGGCGGCGTTTATGATTCGGTGGACGCAATCGCCGGGGCAACATTGCGCGCGGCGGTGCCGGTGGGCACGCTGCCGCAGGCACGGTTCGAGCTGCCGGAGGCGGTGAACGCGCCTTTGGCGGTTGGGGATGTCCTCGGCACGGCGTCCCTCACGGCAGATAATCGCGTATACGCGAAGTGCGATCTGCTGGCGGCGGGTTCCGTTGAAAGGCGGGACCTCATCCAGTCCCTGAAGCGGCTCATTCGCCTGTGGGTACTTCGGCTTCAGCCGTGACCCATGTCCTGATGGCGCTGCCGTCCATATCCGCCAGCCGGACTTCATCATCCGTGACCAGCAGCAGCCGGTTTTCGCCCAGCGCGCGGATCTCCCGGTAATCGGCGGGCAGCAGCTCCTTCCCTTCAGCGTCCATCAGGCCGAAGCGCAGGCTTTCGTAGTCCCAGGAGGTCTGCACCCGGCCCAGCTCCGCGCTGCGATACGCCACGCCCTTCATCGTCGCGAAGGCATAGCGCCCGCCGGCAAGTGGCAGGATGTGCTGGAATCTTCCGGAAGCCGCGCCGCCGTCCGGGTCCATCAGCCAGGCGCGCGGCTCGCCCCAATCTCCCTCCCAGGCGATCAGCTGTCCGTTCAATCCCGGCGCGCAGCCAAAGGAGGGGCCGAACTCGCCGATCACATTGCCGCTCTGGTCGTAGAGCTTCGAAGCGTCTCCGTCCCTGACCAGCAGGCAGCTGCCCGCGACGGCGGCCTCCAGGCTTTCGCCCTCGACGCGGTAGAACAGCGCTGAGCCGTCGGCGGCATACACATCCACACCGTCCTCGCTCAACGTCGCGACAATGCCGTCGCCGCGGTCGATCCAGTCGTAGATGGCGGGAACCACTTCCCTGCCGTGTGTATCGATCAGGCCGGCGCCCGCGTCCCCGGCGGCGATCGCGAGGCCGTCCTCAAAGGCGGAAAGCCCCAGCCACCGCTTGGGAATGACCAGCTCGCCGCGCTGGTTCACCGCTCCATAGCGGCCGTTCGCGGCGCGGACCACCATGCGGCCGGACCGCATGGGCTCGAAGCCACAGGAGGTGTGCACGCCGGTAGGCGTCGCCTCGCCCTTGGCGTCCACGCGCAGGATCTCGTCCGATGTCTCGTCCAGCGGGTCTGTGTCCAGCGCCAGGAAACCGCCCTCGCTGTCTGAAACCAGCTGCCTCCATTCCGCCGGCAGGATCACCGCGCCGGAATCGTCCATGGCGCCGTAGAGGTTGCCCTGGCGGAAGATCAGGCACTCGCCCGCGTCGCAGACCATGGCAAAGACTGCGTCGCCCAGGGCGTTCCCGGCGGCGTCGTACAGGCGGTATTCCCCGCGCTTGCCGGCAGCGTACAGCGATCCTTCGCGCACGGTGAAGGCTTCCTCAAAGCCGTCCAGCATCGCATTGCCGCTATCGTCCACCAGACAGGTGACGCCGTTCACCGGCACGCAGACCGGCCCCTCGGCCCGGGCCGCGCCCAGCATGAGCAGCGCCAACGCCAGAATCATACCCGAAATCCTGCGCACGGCCCGTCGCCTCCCTTCTGCCCGGTATCATAGCACACAAAGGTAAAATGTTGGTTTATTTGCTTCGATCTATAGACAAAACGGGCCAAAAATGCTATAATACATAAATGTCGGCGGGAACAGTTCTCCGCTCGCGTGGAAGATTGCGCCAGTAGCTCAGTCGGATAGAGCAACGGCCTTCTAAGCCGTGGGTCAGGGGTTCGAATCCCTTCTGGCGCGCCAGTTTTATGGTGGGTATAGCTCAGTTGGTCAGAGTGCCAGGTTGTGGCCCTGGAGGTCGTGGGTTCGAGCCCCACTACCCACCCCATTTTCCTTATATTGGTGCGGCGCTCTAATGGGGCGTAGCCAAGCGGTAAGGCACGGGACTTTGACTCCCGCATTCGCAGGTTCGACCCCTGCCGCCCCAGCCAATGCGACCCATTAGCTCAGTCGGTAGAGCACCTGACTTTTAATCAGGGTGTCTGGAGTTCGAATCTCCAATGGGTCACCAAACCCACCGGATCTTCCCGGCTCGGAAGAGCCGGTGTTTTTTTTATTTATTTTTGGTTTATTCTCATCCCGTACGACCTGGATCGGGCTGAACGCCCGGTCAGTGTGCTTGTTTTGTGACAATTCCCATGGTATTATGGGTTCACCAGATGCAAGGGATGACATCTCAATGAGCAACAAGAGCGACGAACGCGATGATCTTGAAGTGGTAGAGTTGGACAGCGAACAGATGGAAGGCGTCACGGGCGGCTGGGAATTCGAACAACTCAAAGGTGGGAAGCGCAGAAGATGGGACGCGCTGCAAGAGCAGGCGAAATCCGAAGACGAGGATGAACGGGAATACGCAGAACAGATGCTTGCGAAGCTGGACAAGAAGTACTCGAAAAAGTTTGATGGCGAATAATAAAAGGATGGACTGAAAAGTCCATCCTTTTTCTGCTCTATCGCTCCGCGATCAGCCGTTCCACCTCGTCGATGGCGGCGGCG
>CACWZP010000040.1 GCA_902765395.1 uncultured Eubacteriales bacterium
AATACTTGGTCTGTTCGGGGGTCAGGATGCTCACGGGCGGCAGCACGCCAAAGGCGTCAGCGCTCAGGAAGATAACATTCTTGGCATCGGGGCCGGCGGACACGGGGTTCACGTTCTTAACGATCTTCTCGATGTGCTCGATCGGATAGCTCACGCGGGTGTTCTCGGTCACGCTCTTGTCGGCAAAGTCGATCTTGCCGTTTTCATCAACCGTAACGTTCTCCAGCAGGGCGTCGCGGCGGATAGCGTTGTAGATGTCAGGCTCGCTGTCCTTGTCCAGGTTGATAACCTTGGCGTAGCAGCCGCCTTCGAAGTTAAACACGCCGTTGTCGTCCCAGCCGTGCTCGTCGTCGCCGATCAGCAGGCGCTTGGGGTCGGTGGACAGGGTGGTCTTGCCGGTGCCGGACAGGCCGAAGAAGATGGCGGTGTTCTTGCCTTCCATGTCGGTGTTGGCGGAGCAGTGCATGGCGGCAATGCCCTTCAGGGGCAGGTAGTAGTTCATCATGGAGAACATGCCCTTCTTCATCTCGCCGCCGTACCAGGTGTTGATGATGACCTGCTCACGGCTGGTGACGTTGAAGGCCACGACGGTCTCGCTGTTCAGGCCCAGCTCCTTGTAGTTCTCGCACTTGGCCTTGGAAGCGGTGTAGACCACGAAGTCCGGCTCAAAGGCGGCCAGCTCTTCTTCGGTGGGCTTGATGAACATGTTGCGCACGAAGTGGGCCTGCCAGGCGACTTCCATGATGAAGCGGATGGCCATGCGGGTGTCCTTGTTGGCGCCGCAGAAGGCATCCACGACATACAGCTTCTTGTTGCCGCACAGCTGATCCTTGGCCAGCTTCTTGACGACCTCCCAGGTCTCCTGGGTCATGGGATGGTTGTCGTTCTTGTAGCCTTCGGTGGTCCACCACACGGTGTCCTTGCTGTTCTCGTCCATGACGATGTACTTGTCCTTGGGGGAACGGCCGGTATAGATGCCGGTCATCACGTTCACGGCGCCCAGCTCGGTCTCAACGCCCACGTCATAGCCGGTCAGGGAAGGATCCATCTCGGCCTTGTACAGCTCCTCATAGGAGGGGTTGTAGACGATTTCGGTCGTGCCGGTGATGCCGTATTTGGTCAGATCGATATTAGCCATAACACATCAAACCTCTTTCGCTAAGATTTGGCATTAGAATAGCACAACCATGTTAAGGCTTCTATCACGACGGGCACAAACGGAAGAAATTTAATAAGAAATAATATGCCTCCTGGATGCGACGGTATTGACAAGCCGTGCATCCTTCGCTATAATATGAAATCGAAATTGAAAACGATTTTCAAATATGAGGCTGACATGAAGAGACTGTTTATTATCGTTATCGCCCTGATGGCACTGCTGTGCGTTCACGCCGCGGCAGAGGGCGGGCTGCGCATCGTGGCCACGGACTTTCCCTGCTATGACTTTGCCCGACAGGTCGCGGGGGAATATGCAGAGGTGACCATGCTGCTCAAGCCGGGCACGGAGGCCCATGCCTACGATCCAACGCCCGCGGACATCCTCGCCATCGGCGAGGCCAACCTGTTCGTCTACATCGGCGGCGAGAGCGACGCCTGGGCGGACAGCATCCTGTCGGGCCTGGGCGGGGATTGCCCCCGGACGCTGCGCATGATGGACTGCGTGGCGGATCTGGTCGAGGAGGACGAGGGCGAATCCCACCACCATGAGGATGGCGGCCCGGAGTACGACGAGCACATCTGGACATCGCCCGTGAACGCCGCCGCCATGGTGATGGCCATGGGCAACGCGCTCGCAGAAATTGACCCTGAAAATGCAGGCGTTTACGCTGCTTCCGCCGACGCCTGCACCGATCAGATTATGGCCATCGACGGCGAGATCCGCGAAATCGTTGACGATGCCAGCCGGAAAATCCTGGTGTTTGCCGACCGCTTCCCCTTCATCTACTTCACGCGGGAGTACGGCCTGGATCACATGGCCGCGTTCAATTCCTGCACCGCGGACACCGAGCCCAGCGCCCAGATCGTGATGGCGCTGATCGACAAGGTGGCCTCGGAGCAGATCCCGGTCATCTATACCATTGAAATGAGCACCCAGGCCGTCGCGCGTACGATCTCGGAGGAGACCGGCGCGAAGATCCTGACGCTCCACTCCATGCAGACCGTCACCCAGGACGAGTTCGACGCGGGGGAGAGCTGGGTCAGCCTGATGCAGAAAAACGCCCAGGCCCTGCGGGAGGGATTGCAATGACGCGCGGCGAGTACAGCACCCGGCAGAAGCGGGAACTGTTGAAATTCATGAAGGAGCAGAGCCTGAAGCACTTCTCGGTGGACGAGGTCGTGTTTGAAATGCAGGACCGGGGCGAGAAGATCGGCCGCTCCACTGTCTATCGCTATCTGGAGCTGCTGGCAGAGCAGGGCAGCGTGCGCAAGTACCAGAGCGTGCAGGGCATCACCCAGTACCAGCACGTGGAGGACGCCGCGGCCTGCGACGATCACTTCCACATGATGTGCAGCCGCTGCGGCAACCTGATGCACGTGGACTGCGCGCTGATGCGCACCATGTCCGAACACCTGATGAAGGATCACGGATTTATGCTGGATCCCCGGGAAACCATACTGGTGGGCGTGTGTGAAAAATGCCGCGGCGTCGGCGGAGAGGAGGCGGACCATGTCGCTGATGGCCATGAAGGATGTCACCATTGCCTTTGAGGACACGGTGGCGGTGGACCGCGTCTCCTTCGAGGTGAACGCCGGGGATTACCTGGTGGTGGTGGGCGAGAACGGCTCCGGCAAGAGCACGCTGATGCGGGCCATGCTGGGCCTGGTGAAGCCCCGGAGCGGCAGCATCGCCTATGGCGACGGCCTGGTGAAGAACCGCATCGGCTACCTGCCCCAGCAGACCGCCGCCCAGCGGGATTTTCCCGCCAGTGTGGAGGAGGTCGTGCTGTCCGGTTGCGTGAACCGCATGGGCCGCCGCTGCTTTTACAATAAGGCGGATCAGAAGAAGGCCGAGGAGAACATGGCGCTGCTGGACGTGCTGAAGTTCCGAAAGCGCTCCTATCGCAACCTCTCCGGCGGTCAGCAGCAGCGGGCGCTGCTGGCCCGGGCGCTGTGCGCCACCGACGCCATGCTGCTGCTGGACGAGCCTGTGACCGGCCTCGATCCCGCCGCCGCGGCGGAGTTCTACGACGTGATCCGCACGCTGAACCGCAAGTACGGCGTGGCCGTTGTGATGGTCTCCCATGACCTGGGCAGCGCCATGCGCGACGCCGGCAAGGTGCTGGTTATGAACCGGGGCATGGACTTCTTCGGCTCCGTGGAGGACTACCGGGCAAAATTTGCGGAAGGGGCGGTGACGGCGCGTGGGTGACCTGCTTCAACGGGCGCTGATGAAAAAGCCGGGCCGCAAGGGCGGAAAGTCCCGCCGCGGCAGCGCCGTCGCCTTCTGGGCGCTGCTGGCGCTGATGATCGTCTGGATCCTCTTCCACCTGAAGGACATCGGCGCGGCCTTCGTGGAATTCGGCGCCTACCTGCAATACAAATTCATACAGCGGGCGCTGATCGTGGGCACGCTGGTGTCGCTGTGCGCGTCGCTGCTGGGCGTGACGCTGGTGCTCAAGCGCTATTCCATGATCGGCGACGGCCTGTCCCACGTGGGCTTCGGCGCGCTGACCGTGGCCATGGCGCTGGGCTTCGTCACCGCCGAGGGCCTGCCTGCCTTCCTGCCAGACGGCCTGCGCAGGGGCGTCGCGGCGCTGTGCGGGAGCATCGCGGCCAGCCCCCTGCCGTTCACGCTGGTGGTGGTGGTGCTGTGCGCGTTCCTGCTGCTCCGCCTCAGCGAGCGCAGCCGCATGCGCGGCGACTCCGCCATCGCCCTGATCTCCACCAGCGCCCTGGCCGTGGGCGTTATCGTCACCAGCATGACCAGCGGCATGAACGTGGACGTGTACAACTACATGTTCGGTTCGATCCTGGCCATGAGCGTGGGGGACGTTTGGCTGTCGGCCATGCTTTCCGCAGTGGTGCTGGTGTTGTTCGTGCTGTTCTATCCGCGCATCTTCGCCGTCACCTTCGACGAGCCCTTCGCCCGGGCCACCGGCGTGAAGGCGGGCGGCTACAACCTGCTGATCGCGCTGCTGACGGCCCTGACCGTGGTGGTGGGCATGCGCATGATGGGCACGCTGCTGATCTCCAGCCTCATCATCTTTCCGGCGCTGTCGTCCATGCGCCTGTTTTCCCACTTCAAGACCGTCACCATCTCCTCGGCGATCATCTCCGTGGCCTGCTTCGTCATGGGCCTGATGCTGTCCTGCGTGTACTCGCTGCCCACCGGCGCGGGCATCGTGGCGGTGAACCTGGTGGTGTTCATTATGTTCTCGGCTGTCGCAGCCGTGAAGGAATAGAGTTCAGGGTATTAAGTCTAGATCAAGATAGTGTTTGTGCTTCCTCACTATTATCTAAACTCTTGATTCTCGATTTCCGCAAGGGAGCCGTGGGAAATTTAACCTCAAATTATCTTGCATACCCCTTGAGGGTCTGCTATAATGTATCGGTAAGCAGAAGCGCCGACTTCTCACCCTGCGGCTCAGGCTTCAGTGGTTTCTGGCACAACAGAGGATCCCGGCATGGGATTTGAAAGGGCGGCGCGAATGCGCTGCTCTTTTTCATACGGCAAACGACAATGGGAGGTGTTTCGGTATTAACGATCTCATGATTAACGAGGAGATTCGCGACCGCGAAGTGCGCGTTGTGGATCAGAACGGCGAACAGCTGGGCGTCATGTCCAGCCGTGACGCGCTGGCCCTGGCAGAGGAGCAGCAGCTTGACCTGGTCAAGATCGCCCCGCAGGCCCGCCCGCCGGTTTGCAAGCTCATGGACTACGGAAAGTATCGCTTCGAGCAGTCCAAGAAAGAGCGCGAATTCCGCAAGAATCAGAAGGTCATTACCGTCAAGGAGGTTCGCTTGTCCGCCACCATCGAGGATCACGACGTGGACGTGAAGTTCAAGAACGCCGTGAAGTTCCTGAAGGATGGCAACAAGGTGAAGGTGACGATCCGCTTCCGCGGGCGTCAGATCACTCACTCCGAAATTGGCCGCCAGATCATGAATGAGTTTGCCGAAAGAATCAAGGAGTATGGCACGGTGGACAAGGCGCCCCAGATCGAGGGCCGCAACATGTCCATGTTCATCTCTCCGAGAGCACAAGACTGATTACCGATTAACGAGAGGAGGAAAATCCCCATGCCCAAACAGAAGACGCACAAGGGCGCCGCGAAGCGTTTTAATCTCACCAAGAGCGGCAAGGTCAAGCGCGCTCAGGCTTTCAAGCGTCACATCCTGACCAAGAAGCCCACCAAGCGTACCCGTAACCTGCGCAAGGCTGCCTATCTGACCACCACGGAAGGCAAGACCATGAAGAAACTGATTCCGTACAAGTAAGGAGGCGAATCAAAAATGGCAAGAATTAAGCGTGCTGTCAACGCACAGAAGAAAAAGCGTAAGGTAATGAAGCTCGCCAAGGGTTACTTTGGCGCCAAGAGCAAGCAGTATCGCGCAGCCAGCGAACAGGTTCGCCGTTCCCTGCGCTATGCCTACATCGGCCGCAAGCTGAAGAAGCGCGACTTCCGCCGCCTGTGGATCGCCCGCATCAACGCGGCGGCCCGCATCAACGGCCTGAGCTACTCCCGGCTGATGAACGGCCTGAAGGTGGCCGGCGTGGACATCAACCGCAAGATGCTGTCCGAGCTGGCGATCTCCGATCCCGCCGCTTTCGCGGTGCTGGCGGAGAAGGCCAAGGCCGCTCTGGAGAAGTAAAAAACAAATCAAAAAGCGCCGCCCTCATGTGAGGGAGGCGCTTTTTGATTTGAGAGTTTAGGGATCAGAGTTAAGAGTTTTGATAAATGCACCGCTTTGCGGATTGCAATGTTGTTTATTCATCCACAACAACATATTGATGGACGTAGAACGCTTAGCAACAAACGCTCTGATCTAAACTCTTAACTCTGTGAATTGTCCTCTTTGAAGGGGGATTCATATCCCTCCGGCAGCTCGGACACCACGTTCACGGTAAAGGTGTCCTGGGCGCCGCTCTCGGCCGTGGCGGTGATGGTGGCGGTGCCATAGCCGCCCACCAGGGTCACGAGCCCGCGCTGGTTCACCGAGGCCACCAGGTCGTTGTCGGCCGTCCAGGTCAGGCGCTGATTGTCCGCGTCGGCCGGGGTGATCTTCGCCTCCAGCTGGATGGGGATGACGGTGTCCTCGCGCAGCACGTACATCTTGTCCAGGTTCAGCTCAATGCTCTCCACCAGGGTCTGCACGTCGATCATGCAGCTGGCGATCCTGCCGTCCGCGGAGGCGCTGACACGGGCCTGTCCTGTGCCCACGGCGGTGACCACGCCGCCCTCCACGGTGCAGACGGCGGGGTTGGAGCTGGTCCAGGTGATGTAGTGGGCGCTGGAGTTTTCATCCACGTTGCCGCTGGCGTCCAGGAAGCGGGGCTCCAGCGTCAGGGTGCGGCCGCGGTCCATGGTGGCAGCGGTGGGGGAGATGGTGAAGTCGGCGGCGGGGGGCTCAACGATGACCACCGCGCTGGCCCCCAGGCCGTCCCGGGAGAAGGCGCTGAGGATCGTGCGGCCCACGTTCGCGGCGTACAGCGTGCCGTCCTGCACCTGCAGCACGTTCTCGTCGCTGCTGGCCCAGGAGACCACCTCGTCGGTGGTATCCTCCGGCAGGTAGTAGGTGTTCAGGCGCACGTAGGTGCCCGCGCCGACGGTCACGGCCTCGGGCGTGATGCGCAGGGCGTCGCCGCTGACGTGCACGTTGATCTGCGCGCTGGCAGTCAGGCCGTTCTTCGCTGTGGCGGTGACGGTGGTGCTGCCGCCGCCCATGGCGGCCACGCGGCCGATGGCGTCCACCTGGGCGATGGCCTCGTCGGCGGTGCTCCAGGCGACGCTGGTGTCCTTGGCGTCGTCGTTGAAGATGGCCTTCAGGCCGGTGATCTGTCCCTTCTCCATGTTCAGCGTGTCGGTGTTCAGCGCCAGCGTGTCCAGCTGCGCGCCCTTCACTTCGATGCGCACGTCGGCCTTGGCGCCATTTGCAGCGTCCAGGCGGATCCGTGCGCTGCCACCGGCGAGGGCGGTGACCACGCCGCTATCGTCCACCACGGCCACGGCCTCGTTGGTGGAGGTATACGTGACAGCCTGGTTCGGATCGGCGGCGTCCAGGCGATAGGAGAGGGCATAGCTGTCGCCCGGGTTCATGCGCACGGAGCGGGGATGGGGATAGAGGTAGTCGTCGCCTCCGAAGCGCATCGGTGCGAACAACAGCGTCCCCACGACGATCAGGACGATCAGGGCGACCAGCTTGCCATAGGCGGTTTTCATAGATCGAGCCTCGCAATATACATATTTATACAAATATATTATACGGAACAACGCCGCGCCGGTCAACTGATTTTTTGTAACGCCGCGCCAACCGGCAATTTTTCCTTGCAAAAGGCCGGAGAATGCGATAAACTAAAGGTAGAAAACTACCGTTGAATGGAGCGATCATCATGCGTTTGAAGCTGAACGAGGCCCAGTTGAACGCCCTGCGCGCTTTTCTTGACCATTTCGACGACGCCGAGCAGCTGTCCGCCCGGGAATACGTGGTGGATCTCTATGACATCGCCCGGCCCATCTCCCTGGATCTGGTGTTCGTCAAGGGCGGCGTCGGCGTGGATGGCGCGGCGGAGCTGAAGTTCGACGAGGAGCAGGACGGCTGGTACATGGGCGAGCGCCTGGACAGCGCGGCAGAAGTGCTGGACGCGCTGGTCGAAGCCGGAGCGATCGAGCGGTGAAGCTCAGGCTGATCGAGAATAAGCGTATCCTGCGCTCCGATCCCGTTCCAACGGACGCGGAGGCTCGGCTTCCCGCGCCCTCCGGCCTGTCCCTCGACGAAAAGCGGGAGAACCTCTACCGCGCCATCGAGCGCGCCCAGCGCTTCATGCACAAGAAAGAGGATCAGTCGGAACGGATGGCGCGGATACGCCGCCTCTATCCCGCGCCCGGGTATTTTGTGGAATCCAGCCGTCACGCGATGACCCGCACGGGCCTGACCGACCTGGACGCCTTCTACTATGCCATGATCCCGGCGCTGACGCGCACCGGCCTCTCCCAGCTGTGGGGCATGAACCCCATGCTGGACACGCTGACGCGCATGTGCGGCTTCTTGCGAACGCTCTACATCGGCGCCCATGAAGAGCGCTTCTATCTGGTGCTGCTGAACGGCCACGGCCGGCTGATCCGCGCCGCGATGCTTCAAAAGGGCGCGGTGGACAGCGCGCCGTTCTACCTGGGCCAGCTGCTCTCCACGGCGCTGAACGACGGCGCAAGGTATGTCGTACTGTCCCACAACCATCCCCGGGGTACGCGCAAGCCCTCCAGGGAGGACCTGATGTGCACGCTGCGGGCCCTGAACGCCGTGGCGCCGCTGAAGCTGCCCCTGCTGGACCACATCATCGTCACGCAGGACTGCGCGGTGAGCATCCGCGAAAGCGGCCTCATTCCGGAGCTGCTATGGACGGCCCCGGCACAGGGCAGCCGGATCGTGCAGAACTGGCTGGATGCCGAGATGCTGGTGGATGATATGCAATAACTTAATAATTCGTGCAATCTACACAGAAAATCTGAAAATTTACACGGATATAACCGGCGAAGCGTGAAATTACGCCGGATTTCAACATTGAACCGCTATACTGAATCCATGAAAACCGCGCTGCCGGAAGGAGGCACCCCTATGTATCTGGATCATCGCGTGACGGTGAAGATTGCCCGCGTCCTGAATATGATCGACCTGTCCGCCCTGCTGCTGGACAGCAGCGGCAACGTCATCCTGCCGGAGGGAGACATGCGTACCTTCACCATGCCGGACGAAGTGCTGCAAAACCCCACGATCCCCTTCGTCTACGGCGCCATGACCCTGATCGGCACCGCCGAGGAACAGCCGGTGTTCGTGTGCCTGCACGGCGACAGCGAGGACGTGAAGAAGTGCGCCGTCCTGTGCGCGGAGCTAATCAACATGATGATGCGCGAGGACATGAGCCAGACCAACCGCGAACAGTCGCTGCGGCTGATGCTGCGGGGCGACGTGGAGGGCGCGGAGTTCGAGTCCCTGGCCGCCGAACACAACATTCCCATGAACCGGAGCCGCTGCGTGCTGTACTTCTACTTCCAGGACATGGAGGTGGAGACGGCCATCCAGATAATGGGCGACGCCGTGGACAGCGAGCACGACCTGATCACCGAAGTGGGGCACCACTCCGTGGCCATGCTGAAGGCTGTGGACGACGAGGGCTTTGCCGAGCTGGAGGAGTATGCCAACGCCTTTGAGAGCAGCTTCCTCACCGAGACCGGCACCACCGTCTATATCGGCATCTCCGATCCCAGGGAGGACCTGATGTCCATCCCCGAGGCCTATGCCGAGGCCCGCGCCGCCATCAATGTGGGCCGGGTCTATCACGCTGGCAAGCACGTGTTCGTGTATCGCAACCTGCTGCTGGAGCGCTTCCTGAACGACGTGTCCCCGGAGCTGGGCGCCAGCTACAACGCCCGCATCTTCAACCGCAAGACGGCCCGGCTGTTCAACGACGAGATGGTGCACACCATCGAAACCTTCTTCGACAACAGCCTGAACCTGTCCGAGACCGCCCGCAAGCTGTATATCCATCGAAACACCCTGGTCTACCGCCTGGAGAAGGTGCAGAACGCCATCGGCCTGGACCTGCGCAACTTCGACGACGCCGTGACCTTCAAGATGATGATGCTGCTGGGCAAGGGCGAAAACAGCCGCAAGCTGCGCCTGTAATCTCCCGATCCAAAGGATCATAGATTCAATACGTATCCCAGGATGCGCCGGCATCGCCTGCCGGCGCATCCGTTGAAGTTCGGAGGCGCCATGAAGAACAATACCCTGCGCGTTGTCGCGCTGATCTGGGCGGCGGTGATGATCGCCGTCATTTCTTCCACGGCCACGCTGCTGATCTCCGGCCGAACGGCCCAGCAGACCACCCAGGAAACCCGCTGGGTCAGCGAGGAGGAGTATGCCACCATCCAGCGCTACAGCCGCCTGGACGAGGTGCGCAACACGCTGCTGAACAACTATTACGAAGATCTGGATGAGGATGTGCTGCTGCTGGGCGCGATACGCGGCATGACCGGCTCCATCGGCGACCCTTACACCTTCTATTATACCCCCGAGGAATTGACGCGCGCCAACGAGAACAATGCCGGGCTGTATCGCGGCATCGGCGTGCTGCTGCAGAACACCACCGACGGGTATATTGAGATTGTGCGCGTCTACCCGAACACCCCTGCCGAGGCCGCGGACCTGCGCATGGGCGACCGCATCCTGGCCGTGGACGGCACCGAGGTCAGCGGCGCGGACGGCCGGGTCTACAATGAAGCCGTGAACATGATCCGCGGCGTGGACGGCAGCGAGGTGACCCTCACGCTGCTCCGGGGAACCGACACGCTAGACATCCCCGTCACCCGGGGCGACGTGTCCATCAGCTATGCCAGCTACTGTATGCTGCCCGGGGACATTGGCTATATCGGCATCAGCCAGTTCACCGGCAATGCCGTCTCGGTGTTCAACGAGGCCATCGAGAGCTTCAAACAGCAGAACGTCCGCGGCCTGATCGTGGATGTGCGCAACAACCCCGGCGGCCTGCTCGACGAGGTGGTGAATATCGCGGACGCGCTGCTGCCCACCGGCGTGATCGTCTATATCAAGGAGCGCGACGGCAACCGGCAGGACTTCTACTCCAACGAGGAGATGTACGACGTGCCGCTGGTGGTGCTGGTGAACGAAATGTCCGCCAGTGCCTCGGAGATTCTGGCCTCTGCCGTGCAGGCCTTCGGCCGGGGCACCATCATGGGGACCAATACCTACGGCAAGGGTATCGTGCAGTCACTGATTACCTACAAGGACGACCAGGCCGGCATCCAGCTGACCACCTCCAGCTATTTCGACGCGCTGGATCGCTGTTTCTATTACATGGTGGGGAAGAAGCGTGCCTGCTTCTTAAGCTCCCGCAGATCCTCCATGGTGCCC
>CACWZP010000041.1 GCA_902765395.1 uncultured Eubacteriales bacterium
GATGTTCGCGCCGCTGGAGGTGATGTAGAAGTCCGGCTTTACAAGGCCCGTGATGAAGGGCGTCAGTCCGCCCACCTGCCTGCCGGTGCAAAGGCCGAACAGGTGCCCCGCGGCCTGGTACTGGCGTATCTTGTCCACGTTCTCCGGCGGCAGCTTCACGTCCGCCTTGTAGAAGTACAGCGTCCCGTCAAAGTCGCTGGCAAAGACTTTTTTCATAATGGAAACCTCCAAATGGATTTAAATACGGATGGGGTCTGCGGCTGCGGGCAACAGGTTTTTCGACTGCGTTTCCACTTCGTCTCAACTCCGCCCAGAATGACAGGACACGTGACCGTAGCCATCCTGAGCAGAGCCGAAGGGCCTGCAATCCTTATGATCGAGCGTTACACCACGAATTCGTCCGTCACGGACTTCTCCATCGGCCAGAGCCGCACGCCCACGCCCGCGCTGGCGGTATAGTGGAACTCACCCTCGGTGGGGTAAGTGTGCGCAGTGAATACGGCCTCGCCGTCGCCCACGAAGATCTCGGTGCTGCTGCGGTCGATGAATATCTGCAGCTTTTCAAGCGGCGCCTCCAGCGGCATCTCCAGCACCTCGCCCACGGCCTCGTTGAACCGCCTGTCCAGCCCTCGCTTGTCCACGGTGACCGCCTTGCGCGCTGCGTCGTAGCGCATCCTCAGGCCGCCGGTGCCGTCCGCCTTCGTGTACAGGTTCAGCTCGAAATCCCCGCCGGGACAGCTGACCTCCATATAGCAGGCCGCTGGCAGGGCGCCGCTGGCTTCGATCTCCTTCCCGCGCAGAGTGAGCACCGCCGGGATGGGCGTCTGCTTCAGCTTTCCATCCACGATCCGCAGCTCCCTGGGCAGGGACAGGCTGCCCTCCCAGTCCTCCTCCTCGGTGGGGTAGTGGTTGTCCGGCAGGCCGATCCAGCCGATCAGTATGCCTTTGTCCGTGCCGCCGTCGGCCCTGGAGATGAACGCGCCCTGGGCGGCGTAGAAGTCGAAGCCGTAGTCAAGGTAATGATACGGCCCGTCCGGCGTGAAGGTCAGAGCGTCGTAATCCATCTTTCCGATCAGGTATACATTGTGGTTGGTGCTCTCGCCTCGGCCGGGGAGCCTGGTGTACTGGGGCGAGAAGATCAGCACGTCCCTGCCTCCGATGTTCGTGATATACGGGCACTCCCACATGCCGCCGAAAGCCTCGTAGCCCGGCACGTTCAGCTGCCCGGCGTACTCCCAGCCGCTCAGCAGTTCCTTCGAGCGGTACACCAGCACGCAGCCCCGCTTGTCCAGCGTCTGCGCACCTATGAAGATGTAATAAGTCTGGTTGTCCGCGTTGTAGACCACCTTGGGGTCGCGCTGGTGCTCGCTGTGGTCGTCCCTCGGCCCGAACAGCGGTGCGTCCAGCTTCGCCGGCCGTCCGTCCTCACCCAGCACGGCGGCACAGGTGTAGGGCGTGCGCGTCCAGTCCTCGTCCCGGTGGTTGCCGGTGTAGAAGAACACCAGGTCGTTGCCGTTTGAGATGGCGCTGCCGGAGTGCGTTCCCCGGTTGTCGTAATCCCGGTCGGGGGCCAGGCCGATGCCCTCGTTCTTCCAGTGCAGCAGGTCGGGACTGGTCACGTGGTACCAGTACTTCAGCCCGTGCACCGCGCCCCAGGGACACCACTGATAGCAAAGGTGCCAGGTGCCCTTGTGCAGTGCGAAGCCGTTGGGGTCGCTGGACAGCCCGGTGATGGGCTGTACGTGATACAGCTGCCGGTAGGCCGATGTCTGGATCCGGTCGTAAAGCTCGCGGATGTCCTCCGGCCCCTGCAATACGCGATAGCGCTCCTCGCGCGTCCATTCCTTCATATTGGCATACCTCCCGTATCGGTTTATATCATCATACCATGAATCGCGGGAAAAATCCATCGCAATTTTCCAAAGCGCAATAATGCTAACATATCGCGCATATTTATAGAAGAAAAACAAAGCAGCAAACCGGTAGTATTATCGATAGATGACATTTTTAACGGATTTTCCTTTACATCGGGCGCGAAATGGTGTAAAATACACTTAACCGCGGGGGACAGGTGTGCCCGTTGGCGGGAATAGAGAAAAGGGGAGAGATTTATGGCACTGGACTACCGCAAGTGCGCTGAAGAGATTGCCGCCAACATAGGCGGGGGATCGAACGTCATCAGCGCGGCCCACTGCGCCACCCGACTGCGCCTGGTCATCGCCGACAACAGCAAGGTCAACAAGGAAGTGCTGGAGAATATCGACGGCGTGAAGGGCATGTTTGAATCCAATGGTCAGCTGCAGCTGATCATCGGCACCGGCACCGTCAACAAGGTCTACGACGAATTCCTGTCCGTCACCGGCGCATCCGCGGCCAGCAAGGCCGACGTGAAGGCCGCCGCGGCCAGCAAGATGCCCCTCTGGAAGAAGATCCTGAAGACCCCGGGCGACGTGTTCGTGCCCATCCTGCCCGCCATCGTGGCCTCCGGCCTGATGATGGGTATCGTCGAAGCCATCCCGAAGTTCTGGCCCGCCTTCGGCACCAGCGACTGGTATGCCTTCCTGGACCTGGTGGCCAACACCGCCTTTGCGCTGCTGCCGGTGCTGGTGGCCATCTCCGCCGCCCGCGTGTTCGGCGGCAACATCTTCCTGGGCGCGGTCATCGGCCTGATGATGGTCCATCCCGCCCTGATCAACGCCTGGACCGTCGGCAATTACGCCGCCGGAGAGATACCAACATGGCACTTATTCTTCTTTAACGTCCAACAAGTGGGCTACCAGGGCCACGTCATCCCGGTCATACTGGCCGTCCTGTTGATGAGCGTGGTCGAAAAGTGGCTGCACAAGAAGGTCCCCGAGATGATCGACCTGTTTGTCACCCCGCTGGTGACGGTTCTGGTCACTTCCTTCGTCACCTTCACCATCATCGGCCCGGTGTTCTCCGTGCTTGAGAACTGGGTGCTGACCGGCGCGAAGTGGCTGGCCGGCTCGCTGATCGGCTCCGTGGTCATGGGCGCCATCTATCCCTGGACCGTGGTCATGGGCCTGCACCACATGTACAACGTCATTGAGGCGGGCATGATCGCTCAGACTGGCCTGAACACCTGGATGCCCATCGCCTCCGCTGCCAACTTCGCCCAGTTCGGCGCCTGCCTGGCTGTCGCGCTGAAGGTGAAGAACCAGAAGACCAAGTCCGTGGCGCTGCCCTCGTCGCTGTCCGCGTCCCTGGGCATCACCGAGCCTGCCATCTTCGGTATCAACTTCCGCTTCATGAAGCCCTTTATCTGCGGCATGATCGGCGGCGCGGCGGGCTCCCTGTTTGGCAGCCTGTTCAAGCTGGGCGCGCCCGTCTACGGCGTCACAGGCATCCCCGCCATTCCCGCCGTGAACAACGTCCCGCTGTACCTGGTTGAGTTGGTCATCGCCGCTGGTGTGGCCTTCGCGCTGACCACGGTCGTCTGGAAGGAGGACGCCCCCAAGGCGGTCCCTGCTGCGGCTGTCCCGGCTCCCGCTCCGGCGGCCATCGTGCCCCCGACCACCAGCGTCATCCGCTGCGCCAACGGCACGGTGCTGCAGCCCGTTGAGGGCACCGTGATCCCCTACGACCAGATCCCCGACGACACCTTCGCCAGCGGCGTGCTGGGCGTGGGCGTGGGCGTGCAGCCCACCGGCGAGGTCGTGGTCGCGCCCTTTGACGGCGAGATCAGCTCCGTGGCCGACAGCAAGCACGCGGTGGGCGTTTCCGCCAATGACATGGAACTGCTGATCCACGTGGGCGTGGACACCGTGGCCATGAACGGCGACGGCTTCGAATGCCTCGTGAAGGAGGGCGACCAGGTGAAGGCCGGCCAGCCGCTGATCCGCTTCAGCCGCGAGAAGATCAAGGCCGCCGGCTACAGCGACACCGTGGCCGTGCTGCTGACCAACTCCGACGACCTGGACGGCGTGGAGTACGGGGCCAAGTAAGAGTTAAAGGGAAAATTGGGAATGAGGAATCAGGAATTAAGAATGGAGGTTCAAATTCCTGCCGGAATTTGTCCTGATTGAAAATCGACATGACGGTATTATGCCGGTTTTGTCAGATCAATCAAAAGAAACCCGCAAGGATTTCCTCCAGAATTCCTCATTCCTCATTCGTAATTTCTGATTATACACATCGATATAATTGTGAAGGAGTGATTTGAAATGATTTCTATCCAGGGCAAGGGCGTATCCACCGGCGTGGCCATGGGGCCGCTCTATTTCTATCAGCGCGCGACCAGCGCCATCCGCCGCTATCAGGTGGAGGACGCCGCCGCCGAGTGGGATCGCTTCAAGGACGCCCAGCAAAAGGCCATCGAGCAGTTGGGCCAGCTGTATGACAAGGCGCTGGCGGAGGCCGGCGAGGAGGCCGCCATACTGTTCGAGACCCACCAGATGATGTGCGAGGACGACGACTATGTGGAGTCCATCGAAAACCTCATCAAGGAGGAGAAGCTGAACGCCGAGGCCGCCGTCACCGACACCGCCGAGCAGTTTGCCGAGATGTTCGCCCAGATGGACGACACCTACATGCAGGCCCGCGCCGCGGACGTGAAGGACGTGTCCGGCCGCATCGTTGGCATCCTCACGGGCGTGGTGCAGGGCGGCATCGATTCCGACGTGCCCGTCATCCTGGCCGCGGACGACCTGGCCCCCAGCGAGACCGTGCAGTTGGACAAGGCCAAGATCCTGGGCTTCGTCACCGAGGGCGGCAGCGGCTCCAGCCACACCGCCATCCTGGCGCGCACCATGGGTATCCCCGCCATCATCGGCGTGGGCAAGCAGCTGAAGGCGGAATTCGCCGGCCGCGAGGTGATCGTGGACGGCTCCACCGGCAGCATCGTGGTGGACGCCGACGAGGCCACCCGCAACGTGATGAAGGCCAAGCGCGAAGAGCAGCTTCGCCAGCGCAAGCTGCTGGAGCAGCTGAAGGGCCAGGAGAACGTCACCAAGGACGGCCAGAAGATCAAGGTGTTCTGCAACATCGGCAACCCCGAAGACGTGTCCATGGTGCTGGCCAACGACGGCGGCGGCGTGGGCCTGTTCCGCTCCGAGTTCCTGTACCTGAACTGCGACGACTATCCCACCGAGGACTATCAGTTCGAGGCCTACAAGCAGGTGCTGTCCGACATGGACGACAAGGAAGTCGTCATCCGCACGCTGGACATCGGCGCCGACAAGCAGATCGACTACTTCAACATGCCCAAGGAGGAGAACCCGGCCCTGGGCAACCGCGCGCTGCGCATCTGCCTGAACCGGCCGGAGATCTTCAAGACCCAGCTGCGCGCCCTCTATCGCGCCTCCGCCTACGGCCACCTGGGCATCATGTTCCCGATGGTCACCTCCGTCTGGGAGGTCAAGGAAGCCAAGAAGATGTGCGATATCGTGAAGAAGGAGCTGGACGCCGAGGGCAAGCCCTACAGCCCGGACGTGCAGATCGGCATCATGATCGAGACCCCCGCCGCCGCGGTGATGAGCGACCGCCTGGCCAAGCTGGTGGACTTCTTCTCCTGCGGCACCAACGACCTGACCCAGTACACCCTGGCCTGTGACCGCCAGAACAACGACCTGGGCCGATTCTTCAACCCCCACCATCCGGCCGTGCTGCGGCTTTTGAAGATGGTGTGCGACAACGCCCACAAGAACGGCGTCTGGGTGGGCATCTGCGGCGAGCTGGGCGCGGACCTGGCCCTGACGGAGACCTTCCTCTCCATCGGCATCGACGAGCTGTCCGTCTCCCCGCGCAGTGTGCTGCCCCTGCGCCAGAAGATCCGCGAGACCAACGCCTCCGCCGTCAAGGAGAAGGTACTGGCCGACCTGCTGAGCGACGAAGTGCCCATCGAATAAACCCCTTCATGGAGGCGGCTTGCCCGCCTCCTATTTTGCTCTGGGACGGGGAGCCCCTCTCCGCCCTACCATCAGTTACAGATGTATGTAAACAAATGCGTTTTCATTTAACTTTTTGCTTGACATTATCTGACAAATGATATATAATCTCTCTATGAGGTTACTCCGGCGACCAACGGAACAAGAAAGCCGGAGGCCCGCGCTTCATAGAATGGCGTGGGCGGACGCCGACCGTGGTTTCATAGGCCGTCCCGGCGGCCTGGAAATAGAGCGTTTCGGGCAGATGAACCGGTTTAGTCTGTCCGGACATTGGCTTGAGATGGGCACATCTCAAACCCAGATACGTATCTGAAAGGAGAGTTCTAAATGAAGAAGAACAACAAGAAGGGCTTTACCCTGGCCGAGCTGCTGATCGTCGTCGCGATCATCGCCGTGCTGGTAGCCATCGCCATCCCTGTTTTTACTGGCCAGCTGCAGAAGGCTAAGGAAGCTGCTGATGAGGCGAACATCAGGTCTGCCTATGCTGACGCCGTTACTGCACAGCTTAGTGACGAGACTGCATATCCGAATGCCTATGATGCCACTAAGTTTGGCAAATTGAATTATGCTAGCAATTTGACTTGGTCCGTTTCTGGTGGTAAGCTCACAGTAACTTATACTGCTGAGAAGATCGATGATCTGTCTCTGTCCGCCGATACGGTTTCCTAAGTTACGATAAAACCGTTTGACGGCTCCACCGTCTAACCTCTACAGCCCAGGCCCCGGGAGAGCCTGGGCTGTTTTTTGCGTTTTTTGAGGGGCGGGAGCGTGATTCGCCCCTTGCCGACGGCGTGGTTTGGGTATATAATGTTAAAAACAGAAATGTGAGGTGTTCGGCATGATCACCGTCAACCTGCGCTATACCGGCAAAAATGGCAGCGCCCGCTCGTTTGCCGGGGAGATGATGGAAAGCGGAACGGTGGCGGCCATCCGCGCCGAGGACGGAAACCTGCGCTATGAGTATTTCGTCAGCCTGGACGACCCGGAGACCGTGCTGCTCATCGACAGCTGGCGTGACCAGGCCGCCATCGACGCCCACCACGCCTCGCCCATGATGGCGAAGATCGCCGCCCTGCGCGAAAAGTACGACCTGCACATGACCGTGGAGCGCTTCACCGCCATCGAGGACGAACCGCGCGACGAGCGGTTCATCCGGCGGTAGATGACTGGAGAAGACCCCCTCCCCGAGAGGGCTGTCGGCGAAGTTGACCGGGGGAGTTGCCGCCCACTCCTTCTGTCGCGCCTGCCGCGCGCCATCTCTCTCATGGAGGGAGGCTTTTGGAAGCCACGTCATCCAATCCACAACCCACAAAAGAAGGGAAGATCATCATGCAAGCCTTCAATCCCTATCTGCCCAGCTGGGAGTACGTTCCCGACGGCGAGCCCCATGTGTTCGACGGCCGGGTGTATGTCTACGGCTCCCACGACCGCTTCCGCGGCCACGCCTATTGCCTGAACGACTATGTGTGCTGGTCGGCCCCGGTGGACGACCTGGCCGATTGGCGCTGTGAGGGCGTGATCTTCAAGAAGACCGACGATCCCGACAACCGCGACGGCGACGGCTGCCTCTATGCGCCGGACGTCACCCGCGGGCCGGACGGGCGGTATTACCTGTACTACGTGATCGACAAGTTCTGCTATGTCTCCGTGGCCGTGTGCGACACCCCCGCCGGAAAGTATGAGTTCCTCGGCTACGTGCGCCACGCCGACGGCACCCGCCTGGGCGAGCGCGAGGGGGACGAGCCGCAGTTTGACCCCGGCGTGCTCACGGAGGGGGAGACCACCTGGCTCTATACCGGCTTCTGCGCCCCGGGCGACCTGTCCCGCCACGGCCCCATGGTTACGCGGCTGGATGAGGACATGCTGACGGTCCTCGAGGGGCCGAAGACCCTGCTGCCCAGCCACCCCTATGCCAAGGGCAGCGGCTACGAGGGCCACGAGTTCTTCGAGGCGTCCTCCATCCGCAAGTTTGGCGATATCTATTACTTTGTCTATTCCTCCATCGTGGGCCACGAGCTGTGCTATGCCATGAGCGATCGGCCCGACGGCGGCTTCGAGTACAAGGGCGTGCTGGTGAGCAACTGCGATTTGCACATCGACACCTACAAGCCCGCCGACAAGCCCATGCTGTACTGCGCCAACAACCACGGCGGGCTGGTGGAGATCAACGGCAAGTATTACATCTTCTACCACCGCCACACCAACGGCACCAACTTCTCCCGCCAGGCCATGGCCGAGCCGATCCACATGAATCCGGACGGCACGTTCACCCAGGCGGAGATGACCTCCTGCGGCCTGAACGGCGGCCCGCTGGAGGGAAAGGGCACCTATCCGGCCCACATCGCCTGCAACCTGTTCACCGGCGAGGATCACATGTACACCGGCGGCCCGGCGAGCCCCCTCTGGCTGGACGGGCGCTTTCCCATCCTCACCCAGGACGGCCGGGACGACGACCATGAGCCGGGCTACATCGTAAATATGATGGAAGGCGCCACCTGCGGCTTCAAGTACTTCGACTTCAGGGGCGTCAGGCGCATCACCCTGCGCACCCGGGGCTATGCCACGGGCTACTTCTCCGTCAAGACCGCATGGGACGGCGAGGAGCTGGGCCGCATCCCCGTGCCCCACAGCGCCAACTGGCGGGACACCTCCGCGGAGGTGGCGCTGCCGGACGGCGTGCACGCGCTGTATTTCACCTATCACGGGCGGGGCGGCACATCGCTGCTCAGCTTCACACTTCAGTAAAGGAGAGATGGATATGCCTGGGATTTACGCATTCGCGGACGAGGCCAGCGCCAGCCTCAGCGGGCAGATCATAGCCATGCTGCGCAACCATATGCAGGGGCTGGAGATTCGCGGCGTCGACGGGCAGAACGTGTCTGAAATCAGCATCGAAAAGGCCCGGGAGGTCAAAAATCGCCTCGCGGACAACGGGCTTGTGACCTGGTCGGTGGGCTCGCCCATCGGGAAGATCGACATCGTGAAGGACGACTTCGCGCGGCACATGGACGTCTTGAAGCACACGCTGGACGTGGCCCATGAGCTGGACGCGAAGCACCTGCGCATGTTCTCCTTCTACATCCCGCAGGGGGAGAACCCCGCTGTCTATCGCGACGAGGTGCTGGAGCGGCTGACCCGCATGGCGGAGGCGGCGGAGGGCTCCGGCGTGCTGCTGTGCCACGAGAACGAAAAGGGCATCTACGGCGACAATGCCGCCCGGTGCGCGGACATCCTGGAGAACGTCCCGGCGCTT
>CACWZP010000042.1 GCA_902765395.1 uncultured Eubacteriales bacterium
TGACCAAACGCGCGCGCCCAATGCTGGCGCATTGGGTCCCATCGCGCACGACCGGACCCGTTCTCACTGGAAACAGTCCACTGGACTGTTTCCCGGGCGTTCGAACCCACTGGGATGGGGAGGCTTGGGGTTTGCGCGCATATATTTGCAGGGGCGCCGAAACGGCGCCCCTGCATTTTCATCCATCATCGCTTCACTGTCCGGTGACCCCCATATTCATGTTCATCACCTTTCGCACCTCATCGGAGGCATGGATGAAAGCGGCGACGATATTCGGGTCGAAGTGGCTGCCGGCGCCTTCCTCGATGATGGCCATGGCCTTTTCGAAGGGGAAGCCGTCCTTGTAGCTGCGCTTGGACACCAACGCGTCAAACACATCGGCCACGGCCATGATGCGGGCGGACAGAGGGATCTCCTCTTGGTACAGACCCAGGGGATAGCCCTTGCCGTTCCACTTCTCGTGGTGGAAGTGGGCCAGGTACTTGGCCTCCTCCAGATAGCCGGAATATTCGCCGTGCACCATTTCCATGGCGTGCTCGATCACCTGCGCGCCGGCGGTGGTATGGCTCTTCATAATCTCAAATTCCTCGTCCGTCAGCTTGCCGGGCTTGTTCAGGATGCTGTCGGGCACCTGGATCTTGCCGATGTCGTGCAGCGGCGCGGAGTTTACCACGTCGTTGATGAAATCGTCGGTGAGCTGGTCGAGGTAGATGCCCTCCTTCTTCATCTGGCGCATGATGATGTCGGTGTAGGCGGCAGTCTTGCGCACGTGGTCGCCGGTGCACTTGTCGCGGCTCTCCACCATGTCGGCCAGCACCAGGATCAGGCCGTTCTGCAGCTTGCTGATGGTCTCGCTCTGGGTCTGGGCATACTCGATGTACTGCACGGTGTCCTCGGTGGTCTTGACCACGGAGTGGTACAGGTTCTCGATCTCGTCGCCGGTGTGGATGTCCAGCTGCCTGATGCGCTCCACCGTGTCGCTGCGGGCCTCCTCGCTGTTGTAGGCAAAGCGGCCGGTGGCCACGTCCATGGTGTTGATGGGCAGTATGATGCTGTATTCCGCCATCCAAATGGCCAGCGTCAGCATCAGCAGGAAGAAGCCCAGGAACACGGACAGCACCCGCGCCAGGAACTGGTAGCCGGAGGTGGCGATGTGGTCCATGTTGATGTCCACCGCGCCATAGCACTGGCAGACGCCGTTGGAATCATAGATGGGCCTGTAAATTGACAGCAGCCAGCCGTATTCCTCGTTGGAGATGATCGGGTCGATCTCCTCGCCCGCCAGCAGCTTGTCCAGCACGGGCAGAAAGGCGTCGTCGAAGGGGATGACCTCGCCGGGGTTCGCGCCGGTCGCCTCGCTGGTGTCCGGGTCGAACACCACATGGCATCCGTCCTCCTCGATCCTGTAGACATAGACATACTGTATGTCGTCGGAGCTGTGCGCCAGCGCGCCCAGCTGGGCCTCGATGCCCAGGTAGCCCTCGGCCTGCTCGCCCAGCTCCAGGAACTCGTCCACCCGATCGGCGTCCACGCTGTCCGCCACCACGCGAACCACGCCGTTGGCCATGCTGATCTGCTCGTCGATGGCGGCGTGGCGGAAGTGGACGAAACTGATGGTGGTGATGCCGATGGCAATGACGATCATGCCGACAGCCACCAGCGCGATGATCTTGGACCGCAGCGACATCTTGCGCGAGCGCTTCTTTTCCAGCACGGCCTGGCTCTTTTCGGACAGGGGCGCCTGCTGCCAGCCGGTGAAGAACAGCTTGTGCTTCAACTCTGCGGGCAGCAGGTTGTACACCAGCGCCACGATCAGCACGGTGATGGTCTTGTCCGCCAGGTCGATCAGCATATCGGCGGCGAACTGGCTCCAGAATTCGTTGAGCCGGCCCGCCTCGAAGATCCGGTGGGCCAGTGGCCCGGAGAGGCTCTCGCCGAAGCCGTAGAGCGTCCAGGTGAGCAGCGAACCCAGCCCGCCTCCGATCAGCGCGAAGGTGAGGATCACCACCAGCAGCTTCCAGGGCTTCTTGAAGTCGTAGAAGCCGCGACGGGCGAACCAGGTGGAGAATATGGCGATCAGCACCGTCAGCGACGCGTAATAGACCGTCTCTATGTTGGATATGCCGTTGATGAGGTTGGTCAGGAAACCCACGGCCATGCCGGGCACGCTGCCGCCCACCGCCGCCGCCAGGGCGGAACCGATGTTGTCCAGGAACAGCGGCAACTCCAGCGCCAGCACCAGTTTCGCGCAAGCCACGTTGATCAACAGGCACACCGCGATGAGCAGCAGTGCATAGACCCTGCGAATCCTGCGTTCGGCCCGCGAATCCATCCCTTGAATCTGCATATCCTCAAACCTCCGCGCCCGTCGGGCGCTATCGTCATTTGGCAGGTTACACACTGACCCAGATTATTATCCAAATACATTATCGCAGATAACCGGGAATTTGTAAAGCACAAATGTGTTAGATAAGGGACGCGCCCCAACCCACGCTTTAGACGACCTGAACGCCGCACGCAAAAGGCCCCTCCCGCGCGGGGAGGGGCCTTTTTTGTATTCGCTTAGTCGCTCACATAGGGCATCAGCGCGATGGTACGGGCGCGCTTGATGGCCGTGGAGAGCTGACGCTGGTGCTTGGCGCAGGTGCCGGTCATGCGGCGGGGCAGGATCTTGCCGCGCTCGCTGGTGAAGCGGCGAAGACGAGCGACATCTTTGTAATCGATGTGCTGGATCTTATCCACGCAGAAAGCACAGACCTTCCGGCGCGGCTTGCGGCCGCGGGGACGGCGAATGCGTTCGCCTCTATCTTCAGACATGGCTTTGTTCCTCCTTTTTGGATATAAGGGCGCGCAGCGTGGCGCTCCCAAAGAAGAATTGCCCCTGACTCAGATGAATCAGTTGGCCCGGTTAGCGGACGGGCGAAGCCGTCGCGCGGGTCGGCAGCCCCCGAAGGGTGGATGCCGACAACCGGATTAGAACGGCAGCTCCTCGTCGTCCACCTCGGCAAAACCGTTGTTGCCGGAGGGGGCGGCAGGGGCGGGCGGCGGCGTGGGGCCGTTGTCGCGGGGACGAGCGGCGACAGCTCCGCCTTCCTCATTGCGGCTGCCCAGGGCTTCGACGCTGTCAGCGATGATCTCGGTCACATAGCGCTTGGATCCGTCCTGCGCATCATAGGAACGGGTCTGGATGCTGCCTTCCACGGCAACCTTGCGCCCCTTGGTGAGGTAGCGGTTGCAGAAGTCGGCGGTCTGGCGCCAGGCAACCACGGTCAGGAAATCCGCCTCGCGCACGCCCTGAGCATTGGCAAAGCGGCGCTGCACCGCCACGCGGAACGTGGAGCGGGGAATTCCGGACTGGGTGGTAAAGGCTTCGGGATCATTCGCGAGATTGCCGATCAGGATGACTTTGTTCATACTTCACACCATCCTTCGTAGGTCGCTGTGTTATTCGGCCTCCGACTCGGGCTTTTCGTCGTCAACGGGAGCTTCGGCAGGAGCCTCAGCCTCAGCAGCGGGAGCCTCGGCCACAGGAGCCTCAACGGCAGCGGGAGCCTCGGCGGGCGCGGCCTCACGGGGAGCATAGGGCTTCAGCGGCTCGCGCTTGGCGGGCAGCTCGCCCTCGTAGCGCACGGTCAGATAACGCAGGATGCTGTCGTTGATCTGCATGTTGCGCTCCAGCTCACGGGGCAGGTCAGCGGGGGCCTTGATGTACATCAGCACATAGTAGCCCTCGGTCTTGTACTGGATGGCGTAGGCCAGGCGGCGCTTGCCCCACTCGTCAACGCGATCCACTTCGCCGCCGTTCTTCTTCACCAGGTCGGAAAAACGGTTGATGAGCTCGGTCCGGGCGCTGTCTTCCAGCGTCGGATCAATGACGTACATGACTTCATACTGGTTCATGTTCTTTTTCACCTCCTTATGGACTTCGGCCACGGCCGGATAACCGTGGCAAGGATGCGCCAATAATTATTATACAACAAAAGGACGGCCGAGGCAAGGGCGGATTGTGATAAGTTTGTGGAAATTGGAGCAGGAACAGCAGCCGACGATTCCCTCCCGATGTGTCCTGCCGGCAGAATCGCACAGATTCTTCGACCGCGCCGCTTCGCGGCTCCGCTCAGGATGACAGGCACCGCGGCAGGCGATTCGCAGTGGAAGGGCCCTTGCGCGTCAGCCGCTATCCCTACTCCCTGTTCCCTGTATATGCCTCGATGGCCTTTGCCGCAAACGCCGCGGTGCCTTCCCCGCCGCGCCTGTCGATGTTCTCGGTGAAGCGCCCGCCGCCGCCGTAGAGGCTGCCCAGGGAGCGCAGGATCTCGGGCGTGCAGGTGTAGAAATGCTCGGTGATGTAGCCCTGCAGCTGCTCCACCAGCGCCCGGGCCTGGGGCGCGTCGGCGGGGCCGTCCTTCAAGGCGGCAAAGCCCGCCAGCAGGTCCATCAGTCCCTCGCCCAGGGCCGTTTCCTCGTCGCGGCCCCTGCCATCGCGCTTTTTCTCATATTCCCTGTAGGCCGCCGTGTCGCCCCAGCTGGCCTTCGCTTCGGCGGCGTATTCGTCGATCTTCGTCGTGTCAAACGGTTCAAAATTCATGTTGTTCACTCCTCTCAAAAGTATGCCCTGCGCCAGCAGGATCAGGTTGTCCAGATGCTCCCGGCGCAGCTTCAACAGCTCGATCTGCTGCTCCAGCGCCCGGTTGCGGTCGAAATTCGGACTCTCCAGGATGCCCGCGATGTCCTTCAGTGGGAATTGCAGCTCCCGGAACAGCAGGATCAGCTGCAGGCGCTCCAGCGACGCGAGGTCGTAGAGCCGATAGCCCGCCTCCGTCACCGCCGCGGGCCTCAACAGCCCGATCTGGTCGTAGTGGTGCAGCGCGCGGACACTCACACCCGTCTTTTCGCTCACCTCATGCACCGTCATCATCGGTTTTCTCCTCCTTTCAACGGGAGTATACACCATGACGTAACGTCAGAGTCAAGGGGTTTGCAGATGTTTTTTTCGACGCAATGCGCCGCCCGCCAGGCATGAAGTACCCGGCGGGCGGCGCCCCTTGTTCCAACAGGATCGATATTTACTTTTCAGCCAGCTTCTCGTAGCGCTCCTTCGCCAGCTTCGCGCCTTCGGCGAACAGCGTCTTCGCGTTCTCCGGGAAGGTGCGGCGCAGGGAGGCATAGCGCACCTCGCCGTCCAGGAATTCCTCATAGTCCAGGGTCGGGGCCTTGGAATCCAGGGTGAACCGGGGCTCGGCCTCGGGATTGTAGCGATACAGGAACCAGTAGCCCGCGTCCACGGCCCGCTTCATCTCGTCCTGCACCTTGGCCATGCCGCACTTCAATCCGTGGCTCTGGCAGGGGGCGTAGGCGATGATGACGCTGGGGCCCCGGAAGGCCTCGGCCTCGCGCACGGCCTTCACCAGCTGGGCGTTGTCCGCGCCCATGGCCACCTGGGCCACGTACACGTTGCCGTAGGTCATCAGCATGCCGCCGATGTCCTTCTTGGGCCGGGTCTTGCCCGCGGCGGCGAACTGAGCCACCGCGCCCACGGGCGTGGCCTTGGAGGACTGGCCGCCGGTGTTGGAATAGATCTCGGTGTCCACGATCAGCACGTTCACGTCCTCGCCGCTGGCCACCACGTGGTCCAGGCCGCCGAAGCCGATGTCGTAGGCCCAGCCGTCGCCGCCGTACATCCAGAAGGTCTTCTTGGACAGCTGGTCCCTGAACTGCAGGATGCGCTTCGCGGCAGGATCATCCCTGTCCTCCAGCGCCTTCACCAGCGCGCGGCTGGCGGCGGCAGAGGCGTCGAAATCCTCGTAGGTGGAAAGCCACTTGTCGATGGCGGCGTTCATGGCCTCGTCGGCGCACTCGGCGCGATAGGCCTCCACGCGGGCCTTCTCGGCCTCGCGCTGCTGTTTCACGGACAGCACCATGCCCAGGCTGAACTCGGCGTTGTTCTCAAACAGCGAATTGCTCCAGGCCGGGCCCTGGCCGCACTTGTTGGTGGTGTAGGGGATGCCGGGCATGGCCGAGCCCCAGGCCTGGGAGCAGCCGGTGGCGTTGGCCCAGTACACCCGATCGCCGTACAGCTGGGTGAGCAGCTTGGCGTAGGGCGTCTCGCCGCAGCCCGCGCAGGCGGCCGAGAACTCCAGCAGCGGCTGGCGGAACTGGCTGCCCTTGACGGTGTAGGGGTCGAAGAGATCGCCCTTGTCGGTCAGCGTCAGCGCATAGCCCCAGGCCGCGGCGGTGTCCGGCGCGTCGGCAATCGGCACCATGGTCAGCGCCTTCTCCTTCGCGGGGCAGACGTTTTCGCAGCTGCCGCAGCCGGTGCAGTCCAGGTTGCTGACGGCCATGGCGAAGTACAGCCCCGCCGCCTGCTTGCCCTTGGCGGGAACGATCTTCATGCCCGCCGGCGCGGCGGCCTTCTCCTCCCCGTTCAGCAGGTAGGGCCTTATCACCGCGTGGGGGCAGACGTAGCTGCACTTGTTGCACTGGATGCACTTGTCCCCGTCCCACACCGGCACCCGGGTGGCGATGCCCCGCTTTTCGTAGGCGGTCAGGCCCATGTCCATCACGCCGTCCTCGTAGCCCGCAAAGGCGGACACGGGCAGGTCGTCGCCCTTCTGGGCATTGATGGGATCCAGCAGCTTGGTGACCACCTCGGGCACGTCCCGCATGGGCGCGGGCGCGTCCTGGGTGTCGGCCCATTCGGCGGGCACGTCCACCTTCACCAGCCCTTCGCTGCCGGCATCGATGGCGGCCAGGTTTCGGTTCACCACGTCCTCGCCCTTGGCGAAGTAGGTCTTGCGGGCGGCGTCCTTCATGTAGCCCACGGCCTCCTCCGCCGGGATGACGGGCATCAGGTGGAAGAAGGCGGACTGCAGCACCGTGTTGGTGTGGCTGCCCAGGCCCAGGCGGCCGGCGATCTTCACCGCGTCGATGGTGTAGAAGTTCAGGCCCTTGCGGGCGATGTCCCGCTTGGCGGCGGCGGGCAGGTGCTTCTCCAGCTGCGCCGCGTCCCAGGAGCAGTTCAGAAGCAGCGTGCCGCCGGGCTTCACCTCGCCGGCGATGTCGTAATGCTCGATATAGGTGGGGTTGTGGCAGGCCACAAAATCCGCCCACTTCACATAGTAGCTGGAGCGGATGGGCCTGTCGCCGAAGCGCAGGTGGCTCTTGGTGACGCCGAAGCTCTTCTTGGCGTCGTACTCGAAGTAGGCCTGGCCAAACTTGGGCGTGTGGGAGTTGATGATCTCCACCGTGTTCTTGTTGGCGCCCACGGTGCCGTCGCCGCCCAGGCCCCAGAACTTGCAGCTGACCACGCCCGCGTCCGCCGCCTCCAGCGGCACATCCGCAAGGGACAGGTGTGTCACGTCGTCGGTGATGCCGATGGTAAAGCTGTTCACCGGGCTGGCCGCCTTCAGATTCTCAAACGCCGCGGCGATCTGCGCGGGCGTGGTGTCCTTGCTGGACAGGCCATAGCGCCCGCCCACGACGGTGAGGTCGCTCCTCCCGCGCAGCGCGGTGCACACGTCCTGGTACAGCGGCTCGCCGGCGGAGCCCATCTCCTTGGTGCGGTCCAGCACGGCCACGGCCTTCACGGTTTCGGGCAGCGCGGCCATGAACTTCGCCACGTCGAAGGGCCGGAACAGGCGCACCTGCACAAAGCCCACCTTCTCCCCCGCGGCGTTCAGGGCGTCCACCGTCTCCTGCACGCAGCCGGAGACGGAACCCATGGCCACCACCACGCGCTCGGCGTCGGGCGCGCCGTAGTAGTCAAAGCAGTGGTAGGCGCGGCCGGTGACGGCGGCGACCTTCGCCATGTAGTCCTCCACGATGTCGGGAAGAGCGGCATAGCCCGTGTTGTTGGCCTCGCGCACCTGGAAGTAGATGTCCGGGTTCTGCACGGTGGCGCGGATCATCGGGTGCTCGGGGTTCAGGGCGTGGGCGCGGAAGGCGTCCAGCGCCTCCATGTCCAGCATGGACTTGAGGTCGTCATAGCTGATCTGCTCCACCTTGTCAATCTCGTGGGACGTGCGGAAGCCGTCGAAGAAGTCCATGAACGGCACCCGGCCCTTGATGGCGGCAAGGTGCGCCACGCCGGAAAGGTCCATGACCTCCTGCACGCTCCCCGTGCACAGCATGGCAAAGCCGGTGTTGCGGCAGCTCATCACGTCGCTATGATCGCCGAAGATGCTCATGGCGTGGGTGCCGACGGTGCGCGCCGCCACGTGCAGCACGCCCGGCAGGCGCTCGCCCGCGATGCGGTGCAGCACCGGGATCATCAGCATGAGGCCCTGGGAGCTGGTAAAGGACGTCGCCAGCGCGCCGGTCTGCAGCGCGCCGTGCACCGCCGCCGCCGCGCCGGCCTCACTCTGCATCTCTATCAGCCGCACGGTCTGGCCAAACAGGTTTTTCCTGCCCTTGGCGCTCCACACGTCCGTCTTGCCCGCCATGGGGCTCGACGGCGTGATGGGATAGATGGCGGCGATCTCCGTAAAGGCGTAGGCCACATAGGCCGCCGCCTCGTTGCCGTCCACGGTGACAAACACGGGATTCTTCTTCTCGGTCATGGGAGGACCTCCTTTTCTTGTAAAGCGGGAAAGATCAATAAACTGGAATTTGTTGATATCAAAGCGTCAGTATTTCGCTCACGATTTCATAAACGTTCTTATTGACTGTATCCACTTTTATGGTGTCAAGCGTTTGATACA
>CACWZP010000043.1 GCA_902765395.1 uncultured Eubacteriales bacterium
TTTTCCAGTCTTCTGATAATCCTTCTTGAACTGCTCAAGGCCCTTCTGGCCGTCCAGGCGCATCAGGTCAGTGAACTTGCCGGTGTTCAGGTCGATGAAGCCGGCGGTCATCTCGCCGGTGCAGATGCTCTTGCGCACGGCGGGCTGCTGGGTGGCGGGGTCGTAGGACAGGGCCGGGGATTTGCTCTTGCGATGGAAAAGGGACATGGTATCGCCTCCTGATGGTCTTACAATCGAACGAACTTCTCCGTAAACTCCCGCCCCGCGCGGCGCAGGCCGGTATCGTCGTGCATGAGCGACCAGATGTCGGTGGCGCGGCACTCCAGATCAAAGGCGGGGTCGCCGCGCAGCTCCGACGCCCGGGTGACGATGGGCAGCCGAGAGCGCTTCTTCAGCTCCGCCAGCAGCGGCTCCGCGCCCTCGCGCACGCCGATCAGCCGCGCGTGCGTCGGCATGGGATGGGCCGCGACGAGGGCCGCGTCCAAACCCAGCAGCGCGTGGGTCAACGTCCGGCTCAGCCGGGCGCGGGTATAGCGCTTGCACTTCAGCGCGTCCAGCAGCGCCTCCCGCCCGGACGCCTCCCGGCTGGCGGCATACAGCCGGTTCTCCAGCCCCTCGGCCACGTCCGGGAGCGCCGAGAGCCGTTCGAGGGACATCCCCCGCAGGGCGTAGAGCAGCATGTCGTCCATGGGATGCATGGCGTCGGGCCGAGCGAAAGGCCGCGCCGCTTCCGGCAGCGCCGACAGCGCGGCGTCGGTTTCTCCTCTTTGTACGGCTTCGCGGATGGCGGTAGCCGAGGCGCATTCCTTCAGCGCGCCGTCGTGATACTCCCCCACCCGCTTCACCGCCACGGGCTGCAGGTTGAAGCCCTGGTCGGCGATGGCGCGCAGGTATTCCGCGGCGAGGATGGCGTTGGGCCGGTTCACGTCCTCCACGACCACGCCCAGCGCCCCGGCCACGGCCTCGCCCCGGGCCCGGGCGTGGGACATGCCCGCATCCAGGTTCTCGCGGATGCGAAGGGACAGGCTCTCCGGCTCATTCCGTCGCAGGTCGGCCATGGCCCGGAGCAGGTCGAGGTCTGCCTCGCTGCCGAAGGACAGCGCGTCGCAGCCCAGGCCGCCCAGGATCGCCACGCCGCCCCGGGCAAAGGCGTCCGCCGTGCGCACGGCAAACAGCGCGGGCAGCTCGAACACCGCGTCCACGCCGCAGGCCAGCGCCATCCGCGCCCGGTCCCACTTGCTCCAGAGCGCCGGCTCGCCCCGCTGGGTGAAATGCCCCGCCATGCAGGCGACGACGCAGTCGCAGCCGGTCAGCCGCCGGGTCTCCCGAAGGTGCCATGCGTGGCCCCGGTGGAAGGGATTGTATTCCGCGATGATCCCCGCGATCCTCATGGCGACGCCTCCTCTCCCCTCCATTTTATCCGAAAACGCCCCGTTTGACAAGACGGGCCCGCATGGCTTATAATGATGACGTTTGCGCGCGGCGCGATTACGATAAAAGAGGTTTTCACGATGGCAAAGCTGTACTTCCGTTACGGGGCGATGGGGTCCTCCAAGACCGCCAACGCCATCATGGTGCAATACAACTACCAGGAGCGCGGCCAGAACGCGCTGATGCTCAAGCCCCGGCTGGACAACCGGGACGGCGAGCGCGTGGTGGGCTCCCGTTCGGGGCTGAGCGCCCCCTGCCGCTTCGTGGAGGAGCTGGAGGGCATCGACCTGAAGGCCTACGACTGCCTGATCGTGGACGAGGCCCAGTTCCTCACCAAGGCGCAGGTGAAGCAGCTGGTGGACATCGTGGACGACATGGACATCCCGGTGATCTGCTACGGCCTGCGGGCGGACTTCATGGGCAACCTGTTCGAGGGCAGCCATTGGCTGATGGCCTGGGCGGATTCCATCGAGGAGATCAAGACCGTGTGCTGGTGCGGGCGCAAGGCCATCATGAACGCCCGCGTAGCGGACGGCAAGGTGGTCAAGGCCGGCGAGCAGATCGTGCTGGGCGGCAACGAGAGCTATGTGGCGCTGTGCCGCAAGCACTGGGCCCGGGGCGAGCTGGCCCCGCTGGAGATCCGCCGCATCGCCGCGGGCAAGGAGGCCTATCTGCCGCTGCTTTTGGAGGCCGACCCCAGCGAGGCGATGATCGCCGGATACCTGGAGGACGGGGAGCTTTACGCGCTGCTGTCAAACGGCAAGATCGCCGGTGCCGCGGTGATCGTCCTGCGGGAGGACGGCGCGATGGAGCTCAAAAACCTGGCCGTCAGGCGGGAATACCGGGGCCGGGGCTATGGGGAAATGCTGGTCAGGCACATGACGAAGCTGTGCGCCACGCGCTCGGACGCGCTGTACGTGGGCACCAGCCCGGCGAATGTGGGCTTCTACGAAAAGCTGGGCTTTGAAAGGGCCTATGTGGAAAAGGGGTTCTTCACGGAGAACTACCCGGAGCCGATCATCGAGGACGGCAAGCCTCTGACCGATATGATCTATCTGATGCGAAGGGTATAGCCATCTCAAACAGGCCTCCCCTTGAGGGGGAGGCCTGTTTTCGTTGTCGACAATACTATCCCAAATCCACTTCCTCCAGCTCCAGATCAAGCCCCAGTGCCTTCACATAGGTCAGCATGGGCTTGACCGTCTCCAGGCAGCCCGTCGGGGCGAGGATTGCAGAAGCGCCCACATATCCCCCAAGGGGCCGGGAGAAGGTGACCAGCGCGGCATAATCGCCGGGGAATTCCAGCAGCAGGTAGCCGGGCCGGAAGTCCTCCGGCTCCTCCATGGACTCGGTCACCGTAAGCACGCTGAAGAGCGTGACCCATTTAACGCCGCTTTGCGCGGTCAGAATGGTCGGCGCCGCCGCGGGCAGCCGCTTGACCAGCTCCTCCTTCCCCACATCCGTCAATTCTGAGAGTGTATCGGCGGCCTCCTCCCCGCTGTTCAGTATGGAGAACCGCTCGACGGCCGACAGGATCTCCTCCTTCTCCGGCAGGGCCATGAACCAGGCGGCGGAGGGTTTGGATAAGTCCGTCTGGACAAAGGCGTCCTTCAAAGCCAGCGTTTCCTCGTTGCTGCCAGCCATCATCAGCCCCATATAGGCCTCGTCCGCCGCCAGCGCCTGCATGCGCAGGGCCAGCGCCCGCCCCTCGTCCACGTACCAGTTTCCCTCCGCCAGCGCACAGCCGCACAGCATGAGCGCCAGCACCATAGCGATCAACCTCTTCATCCTCTTTCCTCCTCCGTGTTTCTCCAGAATTTGCGCAGGCTTTCATTCAGCTCGCTCATCTTCTTCACGTCCTTCACGTCCCAGTGGGGCGGCATCAGCGCGCGATACTTCTCCTGCCTGTAGCGCATGTCCATCAGCAGCACCACGCCCCGGTCCGTCTCCGTGCGGATCACCCGGCCCGCCGCCTGCAGCACCCGGCGCAGGCCCGGATAGGTGTAGGCCGCGTCGTAGCCGCCGTCGTCCGCGTCGTCCAACTGCTCCCGCAGCAGCTCCCGCTCAAAGGACAGCTGCGGCATGCCGGTGGACACGATGGCCGCGCCGGACAGCCGGTCGTCGGGCAGATCCACGCCCTCGGCAAACACGCCGCCCAGCACGATGAAGGCCACCAGGCTCCGCTGGGGCGCGGGTTGAAAGCGCTCGATGAACGCAAGCCGCGCCTTCTCCGTCATGCTGCTCTCCTGGCAGATCACGTCCTCGTAGGGCCAGAGCAGGCGATAGCGCCGGAAGGCCTGGGTCATGTAGGCGTAGGACGGGAAGCAGGCCAGGTAGTTGCCGGGCTTCGCATCGGCCATGGCGTGGATGACCTGGCACACGGCGTTCAGCGTGCGCTCCCGGTCCTTCATGCCCACGGCCAGGGGCATGCGCACCGCCAGCAGGTTCTCCCGGGGAAACGGCGATTCCAGCCGCAGCTGCTCGTCCCCCTCGCCGTCCGCGCCCAGGGCCTCGGCATAGAATTCCATGGGCGTCAGCGTGGCGGAGAACAGCGCCGCGCCGCCCACCCGGGAAAGGGCCTTTTTCAGGTGCCCCGCCGGGTTGAAGCACCACAGCCGCACGTCGATATATTTCTCCCCCGGCACGATCAGTGCCCGGTAGCTCTCCTCGTCGAACAGCTTCGACACCCGCACGAACCACTGGGCCGCGTAGACGAAATCCACGATCTCCGGCTCCACGGGCTCCAGCTCGTCAGCGATGTCGGAAAACCGCTTCACCGCCTCCACGATGCCCTCCGGCAGCTCGGAGAGGGCCTCCTGCTCCACTTCGGCGGCGTCAAAGGCGCCAAGCAGCTCCCCCATCAGCCGGGCCATGGGGCTGTCCGCTCCCTCGAATCGGGCGGCCAGCTTGCGGCATTCCGCCAGCTTCGCGCCGGACAGCTCCGCCGATAGCATGTCCCGGGCCCGGTCGGCCAGGTTGTGGGCCTCGTCCACCAGCAGGCCCGCGCGGCTCTTGCCATCGAAATAGCGCTTGAGACGCACCTTGGGATCGAACACGTAGTTGTAGTCGCAGATCACCACGTCCGCCGTCTCGGAGATGTCAAGCGACAGCTCAAAGGGACACAGCTCGTGCTTCATGGCCAGGTCGGTGAGCGCGTCCGCGTCCAGCTTCTGGATGGCCATGGCCTCCTTCAGGGCCTCCCGGCGGCGGTCATAGTAGCCGGCGGCATACTGGCAGCCCATGCAGTCCGCCTTGCCCAGCGGGCAGATCTTCTCCTTGGCGGTGATGGTGACGCTCCGGATGGCCAGCCCCTGGCCGCGCATCAGATCCAGCGCGTCCTCGGCGGCGCGGCGGCCCGTGGTGCGGGCGGTCAGGTAGAATATGGCGGTAATGAAGCCCTTGCCCAGAGCCTTCAGCGCGCCGAACAGCGCCGCCGCCGTCTTGCCGATGCCGGTGGGGGCCTCGATCAGGGCGCTGGTATGGTTCTTCATGGCCAGGTAGACCGCCCGGGCCATGTCCCGCTGGCCCTCCCGGAAGCTGTCAAAGGGAAAGGGCAGGCTGTCCAGCGTGGGTTTGGAAAGCTCCTTCCAGTCGTCCACCTTCGAGATCCATTCCAGGTACGGCCCGGCATAGGCCATCAGCCGCTCCTCCAGCTCCCAGGCGTTGTAGTCCTCGGTGAACTCATTCTTCCTGCCGTCCAGCCGGGCGTAGGTCAGGCGCACCTCGGCATGGGCCACGCCCTCGTTCAGGCAGAACAGCGCGGCGTAGATCTCCCCCTGAGCCCAGTGGGCGGGATAGTCGTATTTGAGAATCGTGGACGGGTCCTTCACCGTGGTCTTGATCTCCTGCACGCGCACGATGTCCCGGTCGACGTACATCGCGTCCGCCCGGCCGTGGACCCGCAGGATGCGGTCGCCGATGGGGATGTCCCGGCTGACGGGCACCTCCGGCCGCCAGCTGACGGGCAGCAGCTCCTGCAGGGCCTGGTGGCCCCGCACGCCGTCGCGCATCCGGGCGGCCGCCCGGGCCGCGGGGATCAGGTCGCCCTTTTCAAAGGCGAACTCCGCCAGCGCGCGCACGCTGACCGAATGGATTTTTTGCAACGGCGGGCCCCTCCTCTCTTGACAGCAAGGCGACATCATGTTACATTAAGAATGTCCCCGTATGTTCCCAGTATAATGGATGGGGGCGGCTTTTGCAAGGGCGTTTCCGTCAAATGCGCGGGGCGTCCCGAAAAACAAAGGAGGCTGTGAATGATGGACCTGTATCCGCTGTTGATGGCACCCAGCTTCCGCCACGGCGAGGAAACGCCCTGGGGCGGGCACATGCTGCGCGACGCTCTGATGAAGGACGCCCCGGAGGACGCTGTGGGCGAGAGCCTGGAGATCTCCGATCTGCCCGGCCATGAGAGCATGGTGGCCAACGGTCCCCACGCGGGGAAGACGCTGCGCCGGATGGTGGAGCTGTGGGGCGACGAGCTGACCGGCCCCACCGGCGGGGATTTCCCGCTGCTTTTGAAGCTGCTGGACCCGGTGCTGCCGCTGTCGGTGCAGGTGCACCCGGACGACGCCTATGCCGCCGAGCATGAAAACGGCAAGCGAGGCAAGACCGAGGCCTGGATCGTGCTGAACGCCGAGCCCGGCTCGCGGATCATCTACGGCGCGGACACCAAGGGCGAGAGCATGGAAAAGCTGGTGGCCGAGGGCCGCCTGAAGGATTGCCTGCGGTTCGTAAACGTGCGCCCCGGCGACGTGTACTACATCCCCAGCGGCATGCTGCACGCGCTGGACGGCGGCGTGATGGTCTATGAGATCCAGCAGTCCAGCGACGTGACCTATCGCTTCTGGGACTGGGACCGCGTGGACGAGAACGGCAAGAGCCGCGAGCTGCACGTGGCAAAGGCGCTGGAGGTGTGCGACCCGGAGCTGCGGCTGGAGAAGATCGAAGGCACCACCGTGCTGTGCAAGGGCGGCAGCCGCACCTATTACATCTCCGACGACCACTTTGAACTGTGCCGATTGAACCTGTCCGGCAGGATGCCCCTTGAGAGCGGGCGGATGCTGTTCCTCACCCCCCTCACCCCCTGCACGCTGCATTGGGGCGAGGAGCAGATGACGCTGAACGCCTTTGACAGCGTGCTGGTGCCCGCGGGGCTTCAGGATGTCGCGCTGGAGGGCGAGACCAAGGTGCTGATGAGCAGCCTGCCCGACCGGGAAACGCTGAGGGCCGAGCTTGGCTACCGCGCGGAGAACGTGGCGGGACTGGTGGACTGACAGAGTTTAGAGTGAAGAGTTCAGAGTTTAGATGATAGCCGGCGGCGTTCCCGGGCCATTCAATCCAAACTCTTAACTCTGAACTCTAAACTCTTTTCTTGGAAAGGAATATATGGACAACAACGGTATACTGATCGTTTCATTGATCGCCCTGGTGGCGCTGTCTGCGTTTTTCTCGGCCTCGGAGACGGCCTACACCAGCCTGAACAAGGCACGGCTGAAGAACATGGCCGCAAACGGCGACCGCCGTGCGGAGAAGGCGCTCAAGCTGGCGGAGGACTACGACCGGCTGCTCTCGGGCATACTGGTGGGCAACAACATCGTGAACATCCTCTCGGCTTCGCTGGCGACGGTGCTGTTCGTGCCCCCCAAGAGCATCGCCAAGGACCGGCCGGAGCAGCTGGCGCTGGCCTTCTACCCGGCGCTGAACGCCATCGTGGTCCTGCTGACGCCCATCATCTTCCTCACCAGCTGCTGGCAGAAGCTCATCTACCGGGTGTTCAAGCCAGCGGACGACCGGGGCATCACCGAGGAGGAGCTGATCACCATCGTGGAGGAGGCCGAGAACGAGGGCGAGATCGACGAGCACGAGAGCGAGCTGATCCGCAGCGCCATCGAGTTCAACGACCTGACCTGCGAGGACATCCTCACCCCCCGGGTGGACGTGGACGCCGTGGACGTGGAGAGCAGCCCGGACGAGATCGCCCGCACCTTCGAGGATACCGGGCGCTCGAGGCTGCCCGTGTACGAGGAGAGCATCGACACCATCGTGGGCATACTCCACGAAAAGGACTTCTACCGCCTGAGGGACAGAAAGAGCGTGCGCGAGATGATGACCGATCCTCTGTGCGTGGTGCCGGGCACGCAGCTGGCCGTGCTCGTGAAGCTGCTGCAGAAGACCAAGAACCACATGGCCGTGGTGGTGGACGAGTACGGCGGCGTGGTGGGCATCGTCACCATGGAGGACATCCTGGAAGAGCTGGTGGGCGAGATCTGGGACGAGCACGACGAGGTGGTGGAGGACATCGTGGAGGTGTCCGAAAACCGCTGGCGGGTGTCCGGCGGGGCCAGCCTGGACGACCTGCGGGAGTTCGTGCCCGTGGGCGAGGATTTCGACAGCGTAACCGTGAACGGCTGGGTGCTGGAGGTGCTGGGGCGGTTCCCGGAGAGCGGCGACGGCTTTGAATACGAGGGCTTCAACGTGACCGTTGAAAAGGTGGCCCAGAGGCGCGTCGAGACGATATTGATCGAGAAGGAAAGCCATGAAGGATAAACTGATGGAACTGATCTCCGAGGCACGCGCGCCGATGACGGCGAAGCGTCTTTCGGAGGCATTGGAAGCGCCGCTGGAGGAGGTCCAGGCGGCGCTGGACGCGCTTTTGGCGCAGGGGCAGGTGGCCGCCACCCGCAAGGGCGGCTATGCCGTGCCGGAGAGCATCGGGCTCACCGCCGCCACGGTGTCCTTCCAGCGCAACGGCACGCCCGTCGCCCATCCGTTAAATGGCGGCGACAGCATGACCATCCTCACCACCGGCGCTGCACGCTGCATGCCCGGCGACCTGGTGCTGGTGCGGCCCCAGGGCGAGCGCTGCCAGCTGAACGGCATCCTCAAGCGCTCCAGGGACACCTTCGCCGCCTATGTGCGCATCGAGCGCCGCGCGCCCAAGGGAGCGCCCAGACGCCGCGCGGAGGTCAGGACCGTGGCCACCGCCGTGCCCTGCGATTTGCGCATCCCCTACGACGTGGTGCTGACGGGCGACCTGTCCTTCGTGAAGAACGACCAGATCGCGCTCTTGAAGGTGGAGCGGTACCCGGAGATGAACCGGCCCATCTATGCCAGCGTGCTGCGCGTGCTGGGCAACGAGGGCAGCCTCCCGGCGCTGATGAAGGCCTGCGCCGAGGACCACGGCTTCGCCACGGAAATGGACGCGGCCGTGGAGCGGGAATCGCTCGATATGCCGGACGAGGTGCGCCCGGAGGATCTGGCTGGCCGGGAGGACCTGCGAAATGTGCTCACCTTCACCATCGACGGCGCCACGGCCAAGGACTTCGACGACGCCGTGTCCATCGAGCGGACGGAGAAGGGCTGGCGGCTGGGCGTGCACATCGCGGACGTGAGCCACTACGTGCGCCCGGGCACCGCCATCGATGACGACGCGTACCTGCGCGGCACGTCCCTGTACCTGCCGGGGCTGACCGTGCCCATGCTGCCGGAGTGCCTGAGCAACAACCTGTGCTCGCTGATGCCGGACGTGGACAGGCTTTCCATGAGCCTGTTCATGGACATCGAGCACGGCCGGGTGGTGGACCATCGCCTGATGAAGGCCGTGATCCACTCCCACGCGCGGCTGACCTACGAGGAAGTGAACCGGCTGTTCGAGGGCGGCGACAACGACATCGCGCCGGAGGTGCAAAAGGCGCTTTTCGACATGCGGGAACTGTCCCACGCGCTGCGCTCCAGGCGGCAGGCCCGGGGATCCATCGACTTTGAGATCGACGAGCCGGAGTTCGTGCTGGACGAGAAGGGCGAGCCCACGGAGATCCTGTGCGAGCGCCGGGGCGAGGGCGAGCGCATCATCGAGGACTTCATGCTCGCCGCCAACGAGACCGTGGCCGCGCTGGCCCGGAGCGTGGAGCTGCCCTTCGTCTACCGCGTCCACGAGGACCCGGACGCCGACAGGCTGTACGCGCTGGAGGCGTTCCTGGGGAGCCTGGGCCTGTACACGCGCATCGGCCCCAAGCCCCACCCCGGCGTGCTGCTGGGGATCCTGGAGCAGGTGAAGGACCATCCCGCCCGGGACGTGGTGCGCCGAAGCCTGTTGCGGGCACTGAAAAAGGCCCGCTACTGCGAGCGGCCCCTGGGGCATTACGCGCTGGCGCTGAAGGACTACTGCCACTTCACCTCCCCCATCCGCCGCTACCCGGACCTGGTGGTGCACCGGATGTTGAAGCTGCTGCTGGATGGCAAGCTGGATCAGGCCGGGCGGATGTCTGGCCGGATGGCGGACATCGCCGCGGACACCTCCGATAGGGAGAGCGCCGCCGTGACCGCCGAGCGCCAGGCCGACGGCATCATGATGGCCGCCTGGATGGGCCGCAACATCGGCCGGAAGTTCGATGGCGTGATCGCCTCGGTCACCGGCTGGGGCTTCTATGTGGCCCTGGACAACCAGGTGGAGGGCCTGGTGCACATCGCAGGCCTGGACGACTACTATGAGTTCGACAAGGAGCGCTCCCGGCTGGTCGGCAGCGCCACCGGCACGGTGTTCAAACTGGGCGACCGGGTGCGCGTGCGGGCCGAGAGCGTCAACGTGCCCCTGGGCGAGATCAACTTCGAGCTGCTGCCGCCGCGGGAAGAAAAAAACACAGTCCTATAGTTCAATCGTTCTTTGCAAAATACGATGCGAACAGATCCTTCGCTTCGCTCTGGATGACAGGGTTGCGTCTCGTTGTCATCCTGAGCGAAGCAAAGGATCTGTATGTTTCACCCGCACGTCGCAGTAAATGTGCACATCAATACAACTAAAACTCCAGGTTCCCGTCGCCCATGATGCGAATCTCGCTCTCGTGGAACGCGGTGAGCGCGTGGATCATATGCTCCACGTCCCGCGCGCCCATCGTCTCCCGGGCGGAATGCATGGCCAGCTGGGCCAGGCCGATGTCCACAGCGTTCATCGACGCGTGGGACAGGGCGATGTTTCCAAGGGTGGAGCCGCCGGGGATGTCCGACCGGTTGGCGAAGCGCTGGGTGGGCACGCACGCCCGCTTGCAGATGCCCTCGAACACTGCGGCGGACAGGCCGTCGCTGGTGTACTTCTGGGCGGCGTTGCTCTTGACCACCACGCCGCCGTTCATCCGCACCCGGTTCTGCTCGTCGTACTTCTCCGGGTGGTTGGGGTGCGCCGCGTGGGCGTTGTCCGCGGAGACCAGGAAGCTGGCGGCCAGGGCGGCCTCCAAGGCCTGGGGCTTCGCGTCCAGCGCCAGGGCGACGCGCCTCAGCGCCTCGATCAGCAGCGTGGAGCCCGCGCCCTGCTTGCTGCCGCTGCCCACCTCCTCGTTGTCGAACAGGCAGTAGACGTCGATGTGGTTCGAGGGTTTGGCATCCAACAGCGCCCGCAGGGACGTGTACGCGCAGGCCAGGTCGTCCAGCCTCGGCGCACAGATGAACTCCCCTTCCGCGCCCACGAGGGCCGCGCGATCCCGATTGTACAGGAACAGGTCGCTGCCCACGACGCTGTCCTTCCCCACGCCCGCGGCTTCGGCCACGGCGGCCATCACGTCCGCGCCCTCCGCGCCGATCACGGGCAGCATGTCCGCCTGGGCGTTGAAGGCCACGCCGTCGTTGGCGCTGCGGTTAAAGTGGATGGGCAGGTTGGGGATGACCGCCAGGTCGCGATCCACGTTCACCAGACGCGTTTCAAGGCCCTTCTCCCCCGCCACGATCAGCCGCCCCGCCACGGAAAGCGGCCGGTCCAGCCATGTGGACATCAGCATGCCGCCGTACTTCTCCACGTTCAGCTGGGCCAGTCCCTGGGAGGCCTTCTCCGGGTTGGGCTTCAGCTTGAAGCAGGGCGAATCGCCGTGGCTGGCCGAGATCTGAAAGGGCGCAAAGCCGCGCTTCGGGATCCGGAAGGCAATCACCGAGGAGCGGTTGCGGGTCACATAATACCGCCCGCCTGGAGCGATCGCCCAGGTTTTCTGCTCCTCAAGCTTCTGATAGCCCGCGCCTTCCAGCGCGGAAGCGGCCAGCTGCGCCGCGTGAAACGCCGTCGGCGCGGCGTCGATGAATTCCATCAATCCCCTGATCGCGTCCATGTCGTCATCCTCCGTTGAGTTGTTGTCGCTAAAGCTATTATACATCCCCGGTGTAAATATTCAAGGGAGTTGACAAGGTTCGGCGCGGGTCGGTATAATGATTCCATCAAAACAAAAGGAGGCCGCGCCCATGGCACAGCCGCTCGTACTGATCTACAATCTGGAGGCGCCCGTGGAGGCGCGGCTCACCGCCCTCTGCGAAAGGCAGGGCATCACCGTCAGGCGGGTGAACCCCTGGGAATACGGCATGCCCATCGGCGCGCTGGCGGGCATCCCCGTGGGCCGGAGCGCAGCGCCGGCGATGGGCGCGGGCTTTTCCGACCCCATGCTGGTGATGTGCCACATGCTCAGTCCCCAGCTGGACGCCTTTTTGCAGGGCATGCGCGGCGAGGGCATCCCCCGGATCGCCCTGAAGGCCGTGCTGACGCCCAGCAACGTCACCTGGTCGTCCGTCCAGCTGCGCGGCGAGCTTATGAGAGAGCACGAAGCGTTCAATAACAGAGTATAAAGCTCAGGGTGAAGCGCTTGATACAGTTGGCCGGAATAACCAGATTGCCACGTCGTCGCTTCGCTCCTCCTCGTAATGACGTGCTCTTGCTGATTAAACCGAGAGTGGCATTACACCGCATTCCAAATCCTCAAAAGGGCCCCGACGAATGTCGGAGCCCTCTTCCTTTATCCCAGCGACGCCAGCCGCCGGACCTTGTAAGCCCGGCCCTGGTAGAACGCGGTATCCATGATGATGCAGTGCACGGTGTTGGTGCCGGCCTCGATGCCTCCGTTCTCGATAATCATCATCTTGGTCTTGTCCTCGTTGGCCCAGTACAGGAACATCACCACGTGGGCGTAGGCCCTGCAAATCAAATCGCCGGTGCGCAGCGAGCCGTAGCTCTTCACGGTCTTGAAGGCGCCGGACGAGGCGATCTCGGTGGTGCGGTCGCCGCTGTGGCTCTTGTTGGTGCCCCAGATGGCCTGGCTGACAAAGCCGGAGCAGTCGTTGCCGCAGTAGCGCTTGTTCAGCAGGTTCTTCTGGTTCAGCAGATAGTAGCCGCTGCCGCTGCTGGTGTAGCGGCCCTCCTTCAAGGCCAGGGCGACGTTGTACTGCCGGTTCTTGCCGGAGCCGGAGATATAGGGCAGGCCGTAGTACACCCGGTCGGGCTTGAAGTCCTTCACGCCGCCCTCGGAGTTGGCCGCCTTCCAGTACTTCTGCTTGGCGGGGGTCATCCAGGGGAAGGCGTAGTCCGCGAAGGCGTTGTTGACGATGGTGCGGCGCTTCTTGGCGTCGGCCTCGGTGATGATCCCGGCGGCCTGCATGGCGTCGATCTGCTTCACCGCGCTGGCGCGAATGGCGTCGATCTTGGCAAGGTTCCCGGGGATGCCGGCGATATCGGTGGTGCGGGCGGGGATCTCCAGGCACATGCCCTCCAGGCTCACGGGAAGCTCTCCGGGCGGGTTGCCGGGCGGGGCGATCTTCTTCTTCACCGTCACCTTCAGCTTGAACTTCTTGTTGTTGTAGGTCTTGACGGTGATGGTGCAGCTGCCCTTGGCCACGCCGGTGACGATGCCGTCAGCGGACACCTTGGCCTTCTTCTTGTTGCTGGAGGAATACTTGAACGTGCTGGCGCTGTCGCCCACGTCCGGCGTCAGCTGTACGGGTTCGCCGATGTAGACGGTCAGCGTCTTGTAGGGCAGCTTCACCCAGGCGGGCTTGGCCTTCACCACCAGCTTGCAGGTGGCGGTCAGGCCGTTGTAGGTCCCGGCGGTCAGCTGGGTCTCGCCCTGCTTCAGGGCCTTGATGGTGCCGCCTGAGAAGCTGGCGATGGACGGGTCGGCGACGGTATACTGTATGGCGGCGGCCGCGCCTTCGTTTACCGCGGCGGCGGACTTGACCGACATGCCCACGCCCATCACGAACTCCTCGGACGGGAACGTGAGCATCACGGGGGCGTTGCCCACGGTGACGCTGACGGCACCGTTTTTCTTGTTGAAGGCGGTGGCGCGCACCTTCGTGGTGCCCACGCCCACGGCGGTCATCGCGCCGGTGGCAGCGTCCACGGCCACGACGGAGGGATCGTCGCTGGAATACGTGATCTGGCTGGCGGTCTTCTTCGGCAGGGTATAGCTGATCTGGCCGGTCTCGCCGATGCCCATTTCGGGCTTGTCCACCTTCGCGGTGACCTTCTTGGGGGCATTGACCACCGTGACGGTGCACTTGGCGGTCAGGCCGTTGTAGGTCTTGACGGTCAGCGTGGACTTGCCGGTCTTCAGGCCCTTGATAACGCCCCCGTCCTTCACGGAGACGATCTTTTTCTTGGAACTGGTGATGGTATAGCTGCCGGCGCACTGCCCGGGCGTGCTGCCCAGCACGACCTTCAGCGCCGCGGTGCTCTCGCCCTTGCCGATGGTGAACTTCGCGCTGGAGAAGCTGACGGCGTCCGGCGCCTGCTTCACCGTGACGAAGCACTCGGCATAGGCGCCGCCCTCGGCCGTAGCGGTGACGGTCACGTCGCCGGGGGCCACGGCGGTCACCAGGCCGTCACTGCCCACCGTGGCGATGGCCGCGTCGGTGGAGGCATAGGTGATCCCCCCGGTCGCGCCATCCGGCAGCTTGCCCGCCAGGGCGAAGGTCTCGCCCACGCCCAGGGCGATCGCATTGGAGGTCAGCTGGGGGCCTTCGGGGTCGGTGTGCGGCACCGGCGCGGCGACCAGCTCTTCCGGAGCGTCCTCCTCCGGGGCGTCCACCGCCATTTCGCCCAGGTCAAACTCGGGCAGGTAGTCGGAATCGACGCTCTCGCCCCGCTCGTACTGCTCCAGGTCCCAGGCATCCTCCGGGGCGTCGCCCTCCGGCTCACCCTCGGCGTAGAGGCCCTCGGCCCCTGTCTCGCCCACGGCCTCCGGGGGCACTTCCTCGACGATGAACTCCTCTATATCCTCGGCAAAGCCCGCGGGCAGCGTCGTCGCCAGCAGGCACAGTGCCAGAATCAGCGCAAGCTTTTTCATGGAATCCAACTCCCTATACTTATCTGATTTTATATTACCATTTTGCGGTTCAAATGTCAATAAAGTGTCACCTTGTCCCTTCTGGCGGCAAAGCAAAATGCAGGGCGCTTCGTCCCTGCATTTTGATCTTCCGGCCTGCGGATCAGGCCATTTCCTCGCCCACCAGCATGCACAGGTAGGCCGCGGCGGCGTCATAGCGGGCGTCGTGGGGATGATCTCCCCCGCCGTACCACTTATGGCACTTGCCGGCGATGAATTCCTCGGAGAGGCCGAAATGCTCCGTCAGCTCCGTCAGCTTCGGCGGCTTCAGCTTGCTCGGGTTCTGCTTCAGGGGGATGTGGGCCTCCTCGGTGTAGTGCTTCAGCGTGCAGAAGATGGGATAGTTGGGCAGCTTCACGCCGATGCGGTCGAACTCGTTCTTCAGATAGCGCACGTCCCCGGCCACATCATGGCCGATGA
>CACWZP010000044.1 GCA_902765395.1 uncultured Eubacteriales bacterium
GCGCTGGCGGATTTCTCCCGCATCCACACGCTGGTGATCTGCGGCTGCGGCTTTCCCCACTGGGAGGGAAACTTCGACGGCCTGAAGCAGATGTGCCGCACCTGCTTCGGGAATCTGGACATGGTCTGCGTGCCGGAGACGCCCATGCTGAACGTGCCCGCGGCGGCGGTGGTGGCCGATCCGCTGCTGGCGCGCTTTGAGAAGGCGGGGGAGGAATACGCCGCCGCGCTGACCCTGTCCACGGAGACGGTGGCCGAACTGGAAAGGCCCATGATTCCTGCCGAGGAATACATTCGGAACGTGAACGGGGTGTGATGGGCCCCGGGAGGATTGAATACCCCTATGGAACGCAATGGAAAGGGCCTGTTCGGCCCGGGAAGATTTTACAGGAGCGCGCTGGCGATCGCCGTGCCAATCATGCTGCAGCAGCTGATCCAGAGCCTGGTGTCGCTGGTGGACAATTTCATGGTGTCGGGGCTGGGAGACGTGTGCATGTCGGGCGTGAACGTGGCCGGGCAGGTACTGTTCATATTCATGGTGTTTTTGAACGCCATCTGCATGTCCGGCGGCATCTTCATGACCCAGTTCTTCGGCGCGAAGGACCGGGGCGGCATGGGCCAGGCCTTCCGCTTCAAGCTGGCGGCGGGCATGGCGGCCTTCCTGCCCTACTGCCTCGTTTGCCTGGTGTTCCCGCGGCAGGTGCTTTCGCTGATGCTCATCGGCAACACCCAGGCGGAGGCGATCCTGGACGAGGCGGTGCAGTACATCCGCATCATGTTCTTCATCGGCATTCCCATGACGGCCTCCGTCTGCATCGCCAGCTCGCTCAGGGACCTGGGCAGGGTCAGGACGCCGCTGGTGGTGACGGTGATCGCCACGCTGACCAACACGCTGTTCAACTGGCTGCTGATCTACGGCAACCTGGGCTTCCCGGCGCTGGGCGTGCGCGGCGCGGCCTGGGCGACGGTGATTGCCAGGATGCTGGAGTTCGTCATCTTCACGGCCGTGTATGTCCGCACGGAGCCGGACTTCGCCGTGCGCCTGGCCGACTTCTTGAAGATCGACGGCAGGCTGTTCAGGGAGATACTGAAAAAGAGCGCGCTGGTGCTGTTCTGCGAGATGGTGTGGGTGCTGTCGGAGACGATCACCACGGCCATCTACAACGGCCGGGGCGGCGCGGACGTGGTGTCCGGCATGGCCTCCAGCTTCGCCATCGCCAATCTGTATTTCGTGGCCTTCGGCGGCGTCTACTCCGCCACGGGCGTCCTCCTGGGGAAGACCCTGGGCGCGGGCGACCTGGAGAAGGCGCGCAGGGAGAAGACCTGGCTGCTGTCCGGCTCGGCGGTGTTTGGGCTGGCGATGATGGTATTCGGCTTTGCCACCACGCTGATCGTCCCGATGGTGTTCGGCCGGTTGAGCGATAGCGCCATCGAAATCTGCCGGCGCATGGTGGGCACGATGGCCCTGTTCATGCCGGTCTGGGTCTACATGAACACCCAGCAGGCCGTGGCCCGCTCCGGCGGCGACGCGCGGATGGGCGCGACCACCGACGCAGGGCTGACGATCTTCGTGATGCTGCCCATGGTGTTCCTGCTGGCGCGCTTTACCAGCGTGGGCCCGGTGGCACTGTACTGCGGCGTGAAGCTGATCGACGTGGCCAAGATGGTGATCTTCCACTTCTGGCTGAAGAAGGAACACTGGCTCAACAACCTGACGGTGCAAAACTGATGAACGGGAATGAATGTATGATGAGGCCGCTGCTGCTCCGGGCGGCGGAACGGGGCGCTTTCGGCAAGTGCCACCGATTTGGGCGCGGCAGCATCGCGGACGCGCTGTTCATCTATCTGGACGGGGCGCCGGAACCGGAGAGCGTTGAGGCGCTGGAGGCGGGCTTCCTGGCCCGCCCCTGGGTGTGCCTGACCGGGGCTTGGGAGAGCTGCATCCAGCAGCGGTATCCCTGCGCGCAGGTGTTCCCGCGCACCCTGATGAAGCCTCTGAGCCGGTTCCGCTTCCCGGTAGAGAAGCCGCTGCCGGAGGGCTGCCGCCTCGCCATGATGGACGAGATCGCCTTCAATGCCCACCCCTTTGGCCACGGCGCGAACTATCCGTCCTATGAAGCCTTCCGGGCGGAGGGCTCCGGCGCGGTGATTTGGCGGGATGAGGGGATCGTCGCCTCCGCGTCCTCCTTCCTGAGCCTGGACGGGGAGGTGGAGCTGGACGTGTCCACGAAGGAAGGCTGCAGGGGACAGGGCCTGGCGAGCGCCTGCGTCGCCGGGATGCTTCGGGATTGCATGGAGCGGGGCATCCTCGTCCACTGGGACGCGCAGAACGACGCCTCCCGCCACCTGGCGGAGAAGTTTGGCTTTGAGGCAGAGCAGGTCTATCCCGTGTACTGGTACCGTGCCGAGAAGGGGGAGCGTGGATGATCGAACCGGACGCCTATCGGGGCATCCTGGAGCGCATCGGGCACCGCGACAAATCCTGCGGCTTTATCTGCGGACGGGAAGACATGGCGCTCTTGCTCCCCTGGAGGTGTGCCAGCTGACGCATACGACCCGGGACCTGTGTCATGTGCGATTGCCTTGCGACGGGGAAACAGGGCTGACAGGCTGACGGAGGTCGCACAGACCCGGATGGAGTGAGCTACCGCGTGGCGCAAAAAGGCGTTTTCGGTGCGCTGCGGCACCGGGCACGGCGGCATTGCGTGTATTTCATCCGAAAAAGGGAGGAGAAGACGTGGCCAATCTGATTGTGGTTTGCGGGCCCCAGGCCGTCGGGAAGATGACCGTGGCGGAGAGCCTGAGGGACAAACTCAGGTACAACATGATGATGAATCACGACAGCATCGAGCTGTCGGACAGGATCTTCGGCTTTGCCACGCCCGCCCAGAAGGAATACAACGCATATCTTCGCAAGAAGGCGTTTGAACTTGCCGTGAAGCACGATGTGGATCTGATCTTCACCTATGTCTGCGCCTTTGAGATGCAGGAGGAGCGGGATTACCTGACGGGACTGAAGGACCTGTTTGAAAGGAACGGCGGCGGATTCTACTTTGTCGAGCTGAGCGCCGATCTTGAAACCCGGCTGGCGCGGAATGAGACGCCGCACCGCATGGAGAGAAAGGCGTCCAAGCGGGACGTGGCCTGGAGCCGGGAAAACCTGCTGAAGGACGCGAAGCATCACCGGCTGAACTCCGGCGAGGGGGAGACCTGGTTTGAGAACCACCTGAAGATCGACAATACCTGCCTGGAGCCCGACCAGGCTGCGGACAGGGTCATCGCCGCTTTTCATCTGGCGGCAAGGGACAAGGACGAAAAGGAATACCGATTTGGCGTATGAGGGATTGGCGTATGAAGAAACAACTGATTCACTGGCTCGGCCTGACGGGCATCGTCGCCCTGCTTTCCTACGCGGCGGCGGTGGCCTTCGCGCCGATGGCGTACCCGGGCTACAACTGGATGGCCCAGGCGGTCAGTGACCTGTCCGCCGAGAGCGCGCCGTCGAGGCCGCTGTGGGAGCGACTGGCGGCGCTGTACAACACCTGCGGCGTGGTGTGCATCACCTGCGTGGCGATCCACGTGTCGGAGAAGCGGGTCGCATCCCGGCTGTTCCGGCTGGGCGTATACCTGTTCGCGGCCATGAACTGGGTTTCCACCGTGGGCTACAGGATGTTCCCGCTGGCGGACGGGGGCAAGGACATCGCCTCCTTTCAGGAGGTCATGCACATCGCCGTCACGGCGGCGGTGGTGCTGCTGTCCGTTGCCTCGCTGGCGGTGCTGATCGCCGCCGGGTGCAGGGACAGGAAGGTCAGGGGCATCGCCGTCTGGGCCGCCGCGGCGCTCATCATGATGATGGTGGGCTCCATCGGCACGGGCGTCGTGCCGCCGGAGTATTTCGGCATCGTGGAGCGCTTCAGCGTGTTCGCTGCCGTGGGTTTCAATGCCGTGCTGGGATGGAACCTGTTCCGGGGATTCGAAGGCGACCGAAATGGATAACATGATTGCGCCGGTGTGCTGTTTTGCGAGGGCTGCCTTTGCCAGGACAGCGAAGCGCCCGCCTTTGCCGATCCCGTCGCCCAGAGGCTGCTGACGGACGGGAAAAGCGACGGGATCCCGCGGAACATGGCGCAGGGCATCGGCTGTTTCGCGCCGGTTTTCCGTGGAGCACAAAAAAACCGCCTGCGATTCCATGTGGAAGCGCAGGCGGTTGCTCTTTTCTACAGTTTGGAATACCCGAAGCTGTTGACGATGGCGTCCAGCTTCTGGCCGGCCCGGCACAGCGGGCAGGCGTAGGCGTCGTAGGAGGTGTAGCCCGGCAGGTCGTTCGGGTCGAACAAGCGGGTGACGGGCAGGCCCTGGATGGTGTCCACGGTGGCGAATATGGAGGCGATGCCCACGGCGCGGCCGCCGTAGTAGGCGATGGTCTCCACGGCGGAC
>CACWZP010000045.1 GCA_902765395.1 uncultured Eubacteriales bacterium
ATGCCGCCGTCCAGCAGCCGCCGCCCGTCCAGCAGGTCGTCCCAGACCCCGGCGGACAGCTCCAGCGCCGTCACCCGGAAGCTGAGCTCGTCCACCTCGGCGCCGGTGACGGCTCCCAGCCGCCGCCCGTCCGTGGACACCGCCCGCATAGGCAGCTTCGGCGGCTCCATGCGCCTGCGCACACCTGAGCAGTCGGAAAGCACCGCCACGCTGCCCAGCAGCTGCAGCGCCTCCGATGGGATGTAGCGCGCGCCGCGAAGCCCCGCGCCCACCCAGACGCCCTCCATGTGCTTAAGGTCGCCGGACAGGTCCGCCCGCAGCACGCGGCCGTACTTCCTGCCCTCACACACCACAGGCAGGCCTGTCAGCGCCCGCGCTTTGCGCATATCCATCGCCTCACATTCGCCGCGAACCGGCATCGCTATTATGAGCCGACGGGCCGCAGCGCACGCGCGGCAAAATTTGTCGCATTGCGCGGCGCTGCGCGATGTGATACAATAGAATCGGAGAAGGACGAGCCGATTCGACAGGATAATGATATGCACACGCCGACGCGCGTATGACACATATTATCCGCATATATCTCCATTAGCCACAGTTTTGACAAATGTTTCTGGTAAATTGATACCGTACAACCCATTGGGAGGTGTAATTATGGAAGAAAACCGAAGCGGTTACAGGATATTGGTGGCGGACGACGACCCGAATGTGCATCAGTCGCTGAACGCCTATTTCCGCCGGGAGGGTTATCAGATGATCTCCGCCTACGACGGCAACCAGGCGGTGGAGCAGGTGCACCGGCTTCGGCCCGACATCGCGATCCTCGACATCATGATGCCCGGCATGGACGGCCTGATGGTGTGCCGGGAGATCCGCAAGGAGTCCAGCCTGCCCATCATCATGCTCACGGCCAAGGGCGAGGAGTTCGACAAGCTGCTGGGCCTGGAGATGGGCGCGGACGACTACATCACAAAGCCCTTCAGCCCCCGGGAGGTGCTGGCGCGGGTGAAGGCCGTGCTGCGCCGCATGCACGAAATGAAGCCGGAGGACAAGTCGGCTCATCTGGTGGTGGGCAACCTGGACATCGACATGAACGCCTTTACGGTGAAGCTGGACGGCCAGATGGTGCCCTGCACGCCCAAGGAGACGGAGATCCTCTGGACGCTGGCCAGCAACCCCGGCATGGTGTTCAGCCGGGAGCACCTGCTGCAGAGCATCTGGGGCTACGACTTCCTGGGCGACACCCGCGCGGTGGACAGCCACATCAAGCGCATTCGCGCCAAGCTGTGCAACGACAACAACGACTGGGACATCAAGACGGTCTGGGGCATCGGCTATCGATTTGAAGTGGAAGGCGGAGCGCGGCAATAGCGCGGCAACATGAAGAAGCACAGACAATCGCTGAGCATCGGCGCGAAGACCCTGCTGAGCCACGTGACGCTGGCCGTGGTGGTCATCGCGCTGGCCAGCATCATCAGCTATACGCTGTCCTATCAGTACATCCGCCAGACCCGCGTCAGCGACCTGGTGGAGAAGGCTTCGCGCATCGCGGAGGGGAGCCGGGAGGCGCCGGAGGGGAATATTTTGCCCAAAAAGCGCACCGTGCGCACCTTCGAGGAGCTGACCAACGCCAAGGTGTTCTATCTGGCGGAGGACAACGAGATCATACTGATGAGCCAGGAGTATCCCGAGCCGCCCGCGGACGCGCCGCATCCCGACGGCGAGGAAGCGCCTGCTGTCGACGATGAGTTCCAATGGGTGGAGGTGGCCGACGCCATCGACCGGGAGTTCGCCGAGCGGGTGCTGGACGGGGAGAAGGTCTCCGCCATGCGCCGCTTTGAGTTCGCCCAGGAGGTGGTCATATTCGCCGGCGCGCCCATCGTGGACGATTCCGGGACGGTGCGCGGCGGCGTGATCCTGGCCCAGCCCATCGAGAGCCTGCGCAGCCTGTCGCGGATGCTTCGGCTGATGCTGGCCGTGGTGGTGGGCATATCGGTGCTGCTGGCGGTGCTGCTGGCCATGCAGCAGACGCGCATGCTGGTCAAGCCCATCCAGCGCATCACCCGCGCGGCCCGGCGCATGGAGGACGGCGTGTACGCCGAGCGCATCCCTGCCCTGCCCGACAACGAGATCGGCGAGCTGGGCCACGCGCTGAACAGCATGTCCGGCCGCTTGATGGACGTCATCAAGAACCTGCGCAAGGAGCGAGACAAGCTGGAGCTGGTCATCTCCGGCATCGGCGAGGGCCTGATCGCCGTGGACACCGACTGGACGGTGGTGCAGGCGAACGAGGCGTTCCTGGAGCTGGTGGAGCTGGACAGCGCGGCGGATTTCCTTGGCGACCGGGACGAGGACGTGCTGTTCGACCCGCTGAAGGCGCTGCTGGAGCGCTGCATGCAGACCGGCGAGAGCGAGGAGCTGGAGTGGGAGAACGCCTCCCAGCGGGCCATCCACGCCGATGCCAGCGCCCTCAAGGACGAGAGCGGGGCTATCCTGGGCACGGTTTGCCTGGTTCGGGACGTGTCCGAGGCCCAGCGCATGGAGCAGCTGAGAAGGGATTACGTGGCCAACATCTCCCACGAGCTGCGCACGCCGCTCACCGGCATCCGCGGCATGGTGGAGCCGCTGATCGACGGCATCATGGAGACCGAAGAGGAGCGCCAGGAGAGCTATACGATCATCCTGAAGGAGACCATCAGGCTGGAAAAGCTGGTGGGCGACATGCTGGATATGTCCCGCCTGCAGGACGGCCGCATCCAGGTGGAGCTGGAGCCCATGGAGCTGCCGGGCATCCTGGAGGCCGCTGTGCGAAGCATGAAGGGCATCGCCGACGAGGCCGGCGTGGACCTGCGCGTGGAGACGGACGGCTCCAGGCTGGCCTGCATGGGCAACGAGGACCGGATCATGCAGGTGCTGGTGATCCTGATGGACAATGCCCTGAGCTTCACGCCCCGGGGCGGCACCGTCACCGTGTTCGCCCGGGACGAGGGCACCCACATCGCCGCGGGCGTGCGGGACACGGGCTGCGGCATCGAGCCCAAGGATCTGAACATGATCTGGCAGCGCTTCTACAAGGCCGACCGTTCCCGCATGCGCACCACCGGCACGGGGCTGGGCCTGTCCATCGCGAAGCTGGTCACCCGGCTGATGGGCGGCGACATCTCGGTCAGGAGCGAGCCGGGCAAGGGCGCGGAATTCACTTTCACGCTGAAGAAGGTGTAATCATAGCGGACGGCAAATGCCGCCCGTTTCGTTGTGGCTGGCGCGATTCGCGGACCGCTGCGAAGCGGTTCGGCCGTGTCCGATGGGCTTCGACGAATATCGTTTTAACGAATCGTTAATCCCAACAGATGGGAAAACACATGCGCCAGCCCTTGCGAAAGGCGCGAAAGTGGCGTATACTGGAAACCGGTAATGTTTAGGAGAGGAAGTATCCATCCATGAACGCAAAGCCCAGAAGGGACATGAATCCGGAATATTTGTGGGACCTGACGCCCATTTTCAAGAGCGCGGACGCCTGGCGCGAGGCCTTCGACGAGGCCGACAGGGCCGTCAAGGCTCTGTCCGACATCCCCGGCACGCTGGTCTTCGACGCCGAGCACCTGGCGGATGGCCTGAATCGCATCAATCATGCCAGCCAGCTGGCCGAGAAGGTGTACGACTACGCCTTCCTGTGCAAGTCCGGCGACAACTCAAGCCCGGAATACCAGGAGATGGAAGCCCGGGCCATCAGCCTGCTGGTGGCGCTGGAGACGGCCACGGCCTTTGTGAAGCCTGAGATCCTGCAGATCCCCAAGGAGATGCTGGACATCTGGATGGAGCGGGAGGAGCTCAAGACCTACCGCCACATGATCGACGACGTGACCCGCAGCCGCAGCCACACGCTGGACGCCCACTGCGAGCGCTTGCTGGCCATGCTGGGCGACGCGGCCCAGACTCCCGGCAATACCTTCGACATGTTCGAAAGCGTGGACATGCAGCTGCCGTCCATTAAAAACGAGGCGGGGGAGACCGTGCCCCTGACCCATGGCAGCTTCACCGTGTATCGGGAGAGCCGGGACGTGCGCGTGCGCCGGGAGGCCTTCGAGGCTTACTTCGGTGCCTATGGCCAGTTTATCAACACCCTGGCCAGCGTCTACGGCGGCTCTGTGAAGATGAACTGCTTTTACGCCGACGCCCGGAAGTTCTCCGATGCCTGCGAGGCGGCGCTGTTCAACAACAACGTGCCCGTGGGGCTGTACGACACGCTGATCGACGCCATCCACGAGGCGCTGCCCACCATGCGCGACTACCTGGCGCTGCGCCGGAAGGCGCT
>CACWZP010000046.1 GCA_902765395.1 uncultured Eubacteriales bacterium
TGATCCATGTCCGAGGTCATCTCGAAGCGCTGGGACGCGGTCAGGCGGTGGCGAATCAGCTCCTGCAGCGCCTTCTGCAGGTGTGGATAGCCGCTGTAGCCCAGGGCCGCTGCGAAGCGCACCACGGTGGACTCCGAAACGCCCACGTATTCCCCCAGCTTGGAGGCCGTCATGAACACCACCTTGTCGTAGTGGGTGACGATGCACTCCGCGATGCGGCGGTGGCTTTTTGAAAGTTTTTTCCCGCTGTGATTCAAACGCTGTATGAGCTCCTGTGCGTTGTCCATCGAGCAATGTCCTCCGGAATTCTGATTTTTCAGGATTGAATTACTGCAATTATAACCGATATAGAGCCGTTTTGCAAGGCTGTCATGCAAATTTATGCATTATTTACTTTCCTGCATGGCATTTTTATCCGACACGATCCCACCGTTTCATTGCAGCGAGATATAGGCGGAGTGAATAATCCGGCAAATATATATGCAAATCATAGGCAATTCGTCCTGACATGAACCGACGCAGGGGCACATATGCTAATGTGCAATGCTGTGGGAGGTGAGCGGATGGTTCGATTCAAGGTGGTTCGGGCGTCGCGGCTGCTGCTGGTGGCCGTGGTGGTGCTGCTGGCGGCGGCGCTGGCGCTGATCGGCGCGCGGCTGCTCAGGCAGGAGCAGGAGCCCGCGGTCAGCGGCACGGCCAACCTGGTGGACGCTGGAAGCGGCGACGAGGCAAAGACCACACTGGTCTTTGCCTCGTCCGGCGTTGCGGAGAAGCTGCCCCTGGACCCGGGCAGTACCGGGATCGAGGTGGAAGTCCTCTCCCGGGAACGCACGTCGCCCGAGCCGAAGAAGGTGTTGATCTACCACACCCACACCCATGAGGCCTACGATCAGGCGCCCGGCGAGACCTACGCTGCGCTGGAGGCCTGGCGCACCACGGACGCGGATCACAGCGTGGTGCGGGTCGGCGATGAGCTGGCCAGCCAGCTGCGGGCCCTGGGCTTTGAGGTCACCCACGACACCACCGACCACGAGGGCAATTCCCTTTCAACCGCCTACACCCGCTCCATCGTCACGCTGGAGGGATACGACAAGCGCTTCGACCTCTATATCGACCTGCACCGGGACGCCTGGACAGAGGGCGAGGAAGTCATCGTCGCCGGCGAAAATGGCGAGGCCCTCGCGCCGCTGATGCTGTTGATCGGCAACGGAAACGGCTTTGACGAAAAGCCCTATTACGCCGAGAATTTTGCCTTCGCGAAGGCGTTGGAGGAGCGGATCAACGCCATTTCACCGGGGCTGTGCAAGCCCACGCTGGTGAAGGACGGGCGCTACAACCAGCACATCGGCGTGTTTGCCATATTGGTGGAGGTGGGGCACAACAAAAACACGCTTAGCCAGGCACTGAGCGCGGTGCCGCCACTGGCGGAAGGGATATGGGATCTGATGGTGAAAAGCCCGGACGCGGAGCTGGAAGCCATGCAGGAGGCGTTTGTGTCCGGTCGCTAAAAACGCATCGCCAGCTGCTCCGGGCCCTCCGCGGCCACGCGCAGCGCGGCACTGTTTGCAAACAGGCGCGTCTCCCCCGCCAGCCATCGCTTCATAGCGTCGGCGTCGGGCAGCAGCAGCGGCATGCGGTTGTGCACCGGCGTTATGGCGTCCACCGGCGGCTGGGTCAGCACCACGAACTGTATGCCTCCCATGCCCACGCGCCAAAGCCCCGCCAGCCAGAACCGGCGCGAATCCAGCAAGAAAATGTCGTACTTCTGCCTGTCCGATGCCCGCCACTCGTAGTAGCGGCTCGCGGGCATGGCGCAGCGCTGGCCTTGGGCCAGGGCTCGGAACATGGGCTTTTCTTCGATGGTCTCCACGCGCGCGTTGATGACCAATCCGCTGCCGGTTGGCTTTTCAAAGCCCCAACGCATGGCGCGTATCGCCGTCTCGCCGCCTTCGCTCACCAGTGCGGGCGCCTCCATGCCGGGGCAGATGTCCACGCCGCCGGACGCGTCCCGGTTCAGCGAGTCGATGTCCGCCGCGTATTCCCGCACATCGTCCGCGTCCATGAAGTATCTGCCGCACATCTTTCCCAACCCCTTTCTCATAGAATGGTAATACTATTGTAGCCAATTTGTCAAGTGATACCGCTTGCATAAGTGCCCTTATCGTTATATTATAATACTAATAGTGTATATTCAATGGATGGGAAGTGGGTGCATGGCGCGGCTGTATATCGCGGACATCGACCCAGTGTTTATCCGCGGCGTGCGCATGGCGCTTTCCGGCTGTCGCCGCGTGGAGATTTCCGGCGAAGCCTCCAGCGGCCGAAGGGCCCTGGATGACATCCGCCGTCTGAAGCCCGATGTGCTGCTGACGGACATACAGCTTCCGGAGCTGGACGGCATCGCGCTGCTGCGGGAGGTGCGGCGCCTGCGACAGCCGCCGGCGGTGATCGTATGCACCCGTTTCTATTCCGCCGCCAGCATGGAGTGGGCCTATCGCTACGGCGCGGCTTACTTCCTCTGCAAGCCTGTGGACTTCACCAGCCTGCCCGGCCTGATCCTGGACTGTGCCGCAGCGGACAACCCGCTGAATTTCGTCAAGGATTCAAGGGACGATCGCGCCAGCCGGGCCGCGAACGTTCGCGCACTGCTGGGCGAGTTCGGCATCTCCCCTAAGCTGAACGGCAGCGCATATCTGGTGGAGTCTGTGCTGAAGGCCCGGGAGGACGAGCTTCTTTTGCGAAACCTGTCCCGGGGCCTGTATCAGGAGCTGGCCCGGCAGATGGATTCCACCGTGTCCCGGGTGGAGCGCTCGCTGCGCAGCGCCATCGACGTGGCCTACCAGCGCGGCTCCCTGAGCAGCCGCTTCCCCGCCCGCCCCAGCAACAAGCAGTTCATCGAATACCTGCTTCGGGAATCGGAGCGGGCGGAATAAATCTGTGTTGTAATCTCCCCCGGATTGTGTTAAACTATACATGGTGAATACGGTTCAAGGGGGATGCGACATGCTGATTATCGGTATCTGCGGCGCCAGCGGCAGCGGCAAATCCACGCTGGCCAAGGCACTGGCCTCGCGGCTGGACAAGCCCTGCGTCTACCTCAAGCAGGATTCCTATTACAAGGATCACCCGGACATGACCTATGAGGAGCGCTGCCTCATCAACTACGACGAGCCGGAGATCTTCGAGCACGACGTGCTTCGGGAGGACCTTATCAAGCTCAAAAACGGCGAGAGCATCACGGCCAAGGAGTATGACTACACCCAGCACCGCCGCTGCGACCCCGGCCAGGTGATCGAGCCGACGGACGTGGTGCTGCTGGAGGGCATCCACGTGTTCTATGACGAGCAGGTGCGCGACCTGCTGGACTTCAAGATCTATATTCAGGTGGACCCTGACGTGTGCCTGCTGCGCCGCGT
>CACWZP010000047.1 GCA_902765395.1 uncultured Eubacteriales bacterium
GCCTGCACGCAAGCGTGCGGCACTCCCATGGTCCTCGCTGCCTCCCTCACATTCTTTCCGGGATCTCCATCCCGAGCATCTTCATGCACTGCTCGAGGATGCCTTCGGTGATCCGGATCAGGGCGAGCCAGGAGCGCTTCTTCGTCTCGTCCTCTTCCGCCAGGATGCGCACTTCATGGTAGAAGGAGTTGAAGGCCTCGGCGACGCTGTACAGGTACTGGCAGACTCTGTGGGGCGCGAGGTCGCGGTAAGCGCCCTCCACATTCTCCGCGTACATGCAGAGTTCGCGGCAGAGGGCCTGCTCCTGGGGGATCTGCGGGGCGACGAGGTCCGCCGCGCTGACATCCTTTCCGCCGGCCGCGGCGTATTTGGCCAGTATCGCCTCCACCATGGCATCGCCGCAGTCAGGCGAGAGATCACCATAAAGGATCCTGTCGTCGCCGCCATCGAGACCGTAGTCCGCCATGACCTCTTTGAAGATGCTGATGCGCTCCTGAACGAAGGGCGCGATGGCGATGCCGGCCACATGCATGAAATCCCGGCAGCCGTGCACCGTAATGACATGCTCGATCAGCTCCCGCAGGGCGCGCTTCTGATCGCTCACTATGCTGCAAGCGCTCTCCTTCACGGCGCCAAGGGAGATCACGGGACAGGTCGCCGAATCGATGAGATGATCCATCTGGCCGGCATAGCTGGCGGGCATATAGGTGTCATAGTATATGAGGGCATCGTACTTGCGCAGGTCAGCCAGCATATAGACCACGAAATCGCCCATGTCGTAATCCAGATAGCGATCGTAGTGCTTGCTGGTGTAATCGTCTGCAAAGCTGGTAAAGAACAGCAATTTGACGCCGTTTTTACGCGCCTCGCTAACGACGCCCTCCGTCGTGTCCCGCACCATATCCCCGTAGAGATTGGAAAGGAAAACTGCTGCCTGTTTGCATGCCATGCTCAGTGCCTCAATCATGAGTATTTGTCAAATTATATCACAGATTTTCAAAACTGTGAATACCTCAAACACCATGTTGTGATAAAAAACAAAAGGATGTCGTCCAAGCAAAGACGTCATCCTTTATGGCGGAGAAGGAGGGATTTGAACCCTCGCGGCAGTTATCCCACCCTACTCCCTTAGCAGGGGAGCCCCTTCGGCCTCTTGGGTACTTCTCCACGTGTATTGAATTGGCGGAGAGAGAGGGATTCGAACCCCCGGTGCCTTTCGGCATCACTGGTTTTCAAGACCAGCGCCTTAAACCACTCGGCCATCTCTCCTGAACCAAACCAGCGAAGATTATTATAGCAGAAAAAAAGGTCGATGTCAATATCTGCGGAATATTTTATTTCATCGAAACGGGCAAGGGAGAACCGCATGGATGATCCTCCCCTGCCCGTGTGTCGTTCATGTCCTCGCTCGTTGGTTTACTTCTCCAATATCCCCTTCAGCTCGTCCAGCGTGCCCCTGAAGGCGGACATGGCGTGGCGCACGGCGTCGGGCCGGGTCAGGTCGACGCCCGCGATCTTCAGCTCCTCGATGGGATAGTCGCTTCCACCGGTGGTCAGGAACTTCAGGTAATGCTTCGCGTCGCCGCTCTCCAGGATGCCGTCGGCGATGGTCACCGCGCTGGAGAAGCCGGTGGCGTACTGGTAGACGTAGAAGGCGTTGTAGAAGTGCGGGATGCGCGCCCACTCCACGTCGGCAAAGGCGTCGTTCACCGCGCCGTCGTAGTACAGGCCGTTCAGCTCGCGATAGATGCCGTTCAGCGTCTGGGCCGTCAGCGGCGTGCCCGACTGGTACAGCGCGTGGGCCTTGCGCTCGAACTCGGCAAACAGCGTCTGGCGGAACACCGTGGTGCGGAAGCCCTCCAGGAAGTGGTTCAGCACGTAAGCCCGGCGCATGGGGTCGGTCTCGGTCTTCAGCAGATGACGGGTCAGCAGCACCTCGTTCACCGTGGAGGCCACCTCCGCCACGAAGATGCGATAGTCGTGGTTGGCGTAGTCCTGCTCGCGGTCGGAGAAGTAGCTGTGCATGGCGTGGCCCAGCCCGTGGGCCAGGGTAAAGGCGTCGTCCAGCTTGCCGGTGTAGTTCAGCATCACATAGGGGTGCACGCCGAAGACGCCCATGGAGAACGCGCCTGTGCTCTTGCCCTGGTTCTCGTAGACGTCGATCCACTTCTCGCTGAACGCGCGATCCAGCAATGTCTGGTACTCCTCGCCCAGGGGCTTGAGCGCTTCCTTCACCAGTTGGCGCGCTGTGGCGTAGGGCATTTCAAACTCAACGTTCTCCACCATCGGGCAGTAGAGGTCGGACAGATGCAGTTCCTCAAGGCCCAGCGCCTTCCGGCGCAGGAGACTGTCCCCCGGCCGGCTGCCGGGGACGCGCAGCATGTCGCCGTAGCTGGTAAGGATCACATCCTTTTCCATCGCCAGCTCCAGCACGGCGGTATTCACGTCTGCCCTGGAGTGGACCATCCGCGTCACAGTAACGATGACCGCGCCGGAATCCCCGGGGAAGTACAGGGTGACCGGCTGGACGGAGGCGCCGGCCATGGTGGGTTCGACGCTCTCCAGGTTGATGTCGCCCCGGGTGAATTGGCCGGCCACAGGCGTCCCGTGGGTCAGCGTTTCCCGCTTCTGGCCGTCGATC
>CACWZP010000048.1 GCA_902765395.1 uncultured Eubacteriales bacterium
GAAGTATTTCCGGCGATAACCGGCCTGGGTAAGGTCCGTGTCCTTGGAAAGCTCGTAACGGTAGGTTTTTCCAAGCTCACCGCGGTAGGTGTCCTTGAAATCCTTGTTGACTGCGGACATGCTGTACATGACCGTGTAGCGCACCTGGTTCTTCTCTGTGCCCAGACTCTTCACCAGATCTTCAAGGGCGTCCTCCAGCTGCATATCTATATCACCGCCGCCGCAGCCGTACAGCATGATGGTGTATTTGGCCTTGGGCGTGTTTCCCGGGTCCTCGGTGTTGTCCTTCTTGCAGGAAACAACGCTCATCGCCAGGGTTAAACAGATGGCGACAAGTACAAATTTGCAAAGATTCTTCATAATTCAGTAAATTTTTTTGACGCGCAAAAATAGTGAAAAAAATTTTTTCAGCGCAAAATATCGTTCAGTATGCTGCTGGCGGCGTCGCGGGCGCCTTCACCGGGGCCCTGGATCACCAGCGGATAGGGGTGGAAGGCGCTCCGGACGATGATGGCGTTTTCCGTGCCGCGCAGGTGGTAGGCCGGGTGTACGGGCGCCACGTTCCGGATGCCGATACCCGCCTGATAGCCCGCCGGCGTTTTTTCCAGCCAGGCCACAAAGCGGCGGCGGAAGCCCTGAGCGGCGGCAGCGTTCTCCTGACGTGCCAGCTCCGGCTCGCTCTCCTCCAGGGCGGCGTAAAAATCGTCCAGACTGCCTTTGAAGCGCTCTGGCGAGACGATGGGCGTGATGCGCACGTCCTTTTCTTCCAGCTGGGCGCCGGCTTCGCGAGCAAGGATGAGGAGCTTGCGGAGGGCGTCCTTGCCGCTAAGATCCATGCGCGGGTCTTTTTCCGTGAGGCCGGCGGCCTGCGCCTTGCGAACCAGCGAGGCAAAGCTCTCGCCGCCGGGGCGGTAATCGCCCAGAATCTGGTTCAGCGTGCAGGAGACCACTGCCTCGATGGAGAGAATCTCGTCGCAGCTGTTGGTGCCGCGGGTGATGGATTCCAGCATGGGCAGGGCCGCACCTACCGTGGTTTCGTAGCGGAGCGGCACGCCGTTTTCGCGCGCGGCGGCCCGGATGGCGGCATAGTCGGCATACGGCACGGCAAAGGAGCGGCGGTTGCTGGAAATAATGCCGATACCGGCCTCCAGCAGCTCCGTATAGCGTTTGTAAAGGGTTTCGCTGTTGGTAACATCCACAAAGAGCGCACCTTGGGTGGCCTGGCTCAGGATGGCGTCAATATAGTCTCCTTCGCGGTCCGGCTGCGGATGGCCGCCGGCGTCCAGGCCGAATTTCCGGCTATTGGCCCGGCCCACAATCCGCAGCACCTTCCCGGTGCGTTCCTTCACGGTTTCCGCTGTCTGGTCGATCAGGGCGATAAGAGCCCTTGCCACGGCGCCGTCGCCGGCGATGAAGAGGTTGATCTCCTTCACCGGCAGTTCCTGGAAGAACGCCCGGTGGAGGGCCCGGAGCGCCTTGTCCAGCACGCCCGGCCGCACCACAATGTCCAGGCCGCCGCCTTGGGCCGATATGCTCTTGGCGGCAATGCCCGCCTCCGTGAGAGCCTTGAAGGCGCGGTCGGCGTCTGCCCCGTCATGGTCGACCTGATCGGCCATCTCCTGAGCGCCCACCAGGCGGATATTCCCGCCGTCGGAGGCCACGCCAATCCAACGGGAGGGGTCTTTTCCCGCGCCAATCACGGTGTACTTCCCTTCCGGGGCAAAGGTATTGCGGATTTCGATGTCTATCCCGGCGGCCATGGCCGGGGCTACCGTGGGAGCATACAGCACCTTGGCGCCGTGCGAAGCCATGTCCAGTGCGGCCGCATACGACATCCGCGGGATGGTGCGGGCGGCGCTCACCTCCTTGGGGTTGGCCGTCATGATGCCGGGGACATCGGTCCAAATCTGGAGCTTGTCTGCCTGCAGGGCGGCCGCGTACAGGGCAGCGGTGTAGTCGGACCCGCCGCGGCCCAGGGTGCTAATTTTGCCGTTTTTGTCCCGGCAGATGAAGCCCGGGGCCACGTAAATATCGGCCTGGGTGGTGTCGATAGCCGTTTTTATCTTGCTGTAGGTAAGGGGTTCATCGTCCTTGACTACCAGCTCGCGGGAGTCCAGCCAGGCGGTGTTCTTGCCTTCCGTCCGAAGTTTGGCGGCCAGGATGGTGGTGGAAAGGAGCTCACCGTAAGTGACTTGTTCCGCTTTGGGGGCGTTTCTGAGCGCTGTGAAGAGGGCATCCACCCGCTGCTGGATTTGGCTGCGTTCTTCACCGGTGAACAGGCGCGTGACCATGTCCCGGTGGCGTGTTTCCATGGCGGCGATGCTCTCATCGTCCCCTTTCAGGAAGGCATCTGTGCAGCCGCTGATGGCACTGGAGATGAGCACCACTCTGCCCTGTTCTTTTTCCACAATATCCAGCACGCGCGACAGGTTGGTCGCGGAGGCCACGGACGAGCCGCCAAATTTGAGAACGCTAATCATCATTACAGGAGTTCGCTGAATTCGTGCACCCCTTGCAGGGTTTCGGTTTTGAGGGCAGCCACCACGGCGCCTTTGGCAAAGCCTTCGCGGGAAAAGGCCTCATGCCTGAGGGTGAGTTTGTCACAGGCCGACGTGAGGGTAAGCGTGTGTATTCCAGGC
>CACWZP010000049.1 GCA_902765395.1 uncultured Eubacteriales bacterium
GGTGGAGGCCCTGAAGGCCATCCGCATCCCCGTGCTGCGCTGGCCCGGCGGCTGCTTCGCCGACGAGTACCACTGGCAGGACGGCATCGGCCCCAAGGCGCAGCGCAAGCGCATGGTGAACACCAACTGGGGCCATGTGGTGGAGGATAACTCCTTCGGCACCCATGAGTTCCTGGAGCTGTGCCGCCAGCTGGGCTGCCAGCCCTACATCAACGCCAACGTGGGCTCCGGCACCGTGCGGGAGATGGCCGAGTGGGTGGAGTACCTGAACAGCCCCGGCGACTCCACCATCGTGCGCCAGCGCTGGGAAAACGGCCAGAAAGACCCCTGGGGCGTGAAGTTCCTGGGCGTGGGCAACGAGAGCTGGGGCTGCGGCGGCAACATGCGGCCGGAGTACTACGCCGACGAGTACCGCCGCTACCAGACCTACTGCCGGGACTATCCGGGCAGCAAGCTGTACCGCATCGCCTGCGGCGCCAACACCGACGACTACCGCTGGACCGAGGTGCTGATGGAGCGGGCCGGGAAGTTCATGAACGGCTTGAGCCTGCACTACTACACCCTCACCGGCCCGGAATGGGAGAAGAAGGGACACGCGCTCACCTTCACGAAGAGCGAATACTACGAGCTGATGCACCGCGGCGCCTACATGGACGAGCTGGTGACCAACCACGGCAAAATCATGGACCGCTTCGATCCCGAAAAGCGGGTGGGCATGATCGTGGACGAGTGGGGCGCCTGGTACGAGGTGGAGGCGGGCACCAACCCCGGCTTCCTCTACCAGCAGAACACCATGCGCGACGCCGTGCTGGCGGCCCTGACGCTGGATATCTTCAACCGCCACTGCGACCGGGTGGCCATGGCCAACATCGCCCAGACCGTGAACGTGCTGCAATCGGTGATCCTCACCGAGGGCGATCAGATGGTGCTCACCCCCACCTGGCACGTGTTCGACCTGTACAAGGCCCACCAGGACGCCCGGGCGCTGGATTGCTTCGTCGAGACGGACAAAATCGGCGAGGGCAAGTGGGACGTGGACCGCATCACCGCCTCCGCGTCGGAGAAGGACGGCGCGGTCACCGTGACGCTCTCCAACCTGTCCATGGACGAGGCCGCGGACGTCACCCTGAACGTGCCCAACACCGGCAGGGTGTCCGCGCGCGTCCTCACCGCCGAGGCCCACGCCCACAACGACTTTACCGCCAGCCCCGTGGCCAGCGCCGCGTTCACCGACTTCGCCGTCAAGGGCGACGCGATCACCCTGAGCCTGCCGGCGTGCAGCGTGGCGGCGTTCACCATCGCGTGAGCAGCCAGCGGGACAGGCCCTGCCCCCGGTGCCTGCTGAGCGAAACGCCCGGGGCGGAGGCGCTCGTGGCACTGAACCGGCAGTGGATCGACGCCCTGCCCGAGGAGCGGCGCACGGAGGAAGGCGCGTACCGGGCGCGGCTTGCCGCCTGCCGGGCCTGCGGGCACCTGGCCGGGGGCACCTGCGGCCTGTGCGGCTGCTACGTGGAGTACCGCGCCGCACAGCGCGAGCGCCATTGTCCGGACGTGCCGGGAAGATGGTAGTCCAAAGCCTTCCCCCAGCGGGCAATGTCATTTAGGTAAGAAAGACGAAGAAGAGACTGAAACCCAAGAAAGGTTCCAGTCTCTTTTTTGTAACAAAAAAAGGGTTGACAAAAGGGGAAAAATGTGCGGCCGCTTTCGCTACGACAGAATAAAGAGGTAGCGAAAGCGGCCCTTGAATGAAGGCAAGTACCTGATTTCAAGGAGGCACAAGTATGAATCACCCAGTCAACATCAGGGAGCAATTATATGGATTGATAGAGGAAATGGATAAGTATCATTGGCTGTTTACAAAGGACCCAGTGAGAGACTATAGCCGCGTCAAGAAATGGTCGTTTGGGGAAGTCGTGCGATTTATAATCGGCATGGAAGGCAAATCTCTAAAAGAGGAGATATTGAAATACTTTGATTTTCGTGCAGACACTCCGACAAATTCATCATTCAATCAGAGGCGCTCACAGATTATCCCGGAAGCATTTGAATTCCTGTATCGGGAATTCACACATGCTGTTCACAAGCCAAAGCTTCATAACGGATATAGCCTATTGGCCTGTGACGGTTCAGACGAGACCATCCCAAACCTTGTGTAAACCTCCAAAGCAGTGTAGAATAAATGTACTGCAATGGAGGTTTTAACATGGCACGGAAGAAAGACAGGAGCCCG
>CACWZP010000050.1 GCA_902765395.1 uncultured Eubacteriales bacterium
GTGGTAGAACAGCAGCGCGGTGGCGTAGGCGTACTGCATGGCCTCTCCCTCCGGCCGCTGCCGCTCCAGCAAGGCGTTGAACTGGTCCGACATGGGGTTATGCGGCTGCTCCCAGTAGTGGGTTTCCGGCAAATCCGCCGCGCACCAGATGCACAGGTGTCGCTCCTGCGCTCCCAGCTGCCGCCCGCACACCAGGCACTCCCGCGGCATGAGTATGTCCGTCAACTCTCGTATCATGGTGCAAAGATAGGCTTTTGACAGAAACGCAATTTTCCGGGCTGGTTTATAACTGCTTGTATATCAGGCATTTTCTAATAATCCTCGGCGCAAAAGGAGCCGAGGATTATGGGTAAAGTGTTGAGCTTTAGTGTGTTGGCGACCAGCGCCTTGGAGAGGGGATACAGATGCCAGGGAGACAGGCCGGCTACTGCATGTAGCGGAAGTACACGGCTGCGGCGGCGGTGACGGCGGCGGTCTCCGTGCGCAGGCGGGAAGCGCCCAGGTGCACGGGTACGTAGCCGCAGCGAAGCGCCAGGCGGGCTTCCTCCGGCGAAAAATCTCCTTCCGGGCCGATTAACACCGTCACATCGGTCCCGGTAAACCCTGCCAGGGCCTCCCGGATGCTGATTCGCGGCGCGGAGGCCTCCTCGAAGCAGTAGGCGATGAGCTTGAGAGATGCCCGGTCGTCGCCGGGCACAACCTCCCCGTCACCCTGATGGGCCATCTCCAAGAAGGACTTGACGCTCAGCGGCTCCCATACGGCGGGAATCCGCGCCTTGAGCGACTGCTTGGTGGCGGACAGGGCGATGCGCTGCGCCCGTTCGGTCTTGTACACGCGCCGTTCGGAGCGCTCGCCAATGAGCGGGACAAGGTCATCGACCCCCAGCTCCGTGGCCTTTTCTACGAACCACTCGAAGCGGTCGTTGTTCTTGGTGGGGCAGCAGCCCAGCGTAAGGTGGTACGGGTGCCCGCCAAAGCCCGGAACGGTGGAAAGCACCTGCGCTTGCGCCCCCTTGGGAGCATCGTCCACCAGCGAACAGTGGTACAGCGTGCCCAGGCCGTCGATGACGTCAATCGGGTCCCCGGCCCGGTGCCGCAGCACACGCACGCAGTGCCCGCTTTCCTCGGCATCCAAATAACAGACGCCGCCGCTCACCTCATATGCGTAGAACAGCTCCATGGCCTATTTCCGGATAATTTCAATCTCTCCGCGGAGGCCCACCTTGAGAATCTGCGACGCGCGGCCGGTAGAGGCCGTATCCACGGACGGCGGCACCACAAAATCCACGGCATCCTTAATCTCCTGCGGAATGTCGGAGAAGCGCTGCGGCGTGGGTTCGCCGGAAATATTGGCCGATGTCGAAACCAAGGGCCGCCCCAGCTTGAATACCAGCTGTTGGCACCAGGGAGCCAGCGGAATGCGGATGCCCACGGTGCCGTCCGCGGCCACGCAGGACGCCGCCAGGTGCCATTTATCGCCCGTTTCCGAGCAAATGGCACCGGGGTAAATAATGGTCATTGGCGCATCGTTCACCTCCACCAGGTCCACGGCAATGGAGGGAATCTCCTTCACGTATTTAGCCACCATGTCCAGGTCCGATGCCAACAGCACCAGGCTTTTGGAATCGGACCGCTGCTTGATCTCAAAAATGCGGGCAACGGCAGCAGCGTTGGTGGCGTCGCAGCCCAGCCCCCACACGGTGTCTGTGGGGTAAAGAACGGTACCGCCTTCGCGCACGACGCGCAAGGCCTCAGCGAGTATGTCTTCCGGTTTCATGATAGGTGGCGATAATAGGGTAATGGTCCGAGTAATTTACGTGCGGGACGATATAGGTAACGGCCTCAAGGCCAGGTGGATACAAGATATAGTCGATGCGCAGCAGCGGCCAGAGGGTGCGGTAGGTGGCGCCAAAGCCCCTGCCGGCCTTGGTAAAGCTGTCGTGGCGGCCGCGCAGCAGGCGGAAGTAGGTGTAGGAGAGGGGATTGTCGTTGAAATCCCCCAGCACCAGCGACTGCACCGGGGCGCTGTCCACCCCGCGCATCACCTCCGCCACCTGTTTGGGGCGTTCGGTGATGGAGCGGCGCATCTTGCGCTCGGTCTCTTCCACGGCGCCGGCCTTTTTTACCAGATTGG
>CACWZP010000051.1 GCA_902765395.1 uncultured Eubacteriales bacterium
AGCCCGCGTCGATATCGCCAATATGGACGAAATGCGCGACCTGGCCGACAAGGTCCGCGACCGCGGCACCGACGGAAACGCCGGTTCCCGCGGCGGCGGAGACCATCACCCCGGCGCTGCGCAGCGCGGCGCGGCCCGGCCATACGGCCTGCTACTGGTGCACGCCCATGGACATCACCGACGAGGCCGCCGTTTGGGCCATGCTCACCGCGCCCATCACCGTGGTGAACATCGACCAGAAATCTCAGGCCATCCTGTATGCCGAGCCGAACCCCGACAGCGAGGGCATCGGCGTGGTAACCGGGGCCAGCCAGGCTGTGCACGTGCTGGAAAACCGCAGCGACGGCTGGTCGCTGGTGGAGGCATACTCCAGCTCCTTCCACGACAGCAAGGTGAAAAACTGGAACGCCTTTGTCACCGGCTATATCCAGACCGGCAAGCTCAAACAGATCACCGTGAACCAGGAATACGGCATCGTGATCGACAAGCTGACCCAGCGGCTGTACCTGTTCCACGACGGCAGCCTGATGACGACGCTGAAGGTTTCCACCGGCCTGTACAACGAGCGCCAGCCCTATAATGAGACCCGCTCCGGCGAGTTCATCATCATTTCCCGGGTGGGGGATTTCAAGAGCGACGAGCTGATCTGCGGCATGGGCCTGCGCTTTAACAGCGGCGATCTGCTGCACGAGGTGCCCCATACCCTGAACGCAGACGAAACCAAAAATTACAAGAAGCTGGAGGCCAAGCTGGGCGCCCGCGCCAGCCACGGCTGCATCCGCGTGCAGCGGATGCGGAACGCCGAAAATATCAACATGCGCTGGATCTGGGAGAACATCAAGGTGGGCACCAAGCTGGTGGTCTGGGAGGATTACCAGGGGCGGAAAATCACCCCGCCCGCGGACGATACCGTGCTGTATTACAACCCCGAGGGCGGCAGCAATTATCACGAAACGGCCACCTGCGTGGGCGTGAAGAACCAGTACCTGCCCCTCACCGCCTTTACCTACGGCGAGCTGGACAGCGGCATTTTCGCGGATTTTACTCCCTGTCCCTACTGCGCCATGGTGCTTCGCAAGTCGGAGATCGAAAAGATCAATCAGGAGCATATGACCGCTTCGCCCGGGGAGATCATGGCGATCCTCGGAGAATGACAGGAAAGCAAACCAAATAAAAAGGCCGGAGATTTGCAATGAACAGCAAATCTCCGGCTTTTGTGTGCGTTGAGTTCGTGCCGGCGGCGGCTCCTTTCCAGGGCAAAAGGAAACGCTGCCGCGCTCCATTTACAGCTGGATCTTCGGTTCCTTTTCATTCCGGCGGTAGATGGCGAACTTGCGGCCGATGCACTGCACGGGGGACGCGCCCAGCCTGTCGCACAGGATGCCGCAGGCTTCCCGGGCGGTGACGGGGGCGGTGTCGTTGAGAGAGCACTTGATCAGCTCCCGGGCTTCCAGGGCGTCGTAAGCCTCCTTGACGGTGGCGTCGGTGATGCCCTCCTTGCCGATGTAGAGCACGGGCTGCAGCGTATTGCACAGGCTGCGCAGGTACGCGCGCTGTTTTCCGGTCAGTTCCATTGTTTCTCCTTAGAAATTGACGACCTTGCTGAAGTCCTCCGCCTTGAGGGACGCGCCGCCGATCAGGCCGCCGTCGATCTCGGGCTGGGCCATCAGGCCGCTGGCGTTCTTGGGGTTCATGCTGCCGCCGTACTGGATGCGCACCTTGTCGGCCACGCGCTTGCCGTACTTGCGGGCGATGGCGGCGCGGATCACGCCGATGGTCTCGTTGGCCTGCTCGTCGGTGGCGGTGAGGCCGGTGCCGATGGCCCACACGGGCTCGTACGCGATGACGACCTTCTTCACCTCGTCCGGGGTCATGCCGGTGAGGGCAGTCAGGGTCTGGTAAGCCACCAGGTCATCGGTATAGCCGTTTTCGCGCTGTTCCTTGCGCTCGCCCACGCAAATGATGGGGGTGATGCCCGCGCGGATGGCGTCCACGGCGCGCTTGTTCACGGTTTCGTCGGTTTCGCCAAAGTACTGGCGGCGCTCAGAGTGACCCACGATGACGTATTCCACGCCGCAGGCCTTCAGCATATCGGCAGACAGCTCGCCGGTGTAGGCGCCC
>CACWZP010000052.1 GCA_902765395.1 uncultured Eubacteriales bacterium
GCACCCCGGTGGAGGACACCGGCCTGCCCCTCATCGCCGTGCCCACCACAGCGGGCAGCGGCAGCGAAAGCACCCAGTTCGCCGTGATTTACGAAAACGGGGTCAAGCACTCCGTGTCCCATCCCAGCCTGCGGCCCACCGCCGTGCTGCTGGACGGCGGTCTGCTGCGCACCCTGCCGGTCTATCAGAAAAAGTGCACTCTGCTGGACGCCCTGTGCCAGGCGCTGGAAAGCCACTGGAGCCGCCGGGCCACGGCGGAGAGCCGCGAAATCGCGGAGCGCGCCGCTGCGGGGATCCTGGAAAACGCAGACGCTTATCTGGCCGGGGACGAGGGCGCGGCCCAGCGCATGCTGGAAGCGGCCAACCGCTCTGGCCAGGCCATCAACCGCACCACCACCACAGCCGCCCACGCCATGAGCTATAAGCTGACCGGCCTGTACGGCCTGCCCCACGGGCACGCGGTGGCCCTCTGCTTCGCCCGGGTCTGGGCGTATATGCAAGCGCACGGCGACGCCGCTTTGCGCTCAGAGCTGGACGCCGTGGGCCGCCTGATGGGCGGGCGGGACAGCGCGGAGGGCCTCGCGCGCTTTGAGGCGCTGCTGCAGCGGCTGGAGATCGCGCCGCCGGCCATTCCGGAAAGCGACCTGGATCTGCTGGCGGCCTCCGTCAATCCGGAGCGGCTCAGCAACAATCCCCTGGCGCTGGACGCCGCCGCCCTGCGGGGGCTGTATTCCCGGCTTGCCAGCCAAGGGGAATACGTGGTATAATAATTTGTTAATTCCTTTGAAGGAGCCAGATCCATGGAACTGATCAAGAAACTGCTGACCCCCAGCCCGGAAAAGATCCTGAAGCCGCTGTACAGGCTGGCTGACCAGATCGACGCGCTGGAGCCCGCTTATGAAAAGCTGACCGACGATCAGCTGCGTGAAAAAACGAAAGAGCTGCAGGGCCGCGCCCAGGGCGGCGAAAAGCTGGACGACCTGCTGGTGGAAGCCTTCGCCGTGGTGCGCGAGGGCAGCAAGCGCGTGCTGGGTCTGCGCCCCTTCAAGGTGCAGATGATCGGCGGCATCGTGCTGCATCAGGGCCGCATCGCCGAAATGAAGACCGGTGAAGGCAAGACCCTGACCGCCGCCATGCCCGCCTATCTGAACGCCCTGGAAGGCAAGGGCGTGCACATCGTAACGGTGAACGACTACCTGGCCCAGTTCCAGGGCGAGGAGATGGGCAAGCTGTACCGCTTCCTGGGGCTCACCGTGGGCATCGTGCTCACCAAGAGCGACGAGAGCACGCTCACGGGCGTGACCGCCGGCTTGGAGAAGTACCTCTTCGCCGCAGGATATGGCGCATCGCTCGCCTATGTGGGCGACGAGGACAACGCCGACTTCAACGCCATGCGCCGGATGCTCGAGCGCCAGATCGATGGCATCGTGCTCATCAGCTCGGCACCCGTCCCCGGCAATCTCGAGCTCTTCGAGCGGGCGCGCGTTCCCATCGTCATCGTCGGCCAGCATGCGCGCAACCGCAACTGCGTCCGCTTCGACAACTTCGGCGCCGCCTACGACCTCGCCTCGTCGCTGGGATGCACGATGGAGAGCCGCGTCGCCTACCTCGACGCCGGCAAGCGCTACCGCTCGTTTGGCAGCGACCGTCGCAAGGGCTTTCTCGCAGGACTCGAGCGTGCCGGAGTGCCCAGTGACCACATCACGGTCGTGACCGGCGGATTCTCTGTCGACGAGGGCTACTACGTCACCAAGAAGCTTCTCGCCACGCGTACCGACTTTGACGTCATCTCCTGTGCCACCGACGCCATGGCCGCCGGTGCCATCAAGGCCATACGCGAGCGCTTTGGCTCCACGCGGCGCGGCAAGCGGCCCCGCGTCTCGGGCTTTGGCAACGATCCCATCCTCCAGGCGGTGGCTGGTCCCATCCCCACAGTGCGCTTCGACTACGAGGAATGCGGCATCAAGACGGCTGAGATGATGGTCGACCTGCTCAAAGGCGAGGTCAAAAGCGTTACGAGCATCGTTTTGGGCTACAAGGTCGTGGGCGTGGTCACCGTGGCCGACAAG
>CACWZP010000053.1 GCA_902765395.1 uncultured Eubacteriales bacterium
ACGTCGGCGCCTTCCTGCGCGAATTTCAGTGCGATGGCCTTGCCGATGCCGCGCGCGGCGCCGGTGATGAGGGCCACCTTTCCGTCTAACATACCCATAAGTTCAGCGTTTTAGTAAATGGACTGCAAAGATAGGAAAATACTCCGGAATTCGGTAACTTTGCAGCCTTAAACGCATTGCCTATGTCCAGCCACATCCGAGACATCAACCTGTGGGAGAGCGGCGCACTGAAGATTCAGTGGGTCCGGGACCACATGCCCCTGCTCGCGGGCATCGAAAAGGATTTCATGGAAACCAAGCCCTTTGCAGGGATGAAGGTCGCGCTGAGCGTCCACATGGAGGCGAAGACGGCGCGCCTGTGCCTGTGCCTCGCCGCCGGCGGCGCCGACATGTACGCCACGGGCTGCAACCCGCTGTCCACGCAGGACGACGTGGCGGCCGCTCTGGTCCATGCAGGGCTGAACGTGTTCGCCGTCCACGGCGCCACGATGGACGAGTACGAGGAGGACCTCCGCCGCGTGCTGGAGGTGGGCCCGAACATCATCATCGACGATGGCGGTGACCTGGTGACGCTGATGCACAAGGAGTTCCCGGAGCTGATCCCGAACGTGATCGGCGGCTGCGAGGAGACGACCACCGGCATCCTGCGCCTCAAGGCGATGGACCGCGCCGGCATCCTCCGGTTCCCGATGATGCTCGTGAACGACGCGGACTGCAAGCACCTGTTCGACAACCGCTACGGCACCGGCCAGAGCGTGTGGAACGGCATCAACCGCACCACGAACCTCATCGTGGCGGGGAAGGATGTCGTGGTCGCGGGCTACGGCCTGTGCGGCAAGGGCATCGCCCTCCGCGCGAAAGGCCTCGGCGCCCGCGTCATCGTCACGGAAGTGGACCCGGTCAAGGCCCTCGAGGCCGCGATGGACGGCTTCCGCGTGATGAAGATGGCCGACGCCGCCCCGCTGGGCGACCTTTTCGTCACCGCGACCGGCTGCAAGGACGTGATCACGCCGGACCACCTGCTGACGATGAAGGACGGCGCCATCTGCTGCAACGCCGGCCACTTCGACTGCGAGGTCGACATGGCATGGCTGCGTGCGAACGCCGTAGAGCAGCGCGAGATGCGCGAGAACATCATGGGCTACAAGCTCACCAACGGCAACTGGATCTACGTGCTCGGCGAGGGTCGCCTCGTGAACCTGGCCTGTGGCGACGGGCATCCGGCCGAGATCATGGACATGTCCTTCGCCATCCAGGCGCTCAGCGCCCGCTACCTTGTCCAGCACCGGGACGCCCTCCCGCAGAAGCTGAACAACGTCCCGGCGGAAATCGACCGCGAAGTCGCCTTCCGCAAGCTCGACTCCGAAGGCATCACCATCGACACCCTCACCCCCGAGCAGCACCTGTACATCTACGGGGAGTAAGCCTTGGGCCCCGGCCCGTTCCCCCGAGCGTAAGAAACACATAAAATACATACTGAAACAACACCAGTTATCAACAGCTGGTGTTGTTTTTTGTTTTCCTGGCCTAACTTTGGAACCCCACCCCGGGTGGGAGGTGGGCACCGCGCCTTCGCTCGGGCGCCGTGACCAAGCCCTCGGGCGAGGTGATGGGTTGAAGCGCGTGCCGGGGCACGAATAGTGCCCCAAACGTTCCCTCAGCCGTGCCAGAAAAGGCCGGGAGCGCGCGTTCAGTAAAATGATAATCCGACGAAGAATCTATGGAACGATGCGGATGATTGACTTTGTAATCGCCCTCGGCGATCTGTTCATGCCGCGGGCGTGCCTGGCCTGCGGACGCAGGCTGGGCATGCGCGAGCGGCATCTGTGCCTCTCGTGTGCGGCCGACGTGCCATACACGCGCTTCTGGCTCGCGCCGCACAACCCGCTCGCGGACCGCTTCAATGCGGTCCTGGAGCGCCACCGCGGGACCGAGCCCATGGACTATGCTTACGCGGCCGCCCTGCTCTATTACAAGGGCGCCTACCGGGCGATCCCGCGCGCCTTGAAGTACCAGGGCGACCTGGCCGCCGGGCG